>NZ_CP003984.1:0-1200000 GCF_000738435.1 Planktomarina temperata RCA23 | reverse complement strand
ACAGCAATGAGCCAACTCTAAAGGGAGTATTCGCTGACTGCCTCTACTACTCTGAAGAAGTGAACAGGTTACTCAAGCAGCAAAAAAGAAGTATATCTTACTTAGCTACAGAGATTTTTCTTTCCCAGTCGTGTCATGCTCTTTGCGCATAACACTGAGGCCAGAATAGTCGATCAAATCTTTGATTGTAAGCTCTTCTTTTGTGCGCTTTTCAAAAACCTGAATGTATTCAATCATAGTGTTCGAATGCTCGCGCATAACGCCTTCGGCTCGCACAGCGTCGCCCTTTTGAATGGCCTCAAAGATCACTTTATGTTGTGAATTTCCAAGTTTAAGGCGGAAGTTGCTCCTCTCCTTGCCCTCCTTTGTGGACAGAACTTGCCGATCGAAAACCATGGCCCCAACCTCTAGCATCGGCATGTGACTGATACGACTACACGTAAAGCCGATAAAATCATTGCCGCAACATTCCAAAATCGTTTTGTGAAACACTGCATTCTGTTTTTGTATTAAGCGAATTGAAGCGTGATCCATCTTGCCCACTAAAATAAGCCTATCGATCTCTTCAATCGCCGCTTCCAAGATAGGAAGTGTGCTGAGTCGATCAGGCGATTGCGCCATGAGCCGCGCGGCGAGGCTTTCGAGGTGGCCGCGTACCTGCACTGCTTGCAAGACGTCATTTACATTTGGTGCGTTAACAAAATAGCCGCGCCCTTCGCTGCGTCGAATGAGCCCTTCATGCTCTAACATACGAAGAGCAAGGCGCACCGGCGTGCGAGAAACCTTGTGGGTATCGCACAAGCGCGCCTCGGAGATGCGTTCTTCTTCACCATAATTGCCGAGCACGATGTCATTGCGAATTCGCGCTGCAAGTTCTGTATCAATAGATTCCATAGGCCCATTCAGCCTATTGGGATCCCAAAGTCAACATTGCGACCAAAACTTATCGATTTTAAAATTTTGTGCTTGATTTGGGATCCATAATGGTAATTGTATAGGCTTCAATACACAGAATCTAGCGTGAAGCTGTGGCCTGCTCTTTTTTTGGGATCCCAAACCGGTTATAAAGTTCAGACCCATGCCAAGTAACGCGCGGCAAAAGGAGCCTTTTCATGGATGGTGGGACAGACAGTAAATCCTTGAAGCACTTTATTGCAGGGCAATGGGTCGATGCAGCGGCTGGTGCAATGTTCGAAGTGTTTAACCCTCTTGACGACTCGCATTATGCTTTTGCTGCGAAAGGAACGACCGAAGATATCTTCAATGCAGTGGCGGCAGCAAAGGCAGCCTTCACATCTTACAAAGAAACAACGCCAACCGAGCGCGAGCGCTGGCTCTTGCGGGTCGCAGAAATCATGGAAGCGCGTCAGAAAGATCTGGTAAATTGCTTGATCGACGAGATCGGCTCACCCGTGCAAAAGGCAATGTTTGAATTCACTAAAGGCTTGACGATGATCCGTGCCGCCGCCGGTTTGTGTCGCAATGTGCGTGGCGAGACGATCCCATCTGATCGCCCCGGTACGTTCTCGATGTCCATCCGTGAACCGCTTGGTGTTGTCGCAGTGATCACACCGTTTAATGTGCCACTGATAAAGACTACACGTTTGGTGGCCAATGCCTTGGCGGTCGGAAACACGGTTGTCCATCTACCCTCTGAAATGGCCCCTCATCTGAGTTTGATCTTCGCGGAGATCGTTGAAGAAGCTGGTATCCCCGATGGTGTGTATAATGTGGTAACAGGCATGGGCGCAGAGATTGGCGATGATCTGACCGGCCACAAAGATATCGATTTTTTGACGTTCACAGGCTCAACGTTGGTGGGTCAGCATATCAACGAGATCTGCGCCAAGAATAAAACGCCGAACACGCTGGAATTGGGCGGTAAAAGCCCCACGATAATCCTCGCAGATGCCGACTTGGACAACGTGATGCTGCTTGCCGCGCGCTCTGTCTTTATGTTCGCAGGACAAGCCTGCATAGCGTCGAGCCGTTTCTATGTGGAACGACCTTTATACGATGAATTCGTAAAGCGTTTCTCGATGATCATCCGCAAACTTGGTATGGGCGATCTGCGCGACCCGAATACTGTTATCGCGCCAATAATTTCGCCACGACAACGAGAACGAATAAAAAGCCATATCGACGACGCGCGCGCCAAAGGTGCAAATGTGATCGGCGGCGAATGGGAAGGTAATCGGTGCCAGCCGACTTTGCTCACAGAGGTATCGGAGGACATGACTGTTTGCCAAACGGAAACATTTGGCCCAGTCACTGCGATCTATCCAATTGAGAACTACGAGGAAGGATTGGAAAAAGCGAACGACACTGAATATGGGCTATCATCTGCGATATTCACCAAAGACATCGACAAAGCTTTCCACTTCGTGCGTAATTCCAAAGCGGGCATGTGCCACATAAATGGTCCAACCATTCACGACGAGGCCCATGTGCCCTTTGGCGGAAATGGCGAAAGCGGCGTAGGTCGCGAAGGCACGGACGCAGACATGGAAGCAATGACAGAACTCAAATGGGTTACGGTGCAATTATGACTTTTACACTTTATCATCACGGATCATCAGTATGCGCTGCTAAGGTTCGCTTTGCGATGGCGGAAAAAGGCATGAAATGGGAAGGTGTTTACATCGATATTCTTGCAGGTGAGCAATTCACACCCGAGTATCAAAAGATCAATGCGAAGTCGGTTGTGCCAACACTTGTGCATGATGACTTGGTTATCCCAGACAGTACTGTGATCATCGAATACCTCGATCAAATTGCACCAGAAAATTCTACTCATCCCAAAGATCCTTGGGAGCGCGCGCAGGCGCGCTATTGGACCAAAGCGGTGGATGAGGATCTGCATCCTGCTTGTGGCGCGATGACGTTTTTATGTTCGCACCGCCACACAGTTTTGCGCAAGCTTGGTAAAGAAGGAGCAAATAAATTCCTTGCCTCCACACCAGATTTTTCTGTCACATCTGATTGGAAGAGTTTCAAAGATGCTATCGTGCGCCAAGGCTTTGAGGCACCTGGAGCGTTGGGAAAAGTTAAACTTTACGACAGCTATCTGCACAAGATGGACAAAGCGCTGACTGGTAATGATTGGCTGGTTGGCAATAAATTCTCCATCGCTGACATCGCGCTGACACCCTACATCAATCGTCTTGCAATGATGTCGATGCGCGGCATGTGGGAAGGTGGACGTTTGCCCAATGTGGAGCGCTGGTTCGAGGCCATCGAAGCGCGTGAGAATTTCAAACCTTGCTTTATCGACTGGGTGCCCGAAGATCTCACGAATGATCTGCGTGAGAACGGGATCAAAAGCTGGCCAGAAGTTGCTAAGATTCTTGAAATTGAAATCTAGGAAATAGAGGAGGCTGACATGGGCCGACTAATTGGAAAAACAGCCGCAATCACTGGTGCTGCGCGCGGCATTGGCGCGGAATATGCGAAAAAATTGGCCAATGAGGGGGCCAACGTCATGGTGACTGACATTCTTGACCCAGCAGAGGTGGTGGCCGAGATCAACGCTGCAGAGGGTGGCCGTGCCGTTGGTATGATTGTGGATGTAACATCAGATGATGATCTGAATGCGATGGTCGCGAAAGCTGAAGAAGAATTTGGTGCGCTCAACATCGTTGTCAACAACGCAGGTCTCTTTGCAAACTTGGAACTGAAACCGTTTTTCCAGATCGATAATGACGAATTTGATAAGGTTATGACAATCAACGCGCGCTCAATTCACCAATCGACTAAAGCTGCGCTTCCTGCGCTGGTACGCGCGGGTGGTGGCAAGATTGTCAACATCGCCTCTGGTACGTTCTATTATGGCCCTCCTGGCCTATCACATTACACCGCATCCAAAGCCGCTGTTATCGGTTTGACCCGTGGTCATGCGCGCGAACTTGGTGAAAAGAATATTCAAATCAATGCAATAGCCGTTGGCCTAACCGAAAGCAGCTCTATTCGCGACAACAAAAAATGGGATCGCGCACGCGCTCCCACCGTTGATTCCCGTTCGATCAAACGCGAAATGGTGCCCGAAGATCTTCTTGGAACGCTCATATTTTTGTGCACATCTGACAGCGATTTTATCACTGGTCAGACGATCAACGTCGATGGCGGCAAGGTGAACCTTTAAACCTTATGTCCCAGCGCAAGAACATCCTCTTCATCATGTGCGATCAATTGCGCTATGATTACCTATCCTGTGCAGGTCACAAGACCTTGCACACGCCCAACATCGACTCTCTCGCAGAGCGCGGTGTTCGCTTTTCTAATGCTTACGTGCAGTCTCCGATTTGCGGCCCAAGTCGCATGAGTACATACACGGGGCGCTATCCATCTAATCATGGGGCGACCGCCAATTTCGTACCTTTGCGCGTGGGAGAACTTAACATTGGCGACCATCTCAAGCCTTTGGGAATTCGCCCAGTTCTAGTAGGCAAGACCCACATGATCCCTGATCAAGAAGGGATGAAACGTCTCGGCATTGAACCAGCGAGCCCGATCGGTGTGCATCATTCACAAATCGGGTTCGAACCTTATGAGCGTGATGATGGTATCCATCCCGACCTGGTTTTGAAGCCGAATGTTGCGTATAATAATTACCTCAAAGAACGCGGCTATGACGACCACGAGAACCCTTGGCATTGGGCTGCGAACTCGGTTGAGCGCAGGGGCGAAATCCGTTCAGGATTCTTCAATGATGTCGCGCAACTGCCAGCGCGGGTAAGTGAAGAAGACTCCGAAACACCCTATATGACCCGCCGCGCAATGCAATTTATCGAAGAAGACGATGGCGAAAAGCCATGGTGTCTTCACCTGAGTTATATCAAGCCACACTGGCCCTACATTGCACCTGCGCCCTACAACGATATGTACTCAGCGGCGGATGTTCAGGATGTTCACAGGTCTGAAACAGAACGCGAAAATACCAACCAACTTGCACAGCACTTCCAAGAACGGATTTGCGGGCAAACTTTCTCCAGGGAAGAGGCCCGCGAGACTGTGATACCTGCGTATATGGGGCTGATCAAACAAATAGATGATCAACTTGGCATACTTTTCGAGTTCATGGAAAAAAAGGATCTTATGAAGAGCACGATGATTGTGTTCACATCAGATCATGGAGAATATTTTGGTGATCACTGGATGGGGGACAAAGATTTTTTCCACGATCCTGCCGTTAAAGTCCCACTTATCATTTCCGACCCTGATCCGTCATGTGACAATACGCGCGGTAGTGTGCAGAACGCACCTGTTGAAGCAATTGATCTTGTGCCGACGTTTATCGAGTATGCTGGTGGAGCTGTGCCTAAGCACATTCTTGATGGTCGTTCCCTAATGCCTTTACTGCAAGGGAATGACGTGCCGTGGCGCGAATTCGTTGTTAGTGAATATGATTATTTTCAACAGTCCTTCAGCCCAAAGACAGGTCGCGCACCGCTCGAGTGCCGGATCTATATGATCAAGAATGATCGATGGAAATACATCCACGCACCCGGATTTTTGCCAATTCTGTTTGATCTAACAAATGACCCAGACGAATTTGTCGATTTGGGAAACTCAGATGATCACACAGATGCCCGGCAATATATGCACTACGCTTTAGCTGACTGGTCTTTACAGTATCGCCAACGCGAAACCGTATCAGAAGAACGGGCGGAGCAAATGGTCGGTCTTGAGGACAAGTTTGGCGTGCTTATCGGGTACTGGAATGAAGAGGACGTAAAGCCTCCAGCAACGGCTCCTGATTTCGAATCTGGGCCAAAAGCACACTAAACCAACACTAATAATAAGGTTTCTAGAAGGAATTCGACTGATGGCACATCTTGGCGAAGATATTATTGGAAGAAGCACTCAAACACCGTTCTTCAAAGTTGCAAATGCAGATGAGATTGGAATTCAAGCACCTGAAAATCGCATAGGCGATGCGGATCGAACATGGGTGCGCTCGTTGAGTGGTTTCCAGAAAGAGGCCTTGGTGCGCTCTGCCAAGACCGGCGACACATGGCGTTTTGTAAGTGATGAAGGACAGTACTTGAATGGCCATGACGCGGCTTGCTGCCCACTTGCGTTTCTGTCTTGCGGAATGGCTGCAAGTTACATGAACGAAATCATAGCGCTAGCTGAACAACAGGGTGTTGAGATCCGTAAGCTCAAGCTTATTCAGGATAATTACTATACTATGAAAGGCTCAATGATGAAGCGTACCATGGTAGGTGGAGCGGAAAATATTGAGCTACAAGTCGAGATTGATTGTGATCTCGATGATGCTGCATTGAATGATTTTTTGGTGAACGCTACCTATGCATCTCCACTCAATGGCTTGATGCGTGGGCAGATTGAGAGCTTGTTTAAGTTGAGCAAAAACGGTTCAGAGCTAGCGACCGCCAATGCTTTTGAATTTAGCGGCACGATACTGCCTGACCCCGGCGATCATTTTGCCAAAGCGATGCCTACGGATGCTACAGATGGCTTGATGACCAAGGTTGGACCAACACCAAAAAAAGATGTAAGCGGTGGTACTGCGACCAACGCGTCTTCCCTGAGTGATGAGCAGAACCGACGTCTAAATATTGGTGCGGTGGCTGAATTGCGAAAGGATGGAATTAAGCAAATCCAGCAGATGCAATACTCGCCCTATGGAACATCGTTTATGCTACTCAGTTCAGAAGATGGCCGCGCACCAGATGCGAATACTCTGATCTCTGCTGGCATCGGCTTTTGCTTTATGACGCAGTTCGGACGCTTCGTGTCGATGCTGAAACTCGACTTACCTGATTACCGCATCGTGCAGGACACGCACTTTAGCCTAGGTGGCGCGAGCGGTGGCACTGGCAAAGCAGGTAGTGCGGATCCGATTGAAACACATGTCTATCTTGAAACCTCTGAGAGCGATGCAACCGCGCAAGAGATGCTCGATATTTCAGAGAAGACGTGCTTTCTGCACGCCTTCTGCAAGACGGATTTGAAGACAAAGCTCAAGATTAAACGGATTGCATAAAATGCAAAAGTTCCTGAAATCAGACATTCCGATCTGGGTAAACGTCCTTCAAGTTCTGCTGACTTTGATCATGCTCGGTCAGGTCTACATGTATTTCTTCGATCATGATCTGCTTGCTGCAACAGGTGTCACGGTCAATGGGACGCCTGATTTGAATCTTGTCTATGAGATGGGTGGTCGCACGTTAACTATGGCTGCAGCGTCGATCTTTGTTATGATCACGCAAAATGCGCGGCAATTCCTTGTGGTGCTTTTCATGAACATTCTACGCGAAGGCACTGAGACGATTATCGATCCACTCTTCCCGATTGCAAATGCACCTGCTAGTCCGGCGATGGATTTTGGTATGCATGTTGTCGTAGTTGCGATTGAAATTCTGGCCTGTGTGGTGGTTTGGAAGCGCCTTAAGAAAAGCTCTCAAACGGGCAATTAAGCAGCCAAACCTTGGGACCCTCTGCGTCGGTGTACATAGAGCGGTAGGTCTCAAGCAACGCCAACGGCATGAACTGAACAAGCGTGGGGCCGATGTCGCCCCATTCGTACAGCGTGTCCCAGTGAAACAACTTCAAAACTGCGGCGCCATAAACCTCTCATTGTAGCGATTTCCATTTAAGCTCAAAGCGGCGCACCCAACCGTTTGTGGAGGTGATCGCAAGCGGGACCAAGATGAAAAAAGCGAGCCACCCAGTTCAAATGTAGAATTTTGAAATCTCACCACCAGAAAGTCCAACAGTGCCTATGTCGTGCAAGTAAAGTACCTTGTGCAACAGCCCGTAACCGAAGGCAGCAACGGCAAGATACTGACGGCGTTTCATCAACCAACGCAAACCACGCCTGCCCCTTCGAAGTATCTTCAAAGGTGTGATTATCATGGTGATGATCATGAAGCGTGCAGAAACCTCGCTGCTAGGGTGAAGCAATTGATGGATTGATCTCTTATCGCCCAAAGCGAGACCAACTATCATCAGAATTGCTGGAGGGCTGAGCAGCACCTAGAATGCGTAGGGGTGATCCCAGAAAGATTTGACTGCGAAAATAACGTGTTTCCTAAAATTGCTCAGAAAAAAGACGAAATCAAAATTCTAAACCTGCTTCATATACCCAGATCGATCTCTGGCGAGATATAGACCAACAAAGATTAACACGAATGCAACTTTCGTTCGCGTTGTGATCACGTCGCCAAGCAGCAAAACCCCGAACACATTGGTCAAAATGATGCTGAAATATGCATTGGGGGCTAGGAATATTGGCCCCTTGCGACGGATCAAAAAGATACGGATGGAATAGGCTACGGCGGTTGAAAGGATTGAAACACCAGTTAGCCCTAACCAAGGCCGCGCACTAGGCAATTCACCTTCGAATACTGACAAGAAAGGCCAAATGCCGAACAACGATGCAACCAAAGCGCTCCCACCGATCATCGAAATCGGATGCGCTTTTGGCATGACGCGCATTAAAATGGTAGCCATCGCAAGGCAAGCTACCGCGCAAAACGTAGCCAACATAGGAAAAGCACTTTCCCTTCCTGCAGTACCAATCCACGAAGTCGGCTCTGTGATAGTAAGCAAGCCCACCAATCCAATGATCAAACCAACGGATTTTTGGCGAGAAATCTGAACCTTTAAAACCAATGCTGAAAGGCCAATCGTTATCAGAGGGACCATTGCATACATTGAACCCACTACATTTGATGGGATCGTTTGTAATCCATAAGTTGTCAGACCGATTGGGAAGACAAAATTAAAAATGCCCAGAATGAACGCCCATTTCCAAAACTCAAACTTGAGGGGCAGGCCGTCACCTAATAGATAAGTGATTGGTAGTAGAAAAGCAGCGCCAAGGACTAAACGTCCACCAGCGGCTTGTTCTAACGTGAACGCTTCTAGAGAAAGTTTTACGAAGACGAACGACAGGCTCAAGCAAACCGTCATAAATCCAAAGGCAATCCAAGCGGTGTAATCGGTGTTTTGATCTTGAAGATCGTCTGATTGGTGCATCTACTAGCGTTCCATAGGAAATAGTGTGGATTCGATCATCCACCAACGACGGCTTGTGGCAAATACAAAGCAATTTGCGGGAACAAAATTAATAATCCGATCATTGCTGCCATTGCGAACCAAAAGGGCCAAATGCCGCGGAAAATCGTGCTCATGGGCACATCTCTTGCAATGGATTTGACGATGAACACATTGATCCCGACTGGCGGGCTGATCATGCCCATTTCCAGTACAATGACCAGGATAATGCCAAACCAGATCAGATCCCAATCTAGTGCTACGGCGATAGGAATGACTACGGGGACGGTTAATACTAACATTGCTATTGCTTCTAAAAACATACCAAGAAACATGTAAATCAGGACAATAATCAGCAGAATACCAATGTTGCCGATGGGTAGGGAAGTCAATATTGTAACCAATTGTGCAGGAAGTTCTGTCAATGACATGAAAGGAATGAAAACAAATGCACCAATGATTATTAGAAAAACCGTGGCAGTTGCATTCATAGTTTCAAGGATTACCGCCTTGGAGGCTTGCCAGCCAAGTGACTGACGGTATGCTGCGACAACAAAAGTTAGAAATGCCCCAATAGATGATGCTTCGACTGGTGTGAAGAACCCAGTGTACATGCCACCAATGGTAATCAACACGACACCGACGATTGGAAGTGCCCGCCAAAGTGATGTGACCCGTTCAGGACGGCCAAATCGTTTTGCACGCGGCCCCGCAGTGGGGTTCCTAATAACAACACAATATATTGCGCCAATAAAGAGAAGTGTCAGAATAATTCCCGGGAACACACCAGCCATAAATAATCGCCCAATGGATTGTTCGGTTAATACAGCATAAATGATCATGCCACCTGAGGGTGGAATCAAAAACCCAAGTGTGCCCCCCGCTGCAACTGAACCTGTTGCAAGACTGTCCGCATATTTATACTTTTTCATTTCAGGTAGTGCGACCCGCCCCATGGTGACAGCAGAAGCTAAAGATGATCCTGAAAGTGCTGCAAATCCCGCACAGGCTGCGATCGTAGCTGATGCCAAGCCACCGCGCAGATGGCCCATCCAACGATAGGCGGCAGAGAATAAATCTTTTGACATGCCAGACACACCGGCTAGGTTTCCCATCAAAACGAACATGGGTATTACCAACAGGTTGTAATTTGAGGCAGCCTCAAATGTTTCTCCTGCTAAGTTTGAATAGGCGACTTTAAGTCCACGTGACCAAGCTTGATCTTCGGCCATACCTACAGCCATGAATTTATATGCATTGGCAATGATCGTGCCGATAAACCCCACGCTTAGCATTGACAGGGCTACGGGCATTCGTAGGGCCAGTAAAATGAAAAGTGAGAGTAAGCCTAGAATGCCTATGAGAGTTAAACTTATCACAAAAGTTTTTCTCCAATTTGTAGCTGATTTACTTTTTGTGACTGTAGAATTTGCCAAATATCTAGTACTAAAACGAGAGCGTAAATTAGAATTGAAACTGAAAGAAGGTAATAAAATGGTTCGAATGAAATTAGTAATTGTTGTGTCGTCTCGCCAAATTTACTTGCCATTCCACCAGCATGCCAAAGCCGCCATCCCATAAATCCAAGCATTGAAGCGCCCAAACTCTTAATAAAAATCATGGACCATTTAGCAAATAGAGCTGACATACTTGGTTCTAGAATTTCAATTTCTACGTGAGCACCAGTCCGTGCCCCTAGTGGGATCGAAAGCGCTACCATTGTAACGAGTGCTAGAAGAAGTAAATCTTCTGCGCCTGTTATGGGTGCGTTCATTGCTTTACGCATAATGAGCACATTCCAGACTGAAAAGCCTGTCATAAACGTAAGGGTGGCTCCACCACAGATCAACGCAGTCCACTTAAGGAAATGATCAAGTGCTGATATTGATATCAACATCATCCTTGAAAAAAGTGTGTCACTCATTGTGTTATTTCCAGATCTTTATACTTCAGCAAAGTCTGGGCACCATTTCAAAACACCCTCTTTATAGCTATCTTTTTCGCAAAAGGTTTCTGCCCAACGCGTAATATTTGGAAATTTTTCAAACGAGTATCCGCAGCCCTTCAAAACAAAATGTAGGGGTATCCATGAGATGTCAGCCAGAGTGTATTGATGTCCCATAATCCAGGTTCGGCCTTCTAGGGTTTGTTCCAGTTTAAAGAAAGACGTATCCAAAATCGCCTTGGCCTTGTCCAGATCGCTAGTTTCAAAACTCTTGTCACCGGCATGTTTGGAGTGAAATGCCTTTAATTCTTGATTTTTTTGCAAATCATCGTATTTCGCCTGCTCTTTTGCTGTTTTCTTTAATTTTGGAGCCATCTTCATGGCATACACGTAAGGCTTGCAGCCTGGGACATGGATAGCTGCAGCAAGATGCAGCCATTCCATCATCTCCACATTGTTTTTTGCTCGCAACGATGGTTCTGAATAGGTTTCATCAAGGTAATCTATTATGTCATTTGACTCGATATGAACAACGCCGTTGTCAATTAAAGTTGGCACCAGGCCGTTCGGGTTTATGCCAAAATATTCATCAGAAATATTTTCTTTTTTCTTCAAGTCTAGGTGATGGCTTTCCCAAGCCAGTCCTTTTTCAATAAGTGTCATTCTTACGCGCATCGAGCAGTTAGAAATAGCACCGTGGTACAAGTGCAGTCCTGTGAAGGTTTCAACAGTCTTGTTTTTGGGTGTTATGACGGCCATATGACGTGTTCCTTATTTTCGATTTAAGTAATCAATCAAAGCGCGCTATAAAGCTGTTTTATGTGCGCGCTTCAAATATTTATTTATTTAGCGCTTCATATATCGTTTGCGCATTCTGGATGCCGCGATCTGCGTAATCCGAATAGATAGCTTCCATACCGGCTGCCGCAGCGGCTTCCATCTTAGCGCGTTCCCTATCAGAGGTTACAATCCATTCAACGTTGAGTTCGCCTGCGGCAATTTTCTCATCCTTCCACTTCAGCGCTACTTCATCTGCATCATGAAACGCCTGCACCAATTGCATAGAAAAGGGCATGCCAGATATCTCATCAATAATTTTCTGGTGTTTTGCACTCAGGCTTTCGTAGCGTTCCTTGTTCATAACGTAGAAGACAGGATTAAATGTGGCAGGTGTATTTACAACTGCATAATTAGCCACTTCATCAAGGTTCCAAGGCGGCATGATGTTGTTGATTGATGAGATTGCTGCGTCGATTGTTCCAGTTGATAACGCGGTGTAATGCTCGGTTGGATCTAACTGTACCGGCACTGCTCCCATTCCCTGTAGGACAGGCGTTGTTATGGCCGCCCAAGGAACAATTTTGGCGCCCCTCATGCCTTCTATCGTTGAGACGTCTTTTGTGGCAATGATCATGCCTCCAGCTGGGTTGCCAACGGCTAAAACTTTCACATCGGACCATTCATCTGCCATGTATTTGTCGAAAACTGTCCACATGCGCCTAGTTGAGTCGGGGCCGTCAAGTGCTTTACCAGGTAGTATTGCAAGCATCGTCTTTGGGAAGAGCGTAGGGGTCGAAGCTGCGATCCCAAACGTGATATCCGCCACTCCCTCTACAGCGCGTTTATATTGCTGGGTAGGTCCTGCGCCCAGTTGCCCCGCGGCATACACTTTTAATGTTAATTCGCCATTAGAGCGGGAAGTAAGCTCGTTCTCAAACCAAGCCAGCGCACCTGTGATTGTTTCATGGCTTGGTGGAACAAAAGTTGCTACACTCAGCTCCTCTCCTGATACGGCATTTGCGGAAATGCTAAGTGATCCAGCAAGAATAGCTGCTAGTTTAAACCTCAAATTCATAGTTTCCTCGCTCAGTTAGATCCAAATCTTGACTAGAACCAGATAGATTAGGATCCCAAATTTTTAAATGGAATCAAAAATCCACATATTTAGCCCTATAATGTACCATAGTTACAACAATTGGGATCCTATATCAAGATTTTTTCTCTTAAATCAGCCGAAATTCACAAAAGTACTTGATTTTGGGATCCCATAATTGCTTAATTTTACAAAACAGGCCTGTTTCTGCATAACCCTAAAAATACAAGGACACCGTTACATGCACCCAGAACTCAAAGCTCATCCCGAGTATTTCAAAAAAGAAGTCGTGCAATTGGCAGATAACGTCTATCAAGCTTTCGGGTTTGCTGCTTCAAACGTTTATATGATCATCGGTGATGATGGTTTGATCATTGTTGATACGTCTGAGACAACGGTCGCGGCTGAAAATATTTTGGCCGAGTTCCGCAAGATTACCGATCTACCAATCAAAACGATCATCCTTACGCATTCACACCGTGATCATGTTTCAGGTGCCAGTATTTTTGCAAAAGGGGGTAATCCGGAGATCCTCGCGAGCACAGGTTTCTCGGAAGACTCGCTCTTTGTTGCATCCAATCATCCACAGCCAGTAAAGGCTATGCAGGTCCGAACAAAACGTCAGTTCGGTATTGGATTATCGTATCCCAATGAGATCATTGGCATCGGGGTCGGTCCAGGCGCGCGTCCACTGAAAGGAATGGGGGCGGGGGCTTTACCGCCTACGCGACGCATCGGGGATGAAGGTGAAAAGTTAAGCGTTCACGGTATTGATCTGGAGCTTGTACACGCACCTGGCGAAACCCCTGACCACATTGTTGTTTGGTATGCAGATAAGAAAGTGTTGATATGTGGCGATAATTTCTATCGCTCTTTTCCAAACCTTTATCCCCCACGCGGAACTGCCTATCGGGATTTTGATTCTTGGGCGGATACAATGGATTTACTTATGGGTTTTGGATCAGAGGTGCTTGGTCCGGGTCACACAAAAGCGGTTTTTGGTGCGGAGAAAATCAAGAGTGATTTGACAGATTACCGTGACGCAATCCGTCATATTGTCGATGAAACCCGCAATGGTATGGACGCGGGACTGACAATTGACGAACTCGCGCATAAAGTGAAATTGCCAGATCATTTGGCCGAAAAACCTCATCTGCGGGAGTATTATGGCCGTGTTGATTTTTCTGTGCGTGCCTATTTTGTCGGAACCATGGGTTGGTTTGACGGCAATCCGACCTCGCTATCGCCGTTATCACCTAAAGATGAAGCGATGCGTTTCATTGACTTGGCAGGTGGCAACGCCGCTGTCTTAGGTTCTGCCCAAAAGGCGCTGAAAGATGGTGATTTCCAGTGGGCGCTACAGCTTTTGGATCGCCTGCTAAATGTGGATTATGAGGTTGCCAATGCGAAGCAACTAAAAGCAGAGGCACTTCGCGCGCACGCCGTTGCGCAAATCAACTGCCCGACACGCCACTACTATATTCAATATGCGAAAGAACTGGAACAAGGCGACATCTAAAAACTCCAGAGCGGGGGTCAATCAGCCCCGCCTCGCTTGGCTTTTTGATGCTGGTCTTCGATCAAACCGATTTTCCAATAACCTGAAATATAGGTGTCCTCGCGGGGCACCTGTTTTTCGTTTATCAGGAAGTCTCGCAAGGACCGGATGACGGCCGACTCGCCTGCAATACATGTTTTTACGCGGCCCTGTGGCCATTCAATAGCTTTGATCAAGTCTTCCTGGCGCGTAGATGCTTTGTGGGGATCAGAATGCACCAACCAATGTATCTTTATGCCTGCCGGTGCGTCGATTTCTTGTCGATCTAATGCCGAAGTGATCTCAAATATCGCGACACCTTTTGAATCACGTGGCATGGCCTCCAATGCAACTGCTGCGACCGGAATGGCCGAAGGATCAGCTGCAACAAGATACCAATCCGCATCAAAATCTATAAACTTTGGTTCACTTGGACCAGCGAAACCCAGAAAACCTCCAGCCCTGACAGAACTTGCCCAACGTGATGCAGGGCCTTCATCGCCATGTGCAACAAAATCGATGCTTAATTCATGCGTAAAGGCATCAAACTTGCGTACCGTGTAAGTGCGTCTAACGGGCGGTGGACCACTGCTCAGACGCTCGACAAAATGCTCTTTAGTTTCGCCATTTTCGGGGATCATCAGCTTGCAATTTCCGCCGTCGCGCCCGCTCGGGAAACCATCAAGCTCAGGGCCAGCAAACACAACACGGATCATATTGGGCGTTAGACGCCACACATCTTTGACCACTAAAACGCGTGGCATAGGGCGTTCTGTGCGTTTGCGCGCGGCTTGAGCCACTTTTGAAGTCAAAGTCATATGATTTTCCTAAATCAAAACTGATCGAGATCGTTGGCTATTGAAACCTGACCCGAAAAAACTTGAGAAATTCGCGCTGTAAAGTCAGGCGCAGTTTCTGGCGTGATACTATCAAGCGGAATATGAACGGCGACCACGTGCGCAACTCCCGCGCGGGCCGCGAGGTCGCCCAATTGCTCTGGGCTCAGGTGGTGACTATGAAGGTGCTGACCCATCATCGTGATGCGCTCTGACGTCATGTGAGGATTCTTCTCCTGAAGCTGCGCTATGATTTGCTCTGCAAGCATCATTTCACCCACAAGCAGTTGCGCGCCTTTGGCGAGATTCTCAACCATGCGACACGGCCCCGTGTCGCCTGTGTAAACTATAGAGCGATCAGGCGCGTCAAAACGTAAAGAAAGTGAGATAGGCCCCTTCATTCCCAGTTCTGTTTCGGCACGATAATGCGTGTTTTCGCAGCATGAAACGCGAATATTATCGATTTCAAACGTGTCGCCTGGAGCGATTTCCTCAACCTGAACAAAATTTCGCGGATGTGGAAGTGACTGACCAACGACGCCAAAGCCAATGGCTTGCGGAATATCACAGGCCATCGCGAGACCCTCAACGATTTGACGCGTGCCCGGTGGACCATAGATCGTGATCGGCTGTTTGCGTTGCAGCATCATATTGATCCCGAGGCAGGTAAACAGACTGCCAATATGATCAAAATGATGATGCGAAAGGATGACCTTATCAATGCGACGAAAGTCGATCCCAGCACGCATCAACTGTTGCATCGCGCCTTCGCCGCAATCAATCAAGATCACGCGATCGCCATACGTAATTGCATGAGAAGGTGCAGCGCGATGAAGCTTTGGGACAGGGCCACCAGCGGTTCCGAGCGTGATAAAAGTTGTATCAAATGGCATTTCATTTAAGCCTGAGCCGTGGGGAGAGGTACGCGATCGACCGCAGCAATCTCCAACTCCGCTAAGCGCTCTACTAATCGCGCTTTCACGTCTTGATGTTTAGCGCTGCACCAAAGATTGACCATTTCGCCAGGGTCGTTTGAGAGGTCAAAAAGCTCGTTAGGACACTTGCCAAGATACATTGAGAGACGCCAGTTTTCATAAACAATTGAATGAACGCGGGGGCGAGGCCCAAAGGCTTCTTGCGTGCGTTGCGTTTCATATTGAATATGTGCGGCTTCCCTGCCCGCGCCACCAGCAGCGGCTAGAACGACGCCTTGCATTCCTATCGATTTTTCGACCTTCGCATGCTCAAGGATGGTGGTTCCAATATCAAGTGTTTGGGCTAAGTCGTCTGTACGAGTGCCGCTGTCGCCTTTCGGATCCGCCCAAATGAATGGAACGTGCGTGAGGCTGTCGTATTGCTCCGCTCCTTTGAACAAAAGGCGATGTTCGCCCAAATGATCGCCATGATCGGACGTATATATTTGCACAGTATTTTCCGAGACGCCTGCATCTGCCGCCGCCGCGCGCACGCGGCCAACCGCATCGTCAATCATCGAGATCATTCCGCAAGTCAGTGCGCGCGCCTCCAACGCCTCCTGTTTGGAGACAGCCACCGAATAGCCTTCCATTTGACCCAGGTTTGGATCTTTGGCACGGTCACGTTCGGCTACTTTTATGTACTCGGGCGGATCCCAGTCATCAGCTTCATATGCGGCAGGCACGACCATATCTTCGGGCTTGTACATGTCCCAATATTTTCCAGGCGGGGTAAACGGATGGTGCGGATCAGGGAAGGAAACCATCAGCAGGAAGGGCTTATTGTTATTACGCCTCGCTTCGAGCCACTCAACCGCACGATTTGCGATATAGGTCGTGGAATAATGTTCTTCTGGAACTTTCGTACGGATCGCTTGAGGAACGGTGAAATCGTGATCGAATTGTTTGTCACGCCCACGCAGAGCCAAAGTTTCAGGTGCGTTCTTCTTGACCCATTCGAGATGACTTCCGCCTGTGTTGAAGCCATGCCGCATAACTGCGAAGTATTCTTTGAAACCATAAAACGGTATTGGGACTTTAGGGTCGGGTTTATCCCAGTACGCCTGACGCTCGTACTGATAAGTGTCGTTATCAAGGTCCGAGCGGGTCGCGACATTCAGATCGTCGGGTGGCGCTGTAAAACCTTCCCGATGCTTGGTTGGTTCGATCTGTATGTCAAAATCGGATACGTTTTGTAGATGGCTTTTGCCAATCAAGCAAGTGTCATAGCCAGCATTCGCAAGAAGTTCAACAAATGTCACACTGTCATGATTAAGAGGAATTCCAAGCGAGCGTGTTCCATGGCTTGATGGCATACGGCAGGTCATAAGGCTTGCGCGGTTTGGCATACAAACTGGAGAAGCAACGTAGAACCGGTCGTGGCTCACGCCCTCAGCTGCCATTGCATCAATATTTGGTGTGCGCAGAACCGGATGGCCGTTACAGCCCAGGTGATCGTAACGCTGTTGATCCGTGATGAAGAGGATATAGCTCGAACGTTCGCTCATTGTTATAGCTCCTATGTTGTTGGTAGTTCATCACGGCTGCGCAGCGTATGCCATGCCACCAGAACAAACCCCCCGGCTAATGCCAGACCATAGATTTCGGTCGGACGCGCTAGGATCAGAACTGCAATTATGAGGCGCGTGCAGATCATTATCGGTTTCAGCGCTTTGCGGTCAAACCCTGCAAGGGCGCTGGACACCAAATAAAGGGCCACGGCGATGCGAAGCATCAGCAATGCCAACCAGCCAAAATTGAGGGAGCCATCGTAGCCCGCTATGAATAACCCATTGTTTGGATCGATCACAGCCTTGTCGATCAGCAATAATTCTGGGTAGAGCGCGAAAACGAAGGGAATGGTGAACATAACGATACCAGATCGCACTGCCGAAAAACCAGTTTTCATCGGATCTGCCTTTGTGATACTCGCTGCTGCAAACGCAGCCAATGCGACGGGCGGCGTGATAGCTGAGGCAACTGCGAAGTAAAAGATGAACATATGCGCCGTGAACGTCGCAAGTCCTAGGCCCACAAGCATCGGACCCATCAGCAACGCAACGTTAATGTAGGCTGGCACCGCTGGCATTCCCATGCCGAGTAGGACTGCCAAAAGCATTGTCAAAAATAATGCGAACAGTTGGAAACCAGCAGAGTTGGCGGAAACATCAAAGGAATTGAGGAAACCAAGCACATCAACGGCCACAAATTTAGCAAGGCCTGTGAAGTTCAAGCATACATCGATCACAGTGACAGCGACGAACATTAAGAACAATGTGGAGATCGTCACGCCCGCTTGCGACAGACCATCAAAGATCTTCATCGGTTTGGCACGGAAGGATTTGTCGACGAACATCAGGATAAGTAGGAGGAACACCGCCCACCATCCCGCCGCGCTTGCATCACCCGCCGCGTTTTGGCACAGCTCGATGATCCAAGGCAAGGATGTGATCTCGCACGTCCCGTTTCTTTGATCAACAACTGCGCCCAGCATGATAGAATACCAGCTGCATCCGACAGCGTCTTTGGGAGTAAGCAGAAGTATCAGAACCAACAAAACAGGACCAAAGATTTGCATCAAATGAAGGCGATCCTCACCTGTTAGTTTCATGTCTTCAGTTAATTCTCCGACTGCTTCGATTTTTTGCTTACGCGCTTGAAACATGACAGAGAGGAACAAGCAGAAGAAGTAGAAGAGTGCGGGCAAAGTTGCGGCAATGATAATCTCGCGATAAGGCACACCAGTCAAAGCTGCCATGATGAAAGCAGCAACGCCCATGATCGGCGGCATAATTGCACCGCCGGAAGAGGCGGCAGCTTCTACGCCGCCTGAAAAGACTTTGGAGAAGCCCCGCTTGAGCATCATTGGGATCGTCAAAACGCCCGTGGACAAGACGTTCACAACTGGGCCGCCCGTGATCGTTCCAAACATCGCGGAAGACACGACGGCCGCATGGGCTGGGCCACCGCGCAAGTTGCGGGTTGCAGCAAAGGCGAGCTTGATCAAAGATTGGCCACCCGCGCATTTGCCGAAAAGAGCACCTAGAATGACATATGGGAACACGAGAACAAGCAGGACATTGATGAAACGACCGAGCAGGCCAGAAGATTGATTGACCAAGGCATCTTGGAACAACCCATGGCTAGATCCAAGGCTCCTGACATCTTCACTGCTTAAAATCGTCACTAAGTACTTGTTTTGGTCCTCTGGCCCAAAAAAATACCAGTTAAGAATTGTAAAGAAAGTATAAGCGGCTATCAGGATTGAGACTAGGACGAGCGGCAATCCCCAGACTTTAATATTGTAGCCAAGGAAAACAGCAACGGCGCTGAACATGATTAAGATCAACCAGCTACCTGTTGTGGTCGCGCACCCCGGATCATCGGCTGTGTCAGGCACGGGCAACCCATAAAGCTCAGCGAAGTCAATTTCTGCCTGTAATGCCTTGGCGACCAGGCGTTCACGGTCTCCGGTAAATTTATCGATCAGGCACACGGATTCGATCTCGACTAAGTATGTTAGCGAAATTGCTGCAGCGGCTACTACAAGCGCTGCATCCATAAAAAGTCCAAAACGGCGGACAGTTGCACTTTTGTTTGCCCAACTACGCCACATAGACTTTTTCAATGCAACAACCAGCATCATCCAGAAGAAGGTGATCGGGAACAACCACTCGGTCGGGAAGCGCCGTATTCTGAAAAACTCGTTTCCCGTGAGATCCTTCCATAGATTGTCCCAACCCGGAATAGCAGGTGTCACGTTTATGAGACCAAGCAGAACAAGCAGAAGTGCCAAAATGTAGATTAGTCGATCTACAAACACAGGTTTTTGAAATGCTATTATGGAATTTGTAGAGTTTTGATCTGACATGACGAAAGCAACCTTTTACCCACTGGAGCAGGGAAATTGAAAAGGAGGGCACATGCGTTACGCCCCCCCCCTAACTGAAAGTGTTCACCAGATTAAGGCTTGGAACAGTCAGGTAGCGTGTGTCCAGCTTCTTCCCAAGCACGTACCGCGCCAGGGTGGAATTTCACAATGTTCGCTCCACAAAGACCGTTGGCTTTTTCGGAAACATCACCAAAGTTGAGCGTCGCCATGAATGGAGCCATCGCTTTGATCTCATCTAAATTCTCGATGTGCGACTTTGTGAGTTGGTAGGCCAGCTCTTCGTCCATGCTTTTGTTAACAAGATCCCCACCAGGCACAGCTTTGCCGCGGAACATGTCATCCTCAGACACAATGGTCCAACCTTCACCCATCGCCGCTTTGATGTCTGCAAGCGGCACAACGAAAGGCGTTGAGCCAGGCTTGTTCAAGAACTTCTGCGTTGCCGGCGCTTCGAACAATTCCTTGGGCATGGAGTGCATTGTCATTGAACCCGCAGCGGAAGCTTGAGTCACCCGCGGTCCAGGGAACATTGCAGGGATTACAGCAGCATCAACAGTGCCGTCGATAATCGCCGATGGCATCTGACTCCAGTTTACTGTCACCGTATCGTAATCGTCTTCTGGCTTCAGGCCGGTGAAAAGCTGGATCAAGCTACGTGAGTTCAAAGCGGCAGTACCACGTGGTGGCCCGTTCAAAACCTTCATGCCCTTAAGGTCATCCCAACCAGAAATTCCTTTTGAATCATATGCATAAAGCGTGAATATTGAGAATGTGTAAGGATAAAGCATAGCAATGCTATGACCAAGCTCCTTAGCCGCGTCTTTTTCCAAATTGGAATATGGACCAGCTGCTTTCGCCATCAAGAACGGTAGAATGAAAGGTCCGCTGGCAAGGTCAATTTTACCTTCTGCGAGGGCCATTATGTATTTGGTTCCGGTTTGTCCGTCTTTCATTTGAATATTGGCGATGCCGCGCTCTGCTGCGTTCTCAACGAGCGACGTCGCGGATAGCGCACCGGCAGTGCCCGCGCCAGCAGCGTTGGATGTCAAGTTAACTTGCGCGAAACTCGCGCTTGCACTTAGCGCGAACGTCATGGCGCTGGCCGTTTTGAATATAGTCTTGAGCATTGTGTCCTCCCTTAGCTCTAAACATTGCGGCAAATCTGTTGCTACCGCTGCGCAATCAATCTCTAGATGACAAAGTGGGCTGCAGTTTTCCTGTCTAACTCACTACCAGACACTCCCAAAAATGCGGACCTTTAGATTCGCAATTCGTTTGAGTCCAGTCTTCTGAGCCCCAATACATTATTTCGGGATCCTTAAGTCAAGAAATTTTAAAAATAAACATAAATTTTACTGATTTTATTTCATTTTGGGATCCCAAAATGAAATTTTCATCTATTCTGTGGATGTGTGCTGCCCCTCAGAACAATGAGAGGTGCTAGGAGACGATTTAAAACTCGCATCGGGTTGCTAGCGCAGCCTAATTTTACGCCTCCAATTTCTGGCGCCAAGGTACTCGCAGACGCATCCATTTCAGCATCGGCAGCCTAACCTTTGACAGCTCCTCTTCGGACTGGACTTTTGTTTTGCCGTAAGCCTGTGTGTTGATGTGCCCGAATGCCCTCGGGCTTTGCTCAGTGAGCAAAGTCAAAGGGAATAAGGACATGGGAATTGATATAGCTGCATTGGACACAGCGGGCCGCGATGAACTTTTGGAGCACTGGCGATCTTTGATTGGAAGGCCGCCGCCCAAGCATATCAGCCGCAGCCTGCTGATCCAGATAATAGCTTTTGAACTGCAATCAAAGCAACACAGGGGCTTCTCCAAAAGGCTGAGCCAGCGCCTCAAACGCGCAGCGCTGCGCGATGTTATGCGCCCCGCCTTTAAGCCCGGTAGCAGCTTTGTGCGCGAGTATCGCGGGAAGACCCATGTTGTTGAGGTGGGAGAGGATGGCTGCTTTGCTTGGAACGCGCAGCGCTTCAAGTCCCTGTCTCATACGGCCCGCGCTATTACCGGCTATAACGTATCGGGCTTTAAGTTCTTTGGAGTGAAGCCATGAACGGGCTGGGGCGGCCAAGCGTGCGCGCAGTTGTCTATACCCGCAAAAGCTCAGAGGAAGGCTTGGATCAAGAGTTCAATTCCCTTGATGCTCAATATGAAGCCTGCACCGCCTATATAGCCTCACAACGCCATGAAGGCTGGAAGCTGGTCAAACAACGCTTTGATGATGGTGGTGTCTCAGGCGGGACCATGGACCGCCCTGCCCTCAAGGCTCTATTGGATGAGGTTGATAAAGGCCTCATAGATATGATCGTGGTCTATAAGATAGATCGCCTTACAAGATCACTGTCAGACTTCGCCCGCCTTATAGAGCGACTGGAGAAAGCTGGCTGCTCCTTTGTATCAGTCACCCAATCCTTCAATACCTCCAGCTCCATGGGAAGGTTAACCCTGAATGTCTTATTATCCTTCGCTCAGTTTGAGCGTGAAGTCACAGCTGAACGTATCCGCGATAAAATAGCGGCTTCTAAAAAGAAGGGCATGTGGATGGGCGGCATGGTTCCGTGGGGCTACCAGGTTCATTCAGACCCCAAAGTTCAATCTTTGGAACCGCACCCCCAAAACGCGCCAGATATCCAACGCGTCTTTGATCTTTATGAGGAGTTGGGGTGTTTGAGCAAACTCAAGCGGGAAGTCGATCAGCTTTGGCCTAACCGCAGCTACAGCCGCGGCCGTCTTCATAATATTCTGCGCAACCCCATCTACATTGGAAAGGTCAGGCATAAGTCCGATGTCTATGATGGCCTCCATGAGGCCATCATAGCGCAGGAACAATTTGATCGGGTGCAACAGCAGATGCAGCTGAAGTCTGTGATCAAGCGCGGCACCCATCACTCCCGCGGCCCCTCTGCCTTTTTGATTGGTAAGGTCTTTGATGAGACAGGGGATAGGTTAACACCCTCCAAAACCCGCAAAAACGGGCGTTCCATCCGGTATTACTACTCCAACCGCTTAATTACCAAAGGCGCTGATCCAACAGGCTGGCGGCTTAGGGCCGATATGATGGAGGAGGCTCTTCAGGACATGGTAAAGCAACGGTTAGGGCGAAGACTACACAGGATGCAGATTGCACCTCTGATGAAGCCTCATGACGTAAATAGAGCTATTCAGGCGTTAGAACGGTTGAGTATCGATCAAGTGCTCAGGTTGATTGCGCGTGTAGATTTGAGCAATTCTGTCCTGGCGATTCAAATCGATCACGAGGCCTTGGTAAATCATCTCGGTATAAACACAGATGATCTCGATCATGATTATCTCAGTTTTGAACAACCGGTGGCATTCCAAAGACGCTGTAATGGCACCAAGATGGTTTGGGCCAGCTATAAGAGCGAGCCCAACCACGCATTAATCCGCGCTATCGTGCAATCGCGCAGCTGGGTGGAAAAACTAAAGGCTGGCAAGAGCGTTTCAGACATCACAGCGTCAGAGGGCATTTCTGAGGGGCGGTTGTGGAAGCGTATTCGCCTGGCCTTTCTCTCACCCAAGCTCGTTACTGCCATATTGGATGGCACCACCAATCAGGAGCTAACAATAAACAAGCTATCAGGCAAGGATATCCCCCTCAATTGGGAGGAGCAGAAGGCACAGTTTCTCTGTTAAATTCCCTGTTAATCGGAATTAAGTTCCCTGTTATTTTTAGCACCCACGCCCAAAACCCCAATGGAACATGGGGATTTATCAAACCTGCAATTTAAAAACAAAAATATTCCCTGTTAATTTCCCTGTTAATTCCAAAAAACAGGGAAAACCCACCCTCGACAAATGAGCTTCTGAGTAAAGGCCGAAGATCAGCCTATATCTCAGCCTCACACAAAGCATCACGCAAAGCGCGCGCTTTTAGATCTCTGAAACAACGCAAAAAATCAGGGCATTTTGGGGAGCTGTGCCAGCTGCAAAAGCAGGTGGCGGACAGACAGGGTGTTCATCTCCTGTTGCATCCACCAGTAATCAGCTAACTCTATGTAATCACTGGATACAGCATACCTCAGTTCACTGCAATAAGGCGCATATTGGTCAGTAATCTGGTCAGTAATGCAGACCCCCCCTGCATGTGCCACCCCACCCCCTAGGGATACCGTACATAGCTCTGACCTGCGATTGGGTTCTGGGTATCGTCAACCAGCAGCATCAGCCTGTTTCAATGATACTTGACGGTTTCATCTGTGCGGTAGGGTGTGGGCTGTATGTATGCCTCTGCTACTTCGTAGGATGCTTATGCATGATGCCTGCTGTTGCTACCCTGTATCCTAGGAAATCGTTACAGTAGCATCAGAGGGCCTCTGCATGGGCCATAGGTGGCTATGGGGTAAGTATACATGGCCTCTGCCAGTGATTAGCCCTGTGAGTTTGTAAACTACTATTGGTTCAGTTTCGGGTAAGATGACCGTGATTGAAGTCCTTAGGGGGACAAAGTGCTATAGTAATATATAGGAACCTGTCCCTTTAACGGTGTCACTCCCCCGAAACTTCAGGCTCTGGCCCGTAGAGATACTCCAGCTTTAACTCTGTGATAGCACCTTCACCCCAGCCTGTTGCTAGATGGGTTAGTACTTCTGCTTCAGTCCACGGGGTGTAGATGCTGGCTGTAGGGCTGCCTGAGTAATCCTTGGGGAGGTAAAGGTGACGGTGGGGGGTTGCAAGATCAGATACCAATTAACCTGACTGCAACCTGTTTTGTAAAAAATGAAATCGCTAGCACTTCATATGTACAGTTATTATTCAGACAAAACTCGTTGAGAGCCTTATATTCATCCTGCTCCCAATTTTCGTTAACTATGAACTCGTCAAAAATTAGTATGGTGTGTTTATCAATCACTGGCTTTGAAAAGTTTAGTGCGCAGATCGTTGAAGAATAAAGGTCAGCATCAAAGTTGATTATTGAAGCCATTGGGCGTGGTTGAGAGAAAAACCCGGTTAGGGTATCTTCAAACTTACCAACAATGAACTCTCCACCTGCGATTTGAGGTATATTTCCATCGCTAGAATAAGTACCCGCTTTTTTGTCATGCCAGTCTTCTGGAATGCCTTCAAAAGTGTCGAATCCATAACCCTTTTTAAAAGTATTAATCAGATATTGGAACGCCTCACCCCGCCAAACACCGTATTCATAGAATGGCCTGTCTTGCTGACTCTGTTCGACCATGCGATCAAATAATGCCCATCTATGGAAATATAATTCAGGCAGAACAGGTAACTCAAACACCCATGCCAAAGAACGCATATATGGATGATTTTTTAAAGAAGACCGCATCAGAGCATCAAACCCTGATTCATCACCTTCATAGTATTGCAGCGCAGTTAATGTAATCTTAGCTTTTCGATGTTTTGGATCAGCCGATAAACATTTTTCAACCCAATTTTTGGAATCTGATATGGATTCTGCCAAACCTGATAAATTCCAAAATACCTCAGCATGATCAGGCTTGATAGCTAGAGCTTTGTTGTAAGCCTCTATCGCTTCTTCCAGCTTACCTTGCTCTTTGAGAGCATTGCCCATGTTGTTGTAGGCATCAGCATAATCAGGTCTGATGGCCAGTGCCTTGTTGTAAGCCTCTATCGCCTCTTCCAGCTTACCTTGCTCTTTCAGAGCATTGCCCATGTTAAAATAGGCATCAGCATAATCAGGCTTGATGGCTAGGGCTTTGTTGTAAGCCTCCATCGCCTCTTCCAGCTTACCTTGCTCTTTGAGAGCATTGCCCATGTTGTTGTAGGCCTCAGCATGATCAGGCTTGATAGCTAGAGCTTTGTTGTACGCCTCTATGGCCTCTTCCAGCTTACCTCGGTCTTGGAGAGTAATTCCCATGTTGTTGTAGGCCTCAGAATAATCAGGTTTGATGGTTACAGCTTCTTTGTAAGCTTCGATGGATTGATCAAGTTGTCCTAGGCCTTTCAGTACCGCCCCTTGTATGTTTAACAAGATGGCTGACTGTGGGAATTGCTGAACTAAGGTTTCAGCCTGCTTGAGCGCCTGCTGAAGTTGCCCTTGGCTGTAGAGGTTAACCAATGATTGCAGTTGATCCTGTCGAGGATCTTGAACTTTGGATGCTTTCCCAACCGGTCTACCCGCTAACCCCTTCAGCCCATCTCTGGCTCTCTTGTTCTTGGGGAACTTAGCCAGAATGTCGTGATAGATAAGCTCAGCATTCTCAGGAGAGCCTTCTTTTGCTTTCGTCTTCGCCAGCTTGAGAGCTTGATCCAGTTTGAGAGTATTTAAGATATTGGGCTGCTTAGGCTGTGGTTCTGCGGGTATCTGATTGGCTTCTAGAGGCCCTTGGCCGGCTTCATTTAAACGTTTCTCAAGCTGATCAAAACCATCACCCTTAACGCCTTTACTTTTGGCTTGATCAAACACAGCCTTTGCATCAGCTAACTTGTCTAACTTGATTGAAGTATCAATGTAACTGAGCCAAAACTGGGCCGTGGCTGGATTAGCCTCCAGCGCCGTCTTAAAGAACGGGAGTGCTTGTTCAACTTTACCAACACCAACAGCGAGTACACCCATATTATGATTGGCATCAGGGTGTTTAGGCTGGGCTTTTAGAATAGCTGTGTAAAGGCGGTCTGCCTCTTGAACCTGCCCTGCTCTATGAGCCTCAACACCCTTCTGTAAAGCCTGATCAATCGTAAGTTCTGCCACTGCTATTCCACCGTTTTTATAATCTCATTCTGAGATAAATACGTGTTGGTACTTCTTCGTTTCCATGTTTAGATTTTCTAACCAAGTTTGGAGAGGGATGCAAATGGGCGAAGTAGTGACACTCCTGACGTCTGCCTCTGGGCATTCCCTTGTTAAAAGCTTCACTGGCCAAGAATTATCCCCACAGCCCTTTTCCACTGGCAAACTGTTCAATGTATCTGAAGAGCCAGTATCAGATCTTCAAAGCCTGTCCGCATTGCTGCAAAGACTTGAGAATGATCCCAAGCATACGGTCATCAGAGGGTCACTGACGGACGGTAAAAACAGCCCAGTGCCTCGCAAAATGGAATACTTCACAGCAATACCTCGCCAGTGGTGCATGATCGACATCGATAGCCTTGCTTGGGATGGTGATGTTTCTGATCAACAAGAAATGGTGTCTTATGCAATCCAGCAGCTTCCTGTTGAGTTCCAAGCTGCTGACTGCTGGTATCATTTTTCATCCAGCATGGGCATCAAAGCTGGGATTAATGTGCATCTGTGGTTCTGGTTGGAACGCACGTGTTCTGACAATGAACTGAAGGCGTGGCTGTCTGGCGGTCCTGTCGACATGCGGATGTTCAATCCAATCCAAATCCACCTGACGGCTAACCCTCTATTTAGCGATGGTGCTGTTGATCCTTATCCAAACAGGTCTGGCTTGTTTAAAGCTGGCACTGGAATATCAACCGTAACAGTGCCATCTGATTTAGCTTTCAGGAGTGCTGTCGCTTCAAGGTCGTCAAAGCAAAGAACAAGTGGCAAATCAGGACTGCTTGATCCTGCCGATATTATCCGTGATCCAGATACTGGTCTTGCCGTCGATGGCAGGGAACAACTTATGTTCTTACTGTCCACCCAGGTCATGCAGCAGTTGGTCACCCTAGAACACACTCCAAGCGAAGAAGAGGTGACCGCTGCCCTCTGGGACCGTTTCTGTGAAGAAGCAGATATAAGCGTGGTGTCTGCCCGTGGCCCTTGGACAGTTGCTGATGCTGCAACAAAGGCCAGAGCAAGGTTGCATGAACTTAATAACGGTACGTATGACTTTGTATCTCGCTCAGACAGAACGATACTTGTTGCAGGTGCAGGTAAGGTGGCACGCCCGAAGCTTGTCGGAGCCGTGGAAGCACAATCAAAACTCAATACCATTCTAGGCGGCTTCTTCGAGGACTTGGCTAGGGGTGCTAGCCCAAGGGCTGCTGTTCGCCTGACTATGGGAACAGGTAAAACCAAACAAACAATAGCCGAACTAAAAAAGTATCTGACAGATAAGTTCCAGCAGACCATAGAAGTCTACGTCCCCCGACATGATCTAGCTGACGAATGGGAAGAAAGCTTAGAAGGCATCAATGCCAGGGTCATTCACGTTTATCCCCGTACAGGCGGTAAATGGGACGAAGAGCAGAACTCATACCCGCATCCTATAATGTGTCAGCGGGCAGAGTATGTCAGGGATTTGGAAGAGAAGGGTCACAGCATCTATGGCAATGCCTGTCTAAGCCGTACCTCAGGAGAGCAATGCAGCTTCTTTGGCAATTGTAGCTATTTGGATCAGTTCAGGCAATCGGGCAATGATCTGGGCGTTGAGAATACGATCCGTATTTACACTCATGCGTCCTTGTTTCTGAGCAGGAATGAATTTGAACGCCAAGCAGAGCCTGATCTGGTAATAATAGATGAGGCGTTTATGTCCTCTGCCGTTAGCAATATGCCATCCATGCCAGTGGGTGATGTGACACAGCATATTCGTTTGGAAGGCCTTCCCAGTTTAGGCTTTGATCTGGTGGAGTGCCTAACCAAACATCAAGGTGATCTATCCTACCTACGGGACAAAGACATTGGAGCCTTTGAGTTCAACGCCGTGTCGGTTGAAGGGCTAAATCCAGCTACCCCCTTCAGTGCTGGGACGACGCAAAGCCGCAATGTGAGATCCGCCAAGCAATATAAGGCTCTGACCAAATTACTTGAGATCGCAGCACGGGAGGTTGAGGACCAGGGTAGAGACAGCTTTGGGCAGTTGATTCACGACAATAGAAAAACCCGAAACAACAACCGCAAGAACGATATTGTGATCTGTGAGCATAAGCCCATTCGAGTGCCACGGTCTACGCCAGTGCTTTACTTGGATGCTACGGCTGACCCCATAATCACAGAAGCGTATCTACCAGCCCTGCAATATCATCAGATTGATGTTCACCAATTAGCTGTGGTCAGTCAGGTACATGATCGCACTGGTAGTAAAAACTTCTGGAACAGCAAGATCGGACCAGAGCAAGAGAACCTGTCAGAACCAACCTATGATGCTCGCCACAATGACTTAGCCAGCTTAATCACAATCCTAAACGCATGGGTGAAGGCAGGAGAAAGCCCTCTAATAGTAGGAAACAAAGATTTATGTGAGTTCCTGCGAGAGCACCCTAAGCTTGATACAGGTGTAGCTGTGGCACACTTTATGTCCTTACGTGGTTCCAATGCCTATGCGGATAGATCAGTTGTATTTATTACGGGCCGCAACCAGCCACCAATCGATGAGATCGAACAACAAGCGAGGTCAGTCTATGGTAACTCAGGCAATCCACTAAGCTATGATGATAAAGAGAACCTACCCTTAGATCAGGTTGAATATTGGCTGTCTGCACGTAGCCCTCAATCTCCAGCAGCTATGACAGTTCCATCATTTAGTGATCCCCGCATTAAAGCAGTTCAAAAGCAAATCAGGGAGGCTGAGACTGTACAGGCAATTGCTCGGTTGAGGTTAGTTTGGGCTGATTATCAGAAGCGAGTATTCTTGCTATCGAACCTGCCTGTCGAGATGCCAGTAGATCACCTGATTGAGTTTAACGACTTGATGCCTGACAGGCTGGAAATGGAACTGATCAGAACAGGTGACCTACCTCTTACACCATTAGGGTTGGAGAAGATGCAGGACAACTTGGGTCTATCCAAAGGGGCAGCTAAGAAGTTGTTTCAGCGTTCCAAAGCTTCTGATCCCAAGCGGCTATTAACTCAACTGCCCGCACTCGTCCGAACAGCCACCCAGATAGCCACCTTTGACGCCAAGGTTAAACGCACCAGCACCCACCAGCATCTATTCCTCCCGAAGGATTACTCAGGCAGTCCTACCACCAGCATCTACACCCCTTGGTCTGAGGCAGAAGTACTGGCGCATCTAACCACAGGCTGGGGTGAAGGTGCTATCAGTAATCTAAAGCTGGAGTATCTCTACGGGCCAGAGCCTGAAGTTTCGGGGGAGTGACACCGTTAAAGGGACAGGTTCCTATATATTACTATAGCACTTTGTCCCCCTAAGGACTTCAATCACGGTCATCTTACCCGAAACTGAACCAATAGTAGTTTACAAACTCACAGGGCTAATCACTGGCAGAGGCCATATATACTTACCCCGCACACCCCCTGTGGCCCATGCAGAGGCCCTCTGATGCTACTGTAACGATTTCCTAGGATACTGGGTAACAACTGAAGGCTTCATGCATAAGCATCCTACGAAGTAGCAGAGGCATACATACAGCCCACACCCTACCGCACAGATGAAACCGTCAAGTATCATTGAAACAGGCTGATGCTGCTGGTTGACGATACCCAGAACCCAATCGCAGGTCAGAGCTATGTACGGTATCCCTAGGGGGTGGGGTGGCACATGCAGGGGGGGTCTGCATTACTGACCAGATTACTGACCAATATGCGCCTTATTGCAGTGAACTGAGGTATGCTGTATCCAGTGATTACATAGAGTTAGCTGATTACTGGTGGATGCAACAGGAGATGAACACCCTGTCTGTCCGCCATCACCGCCTTACTAGCAGTGGCATATCCCCGATAAGCATCAGTTATAACTCAGTTCTTCTGGCCCGGCGCTTGTAATGCCGCACGTGAGTACTGACCAAATTGCTATTTGGCCTTCTCTAGCCAATCCCGCAGCACACTCAGCGGATAGCCTGAACCATACCCCTGCCCTACACCATCAGTCGTCCATCCACCTATTTGGTCAGTGATATCAGAAGGACACTGAACCACCCTTAACCTGTCCCGCATTGAGTGTCTAAAGCTGTGCATCGTGCATCCTGCTGGGACATACTGCTTAAGCCATTTGTTTAGTGCCGCACTGGCAGAGTTAGCCGCTGTGGGTGATGTCCTATTGTACCTTGGGAAAGCAAAGTCTGACCCATTATCTGCCTCTACTATGCGTCTAGCAGCCCACAATGCGTCACCAATAAGTGGAATGTGTCGTTCACTGCTTGATGTCTTCAGGTTACGCCAAGGATGTTTGGTTACACGGACACATGGCAGATCCGTATCAAGCCCTACCAAATCCTCCTTAAGCAGCCCTGCCCCTTCAGCCAAACGCATTCCCGTGTCAGAGATCAAAGCTATCAGCCATCTCATATCATCATCGATTGCATGACACTCAGATTGTACGTTTCTAATAGCCTCAATAGGTATTGGCTTACGAACTAAAACCCCAGCACTGCGATCGTGATAGACTCCAACAAAAGGATTACGAATATCCAAGGCATACTCAGACAGAGCAAAGTTTATGACTGCCTTCAGATACGAAAAATTGCGGGTAATGCTGGAACCTGTAAGTCCACGTGCAACGAGCCAATCCCTGAATTGAAGAGCATCTTGGCGAGTGTAATCTGACAACGACTTGTTACCGCAGAGGCCAATCAGATAGTTACAGGACCGCTCAGCTGCCACACGAAAGGTCTTGGGGCGACCTTTACCCTTCTGCTCAAGATAGACCTCTAAGGCATCTAAAAGGGATGGGCAGTCGATGTTAGGCTGCTTGGGGGCGACTTTTAGACTGCTGGAAGAGCCTTTAACCAACGACAAACCAATCACGTCAGACTTAGCCAATCGCATCTGGCTCCAGTACGCCTCTAGCTTGGCAGCCGTAATACTGGCTTGCACCTTAGCTTTCTGAGGGGATGTAGTACGCAGCCCTTGGACAATACGATGGTAAGAATAGTGATCTCGCAAGTCAGCAGGAACACGTCTGGAGAAGTAATAGTAGCCATTACGGATGAAAGTATGGGGGATAGATTTGGTCAGCAATTTGGTCAGTACTCACGTGCGGCATTACAAGCGCCGGGCCAGAAGAACTGAGTTATAACTGATGCTTATCGGGGATATGCCACTGCTAGTAAGGCGGTGATGGCGGACAGACAGGGATTCGAACCCTGGAGACGGTCTCCCGCCTACACACTTTCCAGGCGTGCGCCTTCGACCACTCGGCCACCTGTCCGTTGGGCGTGGTCTATGAGACTGGCGCGCGGTTTTCAAGAGCCTAAAATAGATTTCCGAGCTCATGATTCAAAAAATCTTATCCTCGGCTCTTGCGCCCATGCGTCAAGCTTTCCAATCAAGGCCGGCACCCTAGGTGACGCCTCATGATGGTTACGAGGGCTCAGAGCGTACGGCGCCCAGGGCCTCTGGGTTACGGATCCAAATATCGCGCTGCCCGAATGGAATTTCTATGCCATTGGCGGTCAGCACCTCATAGACCTGATGGTTCAATTCGGAGCGCACCGTGAGCCCATAATTGATATCGGCAAGCAATGCGCGGATCTCAAAGTTCAAAGAATCTGCGCCAAATCCTTGGAACACCACCGAGGGTGCCGGATCTTTCAGCACCAGAGGATGTTGCTCGGCAAGTGGCAGCAAGAGCTCTTCAATCTTGCGCGTGTCATTGCCATAGGCTACGCCGATCGGGACAATGATGCGACCCACAGAGCTGCCATGGGTGTAGTTGGTCACCGTTCCCGAGACCAAATCGGCATTGGGTACAATCACATCCGTACGGTCAAAGGTCTGTATGCTCGTGGAACGGACGGAGATTTTTCTGACAATCCCCATATTTCCGCCCACTTCGATCCAATCGCCAACACTGATGGGCCTCTCAATCAATAAGATGATGCCAGACACAAAGTTGGATACGATATTTTGCAAGCCAAAACCGATCCCAACCGAAAGGGCACCAGCAACAATTGCAAGCGACGACAGATCAAGCCCAGCAGAGGTAATCGCCACGACCGCCGCCAAGAAAATCCCGAAATAACCGATGCCCGAGACAATGGCATTCTGTCCGCCCGCATCTATTTTGGTTTTCGCCAAAATGCGGGTTTTTAAAGTCCGTTGAATGAGGCGCGTCAGTAACAGGCCAATGACAAAGACAACAATCAGCTGCAGCACAACGCCAGGCGACAGCTGCACCCCTCCGAGTGTCACGCCAGATTTAAAGGACGCCCAGAGCTCCGTCAGCTCTGATGTTCGCACCCCCCCGATCAGGGCAAAGACCGGTAAAAAGGCCACAATCAAGCCCGCATTCACAACGACGGCAGCCAGGCTATCATGCCCGGCGCTACGATCTGAAGACAGCATTGCAAATGCATTGCGCACAGCCTCGAATGTTACAAAGAGTATGCCCAAAAGCCCGGTGGACAGAAGAATAGACATCAACAACTCGATGGCCAAATATGAATAGCCAATCACCGCAAGGGCGATACAGATTGCCGCGACAACAGCCAGCCCTTGCCCAAGTCGCACCACAATCCTGTGGGGCACTTGCTCGGCCCCTGTGGCGGCCTGTGGTCCATGGCTTTGGCGCCACAACAATCCGCCAAGCCGCAAGGTTCCGACGCCCGCGATGGACACGAGTACAAAGACGATCACTGCCTCAGTTCCACTCGAAAAATCGCCCATATCGCTCAGATAGCCCATCAAGATCATCGCAGAGATGACCACACCCAGCCAACGGATCAACAAACGCGCCTGCAGGCCTGAACCGCCGGGCAATGCAAGAGCACTTCGGCTCGTCTCATCAATGGGGCATAGTTGAGTGGCCAACCAACGGCTGATAAAAAGCGGGGCGAAAATCCAAGTGGCAGCTTGCAGCAAGACGCTCAAATCAAGATCATAGAGCCGTGAAACACTCCAAGCACGCGACAGCAAGAATACACAGAGCATCACATTCACCAGCTGCCCCAAGCCGAGCAAGTATCGGGCCAGATCGACGCCAAAGGCATCTTCTGAGCGGGACAGGCGGCGCAGGGCACGGGCCAGCCAGCGGCGACCTTGTGTCAGCAACAGGCCTGCTGCCAAAAGCAGCGTCACGATAAGTGGCAATTGATCACGCGCTTTGTCGCGCACAACAGGGGTATTCCAAGCGGTCGATACATTGCCCACAAGAGATTGCAATTTTTCCGTAATTTGTAAAACCGCCTCAGGCCAGAGGCGAAGATCAATGGGCGACGGGCCCAGCTTGAGCAGATTTTCGGTCTGTTTCGCCGACAGCGCGGCATCAATTTCGCGAATCAAACCATCGGCCTGTTTGTAGGCCTCCCGAGCCCTTATGCGCGGCGCATTTATAGCCTCAATATCCTGAGCCAAGCTGGCGCGGCGCTCGGCGATTTCTGCCAGTTCTGTGCCGCTTTCGGGCACAGGCCCGAGGGCGGCCAACTGCTCCTCCAAAATGGCCAATCTAGCGGGGCTAGAATTTTGCACTTCTAAAAATTCAGACCGTCTCAAGGCCAATTGCTCGCGCAGTTTGGTCAAAAAAGCTTCATTTGCGGTACCGGCTTCGAGCGTATCTTGCGCCATATTTGCCGTGGCGGCCCATCGGCTATAATCTGGCGTGACTTGCGCCGAGGTTTGGGCACTCGCGAGCGTGGCCCACAGCCCCAACCAGACAATCAGAAAAAATTTAGACAGGTTCAAAAACAGTTTGAATATCACGGCTGGTCTCCATCCATTCTGGCACCTCGAGGCCTTTCGAGCGCAAGAAATCAGGGTTAAAGAGTTTTGATTGATAACGCGTCCCATAGTCACACAAAATAGTGACAATTCTATGACCAGGGCCAAGGTCACGCGCCATGCGCACAGCGCCGGCAATGTTGATTCCAGAAGATCCTCCCAGAACCAGGCCCTCATTGCGCAGCAGATCGAAGACAAAGGGCAAAGCCTCTGCATCTGGAATGTTATAGGACATATCCGGCGTAAAGCCCTCTAGATTTTTGGTGATCCGACCTTGACCAATGCCTTCGCTGATCGAGCCACCCTCTGAGGCCAGAACCCCTGTGGTGTAAAAACTGTGCAAGGCCGCGCCATCCGGGTCGGCGAGGCCCACTTTTACACCCTTGGGCTGCAAATACAGTCCCATGCCCGCCACGGTTCCCCCCGAGCCGGCAGCACAAATGAACCCATCCAATTTGCCCTCAGTTTGCGCCCATATTTCAGGCCCGGTGGTCTCAATATGCGCTTGGCGATTGGCAATATTGTCAAATTGATTGGCCCATATGGCACCATTGGGCTCTGTTTTGGCCAATTCTTGGGCCAAACGTCCCGAATAACGCACATAGTTATTGGGGTTTTTGTAAGGGGCGGCAGGGACTTCGACAAGCTCTGCACCCGCAAGGCGCAACATATCTTTTTTCTCTTGGCTTTGCGTTTCGGGTATGACGATCACCGTGCGAAAGCCCATTGAGGCGCCAACCAGCGCCAAGCCAATCCCCGTATTGCCGGCCGTACCTTCAACGATCGTACCACCTGGCTTTAAATCACCCGAGGCCACAGCCGCTTTGATAATATACAAAGCCGCACGATCCTTAACAGATTGTCCTGGGTTCATAAATTCCGCTTTGCCAAGGATTTCACAGCCCGTGGCCTCGCTGGCCGCTTTGAGCCGGATCAATGGCGTATTGCCCACGGCCGCAGCCAAATCGGAATAGATAGTCGACATCACAAACCCTTTATCTTTTAATCTTCCTAAGCCGCATGGAACAGAAGCTCAAGAATTCTTACGCAACATGTCTCGATTTTGTGCGAGCCAATAGCCGGCCAAAGCTAGGGGCACCACGGGCAATTGATGGGTCGTCAGGCGGTGGTAGAAGTCATCAAAGCTCAGGATATGCCCTTGGATATCCTCAGATTCATCCTGCAATCCGCTCAAGATCGCCGCCGCATCACCAATATCAGCCAAGCCCACAAAAATGTGAAAATACTCACTGCTACACCCCGGTGAGCTATAGCCACTATGCACCCTGTGCAGATCCCCGATCTTCAGCCCCGCCTCTTCAAAGCTCTCACGGATCGCAGCGCCTTCGGGGGTCTCGCCCGCATCAATACGGCCGGCAACCGGCTCCATCAACCACGGGTGGGCATCGGCCCGCACAAAGGGGCCAAAACGAAATTGCTCAACCAACAAGACCCGATCTGTCTTTGGATCATAGGGCAGAACAATGGCGGCATCTGTGCCAACAAAGGCCGCCCGGTCCACCCGCTCGCTCCCTGCCCCATCAAACCGCGGCACGGAAAGCTCGGCCTGCTGCAAGGCGAAAAATTTTGTATAGGGCTGGCTGTGTCCATGCACCACCACATCGGCGCGGCTCAGACCAGAGGGCGACGGCGGCGTCGGGTCTGACCGCGCCTTGAGCCTTGCGTCCGCACGCACGCGCATCATGGGATAGGCCTCGGCCAGCTCCGCCGGTGACATCTGCCCCATAACGGCCATAACCTCCCAAGCCGCTTCCAAAGCCAAAGCTCCATGTGCCGCTTGCCAATCGGTCAAAGACCACTCGGGCCCCGGCTCCAGACCGTCGGGCGGCAGGTAAACTTGCGCCTGCACAGAGCCCCCAGCGGCCATGACCGTCACCGGGTGCAGCTTATAGCCAAAGCCACTTTCATAGTGATCCATACGGGCCAAAACTTGCCCATCGCATCCCCGCAGCAAAATGCCCCGCGCCTGACAGCCCGCTTTAGGGTGGATTGCCGGAAAAGGTTGCCCTTTTGCCCAGGTGACATGGTAGCCTGGTAACTCCGCCTCCACTCCTGCGCGGCAGCTTGCCCCGCCCACAAGATCCAACAGATCCGGCCAACACAGCGTGCCGAACAAAAACACATGGGTCATCGGCGGCTCATTCAGGCTTGGACAGGGTGATTTGTGTCACATCGCAATTGGCGTAATGAAAGGTCGCGGCGCAAGAGGTCAGGTAGAAATTCCACATCCGGCGGAAACGCTCATCAAAGCCCATCGCCTCCACTTGATCCCATTTGTCATTGAACCGCGCATGCCAAAGCCTCAGAGTTTTGCTATAACTCTCGCCAAACTCTATTGATTTCACACAGTCCAAACCGGCTTTTTGGGCCTCACGGCGCAGCACTGCCGGTGAGGGCAGCATACCGCCTGGGAAAATATATTTTTGAATAAAATCCACAGATTTACGGTAATCTTCAAACCGATCATCACGCACTGTGATGATTTGTAGCGTCGCCTGCCCACCTGTTTTGAGCCGGCCAAAAACCGTACTGAAATAGGAGGGCCAATATTTCTCTCCGACAGCCTCAAACATCTCAATGCTGGCAATGCCGTCATAAACCCCGGTTTCATCGCGATAATCTTGCAGTTTAAACGTCACCATATCTTGCAGGCCGGCCGCCGCAATCCGATCTTCGGCGTATTTAAACTGCTCATTGCTGATGGTCAGACAGGTCACTTTCAACCCGCGCTCTTTCGCAGCATATTCGGCAAAGCCACCCCAGCCGCAACCAATTTCCAGCACATGATCACCAGGCTTCACCCCCATTTGATCAACCATACTGGCATATTTTGCCGTCTGGGCCTCCTCGAGTGTTTCACGCCCGGTTTCAAAAATCGCCGATGAATAGGTCATAGTCTTGTCGAGCCACAGACCATAGAAATCATTTCCTAGGTCATAGTGATAGCTGATGTTTTTGCGCGCTTGCCCCTTGGAATTCCGCTGCATCCAGAAGCGGAATTTCTCGTAAATCTGGACCAGCTTTTGCCCTGGGAAACTGTCAAACACCTCTTCATTATCCGCATGAATATAATCCATGAAAGCCTGCAAATCCGGCGTGCTCCATTGGCCATCCAAATAGGCATCACAAAACCCCAGCTGCCCTTCCCGCAGCAAACGCTCGAAGATGCCTTTGTCGTGAATACGAACCTCGCATACCGGTCCGGCGCCCGGACCTTCCGCGCGGAAGATGCGGCCATCGTCAAAAGCAAAATCTATGCGCCCGTTTTGTCCTTTTTGCGCAACGCCAAAGGCGGTGGCAAAATAACGCGGCAAGTTTTTCTGCCCATCGGTGGAAGTCAGGATCATATAGGCATCTCCCGTAGAGATTTGAGTTTATAGTAAATTAACGGAGCAGGCGTGAGAAGCAAGCCTCGCGGTGATTAGAAGTCACGGGTTTTATAGAACGACAGGGCGATTTCGCGCCCCTCTTTGGCTGAAACGATCGGCGCAGGGTAGGCACTCTGCGCCGACAGGCCCCAAGACCTTGGGATAGCGTCAAAATATTGCAGCGCGCTGGCCGGCGGATTTGCCTGCCCCTCTGCAATCCACATCTTGCGGTAACGCCGATCTGCATCAAATTTCTCGATCTGGGTTTCGGGATTGAACACGCGGAAATAGGGCGCCGCATCCGGGCCACTGCCCGCCGCCCATTGCCATCCCATCGCGTTGCTCGCCGGATCCCAATCAATCAAGCAATCTTCAAACCAAGCCTGCCCAAGCCGCCAATGGGTCATGAGATGTTTGGTCAAATAAGACGCGACAATCATCCGCCCACGGTTGTGCATGGTGCCCGTGACATAAAGCTCGCGCATCGCCGCATCGATAAACTCAAGCCCCGTGCGCCCGGTTTTCCACGCGGTAAATTTGGCGCTGCTGGCCTCCTCGCTCCAGGGAAAGGCATCCCAAGCCGGTTTCCAATTTCGCGTCAGGATTTGCGGTGTATGGTGCAGCAAGTGATAGGCAAACTCGCGCCAGACCAATTCTTTGAGGAAAATTTCTGCCCCCGGATTGCCACGGTTCAATTCAGCTTGCCCGGCGTGCCAGCATTGCGCGGGGGTAATTTCCCCCAGAGCGAGATTTTCTGCTAATTTTGACGTGCCATCTTCACCGGGAATATCCCGCCCCTCGCCATAGTGCCGCAACGCGCCGCTGGTGAATTCCGCCAATCTCTCCTGTGCCAGATCCGCACCAACCCGCGCGTAGCGTTCCACGATCGCAGCGCCGCGCTGCATAGCGCGTCCCAAGCCCCATGCGCCCAGCGCCTCTGAGCTCGGATAGGTCTCTGGTCCCGGAATCCGTGTTGGCGCCGGCAAGGGCTCGGGTACCTCTCTGCCGCGCACAGCCTTCCAAAGCGGCGTGTAAACTTTGTAAAATCCACCTAGCTTTGTCTGCACCGTCCAAGGTTCGAACAACAGGTGGCCTTTGAAGCTTTTGGCCTCGAGCCCCATGGCCGAGAGGAACGCTTTCACCTCCGCATCACGCGCCTGGCTGGCTGGATCATAGGACCGCTGCCAATAGACGGCGGTCGCACCCGTTTCCTCGACAAGCTTGGGGATCACATCTATCGCCGCGCCGCGCCGCAAAATCAAGCGGTTGCCTTTGTCGGCGACGGCCTTTTGAAGGGCCGCAATACCCTGCCCCAACCGCCATTTTGGCGCCGATCCTAAGGTCTCAACCTGCGCATCACAGATGAACACGGCAATCACCGGGCCACCCCGGGCAAGAGCGGCCGTCAGCGCCGCGTGGTCCTGCAGACGCAAGTCGCGCCGGAACCACAATAAAGTTGGGGTCATATCGCGTCCTTCACAAACCGCTATAGAACGTGATCTAGGGCATTTAACAGCCGGTCAACATCATCGGGACCGGTATAATGCACAAATGACAGGCGCAGCACCCCGTGCTCTGGCGCAATGCCAAGCGCTGACAAGGGGCGCACCGCGTAAAAATCACCACCCCCCGCCATAACGCCGAAAGGGGCCAGCTTCTCGGCCGCCACCTCACCCGGCATAGAGAGTTGCACGGCAATGGTTGGCGCGCGATTTTGAGCCTCAGCCGGGCCAAGCAAATGTACGGAATTTTTAGCGCTCAGATAGTCTAAAATAGGTTGAGCCAAACGTGCCTCATGATCTCTAAACAGATCATGCACCTTTGCAGCCCGCTGTGCAGCTGTGGCCTCCACTGAAAAGTGGTGAGCATAGACCGCATCCATATAATCGGCCATGCCCGCGCAGGCCGCCACCTGAGCATGATCGGGACCGGCGGGTGTAAAACGCTTATACAGGCTGCCTTCGTTAAAATAATGCCCTTGATTGGGAAGGCGCATTCCAAGATCACGCCGGATCACCATCAGCCCTTGATGCGGCCCATAGGTTTTATAGGCGGAAAACAGGTAGATATCCGCGCCTAACTCCGACACATTCACAAAGCCATGCGGCGCGTAACTCACGCCATCAACACAAGAGTAAGCACCTGCCGCACGGATCATCGCGGTGATTTCCGCCACGGGGTTGACCGCCGCGATTACATTGGAGCAATGCGGAAAGCACACCATCCGCACAGATGGGTCCAGCAGAGCCTGCAAATCTTGTGGATCCAGCAGACCGGTTTGCGGATCAATGGCCCATTCTTTCACTTCAACCCCACGTTCGGCCAAGCGCCGCCAAGGGCCCGAATTGGCCTCATGGTCTTGATTGGTGACAATGATGGACTGCCCCGGTTCCAGCCATTGCCCGACCGCTTGCGCCAAAACATAGGTATTTTGGGTGGTGGAGGGCCCAAAGGTCAGCTCATCACTCTGCACCCCCAGCATAGCGGCCAGGCGAGAGCGGGCCTCGTCCATTTCTTCCCCGCCCAAACGCGACGCCTCATAAGGCGCATAGGGTTGTACTTTACGCTCCCGGTAGAAGCGGGCCAGACGATCCTGAACTTGCACGCAAGTGTAAGAGCCCCCAGCATTTTCGAAAAATGATTGCCCCTGTAAAGACGGCACGTCGAAGGCCGGGAAATTTTGACGGATAAACTCTAGATCAAGCTGCATGGCGTTGGTCCTTGACAGATGGCTCCTCGGGCGAGCCAGACGAGGAACGGGATTTGCGAGCCGCTGTAAGATGAGGCCCAATTGGACCTCACCTTGCGGGTCTTAGGCGTTCACGTCAACCACAACGCGGCCCTGCACTTGGCCTTTGAGAATGTCTTTACCCAAGCGCGGCAGATCAGACAGAACCGCCGGAACAATCATGCCTTCAAGCTTAGAGAGTGGCAGATCTTTTGCGATCCTTGCCCAAGCCTTTTGCCGATTTTCAAAAGGTTGCATCACGCTGTCGATGCCCAAGAGGTTCACTCCCCGCAGCAGAAAGGGAATGACCGTCGCCGGCAGGCTTGCCCCGCCCGCCAGGCCCACAGCCGCCACAGAAGCGCCATAGCACATTTGCCCCAAGACCCGCGCCAGCATGTCGCCGCCCACCGCATCAACACAGCCCGCCCAGCGCTCCGCTTCAAGGGGCCGTTTGGTCACCTCGTTGATTTCACTGCGCGCGACAATCTGCGTTGCCCCTAGGGCGGTAAGATAATCTGCTGTCTCAGGACGGCCCGTGACCGCAGCCACCTCATAGCCCAAATTGGCCAAAAGCGCGGTGGCAACCGAGCCCACACCGCCCGCCGCACCGGTGACCAAAACAGGCGCCTTGCCCGGCTCAAGCCCGTGATTTTCAAGCGCCATAACGGCCAACATGGCCGTAAGGCCAGCAGTGCCCACAGCCATAGCCTGGCGGGTCGTCAACCCGTGCGGCAGAGGTACAAGGAAATCTGCCTTGACCCGCGCCTTTTGCGCATAGCCGCCCCAATGGACCTCGCCAACGCGCCAGCCGGTCAGAATGACTTTATCCCCCGGACGATAGCGCGGATCATCGGAGCTTTCGACAGTGCCTGCAAAATCAATTCCTGGCACATGCGGATAAACGCGGACCAAACCACCGCCCGGACCGATGCACAGACCGTCTTTGTAATTCACGGTAGAATAGTCAACCGCCACAGTCACATCGCCCGCGGGTAAATCGTCATATGAGATTTGCCGCAGATCGGCTTGGGTGCCGGTTTCCGTTTTCTCAACAACTAAGGCGTTAAACATTGGGCTCTCCAGGATTATACAATCCTCTCCTGCTAACGCCAATCGCGCCCAAGTGCCAGAGGCCGGCACGAAAACTTATCCAGCTCTTTGTGAATTTAGCCTCTCGCGCCCCTTTTAATTGCGCGCAAAGCGCATTACATCTGATCTGTCCCTCGGGACTATGGTCATAAACGCGCTCGTAATAAACGGATCGGACCCGGGGGCGGTACCCGGCAGCTCCACCAAACCTCCCTCATTTGGGGACAGATGGGGCTGAAATAGGATCGACGGACGTCTAAAGGGGTTAGCTTTGGCTCGGTGAGATACCACCGTTATCGGTTCATTTAAGCTAGTTGCAAATGACAACAAAGCTCCAATGGCTCTGGCTGCGTAAGCAGTCCGAAACATTGAAACCTTAAGCCCTGTCGCCTTGCAGCGTCAGGCGGGGTCCGCAGGTACCTGGCAACAGAAACCTGCACCTTCCCCCCTCACATACCTGGTCTTCACATCAATCAAGCGTTGCGCATTTGGTATAGGCCACCGTCGGAATGACCTGGCCCTTGCGCCACGGCTGCATGGTCACCCAAAGCACCTGTGCCGCCTCATGATACATCAATGTCATCTCAACCCCGTTCCATTGGGTTGTGCCATGCACCTCAGATCGGCTCTGATTGTCAGTCAATCCCACAATGCGATATTCACTGCGCGCCCAATAGACATCCTTTTTCGTGAGGGTGATATAAGGGGTGAAATAGGTTTCAGCGGCCCTGCGGGATCCCAAAGCCCGAATGGCTTGATCCAGATTGCGTTCGGAACACTTGACGCCCTCATGGGCCAATCCAACTATGGGCATACAACACCACAGGCCAAGCGCCAAAGCGAGACTCGGAACAATGCGCGGTTTCAATGTTATTTCCTTCAATTACTGTCGTCGAAATCGATTAATAAAATACATACTCACAAAACTATCCGCAAAAAATCAAGGACCCCTCTGCCTTCGACGTCCCTACTCCCGCGCAACGCGGGGCCGACCGGTTGCTTCGACTGAAATCACGGCCTCAATAAATATCTCACGCGCCTCGCTGCGCGCCCGTTTGATATCACGATGGCTTGAGACCTGTACAGTGTCGCTGCCGCTCTCCTCCACCTCGGCGCGCGCGCTGTCACATAGCCAAGTCTCCAGCGCCAGCAAGGCGTCATCCTCGCTATGAAAATCCTGCGGTCCCGCGGTAAAATGCACCCGAAAGACTCCTTCGGACGGCGCCGTGATTGTGCCGGAGCGCCGCATCGTGATGCGTCCAACGACGGCGCCAATGGCATTGGCCACGGCGGCATGCTCGGGCAAAATAACATCGCACTTCAGCGCCTCGCCCACTGCCGGGTAATAGGTGGCCGCCGAAGCCCCAAGCCCGATCACAGCCACATCCAGACAGGCTTCGATCTTCACCAATCCCCCCGCGCGCCGCAATCCGCGCCGCAGCAGCTCATGGCCGGCCAATTCCGCCGGCGCGCCGCTATAGGGGTCGATCTCCTCCGCAAAGGCCGCCGTGAGCAGGGCTTGAGAGGTTTGAGCGGTGAGTTGATCAATAATGATTTTCGCCATATCCTCGGGCGCCCGCGCCAAAGGCTCGCCGGCTCCCGTGCGCCTGCGCCCCATCAAAGCCAGACCAATCGCCGCCGCCTCACGGTCCCAAGCGTCTAATAGCCCCAAGACATGGCTGGCATCGGAGGGGGTGACACCGGAGAGCTGCACCAAGCCACGCGCCACCAGGCGTTGAATAGACAGGTATTCGACCCGCGTGGACAAAAGCCGGTCCAGAGGATGGGTCTGCGGGCCTATGCGGTCAAATACGGCCTGATCACGGGCGCTGAGACCGGCGGTGTCGCCGCCTGGCACCGCGCGCACGAATTGCCCATCATAGTCGCCGGGCATGACCGCGCGCAGCTGCCGATCAAGGGCGGGCAATACCACCTCTGGCGCCTCTCGGGCGATCAATGACATCGGCAAGACCCGGCGCGGGCCCAAGGTGACCCCGCCCGCAAGACCCTCAGAGCGAAAATGCACCTCACTGTCCCCACCCAAACCAGTTGTGCGCATGGCCACCGCCTCGACCATCGTGCGATAGGGGCCAACCTGCGCCCCAGCCGGGTCAATCTGCGGCTGTCCATCACGCAACAGGGCGATATCCGTCGTGGTCCCGCCAATATCAGACACCAAAGCATGATCGCGTCCCGTCATCCAACGGGCGCCCACAATGGAAGCGGCAGGACCGCTCAGAATGGTTTCAATGGGCCGCTCCTTGGCCTTTTGCGAAGAGATCAAAGCTCCGTCGCCGCGCACGACCATCAGAGGTGCGGAGAGGCCAATTTCGCGCAAAATATCCTCGGCCCGACCAATGAGCTTATGGGTCATCCCGATCAATCGGGCATTCAACACTGCCGTCAACGCCCGTTTGGGTCCATTGAGCTTTGAGGATAGGTGATGCGACGCGCTGACAGGGCGGCCTGTAACCTGCCTAATGACCTCAGCGGCGCGCAGCTCATGGGCGGCATTGCGCGTGGCAAATTGCGCAGCCACCGCATAGGCCGATACGCCTTGATCTTCTTCCAACCACGCGCGCAGCGCAGCTTCATCCAGAGGAGCGGCCTGCCCGCCCGCATGATCATGTCCGCCACTCAGCGTGATCACCGGATCACCCTTCAGCGCCTCTTTCAGCCCATGGCTGTCCAAATCCCGCGCATCAAATCCGATATAGACCAACCCCACACGACCCCCTTGCCCCTCAACCAGAGCATTGGTGGCCAGAGTTGTCGACAAAGAGGCCAAGGCAATCTCACCAGGCGCAACATCGGCCTCGGCCAATACGGCCCGCACCGCAGAGCCAATGCCCAGCGCCAAATCGGCACGCGTGGTCAGAGATTTAGCACTGGCAATCACATCGGTGTCGTCGCGGATCAGCACCGCATCTGTATAGGTGCCGCCCGTATCAACGCCCAATAATATCGTCATCCGCTCATCTCCCGCAGGCTCCGGCTCGGTGTAACCCATTTTTGCGCCAGGTCACGCCATTTTGCGACGCATGAGCGGCCAAAAACCAAAGGTGCAATATTATAAAGGCCTCTGCATAACGCCATTTCAACACGAAATGAGGAGAGCGCCGGCCTGGGCCTGCGCATCTGACTTGTGGTGATATCACTGCAAGATTTGAGCCATAACCATATATACCAGTATACCCAGATGGTGAATGCGCCTGCCGTGGGCAGTCAGGCGCAGCCCGGTGTTGCCACCGGGCATAATGTTTTGGCGTGGCGGCTCGGGTATGCAGAGGTCTTTTACACCTTGTACCGCAGCCGCTCTTGCGGCATTTTCACCTAGGCCGAAAAGGAGCATTCATCCGTGCAAAATCAGGCCACATCCCAGGTCTCTTTGACGCAATTCACTTCCGTTGCGGCAAAAATTGGGCTGCTCTCTTTTGGGGGCCCTGCGGCGCAAATCGCCTTGATGCAAGATGAGGTGGTCGACAAACGCGGGTGGGTGTCACAGCAAGATTTCCTCAGAGCGCTGTCATTTTGCATGTTGCTGCCCGGCCCGGAGGCGATGCAATTGGCCACCTACCTTGGCTGGCGGCTGCATGGGCTGCGGGGCGGATTTATCGGCGGAACCTTGTTCATCCTTCCCGGCGCCTGTGTGATTTTTGCTTTGGCTTGGGCTTACGTCAACTTTGGACATACGGGCTGGAGCCAGGCCGCATTCACCGGGATCAAAGCCTGCGTCATCGTCATCGTGCTACAAGCCTTGCTCAAAATTTGCACCCGGGCTTTGATCGAGCCCATGGCCTGGGCGATTGCCGCCAGCAGCTTTTGCGCCATTGCGCTGTTCGGTCTGCCCTATCCTTGGGTGGTTTTGGGGGCGGCGCTTTGGGGCGTGGCAGCCCTGCCCGTAGCCGCAGAGCCGAAAAACCATACCCCGCCCCTCCAGCAAAGCACTCTGGCCGCTTCCAGCCTCATTGCCGCGCTCTGGGCGCTGCCGATTGCAATTCTTTGGAGCATGAAAGAGGTGTTTTTGACCAAAGTCGCCCTGCTTTTTTCAACCTTGGCGGTGGTCACCTTTGGCGGAGCCTATGCGGTTTTGGGATATCTTGGGCAAACCGCCGTGACTGATTTGAACTGGCTGACAGCGCCGCAGATGATCGACGCCTTGGGGTTGGCGGAAACCACGCCCGGTCCACTCATCCTCGTCACGCAATTCGTGGGCTTTCTGGCTGGGTTTCAAGCTGGAGGGCTCGCCCTCGCGTTCATGGCCGGCCTGCTAACGCTTTGGGTGACTTTCCTTCCGTGCTTTTTATGGATTTTCCTCTTTGCCCCCCATCTGGAACGGCTGATGTCCATCGCATGGTTGGCGCGTGCCCTCGCTGGGATCACGGCTGCGGTGGTTGGGGTGATTGCCAGTCTTTCCATATGGTTTGCCGGGCAAATCTGGTTTGCCAGCCATAGGGGTTGGACCCTTGGCCCGCTAGATCTGTCCCTGCCTGATCCGGGCTCGTTGGACCCGCTGTCCCTCAGCTTTTCCGCCCTCGCAGCCCTGCTTTTGCTGTGGCGGAAGTGGGATATTCTGTGGACTTTGCCCCTTATGGCGCTTTTATCCGTCGGGGTTTCCACCTTTTAGGCAGCCTACAGCCCTTTCGTTTCTGGCAAAATACCCTAGAGTGCAGCGCAATCAGATTTGGAAGATTGGACATGAAAATGATCGACTATGGCAGCATGATGCATGATGCAATGCGCGGTTTAATTAAGCGCTTGTTGCAAGATATTGCTGACGTGGGAGAATTGCCCGGAGATCATCATTTTTTCATCACCTTCAACACGATGTATGCGGGCGTGCTGATCCCTGATTGGCTGCTCGAGCGCTACCCCGACGAAATGACAATCGTGGTGCAACATTGGTTTGATAATCTCAATGTCACCGATGAAGGGTTCTCCATCACCCTGAATTTCGGCGATTCGCCCGAGCCGCTCTACATTCCGTTTTTGGCGCTGCGCACCTTTGTGGACCCTTCCGTTGAATTCGGCCTGCGCTTTGAGCAGATCGAAGAGGATGCGCCGGAAGCCGCAGAGGCGCCGATGCATGAAAATGCCGAGGCTGATGACGAGATTAGAGAAGAAGCGCAGGTTGTCAGCCTAGACAGCTTTCGAAAACAATAGCGCGCGCGACAGAGCGCATTGCGCCTAGAGCGCTGCATGGGTAAACCTTTGAGCAGATAACGAAAGGGCATCCCATGACCACAACACGCGTAGAGACCGACAGCTTCGGTCCATTAGACGTTCCTTCTGACAAATATTGGGGTGCACAAACCCAAAGATCGCTGATCAACTTTCCGATCGGTTGGGAAAAGCAACCCATCGCAATCGTCCGCGCGCTTGGGGTCATTAAACAGGGCTGCGCCATGGCCAATACGGCCCTTGGCAAACTGCCTGAAGACAAGGGCAAAGCCATCCAAGAGGCGGCAAGCGAAGTCGCGAAGGGCCTGCTTGATGATCACTTTCCGCTGGTGGTGTGGCAAACGGGCTCTGGCACGCAGTCCAACATGAACGCCAATGAGGTGATTGCCAACCGTGCGATTGAAATGATGGGCGGGGTGATTGGCTCGAAAGATCCGGTGCATCCCAATGATCATTGCAATATGGGCCAGTCTTCCAATGACACCTTCCCCACAGCCATGCATATTGCCACAGCCATGACCGCAAGAGATGTGACCCTGCCCGGTCTGCGCGCCTTGCACGCAGCTTTGCAGGCAAAAACCGAAGAGTTTGACGGGATCATCAAGATTGGCCGCACCCATACGATGGACGCCACCCCGCTCACTCTGGCGCAGGAGTTTTCCGGCTACACCCATCAGGTGGCCATGGCCATCGCCCGCGTCGAGGGCGCCCTGCCGCGCATTTATGAGCTGGCGCAGGGCGGCACGGCCGTGGGTACAGGGCTCAACACCCCCGTGGGTTGGGGCGAAATGGTGGCGCAAAACATGGCGCAAATCACCGGTTTGCCCTTTGTCACCGCGCCGAATAAATTCGAAGCCCTCGCCGCGCATGATGCGATGGTTGAGATGTCTGGCGCTCTGAAAACAGCGGCGGTCAGCCTATTTAAGATCGCCAACGACATCCGGTTGCTCGGCTCCGGTCCGCGCTGTGGATTGGGTGAATTGATGTTGCCAGAGAATGAGCCCGGCAGCTCCATCATGCCTGGCAAGGTTAACCCCACCCAATGCGAAGCGCTCACACAGGTCTGCGCCCATGTGCTGGGCAATGATGCGGCGGTGGGTTTTGCCGGCAGTCAAGGCCACTTTGAGCTGAACGTCTACAAGCCGATGATGGCCTATAACGTCTTGCAATCCATGCAATTGCTCGGCGATGCTGCACAGGCCTTTACCGACAATTGCGTCACTGGCATAACAGCGAACCGCGATCAAATTGACAAGTTGATGCGCGAAAGCCTGATGCTTGTCACCGCTTTGGCCCCTGAAATTGGCTATGACAATGCCACCACCGTGGCCAAAACTGCCCATAAAAACGGCACCACCTTGAAGCAAGAGGCCATCGCGCTTGGCTTTGTAGATGAAGCCACTTTTGACAAGGTCGTGCGCCCTGAGTTGATGATCGGACCAAAATGAGCGCGCCGGTCAATCTCAACAGGTTTCGAAAAGCCACAGCGCGGGCCGAAAAATCGACCCGCGCGGTGGAAAACTCTGTGAAGTTTGGCCGCAGCAAAGCCCAAAAACGCCTGCAAGAAACTAAAAACGCAGCACAGGTGCAACATTTGGATCAACACAAGCGTGATCCATGATGCAAAGGCCCAAGAAACGCTCCCTCACCCTCAATGGTCACCGCACCAGCGTCTCGCTGGAAGATGAATTTTGGTTGGAGTTTCTGCGAATTGCCCAAGAACAGGGCAAGGCGATCAACGCTTTGGCCGTTAAAATTGACCATGCGCGCGGGGTTGAAATAGGCCTGGCCTCCGCTATCCGCCTGTTTGTGCTGGCTCATGCGCTTGGGCGGCCATTTCCCTAAGATCAAGGCGGCGAATTTTGCCGGTGGCGGTCATGGGCATCGCCTCCAAGACCCGCACCCATTTCGGCGCCATATGCGGCGACAATTGCGCCGCCACTTGCGCAATCAAACCCGCTTCGAAACCCGGCTCCAGCAGCCCATTGACTGTAACATAGGCACCAATCACATGGCCCCGTGTCGCATCGGGCGCGGCCACAACTGCGGCCATGACCACTTGCGGCGCGCGTGCCAATACAGCCTCAATCTCTGTGGGGCCAATCCGATACCCGCTTGACGTGATGACATCATCATCACGGGCCATGAATTGCACATAGCCCTGCGCATCCATACGCCCCATATCACCCGTCACCAGATAGGCGCCCAAAAACCGCTCAGCGGTTTTTTCCGGTTGGTTCCAATAGCGCAAAAACATGCTCGGCGTGTCACGATGCACGCAGATTTGCCCAATCTGCCCCACTTCAACGGCCCGGCCCCGCTCATCTAAAATGCGCATGTCGAACCCCGGGAAGGCCTGGCCGATCCATCCCTCCTGCGCAACATCCCAGCTGCGGGCCGATCCGGCGCTGAGGTTGCACTCCGTTTGACCATAAAGCTCATTCACCTCTGCGCCCAATGCCGCCTTCGCCCACTCTATAAGATCGGCAGAGAGCGGCTCGCCCCCCGATGAAATGGATCGCAACCGCGCGCTGGCGGGCACTTCGGCTTGGCGCATCATTTTCAAAGCCGTGGGCGGCAGAAACGCCCGGGTAATCTGAGCATCACGGATCAGATCAAAGGCCGCATCGGCGGTGAAGCGCTCGAAGCGTTTGGCCACGAGCGGCACGCGGAAATAGAAGCATGGGATCGCCATATCCATCAAGCCCCCAATCCAAGCCCAATCCGCCGGGGTCCAACCCACATCTGCCCCATTGGGAAAATCCGCAAATGACAGCTCCAAACAGGGCAAGTGGCCCAAAAGAAACCGATGTGCATGCAAAACACCTTTTGGATTTCCGGTCGTGCCAGAGGTATAGATCATCATGGCAGGGTCTTCCGCCAAGGTCTGTATCGGCCGGTAGGCGGCATCCTGCGCTTCAATTGCACTCCAAAGCCCATCTGCCTGCCCGCTGGTCCCCTCACGCAGGTAAACCTGATCCAAATCAGGAAGATCAGGCGCAATTTCGCAAATTTTTGGGTATTGCGCGTGATCACTGACGAGGATTTTTGCACCGCTGTCCTTCAGACGAAAGCGCAAAGCCTCCGGGCCAAACAGAACAAAAAGCGGCAAGGACACCGCGCCAATCAAATGCGCTGCAAAATGCGCAATCAAAGCCTCGGCGCATTGCGGCAATAAAATCGCCACCCGGTCGCCTGGCCGCACCCCCTCGCCTTGCCAAACCGCCGCCAATCGCTCCGCCGCCTGCGCCATCTCCGCATAGGTCCACATCCGCGCATCGCGGCTCAAATCCATCAAAGCCACAGCCTGAGGAAACGCGCGCGCATGGCTCATTAAGCAGGCCTCAGCAATATTGAAAAACTCAGGCACGCGCACAGGGCTATCGCGAGGGAAAAGACCATCTTTGATCCGGTAGTCGTGGCGCCGATCACGGGCACTCATCGCAGGCCACCCCCAGCGCTGGCAGAGCGCCAAAATGACCGGCTGGGCGAATAAAACATAGCTGTGCCTCCAAACACCACAGCACTCCCAAGCCCACTTGCGCCGCGCCCTGCTGTATTTCGTCAGCTTAGGTCTGAGCTTGCTTTGCTTCAACCAAAATCACACTTGTGATCGAAGCAGCTTAAGGATACCGTTCGCCCATGACAGCCCCTTTGATTGATCCCTTTGCCCGCGCCATCACTTATTTGCGCCTGTCCGTCACGGATCGCTGCGATTTTCGCTGCGTCTATTGCATGTCGGAAAACATGACGTTTTTGCCCAAAAAAGATCTTTTGACTCTGGAAGAGCTTGACCGCCTTTGCAGCACTTTCATTGGGCTGGGCGTGCGCAAATTGCGGATCACAGGCGGCGAGCCTTTGGTGCGGCGCGATATCATGTCGTTTTTCCAATCCATGTCCCGCCATCTGCAAAGCGGCGCTTTGGATGAGCTGACCTTAACCACCAATGGCAACCAGTTGCACCGCTTCGCGGCCGAACTTTATGCGGCCGGTGTGCGGCGGATCAATATCTCGCTCGATACGCTTGATGCCGATAAATTTGCAAAAATCACCCGCTGGGGCAAATTGCAAAATGTGCTGCGCGGCATTGATGCCGCGCTTGCAGCCGGCTTGAAGGTTAAGCTGAATACGGTGGCTCTGCGCGCGTTCAACGAAGACGAGCTGTTTGATCTCACAGCCTTCTGCGCAGCACGCGGCATGGATCTTACATTCATTGAAGTGATGCCTATGGGCGATCTGGGTGAAGAGGACCGTGTGGGGCAATATTGGGCCTTGAGTGACTTGCAAAATCAATTGGCCGGGCGCTTTACCCTGACGGAGCTGCCCGACCGCACTGGCGGCCCGGCGCGTTATATTCGCCTTGAAGAGACCGGGCAGCGCATCGGGCTGATCACCCCTTTGACTCATAATTTCTGTGAAAGCTGCAATCGTGTGCGCGTCACTTGCACCGGTGAGATTTACACCTGCCTTGGCCAAGAAGGCAGCGCCGATCTGAGAGGGCCACTGCGCGCCTCTGAAGGCAATCTTGTTTTGGAACAGGCCATTCGAGCGGCCATTGGCTCAAAACCTAAGGGCCATGATTTCGATTACTCCCGCGGCGATGAAGGCGGCAAGATGTCCCGCCATATGAGCCACACGGGCGGTTAAGCGGTCTGCAAACTGTCCAATAAGCGCGTCAGCATCGCCTCACCCGCTTGAAACTCAGTCAATTCGATAAATTCGTCGGGTTGATGGGCTTGTTCGATGGAGCCTGGACCGCAGACCACGACAGAAAAGCCTTTGGCCTGAAAATGCCCGCCATCGGTGCCATAGGCCACCGTATGGGTTCCATTGTCACCGGTTAAGCGCCGCGCCAGGGCCTCGGCTTTGCCCTCCACCTCGGGCACAACGGCGGGCCCGCGCATCACATGCATATCGAAAAAGCTATTCGGATCTATAGCCTTCATCTCCGCTTCTATAACATCAATTTGCGCTTGAATTTTTTCCAACCAGTCTTCTGTGCGATCATCGCCCACACAGCGCAAATCGATTGAGAAATAACAATCTTTCGCTGTAATATTATGCGCCGTGCCGCCATTGATAACGCCCACATGCAAGGTCGTGAAGGGTGGATCATAAAGCGCCGCCGTAGCCGTCGGGGTTTTGGCTTGGCTCTCAATATTTTGCTGCCGAACCCAGTCGACAAAACGCGCCGCGCACATCACGGCCGACACCCCTTCATGCAGGCGTGAGGAATGCACCTCTTTGCCGCGCACATGAAATTGCAAATCATCGCAGCTCTTATGGCCAGTCACCACCTGCATTTCAGTCGGCTCCCCCACAATCACAGCGTCAGCCTTCGCGTAGTTTTCCAGCAAGCCCCGCGCCACATCCGGCGCACCAAGCAGCCCGACCTCCTCATCGCGCGAGAGGGCAAATTGCAGCGGGCGTTTGAGGTCGAGAGAGTTGGCCTTCACCATGGCTCCCATCGCCAAAGCCACAAACCCCTTCATATCGCAGGTGCCGCGCCCATAGAGGCGGCCATCTTTTTCAACCACCTTCCAAGGATCTGTACTCCAGTCCTGCCCTTCCACCGGCACAACATCGGAATGGCCCGAAAGCGCCACACCGCCCGCCACATTCGGCCCAACCTGCGCCACCAGTCCGGCTTTATTGCCGTCCTCACTGGGAAAGACCACGCTTTCAATTCCATGCTGCGCGAAATAATCACGCACAAAGTGAATGAGAGGCAAGTTCGTGTCTGAACTGACCGTTGGGAAAGAGACCAAATGGTCCAACAATTGGCGGGCGCTCAATATATCTGTCATGGCTGCAATTGGACCTGCATTTTTGCACAGGTCAAGAGGCTTTTAAATCAATGCGGGATATGCTTGCGAATTCGGCGCAGGGCGAGATAGACCGATCCCACGACCAAAGGCACCACTGCGGTGGTCAGAACACTTTTTGACATGCCCATCACACCGGACAAAGGCGTCAGAACATAAAGCGACAGGCCCGTGGCGTAATAGCTTATTGCGACGACTGACAGCCCCTCAACGGTTCGTTGCAGCTGCAACTGCACATCTGCGCGGCGATTCATACTGCTCAAAAGCTCCTGGTTTTGCGTTTGCCGCTCCACGTCGACACGCGTCCGCAGCAAATCACCGGTGCGAATGGCCCGAGAAATGAGATCTTGGAGTCGGTTATCCAGCGCTTGGACCGTGCGCATGGCAGGATCAAACCGGCGCATCATAAATTCGCGAAAGCTCTGACGCCCTTCGAATTGGGATTCTCTCAAAACTTCAATGCGTTGCGCCACAATTGCCGCATAGGCTTTGCTGGCGGAAAATCGATAGGCCACCGCGGCCGAATGCCCCTCAAGATCTGCTGAGAGTTTCAACAATCCGTTGAGGTTATCTTCCGCCGAGACCTGATCATCGGCCAAATCGGCCACCAAAGCCGACAGGTTCGTGTCAACGGCATTTAATTCTACCGACAAGCTGCGCGCGCGCATGAGGCCCAGCATCGACATGGTTTTATAGACCTCAATCTCATTGAGACGCTGAACAATCCGCCCCACACGACGCCGGCCGGTCGAGGCCGGCACAAAGACCGCAAAACGCATATTCCCATTGCCATCCATGCGGTAATCCCCCGCAATAACGGCCGCACGGTCCAAGACCCGGCTGGCCGCCAAGCTTTCTGAGACAAACCAACCGTCCAGCTTGTCCTTAATGCTTTGCGTGTCCTGGTCTTCCTCAACCCTTATCGAAGTCGAGCTGAGCGTTGTTCCGGGCATAGCGGCCTGCCACGCGGCGGGAAAGATCGCAAATTCACTTCCATCGAAGGCTGCATCGCCCAGGCCATCGACAAAAGCCGTATAGGTTACAAATTCGGTATGACATTCCCATTTGACCCAAACCTCCCCTAACTGACCAAAAAAATGCGACTCCGTTTCAGCGGGATGGGCCACGTTGTAATGATCGAGCAGACGCAAGAAATGGGCCCGATCCGCCGCCTCATCGCGGCCAGAATCATTCTGCGCTGAGGTATAGGCAAAAAACGCCGCGCGCGCAGGGGCGGAAATATGAGGAAATGGCCGCGCATGTAGCTCAGACGCAGTGGCGTGGCGCAAAGGATGATCGATCAACTGTGCCATAAAACAGCCTTACCTTGAACTCAAAAAGCAGCGTCGCCAGGGTGCAATCTGGCGACGCCATGTTTTATTACTCTATCATCGGAAGCAGCTTGTCCAATGAGGCTTTTGCATCCCCATAGAACATCCGCGTATTTTCTTTGAAGAATAGCGGGTTTTCGATGCCCGAATAGCCGGTGCCCTGCCCCCGTTTGGACACAAACACCTGTTTCGCCTTCCAACATTCCAAAACCGGCATCCCAGCAATGGGGCTGTTGGGATCATCTTGGGCTGCCGGATTCACAATGTCATTTGATCCGATGACAATGGCCACATCTGTGTCTGGGAAATCATCGTTGATTTCATCCATCTCCATGACGATGTCATAGGGCACCTTCGCTTCGGCCAAGAGCACATTCATGTGACCGGGCAAACGGCCCGCAACGGGGTGAATGGCGAAGCGCACATTCTTGCCCTTAGCGCGCAGTTTGCGCACCAATTCCGAAACCGATTGCTGCGCCTGAGCCACGGCCATCCCGTAGCCCGGAATGATGATAACGCTGTCAGCTTCATTCAAAGCGGTCGCAACCCCATCTGCCTCAATGGCCACTTGCTCGCCTTCCACAGCCATTTGCGGACCTGCTGTTCCGCCAAAGCCGCCAAGGATCACGCTGACAAAAGAGCGATTCATCGCTTTGCACATGATGTAGGACAAAATCGCACCTGACGATCCGACCAAAGCGCCCACGACAATCAACAAATCATTGCCAAGGCTGAAGCCAATCGCTGCGGCCGCCCAACCCGAGTAGGAGTTGAGCATGGAGACCACAACCGGCATATCCGCGCCGCCAATGCCCATGATCAAATGATAGCCAATGAACAAAGCCATAAGGGTCAAAATCATCATCGGCATCAAGGCGCCAGAATTCAGATACCAGATCAGCGAGGCCAATGAGACCAATGCCGCCGTGGCATTGAGCACATGCCCGCCTGGCAGTTTTGTGGCAGCAGAATTCACTTTGCCCGCCAATTTTCCGTAAGCGATCACAGATCCTGTGAAGGTGACAGCCCCAATCCAAATCCCGAGCGATGTCTCAACCCGCAAGATATTGATCTCGACCGCGGTCTTTTTCGCCAAAAGGGCCGCAAAACCTTCTAAAGATTTACGCGCGCTCTCATCCATGGCCGCAACATTGACCAGCTCAAAATGCGTATTGAACCCAACAAACACAGCTGCCAGCCCGACAAGGGCATGCATGCCGGCCACCAGCTCTGGCATTTGGGTCATTTCAACTTTTGATGCCAGTTGATAGCCAATCAACCCACCGGCCGCGATCAAAACCAAAGACAACTCCCAAAGACCAAACCCGGGTCCAAACAATGTGGCTGTCACCGCCAGCGCCATGCCGACAATGCCATACCAAACGGCCCGTTTGGCACTTTCTTGGCCCGACAAACCGCCGAGGGACAAAATGAAAAGAATAGCCGCAACAACATAGACGGCAGTGGTAAAGCCCATTTCCATAGTATCGACCTCCTTAAGATTTCTGGAACATGGCAAGCATGCGCCGGGTTACGAGAAAGCCGCCAAAAATGTTGATGCCCGCAAAGAACACCGCGATCGCCGCGAGTACGGTCACAAGGAAGCTGGTCGATCCAACTTGCAGCACCGCGCCCAAGATGATGATCGAGGAAATCGCATTGGTCACCGCCATCAACGGCGTATGCAACGAATGGCTGACATTCCAAATGACTTGGAAGCCGACAAAGACCGACAGAACAAACACGATAAAATGCTGCATAAAGCTTGCCGGTGCGTAGCTGCCGACCAAAAACAGCAGCGCCCCACCAATGGCCAGTAAAGCGACTTGGTTCTGGGTTTGCTTTTTGAAAGCCTGCACCTCTTCGGCGCGCTTTTCCTCAGCGGTTTTCTCGGGCAGTTTTTCTTTTGGTTTGGCCGCAATGGCCTGAATTTTGGGCGGCGGCGGCGGGAAGGTGATTTCTCCGGCATGGGCGATGGTCGCCCCGCGGATGACGTCGTCTTCCATATCATGCACAATAACCCCATCTTTTTCCGGGGTAAGGTCTGAGACCATGTGGCGGATGTTGTTGGCATAGAGCGTGCTGGCCTGCGCCGCCATCCGGCTTGGGAAATCCGTGTAGCCGATGATGATCACACCATTATCGGTCACGATCCGCTCATCCATGACCGTCAATTTGCAATTTCCGCCTTTCTCTGCGGCCAAATCAATAATCACAGAGCCGGGCTTCATGCTGGCCACCATGTCAGCGGTCCAAAGCTCAGGCGCTTCGCGATTGGGAATCAAAGCTGTGGTGATCACAATGTCCATATCAGGTGCGATCTCGCGAAATTTGGCCAATTGCGCGGCCGCAAACTCTGGTGAGGAGACGGCAGCATAGCCGCCTGTCGCGGCCCCATCGGCCTGCTCCTCTGAGAAATCCAAGAAGACAAACTCTGCACCCATTGATTCGACCTGCTCGGCCACCTCTGGACGCACGTCAAATGCGTAGGTTATCGCCCCAAGAGAGGTCGACGTCCCAATCGCCGCAAGCCCAGCCACACCCGCGCCAACCACCAAAACTTTGGCAGGGGGCACTTTGCCGGCGGCGGTGACCTGGCCTGTGAAGAACCGGCCGAAATTATTACCAGCCTCAATCACCGCTCGGTACCCAGCAATATTGGCCATCGAAGACAGCGCGTCCATTTTCTGAGCGCGGCTGATCCGCGGCACCATATCCATGGCAATGACGCTGGCGCCTTTGGATTTGGCCAGCTCCATGAGATCCTCATTGGCCCCGGGGTAGAAAAATGAAATCAATGTTTTTTCAGGAGAAAGTCGTTTGATTTCCGCCTCAGTCGGCGGGCGAACCTTAACGATAACATCGCAGGCTTTGGTCAAAGCGGCCGCGGTGGCGGCAACTTTGACGCCGGCGGCCTTATACTGCGCATCACTAAAACCCGCGGCACTGCCAGCACCTTTTTGGACCACACACTCATGACCAAGTTTCTGTAACTGAATTGCGCTTTCTGGTGTTAAGGCGACGCGCTGTTCGCCGGTAGAAATCTCTTTGAGAGCTCCAATTTTCATAATTTTCGTCCTTTCATGACGCGGTCTTTCACCGTCCTCGAAACCTTTCGAATGCCGAATGGGTAACGCGCGCAATAATATTGCGCAACTGATCTAGCGTGGCTTTTCGCCGCAAAATGTGAGTATATTTCTGCATACAAAGATTGAGGGGAATAATTTTGCTACTCACAGGAAAAAATGCCGTCATCACGGGCGGCGGCACAGGGATCGGTCTGGCCATCGCGCGCAAATTGGCTGCGGAAGGTTGCAATGTGGCCATCACCGGGCGGCGTTTGGACGTGTTGGAACAGGCCGCCGACTCTTTTCGAGGCTATGCCGTCAAGATGGATGTGGCCCATGAAGCCTCGGTGGTCACGGGCATGCAATCCATTGCAGATCACTTTGGAAGCATTGATATTTGCATCGCAAATGCCGGAATTGCAGAGGGGCAAAATATCCGCAATTCCAGCTTCGATTTCTGGCGCAAAATCATGGCGATCAATCTGGACGGGGCCTATCTGACCATCCGCGAATCTCTGCGGCATATGCCGGTGAAAGACTGGGGCCGAGTCTTGGCCGTTTCATCCATCGCCGGGGTGCGCGGATTGAAGGGGGCACATGCCTATAGCGCCTCCAAACATGGCGTGATCGGGATGATCCGCGCGCTCTCCGCCGATCACGCGAAATTGCCCATCACATTTAATGCGATATGCCCCGGCTATGTCGACACTGACATCATTGAACGCAATACACAAAGTATCTCTGAGCGCGCGCATATTAGCCATGACGAGGCCCGCGCCTTGATGGTCGATCTGAACCCGCATGGGCGGCTGATTACAGCAGAGGAGGTCGCCTCCGCCGCTCTTTGGCTGTGCAGCCCCGGCTCAGACAGTTTTGACGGGCAAGCCATGGAAATCTCAGGCGGGCAACCCTAGGCAGGCCCGCTGCGCGCGGCACGCCATTCATAGACCGCCGCACCAAAGGCCGAAAACAGTGGCCGGGACACCGGATCTTGCGCGGCGCTATATTCTGGATGCCACTGCACGCCCACACCGAAGCCTTTGGAGTCTTTTATATAAATCGCCTCGGGGGTGCCGTCCGGGGCGTGGCCATCAATCACCACACGCGGCCCCGGCTCTTTGATCCCTTGGCCATGCAACGTATTGGTGCGCACGACCTCCGCCCCAAGCATCCGCGCGAAGACCCCGCCTGGAGTGAAGCATACATCATGGCGCAGCGCAAATTTCTCTTCCAAAGTGCCATCAGGCGGCATGCGATGATTGTCGCGCCCTGGCAAGTCACGGATCTCAGGGTGAAGACTGCCGCCCATCGCGACGTTCATTTCCTGAAACCCACGACAAATCGCCAAATAGGGCTGACCGCGCGTCACCAGGGCGCGGATCAACGGCAAGGCCAGGCCATCGCGTTTCTCATCCATATCCCCGTGATCTTCCGTCAGATCTTCGCCATATTCTTTCGGATGCACATTGGGGCGCCCACCGGTGAAAACAAAGCCGTCGCAAGCCTCCATGAGCTCCTCAATCGGGGCAAGAAGCGCATCAGGTGGGACGATAACGGGCAAAGCGTTGCAAATCTCGCGCACCGCCCGAGAATTCATCTCACCCGCCCCATGCACCAAATACTCTGAATTGATCAGATGGGGATTTCCAATAATGCCGATAACGGGACGCACCATAGTCACACCTTATGCGAGTTTGCCCAGATATAGGATGTCCATGACCAGCAGGCCAGCCCTCAAATAAAAACCTATGTAAGAAAAGCACCGAGGCACATGCGGCCGCAAGGGGCCGCAAATGCCAACCAATGCTGAGGCCGCGCGCTGTGTCTTGCGCCAAAGCGCTCTAGCCAGAGAAGGCGCGCAGCCTGAAAAATAACCGCATCCGCACAAAAAAGGAGCGCCTATGCGCTCCTTTATGAGCCAGTGTCACCGCACCGGCGCCTTAATGGCCACATATGCCCCAAGACAAGATTAACCCTCGCCAACCAAGCCCGAGCCCTCAATACCGGCCATGGCGGCAATCAGGTCATTGTCAGAGGTGTCACCGGTCACACCAACAGCGCCGACCACGCCGCCTTTTTTGTCGCGCAGCAAAACGCCCCCAGGAACTGGGATCACTTTGCCACCATAAAGGCCGTTCACCGCGGTCATAAAATAGGCCTGCTGTTCCGCACGCGCCATTTGAGCCGTGCCGCCCATGCCGAGCATGATTGAGCCAAAGGCCTTGGCTTGTGCAATGGCAAACCGGCCCGGCGCCGCCCCATCTTCGCGCTCAAAGGCAATCACATGCCCACCGGCATCCAGCACCACCACTGAGAGCGGTTTAAGCTCAAGCTCTTTGCCCTTGGATAACGTCCCGCGGATGATAGATTTTGCTTTTCTAAGGTTAATATCAGGCATCAGTTTTCTTTCGAGTGAACCCCGCGAAATCACGGGTTTAAGTAAAAGTGAAGCACAGTGGTCACTGCGCCTGCGCGGCTTTCAATTCCAATCTCCGGCGATGCAGGACTGGTTCCGTATAACCGGAAGGCTGCACCCGACCTTCAAACACGAGATCACAGGCCGCTTTAAAAGCGATCCCGTCAAAACCCGGAGCCATGGGCGTATAGCTGGCGTCACCCGCATTTTGCCCATCGACCACAGCGGCCATTTTTTTCATGGCGGCCATCACCATATCGCGGTCAATAACATCATGATGCAACCAATTTGCCAAGGCCTGCGAAGAAATGCGGCACGTCGCACGGTCTTCCATCAGCCCCACATTGTGGATGTCTGGCACTTTCGAACAGCCAACGCCACTGTCCACCCAGCGCACAACGTAGCCTAAGATGCCTTGCGCGTTGTTTTCAATCTCTTGCGTCAGCTCATCGGGTGACCAATTGCTGCCGGCGGCCACAGGAATGGTCAACAGGTCATCAAGACCGCGGCGCGGGCCTTTGGCTTTCAGCTCTGCTTGCACCGCCATCACATCAACCTGATGATAATGGGTGGCATGCAGGGTCGCGGCCGTTGGGCTTGGAACCCAAGCACAGGTCGCACCCGCTTTTGGATGACCCATTTTTTGCGCCAGCATATCACCCATCAAATCCGGCATGGCCCACATGCCTTTGCCAATCTGCGCCTTGCCCTGCAAACCGCATGCCAAACCGATATCAACATTTCGGTCTTCATAGGCATTGATCCAAGGGGTGACTTTCATCTGCCCCTTTGGAATCATGGGCCCCGCTTCCATCGAGGTGTGAATTTCATCGCCCGTGCGATCCAGGAAGCCAGTATTAATAAAGGCCACCCGCGCCTCGGCCACTTTGATGCAGGCTTTGAGGTTGGCGCTTGTACGGCGTTCCTCATCCATGATGCCGAGCTTTACGGTATTTTGCGGCAAGCCCAAAATGCGCTCGACCCTGGTGAAGATTTCATCTGCAAATGCCACCTCATCGGGGCCATGCATCTTGGGTTTGACCACATAAACCGAGCCATGCAGCGAGTTGCCACCTGAGCGCTGTAAATCATGCATCGCGATCAGCGTCGTGCACAGAGCGTCCAACAAGCCTTCGCCAATTTCCAGCCCATCATGATCAATGACCGCCGGGTTCGTCATCAAATGCCCAACATTGCGCACCAACATGAGCGCGCGGCCTTTGAGTGTGTGGGTCTCACCTGCATTTAGATAGCTGCGATCTGCGTTTAAGACCCGGTCAAAGGATTTGCCGCCCTTACTCACCGTCTCACGCAGATCACCGCGCATCAATCCAAGCCAGTTGCGATAGGCCACAACCTTATCTGCCCCATCGACCGCGGCCACGGAATCTTCACAATCCATAATGGCCGAAATCGCGCTTTCCAGCAGGATATCGTCCACATGCGCTTTATCCCCGCTGCCTATATTACCCTTCGGGTCAATTTGAATGGCAATATGCAGACCGTTTTTCTGCAAAACCACTTCCACCAACGCACCGCTATCGTCCCGGTTCATCCCGATATATTGCGATGGATCCGCAAGAGCGGGAACCAGGGCATCCCCCACAACCTCATAGGCTGTCACATCCGCATGTGTGCCAGAGGCCAAGGGCGCGACTTGATCCAAATAGGCTTTGGCCCAGTCGATCACGCGCGCACCGCGCGCCGCATCATAGCCACCACCGCTTGGCAAGTCACCCATAGCATCCGTGCCGTAAAGCGCATCATAGAGGCTGCCCCAGCGGGCATTGGCTGCGTTCAACGCATAGCGCGCATTCATGATCGGCACCACAAGTTGCGGGCCGGGCGTTGACGCAATTTCGGGGTCTACATTTTGAGTCGTCACCGAAAAATCCGCCGGTTCCGGCACCAAATAACCAATCTCTTTCAAAAAGTCTTGATAGGCGGCAGCGTCATGCGCCTGACCGCGGCGCGCGATGTGCCAGGCGTCAATTTTTCCCTGCATATCTGAACGTTGCGCCAGAAGGGCCCGGTTTTTTGGACCCAACTCATGCGCCAATTCTGACAGGCCATCCCAAAACCGAGCGGCGCTGATCGGCAAACCGTCCAAAGCTTCAGACTCGATGAACTTATGTAACTCTTCGGCCACCGAGAGGCCTGAAACTTGGATATATTTTGGCATAGTCGCAATCTCCAGAATTGTGTGATCCTAAAATGCGGATCACTTTGGGTCTGGTTACCCAGCTCACCTGTGAATTTCAAGGTAAATTGGTTACTATTTTGTACCAATTTTCCTTTCGGGGACAAATTCCACTCCCTGCGTGAAGTTTTCTTGCCGCGCTTATTCCAACTGACCCCGAAGGTCGCTAGGTATCACACACCCATATTAGGAGCCGCGCCATGACTGCCGAAAACTCGCAAACGATCTACCTTAAAGATTACCAAGCGCCCGCCTATTTGGTGGATCACGTCGCGCTTGAATTTGACCTGCACCCTACCGCCACGCGGGTGCGCTCCACGGTGAAATTCCGGCCAAACCCGAACAGCAGTAGCTCCGAATTCTTTCTGCATGGGGAAAATTTGACCTTGCTGTCGGCCTATATCAACGGCGCGGCCGTCACTCCGGTGATCACTGAGGCGGGGTTGAGCTGCACTGTGCCGGATGGGCCTTTCATCTGGCAAAGCGAAGTGGAGATAAACCCCAGCGCCAATACTGAATTGTCGGGCCTTTATATGTCTAACGGCATGTTTTGCACCCAATGCGAGGCCGAGGGCTTTCGGCGCATCACCTACTACCCCGATCGCCCCGATGTCATGGCGCCCTTCGATGTGACGATCCATAGCGACCTGCCCTATGCCCTGTCCAATGGTGAGCCGATGCGCGATGAGGGCCAAACTCGCCGCTGGCAAGATCCCTGGCCGAAACCGGCCTATCTCTTCGCCTTGGTCGCAGGTGAATTCCAAGTTGTATCCGATCATTTCACCACCGCGTCAGGCAAGCCTGTAGATCTGAATATCTATGTGCGCGATGGCGATCAGGACAAATGCGCCTTCGCCCTCGAGGCGCTCAAGGCCAGTATGGCCTGGGACGAACGTGTTTATGGCCGCGAATATGACCTTTCTGTCTTCAATATCGTCGCCGTAGATGATTTCAACATGGGCGCGATGGAAAACAAAGGCCTGAATATATTTAATTCCTCCGCCGTTCTGGCCAGTCCTGAAACCACAGTGGACGGCAATTTCGAACGCATCGAAGCCATCATCGCCCATGAATATTTCCACAATTGGACCGGCAACCGTATCACCTGCCGCGACTGGTTCCAATTGTGTCTCAAAGAGGGGCTGACTGTGTTTCGCGACCAACAATTCAGCGCCGATATGCGGGGCGCAGAGGTGCGACGCATCGAAGATGTCGCCGCCCTGCGTGGACGACAATTTCGCGAAGACAGCGGCCCCCTGGCCCATCCCGTCCGGCCCGAGAGCTTTGTGGAAATCAATAATTTTTATACAGCCACCGTCTATGAAAAAGGCGCAGAATTGATCCGTATGCTCAAGCTATTGGTCGGCGATGCGGCCTATAAAAAGGCATTGGACCTCTATTTCGCCCGCCATGATGGGCAGGCCTGCACGATTGAAGATTGGTTGGCCGTGTTCACCGATGTCACGGGGCAAGATCTCAGCCAATTCAAGCTTTGGTACAGCCAGGCCGGCACGCCCATCGTGACCGTGCGCGACCATTTCGCCGATGGCACCTATGAGTTGACACTGACCCAAGTCACACCGCCCACGCCCGGCCAGCCAAACAAACAACCGCTGGTGATCCCCGTTGCACTGGGGCTTTTGTATCCAGACGGGACGGAAGCGCTGGACACGCAGCTGCTGGTGCTCACCGAAGCCGAGCAGAGCTTCCGGTTCTCAGGCCTGCACGCCGCGCCGATCCCATCCCTATTGCGCGGATTTTCCGCCCCTGTGATCATGCAGCGCGAGACCCGCCAAGCCGAACATTTGGTGCAGCTGACCCATGATCCAGATCTGTTCAACCGCTTTGAGGCCAGCCGCGAGCTGGGCAAATCGGCGCTTTTGGCCATGCTTCAGACAGAAGCGGCGCCCGATGATGCCTATTGCGGCGCCCTGTTGCAGGTGATGATCAATGAAGATCTAGATCCGGCCTTCCGCGCCATGTGCTGCGCCCTGCCCGGTCAAGATGAAATCGCCAGAGCCCTCGCAGAGCAAGGCCAGACCCCTGATCCTGTTGCTATTGATGCAGCCGTGCATCAGCTGTCTGAGCATTTGGCGCGTCAAGGCCTTGAGGCGCTTCAAGCGCTTTATCACGCCCACCAGCTCACCGGGCCCTTTTCGCCAGATGCGGCCAGCTGCGGCGCGCGCGCGCTGAGCGCCCTGGCCTTGCGCCTCATCAGCCATGTCGATGGCGGCGCATTGGCTGCAAAGCAATTTGCCCGAGCCGACACGATGACCTTGCAACTTCCAGCGCTTGGCAATCTGAACCGCCATGGCCAAGGAACAGAGGCGGTGGCACAGTTTTACCAGCAATGGCGCCATGAGCGTTTGGTGATCGACAAATGGTTCAGCTTGCAAGTCACCACTTGCCCCGCAAACAAAGCCGTGGCTGTGGCGCGCGATTTGCTCAAACACCCCGATTTCAATTTGAAAAATCCAAACCGATTCCGCGCGCTGATTGGCGCCCTGGCCATGACGCCTGCGGCTTTTCACCAAGCGGATGGATCTGCCTATAATCTGGTGGCCGATCAGCTGATTGCGCTTGATGATATCAATCCGCAACTCTGCGCACGCATGACCACCGTCTTCGAAACATGGCGACGCTATGATGGCGCACGTCAAGCTCTCATGCGCGCCGCACTCAGCCGTCTTGCCGCAAAGCCCAATCTGTCGCGGGACACAAAGGAGATGGTCACCCGGCTTTTGGACGCCTAAATCACCACGATAGGCCAGGCGCATCTTGTCGAGCCGGGCGGTTCGCCGTAGAACACGGGCAAACACTTAGATTTATCGGGGCACTGCTATGCTGGACCAAACTTTCGAGACACCCAAACCCAAGGTGATTGCCGGGGCAAAACATGATTGGGAACTGGTGATCGGCCTTGAGGTCCATGCGCAGGTGACCTCAAAAGCCAAGCTCTTTTCCGGAGCCTCCACCCAATTTGGCGCCGAACCCAACTCAAATGTCGCCTTTGTGGACGCCGGAATGCCCGGCATGTTGCCCGTTATTAATGAGGAATGCGTGGCCCAAGCGGTGCGCACCGGGCTTGGGCTCAAAGCACAGATCAACACATTCTCAGCCTTTGATCGGAAAAACTACTTCTACCCCGACTTGCCACAGGGCTATCAAATCAGCCAGCTGTATCATCCGATTGTCGGAGAGGGCGAAGTCTTCGTCGAATTGGGAGATGGAACAGCGCGTTTGGTGCGCATTGAACGCATTCACCTGGAGCAAGATGCCGGCAAATCGGTGCATGATATGGATCCCAACAACTCCTTTGTGGATCTCAACCGCACCGGCGTTGCGCTGATGGAAATCGTCAGCCGCCCCGACATTCGCGGCCCCGAAGAGGCGGCGGCCTATGTCACCAAGCTGCGCCAAATCATGCAATATCTCGGCACCTGCGATGGCAATATGCAAAACGGCAGCCTGCGGGCCGATGTCAATGTCTCGGTCTGCCGGCCTGGGGATTATGAAAAATACCAAGCGACGCAAGATTTCTCCCACCTTGGCACACGCTGCGAGATTAAGAACATGAACTCGATGCGCTTCATGCAGGCGGCGATTGACTTTGAGGCCCGCCGGCAAATTGCCATATTGGAAGACGGCGGTGAGGTAACGCAAGAAACCCGGCTTTATGATGCGGATAAAAACGAAACCCGCTCCATGCGGTCGAAAGAAGAAGCGCATGATTATCGCTATTTTCCCTGCCCTGACCTTCTGCCTTTGGAGATTGAGCAAGAGTGGATCAATGATCTGGCAGCACAGCTTCCTGAGCTGCCAGATGCTAAAAAATCTCGTTTTATCAATGAATTTGGCCTGTCCAATTATGACGCCAATGTCTTGACGGCTGAAACACAGAACGCCAGTTATTTTGAAAAAGTGGCGCAAGGCCGTGATGGGAAAGTTGCGGCCAATTGGGTCATCAATGAACTGTTCGGCCGGATGAAGAAAGATGATGTCACCATCGCCAATTGCCCGGTCACTCCCGATCAGCTCGGCGGCGTTATTGACTTGATAGCAAGCGGTGAGATTTCTGGCAAAATAGCCAAGGACTTGTTTGAAATCGTCTATACAGAAGGCGGCAATCCGGCGGAAATCGTCGAAAGCCGCGGCATGAAACAGGTCACAGACACCGGCGCGATTGAAGCTGCGGTAGATCAAATCATTGCCGACAATCCCGCCCAAGTGGAAAAAGCCAAGCAAAATCCAAAATTGGCGGGCTGGTTTGTCGGGCAAGTGATCAAGGCCACGGACGGCAAGGCCAATCCGCAGGTGGTCAATCAGATTGTGGCGGCCAAACTGGCGCTGTAATTGCGAAGTCTCCCCACGGCTGCCTAGGCGCCGCGCACGGTTAAGGCCAAGGCGTGGATCCGCTCTATACAGTCCCGCCCCAGCGCTGCATGAATGGCCCGGTGCTGGGCAATGCGACTCATACCTGAGAAATGAGCTGCGGTGATGCGCACTTCAAAGTGACTTTCCCCGCCCTCTTGAAACCCGGAGTGCCCGCGATGGGCTTCTGACACGTCAGAAACCTCCAACTCCTGCGGATTAAACGCCTCCCGCAAAGTTTTTTCGATATGATCTGCCGTTCTTTCGAGTTTTATCATCGCCACCCCTTTCATCTTTCTCATTCAGGTCTAAACTCTGATCTCCGAGTCGGAAAGGTGAATGCGATGAAGAAGGATGATCCCTTCGGTTTTGATATGTCCGTATCCACGGCCAAAAAGAATAACCCACGCGGTCGTAGGGGCATGTCAGGCGCTTTCGAGACCTCAACGCGCAAATGCGAACATGCCGGCTGTGTGGAATCTGGAAAGTACCGCGCGCCAAAGTCGCCGGATATTTTGGACGATTATTTTTGGTTCTGTAAAGAACATGTGCGTGAATATAATCTGAAATGGAACTTCTTTGACGGAAACTCCGAAGAGGAGCTGCAAAGACAAATGGACAGTGACCGCGTGTGGGAACGCGAAACCAAACCATTGCGTTCAAGTGAAGAACAACGGGCTTGGGCCCGCCTTGGCGTGGATGACCCGCATCAGGTTTTGGGCGCCAATGCCACGCAAAATCCTGGAAAATCTATCACCGGGGCAACCCGTAAATTGCCGTCCTCTGAACGTCGGGCGCTGGATATTTTGGAAGCCAAAGATCACTGGACCAAGGCCGAAATTCGCAAGGCCTATAAATCCCTGATCAAGGTGCTGCATCCCGATATGAATGGCGGCGACCGCAGCCAGGAAGAACAATTGGGCGAAGTGGTCTGGGCCTGGGATCAGATCAAAGAAAGCCGCAGCTTTAAATAAACCAAATTGCGCCGCCATCGCAGACAGCAAACCGCATCAAGGAACCCAATTTAACAAAAACATAGGGCCAGTGGGCCCATGGCGCAGCGCAACTCGGATTTTGTCTTTCCCTTGCCCTTTGCCGCATTATGTTGCACGAACAGCGCGGCGCACTGCCGGGGTACAAAGGAATGAGACTATGGCTGACACAAGTTTAGATATCGACACACATCCAACTCAAGATATTTCGGTCCGCGAAGTATTTGGAATTGACACAGACATGGTCGTGAAAGGCTTTGCCGAACGCACCTCACGCGTGCCAGATATCGACAGCACCTATAAATTTGACCCAGATACCACTTTGGCCATCCTCGCAGGCTTTGCCTACAACCGCCGCGTCATGATCCAAGGCTATCACGGCACAGGCAAATCGACCCATATTGAACAGGTCGCCAGCCGGTTGAACTGGCCCGCGGTACGGGTCAACCTCGACAGCCATATCAGCCGTATCGACCTCATCGGGAAAGACGCCATCAAGCTTAAAGACGGCAAGCAAGTCACCGATTTTCAAGAGGGCATTTTACCCTGGGCGCTGCGCAATCCCACTGCGATTGTGTTTGATGAATATGACGCCGGGCGCGCGGATGTGATGTTTGTGATCCAACGGGTTTTGGAAGTGGACGGCAAGTTGACCCTGCTCGATCAAAACCAAGTGATCAACCCACACCCCTATTTCCGTATTTTTGCCACAGCCAATACCGTGGGTCTTGGCGATACCACGGGGCTTTATCACGGCACGCAGCAAATCAACCAAGGGCAAATGGACCGGTGGAGCCTGGTGTCTACCTTAAATTATCTCTCCATTGAGGCAGAATCTGCCATCGTTCTTGCCAAGAACCCGCATTACAATACAGAGAGCGGCCGGCGCACCATCAAGCAGATGGTTACCGTCGCCGATCTCTCACGCACCGCCTTCAAAAACGGTGATCTCTCTACGGTGATGTCACCGCGTACGGTCATCGCCTGGGCACAAAACGCTGAGATTTTCCGCAATATTGGCTATGCCTTCCGTTTAAGCTTCCTGAACAAATGCGACGAACTGGAGCGCCAAACAGTCGCCGAATTCTACCAGCGCTGCTTTGACGAAGAATTGCCAGAATCGGCCGTATCGACGAGCATGTCGTAAGCACCCTAATGCAGCGGGCCCCAAGTGGATCACATTGATGCAAAATAACGACAATCCTGCCGATCCGTTCAAAAAGGCACTGGCCGAAGCCACCAAGGTTATGGCCGATGATGCCGAACTGTCGGTGACCTATTCGGTGGATCCTCCGGGCTCTACCAGCGACTCCATCCGCCTGCCACAAGTCAGCCGGCGGCTGAGTGCGCAAGAGGTGCGTTTGGCCCGCGGCACCGCTGACGCTCTGGCCCTGCGCCATAAATTCCACGACGCAAGCACATTCGACCGCTATGTCCCGCAGGGGCAAATGGCCCGCGACATCTATGATGCGATGGAAACGGCGCGCTGCGAAGCGGTTGGTGCCCGCGCCATGCCCGGCACCCATACCAATATTGATGCAAAGATTGAGAATGAAGCTTTGCGTCAGGGCTTTGGCGATATTCGCGAAGCAAGCCAAGCCCCATTGGCCATGGCCGCCGGCTATCTGGTGCGCCACATCGCCACCGGGCGCGACCTGCCCCCCGATGCTGCCAATGTGATGAACCTGTGGCGCGATTTCATTGAAGGGCAAACCGGCGGCAGTCTCGGCTCAATCGAAGAAATTTTGGCCGATCAAGCAGAATTTGCAAAGTTTACCCGCAAGATCATCCAAGATTTGGGCTATGGTGACCAACTCGGCGACGATCCCGATTTCGAAGATGAGGACGCCGAGGATCAGGCCGAAGCAGATGAAGATCAAGACGATCAACCCGACAGCACCGGCGAAGACGATGATTCTGAAGAGCAAGATGACGCCAATCCAGAACAAAGCCAAGACAAACAGCAAGATGCCTCAACGGCGCAAGTCTCTATGGATGACATGGCCGATAGTGACATGGGTGAAGAAATGGAGCTTCCCGAGGGCGAAGCCCCTCTGGAGCCACCAGCACCGCAACCCGTTTCTGATGCAGATCCACAATATATGGTCTATCGCACAGAATTTGATGAAGAAATTCGGGCGGAAGATTTGGCCGAACCGCAAGAGCTGGAACGTCTGCGCGCCTATCTCGACCAACAGCTGGAACCTCTGAAAGGGGCCGTCAGCCGTCTGGCCAACAAGCTGCAGCGCCGCCTGCAGGCACAACAAAACCGCAGTTGGGAGTTCGATCTTGAAGAGGGCACCTTGGACGCGGGTCGTTTGGCTCGGGTGATTGCCAATCCCACAACGCCCCTATCCTTTAAGGTCGAAAAAGACACGGAATTCCGCGACACTTGCGTGACGCTCTTGCTCGACAATTCCGGCTCTATGCGCGGTCGCCCCATCTCCATCGCGGCCATCTGCGCCGATGTGCTGGCCCGCACCTTGGAGCGTTGCAGCGTGAAGGTAGAGATTTTGGGCTTTACCACCCGTGCGTGGAAAGGCGGGCAAAGCCGTGAAGAATGGCTCGCAGAAGGCCGCCCGCAGGGTCCAGGTCGCCTTAATGATCTGCGCCACATAATCTACAAAAGCGCCGATGCCCCTTGGCGCCGCGCCCGGCCCAATCTTGGGTTGATGATGAAAGAAGGGCTGCTCAAAGAAAATATCGACGGCGAAGCCCTCGAATGGGCGCATCGCCGCATGGCCGTCCGCCAGGAATCGCGAAAAATCTTGATGGTGATTTCCGATGGTGCGCCGGTCGATGACAGCACGCTTTCCGTCAATCCTGCCAATTATCTGGAAAAACACCTGCGCGATGTGATTGCCATGGTCGAAAAGCGCAAGCAGGTTGAGCTCTTGGCTATTGGTATTGGTCATGACGTGACACGCTATTATGACCGCGCGGTCACCATCACCGATGTGGAACAATTGGCCGGCGCCATGACCGAACAGCTCGCCGCCCTCTTCGAGAGCGACGCGCGCGCCCGGGCCCGCGTTATGGGCCTCAAACGGACCGGATAGACCCAAATCGCAAATTGCCCATTGCCGCAAGGCCGGCCTTGGCTCAATCTGCACGCATCATCTGCTGCCGAGCAAGGAATCCTTACATGTTTCAAACCTTCGATTCTCCCACCGCTCCAGAACAAGGCCCGCCGCGCTTGGCCAAATTGCGTGGCTGGATGGCACAGCAGGAATTGAACGGCTTTATCGTCCCGCGGGCCGATCACCACCAAGGCGAATATGTAGCCTCCTGCGATGAGCGCCTGTCTTGGCTCACCGGCTTTACGGGATCTGCTGGATTTGCCTGCATTTTGGAGGCCACAGCGGGCATCTTTATTGATGGCCGCTATCGCCTACAGGTATGTGAGCAGGTGGCGGAAGATTTCACGCCGGTGCATTGGCCCGAAACATCGTTACATGAATGGCTTGCAGAAAATGCCGCGCCCGGCGCGGTGATTGGCTTTGACCCTTGGCTTCATACGGTGGAACAGATCGAGACTCTGCGCACGGGATTGGAAGGTTCTGGTATTTCACTGGTGGCCAGTTCCAATGGGATTGACGCCATTTGGACAGATCGCCCGGCCCCGCCAAACGCCCCGGCCTGGGCGCATCCGCCGCATCTTTGCGGCGACTCCGCTGAAGAAAAAACCCGCCGCTTGGGCGCTGCCATTGCCGCGCAATCTGCGCAAACCGCTGTCATCACCCTGCCCGATAGCCTGTGTTGGTTGCTCAATCTGCGTGGCAGTGATGTGCCGCGCACGCCGATTGTCCATTGTTTCGGGCTCCTGTCCGACAATGGTGCGCTGACGCTTTTCGGCGATGAAGCAAAATTTGCAGATTTGACGCTGCCGGACACTGTAACACTTGCCCCTTGGGACGCCTTTTCCAGACATCTTAAAGATCTCACGGGCACTGTTTTGATTGAACCGGCCTCCCTACCCCAAGCTGCATTCGATGCGCTAGCGGCGGGCCCCGCAAAGATTTTGCGCGGTTTCGATCCCTGTAGCCTGCCGAAAGCCTGCAAGACACGCACCGAACTGGACGGTTGCCGGGCGGCGCATCTGCGCGATGGCGCGGCCGTGGTGCGGTTTCTGGCTTGGTTTGACGGGGCCGACACCTCCCATCTCACTGAAATTGACATTGTAACCCAGCTTGAGAACTGCCGCGCCGCCACCAATCTGTTGCATGACATCAGCTTTGACACCATCAGCGGATCTGGCCCACATGGGGCCGTGGTGCATTATCGGGTCACCGACAAAAGCAACCGCCCCTTGGACGCTGACAGTCTTCTGTTGGTCGACAGCGGCGCACAATATCAAGATGGCACCACCGATATCACCCGCACCCTACCAATTGGCAGCCCCAGCCTTGAGATGCGGCAGGCCTTCACCCGTGTTCTGAAGGGCATGATTGCCATATCACAGCTGCGGTTTCCCAAAGGATTGGCGGGCCGCGATATCGATGCCATCGCCCGCGCGCCCCTCTGGGCCGCAGGGCAGGATTATGACCACGGCACCGGGCATGGGGTTGGCAGTTTTCTGTCGGTTCACGAAGGGCCGCAACGGCTGTCACGCGCCGGCAATGTCCCGCTGCAACGGGGCATGATCCTCTCGAATGAACCGGGATATTATCGCCCCGGCGCCTTTGGCATTCGCATCGAAAACCTCATCACCGTTATAGACGCAGAGCCTGTGCCGGGCGGAGATGATCGTGCCATGCTGGCCTTTGAAACACTCACCTACGCACCGATTGACCTGCGCTTGGTTGAAATATCCGAACTGACAGATCGCGAGAAAAAATGGCTGAACGCTTACCATCAAGAGGTCTATGCGAAACTTGCGCCTCTGCTCGCGCCCGAAACAGCTCAATGGTTGGCCGAGGCCACGCGTCGCATTTGACACAGGCCGCAGAGAATGGGACAAGAGCCCATCATGACAGAACATATAAAAATTAGAGCCTTGTCCGGCAAATGGTCCATTCGTGCCGCAGGCGCGGTTATCGCAGAAACCCGCGGAGCCTTAGAGCTCACAGAGCGGGGCTATGATCCGGTGATCTACTTTCCCCGCGATGACATCGCCATGGCATTTCTGGATCAAACAGACAAAACCTCCCATTGTCCGCATAAGGGCGATGCCAGTTATTTCTCGATCATCACGAAAAATGGACCGATTGAAAACGTGGCTTGGAGCTATGAGACGCCAAACGAAGCGGTGGCCAAAATTAAGCACCATTTGGCGTTTTACCTCAATGATAAGATCACCATAGAACAGGTCTAAACCGCACCCAACAAAGAGCGCGCCGCCCCGCGGGCCTCATCGGTGACCACATCCCCCGCCAACATGCGGGCGATCTCATCCACCCGCTCTTGCGGCGTGAGAGCCACGACGGTTGAGAGTGTTTTGTCCTGCTCCACTCGTTTCTCAACGCGCCAATGGGCCGAACCCAGCGCCGCGACCTGCGGGGAATGGGTCACAACTAAGACCTGACCATCTGCCCCCAATTGTGCCAAACGCCGGCCAACCGCATCGGCGGTGGCGCCGCCAACACCTCTGTCAATTTCATCAAAGATCATGGTGCGCTGCAAAGTACGCTCCGACAAACAGACTTTGAGGGCCAAGAGAAAGCGACTCAATTCACCGCCAGAGGCGATTTTTTCCAATGCACCCGTGGGTGCGCCAGGATTGGTGGCCACGGTAAAGGCCACCGTATCAGTGCCATTTGGCCCCGCATCGCTTGGAGAAATTTCTGTTTTGAACACCGCACGTTCCATCTTGAGCGGCGCCAGTTCTGCGGCCATGACCCGATCGAGCGCGTCGGCTGCCGATAGCCGTGCGCCATGCAGTCTCTCTGCCGCGTGCATATAAGCCGCTTCAGCTGCCTCCACCTCGCGTTGCAGAGCATCCAATCCGGCTGTGCCACTGGTCAAAGTCTGCAGCTTCGCGCTCAACTCCTCCGCAACAGCCGGCAGCTCGTCGGGCAATACCGCGTGTTTGCGGGCCGCAGCCCGAATAGCGAACAATCTTTCCTCAGTCTGTTCCAGCTCGGAGGCATTAAAACTCAATCCCTGCAGCACACTCTCAATTTCTTGCTGACTCTGCCCAAGCGTATTCAAAGCCCCATCAAGAGCCTCCATCGCCGCATCCAATTGACCGTCAAGATGCTCCGCCGCTTCCACGAGCCAACGGCTGGCATCGCTGATCTGCCCCTCTGCGCCCTGGGGGGACAGCGCTTGATGGGCCTTTGTTACATCTGTGCGGATTTTGACAGCCGCCTGCATCAAACGACGTTTGGAATCCAACTGACTTTCATCGCCAGGCTGCACATCCAAAGCCTCCAGCTCGTCGACAGTATGGCGCAGATAGTCTTCCTCTGCCGCCAGCGCCTCGATCTTCGCAGCCAATGCCGTGCGTTCCGCCTTGGCCAGGCTCAGCGCACGCCAGGCCTGGCGTGTCTCCTCACGCAGCGGAGCGGCTTGGGCGAAATCATCAAGCAATGCCATATGGCCTTTAACATTTAACAGGCCGCGATCATCGTGTTGCCCATGGAGCTCTAGTAATGTCTCGCTGATTTGGCGGAGAACCTGCCCCGAGCACCTGCGATCATTGACAAAAGCAGTCTTGCGCCCATCGCGGTTGTTGATCCTGCGCAGGATCAACTCGTCTTCCGGTTCGATCCCGCTGTCTTTGAGAATTTCATTCACGGGATGGTCGGCAGGCAAGTCAAACCAGGCAACCACCTCGCCCTGCTCAGCGCCCTGACGCACAAGCTCCGCCCGACCGCGCCAGCCCAAAACGAAGCCGAGACAATCGAGCAAAATGGATTTGCCCGCTCCGGTTTCCCCGGTCAATACATTGAGCCCCGGCTGAAATTCCAGCTCCAAATGGTCAATGATCAATATGTCACGAACGCTTAACCCACGCAGCATCGCCGCCTCGCTTTGGTTATAACCATTGGCCCTTGATCGTCTGCCGGTAGATGGTCGACAGCCAGTTTTGCCCGCCCGCATCCGGAAGCAGACCCTCGCCACTCAGCAAAATTAAACTGTCCTTATGCCATTGCGTGCTGCTATAGCTTTCTTGCAAAATCGAGGCCGCCGATTGCGCCTCACCCCTCAAACCCAAAGACAGGTAGCACTCGATCAAACGATATAAAGCTTCTGGTGTTTGTTCGGTCGTGCGAAACTCTTGCACCACTTTGCGAAACCGATTGACGGCCGAGGTGTAATATCCGCGCTGCAAATAATATCGGCCAACTTCCATCTCTTTGGCCGCCAAAAAGCTGAAGGCCATGTCAAATTTTTCTGCCGAATCTTTTGCGTATTTACTGTCAGGGTAACGCTCAATCAGCAGGCGCAATTCTTGTAAGGCCTTGACGGTCACGTCCTGGTCTCGGCCAACTTCCGAGATTTGATCATAATAGCTCAACGCCAAAATATACTGTGCATAGGCCGCGTCTTCAGCGGCAGGGAAGAAATCAATGTAGCGTTGCGCCGCGCCGCGACTGTTTTCATAGTCTTGATCTTTGTGGTAACTATAGGCCTGCATTATGAGACCACGCTTGGCCCATTCTGAATAGGGGTAGAGCCGTTCAATCTCGCTAAAATACTTCGCGGCATCCTGTGGACGCTTCTTCGCGAGCCTATCCTCAGCCAAATCGTAAATCTCTTTGGCCGAATAGGTATCAATATCGATTTTCGGCTTACTTTTCAGCGTGCTGCATCCTGGAATCGCAACTGTCAAAAAACAAAGAAGAATCACATAGTGAGACCGCATGGTTACCCTCATCCTTAAGTCACAGACAGAGTTAGCACAGAAATATGTGTGGCAAAATGAAAGAGTTTAATTTTTTACCCACAAGCGTGCAGCTATGCGTAAATACGCACATCTTCTTGAGCCAATCCTGCTCCGGGCAAGCGCTCGGACATTTGCGCATCACAGTCCACCCTGCGAAACGCACCGGGTTGGCTAAAGAGCTTGCGCAGCAGCTTGTTGGTCAGCGTGTGACCGGCACGCCGCCCGACATAGCGGCCAATAATCGGGCCGCCCGCAAGCGCGAGATCGCCCATAGCATCCAACATTTTATGGCGCACCGGTTCATCAGGATGACGCATGCCGCCAGGGCTCAAAACATCGGCGCCCTCAATCACAACTGCATTCATCAATGTTCCACCAAGAGCCAAACCGTTGGAGCGCATCACTTGCACATCAGAATTTCGGCAAAATGTCCGGCTATCGCAGAGCTCATGCACAAAACTACCATTGGCAAGATTGAGCGTTTTCGATTGCTGCCCAATCGCCGCATCTGGAAAATCGATTGAAAAATCCATCTCAATTCCACCGAAGGGCATCAAAGCCGCATAGGCGCCATTCTCTTGCACTTCGACCGTTTGCAGAATTTCCAACACCTGAACAGGTGCCGCTTGCTCAATCAGCCCAGCCTTCAAGAAGCCCCGAACAAACTCCAATGCGGAGCCGTCCATAATGGGCACCTCTGGGCCGTCCAGTTCAACAACAGCATTGTTGATCCCACAGCCGGCAATCGCGGCCATAACATGCTCCACAGTCGACACGCCCAGACCATCGGCATTGACCAAGCGCGTGCACAGCGCGGTGTGGACCGCACATTGCCAATTGGCGGAGATATAGGGATCTGCATCAGAGACATCTGTGCGCCGAAACCAAATGCCCGTCTGCGCCGCCGCAGGCCGCACGCGCAGCGTCACGTCACGCCCGCAATGCAGGCCAACGCCCGTGAAAACCACTTCTGATTTCAGTGTTTTTTGCAAAAGGACCTCAGGGTTTGAACGAAAACGGCTGCCGCATCGCTAGTTTGTGTGCCCGTTTTACGCAACTCACAGTTTGCAACCATTTGAAACATCCCCAAAGAGCCATCAGCAACCAAACGCCTTCTGCGGTCTAAAAACAAATAACTTATTAATTTTACGCATGAAAAAGGCGCCTTTTGGCGCCTTTTTGCGATTCACTGTGATTTTTGGATCAATTGGCCTGTCGGCGTAAAAACGCCGGTATCTCAATTCTCTCATCCGCTTCATTGCCGGTCTCATCACCTTCATAGCTCTGCTGACCCAGGGAAGGTGTAGACGAAGGCGCCTCAGAAGCCGGTGAGTCGCCCTGCCCCGTCATGCGATTGATCAAAGAATTTATCCCAAATTTACCTTTGGCCGGTGCCGCTGGCTCCCCGAAGCCACGTGGCTCTGCGGACATGCGCGGCTCCGCCGTCTCTGGCACGCGCTCTACAGCTGCGCGCAAGCGCGCCATGGCTTCTGGCGTTGGCGTTCCGGGGGCCGCCAGAGCAAACGCTGCCGGAGCCTCAGGCTCGGGCACAACAATTTGCTCAGGTTCTGCCAATTGCGGCTGATAGGCTGGCGCGGGAATTTCATCCTGGGCAGTCTCAGTCGCAGCAAAGCTGGGCGCTTCGGTCTCAGTGTCAAATGGGAACTCCAGAGCAACAGGCTGCTCTGCTGTGTGATCCGCTTCTGGTGCTGCATCTTCCATCGGTGCTGCTGCGCGACGAGATGGTAGTGCCGAGGCATGATTGGATTGATCGGCATCAATGCCCGTGGCGACCACAGAAACCCGCATCACCCCTTCCAAGGTCGTATCCAAAGTGGAGCCGACAATAATATTCGCGTCTGGATCGACCTCTTCGCGAATCCGATTGGCCGCTTCGTCCAACTCAAACAGCGTCAAATCGGCGCCGCCAGTGATGTTGATCAAGACGCCCTTGGCGCCACGCAGGCTAATTTCATCCAGCAAAGGATTAGAGACCGCTTTATCAGCGGCTTCAACCGCGCGGTTTTCGCCGCTGGCCTCGCCTGTTCCCATCATCGCCTTGCCCATTTCGTCCATAACGGCGCGCACATCGGCAAAATCAAGGTTGATGAGGCCTGGACGCACCATCAGATCTGTTACACCTTTAACACCCTGATAAAGCACATCATCTGCCATGCTGAACGCATCCGTAAAGGTGGTGCTTTCATTGGCCAGGCGGAACAGGTTTTGATTTGGAATAATAATCAGCGTATCGACAACTTTTTGCAGCGCTTCAACACCCTCTTCTGCCTGACGCATGCGTTTGCTGCCCTCAAACTGGAAGGGTTTGGTCACAACACCCACGGTCAAAACGCCAAGCTCACGCGCCGCTTGCGCAATAATGGGGGCCGCCCCGGTGCCTGTCCCGCCGCCCATGCCCGCAGTGATAAAGCACATATGCGCCCCGGCCAGTTGGTCTACGATTTGTTCGATGCTTTCTTCAGCAGCCGCAGCCCCAATGGCGGCTTTGGCCCCAGCGCCAAGACCTTCGGTGACTTTCAGGCCCATTTGGATTTTCACCGGCGCTTTCGATTGCTGCAAAGCTTGCGCGTCGGTATTTGCAACCACAAATTCAACGCCCTCAAGCTCTTTTTCAATCATATTGTCGACAGCATTACCGCCTGCACCGCCAACACCGAAGACCGTGATCCGGGGTTTCAAGTCGTCTTGCTCGGGCATGGTTAAGTTTAGAGCCATAATTTTATCCACCTGCTTTGTCCGCACTGCTCTGCGGCACACACCTATTTATACCGATTGTAACGCCAGTTTTGACTCGCGTCACGAAAAAAGTCTCTATTTTTACAAAATATAGCATTAAAAACTCCGCAATACGCTAAATTTTGCTACACGCCATAGGGACTTTTACCAATTATTCCGAAACCAGCGCAGCGCGCGACGCAAAGGGCGCCCTACCATTTGTGGTTGTGGCACCTCGAAATCCCACCATTCATCTTGCGGATGTGCCGCATTGAGCGCCAAGCCCACCACACCAGAAAAAGCCGGTCCAGTGGCCGCTTGCGGCAGGCCCTGAACCCGAATAGGGCGCCCAAGGCGCACATGTTGGCCCAATATACGCGCCGCCAAACCATCAAGCCCGGGGATCTGACTGGCCCCACCGGTCAAAACGATTTGTTTTCCCGGCAAGTTATCAAAGCCAGCCGCATCAAGCCGGTCACGGACATCTTCAAGAATTTCCTCAATCCTTGGGCGAATAATTCCGATCAGTTCTGATCGGCTAACTTGACGGCGATCATGTTCCCAATCGCCGCTGTTGCCGCCCGTTTCAATCATCTCACGATCATCCACCTCCATGGCCATCGCGCCCCCGTGCAGGGTTTTGAGCCGCTCTGCCGAAGCGGTTGGAATTTGCAGACCCATGGAGATATCGCTGGTGACATGATCGCCGCCCATACGCACGCTGTCGGCATAAATCAGGTGTTTTTTGAAGAAAACAGAGACACCCGTCGCGCCGCCGCCCATATCAATGCAGGCCGCACCCAGCTCTTGCTCATCTTCAACCAAAGCTGCATGTGCCGAGACATAGGCCGAAGAGGCCACGCCGGCCAACTCAACATCACAGCGCTTCACGCAGTGGTTGAGGTTTTGTATGGCACGCTCCTCCACGGTCAAAATGTGCAAATCAGCGGACAGATTTTGCCCAACATGGCCACGTGGATCGGCCATCCAAGCGCGGTCATCCAGAGTGAAATTAATCGGCTGCGCATGCATCACGGCACGGCTTTCGCCAAAATCTGGCAGATCGCAGGCAGCCAACACCCGACCAATATCCTGCGAATGCACCGCATCATCCTCGATCGAAACCTCGCCAAACACCCCATAGCTGCGCGGTGCCCCACCGGAAAAACAGCCAATCACGTGATCCACCCGCACCAGGGCCATTTTCTGAGCGGCTTGCAGCGCGGTGCGGATCGCCCGTTCGGTCTCTGCCATTGACTCAATTTCACCAAAGCGCATGCCCCGCGATTTGGTGGTGGCCGCACCAATCACCCGAAAGCTCGATTGCCCGGCCATGGAGCCAATGACCTCACCGGATGAAATTTCACTCGGCCCATCAAACCGTAAAATCAAACAGGCCACTTTTGAGCTGCCGACATCCATCACCGCGATCACACCGCGTTGAATAGCGGTGGTGCGCAAAGCACGCATAGCCCGTTGGGCTTGGTAAAGATCATTCATTTGGCAAACTCCGAAAATGTCACGCCCTTAACCTGCTTCAATCCCGCCAGAGCTTGCGGACGTAGACGCAAAGTAGGACGGCGTGGATTGCGAAAATCCATCATCAAGATATCGCGCTCAAACAGATCCTGCGCCGCGCTCAGCACGAGAACTTGCGCCAAAACAGGATCAGGATTGGCTTCTGGCAGGGCAATTGTTTGCCCATCAAGCAGCACCACATCCCAGCGCCGCTCACCAATGCGCACCAAACCGCGCAATCTATCGACGACCGGCTCGGCGGTCTGCAGCAAAGCCCGTGCCTCCGGCAGGGCCTCCAAAGCCCCCTCTCCGGCAATTAAAGGCAGATGCGCAAAATCAGCGCGCCGCTCAACCCGGCGCAACACCTCGCCCTGCGACGAGACCAGTTGCAGGCCCTCGACTGTGCGCCAAATGAACTCTGGCGCAATTTCGCTGACCTGCACCGAAAGCAAACCGCCGGGGGATGCAATCACCGCGGCATGCTCCACCGAGGCGATATCCATGATCCAGCGGCGCATGGCCTCAAGATCCAATTCAAAAGCACTGATGGGAAAGAGATCGCCAAATTCTGTCCGAATTTCCTGGGCCAAGAGCGGCGATGCGCCCTCAATGGTCAAGGTTTGCAATTGGTGCACCGGTTGGTTTTGCACGCTGACCTGTGCCTCTTGGACCAAACCGCGCAGATAGGCCCGATTTTCATCATGAGACAAAAACATCCAAACCAAACCCACAATTGAAACGGCTGGCAGCCCCACCCGCACAAAGGCGCGAAAAATCGGTGTGAGCCACAGGCGCTGCATCCGATAGCTCAGAACCGACGGTGCCGGATCCACCGCAACATAGGTGTCCACGCCACGTTTTGGCGCAATCAGTCGAGGGGGTGCACTTAACGGTTGCATGAGGCATCCTCCACCAAAAACTTGCACAAATCGGGAAAAGAAATACCCATTGCTTCAGCCTGTTCTGGCGAGAGCGACGTTGGTGTCATACCGGGCTGGGTGTTGGTTTCCAGCAGGACCAAACCATCCAACCCGCGGCCCTCGTCCCAACGAAAATCTGTGCGCGAGATTCCGCGGCAACCCAAAACCTCATGCGCTTTCAGCGCATAGTCCAAACATGCCGAGAAAATATCCTGAGGTAAATTGGCCGGCACGATGTGCTGAGACCCGCCTTCGACATATTTCGCATCATAGTCATACCAGCGATCGGTCAAAATATCCGTGACCGTCAGAGCCCGCGCGCCCAATACGGTTGTGGTCAGCTCACGGCCCGGCGCGAAGGCTTCCACCATGACCACATCGGGCATATCATCCGACAGGGGCGGCGGGGAAAGCGCGCTCTCTTCGACCAAATAGACCCCAACGGAGGATCCTTCATTGTTAGGTTTAATCACATAAGGCAGTGCCATCGGATGCGTCTTGCCCAGATCTGCGCGCGCAATCAACAAGCTCTCGACGACCGGCAGGCCTTCGGCGCGGAAGACCTCTTTGGTTTTCTCTTTATCCATTGCCAGCGCTGAGCTGAGCACACCTGAATGCGTGTATGGAATTTGCATCCATTCCAGCACACCCTGCACACAGCCATCCTCGCCCCATCGACCATGCAGCGCGTTGAAGACCACATCGGGCTGCACCCGCTGCAAATCGGCAACGAGATCGGCGCCCGCATCAATCTCAACAACCCGATAGCCCACCTGCCGCAAGGCGGTGGCGCATTCTTGACCTGTCGACAGGGAGACCGCGCGCTCCGCGCCTAGCCCACCCATCAAAACGGCCACAGTCTTGGGAGTCCTGCTCGACATACCCACTGTTCTCGCTCAATATTTCGCCCTCTTTGGGGCTTTTGTTGCCGCGATTTGAATCGCGTTTAATCGTCCTTGGGGTCTCCGACCCTCATTACTTCCCACTCTAACGTCAAACCACTCTTATCGTAAACCTTTTTTCGCACCAATTCCCCCAATGCTTCAAGTTCTTTTGCCGTGGCCCTGCCCGTGTTAATTAAGAAGTTGGGATGTTTCGGTGACATTTGCGCCCCGCCCAGCTCAAGCCCTCGGCATCCGGCCGCGTCAATCAAGCTCCAAGCCTTAAGGTCGTGGATATCATCGGCCTGACCTGTCGAACTGAATCCGGCCGGATTGCGAAAGGTGCTGCCCGCGGTACGGTCCTTGGTGGGCTGTGTCTCATTACGCTTGGCCAGTTGCGCCGCCATCTTTTGATGCAGCCGCTCCGGCTCGTCCCGGCCCAAAGCCCGCAAGGTGATATCGGTGATGACCACATCTTGCGGCAAATCACTGCTACGGTAAGAAAAACCAAGGGTTTTCGCGTCATAGGATACCGCGCGGCCGGCTCGATCATAGCCACTTGCGCCGACAAAAGCATCAGCGATATATGACCCATAACAGCCGGCGTTCATCTTGAGCGCGCCGCCCAGAGTGCCAGGGATCGTGCGCAGAAACGTCAGATCAAGACCGGCCTCCGCCGCTTTGCGCGCAACATGGCTGTCCAAGGCCGCCGCACCGCAATGGATCCTATCACCGTCCATTTCAATCGCGTTGAAACCGCGCCCCAGACGGATCACCACCGCCCGCAACCCGCCATCCCGTACGATCAGGTTCGACCCAACGCCCATTGGAAAAATCGCATTTTCTTGTGGCAGTTGCGCCAAAAATTCGGCCAAATCTTGCCGATCAACCGGTTGGAACACCGCATCCGCGGCCCCCCCCACACGCAGCCATGTGAGATCCGCCAAAGAGCGGTTCAAGCTCAAGCGCCCGCGGGGAGTTGGAAGAGTCATCATCTGCGCCTTAGTTAAGTCTCTTTGCTTAGACCGGATCATGGCCGCCAAGTCAAAGCCGTTAGGTCAAATCACACTGTACATCTGTCCCCCAAAATGATCCATCCTAGGCCCATCGATCTGAGGAGACCGCATGCAACGTCTTTGGTTGGCCATCACGCCGCTTTTGTTCCTGCTGCTTTGGTCGGCAGGGTATGTCGTGGCCAAAGTGGCCCTTGTCGATGCCGCCCCCATGGCTTTGCTGGCTTTGCGATTTGCGGCCGTTATTGCCATAATGGCGGCCTTATTTGCGATCTTGCGCCCACCGCTGCCCAAAACCCTCAGCGGTTACCTTCATCTTGGGTTTGTGGGGGTCTTGATGCAAACCGTCTATTTCGGCATGGCGTATTTTTCCTTTGTCAATGGCGTGGCCGCTGGCACCGCGGCGCTCATCTTCTCCTTGCAGCCCATTTTGGTTGCCCTTTTGGCGCCGCGCTGGACCGGCGAAGCGGTCAGCTGGCTGCAATGGTTTGGCCTTGCGATTGCCATGATCGGCACCCTCACGGTCATCGTCGCGCGTCTGGAGATTGGGCCGCCGCCGCTGGCCGGCTTTGGTTTTGCCGCATTGGCCTTAGCCGGCATAACCCTCGCGACCCTTTGGGAAAAACGCTTTGGCTTGTCGCATCACCCGGTGAGCGCCAATTTGATTGGCTATAGCGCCGGGCTCCTGGGGCTTTTGCCCTTTCTGAACTGGGCCGAAATTGCCGCGGTAAATTGGACGCCATCATTCTATTGGGCGCTGGCCTATTTGGTCATTGGAAATTCTGTGGTGGCGGTTGGTCTTTTGCTGGCTATGATCCGCGCCGGGCAAGTCTCTCGGGTTTCGACCCTGCTGTTCCTGGTCCCGCCGCTGGCCGCTTTGATCGCTTGGCTGACCCTGGACGAGCCAATGCCTCTTTTGGCTTGGGTTGGTCTTCTCGTGTCAGGTGGCGGGGTCTATCTGGCAACCCGCCCCAGCAAGGGTTCCGCCTAGCGCTTATTCAACCTCACCTGCCAGCCCATGCGCCCAAGCAGAGATCGAGCCCGCCCCAAGGCAGATTAACATATCACCCGGTCTGCATTGCTCGGCAAGAAACGCGCCAAGCGCTGCTTCATCGGCAACCGCAACCGCGTTGCGATGCCCGTGATTGGTCAATCCAGCGACAAGCCTGTCACGGTCCGCCCCCTCAATGGGCGCCTCGCCTGCGGCGAAAATATCCGTGATCCCAACCACATCTGCATCATTAAAACAGGTGCAAAATTCTTCGAACAGATCACTGAGACGCGAGTAGCGATGCGGTTGATGCACGGCCATGATCCGGCCCGCATGTGATTGGCGTGCCGCTTTGAGAGCGGCGGCAATTTCCACAGGGTGATGAGCATAGTCATCGATAACCGTAACCCCGTCAATTTCTGCCACCCGCGTGAAGCGGCGATTAACGCCCTTGAAACTGCGCAGGCCATCGCGGATCGTCTCCGCGCTCATACCCAAATGCAGCGCCACGGCCACCGCCGCCAGAGCATTCGAGACATTGTGATCGCCCGGCATTGGCAGGGTGCAATCGGCAATCACCCGACCATCACGCAACGCCACATCAAAAAACGCCGCACCCTTTTCATAGGCGAGATTGACAGCCCGCACATCCGCTTGGGCGTTGAACCCATAGGTCATGACCCGGCGATCGGTAATGCGACCGACCAAAGCCTGCACTTCGGCGTGATCAGTGTTGCAGACAACCAAACCATAAAATGGGATATTATGCACAAATTCGAAGAAGCCCTGGCGCAGATTGTCGAAACTGCCCCAATGCTCCATATGCTCAGGATCAATATTGGTGACCACGGCAATGGTCGCGGGCAGGCGATTGAATGTCCCGTCACTTTCATCTGCCTCAACGACCATCCATTCTCCCTGGCCCGTGCGGGCATTGGATTCAAACGCATGAATTACGCCGCCATTCACCACCGTCGGATCAAACCCACCCGCATGCAGCAAGGTTGAGACCATCGTCGTGGTGGTTGTCTTGCCATGGGTGCCGGCCACGGCCACATTCGACTTGAGCCGCATCAATTCCGCCAGCATTTCTGCACGCCGCACCACCGGCAAGCCGGCCTTGCGCGCCTCATCCAATTCAGGGTTTCCCGGCTTGATGGCTGTGGAGACAACAATCACCTCAGCACCGGCCAAGTTCTCAGCCCTCTGCCCCAAAAACACGGTGGCGCCCAAACGCTCAAGCCGCCGGGTGATCTTTGAGGCTTTCAAGTCAGATCCCTGCACCCGGTATCCCTGATCCAAAAGAACCTCGGCAATGCCGGACATGCCAATGCCGCCGATCCCCACAAAATGAATCGCGCCAATGTCGCCGGGCAGTTTGGTTACTTTATTCATCACGTCTCCCCGGCCAAGGCCTCGATCATATCCGCAAGGGTGTTTGCCGCTTCAGGTTTGGCGCAGCGCAACGCCGCCTCGGCCATGGAATGGGCTTGAGGGCCATTGGTTAATATATCTTGAATTTCAGCGGCCAAAGCCTCGGGCGTAAAGGCGTCTTCGGTCAGAAGCCGCGCGCCCCCCGCCGCGACCAACTCGCGAGCATTGGCGGTTTGCTCATCACGAATGGCTGCCGCCAGTGGGACAAAAATCGACGGGCGGCCAATAACGGAGATATCGGCCACAGAGGAGGCACCAGAGCGGCTAATCACCAGCTGCGCCTCACTCATGCGCTCGGGGATGTCGTCGAAAAAAGACCGGACATCGGCGCGTAGCCCCATATCGTCATAGGCCGCCTGCACCCGCGCGCGATCCTCTTCGCGGGCCTGTTGAGCAATCCGCAGGTTGTTGAGCAAGCTCTTTGGCAATAACGCAATCGCCGCAGGCACCACATCCGATAAGATCCGCGCCCCCTGCGACCCCCCGATCACCAAAAGGCTCATGGGATGATCGCCTGGCTCGATATAGCCCGCAGCATGGCGCGCCAAAATCTCCGCGCGCACCGGATTGCCCACATGGTGACCCGTGAGCCCGTGCGGCAATTCAGTCGGCCATGTGCCGCAGGCGATTTGATTGACCCGCGGCGCAAACAATTGATTGACGCGCCCCAGAACCCCGTTTTGCTCATGCAACATACAAGGCACACCAAGCGAGGTCGCAGCCCCCATCGCCGGTATCGCCGGATAACCGCCAAAGCCCACCACAACATTTGGCCGATCCCGGCGCATTTTGCGCCGTGCGGTGGTGATGCCCAATGCAATACGGATTGGAACCAAGATTTTGCTCATCAGCCCGCCCTTGGCAAAAGTGGCGCTGGAGACTTGCTCGATCACAACATCAGATGGAAACCCGCCCGTGTAGCGCGCACCGCGGGCATCGGTGGACAAAACCACCCGCCAGCCACGCGCCAACATGACCTCAGCCACGGCCTGCGCCGGGAACATATGCCCGCCGGTCCCACCGGCTGCGAGAACCAAAAGAGGAGGTTGTGTCATATCAATATCCACGCATCACAGCGCTCAAAGCCCCTTGGGGGCGACTGCGCGTCAAGGCCAGGATCATACCCAGAGCAATGCCGCCGGCAATCAAAGATGAACCGCCATAGCTGACGAAGGGCAACGTCATGCCCTTCGCCGGCAGCAAACGCACCGCAACACCCATGTTGATCATGGCTTGCACCCCAAACATGGACACCAAACCCGTCCCGGCCAGACGCACAAAAAGGTTCCGCTCTTGCACCAAACGGGCCAGCGTTCGCAGAACGATCACAGCAAAGAGCCCCAGAATGACGAGGACCATCAACACGCCATATTCCTCAGCGGCCACAGCAATGATGAAATCCGTATGCGCATCGGGCAAGGACCATTTCACGGAGCCTTCACCGGTGCCCACACCAAACAAGCCGCCCTCCTGAATGGCATTGGCCGCATATCCAAGCTGGGTATTGGGATCCACGTCTGCCGCCATATAGCCGTCAATGCGCCTCGCGAAATGCTCGCTGTAATTATAGGCGACAAAACCGGCCAAAACTGTTGCGGCGGCCATGGATAGAATGAACAAAAGCGGCGCTCCGGCGCAAAAATACATAACGCCCCAAGAAAAGAGGATCAAACTGGCCTGACCAAAATCCGGTTGGAGCGCCAAAAACCCGGCGATCACCACTGCCACGGCAAAAGACATCATCCGGCCCGGAGGTCCGCCTGGCTCAAAGGAGGCAGAGATCAACCAGGCTGAAAACACAACAAAGACCGGTTTGATAAATTCAGAGGGCTGCACGGAGGCAAAGCCAAACGAATACCAGCGTGTCGCGCCCTTGCCGAAATCTGTTCCGAAGATCGGCAGCAAGATCAACGCCAGGAGCGCACAGCCAAACCCCACCGTGGCCCAGCGGCGCACCGTATCGGGCGACATCATTGATGTGATGGTCATGGCCAGGAGGGCCAAACCCCCAAAGACCGCTTGTCGGTGCACATAATGAAATGCATCAAGATTGTTGCGCTCTGCCAAAGGGGGAGAGGCTGCAAGGGCTAGGATCAAACCAAAGATAAACAAAAACAAAACACTGGCCATCGTCCACCGATCCACGGTTCGCCACCACCGGGGTAAAATTGGATCGCGCACTTCAACGGGCAAAGGCCCATGTACCATCTCTGTCATTTTAAAACCGCCTGTACTGCGCCCCATTTTTGAGGTCTGAGCCAATATTAGCCGGACTCTGCACATTTTTCCAGTGCCAATTGCCTTGCCATTTGCACCACAACAGGCAAGTCATCGCCTATGGACTTTGACACAATCATTATCGGCGCCGGAGCCGCTGGGTTGATCTGCGCCGCGCAAGCGCCAGGCAAATGCTTGGTGATCGATCATGCCAAGGCCGCAGGCGAGAAAATTCGCATCAGCGGCGGCGGACGGTGTAACTTCACCAACCTATATGCCTCAGCGGAGAATTATATCAGCCGCAATCCACATTTCGCCAAATCCGCATTGGCCCGCTACACGCAATGGGATTTCATCGATTGGGTGGCACGAAGCGGTATTGCCTATCACGAGAAAACACTGGGGCAATTGTTTTGTGACACCTCCGCCAAAGAGATTGTCGCCATGCTTCTAAAAGGCGTGGCCGAGGCCGGCGGGCAGGTCCAGCTCAACACCACTGTGCAATCCGTCACAAAGATTGAAGGTGGTTACGCGATCCAGCTTAGCTGCCCGCATGGGCCGCGCGCGGTCACAGCGCGCAATCTTGTGGTCGCCTGCGGTGGCAAGCCCATACCAAAGATGGGGGCCACCGACTTTGCCCTCCGCCTCGCCCAGCAATTCGGCCTTCCTGTGACCGAAACCTATGCGGGATTGGTGCCCTTCACCTTTTCCGGCGCGCAGCATGAAGCTTTTAAGTCCATAAGCGGCGTCGCGGCCCCCGCGCGATTGCAAACCAATGGCACCGCCTTTGACGAAGCTGTGCTTTTCACCCACCGCGGCCTGTCCGGGCCGGCGGCTTTGCAAGTGTCTAGCTATTGGTCGCCCGGCGACGTGCTCACTCTGGGTCTTTTGCCAGAAGAGGAGCTGCGCCGCGCGGTCAGAGAGGCAAAGGAAACCGAAGGACGCAAATCACCGCTAACCATCTTCACCCGCCTTCTGCCAGCCCGGCTGGTGCCCGTGGTGCTGAATGATCTCGCCCTGCCCGAGCGCATCGCCGATCTCACAGCCGTGCAATTGGACGGTCTGACCGCGCGCCTCACCCAATGGCAGCTCACCCCAGCCGGCACCGAAGGCTATCGCACCGCCGAGGTGATGGTCGGCGGGGTGGATACGGCCGCACTCTCGTCCAAAACCATGATGGCAAAAACCCAACCCGGTCTCTATTTCATAGGCGAATGTGTGGATGTCACCGGCTGGCTCGGCGGGTATAATTTCCAATGGGCCTGGTCCTCTGGCTGGGTGGCTGGGCAGGCGATTAAAGCGGGTTTATGATGCGACCCCAGCACTTAGGACGCCGGGTTATAACCCATAATCTTGATGACTTTTTTCGATGTCTGAAAAAGACGGCCGCTGCCGGGCGAAATGATCTTTTGTGAGGGCGAAAAACATCTGCCGCTGCAATCGCTTCCAAACCCGGTCAATCGCATAGTCATACCCCGCCCCCCCGCGCGATAAATTGTCCACGCTGAAGCGCACCGAGTCCAACACCGGCGCAGTAGCGGGGGCTTTTAAAATATAGCAACTCATCGTTTGAGTGTCAGAGGTAATCATCAGGTTTTGCGAAATTGCAAACCCGTTTTCCGCATTATATGCGAGACACAGCACATCCAAATGCGGGTTAAAGAAAAACTCCTCAATCGCTGCATCTATTGCCGCGCGATCTGCAATAAATTGGCAATCATCCTCGCATATCATCAGCAGCTGATCTTCTAAGATTGACGCCGACGAAAGCACGGTTTCATGAGACTTGGCGCAGCCCAGCGCACCATTGGCATCTGCAATCGCCTCAAAGCGCGCAAAGCGCGTGACACCGAGTGCCTTAAACTCAGATTGGATTTCCGCCCGCCGGTCCTCGCGATGTTTTAAGTTTATGTAGTGAATCTCACAGCGATCAAGCCCTGACGGGCCATTGGCCTGCGCAACGGGGGGCCTATCAGATTTGCCCGCCCAACGCTGCTTGAGAATTTCATTCTGTGCCCTGCGACGATAGTCGTCGCGCAGCCTTCTATAGTTTTTTTCCAAAGACTGGAGAAATCTCATAAAATATTCCTTTTGCAGCATCCAAAGCCGCATGTGATAAATAATATTTTCAACCCGCCTATCCCAACAGAAACATTGGCTCTAAAAAGGGTGGCGTAAGAGCAGAGGCTGCATCGTTTTAAATTGCACTGGCCCCGTAATTATAAGACTTGGAGATTGAACAAATGACTACAACTCATATCTTTGGAGGTCTTGAGAATCAACTGTTTCAATACTGCTGCGGCAGGGCGCTCTCCTTGCGCCACAATGTGAAATTGCGGCTCCTTTGGGACGGGCGAGAGCAGGAAAATATCACTACGCGCAGGTTCGACCTTGGGCATTTCGACATTCGGTCTGAGGTTATTTCGGTCTGAGGTTATTATGTCAACAAGGCCTCTGCGCCGATTGGGGCTTCGCTCGGTCCAAAGTTTCCTGCAACATGGGCCTGCGCGGGTCTTTCGGGAAACTGCACTCGGCTATGATCCGCGTTTTGCATCCCTGGGCCCTCATGTGCGGCTCAAGGGCTATTGGCAAAGCGAAAAATTTTTCAAGGCGTTCGAGGATAAGATCCGCGAAGACCTCCAATTCCTCACGCCGCCATCGGCGCAGAACCAAGCCCTTTTGGAACAAATCACATCGCACACTGCAGTCTCGCTGCATGTTCGGCGCGGTGATTATGTCACAAACCCAATGGCAAATGCCCATCACGGGACCTGTGACCTGGGGTATTATAAGGCCGCCATTGATTATATTGCGGGGCACATGCAAGAAGCGCCGGTCTTCTATATTTTTTCAGATGATATCGCTTGGGTGAAACACAACCTGATCCCCCAATATGAAACCGTTTTTGTCGACATCAACGATGACGCCACGAATTATGAAGATCTGCGGCTCATGTCCAGCTGCAGGCATCATATCATCGCCAATTCCTCCTTTTCTTGGTGGGGGGCCTGGTTGAACAGCCATCCAGAAAAAATCATCGTCGCGCCGAAAAACTGGTATGCGGATCCCGCCGCGCGAAACCCCGATATGCTCCCACAATCTTGGATCACATGTTAATGGCAGCGCGCCTGTCTGTTGGATACAGTTGACCACAATAGGCCATCAACCCTAGGGCGTGAACCCTCACGTGATGTTCTCATAGCCATAGGTTGATCCCCAAAATTGATCCGAGAAACAAGGCCCTGATCCGGTGTATTTCCAACCGGAATGGTGGCTTTTATAGAAAAATGTGCCGGATATATGGTGAGATCATAGCGCGTCTCTTTGTGAACATCCGTAATGAGTTGCGGCCCAACTGTCTTCCATGCTCGTTTATTGGTCACGCGCCATTTTTTGGACAGGCGTTTCACGCAGGCGCCAAAAAACTCATTGCCTGGCTCTGCACCCATAGCCCCGGCAGCAATCAGTCCCGGACGAATGTGTTCATGTTCACAAGCGGCAAAGGCGGCTGGTTCCAGCAACCAATCTTCCAATGGCCGCAAACACAGTGAATCCGCATCCAACGCAATGCCACCTTCATTGAACAAAATTTCATAGCGCATGAGATCTGCCACCCCATTGAGTTCACGCGAATACATAGCGTCCATGTGTTTTTTGTTCACCCAAGAGTATTCTGCGAGCGCCGTATTTCCCCAGATGACAATTTCATACTCTGGATTCAACTTGGCCCAAGACTGGATGTAATTGTCCGGCCTTTTGCTTTCATCCCCAACCCACACAAAATGCAATTTTTTTGGTATCATAATATGTCCTAACACTTATGTTCACGCGCTCAAAATACCCGTGCACCCCATCCCGCCTTCTATCACCAAAAGGCCGGTGGCGCGGGTCACGTCCCTTTAATCGCCCCGACCTGTGCGATGAAATCTTCACCGCGGGTTTCGAAACTGTCGTATTGGTCAAAACTCGCCGCAGCCGGGGCGAGCAGGACCACGTCGCCAGGTTGGCTTTGCGCATAGGCGGCTCGGACTGCCGCTTGCATCGTGGTGCACACTTCGCAGTCCACATCAAGCTGCATGGCAAAAGCCTCGGCCTCACGGCCAATCACATAGGCCTTTTGCACATGCCCCAAGGCCGGTTGCAGCGCAGAGAGCCCCCCCTCCTTCTGCAATCCTCCACAGATCCAGCGGATATTGTCAAATGCGCTCAGCGCTTTGAGTGCAGCGTCGACATTCGTGGCCTTACTGTCATTCACAAAGCGCACCCCGGATATCTCACCAATCATCTGGCTACGATGAGGCAGGCCTGCGAAACTGCGAAGCCCCTCTTCAATCACCCGCGGCGCCACATTCAAAGCGCGCAGCACCGCATAGGCGGCAGAGGCATTTTGATGATTATGCGCCCCTGGCAGTCCCGGGATATCGCGCAGATCAATTGAGGCGATTTGCCGACCCTTGCGGCTTTCTGCCAAAAACCCTTTGCGCGCCGTTACCTGCCAGTTGTTGCCTTTTGGTTTTTGTCCCGAGACGACACGGATCACCCGATCATCATGGGTGTGATCGGAAAATTGCGTGGCCAAATACTGCCCCTCCGGCTCGTCAACGCCAATCACCGCGACATCCGGGCAGCCTTCGGCAAACAGACGGCGTTTGGCGGCGAAATACCCGCCGTATCCTGCGTGGCGATCCAAATGATCTGGGGAGAGATTTGTAAACACTGCGATATCGGGCGTCAGACTACGGGCCAGTTCCAGCTGATAGGAGGATAATTCCAACACGATCACATCGCCATCTTCTGCCGGTTGCAGATCCAGCACCCCGCGGCCGATATTTCCAGCCAACTGGCTGCGTCGCCCGGCCACCTCTAGCAAATGATGGATTAAAGCGCTGGTCGTGGATTTGCCATTGGATCCCGTCACGGCAATCACCTTGGGCGCCATATCAAAGCCCGTCCACGATTGCGTCGCAAAGGAGCGAAAGAACAGACCGATGTCATTGTCGAGAGGAATGCCGAGCTGCATCGCCATGCCAATCGCTGGATGCGGTTTGGGATAGAGGTGCGCAATCCCCGGTGAGGTGATCAGCATATCCACACCCTCAAGCCCGCCACGCAGCGGATCGCTGCAGCTCAGGCCAGCCTCCTCGGCCCGCTGCCGCCCCGTCTCGCCGTCATCCCAGCACAATACATCTGCCCCGCCAGCCACCAAAGCCTGCGCGGCAACCAGGCCAGAGCGGCCCATCCCAAGCACAAAGACCCGGCGCCCATGCATTCCTTGAACTGCTATCATCCTGTGCTCTCCAATGGCCGCGCGGCCCTGATGTAAATTTACCGGACTTTCAATGTCGCCAGGCCGATCATCGCCAAGACAATGGCAATGATCCAGAAGCGGATCACGATCTGGCTTTCCGCATAGCCTTTTTTCTCAAAATGATGATGGATTGGCGCCATGAGAAACACCCGCCGTCCTGTGCGTTTGAACCAAAACACCTGGATGATCACACTCAAGGCCTCCGCCACAAACACCCCGCCGATGATCGCCCAAACAATCTCATGTTTGGTCAAAACGGCAATAGCACCCAGCGCCCCGCCCAGCGAGAGGCTGCCCGTATCCCCCATGAATATCGCGGCAGGTGGCGCATTATACCATAGAAAGCCCAAGCCTCCGCCAATCAACGCCATACAGAAAATCAACAACTCGCCCGTTCCGGGCACGTAATGCACGTCAAGATATTGGGTGAAATCAACCCGGCCCACCGCATAGGCCAAAACCCCAAGCGCCGCCGCGGCAATCATCACGGGCATCACGGCCAAACCATCCAAACCATCCGTAAGGTTGACCGCATTGGCCGTTCCGACAATCACGATCATAGCAAAGGGAAAAAACAATATGCCAAACGGCACCAATGTGTCTTTCAGGACCGGCACAGCCACCTGCAAACGTAGGCCTTCAGGATGCAGCTGCGCGGCCACCAGCGCGGCGATCAGAGCAATCACAAACCCCAATCCGAGACGGACCCGTCCGGAGACCCCGGCAGAGGTCTGTTTGGAGACTTTGGCATAGTCATCTGCAAAGCCAATCGCGCCAAAGCCAATGGTGACAAAAAGCACCACCCAAATATGCATATTATCAAGCCGCGCCCACAGCAGAGTTGAGACCACCAAGGCCCCCAAAATAAGCGCGCCGCCCATCGTCGGCGTGCCCGCTTTGGATTGATGCCCCTCAGGCCCGTCTGATCGGATCGGTTGCCCGCGCCCCTGGCGGCGGCGCAAGAGGTTTATCAAAGGCTTGCCAAACACAAATCCAAAAAGCAGCGATGTCAAAAATGCCCCGCCGGCCCGGACGGTGATATAGCGAAAGAGATTAAAGAAATCGCCGCCATCCGACAGTAATGTCAGCCAATAAACCATTTAAATTCCCCTTACACCTACGGTTGTGAGCGATGCCCTAAATTGCGGATTAGGTCAACAATCAGTGAAACTTTGCTGCCCAAAGAGCCTTTGACCAAAACCCGGTCTCCCGGTGCGATCAACTCTCCCAAGCCAGAGGCCAGCTCTTGCGCCTCTTGCACCCAGCGGCCGCGGATTGCGGCTGGCAAAGCGTCATAACAGGCACGCATGCGTGGTCCGACACAATGCACCACATCCAAGGTTAACAAGTGGTTATTGCCGGCCAGCTGCGCGTGAATTTGCGCCTCTTCCTGCCCCAGCTCCAGCATATCACCCAAAATCGCAATGCGCCGCGGCCCCTGCCTTGTCTGCTCTTGCCGATCAGAGGCCGCCAAAACTTCCAAGGCCGCCGCCATAGAAGCAGGGTTGGCATTATAGGCGTCATCAATCAGCTCGAAATAGGCGTTGGTATCGGCCGGATCCAAGCTGACGGTCTCTCGCCGCCCGCGCCCCGCCGGAGGATGCCAGCGGAACAGATCAACCGCGGCCCGCGTCGGATCTCCAGACAGAGCCTCAACCGCCGCCAAAACACCCATGGCGTTCACGGCAAAATGCCGCCCCAATGTGTTCAAACGCAGCACTGCGGGCGCGCCGCGCAGACGGGCCTGGATCACCGTGACATCGTGATGCATCTCCAGCGCCGTCAGGCGAAAGGCATCGGCCGTCTCGCCAAATCCCACAATCGTCGCCCCTTTGGCCAAAGCGGCTTGTACAAGGATGTCAATTGTCGGCACATCAGCCGGCAAAATAGCCGCGCCTCCGGGCATCAACCCAGCCACGATATCCGCCTTCTCGCGGGCAATACCCTCCAGGCTTTCAAAGGCTTCCATATGCGCCGGGGCCACGGTTGTGATCATTACCACATGCGGCTGCACCATTTCGCTCAAAGGCGCAATTTCTCCAGGATGATTCATGCCAATTTCGAAAATGGCAAATTGGGTGTCCGCCGGCATGCGCGCCAGGGTCAGCGGCACGCCCCAATGGTTGTTGTAACTGGCCACCGAGGCATGTGTCCGCCCCTGAAACTCAAGCACCGTGCGCAGCATCTCCTTGGTCGAGGTCTTGCCCACCGATCCGGTCACTGCCAAAACTTTCGCCGCGCAACGTGCCCGTGCCGCCCGGCCCAAGTCAATCAGCGCCTGCAGGACATCCGGCACAATCAGCAGCGGTGCAGTCTCAGCCACCCCATCCGGGCGCCGCTCCACCAAAGCGGCAGCCGCGCCTTTCTCGAGGGCCTGCGCCACAAAATCATGACCATCACGGGCCGCAGTCAAAGCAACAAAAAGATCCCCCGGCTGCAATGTGCGTGTGTCAATCGACACGCCATAAGCCTCCCAGGGCGCCGCACAATAGCCGCCTGTCGCAGCTTGAGCCTCGAAAGCCGTCCATAGGGCCATTACGCAAAATCCTCCAAAGCAGCAACAGAGATACTCGCCTGTTCGACGTCATCAAAAGGTAAAATATCTTCTCCAATAATTTGACCTGTTTCATGTCCCTTACCGGCAATCAGCAAACAATCGCCGGGTTGCAACCCATCGACCCCATATAAAATAGCTTCCGCCCGATCACCGACCTCTTCAGCCTCACCTGCGCCAGCCAACACCATAGCGCGAATGGCGGCGGGGTCTTCACTGCGTGGATTGTCATCCGTGACGATCACCCTGTCCGCATGCGCCGCCGCCGCTTGCCCCATCAACACCCGCTTGCCCGGATCGCGGTCTCCGCCTGCGCCAAAAACCACAACAAGCCGCCCCCTCACATGCGGCCGCAAGGCTTGCAGCGCCGTTGAGACAGCATCGGGCGTATGGGCATAATCCACATAAACGGAGGCTCCATTGGCGCGCGTGGCGGCCAATTCCATGCGCCCGCGCACCGGTCTCACGGATTTCAACGCAGAAAAGACCGCTTCCGCCTCCGCGCCCGCAGCCAGAACCATGCCCGCAGCCAACAGCAAGTTTTCCCCTTGAAATCCACCCACCAAAGGCACTTTGACCTGATACCGTGTGCCCTGGCATGCGCATAGAATCTCTTGTCCATTGGCATCAAATGTTTGCCCTAAAATCTGCAAATCAGCGATGCTGCGGCCAACGGTCAGACAGCTTTGTCCGCGCTTGCGGCACGCGTCATAAAGCACCATTCCCTTGGCATCATCAATATTGATGACAGCCCATCCTTGCGGCCCCAACACGCGGTCAAACAGACCTGACTTTGCGGCAAAATAGGCCTCAAATGTGGCGTGATAATCGAGATGATCTTGCGTGAAATTGGTGAAGCCAGCCACCGCCAAAACCACCCCATCTAAGCGCTTTTGCTCCAATCCGTGACTGGAGGCCTCCATCGCGCCATGGGTGACGCCAGCGGCGGCGGCCTGAGCTAACACCCGGTGCAGGGTGATGGGCTCCGGGGTGGTATGGCTCAAGGGCGCGCTCCACGCCCCCTGCACCCCGGTTGTGCCCAAGTTGATCGCCGACAGCCCCAATTCGCTCCAAATTTGCCGGCAAAAACTGGCCACAGAGGTTTTGCCATTGGTGCCCGTCACCGCAACCATCACCTCCGGCTGCGCGCCAAAGAACAAAGCTGAAGCCGCCGCAAGCGCCTGGCGCGGATCATCGACAACGCAGATCTGCGCTGCGTGGTCTGGACAGGTTTTGGAAATCCATGCCGCCCCATCCGGATCGGTTAAAATAGCACTGGCCCCTTGGCGCAGGGCATATGGGGCAAATTCAGCCCCATGGCTGCGGCTCCCCGGCAGAGCTGCAAAAAGGAACCCATCCCGCACGTCCCGGCTGTCAACCGCGAGGCCTTGTATTTCCAGCTGAGACGTCCGCGCCGTGGTCAGACCTAAATTTGCAAGGGTTTTGCTCTTGGTCGCCATCCACCGGCTCGCTTTCTAAAAATCAATTGTTGGCCAATGTTAAACCATTTTGTAGCGTGGGTTCAATCTCTGGAGCGATGCCCAGCAAAGGCGCAACACGCCGGATAATTTCTGCCGCAACAGGCACGGCGGTGGCACCCGCCGTTCGGCGTGGCTCCGGGCCGGTGCGGTCTTCGGGCTCATCAAGCGTCACGATCAAGACATAACGCGGATCGGTGCTTGGAAAGAAACTGGCGAAAGTCGCCAGAACTTTATCTTTGTAATAGCCACCCTGCGGGCTGGGCTTATCCGCGGTTCCCGTTTTCCCAGCCACAGAATACCCTGGAACATCGCCCATCTTAGCGGTCCCTTCCGTCACCACACGCCGCATCATACTGCGCAAATCCCGGGACGTTTTTTCAGAGATAATGCGCGCGCCACGCGGCGGGGCCGGTTGTTTTAACAGCGTCGGTTTGACCAAAGTCCCACCATTGACAATGGCCGCATATCCCGCGGCCAGATGCACTGGCGAGGTCGAAATACCATGCCCATAGGAGATCGTCATTGTTGAGATATCAGACCAATTGCTTGGGTATTGCGGCCGCCCGGTTGGGCCCTCGATCACTTCAATCGGTGTGGCTTGCAGCAGGCCGAGGCGATCCAAAAAGTCTTTTTGCAACTCAGCCCCGATCATTAAAGACAGGCGGGCCGTGCCGATATTTGAAGATTTGATCAATACCTTTTCAACAGACATCTGCGCGCCATAGTCACGATAGTCGTTGATCTTATGTTTGCCCCACCGCAATGGGCCTTTGGTATCGACCATGCTGCCAGGCTCCACCAGACCCAGATCCATCGCTTGGGCCACCGTAAAAGCCTTGAACGCCGAACCCAGCTCATAGACCCCTTGGACCGCGCGGTTGAACAGCGCGCTGTCGCTTGCGTCGCCCTGCGTCAAAGGCCGTGGACGGTTGTTTGGATCAAAATCTGGCAGGCTGGAGAGCGACACGACCTCACCGCTATAGGCATCCATCAACACCGCTGACGCGCCCTTGGCATTCATCAAGCGCATGCCGCCGTAAAGTGCCTCCTCCAGCGCCGATTGCACCGTCAGATCAATCGACAACTGCAGAGGTTGGCCGTCAAATCGTGGATCGCGCAGGAAGGTGTCAAAGGCTTTTTCTACGCCAGCCATTCCGATGACCTCAGCGGAATGCACGCCCTGGGCGCCAAAGGTCGTACCTCCCAAAATATGACCGGCCAGTTGACCGTTGGGATAGAGGCGCATTTCGCGCGGACCGAACAACAAACCCGGCTCACCGATGTCATGAACGGCCTGCTTTTCTTCTGGGCTAATGGCGGGTTTGAGCCACAAAAACTCTTGCGGTCCAGACAAGCGCGCCGCCATTTTTTCGACATTGATGTCGGGAAATATCTCCGCCAATTGCCGGGCGGTGCCCTCTGGATCAATGAGTTGACGCGGGTGCGCATAGAGCGAATGGGTGTCGATATTCGTGGCCAAAACCCGACCGTTGCGGTCAAGGATATCCGCTCGACTGGCCAAAATCTGTGCCGCTGTGGCGCGGGCCTTGGGCTCAATCGGCTCGGACACCGCCAAAGCCGTCATCCGCAGACCAATGACGCCAAAACTGATGACGAATATTCCGCCCATCATAAACAAACGCCGCTGAGTTTTGCGCAAAATTCGTTCATGCTGCATCTCGATGCGCTCGCGCCGATTGGCATGTTCAATCAAATCAGGATTTTCGCCGGCGGTTCTGGCCGAAAATATGCGCGCCAAAGGCCGAAGGGGTTTGCGAATCATGGAGAGGCCTCGCGGTTCATCACCTCAATCGGCTCAGTGATTGGGCCCAAATCTGGTCCAGGATATGGAATCTGCTCCAAACGGGCAAAATGATCCGCCGTCAGTTGCAACAATTTCAATTCGTCAAAATTGGCATTCACCAGCTGCAGGAGCCGCTCCGGGCGATTGAGATAGGCCCATTCCGCTTTCAGCGCCCGCAGCCTCGAATGGGCCTCCGAAATATCGCGGTTCAACTGGGCAATTTCATCCAATTTGCCCTTGGTTTCATAGTTTTCAGTATAGGCCCAAAAGGCGAGCCCCATGACGCCCATGACCAAACAGCTCAAAAACAGATTTTTCATGAGGCCCTCCGCTGTGGAAGTTGCGGCACGCCAAGGCTGCGTGGATCGACAGGCAACGCCGGGGCCTCGGTCCGCCGCCCAATGCGCAATTTGGCCGATCGTGCGCGGGGATTGGCGCCGAGTTCCTCTTTTGAAGCTTTGATTGCCTTGCGGCTTTGCATGGTAAATTGCGCCGGAACCTCCTCGACCAATGGCGCATATCGGCTGCCGGCCTGCGTGCCTGTGCGGGCTTGGAAAAACCGTTTTACGATGCGATCTTCAACCGAATGAAAGGTCACCACAGCCAAAATGCCGCCAGGGCGCAAGACCCGTTCGGCGGCGGCAAGACCTTGGACCAATTGATCATATTCTCCGTTCACCGCGATACGCAGAGCTTGAAAACTGCGGGTCGCGGGGTGGGATTGGCCAGGCTTCGCCCGGGGCAAACACCGCTCAACAACACCGGCCAATTCTAACGTCCGTTCAAAAGGTGCCTCTTCGCGGCGTGCAACGATCATCTTGGCGATGCGGCGGCTGGCCCGCTCTTCGCCATAATTATACAAAATATCGGCAATCTGCTCAGCACTGGCGCTATTGACAAGATCTGCTGCCGTCGGGCCCGTATCTCCCATGCGCATGTCGAGCGGCCCATCTTTTTGAAACGAAAACCCCCGCTCTGCTTGATCGATCTGCATTGAGGACACACCGATATCGAGCACCACGCCATCCACCGCATCGGCGGTTTGATCCAAATTGGAAAACGTGTCTTGCACAAGCTGCAAACGATCCCCAAATTGCGGCGCCCAATCGGCAGCCATCGCAAAAACACTGGGATCGCGGTCAATGCCAATCACCTGATCGGCGCCGGCGTCGAGCAAATATTTACTATAGCCCCCGGCCCCAAAGGTGCCATCAATCCAAGTGCCCGCAATGGGTGCGGCCGCGTCAATCAATGGTAAAATTAGAACAGGGATATGCGGCGCAGATTGGGAGGAGTCGGGCCGCATATCTAGTCCTGCCCCGCTTGGTCCAAATAGGCCATCGGATCGAAATCCTCAGGCAAATCATCCAGCCAAGCCTCAGTTTTAGCCAATTCTTCTGATTCGTAGGTTTCAGGCTTCCAGATCTGGAACGTGTCACCGGCGGCGATAAAAAACGCCTCAGCATCCAGATCAATCTTCCGACGCAGCTTCGCCGGAAGCACCAGCCGCCCCGTGTCATCGACGATCGTGGGGAAAGATTGCCCATGAAACAGCCTTTGCAACATCCGACGTTCCATAGATCCACGCGGCAAGGCGTCGATCTTGGCATCCACCTCTTCGATTGCTGAAATCGTATAACATTCAAGATAATTGCGGCGATGATCGCCATAGACAATCACCAACTCAGGGTTCAGCCCTTCGGTATAATTGGGATCACCCTGCTCCAGCACGCGGCGAAAAAGAGCGGGGATAGACACCCGGCCCTTGCTGTCCACCTTATGGTGGCTTTCGCCTCTAAATCTGCGTGCCACTTGGGCCTGCCTCGCTCATTAAATGGGGCGCTGCCCCGAAACTAAAAACGGCGGATTGAACTGCTGCTGTTGTTCAATCCGCCGACGTTTCCCTTACGGGATGTCCAGCTGCGCGTGCCACCTGGGGGGGATGTCTGCTCGCGAACGCGCCGGATCTCTTCGTTTGGAAATGGGTGCCTGTATGCAACCTGCGCTCGCCTTTGCCCTTCTTGAGTTGGGGCTTTGATCTTTGACCGCTTCCGTGAACAATTATTTACATGGGAATTCATGGTAATCAATAGGAAATTTTTGCAATTGTCCAAAAATTCGCCCTAATCCCAAGGGAAAATTCTATATTTTGAGCAAAATTACACCACATAAAGCGTGAGCCCTTTCAGGATAACACAAAATGTAGTGGAGCCCCCCAACGGGCCATAATTTCCCAATTTTTTTGCTTTTTTGAGAAGATTCTGGGAAATCATGTCATTTTGCGATCCAAAATGCGTAAATCTCCAGTATTTCACCACTGAATCACCAAGCAGCTGTCTGCGAACTCTGACGATATTAAATGCGTCCCATGTTTTCCCAAACTGGAGCGATAGGGCGATATGTCCCAAAACCATTGCACACAGACGGCCCTGCCAGCGCGTTAGGCGATGTCCGAAGCAATCAACCCGCGCGCCAGCTCCGCATATGCCTGGGCCATCGGCCCATCTCCCGCGGCAGCTGGGGTGCCGCTGTCGCCGGCCAGACGCACGCCCAAATCCAAAGGCAAAGAGCCCAAGAACGGCAGACCTAACTTCTGCGCTTCCAGCTCCACGCCCCCATGCCCGAATATATGGGCTTCATGGCCGCAATTGGGGCAAATATATTGGCTCATGTTCTCAATCATGCCCAAAATGGGCGTGTGCAGCGTGGCAAACATATCCAAAGCCTTGCGCGCATCCAAAAGCGCGACATCCTGCGGGGTCGAGACCACGATTGCGCCAGTCAATTCTGTTTTCTGGCAAAGTGTCAGCTGAACATCGCCTGTGCCGGGCGGCAAATCGATGATCAAGACATCCAACTCCCCCCATTGCACCTGATTGAGCATCTGCTGCAATGCGCCCATCAACATCGGGCCGCGCCAGACCACAGCCTTGTTCGGATCAACCATCAAACCAATAGACATCATCGTAACGCCATGGGCCTGTAGCGGGATGATCACCTTCCCATCGGGACTGGCTGGGCGTTTGCTCACGCCCATCATACGCGGCTGGCTCGGGCCATATATATCCGCATCAAGCAACCCGACCCGTCGGCCTTGCTTGGCCAGGGCCACTGCCAAATTGGAAGACACCGTCGATTTGCCCACCCCGCCCTTGCCCGAGGCAATCGCCACAACTCGGTTCACACCCGGCACTTTGAGCGGCCCATCTTGCGGTTTGGGATGACCACCCACTTTCAAGTTCGGCGGCGCCGCTTTTTGCTCATGCGCGGTCACCACTGCGGTCACGCTGGACACACCGTCAAGTTGCATCACAATTTGCTCTGCTGCGGCGCGAATATCGGCCAGCTTATGGGCAATCTCGGGCGTTGGCGCTTCAATAACGAAGCGCACCGCCTCACCCTCCACCACAACGGCACGAATGAAGTCACGGCTCACCAGGTCTCCCCCATCCGGCAATTGCAGACGGGCCAAAGCGGCCAAAATATCAGAACGGTCGATTGGCATGCAAGCTCTCCTCAAATCTCTGCGCAGCTATGCCCCCGCAACTCGCTTGATGCAAGCCCAGGGCCGGTGCCCGGACGGAGCCATGCAAATGCTGCATAGCGGCAATTCCCAAACATGCGTTGCGAAATATCACCCCGCGCGCCACATAGAGCGCATCAACAGTCCGGTTGATATAGAGGATAGAACGATGACACAGATTTCAGTGTAACCGCCCCTTCATTCAGTGTTGCACTCACAGCGCGCTGGACCGCTTTGCGTGAGCAAATGGCCAAACGTGCCCTGTACCGCAAAACAATCTCCGAATTGCAATCCTTGACGGGTCGCGAACTGGCCGACCTGGGCATCCATCGCTCCGCGATCCGAGGCATCGCACACGAGGCCGCATTCGGCAAATAAGCCAGACTTAAGTTTTGCAGATCCAACGCCTGAGGCCTTGGATCTGAGCAATAGGCTTTCTCCTCCCTAAAGCCTGCAAAAAGCGGCGGCATCCTCCTCCCGGATGCCGTCGTTTTTTTGCCTAGAATTTGACCGGAAGGGTCATTGAACTTTGCCCGCAGCGGTGACACCAAGGGCCCATGACATATTCGCTGCTGTCCGGTCTCGTGCTCTTTTGCTTTGTCTCCTCGATCACACCCGGACCCAACAACTTGATGCTTATGGCCACTGGAGCCAATTTCGGCGCGCGGAGCGCTCTGCCCCATGCGTCCGGGATTGTTTTGGGATTTACCTTTATGATTATCGCCATCGGATTGGGGGTGGCACAGCTCTTCCAAAGCTACCCTTTGGCCCATCAGCTGCTCGGCGGGATCTCGGTGATCTATCTTGTTTATTTGGCCTATAAAACGGCAACGGCCAGCACAAGCCTCGACAGCCCTGAACCCACGGGCAAGCCCATTACATTCTGGCAAGCCGCGGCGTTTCAATGGGTGAACCCCAAAGCCTGGACCATGGCCCTGGCCGCGGTGACGGTCTATGCCCCGCAGCCTGTGACCCATAAGGACGTCATTACGGTTGCCATCATATTCGGTATCATCAACCTGCCCTGCATCAGCGTCTGGCTGTTGCTCGGGGTGAAAATGCGGCGGTTTTTGACAACGCCAGCCCGGCTGCGCGGGTTTAATTGGACCATGGCAGGTCTTTTGCTTCTCTCCCTCGCACCGATTACAGCTTTAAATTGAGGGCAAGCGGTCAAACCGCTAAAGCCCTACCCCATCCAAAAACCGATAATAGGCAACCTTGGTCTCGACCCCGAAGGGATAGAGCGGGTGAAAAGGAATCTTCCGCAGAGGGGTCACCGGAAAATCCAGCTCCCCATGCGGCCTGCCCGAGGCCCAATCGGCCAGAACCTTACCCATCGCAGTGGCCATCGCCACCCCGCGCCCGTTATAGCCAAGCCCCGCGGCCATGCCGTTTCCGAAATCATGTAAATGCGGATATTGATCGGCGGTGGCGGCAATGTATCCGCCCCATTCAAACGCCCAACGCACCTGTGCCAATTGGGGAAAGAGCTTGATGGACCATGCGCGGGCTTGGGCGAGACGGGCCCGCGTGGCCGGAACCGAATAGCCACCCCGCGCGCCCATAACAAAACGTCCCGCCGCGTCCATGCGAAAATAGGACAGGAGCCGGCGGGTGTCAGAGGGTGCATGAAGCCCCGGCAAGATACCGGCGCGCAGCTCTTGTGAAAGCGGTTCGGTCGCCACTTGCACAGAGCGGATCGGCACCACGGACTGTTGCAACCCCTTATGCAAAGGGCCGCTATAGCCATTGGTGCACAAAAGCACCCGTCCCGCGCGCAGCTGCCCCCGCTTGGTCACCAGCAGATGCTCTGCGCCGCGTCGCTCCAATTTCTCAACCCGAGATTGCCCATAGATCCGTACGCCCGCAGCTCGGGCGGCATCACAGAGGCCCAAAGCATAGTTGAGAGGATGCAAATTGCCTCCGCGTGGATCGATCAGGCCGCCAATATAGGCATTTGTGCCAATGGCCTGCACCACATCTGCGCGCGACAATAGCTTGAGATCTGCCCCATGCTGGGCCCATTGTTCCGCTTTGTGCACCAAGGACTGCATACCCGTAGAATTATGAGCCGCGCGCAGCCAACCCACTGGGCGTGCATCGCATTGAATGTGATGCTCGGCAATTAGATCAAACACCAGCTGCCCGGCCTGACCGGAAAGCCGGATCATCCGCTGGCCCATCTCGGGTCCAAAGCGCGCTATGGCGTCATTTGGCGCCTCGATTAATCCCGGATTGACCTGCCCGCCATTGCGTCCTGACGCGCCCCATCCCGGCGTTTGCGCCTCCAAAACCACGACCGAGCGGCCCATTTGTGCCAGATGCAGCGCCGCCGAGAGGCCGGTAAACCCCGCCCCCACAATCGCCACATCCGCCGAGACATCGGCCTGCAGCTCTGGACAGGGCGCAGAAGGATTGGCAGTGGCCGACCAAAGGGAGTTGGCAATTACAGGCTCTTCATTTTGAATCATTGCCGCGCGCCTTCATGCTATGAATATGCAGATTTTGTGGCGCATCCGAGCGCGCCACTCAAGAAAAATTCACCACTCAAAGTCCTAAAAAGGTGCGTCGCCAACCGTATCGGCACTTTGGATATATTGCGCTACCACCTTCTTTGAGCCCGCCTTGTCAAATTCAATGTCCAGCTTATCGCCCTCAATGGTCAGCACTTCGCCATAGCCAAATTTTTGGTGAAACACGCGGTCGCCCACACAAAAGGCCGAAACTGCCGTCATATCGATGGTCATATGGCTGGCTTGTGCCGGTTGGCGCATTCCGCGTTGACTGCTGCGCTCTTGCAAGCGCCGCCAGCCGGGGGAATTATACACATCCGCCTTGCTGGCCCGTTCAAATATCGTGCTGCCTGCCGCCTCCTGCACCGCAGGGTTAGCGCTTGAGGCCATACCGGCGGCTCCGAAACTGCCACCATAAAGCCCGGGCGGCGTCAGCACATCCACATGCGCACTTGGCAGCTCGTCAATAAACCGGCTTGGCAAAGCCGATTGCCACTGCCCGTAGACCCGGCGATTTGCGGCAAAAGAAATCGTGCAAATTTCTTCCGCGCGGGTGATGCCCACATAGGCCAGTCGCCGCTCCTCCTCCAATCCCTTAAGACCGCTTTCATCCATTGAGCGCTGCGAGGGAAAGAGACCATCTTCCCAACCGGGCAAAAACACCATCGGAAATTCGAGGCCCTTGGCCGCGTGCAGTGTCATAATCGAGACCTTTGCCCCATCCGATTGCTGTTCATTGTCCATGATCAGGCTGACATGCTCCAAAAACCCTTGCAGATTTTCAAACCCTTCCAAAGCCTTGACCAGCTCTTTGAGGTTTTCCAAGCGCCCCGGCGCCTCAGGCGTTTTGTCATTTTGCCAATGGGTGGTGTAGCCACTTTCATCGAGGATGATTTCCGCCAGCTCAACATGAGTATCGGCCTGCTGACGAATCTGCGCGTGCCAGCGGTCAATGCCATCGATCAGGCGCGCCAATTCCACGGCACCCTTGCCGCCCAAATCTTTTGCCGCCAGCAATATCCGCGCGCCTTCGACCAAAGACACGCCATTGCTGCGCGCGGCAGTTTGGATTTTCTGCTGCGCCTTGTCGCCCAGCCCACGCTTGGGCGTGTTGACGATGCGTTCAAAGGCCAAATCATCGTCGGTGCTGACCGCCAGACGAAAATAGGCCATAGCATCTCGGATTTCCATCCGCTCGTAAAACCTAGGCCCGCCAATCACACGATAGGGCAGACCGATGGTCAAAAAGCGATCCTCAAAAGCGCGCATTTGATGGGAGGCGCGCACCAAAATCGCCATACGATCGAGATCAAAGGCCGCTTGTCCCCGCGTGCCGCACTGCGCCGCCTCGATCTCCTCGCCAATCCAGCGCGCCTCTTCCTCGCCATCCCAATGGCCAATTAGCCGCAGCTTTTCGCCCTCTTCCTTTTCGGTCCAAAGCGTCTTGCCCAAACGGCCTTTATTGCCATCAATCACTGCGCTGGCCGCAGCCAGAATATGCGGCGTGGAGCGGTAGTTCTGCTCCAGACGCACCACATGCGCACCGGGAAAATCGGTCTCAAACCGCAAAATATTCCCGACTTCCGCACCGCGCCAGCCATAAATCGACTGATCATCATCGCCAACGCAGCAAATATTCTGATGCCCCTGTGCCAAGAGCCTGAGCCACAAATATTGCGCCACATTGGTGTCTTGATATTCGTCCACCAAAATATAGCGAAAAAACCTCTGGTATTGTGCCAAGACTTCGCTGTGTTCTTGGAAAATTGTCACCACATGCAACAGCAAGTCGCCAAAATCTGCAGCATTCAATTCGCGCAAACGTCTTTGATATTGACCGTAGAGCTCAACGCCCTTGTGATCATAAGCGCCCGCCTCAGAGGCTGGAACTTGCCCCGGCGTCCAGGCTCGGTTTTTCCAGCCGTCAATGATGCTCGCCAATTGCCGTGCCGGCCAGCGTTTGTCGTCAATCTGCGCCGCGGCGATCAATTGCTTCATCAACCGCAGCTGATCGTCGCTGTCCAGAATGGTGAAATTGCTTTTCAGCCCCGCCAATTCCGCATGACGGCGTAGGATTTTCACACAGATTGAGTGAAAGGTGCCCATCCAAGGCATGCCCTCCACCTGACCAATCAAATGGCTCACCCGATCTTTCATCTCGCGCGCAGCCTTATTGGTAAAGGTGACCGCGAGAATTTCATGGGGGCGCGCCGTGCCGGTATTGAGCAAATGCGCGATGCGGGCGGTGAGCGCTTTGGTCTTACCTGTCCCTGCCCCCGCCAGCATCAACACAGGTCCGCCGAGCTGCTCCACCGCCGCGCGCTGCGCCGGATTGAGCCCATCCATATAGGGCGTGGGACGGGTAGCCATGGCCATTTGACTCAAGCTGGGGGAGGCGGCGGCCTCAAAGGCCTCTGATTCATCAAAACTGCTCATGCAGGTAATCTAGCGACATTTGCGCCAAAGTGAAACAATTGTTCGCGTTGTGTTCTTATGTTTTCTTAAAAATGCAAAGCAAAGCGAAAATAAGGCTTAAACTCGCAATTTAAATGATGTAAGCGCTTGCATATGGATCTTAACTCAAAATACCCCGCCATTTCCGACCTGTGCTCCAAAGCGCGCAAGAGAATTCCGCATTTTGCTTGGGAATATCTCGACAGCGCCACGGGTGATGAAAGCACATTGCATCGCAATCGCTCCGCTTTGGACGCGATTCATTTTGTCCCGCGCGGGCTGCGCGGCGAAATCAAACCGCAATTGGCGACGGAGTTTCTTGGTAAATCCTATTCCGCCCCCTTCGGCATTGCGCCAGTTGGCATGTCAGGCTTGATGTGGCCGGGCGCGGAAAAAACGCTGGCTGGGTTTGCTGCGGGCGCAAAAATCCCCTACGGCATGTCAACCGTTGCGACCACAACACCCGAAGACGTGGCCCCCTATCTGGGCGATATGGGTTGGTTTCAGATGTACCCGCCGCGCGATGAGGCCATTCGCAATGATATGATCCAGCGGGTGAAAAATGCGGGCTTTACCACTTTGGTCGTGACCATCGACGTGCCAGCTCAATCGCGGCGCGAACGGCAAATACGCGGCGGGTTGGTGCAGCCTCCCCGCCTCACTCCCCGCATTTTGGCGCAGGTGGCAGGCTGTCCTGAATGGGCGCTGCGCACAGCCCTCAACGGCAAGCCACGCATGAAAATGATTGAAACCTACGGCAAGGCGGTCATGGAAAGCGTGGCCTCCCTGCCCTCGAACAACCACGTCGGATATCTGCTGCGCACCGCACCCGATCACAGCTATGTGAAGCTCTTGCGCGACGCTTGGGATGGGCCCTTAATTGTCAAGGGCGTGATGTGCCCCGATGACGCGGCGCCTTTGGAGGGGCTTGGCGTGGATGCGGTTTGGGTCTCCAACCACGCAGGCCGGCAATTTGCCGGAAGCCCTGCAGCGATTGATATGCTGCCAGCCGTCAAAGCGGCGACCAATCTACCGCTCATTTTCGACAGCGGCATTGAGGGGGGATTGGACATGCTGCGGGCGCTCGCATTGGGCTCAGATTTCGTCATGATGGGTCGGGCTTGGCACTATGCGCTTGGGGCCATTGGCGCAAAAGGTCCAGCGCATTTATACGATATGTTGGTGGATGATCTAAATTCAAATATGATCCAAATTGCAGCAACCCATTTGAGTGATTTACCGGATTTGCTCCATAAATATTGACATATTCGCATATTTAACCGGATCGAAACTTGAATTTTACAGACGTAAAAATCTGTAAAAAGAGCGAATTTTGATGAGAATAACTTAAAAAACAATTTGTAACCATGGGAATTCTGGCTTTAAATGCTGCAACTGCATTGTAGCGAGGAATACCCATGGCCGACTTCAAAAAAATCCTGATTGCCAATCGCGGTGAAATTGCAATTCGCATCATGCGCGCGGCAAATGAATTGGGCAAGCGCACGGTGGCCGTCTATGCCGAAGAGGACAAGCTCGGCCTGCATCGTTTCAAGGCAGATGAAGCCTATAAGATCGGCGAAGGCCTAGGGCCAGTGGCCGCCTATTTGAGCATTGAGGAAATTTTGCGCGTGGCCAAGGCATGCGGCGCGGATGCGATCCATCCCGGCTATGGTCTTCTGTCCGAGAACCCCGATTTTGTAGATGCCTGCACCGCAGCGGGCATTGCCTTTATCGGCCCTAAGGCGGAAACTATGCGCCAGCTGGGCGACAAGGCCAGCGCGCGCCGCGTGGCGATTGAGGCCCATGTGCCGGTTGTTCCCGCCACTGATGTTCTTGGCACTGATATGGATGCAATCCGAGCAGAGGCGGCAAAAATTGGCTACCCATTGATGCTCAAAGCCAGCTGGGGCGGCGGCGGACGCGGAATGCGGCCGATATATAATGCTGAGGAGTTGGAAGAGAAGGTGTTAGAAGGCCGGCGCGAAGCCGAGGCGGCCTTTGGCAATGGTGAGGGCTATCTGGAGCGGATGATCCAACGGGCTCGCCATGTGGAAGTGCAAATCTTGGGCGATAAATTCGGCGAGATCTATCATCTCTTTGAGCGCGATTGCTCGGTTCAACGCCGCAACCAAAAAGTCGTTGAGCGCGCGCCGGCCCCCTATCTGACCGAGGCACAGCGGGCTGAGATTTGCGCTCTGGGCAAGAAAATCTGCGACCATGTAAATTATGAATGCGCCGGAACCGTTGAGTTCTTGATGGATATGGACAGCCAGGAATTTTATTTCATTGAGGTGAACCCACGGGTGCAGGTGGAGCATACCGTGACAGAAGAGGTCACCGGCATCGACATCGTCCGGGCGCAAATCCTCATAGCAGAGGGAAAACCTCTGGCCGAAGCCACAGGCACGGCCAGCCAAGACGATGTGCGGCTGGACGGCCATGCCATTCAATGCCGCGTGACCACGGAAGATCCGTCAAATAATTTCATCCCTGATTACGGTCGCATCACCGCCTATCGCGGCGCGACGGGTATGGGGATTCGCCTGGATGGCGGCACGGCCTATTCGGGCGCTGTGATTACCCGCTATTATGACAGCCTGCTGGAAAAAGTCACCGCTTGGGCGCCCACCCCTGAGGCGGCCATTGCGCGTATGGACCGGGCGTTACGCGAATTTAGGATTCGCGGGGTCAGCACCAATATCGCCTTTGTGGAAAACCTACTCAAACATCCCACCTTCCTAAATTACGAATATACCACCAGCTTTATCGACAAGACGCCTGATCTGTTTAAATTCAGCAAGCGGCGCGATCGGGCCACCAAAATCTTGACCTATATTGCGGATATTACGGTCAACGGACATCCTGAGACCCAAGGTCGGGCCCTTCCGGCCAGCGATTTGAAGCCGCCGAAAGCTCCAATCGCCGCCCGTGACCGCGCGCAGGGCACCAAGGATATTCTGACCGCGCAGGGTCCAAAGGGTCTGGCCGATTGGATGAAAGCGCAAGACCGCCTCTTGCTGACCGACACCACCATGCGCGATGGGCATCAATCGCTTTTGGCGACCCGTATGCGCAGCCATGACATGGTCAAAATTGCTCCGGCCTACGCGGCGGGCCTGCCTGGGCTTTTTTCAGTTGAATGCTGGGGCGGCGCGACCTTTGATGTCGCCTATCGCTTTTTGCAGGAATGCCCTTGGCAGCGGTTGCGCGATCTACGCGCCGCCATGCCCAATGTCATGACCCAGATGCTTTTGCGCGCCAGTAATGGGGTGGGCTATACCAACTACCCCGATAATGTGGTGCAATTCTTTGTGCGCCAAGCCGCGCAGACGGGTGTGGACGTCTTCCGGGTGTTTGACAGCCTCAATTGGGTGGAAAATATGCGCGTCGCCATGGATGCGGTGATCGAAGCGGATCGGGTCTGCGAAGGCACAATCTGCTACACCGGTGATATTCTTAATCCTGACCGGGCGAAATATGATCTAAAGTATTATGTCTCTATGGCCAAAGAGTTGGAGGCTGCGGGCGCGCATGTGCTGGGTCTCAAAGATATGGCCGGTCTGCTGAAACCGGCGGCGGCCAAGGCTTTGATTGGCGCGCTCAAGCAAGAAGTTGGCCTGCCCATTCATTTCCATACCCATGACACCTCAGGCATTTCGGGCGCCACAGTGCTGGCCGCCGCCGAGGCCGGCGTCGATGCGGTGGACGCTGCAATGGATGCCTTTGCGGGCGGCACCTCACAGCCCGCTTTGGGCTCCATAGTAGAGGCTTTGGCCCATACTGAGCGTGACACCGGCTTAGATATTGCTGAAATTCGCAAGATCAGCAGCTATTGGGAGCAAGTCCGCGCGCAATACAGCGCTTTTGAAAGTGGGTTACAAGCGCCCGCCTCTGAGGTCTATCTCCATGAAATGCCCGGTGGCCAATTTACCAACCTGAAAGCCCAGGCCCGCTCATTGGGATTGGAAGATCGCTGGGAGGATGTGGCGCAGACCTATGCAGATGTGAACCAAATGTTCGGCGATATTGTAAAGGTGACGCCCAGCTCGAAAGTTGTCGGCGACATGGCCCTGATGATGGTCGCGCAGGGATTGACCCGCGCCGAGGTCGAAGATCCCGCACTCGATGTCGCCTTCCCTGACAGCGTGGTCGATATGATGCGCGGCAATCTCGGACAGCCCCCCGGCGGGTTTCCCGCAGGTATTTCTACCAAAGTTCTCAAGGGGCAGCCCCCTATGACCGAGCGGCCGGGGAAATCCATGCCAGCCGCCGATCTTGAGGCCTTGCGTGCCGAAGTCAGCGCGCTTTTGGAGGGCAAACAGGTCGATGATGAGGATTTGAACGGCTATTTGATGTATCCAAAGGTGTTTCTTGATTACATGGGCCGTCACCGAACCTACGGCCCTGTGCGAACTCTGCCCACCCAAACCTTCTTTTATGGGATGCAGCCTGGTGAGGAAATCACCGCTGAGATTGACCCCGGCAAAACCCTTGAAATCTTGCTGCAAGCTGTCGGCGAAACCAATGACGAGGGCGATGCGCGGGTGTTCTTTGAACTGAACGGGCAGCCCCGCGTGATCCGCGTGCCCAATCGTAAGGTGAAATCCACAACCGCCGCCCGGCCCAAAGCCGAAAATGGCAATGCCAATCACATCGGAGCGCCCATGCCCGGCGTTGTCGCCTCTGTGGCAACCCACACTGGAGCGCAGGTGCGCGCTGGGGATTTGCTGCTGACCATTGAGGCGATGAAAATGGAGACCGGCCTACATGCGGAGCGCGATGCGGTGATCAAAGCCCTGCATGTCACCCCCGGTGCGCAGATTGATGCTAAGGATTTGCTGATCGAATTTGAATAGGTAACTTGCCCCGCGAGGAGGGCCGTATGACTGCAAAACTCCTATTGATGTCCGACATTCACATCACAGAGCCTGGCACACAGATCATTGGTTTAGATCCATCTGCCCGCTTTCGGCGCTGCTTGGATCATGCCGCCCAGCATCATGCGGATGCCGCCCATCTCTTCCTTATGGGCGATTTGACCCATCATGGAGGTGCCGCTCAATATGAGGCTTTAAAACAATGCCTTGCGGATCAGCCCTTCCCTGTCACGCTCATGCTGGGCAATCATGACCGGCGCAAGGCATTTGCCGAAGTCTTCCCAGAGCTTGCCGCCGGGTTTCGCCAAGGTCGTCACCGCTTTGGCGATACCGATGTGCTCTATCTCGACACGCTGGATGAACAAGCCCGCGACCGGCACAGCGGGCACCTTTGCATTGAGCGTCTGGGCTGGTTGAAAACCGAGCTGGAGGCAGGCAAAGGGCCGCTGATCATCTTATCGCATCACCACATGCTGCGCTCCGGGTTTGATGGAATGGATGCCATCCATCTTAGAAACGGCACCGAAGTGGCCGATCTGATCGCCGCCTCCGGCCGCTGCCAGATGGTCATCAACGGCCATATTCATAGGATCATTGTGTCCTCCTATCGCGGTGTCACCCACGCGATGATCAAAAGCCCCTGCCATCAAATGCCTATGGTTCTGGGCGCTGGGGCCTCAAGTCTCTCTGTCGCGGAACCGGGCGGCTATGGGGTTTTACTTTTGGATCCAATCTCGCCACTGCTGCATCATGTGGATGTTGACCTGCCTGAATGTCCCGTCGCATTCGACGCCGAGTCCTAGCGTAAGATCCAGCAAAGCGGCTCAGGCAAAAATAATCTGACAATTATGGCATTTTACCCCTTGCAGGACAAAGCCACTGGGGCTATTTCAGCCTCACCAAACGGATGCGGGCGTAGCTCAGGGGTAGAGCATAACCTTGCCAAGGTTAGGGTCGAGAGTTCGAATCTCTTCGCCCGCTCCAATTGGTCAAAAACACCCGCGCATGGCGCGGGTTTTTTTATGCCTCATCGCAGGTGTCGATCTTCCTGTGTATTTTGCATCACATCTGCCCCCAGATGCACATAAAATCCGCACAGTGTCATGCGTTCAGCACATAGCGGCAATGCAACCTTAAGTGTTGTTGCATTGCAGCATTTTTCGCTACAAAGGTGGCAGCTAGAATTTCCTCCCGAAATCGAAGCATAGACTGGCGGTACCTTTGGGTACCGCCTTTTTTTTGTCAAAACCCCTAGGCCGCCCCCACCGATGCAGCACTTGTCACGCTTGCCCCTTCTCAACAGCCCGCAAGCAGATTATAAGGCCCCGGAACATAAAGGGTAGACCATGCGCAAAGTCCACATTTCCCGCGATACCGCAGAGACCAAAATCTCAGTCGAGCTCAATCTCGATGGCAGCGGCCGCTATGACAATCAGACCGGCGTCGGCTTTTTCGACCACATGCTCGATCAATTGGCGCGTCATGCTTTGATGGACATGACCGTGCGCTGCACCGGAGATTTGCACATTGATGACCATCACACGGTCGAAGATGTGGGCATTGCCTTGGGTCAGGCATTGACCCAGGCACTCGGCGATAAACGCGGCATTCGGCGCTACGGCGATTGCCTGCTGGCTATGGATGATGCATTGGTGCGCTGCGCGCTCGATCTCTCGGGCCGCCCCTATTTGGTTTGGAATCTTGATCTGCCAACCCAAAAAATCGGCAATTTCGACACAGAATTGGTGCGTGAATTTTTTCAAGCCTTCTCGACCCACGGCGGCATGACCCTGCATGTCGATAAATTGCATGGCATCAACAGCCACCATATTGCGGAGGCGGCCTTTAAATCTGTCGCCCGCGCGCTGCGCGATGCGCTGGAAACCGATCCACGCAAATCTGATGCGATTCCTTCGACCAAGGGCAGCCTCTAAGCTCATGCTGACAGCCTTAATCGATTATGAGAGCGGAAATTTGCATTCAGCGCAAAAAGCCTTTGAACGCATGGCGGCAGAATTGCCCAATGAAGAGGTGATTGTCACTTCAGATCCTGACGTGCTGCGCCGCGCGGACCGGCTGGTCTTGCCCGGTGATGGCGCCTTTCCCGCCTGCAAAGCGGCCTTGGTGGAAAAAACTGGCCTCTATGAGGCTCTGCTCGAGGCAGTAGAAGCAGACGCCAAACCCTTTTTGGGCATTTGCGTCGGGATGCAGATGATGGCAAGCTTCGGCCATGAATATCAAACCACCCCGGGCTTAAATTGGATCGCGGGAGATATCCGGCCCATTAAACCGACCGACCCCAGGCTGAAAGTGCCACATATGGGCTGGAACGATCTGGTGATTACGGGCGCGCACCCGGTTCTGGCGGGGCTGAAAAATGGCGATCACGCTTATTTTGTGCATTCCTATCACTTTGTCCTGCAGGACGTGACCCAAAGATTGGCACATGTGGACTATGGCGGTGAAATCTCTGCGTTTGTCAGCTCCGGCACACGCATCGGCATGCAGTTTCATCCGGAGAAAAGCCAAAGTACCGGGCTTCGCCTGATCTCAAATTTTCTCAATTGGCGCCCCTAGTGGCCCGACTTTACGCAAGGCGAGACCCTATGATCCTTTATCCCGCAATTGACCTCAAAGACGGCCAAGCCGTGCGCCTTTACAAGGGCGAAATGGACCAGGCGACTGTGTTTAACGACAGCCCCGCTGATCAAGCTCTGGCCTTTGAGCAGGCCGGTTGTAGCTGGATTCATCTGGTGGATCTCAATGGTGCCTTTGCCGGCACGCCTGTGAATGACGCCAGCGTGCGCGATATTCTGTCCAAGGTGTCCGTGCCCTGCCAACTGGGCGGCGGGATACGCGATATGGCAACGATTGCAACTTGGATTGATCTTGGGTTGTCACGGGTCATCCTCGGCACCGTGGCCGTTGAGGATCCCGCTTTGGTGCGCGAAGCCGCGAAGGCATTTCCAGGGAAAATTGCCGTGGGGCTCGATGCCCGCGACGGCCGCGTGGCGACCCGTGGCTGGGCCACTGAAACCGATATTATGGTGACAGATTTGGCCAAGCAGTTTGAACAAGACGGCATTGCCGCGATTATCTATACAGATATCAACCGCGATGGCGCCATGGGCGGGCCAAATATCGCCGCCACCGAAGCCTTGGCGCGCGCCGTGTCCATCCCAGTGATTGCCTCGGGCGGGGTTTCCAGCCTGCAAGATCTACGCGAATTGAAGGCCACGGGCGTGATCTCCGGCGCCATTTCAGGGCGCGCCCTCTATGATGGGGCGATTGATTTACCGCAAGCTTTGGCGGCGCTGGCATGACCCAGAGCGCGCGCGCAGGAGACAGATCATGCTAAAAACTCGGATCATACCTTGCTTGGATGTGGCCGAGGGCCGCGTGGTGAAAGGGGTTAATTTTGTCGATTTGGTCGATGCAGGCGACCCGGTAGAGGCGGCACGGGCCTATGATGCGGCAGGGGCCGATGAATTGTGCTTTCTTGACATCAAGGCCACCCATGAAAATCGCGGCACGCTGTTTGATCTGGCCCGGCGCACAGCCGAGCAATGTTTCATGCCCCTGACCGTCGGCGGCGGCGTGCGCAGCCCGGCAGATGTGCGCAACCTACTTCTGGCCGGCGCAGATAAGGTCAGCTTCAATTCTGCCGCCGTGGCAGATCCCGATGTCATTGCCCAATCTGCCAATCATTTTGGCAGCCAATGTATTGTTGTGGCGATTGACGCCAAAACTGTCTCGCCCGGAAAATGGGAGATCTTCACCCATGGCGGGCGGCGCGCCACTGGGATTGACGCGATAGAATTTGCCCGCATAGTGGTCTCAAAGGGCGCTGGTGAAATATTGCTCACCTCAATGGATCGCGACGGCACGCGCGCGGGCTTCAATCTGCCCCTGACCCGCGCCATATCTGACGCAGTATCGGTGCCTGTCATTGCTTCGGGTGGGGTGGGCAATTTGGATCACCTGGTCGAGGGGGTCACCCAAGGGGGGGCGAGCGCCGTGTTGGCCGCGTCAATTTTCCATTTTGGAGATTTTACCATTCAAGAGGCCAAAGCCCATATGGCCGCAGCTGGAATTCCGATGAGGATGTCATGATATTACACGAGCTGGAACAGACCATCATTGCGCGCAAATCCGCAAACCCCAGCAGCAGCTGGACGGCGCAACTCTTGTCAAAGGGTCCGGAGAAATGCGCCGAGAAATTTGGGGAAGAAGCTGTTGAGGCGCTGATTGAGGCTGTTAAAGGCGATCACGCAGCGCTCACATCTGAGGCGGCCGATGTGCTGTATCACCTTCTGGTGATGCTGGCTTCTCGTGATATCGCCTTGGACGATGTTTTGGCCGAGCTGTCCCGCCGCACAGCCCAGTCCGGCCTTGAAGAAAAAGCCCATCGCTAGGCCAGTTTGCGTTACCGACAGGTGACCGCATAAAGACCAACGGCCGCAGCATTGGAGACATTGAGAGAGCCAAATCCCCCGGCCGCTGAAATTTTCACCAAAGCATCACAAGTGTCCTTCGTGCGGTCCCGCAGGCCCGGTCCTTCAGCCCCAAGCACTAGAGCTGTTGGACCTTTGTGGTGGCCCAATGTGGCCTCCAATGTCGCCTCGGCTTCCCCGTCCAATCCGAAGATAAAATACCCCATCGTCTTGAGCCGCTCCATAGTATCGGCAAGATTTTGCACCCGAAGATAAGGCTGGCGCTCCAATGCACCGCTTGCCGTTTTGGCCAAGGCGCCCGTTTCTGGCGCGGAATGGCGATGCGGCGCGATGACAGCTGCCGCGCCAAAGACCTCCGCCGAACGTAATATCGCGCCCACGTTGTGCGGATCTGTCACCCGGTCAAGCAGCAAGATCACAGGCGCCTCGCCAGGTCGCACCGCCGCCACCTCATTCAAAGGCCCCCAATCCAGAGCTTTGACTTCCAAAGCAGCGCCTTGATGCACGGATTGCGGATCAATGGGGGCCGAAAATTTGCGAGGATCTACAAGCTCAGGCTCCAACCCGGCCTCTGCGATGGCCTCACCCAGACGGTCACAGGCGTTTTTGGTCACAAGCAAGCGCAGCTTTACTCTCTTTGGGTTCAAGAGCGCATCGCGCACCGCATGAATGCCGAAAAGCCAAATGGTTTCCGCCGCGGCCGCGCGTTTATCACGCTCTTTTTGAACAATCCATGTAGGTTTTTTCATCTGTCTTCCGATCCTAGCCGCTGGGGCCTTATGCAGCGGTGGCTCGGCAAAGCGCAAGTGAAATTCTATAGCATTTTCAGCAAATATTGTAGCACCTACACCCAGCCGCGCTGCGCGCTCTGGGAACATTGACGATACATAGTGTTGCGAAATGAACTGAAAATACGCGGCTCTTCGGCGCCCGCGCAGCCCGTGATCATAGCGGGAACACTAGGACTGTTCGAACTTGCGCGATACACGGATCGCGGCCTGGCCCCCGCGCCGAAGTGCCCAGCGGTAGGCCACAGCGAATAGGGCTACAAACTCCCAAAACGCAATAAAAGCAGCGCCCGTTTGCGTTTTAAACACAATGGCCAACACCTCAGGCGCCGACATAAACTCCGATCCAGAATTGCGGCTTCCCAAAGCGGGTTTACAGCTTATTCCCGCTTCACTCTGTCAAAGGCAATTTTCGGGTTGACGCGCGATTTTCTAAGTCGTACTCGTGCCCAAACCGAGGCAATCGCCTCAGTTTAAAGTGGGCGACAGGCCGCAAGGTGTGGCAGGGGACTGTAACTCCCTCGCGGAGACGCACGCCTGGTTCGATTCCAGGGTCGCCCACCATTTTTCACCGAAAATCCACATATATTCCAGGAATTTCACCAAAAACCAGGTGCCCCCCGCAGGTCAACGCTGCGCGTTTTTGTGATTTGGGCTCTTCCACACTGGCAAGTCCATAGGAGCAAGCGGGGCAAGCCCTAAGATGGTATCACTAAGCTTTTCGGCCAGCATAATCGTGGGCGCATTGGTGTTGCCATTGGTCACAAAGGGCATGATTGAGGCATCCACAACCCGCAGCCCTGACACTCCGTGCACCTTGGCGTCTGAATCCACCACAGCCAGCCGGTCCGTCTCTGGCCCCATGCGGGCCGTGCACGACAAATGCCATTGTGAGCTGGTATGGCTGTTGAGCTTCGCATCGAGCTCTGCCTCCGACTGACATTGAGCGCCAGGGAAAATCTCAACACCTTTGAGAGCAGAAAACGCAGGTTGCGCCACCAATTCGCGTACCCAGCGAATGCCATTCCGCATCAACTCGCGATCCCGCGGATCTTGTAGATAATTGGCCAAAATACGCGGAGGATCGGCCGGATCATCCGATCTCAATTCAATTGAGCCGCGGCTGTGCGCCCGCATCAAGCCCACATGAATTTGGAAGGCATGCTCTTGCAAAGGGGACCAATTCTCATCCACAGCAATTGGGGAAATGGTCAGCTGAAGATCGGGATACTCCACGCCGGCCTCCGACCGAATGCAGGCCACAGCATCAAAGTGATTGGACGCACACAGCCCGTCACCGGCGACCAACCAGCGAAGTCCCGCCGCGACCATGGCCCAGGGTTTCGTCTTTGGCCATAGAGAGACGGGTTGCAGGCATTTAAATTGCAATACAAAATCTGGATGGTCCTGTAGGTTTTGACCTACCCCCGGCAGATCCGCCTTCACCGCAATGCCCATGGCCTCCAAATGAGATTTGGGCCCAATACCAGACAGCATCAATAGATGCGGCGAGCCGACAGCGCCGGCAGACAGAAGAACTTCTTTCCGCGCCATCGCGTTCACCAGCGCGCCATGTCGATCACGATATAAGACACCCGTCACCCGATTGCCCGATAGGTTCAAGCGATGCACCAAGGCCCGCGTTACAATCGTTAGGTTTTCGCGCCCACGCGCAGGATCCAAGTAAGCCCGCGACGCGCTCCAACGCTGGCCCTTGAAAACCGTTCGGTCAAAAACACCAAAACCTTCTTGGCAATAACCGCTGATATCATCGGTTGTTTGATATCCCGCCTGTGCGCCTGCCTCCAAGAATGCACGCGCCAAGGGTTCGGTTGCTTCAGACCGTTGGACATGCAGCGGACCCTCGGTGCCGCGAAACTCATCAGCCCCGCCGCTATAGCTCTCCATGCGTGTGAAATAGGGCAGCACATCAGAATAGCTCCACCCCTCACACCCGGCTTGGCGCCACCCCTCGTAATCCAGCGCATTGCCACGGATGAAACACATGCCATTGATCGACGAGGATCCCCCAAGAGTTTTGCCCCGATCATGCTGTAGCTGGCGACCATCCAATTCCGGCTCCGCTTCTCCCTGAAAAGCCCAATTGTGTTTCGTGCTCTTTAGATTGGACAAACAGGCGGCCGGGATTTTTATGGACAGTGCCTTATCTTCCGGCCCGGCCTCCAGCAGGAGCACTCGGTTACTCGGATCATGGCTCAAGCGGTTCGCCAAAACACAGCCCGCAGACCCGGCCCCGATGATAATATAATCAAATTCCATAACACGCGCCCCGATCGCTCCGCCAAACCGGCCTTTGGCCCATGCTGGCGCAGTCAGGCATATTCAGCAATCAAAAACCATGGGGCCCTAAAACATTGGCTTTGCCGCAACCTGCGCTGGATTTTCACTGGCACATCTCACCCATTTCCTGTATTTTTACCCACAAATAGTAATCCTTTAGTCGCCCAAATCGTTTTTAATATTCATTTTATTGCCTAATAGGACAGCCTCAACTTATGAAGTTTAATATCTTAATCATTGGTCAATCCGGGCGCTTGCAATATGAGGCCATCCTATTTTTGGCCAGTTTACGCCAATCCGCACCGGATTTTAACGGCCAAGTCTTCGTAGCTGAGCCACAACACAACGAACGGTGGGATCAGAACCCGGCAATCACTGATCCTGAAATTCGTGAGGTCATTCAGAATTTGGGCGGAAAGATTACGCCTTTTGAGAATACCCATTTCGGCGGAGACTACCCATACGGCAACAAAATAGAGGCACTCTCTGTCTTGCCCGAGGGCGAGCCCTTCGTCTTTTTTGACACAGACACGTTGATCACAGGCGCCTTGGACAGGGTGCCTTCTGACTTCGAGCACCCCTCTGCCTCACTCAAAGTTGAAGGGACATGGCCGGTGATCGAACTTTACGGCCCCGGATATACAGCCACTTGGAAGAGCCTATACGATAAATTTAAGCTCGATTTCGAAAGCAGCTTGGATGTGTCGCAACCGGATGAATATTGGCGGCGGTACCTGTATTTTAACGCCGGGTATTTCTATTATAAATGCCCCAAAATTTTTGGCGATCGATTTTTAAACTATGCCCTAGCCATCCGCGACGATGGGCCGAAGGAGCTTGTCTGCCAAGAGCTGGACCCATGGCTCGATCAAGTCGCCCTGCCCTTGGTCATCCACAGTTTCGGTGGTAGCCGTGATGCGCTTGAGGCCGGCCATTTGGAAGGGCCCGTGTCCTGTCACTATCGCCTCTTGCCGTTGCTCTACGCGCGCGAGAGTGATCTGGCGATCAAAACCTTGGAGACGGCCATCGCGCCCAATAAGATCAAGAAAGTCGTCAAGGCCTATGAGCCCATTCGCCGAATGGTTTACCAAAAACGCGGTGCGAAGGAGCGGGCGCTGTTTGATCAAAATAACCTGCCCCGCAAAGAGAAACAGATCCGAAACACAATTAAACGCGCCGGATTTTGGATGCGCTGATCTGCGGCCCTAGTGGCTGGCAAATACCGCCTCTAAATCGGCGAAGCCCTTAATTTCAATGGGATTGCCGGATGGATCGCTAAAGAACATAGTCCATTGCTCACCGGGTTCGCCTTCAAAGCGCACAGAAGGGGGCAGAATAAAGGCCACTTGCGCGGCCGCGAGCCGGGCTTCCAAGGCTTGCCACTCCGGCAGGGCCAGAACCATACCGAAATGCGGCATAGGAACCAAATGATCGCCAACATGGCCGGTGTTTTCAGTTTTCATCACCGGCCCTAGGTGGAACGACAGCTGGTGACCAAAAAAATCAAAATCAACCCAACTGCGCGTGCTGCGCCCCTCCTTTGCTCCTAACACCTCGCCATAAAAGACGCGCGTGGTCTCCAAATCTGTCACATTAATCGCAAGATGAAAGGGGGTGAGCATGGATGCTTTCCTCAAATTATGAACCATTCCAGGCCAGTGGCAATAACTTGCCAAGCCCATGCGCGATGATTGGCCTGTTCTCCCACATAAATCAATTCTCAGGGCATAAATTCATCCTTTTGACGCATGATCGTTGCACCGCCGACCCGATTATGCGAGTTTCTCAGGGTCTAATGCGGATCTGGCACGTCGATTGAGGGTTTGATGACATCAACATTTCTACTTCATCTATCCAGTGACAGTATTGACCTTGAGCGCGCGGATGCATCGGGCCATTGGCGTCGGCTTGGATCCGTCTCAATGGACAGCGAAAATCTGACCAAAGCGCTCGCGCATCTGCGCCAAACGGCGGTGCCGGGCGCGGCAGATGCGCTGGAGGTTCTCGTTGCGCTGCCCAGCGATCAGATCAAGCTTTTGGATCTGGATCACTCCGACACCAGCAGCGTAGCCCTGCAGCATGCGCTGGCGGGCCAAACCCCTTATGAGTTCCACGAGCTCTGCGTGGATCGTCTGCCCACACCCCAGGGGCAGAGCCTCGCGGCAATTGCGCAAGAAACGCTTGACGAGGCCGACAGCATCACCAAGGCCTTTGGCTTTAAGGCTGTTGGTTACGTCGCTCTGCCGGGCGACTCTTGGGGAAATAATTTTTGTGTATTTCAACGGCCTGGGACTGGCACCCTAAACCGGCCAAGGCCCTATATCGCAGCGACCCAAGAGGCTGGAGCCACGGATCTGACGCCCCTTGCGGCCCTGAAAGAGGGCGCCAATTCAGCGCCCCAGCCACCCATCGCAAATCCCACCTCCGTAGCCTCCCCCACGCCAGAGCTCAGCGCAGGCGCAGCAGATGAAGCGGCCCCAACTCCGCAGATTTCTGCCCATCCAACGGTGCAAGCTGACAGGGCCCCGCTATCGCCCAGCTTAGGGGCCGCAACAGCGGCTGCACCTGCCCCGCAGGTGACCGAAACCCAAACCGTCCCACCTGAGACCTTGCCAGCCGCAAGCGCCAAGTCGCAGGCCAGCCAACCCCTGCGAATCGCGCAACGCTTTGCAGGGATCCGCCAACTCCTACGCCCGCGCCCGCGCAAACCCAAAGAGCCAAATCTCACAACACTACAGGCGCAGGTCGGCGGAAAGCCACGATATTTGGGCTTGATCCTCACAACTCTGCTCGTGCTACTCATGTTCACCGTAGCCGCGCTGGCCGCAACACTCGGGCGCGAAAAAATCTATGTCTGGTTGGGCCTTTCCCCTTCCCAGGGTGAGATGACCGCAGGTCTTCCCGCTGACCCGATCGGGCAGGCCATTGAAATCAGCCTGCAACCTTTGGACGTGCCGTCTGCTCCCGCCGAACCAGCTGCGGTCGCGCCACAGGTCCAGGATGATGCGGTACAATTGCAAAAGGCAGAGGTCGCCCTCAAAGATCCTGAACATGACGCGGAACCGGCCATTGGCCTTACCGCGCAAGAACCTCCAGCGGTCCGCGCTGTGACCATCAGCCCTGCCACCGAGCCCACCGCCGCGCCCCCCGCAGACATAAAAGGGCTCATCGCGGCCCGAGATCCCAACCTGCAAAACGAAATAGCGCCCCGGGTACTGGAAACGCCTTGGTTGATGCCCGACCCGCTGCCAGACAAGGACAACCGCGCGCCAGACGTCGCACAAGATCAAACAGAGGGGCCCGCAGACGCCACACCAACGCCCCTTGCAGAACCTGCAATCCTACCACCGGTGACGGCGGCACTTGAGCAGACCAATCAGACGGCGGCGGCTGTGCAGCCTGACGCCGCATCGCCAGAGGAGGCAAATCCTTTGGCCGCATTCCGGCCCATGCCGCGCCCCGCTGGCCTGCCGCCGCCCGTCCGGCCAACAACCCTGCCCGAGGGCAAAAGTCTGACGCGCTCGCTGCGGCCGCAATCCCGTCCGCGCACGATTGAACTGGCGGCGCTCTTGCCGGCGCCGGTGGTGGCCAAACCCTCCGAAATCCAAGCACCCACAGCCACCAGCCGCAAGGCAGTTGCCCGTTCCGCCACTCGAACAAATGTGATAAACTTACGCAATATCAATCTAATAGGAATAACTGGCACAAACCGCCTGCGCAACGCGCTCGTGCGTCTGCCCAATGGTCAGGTCGTCAAAGTGCGCATCGGAGATCGGTTGGATGGTGGGCGCGTGACGGATATCTCGACCAAAAGCCTCACCTATGCCAAATCTGGCCGTTCAATTACTCTGGACATGCCACGCGGATAGCGGCTTCACGCATCCGAGACCCCGGCTTCGGCAAATGTTGCCATGCCCGAAAGACAGGCCACCGCCCCTTTCAAAACACCTATAGCCAAGGCACCGCCCGAGCCTTCCCCGAGCCGCAGCCCAAGTGACAACAGCGGCGTCTTGCCAAGATGCTCCAAAAGTCGCGCATGGGCGCCTTCGGCGCTTTTATGGCCTGCCTGGGTGTGATCCAAAGCCGCCGGGTTCATCGCATGCAGAACCAAAGCTGCCGCAGAACAAATGAACCCATCCAAAAGTACCGGAATACCATGGGCCCGCGCCGCTGCAATTGATCCGGCCATAGCGGCAATTTCCCGTCCACCGAGAGCCTGCAAAACAGACAGCGGATCATGCAATACCTCAGCATGACGAGCCAATCCTGCCTCCACCACGGAACATTTTTTAGCCAAACCGGCATCATCCACCCCGGTGCCGCGCCCAACCCAATCTTGAACCGCGCCCCCCAGCAAAGCCGCGGCAATCGCCGCAGCCGGCGTTGTATTGCCGATGCCCATTTCGCCAGCCACAAATAGATCGGCCTGCGGATCCACCGCCAGCCAGCCGGTTTGCAAAGCGGACAGCAAGTCGGACTCGGTCATTGCCGGCCCCTGGGTGAAATCTTGCGTTGGCCGGTCCAGCTCCAATGCAACCACGTCCATTTTTGCGCCAAAGGTCTTGGAGATCTGGTTGATCGCCGCGCCACCGGCTTGGAAGTTATAGACCATTTGCTGTGTCACCTCCGGCGGAAATGCCGAGACGCCAGCGGCCGCAACCCCATGGTTTCCAGCGAAAATCACAACCTGGGGCGCGTCAATGCGGGGCCGCGCCTGTCCGGACCAACGGGCGTACCAAATCGCCAAATCCTCCAAATCGCCCAAAGCACCGGGCGGTTTTGTCAACTGTGCATTGCGCTCAGTCGCCGCCTGCCCGGCACTGTCATCGGCCGCAGGCAGATTACTCATAAAGTCACGAAACTCAGCTACCGAAGAAATGTCACGCATAGTTCATGTAAATCCGTTGATTGCAGTTGATCCTGTGTCTACCGAAGCGCAGAATAAGCCGATGCGACGAAAGGACCCGCTTAATGTCTAACTCCGACACATGGTTTCCAAAATGGGACGACATCCCCGCCGCGATCGGCCTGCTCAGCCGCTTGCCTGTACGCGTTGAAACGCAGCAGGCACAAGCCCGCGGCGCGCATCCAAGTTGGGCCTATGGTCTGGCCGGGGCCCTCTTGGGCGCGCTGGCCGCTTTGGCCGCCTGGGCAGGGCTCGTGTTGGGCCTGCCGAGCCTTGCCATCGGCCTGCTTGTGGTCGGCACGACAGCATGGGTCACAGGTGCCATGCATTATGACGGGCTGGCCGATAGTTTGGACGGGCTTTGGGGGGGCTGGAGCCCAAAGCAGCGGCTGGACATCATGAAAGACAGCCATATTGGCGTCTATGGCGTCGTTGGACTGACCTGCATCTTGGGCCTGCAAGCCACGCTATATGGCCAGCTGGCGGCGCAGAGCCTTTGGCCCATCCTTGGCGTTATGGCCCTATCGCGGGCCATGATGGTGCCGCTGATGACCGCGCTGCCCAATGCCCGCGGGAAGGGATTATCCGCCAGCGTTGGCCGCCCCGCCCCGCAAACTGCCAGCCTAGCCCTTGCGCTTGGGGCGGCGGTTGCGGCCTTGAGCGGCGCTTGGCCTGCCTTGATCGGGGCGCCTCTTGGTGCTTGGGCCGTTGCTGCAATCGCGAAGCGCAAAATTGGTGGGCAGACGGGTGATATTTTAGGGGCCTGTCAGCAATGCGCCGAAACCTGCGCCTTGATCTGTCTCGTGGCCTTCCTTTGAGGCCACCTCAGCTGACGCGGCCCGCGCCGATCCTATTGATCTGTTGCGCGCGTGTCGTGTCACACCCGCTCTAGCTGGCGGCCGGAACCACACGCGACATCAGCACATCGGTGATTTCTTGCCCGGCTGTTGATTCTTCGGCCCCGTTCACCACGGCAATTTCGCGTGTGAGACGCTCAAGTGCGGCTTCATAAAGCTGGCGTTCTGAATAGCTTTGCTCGCGCTGGTCATCGGTGCGGTGCAAATCACGCACCACCTCGGCAATTGCGATCAAATCACCGGAATTGATCTTTTGCTCATATTCCTGCGCTCTGCGGGACCACATAGCGCGTTTCACCTTGGCTTTACCGCGTAGGATTGCCATGGCGTGGGCCACGACATCGGGCGTTGCCAACGGGCGCATACCCACTTCAATCGCCTTATGAGTTGGCACGCGCAGGGTCATCTTGTCTTTGTCAAAAGCCACAACGAATAACTCAAGATTGATGCCCGCAACCTCTTGCTCATCAACCGCAGTGACCTTGCCAACCCCATGGGCAGGATAGACCACATACTCATCAATACGGAAATCAAGTTTCTTCTTACTCATCTTCGTCCTTTCACGCCGACGCACCGGTGAACCTGCTGTAAGGAACCAGCCTTAAGGTCAGATTAAAGAGGATGCGCTTGGCGCTGTGTTAAAACAGCTGTTCATCTGAATGTAGCATATCATATTTTGAGCGGTTGTTAAAGCCGGGCTATTTACCCGCCAGTTCCGGCCGCTTCAGAGAAATATTTCTCTAACTTGCCCTCTTCGCCGTCGCGGGCTTCCGCCTCTGGAAGCTCGTCTTTTTTAGTAATAATCACAGGCCAGGCCTCGGAATACTTCCGGTTGAAATCCACCCATTTTTCCATATCCGGCTCAGTGTCCGGACGAATAGCATCGGCGGGACACTCAGGTTCACAAACACCGCAATCAATACATTCATCAGGATGTATAACCAACATATTTTCACCCTCGTAGAAGCAATCTACCGGGCAGACCTCAACGCAGTCTGTGTATTTACAGGCGATGCAATTATCTGTGACAACATATGTCATAATCGTGTTTCCTTTGACTTCACCCTGCGCATAAACCGCAAGCTGCTCTTTGGCAAGTTACGCGCGGCTTAGTTCTCTTCAAGTTCTTGCTTAAATTTTTGAATGGCCCGGCGCTCGCGCGCCGTCGGACGGTGATCGGCCTTGGGGCTGGCGGTGAAGGCGGGCTTGGGTGCAGGGGGCGCCAAATCGAGATACAGGGCTTGGGCCTCTGGAGCGGGGCCGCGCCGCGTGCCGAGTGCGCGCACTTCAATCACCCTTGTGTCCAATGCTTTTGGGAAGGTCAGCACATCGCCGACGCTGATCATTCGCGCCGGCTTGGAGATCAGATCGCCATTCAGGCGCAGCTTACCCGATTGCACCAGCTTTGTGGCCAGGCTCCGCGTCTTAAAAAACCGGGCCTGCCAGAGCCATTTGTCAATTCGAAGACCCGGTTTTGCCTCACTCACTTTTTGTTAAATCCCTTCAAGGCTGCGGCAAAGGGGTTGTCTGGATCAATCGGCTTGTCGCGTTTGGGGGGGCGAGCTTGAAAGCGCTCCGCCTTGCCCGAGGTGCCGCCTGGCTTTCCGCCTTTGCCCTTCGGTGCACGCTCTTGCTTGGGCTTACCGCGTGGTTTTTGGCCTTTGCGTGGCCCATCCGCCGCGCGCTCCACACGTTTCGCGCCCCATGCGAAGGTATAAAACACCTCCATTTCCACAGGCGCCGCCTCCTTGGTGGCATCTTCGCCCTCTGAGGTGGGTGCCTCGGGCTCTGCTGCTGGGATCTCTGCGGTGGGCGCATCTTCTGGGGCGGTCTCGACCGCCGCCGGCATCGCGTCGCCTGAAACTTCCGCATCACTGGCAGGCCCCGAAGCCACCGGTTCTGCCGCGGGCGCTTTCACCTTGACCCGCTCCGCCTTTTCCGCGCGATACCCTAGGCCCTGCATCAAATTGGCAAATTGCTCCAACGTCATGCCGGTGATCGACAGCATATCCGCCGTGGCTTCAAATCCACCACGCGTGTCCTGAGTGCGCAGCATATCTGCCAGGCGTTCAGCCATATCGACACGCAAAGCCCGTTCGCCAGCGGCGCGATACCCAGATTTCAAATGATATCCCGCGGGCTTTGTCTCATCGGTCGGCACAGTCACCAGACCCGGCGGCGGCGCCTCGGGAAATTCTTGCAGGCCGGAGGCCAAAGACCAAAGCAACAACCGCAAGCGCGTTGGCGCGGGTTTGAGCAACAACGGCATGAAGATGGTAAACTGGCCAAATCGGATGCCATGCTTGCGCAAGGCGCTGCGCGCCTCTTGATCCAAGGATTTCACGTCCTCGCCCACATCCGCCCGGTCTAAAACACCCAGCCCTTCGATCATCTGAAACGCAAAGCCGCGCGCCATGCCCGTGAGGCTTTCGTCGCGCTGCATATTGATCAATGGCTCAAATAAAGTGGCTATTTTACGATCAATGAAATGCTGCAGACGTCGCGTTACCTTCTCAGCCACTTCTGGTCCGGCCTCGACATCGACAAAGGCCTGCACATGCGGTTTGAGCGCATTTGAGCCGGGAATCAGCTTGCCCACCGCCGAGCTGCCCCACATCAGGCCGCCTTGTTCGGTGAAATCAATTTCCGTATCTGGCGCATTATACATCCGATCAGCCCGAAGGTGGAACTCGGGGGCCAAGGCTTGAAGACTTGCGCTGCGGAGCGTCTTGGCCTCATCGGGGGACGCGCTGGCATCTTGCCGAAATTGAAATCCCTCAAGCCGCCCAACAAACTGCTCTTCTACTGTTACTTCGCCATCTTTATTCACGTCGGCCACAAGGCTCTCCTTCTGTTTCAATCGCCGCATCAAAATAGATGTGCGCCGATCGACAAATCTTTGGGTCAGCGCGATATGCAGCGCGTCTGACAAGCGGTCTTCTACAGCACGGGTCGCTTCGCGCCAATGTTCATGATCTTGGGCCCAGTCTTTGCGTTGTGCAACATAGGTCCATGTGCGGATATAGGCTAACCTTTTTGACAGGGCGTCAATGTCACCCTTGGTATTATCTAAACTATTTATGCTCCGCGCGAGCCAATCTTGCGGAATTTGGCCCTTTTCATGCAAATAGTTGTAAATAACACCCAGAAGCTCGGCATGTTGCCGGTTTGAGATGCTTCGAAAATCAGGGATTCGGCAGACGTCCCAGAGCAGCGCAACCGAGGCGCCATCGCTTGCGCGCGCCGCAACCTCTGCATCTTGCACCAAAGTCTTAAGCGCAGCCAAATCGCAGCTTTCGCGCACACGGGTCAGCCATTCATTGCTGGTATGTTGTTCCAGCGCAGAGATCAGCGCTTTGGTGGAGCCAAATTGCAGCTTGGCATTGCGCCAATATAGCTTGGTCAAAGGCGCAAACCGATTTTCGGTAATGGCCTCAACCAATTCATCGTGCAAAGGCGCAGCTTCACCGGTCACGCCGAAGCTGCCGTTATTCATATGTCGTCCAGCACGGCCTGCGATTTGCGCCAGTTCAGTTGGCAAAAGCGGTCGCATGCGGTTGCCATCAAATTTCGATGTCGCTGAAAACGCCACATGATTCACATCCAAATTGAGCCCCATGCCAATGGCATCGGTGGCCACAAGGTAATCCACATCGCCGTTTTGATACATTTCAACCTGCGCATTGCGCGTCCGCGGGCTCAAAGCCCCCATGACCACCGCCGCCCCGCCCTTTTGGCGCCGCAGCAGTTCGGCAATTCCATAGACATTATCAACGCTAAACGAGACAATGGCAGAGCGTTCCGGCATGCGGCTGATTTTCTTTTGCCCGCTGTAGCTCAGCTCGGAAAACCTCTCCCGATGCATAAAATCCGCAGTCGGAACCAAAGCCGCAATGGCCTTTCGCATGGTCTCTGCACCCAAAAAGAGCGTTTCATGCAAGCCGCGCGCGCGCAGCAGGCGATCCGTGAACACATGACCGCGCTCAGGATCGGCGCAGAGTTGGATCTCATCTACCGCGAGAAAGTCAGAGCCCATACCCTCGGGCATGGCCTCAACGGTACAGACCCAATATTTCGCGCGCGGCGGCACAATGCGCTCCTCGCCGGTCACCAAAGCCACAACAGACGGCCCCCGAAGCGCTACGATTTTGTCATAAACCTCGCGTGCCAGCAATCGCAGGGGCAATCCCATGATTCCCGTACGATGCCCCAGCATCCGTTCAATGGCATAATGGGTTTTGCCCGTGTTGGTCGGGCCTAAAACGGCCACAATTCGGTTATTTGGAGCCATTGGCCAATCCCTTAAGGGGTTACAGGGCTTGCCCTAGGGTTTTTGCTTCAAGTCGCGTGCGCGCCTTGGATAGAATTTCAGCATGAGGATGTATAGCCTCAATTCGTCGCAGGATCTCAAAAGCCTCCTGATAAAGCCCAGCATCATCGAAAATCAGCACCAGCCCTTCAAGCGCCTGAAAATGGCGTGGCTCCAGTGCTAAGGTGCGTTCGAGAGCGGCCAAAGCAGGGCCTATTTTACCCATGTTGAAGAGGGTCACCGCGCTAAGATTCCAGCCCTCAGCAAATTCTGGCGCATGATCTGTTAGGGCTGTCAAATACCCCATGGCCGCTTTCTGATCGCCTGCATCAATGGCAATCTTCGCCCGCGACAGCAGCAAATCAGCCGCTGCAGATCCGCTTTTCGACCATTCCTGCCGGATTTTCGCCTCCAAAGCCGGCGCATCAGCGGCGTCCACATTTTTTAAACGCTCAAACAATGGGTCCAACAGCGCCGATTGTCCCGCCGCCATCCCGGTTGCCGCCACAAATAGGCAGGTTGCCGCCACGATTGATTTGAGTTTCCAAACAACACTGGTCATAAGTCAGATGTAGCACAGTTTTTCGGGGTTTCAGCCCCTCGCTGTAAAATAAAATGATTAAGGAACCTGTTGTATGAGCGAAATTTTGAACCAAGCCCGTGATGTTTTAACGCAGAAGCTGGACGGCGGCGTTTTTGATGGCTCTGCAAAGTTTTCAATTGCCGGTGAAGGCGCTTTAATCCTGGACAACCAAGGGGTGCGAATTTCTGATGATCCGGCAGATGTGACCCTTTCGGCCACGGCAGACGTCTTTGAGGATATTCTTGCCGGCACGCAAAACCCAACCTCGGCTTTCATGAGCGGCAAGCTCTCGGTCGAGGGAGATATGGGTTTGGCCTTGCGACTGGCAGGTGTTTTGAGCTGATGCTCAGCCCTGCGCCGCTTGCGAATGATCTGGCGCGCGGCCCGGCGGAAGCTTCAGGCCATTGGGTGCAAACGCCAGACGGGCTGCGCTTGCGTCTTGGGGTTTGGAGGCAAGGGGCCAAAGGGACGGTCCTGATATTTCCCGGGCGCACTGAATATATCGAAAAATACGGCGGCGCCGCAGCTGCCCTTGCCGAGGCCGGTTACACCTCCCTGGCCATAGACTGGCGCGGCCAGGGCCTGTCAGATCGGCTGGTGCCAGATCGCTTGATTGGGCATGTGGACAGATTTTCTGACTATCAGCGGGACGTGCAAACTCTTCTGGCCGCAGCCAAATCCTTAGACCTGCCCAAACCGTATTTTCTGCTGGCCCACTCAATGGGTGGCTGCATTGGGTTGCGGGCGCTTTTGCAAGGCTTGCCCGTGCAGGCGGTCAGTTTCTCCGCACCTATGTGGGGAATTTTGTTTCACCCTCCCGCGAAGCGCGCCTTGGCCTGGGGGTTATCCAGCCTCCTGCACCCGTTCAAATTGGCTGAGATGCGCGCGCCGGGAACCTCTGTTGGATCCTATCTACAGGAGGTTTCATTTGAGGAAAATCAGTTGAGCTGTGATCGGCAAATGTTTGAAATGATGCGGCATCAACTGCAAGAGCTTCCCGATTGCGCCCTTGGCGGCCCGAGCCTACGCTGGCTCAATGAGGCCCTGCGCGAGATGTTATCGCTGCACCGCCACCGCGCGCCTAATTATCCCGCCCTATGCTTTGTCGGTGGACTGGAGACCATTGTCGACCCAAGGCGCATTCAGCAGCGTATGGCCCATTGGCCCGAAGCCAGCCTAAAGGTCATGCCCCAGGCCAAACATGAATTCATGATGGAACGCCCCGAAATCCGTAAGGCGTTTTACCGCGAAACCATCGCCCATTTTGATCGGCATCACCCAAGCGCATGAATGCCCTCCGCATCGGTATTGGCCCCAGACTTCATCCAACCCTGCTCAGATCCGATAAAGAACATATGCGCCCCAAATTGCGCCCAATCTGCCGCTTTCGCAGCATTGGGCACAAAGGTCATATAGGCCTTGCCCGACGCCTCCGCCGCCGCGCCGCACCGCGCTAAGGCCGCGCGCAATTGCTCAGAATTGGTGTCGCTATAGCCCATTGAAACGCTCATATCCGAAGGCCCCAGAAACAAGCCATCCACACCCGGGGTTGCGGCAATCTGCTCGACATTCTCCAGCGCCTCGGGCTCTTCAATCTGGGCAATCACAACAGTTTGACGTGCCGATTGCGCCAACACTTCCGCCATATTTTGCCTGCCATACCCGGCCCAACGCGTGGCGCCAGCAAATCCGCGGCCGCCTGGGCCAAAATGCGCCGCGCGCACCAAATCCTTGGCCTGCTCTGCCGTGATGATATGCGGTGCCACCACGCCAACCGCGCCCATATCCAAAACCTGCAACACGGTTTGCGGTGCAAAATGCGTCACCCGCACCAGCACCGGAAAATCCAAGGCCCGCGCGACCGCCAAACAAGCATCGGTGCGCGCGCGGTCAAAGGGACTATGCTCCATATCGATGCAGATAAAATCTAGCTCCGAAGTTGCCAGAACCTCCACCAACTCATAGGCTGGCGTTTTCAAAAATGTCCCAGCCATCATATCGCGATTTGCCATGCGGGATTTAAAATTCTCGATGCGCATAAGTTCTCCAATTCTAGCAACAGTCAAAGCAGAGCATGAAGCGCGGGGAAATTCAATTTGAATTGCAGGCGCCTAAAGTGGCTTTCCTCTCTGCCCGAAAAACATTAGGTAAGGGACGAGATACCGAATATTATTGCTGCTCAAAATTGGGCGTTTTTGAGCCAGCTGACCGAACAATACAGCCCTGATGGACCAATTCATGCTAAATGACACCCGCGTATTTGAGGCCAATTCACAAGGCGGCGGAGCCTTTGGAGACTTGCCAGAATGGGATCTCAGCGATCTTTATGCCTCCGAGGACGCAGCAGAGCTGCAGGCCGATCTGACATGGCTTAAACAGTCTTGTATAGACTTTTCCAATGATTATGAAGGAAAGCTCGCGCAGCTCAATGCGGATGAAATGCTCAAAGCGGTTGAGCGCTATGAGGCCATCGATATTATTGCCGGCCGGATCATGTCTTTTGCGGGTTTGCGGTATTACCAGCTGACATCGGACCCCGAGCGGGCGAAATTCATGTCAGATATGCAAGACAAGCTGACAGAGCATACGACAAAATTGGTTTTCTACGGGTTAGAATTCAATCGATTGGAAGAAGAAGCCCTTTCGAAATTGCTCGCGCAAAATGCGGCCCTGGCGCGTTATAAGCCAGTGTTTGACCGCATGCGCGCCATGAAGCCCTACCAGCTTTCGGACGAGATGGAGAGGTTCCTGCATGATCAATCGGTGGTCGGGGCAGCTGCGTGGAACCGCTTGTTTGACGAAACTGTCGCCAGCCTGGTTTTTACCATTGATGGTGAGGATCTACCGCTCGAGGCTGCGGCCAATAAATTATCCGAACAAGACCGAGACACGCGTGAGGCGGCGGCCCGCGAAATCGCGCGCGTATTGCGCGAAAACACCAGCCTGTTTGCTCGGGTACACAACACGCTGGCCAAAGAAAAAGAGATCGAAGACCGCTGGCGGAAAATGCCAACACCGCAAACCGGGCGGCACTTGTCCAACCATGTGGAAGCCGAGGTTGTGGAAGCTCTGCGCAATGCGGTCGTGGCCGCCTACCCCAAATTATCGCATCGATACTATGCACTCAAAGCCAAATGGCTTGGTCTTGAGACAATGCAGATCTGGGATCGGAATGCCCCGCTCCCAATTGAAGATGACAAGCTGGTCGATTGGACCGCAGCGCAAGAGATGGTGCTATCCGCCTATGCCGAATTTTCGCCAGAGATGGCCGAGATTGCCAAACCGTTTTTTACCAAAGGCTGGATCGATGCGGCGGTTAAGCCAGGTAAGGCACCCGGCGCCTTCGCGCATCCGACCGTCACCACCGTACATCCCTATGTGATGCTCAACTACCTGGGCAAGCCGCGCGACGTAATGACGCTGGCCCATGAATTGGGTCATGGGGTGCATCAGGTTTTGGCCGCCCAGCAAGGCGAGCTGCTGTCCTCAACGCCGCTCACCTTAGCAGAGACAGCTTCCGTTTTTGGCGAAATGTTGACCTTCCGCAAACTTTTGGCCGCCGCAAAAACCCCGCAAGAGCGTAAAGTGCTTTTGGCCGGCAAAGTCGAGGATATGATCAACACCGTGGTGCGCCAAATCGCGTTTTATGACTTTGAGTGCAAGCTGCACGCTGCCCGCGGCGAGGGGGAGCTTACGCCAGATCAGATCAATGCAATTTGGATGAGCGTGCAGGGTGAGAGCCTAGGGCCGGTGTTTGAATTCATGGATGGTTATGAGACCTTCTGGTCCTACATCCCGCATTTCGTGCATTCCCCTTTCTATGTATATGCCTACGCCTTTGGCGACGGCTTGGTAAACGCACTCTATGCGGTCTATGAAGAGGGCGATCCGGAGTTTCAGGCCAAATATTTCGACATGCTGCGGGCCGGTGGCTCAAAGCACCACACAGAGCTGCTCGCGCCCTTTGGTTTAGACGCCAGTGACCCCAAATTTTGGGACAAGGGACTCAGCATGATCTCCGCGATGATTGATGAGCTGGAAGCGATGGAGGATTAATCCAACTCGCTCCAAGGCCAAGGGCGCAGTTCGCTGGCAGCTGTTTGATAGCGGGCGGCCTTGGCAATCACCGTCGGCTTTTGGCCTAGCCATGGTGAAACACGTTCATAATTCCACAAAGTCCAATTGAACGTCGCTTTATATCAATAATTTGTGGCTTTGCGCTTATGTTAAGTCGGTGCCAATGGCCAGTACAGTGTCAATTGCTTCTTGGGTTCCGCGCGCCTGCTCGAGGGTCCAAGGATAGGCAGCGCCATTGCGAATGCTGTGGCCAAAGGCCTCTACTTGATTGACATAGTGATTGGCTGCGGGAAACTTCTCAACCCGCAGGCCCAAATTCGGTTGGTGCAATTCAATGCGCGCCTCGCCGAAAATATTGGCATTGAAAGGCGCAGTGAGACGCAATAGCCCTTCAGATCCATGAAACACCATCTCTTGATGCGGATGCATGCGCGTGGAGACATAAGCCGAATAGGTCGCCTCTCCCATATTGCCTTGCATCGAAGCAAAAGTGTCAAAACCACTTTCCCAACGAATTTTAGCGGAAATATTTTCAAGATCTGCGCCCATGACATAGCGGGCCGATCCCAGCACATAGACTCCGATGTCGCGCATCCCGCCACCGCCCGTGGCCGCCTGGTTGCGAATATTTTGCGGATCATCGGAATTGTCATAGGAAAATCCGCCAGTGATATGGATCACCCGGCCAATCGCGCCATCGGCCACCATTTGCCGCGCGCGCTGCCATTGTGGATGGTGCACAATCATATAAGCCTCAGCCGCCAAAAGCCCAGACGCATCGCGGGCGGCGATTAACCTGTCAAAGTCATCGGCTTGCATCGCAATGGGTTTTTCCGCCAACACATGTTTGCCCGCATTGAGCGCCTTTACGGTCCACTCAACATGCATGTGATGCGGCAGGGGAATATAGATCGCATCAATGTCAGGATCTGCGATGAGAGCGTCATAGCCCATAACCGCTCGGCATCCGGCGGCGAAGTCCTTAAACGGGGCAACGCTCTGCGGGGTGCGACTGGCGACAGCCGCTAAAACCGCCCCCTTGGCCGCATGAATGGCCGGACCCATGTGTTCACGCGCAAATTTTGACGCCCCAAGAATACCCCAACGGATCTGTGTCATGCGAGCCCCCATTCATGCCAGTTCGCCCTAGGATAGCGCGAAGACGGCAGCCCTGCCAGCGAAAATGGCAGGGCAAGAGGCACGGTTTGGCGTCACAACTCGCGCAGCAGGCCCTTTTCCTGCGCCAATTCACGCATACGGTTTTGCAGCTTTTCAAACGCCCGCACTTCAATCTGGCGAATTCGCTCGCGGCTCACGTCATATTGGCTTGACAGCTCCTCCAAGGTCACCGGCTGATCGTGCAAGCGACGTTGGGTGATAATGTCCTTTTCGCGGTCGTTCAAAACGCTCATCGCCTCAGCCAGCATGTCGCGACGCACAGACATCTCATCATCGCGCTCATAATCGCCCGCTTGATCGGCATCCTCATCTTGCAGCCAATCTTGCCACTGTGTCGCGCTTTCGCCGTCGCTGCCGACCATGACATTCAAAGAGGCATCGCCCCCAGACATCCGGCGGTTCATCGACTGCACTTCGGTTTCAGTCACGCCCAGATCAGTCGCGATGCGGGCAACCTGTTCGGGCCGCAAGTCCCCATCATCATAAGCGCCAATCCGCGATTTTGCCTTGCGGAGATTGAAAAACAGCTTCTTTTGTCCGGACGTGGTACCCATTTTCACCAAGGACCAAGAGCGCAGCACATATTCTTGAATGCTCGCCCGGATCCACCACATCGCATATGTGGCCAAGCGGAAGCCTTTTTCCGGGTCAAACTTCTTGACGGCCTGCATCAAGCCGACATTGGCCTCCGAGATGACCTCCGCCTGCGGCAGCCCATAGCCACGATAGCCCATGGCGATTTTAGCCGCCAAACGCAGGTGGCTCGTCACCAACTTATGCGCCGCACCGCTGTCTTGCCGCTCCACCCAAGCCTTGGCCAACATATACTCCTCTTCCGGCTCCAGCATTGGGAATTTGCGGATATCCTGCATATAGCGGTTCAATCCCCCATCCGGCGTTGGTGCAGGTAAATTTGCGTAATTTGCCATCGTGCTCCCTTTATGTTCAGTCCCATGTATATGGGCTTAACATAGATATGCGTGCGCCTTCGCCCCGTTTCAAGAGGGCGGCGCGTTATTATTCATTTTCGGCAATAAATGGGCGGCGCACCGGCCGCTACACGCTCAAAAGCGCAATCAAACCCTGCATATCCGCAGGCAATGGACTCGTATAGCGCAGCGCCCGGCCGGTGATCGGGTGTTTGAACCCCAAGAACCCCGCATGCAGGGCCTGCCTTGGGAAGGCGGCGACCTGTTCGGTATACTCCCCAGCCAATTTGCGTTTGCGGCTATAGGTCTGATCACCAAGCAAAGCATGGCCCGCATAGGACATATGGACCCGAATTTGATGGGTGCGGCCAGTCTCCAATTTACATTCCACCACCGCGGCAGCGCCGCCGGCCAATTCTTGTATCACCCGCACGCGGGTCACAGCATGTTTACCATTTTGCAGCACAACCGCTTGGCGTTGCCGGTCCGTCTTATGGCGGGCCAATTGGGTTGTGATTTTGAGCTGATTGCCCGCCTCAAATGACGTGCCGGCCAGGCCCATGAGTCGAGGATCTCCCGCAGAGGGCACGCCAAAACACACCGCAGTGTAAAGCCGTTCAATGCTGTGATCCAGAAATTGATCCGCCAAACCTTGATGGGCCGCATCAGATTTGGCCACCACCAAAAGCCCACTGGTGTCTTTATCAATCCGGTGCACAATCCCAGGACGCCTCATCCCGCCCACACCAGAAAGATTTTCGCCGCAATGGGCCAAAAGCGCATTGACCAAGGTTCCGGAAGGCGTTCCCGGTGCCGGATGCACAACCATGCCGGCCGGCTTATTGACCACAATCAAGTCGTCATCTTCAAACAAAACCTCGAGCGGAATATCTTCCGGCAGCATATGGCTTTTCACCGCTTCGGGCACACGAATGACAATATCATCGCCCTCTTGCACCCGGGCTTTTTGATCGGTCACAACAACGCCATTCACCTCAACCGTGCCTTCGGCGATCATGCGCGACAGGCGCGACCGGCTAATGGCACGCTCTGGCACATTCCGCGCCAAGGCTTTATCAAGGCGCGGCGGAGGGTTTTCTCCAATGGTAAAAAGGACATCAGTCATGGCAGATCAATCTGAGGTTCCGGCAAATCCAACTGAACCGGCGAATTTGCGGTTTTTAAGGCGGCTGGTCACAACGCTCACAGCCACCATGATTGTGGGTCTCTTAGCGATCTTTACGGTGCTTGTCATCCGCTTGCAGAGCCCTGTTGCAATTTTCCCTGAAATCACCGCTCTGCCCGAGGGGACCCAGGTGCTCTCAGTCAGCCGCACAGCCAATGAATTGATCGTGATCGACCAAAATCGCAAGATTTACCTGCTCAGTCTAGATGGTGAAAAACTCCTACATATGCAGGCCTTGCCCTAGGCCCAGCGCCGGGCAGAAGCTGGGTTGTGAAAAACAGCGCTCCAAGCATCAGCGTGGTGCTGACAATGATCACCGATAAGAATGATTTCACCGGCCCAGGCAGCCCCCGGTACAGATCATCCCAAATTCCAATTACTCGATTTTCGACGCCTTTGTGCAGTACTTTTTTTTGAGTCATTTTTTCCTCTTGAAGTTTTAATGATGCGAAGCCACCCGCAATCCAGCCCTACATTCCAGAAGCTTGAGCTAATTTTTTAGGGGATTAGCGATTGGGCTTTGTCATCGCGCAAATCCTGCAAGAGCTGTATTAGGAAAAGTTAAATAGGCAGAACGCCTGCCTAAGCCGGGCCCGACTGGCCCATCTCATATGCCTAAGCCTGCAATTTTTTTTCACCGTTCGCGGATCACGCCCGGGGGCCAATGGGCCAGGCAATCTTGCCAAAGCGCAGTTTGGCGATCATTCTAGGCGCATCGCTGCGTGAAATAGGGTATGTACATGTCAAAATATATCGAAGTTCAAAACCGGCTCAGGCAAATCTTAGAGCGGGCAGATGTAGGCGACAGGGTCAGCCGAAACATCGACTTATTCCTCATGGCTTTGGTTGTCGTCAACATCATCTCCATCACCTTGGAATCTGTGCCTCGGTTCTAAGCCGCCTATAAATTACTGTTTACATGGATAGAAATAATCAGCGTGGGGATCTTCACAATCGAATATCTCTGCCGTGTTTGGGTCGCACCTTGTCAAATCTTTGGCCCGTACGGCTTTGCTGGCGCCTGCAAAGCGCGCGTCAAATATATGCTCAGCTTCAGTGGCCTGGTCGACCTTTTGTCCATCCTGCCCTTCTATCTGCGCGCGTTCTTCCCCTATTTAGATCTGCGGATTTTACGCGCATTGCGGCTGCTTCGCATTCTAAAATTGTCACATTACAATTCGGCTATGGAGGATCTGTTTGAAGCTATTCATGAGGAAAAGCGTTCGTTTTATGCTGCCAGTTACCTTTTCGCGATTTTGTTCATCCTCTCGTCCACATTGATGTATTTTGCTGAACATGCGACCCATCCAACGGGCTTTCACTCAATTCCCGCCTCCATGTATTGGGCGCTGATTACGCTCACCACAGTTGGCTATGGCGATATCACCCCCATCACCGTGGCAGGGAAACTTATCGCTGTCGGATCGGCAATTTTAGGGGTGATTGTGGTGGCATTGATCACGGGTATTGTGGCCTCCGCTTTCAATGCTCAGATGGAGCGGCGAAATATTATTTTTGAAGATCAGGTGCGCAAAGCGCTGTTAGATGGTATTTTAGACCATAGCGAAAAAGCGGACCTCGAGCGGCTGCGCAAACAATTTGGCATGACCAAACGCCGAGCCGTTGCGCTCATTCACCAAGTACAGAGCACGCGCGCAAAACAATAACCCGGCCCAATGATGCGCCGGCCTGTGGGGCCGCGGCCAAGCATAATCTGGAGACACAAGCGATGAAGCCCATTCTCATATCTCTATTGATCATGATTTGTGCCACTGCCAGCCTCGCTCAAGAGGCCCCGAGCTGCCCAGATCGCGGCACTGACCCGCAGGCCTTCTGCCTGCCTGGAACAACTTGGGATCCCCAGACACAATCTTGCGTCGGTCTCGCATAAGGCTGATCTAAATCGGCGCATGATGCGTAGAACCTTTATGATACGCAAACACGCACTCTTTCTCTGGGCCACGATATTTGTCATCGCTTCGGCTATTGCGGCTGTAACGCCGCGCTTTGGCCGCGCCAGCGAGCTTACGACCTATAGTTTCCCATCGATCTATGGCGGACATATCGATACGAAACAATGGCAGGGAAAACCCTACCTCGTGGTGAACACCGCGTCGCAATGCGCCTTCACCAAACAATATGCCGATCTGCAAAAACTCTACGACATCTACCGCGACGCGGGCTTTGGAATGATTGCCGTGCCTTCGGACGACTTTAACCAGGAGTTCGACAGCAATGCAGAAGTCAAAAGTTTTTGTGCCTTGAATTACGACATTGATATGCCGATGAGCGAGACCCTCGCGGTCACAGGTGCGCAGGCGCATCCTTTTTTTATGGCAGTGCGCGCGCGAAGTGGATTCGCGCCAGCGTGGAATTTTAACAAGATTTTGATCGGTGGTGACGGCCAGGTTTTGGCAACCTGGGGCGCCTCAACCCGGCCCTTGTCGCAAAAATTGACCCGCATGATAGAAGCTGAGCTGGCCCGACCGCCACAGCAGCCGTAACGGCGTGACAGAGGATATTCTGCCGCAATGGCACGGCTGCAAAAATGAATGCGCTCAGGACATATAAGTCCCCTGCGCATCAAGGATTATTCTTGCCGTTAAAGTCCTGCAGCAGCATCAATAACACAGCACCGTATCGGCATCTAACGCCAAGGCAATAAGCGTGTCAGGCATCGCAAAGGAAGCATTATAACCGGCCAGAAGACTGTCATCATAGCCGCGCGCCTTCGCAGACATTCCCGAGACCATGATTTGAACATTTGCCGCGGAAAGAGCCTGTAAGTGCAGATGAGCGTCCCCAGTGCCCTGCCCCACAATGTCCCCCTCTGCCCGACAATCCAGGGCATGCACAGCGTCAGCGGCCAAAAACAGTTTGACACTATGGCCTTCCGCGACCCCCGTTTTGGCGACAAGCAACCCAAGGGTGAGCTTATTCTTTAACTCAGGTCCACTGTGGATGTGAACAAGTAGATTAGCCATTAAACTTCTCCATTAAGATTCTACGGAAAAGACCGTTACCCCAGCGGTGTGGCCCCCGTTTCCATACGAATTATTTGCCCATCCTTCAGCATGCACACCAACATAACAGCTTCCTTGGTATCATCCGGATAAGACATGAAATTATGAGCGACCAAGATCTCGTCATTTTCATAAACACAGCGCGATGAATCGCTCACAAATTTGGGATTACCCATCATCCCAGCCACCATGGAGGCCCATTCACTTTTATCAAAGCGACTGCCCGATTTATGAAATATAATCTCGGCATTTTCATGTAGCAGACCGACGTAACCTTCAACGTTTCGATCTTCCATAACCCTGTGCAACTTATCGTAAACATTCATTTATATTCTCCCTAACGTTCATTTTGCTCATGCAAGCAATGCCACTGCATCTCTCATCCGGCAAAGGAACCTTCGCTCATAACGGTGATCACCGTGGTGTCTAAGAGCGCTCCAGCTGCCGCACGTTTGGCTTTTAACTCCTCATGTCCGCCGAAAGTTTTCATGGCCTCAAGAGAGTCAAAATCGATGATCACAGTCAGTTTGCTGTCATCATCTTTTTCCGTACCCGCAAATATAAGACGCGCACCAAGCTCGTTTAACACTGCTTGATTTTCGTGATACATGTCCTTCCATGGACCAAGTCCACGTGCGAGATCTTGCGTAAGTTTTACCATCATTACCCGACTGTCCTTCATTTGTTTTGGCGATTGTTCGCTTGAGATAATAAACATGCGATTTAATCCAATTTTTATACTAAACTCGAAGGACATTTTAAAACTATGGCAAATATTAAAGCGGTTTTACTGAATGGAAGTTTATACCTTAAAAAGAAAATAATTGACGCACAGAGATTGGCCAGCCAATGTCATTATGACAGTGGTTTAAATGGTGGAATAGTTTATGTTAGATTTGAAGACTGGGGTAGATGAAAAATTTGTAGAGGAAAACATGTGCCCAATTGGTCTTGCGGCTCATCTGCTCGGCGATAAATGGATTCCGATTATCATTCGTGATATTGCATTGTTTAATCGACGTACATTTAACGATATCCTGAAGAACAATAGAGAGAATATTTCTTCAGGGTCCTTGTCTTCTCGATTGAAATTGATGCTTGATCTCAACCTGCTGGAAATCGGCACGTCCGAGCGTCATGCACAAAAGAAACCCTATTACCTGACGGAAGCCGGCATCTCCTTTGTTCCGATCTTGTTTAACCTGGCCGCTTGGACCACAGAATTCCGCACGCCAGCTGCCGATATTGTCGCACTGGCAAAGCCCTATCTTACAGACGACGCTGACCGCATGGAGTGGCTGTTGGAGCAGCTTCGGACCTTTAATATTCACAAAACCAAAGAACCCGAACCCCTATGGTGGGCATAGGCTTGCCGGTCAGGGAAGTCGCGCGGCATGGATCTATTGCCCGCACGTTGGACCAATGCCGCGTGAAACACGGCGGATCTTCCACTCGCCTATCAGAGGCATATTGCTCTGGTGGTACCCGCGGCCGGACTCGAACCGGCACGGCCGTTAAGCCTGAGGATTTTAAGTCCTCTATGTCTACCATTCCATCACGCGGGCACAGCGGCGAACATAGGCAAAATGCTGGGCGTGTAAAGGCAGATTATCTATAAATCCGTGCCCAAATTCGGGATCAAATCCCGATCTGCGGTGAAAGGGTTTAAAGCCATCTCTTTTCGAAATTCAATTTCTGCCAACTCTGGCTGTCCAAGTGCCAAATGGGTGAGCCCTTTGCCCGACAATGCCCCGAGATGGCGCGGCAGGATCGAGAGGGCACGCGCCAAATCTGGCAAGGCCCCTTCAAAGTTCCCGGCCAGATAGCGCGCAAAGGCGCGTTGATTGTAACCCTCGGCATAATCGGGACAATACTTAATGAGAACGCTCAAAAACCCCTCAGCGGCCGCCAAGTCGCCCAAGCGGAGGTTCATCATCCCCCGGTTGAGCAGACGTTGCGCCCGATTGTCCGGTGCACGGGTCCACAAGCTCCAAAGGACATCCGTGGCCACTTGCGCATCTCGGGGGAATTTCGCAAATTTGAGACTACGATAGGCCTCATCAAGCTCCTCAGAAATCACTGGATTCTTTGGGCATTGGGCCAAGGCGCCTGTTGTGAAGGCGGTGAATATAAGAATGATGAAAACACGCATAGGAACAAAGTGGCGCAAAGCGGCCATCTGTCAAGCATGGAGCCTGTTTTGTGGCGCGGGAGCAAACACCATGGATTAAGGCAGTGACCTATAGCATGGTCAAGCCGCCCTGTGTCAGCTGCCCTTGCGGATGATCTTGCAAAAAGGCGCGAAGACTTGATCATTCGCGGCAATTACCGTTCCATCTTGTAACACGTCACCACCCGGTTGGATGGGCTCGGAAAATCCGCCCGCTTCTTTCACAATGATCATCCCAGCGGCGACATCCCAAAGCTGCAAGCGGCGGCCCCAAAATCCATCCACACGTCCAGCGGCCACATAGGCCATGTCCAGCGCGGCAGCGCCAAGATTGCGCACGCCAGATGAGACCGGCAAAAGCTGCGCCAGATCGGTCAAGGCTTGCGGCAAGTCCGAGCGACCCGCGCTCGGCAGGCCTGTGGCAAAGACACAGTCAGACAGGCTGCGACGCCCAGAAACCCGCATACGGGTCTCATTCATCCAAGCACCCTGGCCTTTTTCCGCGAAAAAACATTCGTCTTGCGCGGCATCATATATCACGCCGGCAATAATCTCACCCTTATGCTCCAAAGCAATCGTCACCGCATAATGCGGCATGCCGTGTTGGAAGTTGGTGACACCGACCATTGCATCCACAATCCAGCGGCGGGTCGGATCTTTGCCTTCGATTTCAGCACTTTCAGCGGCCAAGTACCCATAGGTCGGACGGGCCGCAAGCAGCTCTTCTTTCACCACTTTATCCGCATGCATATCCGCGCGGGCGACAAAATCACTGGCGCCTGTGACCGAGACTTGCAAATTGGCCACCTCGCGAAAATCTTTCGCCAAGGCGCGTCCAGCTTTGCGCGCTGTCGCGATCATTACGTTCATATTTGCGCTTTGTACCATGATGATGCTCCTGCAGATCAGGCTGGGCTATACGCCGCCGGAGCCAGCTTGCCAAGGCCTAGCTGCGTTGCAATTTCACCGGCTCGCTGCGGGCAAGTTTGAGCAGATGCGCCATGAAGGGTTTTGTTGTGTCTTCTCGGCGGGTTGCAGCGTAGAGCCGGCGCGTGAGCCCCTGCTCGGTCAGCGGTCGGGTCACATAATCAGAATTATACCTCACCTCGCGCACAACCCAATCAGGCAGCACCGCAACGCCGCGGTTCGAGGCCACCAAAAGTAATATCACAGCGGTCAGCTCCACCTGACGCACCGCGCGCGGCTCGACCTTAGCGGGCATGAGAAGCTGCGAGAAGACATCCAGGCGCGCCCGATCTACTGGATAGGTGATCAAAACCTCATCGCGAAAGTCTTGCGCCTCAATCCAAGGTTTTTGCGCCAACGCATGCTGGCTGGAGGCAACAAACACGGGTTCGTAGTCAAACAGTGGTGAAAATTCGAGATCGGGATGCTCTTCTGGATCGGAGGAGACCACCAAATCCACCTCCTCACGCGCCAGAGCCGGCAAAGCATCAAAGGCCAAACCCGGGCGGATATCGACATCTACGTCAGGCCAGGCCTTGCGGAAGGCCTCCAGAACCGGAAACAGCCATTCGAAACAAGCATGGCATTCAATGGCGATATGCAACCGGCCTGACTTGCCCGACAACAAGCTGCGAAATTCCTCTTCGGTGGCCTCAACCTCTGGCAGCACCCGATTGGCCAGCTTCAGCAGCCGCTGGCCGGCCGCCGACAATTTCAGCGGTTTGGTGCGCCGCACAAAAAGATCAACCCCCGCCTGATCCTCAAGCCCTTTGATCTGATGCGACAGGGCCGATTGTGTGAGATTGAGCATATCGGCCGCGCGCGACAGCCCACCGCATTTGTCAATGGCGCTGATGGCACGGAGGTGGCGCAGATCAAAGTGCATTCGGAAAATTCCTCATAACTAAATTGAATTTTATGAATTTGATTAATCATAATCCCTCTGGCACTGTCAAGACAAGCCAGCTTCAATGAGGATAGAATGACCCAAATTTCCTTCGAATTTTTTTCGCCGAAAACCGTAACAGCCGCATTTTCGTTAAGCCGGGCAGCCGAGACGCTTGCCGGATTTGCACCACAATTTTCATCTGTCACCTGCAGCAAAGATCCCGCTCAAACCTTAGACACCCTGCGGGCCTTGCGCCGATCCGGACTGGAGCGCTTGCAGGCACATGTCACTTGTTCCACCCAACAGCCAGCTGATCTGCCCGCCTATCTGAAAGCGGCGCAAGAGGCCGGCGCGGAGGGTCTCATCGCTCTGCGCGGGGATACAGCACCCAAGGGTTTGGATGTGACGGACTTAATCGCATGTGCCAAGCAAAACGCAATGCAGGACATTTTCGTCGCCGCCTACCCAGAGGTGCACCCTTTGGCACAGAGCTCCCAAAGTGATTTAGATTGGCTCAAGCGCAAGCAAGATGCCGGCGCTACGGCTGCGATTACGCAATTTTTCTTCCACGCAGAGTTTTTTCTACGCTTCCGCGACAGGGCCGCGGCGCAGGGGATCACCCTACCCATCACCCCTGGCATTTTGCCTGTGCAAAATTGGACAGCAACCCAAGCCATCGCCCGCAGCTGTGGCACCTCTATCGCCCCGGATCTGGCAGAGGGCTTCGCCCGCGCCGAACGCGAGGGCCGGGCCGAGATGATGGCCATCGCGCAGGCCAGTGAACTTTGTGACAGTTTGATCCAAAATGGTGTTGAGCATCTGCATTTTTACACGATGAACAAAGCCGAAGTGGTCAGTGCCATTTGCACCGCTTTGGGAAAGGCACCGCAACAAAGCCTCCGCCGCGTGGCTTGAAGCCCTCCCTGAGCCGCGTTAGACTTGTCCGATAGCGCAGCTCAGGGAGCTTGAAATGACAGAGGCGAGAGATTTTTCGGATTTGCCCACCCGCGCGCAACTTCTTTCGATGTCCGGTTATGAATTTATGTGCGCCATGCGCGACGGCACATTGCCGCGCCCGCCCATCGCTCGGTTGCTTTGCTATGAGCTGACCGAGGTATCCGTGGGTGCTGTCACCTTTGCAGGCACCCCGGAGTTTGATCACACGAACCCAATGGGCGGGCTGCATGGCGGATGGTATGGTGCGGTATTAGACAGCTGTATGGCCTGTGCAGTGATGACCAAAGTGCCGAAAGGCAGTATTTACACAACGCTGGAATATAAGATCAATATCACCCGCAGCATTCCAATCGGCCAGCCTGTTATCGCCCGCGGATGGGTGCAGCACGCCGGCCGATCCACCGGCGTGGCCGCGGGGGAAATTCGCGGTGCCGAAGATGGAAAACTCTATGCGACCGGCTCAACCACCTGCATCATTATGCAAGTTGATGAGCCGCCCAGGCCGCCCATCAGCAACACTGGGATGAATTGACTCTGAGCGAAAGCGTCCAACCAAACGCCTGGACCGTGCCCAAAATACCCAATTCAATCCGCTCCAATTGCCCGTCGAGGGCGCATGAACATCTTGCACAAACTCCTCTGTCCAAGCCTTGGGCAAAGGAAGGCCTTGCTCTTGCAGTCGCTGCATCATCCAAACGAAGGGGATATTTGACAGGGGCCGTGTTTGCGGAGAGCCCATCACCTGCCCGCCTACATCCCCATGATTCCCAACGAACCAGACCTGCTGCAACGCAACCGGCCGATCTGGTGGATCCTCCCACATTTCAGGTCGATATGTGTCTCGGGTTTCATCCAAGGCCAAAGCCTGAAACCCGGCGCCGACACAGGCGCTGATCTGATGGTTGTGAAACTGGTATTTTCCCTCAAACATCCGCCAGAGCCCCGGAACGCGCAGCCCAAGCGCTTTGACCGTGTCCCAAACCCCAATCGCTGTGATGGGGACATCTAAGTGGCAATATTCTTTCGCAAAGACCCGCAAGGCGTCGCTGCCGTCCCGATAGTGGCGATAGGCCATGCAAACATGACGCTGGGTGGCCTGATCGCGCCGCAGCAACCCGACCCGATCGATCAATCCCGCCAAAGAGCGCGCCGCAAAGGCACCGCGCGAATAGCCAATCAAAAAGATCTCATCGCCCAGCTGATAGCGGCTCGCAAGAGCGCCATAGACCGTCTGAATTTGCCAATCCAACCCGCTGCCGGTCAACACAGACCAGGCTGATGCCAGAAAATTGCTCCGGTCAAATTGCAGCCCGGGTTGGTAATGCAATATCACCCCCGGCCCAGCGCTGCGTTTCAAAAGCTGATAGGCCAACCCCGCATTTGTCTCAAACCCCGGCTCCAGCGAGGAGAGCGTGCCGTCCATGACAACAACATGCACCGCTCGGCGCGGTGCGGCCCCAGACGCAGACCCCGCATCTTCCACGACCTGGCCAAAGCGGTTCTGCCAAATCTTGGAGTTGATCCAATGCCAAAGGGACATGACGACTTAGCCTGCGTTTTGCAACATGCTCCAAACCCGCTGCGGCGTGAAGGGCATATCCGCCCGCGTGACACCCTTTGAGGCCAAAGCGTCCATCACCGCATTGGATACAGCGGCCATTGAGCCAATGGTGCCAGCCTCACCGCAGCCTTTCATGCCAATAGGATTGGCGGTTGAGGGCACCACGACGGAGTTGAAGTCAAACATCGGCACATCGGCAGCCCGCGGCATGCCATAGTCCATAAAGCTGGCTGTCAGAAGCTGGCCGTTGTCATCATATACCACATGTTCCATCATGGCCTGCCCCAGCCCTTGAACCACGCCGCCATGCACCTGCCCCTCCACCAACATGGGATTGAGAAGATAGCCGAAATCATCGACGATGACATAGCGCACGACCTGTGATTGCCCGGTCTGCGGATCAACTTCCACTTCCGCCAAATGCGCCCCATTGGGGAAGCTCAAATCATCCAAAGTCGCCGATTGCGTCACATCCAAAAGCGCCGACTGCCCGGCCTCACGCGCCAGTTTGGCCGCATCCAACCAGCTGAACACCACGTTGGAGCCCGCAATCCGAAACACCTCGTCATCAAAGCTCACATCCGCGGAATCGGCCTCATGATGTTCCGCCAAAAAGAGCTTATAAGCCTCGGTCATCACAGTAACCAAGGCCAAAGTCGCGGAATTTTGCACCGTCGCAGAGCGCGATCCACCCGTTCCGCCCCCCGTGGGAATGAGATCGCTGTCGCCTTGGATCACGTTGATCTGGTCCACCGGCAGGCCGGTTTGATCTGCCAGATATTGGGCATAAACCGTTTCATGCCCCTGCCCTCCGGACTGCGTGCCCACATAAAGATCAACGCTGCCATCGGCCTGAAACACAACCCGCGAGGTCTCGGTCGGGTTGCCTAAAATACTTTCGATATAACAGCACAGCCCCAGGCCACGCAGCAGACCCTTTTGCGCACTTGCTGCGCGCCGCGCCTCAAAGTCGTCGCGCGCGGCCTCTTGGGCCAAACGATCCAAGACAAGACCGAAATCCCCCACATCGTAGCGCACTTGGCTGGCCGTCTTATAGGGAAATTTCTCTGGGGCGATGAAGTTACGCCGGCGAAAATCCCAAGCATCAATGCCCAGCGCACGGGCCGCGTAATCCATGGCCCGTTCCAAAACGTAAATCGCCTCAGGACGTCCAGCCCCACGATAGGCATCTACCTGCGTGGTGTTGGTGTAAATCCCGGTCACTTGCAGATGCGCAACCGGGATATCGTAAAGACCGGTCAAAACTTTTGAAAACAGCTGCGTTTGAATGGGCTGGGCAAATTGACCCGAATAGGCGCCCATATTGGCCAGCGTATGCACCTGATACCCGATGATCTTATGATCAGCATCCAAAGCCAGCGTTGCCGTTGAGGTGAGGTCCCGACCACCATTGTCCGACAGCATCGCCTCCGATCTGTCCGACATCCAACGCACCGAACGATTGAGCATGCGCGCGGCCTGCCCGGCTAGGAAATACTCCGGATAGGCCATGGCTTTCATACCAAAGCCGCCACCGACGTCGGGGTTGGTCACGCGGATCTCGCTTTCGGGCAGGCCCAACATCTTCGCCAATTGCCCCTTTTGCGACCAGACCCCCTGGCCATTCACGCACAGGTGCACCCGCCCATCTTCTATATCCGCCCAGCAGCCCCGCGGCTCCATGGAATTACAAATCACACGGTTGTCGGAAATCTCGAAACTCAACACATGGGCCGCTTTGGCTTTCACCGCCTCCATCTGCGCGCTGTCACCTAAAGCCCAGTCAAAGGCGACATTATTCGGCGCTGCCTCATGCAAATTGGGCCCGCCCGGTTGCAACTCAAGATGCACCGGCAGATCATCAACCTCGAGCTCAATCATATCCGCCGCGGCCCGCGCCTGCGCATAGGTCTCAGCAAAGACCATGGCCACCGGTTCCCCCACAAAGCGCACCTTGTCTTTGGCCAACAAAAACCGATCTGTGTTAGGCGCCAATTGGCCATCTTGGTTTTTCACCAGACTGGCCTCCATCTTGCCCGAGAGTCCCGCCGTCTCAAGCGCGGCCGCAGTGAGCACGAGATGCACCCCCTCAGCCTCTTCCGCCTCTTGCGTGTCCAGCGCTGTGATCACCCCATGCGCGTAGCTTGAACGCAGCACATAGCCATGTAACGCCCCCTCCGGCGTGGTATCATCCACATATTGCCCGCGCCCCGTCAGAAAACGATCATCTTCGCGCCGCAATACCGATTGGCTCTTTCCAAATTTTTCCACGCACCTGCTCCTCAGTTTGGTTAAACTGTACCAACCTGCCCCCGACTGTCCAGCCACAAGCAGATTAATTCGCGGATGTCGTGTTCAGGCAAGACTGCTGCATTTTGATATGGCGCATTTTGTGCATTCAAGGAGTTCACGATGCCAAACGCCCAAACCTCTCATCGCCTGTCCGACGCCCAGATCCAAAGCTATTGGGAGGACGGTTTTTTATGCCCCATCCCTGCAATTTCTGCGCAGCAATGTGCAGATTGGCGCGCCCAATTGGAAGCGATTGAAGGCGATTGGCTCGACAACGGCCTGCCACGGGCTTTGAATGTATACAAACGGGTCAATGCACATATCGTTATGCCGCTGGCCTATGAGATCGCCGCCCATAGCGCGATATTGGATGTGGTTGAGGGTATTTTGGGGCCTGATGTCTTACTGTATTCGACAGAGTTTTTGATCAAAGAGCCGCGGACAAAACATGTGGTGACGATGCACCAAGACTTGGCCTATTGGGGTTTGGGTGAAATTGATGGGATACTCACCGCTTGGCTGGCGCTCTCTCCGGCAACGCCTCAAAGCGGATGTATGGATTTTGTGAAAGGCAGTCACAAAAGCCCTATTATTCCCCATGAGGACAGCTTTGATGAGCTGAACCTGCTGTCACGCGGTCAAGAAATCAAGGTGGATGTGGCACAGGAAGACAAATCAAGCGGCGCCCTGGCGACGGGCGAGATCAGCCTGCACCACGGCTTGATGATCCACGGCTCGGGCGCCAATACAAGCGATGACCGCAGAATTGGTGTTGTGATGCGCTTTTTAAGCCCACATGTCAAAAAACCCAATAATGCGCCCGATTACGGCGTGCCGATGCGCGGCAATTGTGACACGGGAAATTTCACCCTCTGCGACGCGCCAAAGGGCTTGTTTCATCCAGAGGATCTTTTACTCTACGAAGAAATTCGAACAGAACAGGCCAAAGTCATGATGGCGGGCGCCGAGGGCAAAGCCGAGATGTACAGATGATGGATCAAGTCAAATTTCGCGCCATGAAAGATGGCGATGCGGCAGATTATGCCTTTCTCACGGAACATGAGATTGAATATACCAAGGGCACTGCCGATCGCCTGCTCCGGGCATTGGTTGCGCTGGATGAAGGCCTCTCTGGCTATCAGGTGACGCGTCTGGGCCATTCGCTGCAATCGGCCACCCGCGCGGAGCGCGATGGAGCCGATACCGATTGGATTGTCTCTGCGCTGTTGCATGATATCGGCGATATTTTCGCGCCCTACAATCACGACGAATATGCCGCAGCGATCCTGCGCCCCTTTGTGCGGGAACAATGCGCCTGGGTTGTTGAGAAACACGGTGATTTTCAGATGCTCTATTATGGCCATCACGTGGGCGGCAACCGAGACAAGCGCGAAACCTATCGCGGCCATATCTATTTTGACGACTGTGCAACCTTCTGCGAACGTTGGGACCAAAACAGCTTCGATCCTGACTATGACACCTTGCCGATTGAACATTTTGCACAGCGGGTTCGCGAGGTTTTTGCGCGGCAACCCTACGACCCGGCCGTCCTGCGCCCCGGCGCGCGCGCGCCTTTGGTCAGCTAGGGCTTTCACTCGCCCAGAGAAATAGGTATTCGGAGACAAATTCGAAGGATACCCCCCTATTATGGCCATGGAAAAATTCAACGCAGCAGAAGCTGAAGATCGTCTTTACAAAGCCTGGGAGGCGGCGGGCTGTTTTACAGCCGGGGCCAATGCCAAACCCGGAGCATCAAGCTATTGCATCATGATCCCCCCGCCCAATGTCACGGGTGTTTTGCATATGGGTCATGCCTTTAACAATACTTTGCAAGATATCTTGGTGCGCTGGCACCGGATGCGCGGCTTTGACACCCTGTGGCAGGCTGGGACAGACCATGCGGGCATCGCCACACAGATGGTCGTTGAGCGGCAATTGGCAGAGCGGGGCGAACCGGGCCGTGTGGCCCTGGGGCGTGAGAAATTCTTGGAAAAAGTCTGGCAATGGAAAGAGCAATCAGGCGGTACAATTGTAAATCAGCTCAAACGCTTGGGCGCCTCCTGCGATTGGGATCGCACAGCCTTTACCATGGCAGGCGCGCAGGGTGACACGCGTACGGGCCATGAAAACAGCCCGAATTTCCACGATGCCGTGATCAAAGTCTTCGTTGAAATGTACAACAAAGGCCTGATTTACCGAGGCAAGCGTCTGGTCAATTGGGATCCACATTTCGAAACAGCTATCTCAGATCTTGAAGTGGAGAATATCGAAGTTGCCGGTCACATGTGGCATTTTAAATATCCCTTAGCCGGTGGCGCGACATATACCTATGTGGAGAGAGATGAAGACGGCAACATCACGTTGCAAGAAGAGCGCGACTATATCTCCATTGCCACCACCCGCCCAGAGACCATGTTGGGCGACGGTGCAGTTGCGGTGCATCCCTCCGACGAGCGCTATGCGCCGATTGTTGGGATGATGTGTGAAATTCCCGTCGGGCCCAAAGCGCAACGGCGCTTGATTCCCATCATCACCGATGAGTACCCCGACAAAGACTTTGGGTCTGGCGCGGTCAAAATCACCGGGGCGCATGATTTCAACGACTATCAAGTCGCCAAACGCGCCGGCATTCCGATGTATAATCTGATGGACACAAAAGCCAATCTGCGCGCCGATGGACAGGCCTATGCGCAAGAGGCGGCCACCGCCCAGCGCATCGCCAATGGCGAAGAGAGCTTTGACGACGCCAAAATTGCCGCCATGAATATGGTGCCGGATGCCTATCGCGGCATGGATCGTTTTGAGGCGCGCAAGAAAATTGTCGATGACATCACCCGCGAAGGTTTGGCGGTGATGACCGAAGACACCCTCACCGATGCAGAGAGGCAGCAAACCACCCAGCTGGTGCCCTTGGTGGAGAATAAACCCATCATGCAGCCTTTCGGCGACCGCTCCAAAGTGGTGATTGAGCCGATGCTGACCGATCAATGGTTTGTTGACACGGACAAAATCGTCGCCCCTGCGCTGGAGGCGGTGCGTGATGGCCGGGTTAAAATTCTGCCCGAGTCTGAAAAGAAAGTTTATTTTCATTGGCTCGAAAACATCGAGCCTTGGTGCATTTCAAGGCAATTGTGGTGGGGCCATCAAATCCCTGTTTGGTTTGATGAGACCGGCGCGCAATATTGCGCCGCGACCGAAGCAGAGGCGCAAGCCATGGCCGGCCCCGACGCCTCTCTCACCCGTGATCCCGATGTGCTGGACACTTGGTTCTCCTCCGGTCTTTGGCCTATCGGAACTTTGGGCTGGAGCGGCGAGGCTGAGGCCGATGCGCAAAACGATATGCTGCAAAGGTTTTTCCCCACCTCTGATCTCATCACGGGCTCTGACATCTTATTTTTCTGGGTCGCACGGATGATGATGATGCAATTGGCCGTGGTCGATCAAGTCCCCTTCAACACCATCTACCTGCACGGGTTGGTGCGTGATGCCAAGGGGAAGAAGATGAGCAAATCAACCGGAAATGTCGTCGATCCGCTTGAGATTATCGACGAATTTGGCGCCGATGCTCTGCGCTTTACCAATGCGTCGATGGCCTCTTTGGGTGGGGTGCTCAAGCTGGATATGCAGCGCATTGCGGGATATCGAAATTTTGGAACAAAGCTCTGGAATGCCTGTTCTTTTGCACAATTCAATGAGGCATTTGAACACCGAAGCTGCTCCCTTCCAAGTCCAGATTTGGCACTCAACAAATGGATCATTGGCGAAGTTGGGCGGGTGCGCGTGGCGGTGGATGCCGCGCTGGACGGCTATCGCTTTAATGATGCGGCCTCTGCGCTCTACGGTTTTGTCTGGGGCACGTTGTGCGATCGCTATCTCGAACTGTCAAAGCCAATTTTAAAAGGCAGCCATTCCAGCGGCGACGCCGGGCGATTGGAAACACAAATCACACTGGCTTGGGTCTTGGAGCAATCCATGACCCTACTGCATCCCATCATGCCCTTTATCACCGAAGAGCTCTGGGGCATCACCGCAAAGCGCAGCCATATGTTGGTGCATCAAGATTGGCCGGAATATGGGCTCGAATTGGTCGATACGGCCGCCAGCGAGGAAATCAGCTGGGCCATTTCATTGATTGATTCCATCCGCTCTGCCCGTGCACAGATGAATGTGCCTGCCGGTGCAAAAGTGCCCTTGGTGCAAGTGACAATCAGCCCGGCCGGTGAAGCGGCTTTGGCGGCCAATATGGCGCAGATTCAGCAAATGGCTCGGATCACCGAGGTGACCAAAGTGTCAGAGATGCCAAAAGGCGCCATCACCATTACGGCGCCCCAAGCCACCTTCGGCCTGCCCTTGGCAGATATTATCGATGTGGCGGCGGAGAGAATGCGCCTTGAAAAAAGCATGGGGAAATTGGCGAAAGAACTCGGCGGCCTTCGCGGGCGTTTGAACAACCCCAAATTCGCCGCCTCCGCCCCCCCAGAGGTCTTGGCCGAAACACGCGCCAATCTCGAAGCCCGTGAAGAGGAAGAGGCTAAACTCTCTATAGCATTGGCAAGATTGCAAGAAATCGGATAGGCTGCGCAGAGATCTTTTTGCCTGGAGACCGTGCCATGTCACATAATGCGCTCACCGCCTTGGCCAAATCCTTGCCAGCCAGCGTCCCCTTTGTCGGACCAGAAACCCAAGAGAGGGCCTTGGGCCGGGCTTTCTCGGCCAGGCTGGGCGCCAATGAAAGCCAATTTGGCCCCTCGCCCCGTTCAATCGAGGCGATGGCACAAGCGGCGCAGGAGGTTTGGCAATATGGCGACCCGGAAAATCATGATCTGAAACAAGCGCTGGCCGCGCATCACAACATTGATCCGGGCCATATCACCCTCGGCGAAGGCATTGACGGTCTCTTATTGACCTTGACCCGCCTGACCGTTGCATCTGGAGATGCCATCCTCACCTCCCACGGGGCCTATCCGACGTTTAATTATCATGCCGCCGGCAATGGCGGCACCCTGCATATGGTGCCATATCTGGATGATCACGAAGACCCCCGGGGCCTTGCCGAGCAGGCCCGCCTATTGGGCGCGAAACTGGTCTATTTCGCCAATCCTGACAATCCAATGGGCAGCTGGCACAGCGCTGATACTGTGCAAGAATTGATTGATAATTTACCCAAGTCTAGCCTCTTGGTGCTCGATGAAGCCTATATTGAATTGGCGCCAAACGGCACTGCGCCCGACTTGCGGCCCGAAACAGACAATGTGATCCGTCTGCGGACCTTTTCCAAAGCCTATGGGATGGCGGGAGCGCGCGTGGGCTATGCCATTGGGCCAAAATCGCTGATCTGTGCCTTCGACAAACTGCGCAATCATTTCGGCCTGTCGCGAATTTCGCAGGCCGGAGCCTTGGCGGCCCTCAAAGACCAGGCCTATGTGGACGGCATCAAGCAAAAAGTGGCGAAAAGCCGCGAGACCCTCGCGCAGATTGCCCAAGACAATGGCCTCATTGCCCTGCCCTCAGCCACAAATTTCGTCACGATAGATTGCGGCAGAGATGGCGATTTTGCCCGCTCAGTTCTCGAGCAGATGATCGCACGCGCTTTGTTTATCCGCATGCCTTTCGTGGCACCGATGAACCGTTGCATTCGCATCTCTTGCGGCGATGAAGCGGCGATGGATTTGGTTGCAAAAGCCTTGCCCGAAGCCCTGAAAGCCGCAAGATCGGCCTAGGCTAGCCGCGGGTCGCCTCTGCCAGCAAACGCGCCGCGGCCTCCAATCCCCCCTTACCATGGGGAATATCTAAGGCCATCATGCCCGATTGGATGGCGCCAAGCGTTCCCATGATCATCTGCGCATTGACATGCCCCATATGCCCAATGCGGAAAAACCCATCCGCATTCGGATCGTCATCTGTGGCCATATTCAACCCTATGCCCAGCGTCAGCCCGGCCTGATGCTCTGTCCAGCGGCGCAAATTCAGCCCATTGGGCGCCTCAATCGAAAGCGCCGTGACAGCGTGGCTGCGCAGAGCCGGATCGGCGATATTCATCGCCAATGGCCCGCCTTTACCCCAAGCGTCGCAAGCCGCCCAAACCGCCCGCGCAATCGCCTCATGCCGCGCCCAGACATGACGTAATTCTTCCTCGAGAATCATATCCAAAGCCTCCCGCAACCCCAGCAAATGCTGCGTTGGCGCAGTGCCGCAGAAATATTGATAAAAATATTCGGGATTTATGCGCGCATTCCAGTCCCAATATGAACTCACCCGGGTCATCGCATTGCGTGCCGCGGCAGCCTTATCAGAGAAAAACACAAAGGAAATGCCCGGCGGGGTCATCAGGCCTTTTTGACAGGCTGTGACCATGAGATCGACGCCCCATTCATCCATTAAAAACTTATCGCAGCCCAGGCTGGCGATACAATCCACCATGAGCAAAGCCCCATGCCCCGCGGCATCCAAACTGCGCCGCAGAGCGGCAATATCGTTGAGCACAGAGGTCGATGTGTCCACCTGGACCGCCATCACAGCTTTGATGCGGCCAGAGCGATCGGCGGCAAGATGGGCCTCGACCTGCGCCAAGTCAATCGTCGCGCGATTGCCAAAATCCAAGGTTTCCACAGTGACCCCAAGCGCGCGGGCCATTTCGCCCCAGCCTTCGCAAAACCGTCCGGTTGCCAAGACCAAGACCGTATCGCCAGCGGCCAACACATTAGAGACAGCGGCCTCCCAAGCACCATGGCCATTGGCGATATAGATTGCCGCCTGCCCGGACGTGCTGGCCAGATGTTTCAGATCGGGAATCAAACTATGGGTCAGCTCAATCAATCCGCCCTCATAGATATTTGGGCAGGGTTGATGCATCGCGCGCAAAACACGCTCGGGCATGACCGAAGGGCCCGGGATGGCGAGATAGGAGCGGCCTTGGGACAGTGACATATAATTTCACCTCGATTATGATGGCTTATCGGTATTCGCGGTTTACTGCCGCGTCAAGCTGCCGTCCCTTGCAGCAACTCAAACAAAGCACTAACAGGCGCCTATGGACATGAAATCATCTTCCCCAAAAGACATAAAGCAAGGCGCCTTGTTCCTTTGGCTCTGGCGCGAATATCTGCGACGCCATATGTGGGTCTTGGCGATTATCGTCGTGTTGATGATGATCGAAGGCAGCATGGTGGGCGGGCTTGCATGGATGATGCAGCCTCTATTTGACGGGGTCTTCGCTGGCGGCAGCAAAAGCCAACTGTGGTTGGTGGGCGGTATTGTCTTGGGTTTATTTTTGATCCGAGGCGTGCTCTCCGTCGTACATCGAGTGCTCATGACGAAAATTGCCAAGCAATCCGTAGCCGATTTGCAAAATGATTTGCTGCGCCACTTGCTGCACTTAGATCTCAGCTTTTTCTCCCGCTATGCACCGGGATATTTGATGGAGCGGGTCAATGGCGATGTGCAGGCGGTGGCGGGAATATGGGCGCTTTTGGTGCGCGGCGCGGCCCGCGATCTCATCGGGCTGATATCGCTTTTTGCGGTCATGCTCTCAATAGATTGGTTCTGGACCTTTGCGGCATTGATCGGCGCACCCTTGCTATTGTTCCCTTCGCTTGTCGCGCAACGCTACACGCGCAAACAGGCCGTGAAAGCCCGAGAAGTCGCCGGCACTATGGCCACGCGCCTCAATGAAGCTTTCCACGGCGTGGGAACGATTAAGCTCAATGGTTTGGAGCGCTACTACACCGACCGCTATCGTGCCCTAACGAAACGGCAGATTGAAGTAGAGATCAAAACTCTCTTTGGCACGGCCGTAATCCCCTCACTGGTGGATGTGATGAGTGGCATCGGTTTTGCCTGCGTAATCATTTACGGCGGCTATGAAATCATCAGCGGTGCCAAAACGGTCGGGCAATTCATGGCCTTCTTCAGCGCATTAGGATTGGCATTTGAACCGCTGCGCCGCTTGGCCGGCATCTCTGGGCTGATCAATGCTGCCTCTGTATCCATCCAAAGAATGCGAGATATTTTCAACCATCAGCCAACGCTGCTCGGCCCGGATCATCCAAAACCCGTTCAGCCCTTTGGCGATATTGAGTTCAAGAACGTCAGTTTAGAGTTTGGCGAAACGCCCGTGCTGCGCGACGTCTCCTTCCGCGCGCCTGCTGGGAAAACCACTGCAATTGTCGGGGCCTCAGGCGCGGGCAAGACAACGATTTTCAATGCGCTCACCCGGCTTTACGCCCATAGCGCGGGTGAGATCACAATCTCCGGCCTTGCAAATACAGACATCGATCCCAGCGCCCTTCGGGCCTGTATCTCAGTGGTGTCGCAAGACAGCCTGCTGTTTGATGAAACCCTTGGGGAAAACATCATACTTGATGCGCACGAAATCGATCCATCGAAACTCAATGAGGTGATCTCAGCAGCACATGTTGCCGATTTCCTGCCCAGTTTGGCCCAAGGCATGGACACCGAAGTTGGGCCACGCGGCACAAATCTGTCCGGCGGGCAGCGTCAACGAGTCGCCATCGCGCGCGCGCTTCTGCGCGATACGCCCATTTTACTGTTGGATGAGGCCACCTCAGCGCTTGACACCCAATCAGAAGTTCTTGTGCAAGACGCATTAGAAAAACTCTCCGCAAACCGCACCACTTTGGTCATCGCCCACCGCCTGTCGACCATTGTCTCTGCCGATCATATCATCGTTATGGACAAAGGCCGGGTGATTGAGCGCGGCACCCATGCAGAGCTGATTGCGGCTGGTGGACATTATTCGGACCTCTGCCGCTTGCAATTTGATCACTCGGAGAGCCAGTAGGGCCGGCGGCGGCGGCGTCTTTTATCTGGCGCAATGCAGGAGGTGAAGGCCTTTGCTACGGCTTGCGATACCGCCGCGCTAAATCGTCGGGATTGGCACCCAAGACATATCGCAACAAAAGGCCAAGGTTCTTCGCCCCACGGCGCAACCACCCCTGCTGCTGATATTTGTCGGCGCGCGTGAAGGCATGGGCTGGCAGTCGGTGGATTTTCCCCTTTAAGGCCCGCACCAGCGCCACATCTTCCATCAGCGGCTGATCTGGATAGCCTCCCGACCGGTCATAATCACTCCGGCGCAGGACGAGCCCCTGATCCCCGTAAGGAAGACCGAAAAGGTCACTGCGCAAATTCGCCCAAGCTGCCACCCATCGGGCCGCAAAACCTCTGGCACGGAAGGCCAGTGAAAAACACAAAGGGCCTTGCTGCATAGCGGCTTTTACCTGCGCGGCCCAGCCCTCCTGCAAGATCGTATCCGCATGCAAGACCATCACCCATGCGCCGCGCGTGGCCGCCACCCCGCGGCGCAATTGCCCGCCGCGCGAGGCGGCACCGGTCACAATCTCCGCGCCCCAGGCCAAGGCGATAGCACCGCTGGCATCTGTCGATCCACCATCGGAGACAACCACCTCACAGATCAATCCAGCATCCAATCCCTCCATCAACGACAAAAGGGTCGCCGGCAGGCTGTTGGCAGAATTAAGCGTTGGGATAACAACGGAAATCGGTGCAGACATGAGGCCTCTGGCTTTGCGGTCAAAACAGCTTATATGGAAAGCACAGACAAAGGAATACCCATGGCACAGCCCGAACAGCCCCGCAGCATTCTTCAAGTCACCGGTGCTGACCGGACCTTCTTTTTGCAAAATCTTGTGACCAATGACGTCTCCGCACCCGGATTGCATTACACCGCGTTGTTGACACCACAGGGCAAATATCTTGCAGATTTTTTCGTGTTGCAGCGGCCAGATGATCTGCTCATCGACGTGGCCACAGAGATTTGCTCCGGCCTTAACATGCGCCTCAATATGTACCGCCTGCGCGCAGATGTTCAAATTGCCGAAGTGAATATCGACCTATGCTGCGGATTGGGCACCCTCCCGCCGGATGGATTTGCCGATCCGCGTGATCCCAATTTGGGCTGGCGCGCCTACGGGCGGCAAGAGGCAGGTGTCATCGATTGGCCAGCCTTGCGCGTGGCGCATATCATTCCTGAAACCGGAATAGAGCTAACTCCAGACCGCTTTATCCTAGAAATGGATTTCGAGCGTCTCAACGGGGTGGATTTCAAAAAAGGCTGCTATGTCGGACAAGAAATCGTTGCGCGCATGAAACATAAAACCGAGCTCCGCAAAGGCCTGCGGCAAGTGAAGATCTCAGGATCAGCACCGATTGGCACTGCCATTCTTGCCAATGAAAAACCCGCCGGCGTGTTATATACACAGCAGGGCGGGCTTGCATTGGCCTACCTGCGCTTTGATCGCATCGCCCCTGAGATGGTAGCGGGCTTTGCGATCATCACCCCTTAGGCCCGTTCTGTGTATTCCATCGAAATCGTGTCTACGATGATCAACTCATCCTGCCCCACGAAGGGCGGCACCATAACTTTCAATCCATTGTCTAAAACAGCAGGCTTAAAGGAATTGGCCGCAGTTTGACCTTTGACCACAGGCTCTGTCTCAACGATTTTGCACGTCACCTTTTGCGGCAGTGTGGCATGAAGCGCTTCGGCCTCATGATATTCAATCTGGACGGTCATCCCGTCTTGTAAAAACGGACGGCGATCACCAAGCAGCTCCGCCGGCAGCTCGATTTGGTCATAGGTTTCCATATCCATAAACACCAACATGCCGTCATTTTCGTACAAAAACTGCTGATCCTTTTGCTCCAAACGTACCTTTTCCACTTTGTCAGCGGAGCGGAATCGCTCGTTTAATTTCGATCCATTGCGCAGATTGCGCATCTCAACCTGAGCAAAAGCCCCGCCTTTTCCGGGCTTTACGTGGTCGACCTTCACCGCGCTCCAGAGGCCGCCATTGTGCTCAAGCACATTGCCGATTCGTATTTCATTTCCGTTAATCTTTGGCATGTATTAAGACCTTGAGTAAAAGGTTGAATTTGATTTAACACCGCCTATATCGAAGCGAGGATGCGGTTTCAAGCCACGACTGAGGCCGCGGTTGGAAGCTGAGCTATGCGTTGGGTGCATGGCAGATATTCCGAAAGAGACCACCCGAATCGTTTTCGATGCTGCATAAGGAACGCAGATCGAAAAGTTCAAGAGTAAGAATTAAAAGGACACGAGATGAAAGATTTCGTCGACGGAAACGCCTTTAACAACGAACAGGGCAACCGTGCCCGCAAACTCTTTGCTGCCGTTGTCTTGGCTGCATTAGATGACGCGATTGCGGACGATAAGAAATATGGCAACGGACCTGAGCAGATTGCACGTTGGGCCCGCTCTCGCGATGGGCGCGAAGTGCTCTCCTGCGCCGGCATTGATCCCAACGAACGTGTGGTCTCTGGCCTCATGGATTTCGTCGGAAAAGGCATCCGCACCTCCGTGGCTCTGAGCCGCGAAGAGAGCGAGCGCCGCCAGCAGGCAGAAGCTGCATAAAACCACTTAAGGGTTTTGACCGCCAACGCGCCCACAGGGGCGCGTTTTGCGTTTCGGCGATCATAGTGCCGAAAAAGGCAAAAAATGCCGCATTTAAATGGCCCATGCTCAAACCGCTGCCTATGCTTAGAGCATGTTAGAACCGCCAAAGCAGAATCCATTTTGGCCGAACATGCTCAGGCCCCAGGGAGAGCCGTATGACCAAAGCGATTATGATACAGGGCGCCGGATCTAATGTCGGAAAATCCATCCTGGTGGCAGGGATCTGCCGCGCCTTGGTCAAGCGCGGCCATCACCCGGCGCCGTTCAAGCCGCAAAATATGTCCAACAATGCCGCTGTCACCGTTGACGGTGGCGAGATTGGCCGCGCGCAGGCGCTGCAAGCCCTTGCCTGCGGACGGCCCGCCATCGTCGATATGAACCCGGTGCTGTTAAAACCCGAGTCCGAGATTGGGGCGCAGGTGGTGGTTCAAGGCCAAAGGCTCACCACTGTTAAAGCCCGAGACTATGCAGCACTCAAACCCACTTTAATGCCACGGGTGCTCGATTCCTTTCACCGCCTGGCCAAAAGCGCAGATTTTGTCGTCATAGAGGGGGCCGGAAGCCCGGCTGAAATCAACCTGCGCTCCGGGGATATTGCCAATATGGGTTTCGCAGAGGCCGCCGATGTTCCAGTGATCTTGATTGGTGACATTGACCGTGGTGGGGTGATTGCACAAATGGTCGGAACCCATGCGGTTCTGCCGACCCAAGATCGCAACAGGATCACGGGTTTTGCAATCAATAAGTTTCGAGGGGATGTGTCGCTCTTTGATGAGGGTATGACCGCCATTGCCGAGCATACCGGATGGGCGTCACTCGGCGTATTACCATGGTTTGCCGAGGCCTGGAAACTGCCGGCCGAAGATGTGATGGATATTGCAACACGGGCCGGTGGCGCCATCAAAATCGCTGTGCCGCGTTTGGCGCGTATCTCCAATTTCGATGATCTCGACCCATTGGTTGCCGAGCCCAATGTGACCGTCGAAATCATTGAACAGGGTCAGCCATTGCCGGGTGACGCATCACTCGTGATCCTGCCCGGCAGCAAATCCACCATCAGTGATCTGGAAAGCTTCCGTGCCAATGGCTGGGATATTGATCTGCAGGCGCATCACCGTCGCGGCGGTCAAATCATCGGCATTTGTGGCGGTTATCAAATGCTGGGGCGCAAAGTACATGACCCAGACGGAATAGAAGGCGCGCCGCGCTCCATAGATGGGTTGGGCTATTTGAATATTGAAACCACAATGAGTCCCAAGAAAAACCTATCCTTGACCGAAGCGCATAGCGCCGAAACCAACACACCCGTGCGCGGCTATGAGATTCACCTCGGCCAGAGCAGCGGAGCGGATTGCCAAAACCCATGGCTCAAGCTCGCAAATCGGCATGAGGGAGCGATTTCTGCTGATGGTCAGGTGCGCGGCTGTTATTTGCACGGTCTTTTTGCCTCTGATGGCTTTCGATCAGAGGTCTTGACCATGCTCGGCACCCAATCGCAGCTCACCTCCTATGATGCGGCTGTGGAGGACACTTTGGATCGACTTGCCGCCTTTATAGAGCAGCATCTCAATGTCGATGCTTTGATCGCTTTAGCAAGACCCATCGCGCCTTAGACGCCGCAGCGCATGACGCGGTTTAAGCCAATGTCAGGGATCACGATCATCAATCATAGTTCGAACAGCGCTCGACACTTCGTCGCGCATAGGACCGGCCAGGGCGCGGCGGAGGTTGGCAATGACCTCCAAATATTCGGGGTCATGTGACAGCGGCGCAGCGGGTTTGGGCGGCTCTTGCTCCGCTTGATCCGCGCTGGCACCATCAGCGCGTGTCAGCACCATAGGCTCCAAGGACGGCGTCACCACCCGCTGGCTGGCTTGCAAGACCAAAGGGGCGACCACCCCAGAGCCCTCATCCGGGACAGCGGCATCCGAAATTAACCTGCGCACGGACAGAACCAAAGCGTCTGGCATAGGATAGTCGTCCTTACGGGTCACAGCACCTCCTGTTCACCAGGGCTTGCCCATAACAGGCGCAGCAGCCCGGTTCAATTTCCCGCCAGGCCTTGCAGCACGCGATCCAACGCCGCGCCCTGCTTGCTTTTGGCGCGCGGTGCCGATTTTACCAGATTGTAATATTCCGCCGGGTCATAGGTTTTCACCCCGAGATCAAGCTCTGTTGCCGTTAATTTTCCCATTGCGGCGAGCAGACTATAACTCGCGATCTGCTCATCTATTCGTGTTGAAATGCGGCTCACGCGCGCATCCAGCAGCTCTTGCTCAGCATTTAGCACGTCCAAAGTTGTCCGTGCTCCTAAAGAGGCTTCTTCGCGCACACCGCGAAAGGCCACGCTGGCCGCCTCAATTTGCCGATCCGTCGCCGTGCCCTTGGCCCGCGCCACCTCTAGCACAACAAAGGCGTTGCGCACTTCCTGCTCAACCTCAAGCCCCGCAACATGCAGCCCTGCCCGCTTTGCGTCTCGTTGTGCCATCGCGGCACGGCTGGCCGAGGCGATGGCGCCGCTGCTGTAAACTGGTCCGCTGACGGTCAAACTCAGGTTGCGTGTCAAAGAGCTGTCGAGATCCACGTTAGAGAGCCCTGCACCCGCTTCAAACTTTGGACGATAAGCCTGCTGCGCGACCTTTAACGCAAGCTCAGCCGCCGCCACCTCATATTGTACGCGTTTGAGGTTCGGGTGATGGGCCCGGGCGGTGGCAATGGCCGCAGACGCGTCTTTTGGCAATTTGGGCAGGCTAGAAGGGGTTACAAGATCACCAGGCTTGCGGCCCACAACCGCATGATATTCCGCTGCAGCCTTCGCCAAATCGCCTTGTGCCCCCGCAAGCGCCGCGCGCGCACTTGCCAAACGCGCCTCCGCCAATGCCACATCGGTTCGCGTGACCTCGCCCACTTCGAACCGATCTTGAGCGGCGCGCAATTCTTGTTCAATCAATTCCACATTGGCCGATCGCAGTGACACAAATTCGACCGACCGACGGTAATTCATATGCGCCGTCACAGCACGCAAAAGCACATTTTGCTCAATCGACACCAATGATTCCCGGGTCGCCAAAACAGTTTTTTCCAGCGCGTCGGTCTGCAAATCAGAACTGCCAAAATCATAGAGCAGCCATTTGGCGTTCAGACTTGTGGTCACACTGTCACTATTGGCCACGTCATTGTAACTGTGAGAAAATTTTGAGCTCCAGCTGATGACCGGACGCAAAGCGGCCACAGCGCCAGCAACTTTTTCATCCGCAGCGCGTAACAAGGCGCGATTTTGCACCAATAGACCGCTGTTTTGATAGGCATTGCGCAGGCTGTCCCGCAGGCTTTCGGCCGCAGTCAAGTTGGGTGTCGCCAAAATCAAAATGGCCGCACAGCTGAATTCAGTGAATTTTCGTCCAAACATTTGTGCCCCCCTAGGCAAAAGAATCATTTCAATTTCTAAAGCGCAAAACTCCGCTCTGTCACAAATCCATTCAAGACGGGCGCAAAGGCATTACAAGCAAAACGCCACGACATCTGGCCGTCGGTCTTATATCCCACTCGAACCACACCCTGGCCTTTTTGGCTAAAGACCGCAACAATGCGTCCCCCTTCAGCCAATTGCGCGATCAGGGGTTCTGGTATGTGCTCGACCGCCCCTTGTACGACAATCACGTCAAACGGAGCGTGTTGCGCAGCGCCTTCGGTCAAAATACCCTGCACGACCGCGACATTCAAACAGCCCTCAGTGGCCAAATTCGTCTCCGCCTCAGCGGCCATAGCTTCATTTTCTTCAATAGCAACAACAGCTTCCGAGAACTTTCCAATCACAGCAGAGGAATAGCCAAGACCGCAACCGAGATCCAAAACCAACTCATTGCCTTGAATATCCACAGCATCAAGCATTTTGGCAAAGGTGCGCGGCTCAAGGATCATGCGGCCATGGCCCAAATCCAAAATCGCATCCGCATAGGCTGTTTCGCGTAGGGTATCGGGCACGAAGACCTCGCGCCGCACTTGAAGCATGGCGTCAATAATGGGAAATTTCGTCACATCCGCCGGTCTAATCTGCGTATCAACCATCGTTGTCCGGCGAGTCAAAAAGTCAGTCATGTCAGGTATTCCTGTCGTCAAAGAGTCTCGCAGTTATCCCACATGCGCCATTGCCCTGCAACGACAAGAACAACCATTGGACAAAATCTCGCGTGGATTTTTCGATAATAATAAGAATGTCTTTTCGACAGGTAAATGGCGCACGTCCGGCACGATCGATTTTAGATGTGATCGGGTGATGAAATGGTGGGTCGTGAGAGGCTCGAACTCCCGACATCTTCGGTGTAAACGAAGCGCTCTACCAACTGAGCTAACGACCCGGTAGCCGCGATATAGATCGGGCAAGCCTGGGGGGCAAGCGGTTTTTTCAGTTTTTTATAACTCGTCATGGTGGCCGGCTTTGACCCGGTAAACCACCCCCTGCCCGCTCGGCAAATCCTCCAAGCGATCCAGCCCCCAACCAAGTGCGCATAGGCGCAAACACAGCGACGTCATCCCATGGGTGACCAAAACCGCCGGCCCGGTAAGCTGGGCCAAGAATGCAGCGCAGCGGTCGTAAAGCCGCGCAGTGCCTTCCCCACCAGGGGCCCAGTCATAAAACTGCGTTTGCCCGAGGTCATGAAGGCTGCACTTTCGTTCGGCTGCAATCTCAGCGCGGGTGGTTCCGGCCCAAGCCCCCATGCCGATTTCCATCAACTCCGTTGAGGTTTCGATCTCTGCCGCAAGACCCGCCAGAGCAATTTGCGCCGTCATATGCGCGCGCCCCTGGGGGCTGGAGATAAATCGAAACCCCGTCAAATCATAGGGCTGCAAAATTTCATTCTGCCGCTGGGCCTGGCGCAGGCCTTTTTCGGTTAAAGGGCTGTCGAGATGACCCTGCAGGCGACCTTCGGCATTCCATTCCGTTTGCCCATGGCGCAGGACCAGCACTTCAGGACAGGAAGGGATGATCGCCGCGGCACTCATAGGGCGCCCACCGCCGCGCATAATCCGCAGGGAATAGGTGAGGTCCAAGGCGCTCTAGCTCCTCCGCTAAAGCGCCTTCGCAGGTTACTCAATGCGCGGTGAGGCCAGCGGCGCTGCCACGCTCTGCCGCAAGGGCGGCCGCGGCTGCATCCTCTGCCGCCTCATCCCAATCAATCGGCTCGGGCGCAGATATCAAAGCATGTTTCAACACCTCTGACACATGGCTGACGGGAATGATCTCTAACCCATCCGTGACGCTTTTGGGCAAATCACGCAGGTCTTTCTCGTTCTCGGCTGGAATGAGCACGGTTTTGATTCCGCCGCGCAGAGCCGCCAGAAGCTTTTCTTTCAACCCGCCAATCGGCAAGGCATTGCCGCGCAATGTCACCTCGCCGGTCATGGCGATATCTTTGCGCACGGGAATGCCGGTCAACACAGAGACAATCGACGTCACCATCGCCAGACCCGCCGACGGGCCATCCTTGGGCGTTGCCCCTTCGGGCACGTGCACATGGATATCCATCTTGTCGAACCGGGGCGGCTTGACCCCGATCTCGGGTGAAATGGACCGCACATAGGAGCTGGCCGCATCGATGCTCTCTTTCATCACATCGCCCAAAGTCCCCGTGGTCTTCATCCGGCCCTTGCCCGGCAAGCGCAGCGCTTCGATATGCAGCAGATCGCCGCCCACGCTGGTATAGGCCAGACCCGTCACGACCCCCACCTGGTGATCGTCTTCAGCCAAACCATAGCGATATTTCTTAACACCGAGGTAGTCATCCAGGTTTTCGACCGAAATATTGACGCTCTCAACCTCTTTCTTAACGATCTTGGTGACAGCTTTGCGGGCCAATTTGCCGATCTCACGTTCCAAATTCCGCACCCCCGCCTCGCGGGTGTAGGTGCGGATCATTTCTTGCAACGCCTCAGACTCCAAAGAAAACTCAGAGGCCTTCAGCCCGTGGTTTTTCACCTGCTTCGGGATCAAATGACGATGCGCAATCTCAGCCTTTTCCTCTTCAGTGTAGCCCGCCAAGGGAATGATTTCCATGCGGTCCAGCAAGGGGCCAGGCATGTTATAGCTGTTGGATGTGGTCAGGAACATCACATCAGACAGATCATATTCCACCTCCAGATAATGATCCACGAAGGTCGCGTTCTGCTCTGGGTCCAACACCTCCAACATCGCAGAGGCGGGGTCGCCCCGAAAATCCTGACCCATTTTGTCGATCTCATCCAGCAGGATCAGCGGATTGGTGGTTTTGGCCTTTTTCAACGCCTGAATAATTTTACCGGGCATCGAGCCAATGTAAGTCCGGCGGTGACCGCGAATTTCGCTTTCATCACGCACCCCGCCCAAAGAGATACGAATAAATTCGCGCCCCGTGGCTTTGGCAACTGATTTTCCAAGCGAGGTTTTGCCCACGCCGGGAGGGCCCACCAAACACATGATGGGGCCTTTTAATTTGCGCGAACGCTGTTGCACGGCCAAATATTCAACAATGCGCTCTTTGACCTTCTCCAACCCATAATGATCATCATCCAGGGTCTTCTGTGCCTTGGTAAGATCTTTCTTGACCCGGCTGCGCACACCCCAGGGCAGAGACAGCATCCAATCAAGATAATTGCGCACGACGGTCGCTTCTGCTGACATCGGGGACATATTCTTGAGCTTTTTCAACTCAGCGGCGGCTTTGTCAGAGGCTTCCTTGGACAATTTCGTTTGTGCAATTTTGGCCTCCAGCTCGGCCAATTCGCCTTCGCCTTCTTCCCCCTCGCCCAATTCTTTTTGAATGGCTTTCATTTGCTCATTCAAATAATATTCGCGCTGGGTCTTCTCCATTTGGGTTTTGACCCGCGACTTGATCTTTTTCTCAACTTTCAGCACGGACATTTCGCCCTGCATCAGACCGTAGACTTTCTCCAAACGCTCCGCCACGCAGAGCAGCTCCAAAAGCTCCTGCTTTTGCTCAACCTCAACGCCAAGATGCCCAGAGGCGAGATCGGCCAACTTGCTTGAATTGCGCGTCTCGGCAATGGCCGCCAGCGCCTCCTCGGGTACGTTTTTCTTAACTTTGGCATAGAGCTCAAACTCAGATGAGACCGAACGCACCAAGGCTGCGACCATGTCCTCATCGCCCTGCGTCTCCTCCAAAAGGCTGGCCTCGGCTTCAAAATAAGACTCATTGCCGATGAAGCGATCAATCTGAACGCGAGCGCGGCCTTCGACCAGAACTTTAACCGTGCCATCAGGAAGTTTTAACAGCTGCAAGACATTGGCCAAAACACCGACCCGGAAAATCCCATCTTCAGAAGGGTCATCCTCTGCGGGGTCGCGCTGTGAGGACAGCAAAATTTGCTTGTCTTGCGTCATCACCTGCTCAAGCGCGCGCACAGATTTATCGCGCCCAACAAACAGAGGCACGATCATATGCGGAAACACAACGATGTCGCGCAGCGGCAATACAGGGTAGCTATCGGCTAAATTCAAAGTCATTCTCGTTCCTTAACTGTGGCAGGCATCGAGCGAATCCCAATCAGGCAATTCGCCCGGCCCCAATCTTGCTATATAACTGGGGCGCAACCGCCTCACTTTCAAGACCCCATGTAAACTGCCTGCACAATCTAAGAAGTGCAAGCATGAGGTTTAAATAAGTTTAAATATTGCGCCTTAGTCGATATAAAATCTCCAATCCCCCAGCGCCACAGGCATTTCATTTGCAGCCACCGGCGCCGCGCGATAGCATGAGATCAGTTCGAGAGGTGTCACAATGCGATTTGCCGTTAGTCTTGTGCTACTCACTGCACTGGCCAGCTGTGCCCCCCCGTTGCCCATTACAGATTACATCGCGGATGCCCGCAGTCCAAACGCCAAGATCACCACCCAGCCGCTGCGGTTTGATGTCATTACAGTCCGCAGCTTCGTGGCGGGCCATCGCCAAGAGCGGCCGGGCGCGCGCTGCCACATCTTCACGCCAGATCAGCGCCTGTCGGCCGCCTTTCAGACTCCGGCGCAGGTGCGCTTGCCGCTCTACAAAGGAGCGCCCGCGCCAATCAATGGATATTGCAGCCTGCCGGGCACAAATCTTGCGGCCCGCTTTACGCTCGAAGCCGTAAATCAATCTGCTCCCAAAAACGAAGGGCTGCGGCTCACATTGGGCAGCGGTGGGCCGCGCATTGCAGGCACGATTTCCCTGCGCGACCGCAGCAAGGACCGCTATGCCTATCCGGCGAAGCTGCGCATCACATTGGCACCCTAAAGGCCCCTTTGCTACACCGGCTCAATATCGCCCAAAGCCCGCTCTGCATGGAACTGGCGTTCAAATCCGGCAAAATCATCTACCGCAATAGCCGCGCGCATCTGCTGCATAATCTCTTGGAAATAATGCAGATTATGCCAGGTCAGCAACATGGAACTGATAATCTCCTGACTGCGGAAAACATGGTGCAAATAGGCGCGCGAATAATTGCTGCAGGCCGGGCAGCTGCAGGCCTCGTCCAAGGGCCGCGGGTCATCTTGGTGACGCGCATTTTTAATGTTTACCACACCCCGGCGGGTGAAGACCTGCCCTGTGCGACCGGACCGGCTGGGCAAAACACAATCCATCATATCAATGCCGCGTTTCACGGCGCCCACGATATCATCAGGCTTGCCAACACCCATCAAATATCGCGGCTTGTCCTCGGGCAATTGATCGGGCGCAAAATCGAGCACCTCGAACATGGCCTTCTGCCCCTCACCCACCGCCAGACCGCCAACCGCATAGCCTTCAAAACCAATGGCCTTGAGCGCATCGGCACTTTCGCCGCGCAATTGCTCATCCAAACCGCCCTGCTGAATGCCAAATAAAGCATGACCCGGACGATCACCGAAGGCCTCGCGAGAGCGCCCGGCCCATCGCATCGACATCCGCATGGAGCGGGCAATTTCATCACGTTCGGCCGGTAAAGCCGGGCATTCATCGAAACACATCACGATATCACTGCCCAAGAGCCGTTGGATCTCCATCGAGCGCTCGGGCGTCAGATGATGCTTTGAGCCATCAATATGCGACTTAAACGTCACCCCGTCTTCGCTCATCTTGCGCAGGCTCGACAGGCTCATCACTTGAAACCCGCCGCTATCGGTCAAAATGGGGCGCTCCCAGTTCATAAACTTGTGAAGCCCGCCCAGCCGATCAATCCGCTCCGCGGTCGGGCGCAGCATCAAATGATAGGTATTGCCCAACAATATATCCGCCCCAGTTTGCCGCACAGAGCCCGGCAACATCGCCTTGACCGTGGCCGCCGTTCCAACGGGCATAAAGGCTGGCGTGCGGATCTCGCCGCGCGGGGTGTGAATCGTGCCAGCCCGGGCCTTGCCTGAGCGCGCATGCAATTGGAATGAGAATTTTTCTGTCATGGGCCTCACATGCTCTAAACCTTATGAAGGATCAAGCGATTGGTCGCAAAATTCACGATTTTCACCCAAAACCAAGGGCGCGCCCGCCGCGCATCACGGTCTTACTTCAGGTTATTGCTTTACCCCAGCGTCCTGCCCCTTTATACCTTATAAAAATACTCAAGGATCATGACATGTCGGACGAGTCCCCTGTTGAAGGTACACCATTGATCGCGCCCTCGAGCACAGATCACCCGCTGTATGACAATATTGTCGACAGCATCCGCACGGTGTATGATCCTGAAATTCCAGTTAATATTTTCGATCTTGGCCTCATTTATACGGTAGATATCAATGAGGACTCCGAGGTGAAAATTGCCATGACCCTCACCGCGCCCGGCTGCCCGGTCGCCGGTGAAATGCCCGGCTGGGTGGCCGAGGCCGTTGAACCCTTGCCCGGCGTCAAACATGTGGATGTTGAGCTGGTTTGGGAGCCGCCTTGGGGCATGGATATGATGTCCGATGAGGCAAGGCTCGAATTGGGCTTTATGTAGGGTCCCGCGCCGTCTGAACACCGCAGGCTGGTCGCAAAGAGCGATTGCAACCTGCATGTCCCCTCTTGCAGTTCGCTTGGCCCGCTCTTAGGTTAAGAGCAGATTGAAAAGGATCAGACATGTTCGGTATTCCGGGTAAACAAGCTGTGACCCTCACCCCTGCCGCGATTGGGCAAATCACCAAGCTCATGGCGCGCGAGGGCCATAAGGGCCTGCGTATTGGCGTGAAAAAGGGCGGCTGCGCCGGCATGGAATATACAATGGACTATGTCGATGAGATCGAAGCCCATGATGAATTGATTGAAACCGAGGGCGCGCGGGTTATGATTGCCCCAATGGCGCAGATGTTCCTCTTCGGCACTGAGATTGACTATGAGACCAGCCTGTTGGAATCTGGCTTCAAATTCAAAAACCCAAATGTGGTTGATGCCTGTGGCTGCGGCGAAAGCATCAAATTTGACGAAACGCTTTTCGCCAAAAAATGAGCATTTCCGACGCTGATATCGCCTTTGTGAAAGATCTTTTTTCAGGCGTCGGCACTCTGACAACCCGCAAAATGTTTGGCGGATTGGCGGTCTATGCCGATGGGGTGATTTTTGCACTTGTCATCAGCACGGGCGCTTTGATGATCAAGGCAAAGGGCGCGCTTGCAAGCGACCTCGCCGCCCAAGGATCGCAGCAATTTATTCATGACGGCAAGGGCGACAAGCGTGTTGCCATGCCCTATTGGACCCTGCCCGACGCTGCAATGGACGAGCCGGAGCTGGCCTGCGATTGGGCCAGACGCTCTTTGCTGTAAAACTCCTAAATCAATACCCACCTCGTGGAAGGATCTCCGATGCCCCAAAAAATCGCCGCTGGAAATTGGAAAATGAACGGAACACAGGCCAGCCTGTCTGAGATCCAAGCCATTGCGGAGGCCGCACAAGAGAGCCCCTGCTCCACCATTCTATGCCCGCCGGCGCATCTACTACACAGAGCGGCCAAACTGGCTGGACCATTGGCCATCGGCGGGCAGAATTGCCACCACGCGCCGTCAGGTGCCTTCACCGGCGACATCAGCGCCGCGCAGCTGGCCGATTGCGGTGCCTCCTATGTCATTCTTGGCCACTCCGAGAGGCGCGAAGGCTATGGCGAGAGCGACAGTTTGGTGCGCGCCAAGGCGCAAGCGGCTCTCCAATCCGGGCTCACGCCCATCATCTGCCTTGGTGAGAGCCAAGAGCAACGCGCCGCAGGTCAGGCGCTTGAGGTCGTGTTGGCGCAGCTGTCCGGCTCCCTGCCCGATGATGCCCAGGTCATCATTGCCTATGAGCCAATTTGGGCCATAGGGACGGGTCTTGTTCCCACTGTGGCTGAAATCACCGAAGTCCACGATGCTTTGCGCGCTCAGCTCCATGCCATTTTTGGCGCGGCAGGTCAGGAGATCTCCATCCTTTATGGCGGCTCAGTCAAGCCGAGCAATGCCCAAGAAATTTTCGCCATCACCCATGTGAACGGCGCATTGGTGGGCGGTGCCAGTCTCAAAGCCGAGGATTTCCTACCCATTATGCGCAGCTTGGCTGAGAGTTAAAACAGCAGGTTCATCACCACCATAGAGACGACCAGAAACAATAGGGTCATCCCCGCGCCGCAACGCACGAAATCAACCACACGATAGCCGCCCGGCCCCATAATCAGAGCATTTACTTGATGGGTGGGGATCAAAAAAGAGTTTGAGGTCGAAATAGCCACGGTCAGCGCAAAAATCGCCGGGTTGCCGCCTGCCGCGACTGCGATGGAGACAGCCAAGGGCACGAGCAACACGGTGGCCCCCACATTGGACATCACCAAAGTGAAGATCGTGGCCATAATCGCCACGCCCACTTGCAAGCCCCAAATCGGCCATCCCTCTAAGAGCATGAGAACCTGTTGCGCAATCCAAGCCGCTGTGCCCGTGGCTTGGACAGCTACCCCAAGGGGGATAAGGCTGGCCAATAAAAACACGGTATTCCAGCTGACGGCCTCATAGGCCTCATCGATGGACAGGACACGCGACACGATCATGCCCGAGGCGCCGGTCAAGAGGCACAAAGACAGGCGAATATCGGTCAGCAAGATCATGGCAATCGCCAAGACAAAGAAGACCAAAGCCCAGCTCACTTTTTGCGGCCGCACCTCTTCGCGCGGGTATTCAGAGGTGACAATGACATAATCACGGTTGCGGCTCAGCCTTGTCAGGGATTCCCACTTGGTATGCACCACCAAAGTATCGCCTGCCAAAAGCGGCACATGGGTGAGACGCGTCGCGGCGTGATCAGGGGTTTCCACATGGCTCAAGGTGTCTTCCCCGCGATGAATGCCCAGCAACGACAGGCCATGGGTGGCGCGAAAACGGATCTGCCCCGGGGTTTTGCCAATCACAGATGAGCCGGGCGGCACAACAATCTCCGCCACACCTGCATGGGTCGCCGCAAAATTGTCGGAAAAATTGTCAAGCTGCGGTAAAATTTCCAAGCAGTAGATTTCGGCAAATTCCTCCACCACCCGCCGGCGGCCCAAAATGGCCAAACGGCAAGGGGCCTCAATCTGTGTGGGGGCCATGGGGGCCACCACTTGGCGGCCGCGATAATCTGTGCCGATGATATAGATGTGATGCGCATCCATGATATCGGCCAAACGATGGCCAATCAGAATATTGCCATCGGGCACTTTCACCTCAAAGATAACCGCCTTTAGCCCGTAAACCGCTTTGACATAGTCAAGCATCGATTGCGCCGAGGTGCCCTCACCCGCGCCATCTCTTCGCGGTAAAATCCAGCGTCCCAAGAGCATGAAATATAAGATCCCAGTTATAATCAAACACAGACCTATCGGCGTGACATCGAAAAGCTCAAAGGGGCGCATCTGTTGGTCGCTCGGCAATCCAGCATTGGCAACGCCCATAAGATCATTGAGCAAGATCAGCGGCGACGAGCCCACCATGGTGATCGTACCGCCCAAAATGGCGCAAAATCCCATAGGCATCAAAAGCCGAGACATGGGCAATTCTGCCCGCACGGAAATGCGGCTGAGCACCGGCAAAAACAGGGCTGCGGCCCCGACGTTTTGCATGAAAGATGAGATAACCCCGACCGAACCGGAAATGATCGGCACGATTCGCGTTTCCTTCGCCCCTCCGAGTTTCAAAATATAACCCGCCACTTTCGACATCAAACCAGTCTTATCGAGCCCCGCCCCGATGATCATAACGGCAATGATCGAAATCACCGCGTTTGAGGCAAAGCCGTCAAACAATCGCGAGGTATCGGCGAGATTGCCAAGTCCGGGCAGTTGGCTGAGCAACCCCAGGGCCAGCATGGTCAGGATTGCGGTCAAATCGATGCGAAAGGCTTCGGTGATAAACAATGTAACCGTCACAAAAAGCACCGTAAGCACAACGATCATGTCATGTGTCAGCGTCACCGGGTCCATTATTATCCTCCGTTTGGCCGCAAGCCCTTTGCAAAAGGGATATAGGCTTTGGCCTTTCTAATCTATCATTTTACAATCAATTCCGGTCCCATCATCGCATTTGGCAAGACCGTCGAAATCCAAGGCACATAGGTAATCAGAATTAAGAAAACGAACAGGACCGCCAAAAAGGGCAAGGCCGCGCGCACAACGGACATCATCGGCATATTCGCCACGCCAGAGGTCACAAAAAGATTGAGCCCCACGGGCGGGGTGATCATGCCGATCTCCATATTCACCACCATGATGATGCCCAGATGGATCGGGTCAATGCCCAGCTCAATTGCAATCGGGAAGACCAAGGGCGCCACGATGACCAAAAGCCCCGATGGCTCCATAAATTGCCCGCCAATCAACAAGATCACATTGACGATCACCAAGAACATAATCGGCCCAAACCCTGCGGACAGCATGGCAGAGGCAATATGCTGAGGGATTTGCTCATCCGTCAACACATGTTTGAGGATGAGCGCATTGGCGATGATGAACATCAAAGTCACTGTGAGTTTTCCAGACTCAAACAAGGTTTTGCGGGTGTCTTTATGCACAACAGCGGCTGGCAAATAGATAATCGCCTCAATCACACCTCGGCCCATGGCCTTGGCGCCGCCCAAAAGGCTGACGCCAAATCCAGTGGCCTCCCCCTCGCGGGCCGCTCCATGCAGCGAAAACGTGAAGATAATGGCTGGTGCCACGGTGGCCGCGAAGAGAAACACCGCAGCAACAAGAGCCAAAAGCCCGGTGCTGGCAAAAGCGAGCATCGAACCGGAGGCAAATTCCGATAGGCCGTGGAAAATTGAGATCATCGTCCAATAGGCAAAGATGACGCCCGGCACAGCGCCCAGCACCACGATCACGGGCCAAGCCACGCGGCTACGCTGGGCCGCAAAATGGGTCATCGCCCAGCCGGTGGCGAGGCAGACCAAAACCCAAGCAATCGCAACAGCCAGCCCCCAACCCGCGGGGTAGACACCCGCCTTGCCGAGCGAGACATGCAGCAAGAAGCCAATAATTGCAAAGGCCACAACGCGCAGCCCCAAACCAAAGGCGCGCTGCTCGCTCTCACGCAACCAGCCCTTGCCTTGCAAGGGGCCCATATCGCGGTAGATCATCAGAGCTGCGAAAAACGCATAGACGCAGGCCACAGCAGCGGCCTCTGTTGGGGTGAAAATACCGCCGTAAATTCCGCCCAGAATGATCACGATCAAAACCAATCCAAAGGCGGCATCGAGAACGGAAGCTGCAACCTCATCCCATCCTTGCCAATCCCCCTTTGGCAGGTTTTTCACTCGCGCCATAATGTAGATGGTAATCATCAACATGCTGCCAGCCAAAAGGCCCGGCAAGACCCCGGCCAAGAACATCCGCCCGACCGAAACATCCACCGAGGAGGCATAGACCACCATCACAATGGACGGTGGGATCAAAATGCCCAAAGTGCCCGCGTTGGCGATCACACCCGCAGCAAAGTCCTTTGTATAGCCCGCTTGGTGCATCCCCGCGATCACGATGGAGCCAATCGCCACAACCGTGGCCGGCGACGAACCCGAGAGCGCCGCAAACATCATACAAGCAAACACGCCGGCAATGGCCAGACCGCCCGGAACATGCCCCACAAGGGCCACAGAAAACCGGATAATCCGTCGCGCCACACCGCCGGTGGACATGAAGCCCGAGGCCAGTATGAAAAAGGGAATGGCCAGCAGGGTATAATGGCCCGCCATGGCCTGAAAGAATGTCTGTGCAATGGAGGCCAGCGAAGTATCGCCAAGGGCCAGCAAAAACAAGATGGACGCCATCCCCAGGCTGACCGCAATGGGCACGCCGATGAGCATCAGACCAACAACAACAGCAAATAAAATTGCAACTTCCATAGGGTTAGTCCTTAGCGTTCAAGTGTTTAACTTCGGCAACAGCCTCTTCAACTTCATGGCTGACAATCAAGCTGGCCTCTTGGCCGCGCAGCAAGCGCACGAAGACTTGGACAAAGCGGAACAAGAGCAGCGCCATGCCAAAGGGAAGAATAAAATAAGGAATGAACCGCGGGATTTTTTCATAGTCATCCCCATCGTTCATGAGAGGTTGGATCCAGCGCAACCATTCGGGAAAGGCGATATCAATGACCTCATACCATCCGCGGTAAGAGGTGCGTTTCATCTCTTCAAATCCGGTTGGAAACCAACGCCCCGTCGTTTGTGGCAAATTGGCGAAATTGGCCCAGTAATCCCAAGCCCCTTTCATCAGTAGCCCAGCATAGATCACGCAAACCGCCGCCGCGATCAGCGTTAGAATTCGGCGCGTTTTCGGTTTAAAAACATTGATGAGCGCATCGACGCCCAAATGCGCCGTCACCTTGACCGCATAGCTCACACCAAACAATACCAGCCACGCAAACAAGAAGGTTGTCGCTTCAAGCCCCCAAATCAATCCCGTGTTGAACCCATAGCGCAGGACCACATTGGTGAAGGTAATCAGAGTCATAAGGCCAAGAAGGATGGCGATGGCCGTCTCCTCAATCTCATTGACCCAATGGCCTATTCTGGAGCGAGGGGTCTGGGGGGATGATGACATTTTGCAAGTCCTAAAATGTAAAATTGGCCTGCATTTCTGCAGGCCAATAGGCTTGTGAGCCGCTTTAGTGGTTGGCGTTGATCGCCTGTGCAGCGTCGATATTGTCTTGGCCTACGCCGTCAACAAATTGACCCCAAACCGGCAACATGGCTTCAACCCAAGCGGCGCGCTGGTCGGCGTTCAATGTCCGCACAACACCGCCCGCATCCAAAATGGCTTGCTTGGCAGCCGCGTTCACCGCAGTGGACTCGCCATTGCGGGCCTCAGTCACCTCGGTCAAGATCGTCGCGAGTTGGTCACGCACATCTGAGGGCAGACCATCCCAAAAATCTGTTGAGGTCACAACGAGGTAATCGATCACACCGTGATCAGTTTCTGTCACACCGTCCTGAACTTCAAAGAATTTTTGGCCAAAGATATTGGACCAAGTGTTCTCTTGCCCATCCACAACGCCCGTTTGCAAAGCGCCATAGACCTCAGAGAAAGCCATTGGCTGCGGGCTTGCGCCCATTGCTGCCATTTGCGCTTTGAGCACTTCAGAGTTTTGCACGCGGAATTTCAAACCATCGGCATCGGACGGCAGCATCAAAGGAACATTGGCTGACATTTGCTTCATGCCATTGTGCCAGAACGCCAGGCCAAGCAGGCCGCGCTTGGTCATCGATTCTTTCATCGCTTGACCCGTTGCGGAGCTTTGGAACTCATCCACAGCATGGATGTTTTTGAACATAAACGGCAAATCGAAAATGCGGAACTGTTTGGTGAATTGCTCGAATTTTGACAAGGATGGCGCGGCCATTTGAACGTCACCGTTCAACAGGGCTTCCAACACTTGGTCATCGTTGTACAGTGTGGAATTTGGGAAAACTTCAACGCAGGCTTTGCCATTCATTTCCGCATTGACACGATCCATCAACAAAGTCGCCGCAATCCCTTTGGGATGCTTGTCTGTATTGGTCACATGGCTAAATTTAATGACAGTTTCGCCGGCATCACAGGCCGCAAAAGCTGCGCTTGCAGAAAACGACAGTGCAACAGCGGCCGCTGCCGCAGTAAAATATTTCATGGTATCCTCCCAAGTTAACCGGTTTGCCCGGAGTGAGACAGACTCTATATCGCGGTGGCTAAAAAACAAGGAACTTTCGTCGTTTTTACGTCGGATGTTGAAATACATTCAACACATCTTGTCACAGTGCACAGTTTCGGCTGTCATGGCGACATGAAAATATTCAAACAATCGCCCACAGATACCAGTTTTGTGCAAAATCCCTATCCCGCCTATGACCGCGCCCGCGCGATGGGTGATCTGGTGTGGTGGGATGACTATAAGATGCCAGCTGCCGTCAGCTACCGGGCGGTGCGCGGGCTGCTGACAAACCGCAAATTTGGCCGAGAGGCCCTGACCGCGCCCCAATGTCCCGCCCACCTCGCCGACTGGCAGGCCAATGAGAGCCACTCGATGCTTGAGCTTGAGCCGCCGCGCCACAGCCGGTTGCGCGGCTTGGTTTTGCGCGCCTTCACCAGCAAAAAAGTTGCCGCCATGGCCCCTCAGATCACAGAGACTTGCCACAGGTTGATCGACGCCTTCCCCGCCCAGCCCTTTGATTTCCTCAACGCCTTCGCCCGCCCCCTGCCGGTGCATATCATCGCCAAACTCTTGGGCGTGCCCACCGATCGAAGTTCGGATCTTCTAAGCTGGTCCAACGCAATGGTGGCCATGTATCAATCGAACCGCAGCTATGAGGTGGAAATCGCAGCCAATCAGGCCACGCTGGAGTTCACCGCCTTTCTGGACAGCTACATCGCCCACCGCCGCAGCCAGCCGCGTGACGATCTATTGTCCGATCTCATTGCAGCTGAGGAAGCAGGCGAAAAGCTCACCGGTGCCGAGTTGATCTCCACCTGCATATTGCTGCTCAACGCCGGGCATGAGGCCACGGTGCACACGCTGGGCAATGCGCTCAAAACGCTTCTGCCGAGCCCCCACCGTGAGGTGACACCGCAATTGGTTGAAGAAGTCTTGCGCTTCGACCCGCCTTTGCATCTCTTCACCCGATTTGCTTATGAAGACACCACGTGTTTTGGTTTTGATATTCACAAGGGCCAAGAGGTGGCTTGCCTTTTGGCAGCAGCCAATCGCGATCCCGCCTTTGTCGAAAATCCGCATGTTTTTGACCCACACCGCAAATCCACCGCCCATCAATCCTTCGGTGCCGGATTGCATTTTTGCGTTGGCGCGCCGCTTGCCCGGCTGGAAATTTCACTCAGTTTGCAGCTGCTCTTTGACCGCTGCCCGAATTTGCACATTAGCCAAGCGCCAACCTATGCCAACAGCTACCATTTCCACGGGCTCGATGCTTTGATGGTGCAGACTTAGGGCGAAGAGGCAGAGGCGCGGGGTTGACCTTTCGCCTTGTGCTGGTTTTATGCGCGCAAACTGGAGCCCTTCATGACCAAAGAACGCCTATATGTCTATGACACCACCCTAAGGGATGGTCAGCAGACGCAGGGGGTGCAATTTTCACTTGCGGAAAAACAGCAAATCGCAGCGACCTTAGACGCGCTTGGCGTTGATTATATTGAGGGCGGCTGGCCAGGGGCCAATCCGATCGACAGCGCTTGGTTTGACAGCCAACCCAAACTCCGCGCCACCTTCACGGCCTTTGGCATGACCAAACGCGCCGGACATTCCGCCGAAAATGACACGGCGCTCAATGCTGTGGTCAATGCCAATACAGCGGCTGTCTGTCTGGTCGGTAAAACCCATGATTTTCATGTCGAAACGGCGCTTGGCATCACCTTGGACGAAAATATTGAGAACATTAGGCGCTCAATCGAGCATCTCGTCAGCCAGGGCCGGGAAGCTCTGTTTGATGCGGAACATTTCTTTGATGGCTATAAGGCCAATCCCGATTATGCACGCGCCTGCATTCAGGCCGCCTTTGCCGCAGGCGCACGTTGGATCGTGCTATGCGACACCAATGGGGGCGCCTTGCCGGCCGAGGTTGGCCAGATCGTGCAAGAGGTCATCACAGCCGGGCTGCCGGGTGATCATTTGGGCATTCACACCCATAACGATACAGAAAATGCTGTCGCCAATACCCTGGCTGCCATCGATGCAGGGGCACGGCAAATTCAAGGCACGCTGAACGGGTTGGGCGAGCGATGCGGTAATGCCAACCTCACCTCACTTCTGCCAATCCTCAAGCTCAAAGAGCCCTATCGGTCGAACTATGAGATCGGCGTCACTGATGCGGCTTTGCGGGACATAAAACGCGCCTCACGGGTGCTCGACGATATTCTCAACCGGATACCAGCGCCCCAGGCCCCTTTCGTCGGAGCCAGCGCATTTGTCCATAAAGCCGGCCTACATGCCAGCGCCATCCTCAAGAACCCTGTCACCTATGAGCATATCGACCCGGCCTTGGTCGGCAATCAACGCGACATCCCCATGTCGAACCAAGCCGGGCAATCGAACCTACGCAAACGCCTCAAAGAGGCAAATTTGATCGTCGAAAAAGACGACCCCGCATTGGGGCGTATTTTGGAATTGGTCAAAGAGCGCGAAGCACAAGGATATTCCTACGACACGGCACAAGCCAGTTTTGAGATATTGGCACGGCGCGAATTGGGGCTCTGTCCAGTTTTTTTTGAAGTCAAACGCTACAAAGTCTCAGTGGAGCGGCGCAAAAACAAATACAATCGCATGGTGTCTTTGTCCGAGGCATTGGTTGTGGTGCGGATTGATGGCGAAAAGAAAATGTCCGTCAGCGAGTCAATGGATGAGCTGGGCAATGACCGGGGCCCTGTGAATGCGCTCTCCAAAGCTCTGGCCAAAGACCTTGGCCCTTATCAGGCGATGATCGATGACATGAATTTGACCGATTACAAGGTGCGCATCACCCAAGGTGGCACAGAGGCCGTCACGCGCGTGGTGATCGATTGCGAAGACAGCAAAGGACGCAGCTGGGCCACCGTCGGCGTTTCCGCCAATATCGTGGACGCCAGCTTTGAGGCTTTGTTGGATGCGGTCAATTGGAAGTTAATTCGCGACACGGCCCCGCCGGCCTAGGGCGCATGGGCCCCCTGTGCTGCGGGCCATATCAAACCTATCTTGTAAAAGGCTGACCTGATGACACGCTCTTTAGAAAGTTCTGCTTTTTGGACAGGGGTTGTGGATGTCTTGCCCTTTATTGTCATGGTCGTGCCATTCGCAACCCTCTTTGGAGTTGTTGCCATTGAAGCGGGGCTGAGCCTGGCCCAAACCCTGAGCTTTTCCATTCTTGTCATCGCGGGCGCCTCGCAATTTGCCGCGCTGCAATTGATGCTCGACAATGCCGCCATTGGATTCATTCTCGCTGCCGCTTTGGCGGTTAACCTACGAATGGCCATGTATTCCGCTGCTTTGGCACCCCATTTGGGCGGCGCGCCTCTGTTGCAGCGGGCCTTTATTGGGTACTTGAACTTTGATCACAGCTATGTGCTCGCTGTTGCAAAATATGAAGACCAACCCGACATGCCCCTGCCCTCACGGGTGGCTTATTTTGCAGGGGTCTCGCTCACGATTGCGCCGCTATGGTGCCTGTTTACTTATATCGGCGCAGAGATTGGCACTTGGATACCCAGCAGTTTGGAGGTGTCCTTTGTCTTGCCTCTGGCGTTTTTGTCCACTGTGGCGCCCTTGCTGAAATCGCTGGCCCATATCGCCACCGCCTTTGTGTCAGTTGTTCTAGCCCTAGCACTGGCCAGCCTGCCGTCGGGCAGCGGGCTCTTGATTGCAGCTTTTTGCGCCATGGTCACAGGGGTCATTGTCGAAACACTGCTGGAGCGCAGCGCATGAATTACTCGCAATTTGAAATCTGGCTGATTATTGCGCTCATCGCGATCGGTACATTTGCCATTCGCTTTTCGTTTCTTGGATTGATCGGCTCAAAGCGCATGGCGCCTGTGATTGAGCGTATGCTGCGCTTTACCCCGGTCGCAGTCCTTCCGGGCATGGTGGCGCCCCTCGTGCTCTGGCCAACCGATGCCGCCGATGGGGTCACCCTGTTGCATCTGGCCGCCGCAAGTGCCGCCGTTGGCACGGCCTATCTGACCCGCAAGGTCATTTGGGGCATGTTAGCGGGCCTCGGCGTTTTCTTCGCCCCGGTGATATTCGCTTTACTCTAGGCCCGTGAGATCCAGCCCTCACCCATCGCGTTCCAAGATCCATTCCACCTCGGGCGCCGCCACAAATCGCCACTTGCGCAGCGGCCCGGCCATGACATTGAGATAATACATTTCAAAGCCATGTGGCGCACCGCAAGGGTGATGGCCGCGCGGCACACAGACCACATCCCCATCTTTGGCCGCCATTGTCTCATCCAATTGCCCATCATCCGTGTAGACCCGCTGAATCCCAAAGCCCGAGGCAGGGTTGAGCCGATGATAGTAGGTCTCCTCAAGATAGGTGATCCGCGGATAATCATCTTCATCGTGGCGATGGCTAGGATATGAGGACCAATGCCCGGGCGGGGTGAACACCTCTGTCACCAGCAAGCTGTCACAGTAATCTTCATTTTCCATCGCAATATTGTTGATGTAGCGGGTATTCACCCCCTTGCCCCGCTCCGTCAGTGTGATGCCCTCGGGCCCAATCCGCCGCGCCGCATGCCCCCCTTTGCCCGGCGCTGTGCACAGAGCAATGACACAATCGGTCTCGGCCACGGCCGCCCAGTCGGTGTCATTGGGCAGATAAAGACAATGGGGCGGCGTCTTTTCAAACACCGACATCCGCGCGCCCAAGACCCCCCAATCCTGCCCTGCGCCCCAGATCTGCGCTTTACCTTCCACCATCACCAAAATAACTTCGCGATCCCCCGTCAGCTCAGCCGCGCGCTCGCCCGCGCGTAAATGATAGAGGGAAAAGCCCACATAGCGCCAACCCGCAGATTGCGGCGTGATTTCATGCACTTTTCCATGGGTTCCAAAAGGTTTTTTAAGCAGATCGGACATTGCGCCCCTCATAAGTTGAACTGTCCACAGTCATAACTAACTGCAAGCGGGGCATCAATCACCCCGTGCAAGGCACAAACGGGCACCCATGGGGGACGCTGGCCCTCATGCGAGCAACCGCATCAAACGCGCCTTGTGATCGACACCGCGCCGGCCGTTCAAATGATCTGAAAGATCTTGCAAACTGCCAAGATTGTGGCAGGCCACCAGTGAGGACACATGCGGCAGCATGGCTTTGATGCCTGCGGCCTGCGGCGAGAATTGGTCCCAGCGCAACAAGGGATTAAGCCATATCAGATCCCGGGCTTGCAGGGCCAGTCGGGCGATTTCTCCTTCAAGCGCCGCAAGTCCCGACCGCTCAAGCCCATCACTTATGAGCAAAACCACGGCCGGGGCTGACAAAACCCGCCGGGCCCAGTCACGATTAAACGTCCCAAGGCTTTCAGAGATGCGGGTGCCGCCCTCCCAATCCTGCACATGTTGACCGATCGCAGCCAGAGCAGCATCGGGGTCTTTAATGGTCAGCTGAGGCGAAATATTATGCAGCTGAGTGCCGAAGGTGAAGCCATGCACTGCGGCCCAGTCCGACCCACGCGCCTGTGCGCAGGAATGGACAAAATGCATCATCATTCGGCTGTATCGGGTCATGGATCCAGAAATATCACATAGCACCACGAGGTTGAGCTGTCGGGGCTTTGCCCGCTGCTTCGGCAAAGTGAGCAGTTCACCGCCGCTGCGCCGCGCCTGTTGCAGCGCTTTTCGCCGGTCAATCCGTAAGGCCCGAGCCGCCGTCTCAAAACGCCGCCCCGCCAGCTGTGGTAAATCCAACTGCAGGCTTCGAATGGCCTGTTCGGCTTGGCGAATTTCCGTGGCATTCATTGCCTCAAAATCCTTTTGCATCAGTTTCTCCACATCTGAATGAGAAAACTGCGCATCCAGTTCCAACAGCTCTTGAGGGGGCAGATCGCGCGGCTTTCCCCCACCGGCCGCCATCGCCTCCGCGGCCCTATTCTGCGCCGGTTTCATGGGCTTCTCAACCGAAGGGGCCGTGATCACAGGCAGGAGGTTGGTGATCATATTTTCCAAGAAATCAGGATCGCGCCAGAACATTGCAAAGACTTGATCAAATATAAGCAGATGCTCTGGCCGGGTCACAATCATCGCCCGTAGGGTGGTGTGAAAATCCTGCCGCTTGGTGAAGCCAACCAGCTGCACCGCCCGCAGGGCCTCCAGGATTTGCGCCGTTCCAACCGGCACGCCGGCCCGGCGCAAGGCGCGGCCAAAATAGACGATATTGTCCGGCAATCTCCCTGCAGCATCTGCCATTACAGCGCCTGCATATCTTGCCTGATTTGCTCCAAAATCCGTGTTGCAGGCCCCCCGGTGATCTTGGCAATATCATCTTGATATTTCAGCACCGCACCAATGGTGTCTGTGATCACATCGGGTGAGAGTGCCACAACATCCAACGCCACAAGGCATTTGGCCCAGTCCAAGGTCTCGGCCAGTCCGGGCCGCTTGAACAGCTCTTCCTCGCGAAGCTTTTGGATGAAAGCCACCACCTCGCGGCTTAAATCGGCGTTCACCTCTGGCAGGCGGGCACGCAAAATTTCCATCTCACGGTCAAACCCCGGATAATCGACCCAGTGATAGAGACAGCGGCGCTTCAACGCGTCATGTACCTCACGCGTGCGGTTAGAGGTCAAAATCACAATCGGCGGTTCTGGGGCTTTGATCACGCCCAGCTCTGGCACGGTGACTTGAAAATCAGAGAGCGCCTCCAACAAAAACGCCTCAAAGGGTGCATCTGTGCGGTCAATCTCATCGATCAGCAAGACCGGCGGCCCAGAGGGATGCGGCTCAACCGCCTGCAATAAGGCACGTTTGATCAAGTATTTTTCTGAATATATGTCGCCTTGCTCCGCCCCATTGCGCATTGCCAGCATTTGGCCGGCGAAATTCCATTCATAGACCGAGCTGCTGGCGTCTAACCCTTCATAGCATTGCAAGCGGATCAAATCTCGCCCAAGAGTTTTGGCGATCACCTTGGCCAGTTCTGTTTTGCCAACGCCGGCTTCGCCCTCCAAAAAGATTGGTCGATTGAGCGTCAGGGAGAGGAAGGTCAAGGTCGACAGCGCACGATCGGCCACATAGCCTTCAGAGGCGAGCAGAGCGGTGGTTGCGTCGATGGACTGCGGCAAGTTTTGCAAGATATCTGCCCTATAAATTGGCAACACCAACCCCAAAAATGGGGTTGGTGTGTAAGGTTTGTGAAAGATCTAGCCCAAAGCGCGTTTGGCCATGACCTTGATCAAATTAGCGCGATATTCCGCATTTCCATGAAGATCAGACAAAAGCCCGTCCGATGAGATCTCGACCCCATCAACAGCAGAGGCCGACCAATCCGCACTCAAGGCCGCTTCCAGACCGTCATGGCGATAGACCCCGTCTTCACTCGCGCCGGTCACAGCAACCCGGACGCTGCCGTCGGCTGATTTGGCCACAAACACGCCGGCCATTGCATAGCGCGACGCCGGATTAGGGAACTTGCCATAACCACCTTTCGCCGGGGCGGTGAAGCTGATGGCGGTGATGATCTCATCCTCTTCTAAGGCTGTGGTAAACATACCTTCGAAAAAATCATCCGCTGCAATTTCACGAGAGGTTGTGTGGATCCGCGCATTCAAGGCTAGGGCCGCTGCTGGATAATCAGCCGCCGGATCATTATTGGCCAAAGACCCGCCAATCGTTCCGCGATGACGGACAGCGGGATCGCCGATATTCGCCGCAAGTTTACAAATCGAAGGGCACAGCGCGGCGAGAGCGGCATGTCCCGCCACTTCTGCATGGGGTGTCATCGCCCCAATGGTGACCTGATCACCGGCAATGGTAATCCCGCGCAGATCCGCCGCGCCGCTTAGATCAATCACATCTGTCGGATCGGCAAGTCGTTGTTTCATGGTGGGGATTAAGGTTTGCCCCCCGGCCAATATTTTCCCATCTTCAGAGGTGTTCAACAGGGCGGCAGCCTCTTGTGCGGTGGCCGCTTTATGAAAATTGGTCTCATACATCGTCCAAACTCCTTATTCAGCTGCTAGTTTTTGGCTCACATCCTGCAACGCGGCCCAAACCGCAGAGGGGGTGGCCGGCATTGAAAGATTGTTATTGCCAATGGCATCCGTGATGGCGTTGATCACCGCAGGCGGCGAGCCAATCGCACCGGCCTCCCCACAGCCCTTCATCCCAAGCGGGTTTCCAGGACAGGTGGTCGAGGCATGATGCACCGAATAATTTGGCAAATCATCGGCGCGCGGCATGGCGTAATCCATATAGCTGGCCGATAGCTGTTGACCGGCCGCGTCATAGACAACATTTTCAAGCATCGCTTGGCCAATGCCCTGCGCAATACCGCCATGCACTTGGCCTTCCACAATCATCGGGTTGATGATGGTGCCAAAGTCATCAGAGGCTACAAATTGCACCACCTCCGTCACCCCGGTTTCGGGATCCACTTCGACCTCACAAATGTAACACCCCGCTGGGAATGTGAAATTGGTCGGGTCATAAAAGGCGCTTTCTTTCAGACCCGGCTCCATGCCTTCGGGGATATTATGGGCCGTATAGGCTGCAAGACCAACCTCATGCCAGAGCATCTGTTTGTCAGTGCCAGCCACTTTCACGGCCCCACCTTCGATCACGATATCATCCTCGCCGGCCTCAAGCACATGGGCGGCGATTTTCTTGACCTTGGCTTCCACTTTATCCATCGCTTTCACAATGGCAGACATGCCGACAGCACCGGACCGGGAGCCATAGGTGCCCATACCAAATTGCACCTTATCGGTGTCGCCATGGACAATCTGGATGTTTTCCGTTGGCAAATCAAAACGTTCCGACACGATCTGCGCGAATGTGGTTTCATGCCCCTGCCCGTGGCTGTGCGAGCCTGTGAGGATCTCAATGGTGCCCACGGGATTGACCCGAACCTCTGCGCTTTCCCACAGGCCAACGCCTGCTCCAAGGCTTCCCACCGCAGCTGACGGTGCGATGCCGCAGGCTTCGATATAGTTGGAATAGCCCATCCCTCGCAGCTTGCCACGGCTGGCCGCTTCGGCTTTTCTTGCGGCAAAACCCGCCACATCTGCGGCCTCTTGGGCCTGCTTCAAATTGGCGTCAAAATCACCGCTGTCATAGGCCATAATCACAGGCGTTTGATGCGGGAAGCTGCGCACGAAGTTCTTTGATCGCAGCTCGGCAGGGTCCATGCCCATTTCACGCGCCGCCGTTTCCATGATGCGTTCAACCACATAACAGGCCTCTGGGCGCCCCGCTCCGCGGTAGGCATCCACCGGCACGGTATTGGTGTAAACCGCCTGAACATCGCAATAGATATTTGCAATATCATACTGGCCTGACAGCAAAGTCGCGTAGAGATAGGTCGGCACAGCCGAGCTAAACAGGGACATATACGCGCCCAAATTGGCTTTGGTGTTCACCTTCAAGCCCACAATCTTGCCATCGCTGTCAAAACCGATTTTCGCGGTTGAAACATGATCGCGCCCATGGGCATCGGTGAGGAAAGCCTCAGTGCGGTCTGAGGTCCATTTCACCGAACAGCCCGACTTCATCGAGGCCCAAAGACAGGCAATCTCTTCGGGATAAATATAAATCTTGGATCCAAAACCGCCGCCAACATCTGGCGCAATCACCCGCAATTTATGCTCAGGCGCGACGTTATAGAAAGCCGAGAGCACCAAACGGGCCACATGGGGGTTTTGACTTGTGGTATAAAGCGTGTAGTGATCTTCCGCCTCGTTAAAAGTGGCAATTGCAGATCGTGGCTCCATTGGATTGGGCGCCAAACGATTGTTGGTGATCTCCATCTCCGTCACATGCGCCGCAGAGGCCAAGGCCGCGTCGGTGGGCGCCAAATCTCCAATTTCCCAGTCAAAGATCAAGTTGCCAGGGGCATTGTCATGTAGTTGCGGTGCACCGGGGGCCAAGGCCTCGACCGAGCCGACCACAACGGGCAGCTCTTCATAGGTCACAACCACCGCCTCAGCGGCCAATTTTGCCTGGGATTTGCTATCAGCCACCACAATGGCAACGGCATCACCCACATAGCGCACCTTTTCGGTCGCCAAAGCGGACCAAGCGCCCATATTCATGGGGGTGCCATCTTTGGAGGTAATGCCCCAACCGCAGATGATGTTGCCGATGCCATCGGCGACCAATTCCGGGCCAGTCAAAACCGTTTCAACCCCCTCCATAGCCAAAGCCGCGGAGGTGTCCAGCGAGACTATCCGCGCATGCGCATGCGGGCTGCGCACAAAGGCGGCATAGGCTTGGTTGGCCTCGATGATATCGTCTGTGTAACGGCCTTTGCCGGTGATGAATCTCTTGTCTTCCTTGCGCAAAACGCGCGCGCCAATTCCTTCTGACATATCCCGTCCCCCTATGCTGACGTCATCTTGGACGCACCGTCCGCGATGGATTTCACAATGTTATGGTAGCCGGTGCAGCGACAAATATTACCTTCAAGCTCATGGCGGATATTTTCTTCCGTCAGTGTTTTGCCCTCGGCTTGATAGCGTGCGACCATATCGGTTGCGGTCATGATCATGCCCGGGGTGCAAAACCCGCATTGCAGACCATGGTTTTCCTTAAACGCCACCTGCATGGGATGCAGCTCATCTTTCGATTTCGCGAGCCCTTCCACGGTCGTCACCGCCGCGCCTTCAGCACTGGCCGCGAGCATGGTGCAGGATTTCATCGCCTTGCCATCCACATGCACAACACAAGCGCCGCATTGGCTGGTGTCACAGCCCACATGGGTGCCCGTCAGTCGCAAATGATCCCGGATATATTCGACCAACAAAGTATTGCCGGCAACATCACGAGATACCGATTTGCCGTTCACAGTCATCGCAATTTTCATTCATTTTCTCCCTATTCGTAGTCTTTATTTTTGGCGTTATCATCTTACGCAAAGTCTTTGGCCTATGTCTCACCCACCGTCTTGGCAAAATAACCTAAGCGCTAGGCTTAACACAAAAGACAGATCACAAAGATCAAGGCAAACGCCTCCCAGTTTATTAACAATGGGTTAAGCGCAGGAACGTTAAGGTCTTAACACTGAGCTTATTGCATTCCTTTCATTATGCAAGACGCGACGTGCCGAAACCATCGCGTCGCCAGCCATCGCCCCCGGCGAGCGACCAACACGAGACACCAACCGGGCCGCCCGCCCTCTCAACAAACGATCTGTTTGGATGGTAAAGATGGACGCAACGCTCATGCACAAATTGTGCGCAAGAACTTCGGAATTTGTTTTTTGACCTTAAAGAATCCCGCGGTCGCATGGGGCCAGACCATCGCATCCCAATCGCGCCGCCATTCCGTCAAGGAAATGCCGGCCGCCTCGAGCTCTGGTTGGGCGCGCGCAAGCCAATCGCGCAGGGGGCCAACAGGCACATAGGGCGTCACAATTTGCTGCGCGCCCGATTGCAGCGCCCACCGCGCAAGATCTGACGGCGCGCCAATCTGCGTCGCTGAGACAGCAAGACCCGATCTTTGCGCAACATCGGCCAAAGCACCCGCCTCGAACCGCACCACAAGCTGCGCGACATCACGCGGCGAACGCAGGGGGCTCGCCGCCAAAGTGGCCGCAGCGGTGCAGATCAAGTCTCGAAAGGGAAAATCTTCGATCCGGCAATCCTCCTCCGTAAACAAAATCGCGGTTGGAAGGTGCAGTTGCGGCGCATTTGGCACCCTTGGAGGATTGCACTCTGGCAGCCCGTCAGGTTCAAGCGCCTCCAGCCCAGAGGCGCTCTGCGTCAACTCTTGCGCGCGCGGCACAAAGCGTTCTTCGGTGAAGCGCGCAATATTGCTCGCCTGTGCGACATAGGGTTTGCCGCGCGTGTGCAGCCCCGCGACCCAGCGCCAACTCAAGGTATTGGAGGCCGGATCCCCGTCTAACAAGTTCTTCAAGAAAAAATCTGCCCCAAGGCGCCATGGCAATTTAAGCGTGAAGATCCAAATGGAGGCAAACCACATCCGCGCATGGTTGTGCAAATATCCGGTCTCAATCAGCTCAGCTGCCCAACTGTCGAAATAGTCCAGCCCGGTTTGCGCCGTTTCGGCGGCATGAACCGCTTGGCGCAGCCCCACATCACCCTCCAGCGCGGCCAAGTCTTGCCGCAACCCCGCGGTATAGTTGTTCCACACCTCGGGCCGCTGTTCCAACCACCCCTTAAAATAACTGCGCCAAATCACCTCATCAATGAACTTTGCAGAGGCTTCAGCGCCTTGCGTTTTTATGGCCGTGGCGATGACCTCGGGCTCAGTTATGAGCCGGCGTCGGATATAGGCTGATAGCATCGACACATCCTGATGCGCAGCCGGTCCCCGATCGAAGTTGCGCCCCTGGGCATAATCGCGCCCCATTTTCGCGGAAAACTGTTCAAGCCGCGCTTGCCCCGCCGCACGGGTTGCCGTCATCACTTGTGCCATCGCCAGCTCCTATGTTGCCTCTGAGCTATAGCGGCACGCCGATATTGCAATGCGCTCTTGGCCTCTCACCCAGCAAAAATTCAAAGCACCGCGTTGCAGCGCGGTCAAATCAATCTAGTTGAAGGTTCCAAGAGTGGGCACCAGCCTGGGCAAAACGGAATTGAGGGAAAAGTGGCGGTATTACGCGTAATCTTAGGCGATCAGCTCAGTCCAACAATATCGAGTTTGCACGGTGCCGATAAGACCAAAGACACCATCTTGATCTGTGAAGTTCAGCAAGAAGCCACCTATGTCAAACACCATAAGAAAAAACTAGTCTTCATTTTCTCCGCCATGCGGCATTTCGCACAAGAGCTGCGGGACGCAAAATACCGGGTGATCTACCACAAGCTCGATGATGCCACGCCTGTGTCACGCTTTTCCGATGCAGTGACCCGCGCGGCTCAAATGGGCGATTTTGACGAAATCGTCGTAACAGAGCCCAGCGAATATCGTGTTTTGGAAGAGATCAAGCTTTGGCCTGATCTGCTAAATCTGCCGGTCGATATCCGCCCCGACACGCGATTTCTCGCCAGCCACAGCGACTTTCAGAACTGGAGCGCGGGGCGCAAATCCTTGCGCATGGAATATTTCTATCGTGAAATGCGCAAGCGTTACAATATCTTGATGGAGGGTGACCAGCCGATTGGAGATCAATGGAATTTTGACAGCGACAACCGCAAAGCGCCCAATGCGACACTGACTATTCCCGACACGTTTCGCCTTGCGCCCGATGGCGTCACCCAAGAGGTCTGCGCGATGGTCGAACAGCTGTTCCCCGACCATATGGGCGCCGCCACCCCCTTCCATTTCGCCGTGACCGCTGAGGGCGCACGCGCGGCATTGCAGCAATTTGTTGAGGAACGCTTGGCCTTCTTTGGCGATTACCAAGATGCCATGCTTCAAGATGAAGCCTGGATGTTCCATGCCCATATTGGGCTCTATCTCAACACCGGCTTGTTGCTTCCGCTTGAGTGTATTGCCGCAGCCGAGCAGGCCTATCATCGAGGTCAAGCGCCTCTCAATGCGGTTGAAGGCTTTATAAGGCAAATTTTGGGGTGGCGCGAATTTGTGCGCGGTCTCTATTGGCAAAATATGCCCGGCTATGAAACGCTCAACTTTTTTGATGCCCAGCGCGATCTACCCGACTTCTACTGGACCGCTGACACGCGCATGAACTGTTTGCGCCAATCGGTGCAAGAGACGATAGATCATGCCTATGCGCACCACATCCAAAGGTTGATGGTTCTGGGGAATTTTGCGCTCCTGGCCGGTATCTTGCCCGCGCAGGTCAATGACTGGTTTTTAAGCGTTTATGCCGATGCCTTCGAATGGGTTGAACTGCCAAATGTCTCGGGCATGGCGCTCTTTGCCGATGGCGGTAAATTGGCCAGCAAACCCTATGCCTCTGGCGGTGGCTATATCAACAAAATGTCCAACTATTGCAAAGGCTGCAGCTATAGCGTCACGGCCAAAAACGGCCCAAAGGCCTGCCCATTTAATTACCTTTATTGGGATTTTCTCGACCGCAACCGCGCCAAGCTGCGCGCCAATCCACGGGTTGGCATGATGTACCGGGTTTACGATCACATGGATGCCGACAAACAACAGGCCATCCGATCCGATGCCGAACAATTTTTAAAAGATCTCGCAACACAAGACCGCACCCCATGAATTTTCTTAACAGCCGCGCCATTCGAACCCAAATCCCAACCGCCCCCTTGTGGCTTGGCCTTGCCGGCGTGCTGCCGTTTCTTTGGGGGGCTATAAGCGCTTGGAACACGGATATTTCCCGACCGATCGCCGATTGGCTCGGCCCCGGTTTTTTGGGGCGCGATCTACAGCTGACCTATGGCGCGGTGATCTTATCGTTTATGTCCGGGGTGCTTTGGGGGTTCGCGTGTAAAGCACCAAAGCAAAACGCCCCCTTATTTTTCGGCCTATCGGTCCTTCCAGCGCTCTGGGCGACTTTCGTGCTGGCCAGCAACGCGCCCGAGCAGCTTGCGGCGCTCAGCGCCGGATTCTTGGCGCTCTTCGGCCTAGATATCGTGTTCTTCCGTCACCGATTGACGCCAGATTGGTGGCTGAAATTGCGCGCGCTGCTGACGGCTTTGGTTTTGACCTGTTTGAGTGTTCCCGTTTAATGTAGCGCGGCAGGTGTTTACTTTTCAGTTCATTCCCATGACTAAGTTCTCATACATTTAAATCTGGAAACTCATGCGGATCTCAACTCCTGAATTTATCACCCTGATGGCCATGCTGGTCGCGACCGTTGCCATCTCGATCGATGCGATGTTGCCGGCGCTGCCCGATATCGCTGCGCAACTGACACCTGAGCGCCCCAATAACGTGCAGTTGATCTTGTCGACCTTCATTATTGGCATGTCTGCCGGTACATTAATCGCCGGCCCGCTGTCGGACAGCTTTGGCCGTAAAACCGTGATTTATTGGGGCGCGGGGCTTTATATTTTGGCCTCCATCATCTGTATTTTCGCCAGCAATCTTGAGACCATGATTATTGCGCGCCTCTGTCAAGGCTTCGGTGCCGCCGCCCCGCGCGTTGTCTCCCAAGCTTTGATCCGCGATCTGTATTCTGGGCGCCAAATGGCACAGATTTCCTCATTTGTTATGATTATTTTCTCCATTGTTCCCGCTCTTGCCCCCTTGCTTGGGGCAGGATTGATCTCAATTTTTGCTTGGCAATCAATCTTTGTGATTTTCATTGTATTTTCAGCCCTGAGCACCACTTGGACCGGATTGCGAATTCAAGAACCCCTAGCACCAGAGCAGCGCATCCCCTTCCGCAGAAAGGCTTTTCAAACCGCCTTGGTCGAGATATTTTCCCTCGGCATGGTGCGCATGTCGATGCTGACCATGGTGTTTGCCTATGCGATGCTGTTTTTGAGCATCCTCATGGTGCAACAGATCTTCGATCAATTCTACAACCGCGCCGACAGTTTTCCCCAATGGTTTGCCTTGGTGGCGGGCCTGTCCGCCTCGGCCAGTTTTCTCAACTCCATGATCGTCATGCGCCTCGGAATGCGTCGCCTGATCAGTGCGGCCCTGCGCATACAGATTGTCTGGAGCCTCGGGATGCTGCTTCTATACGCGCAAGGGCTGATGGCCGGTGATCTTGGCTTTGCGCTTTTCATCTTTTGGATTTTCGGACTGTTTTTTCAAGCCGGAATGACGTTGGGCAACCTCACAGCTTTGGCTATGGAGCCACTCGGGCATATCGCCGGCACAGCCGCCAGCGTCACCAGCGCGGTTGCGACCTTGGGCTCTATCCTATTGGCCTCGGTCGCCGGGCAATTTTTTGACGGGACACCGCTCATATTGATTGTCGCCATCTTTGTATTGTCTATCTGCGGATCCCTCAGCGCTCATCGCCTGAAACGATTTGAACGCAGGGCGGCCATGTAAGATGCAATCACCGCAGCAGGCAAACCGCCGGCGCCGCAAGGCCGCGACTTGACAAGGGCGCCTATTTTCACTCCAAATTCACCGAAGACGGCGCGGAGTTTCAGAACTGAAAGCGAGTCTCGGCAACACCGTAATAAGGACAAGTCATGAATAACACAGCAGAGACGATCGGATTTATAGGCGTTGGCCTTATGGGACACGGTATTGCAAAGAACCTCTTGGCGGCAGGTTACCCAGTCTATGTTCTGGCCCATCGCAATCGCGCGCCCGTGGAAGATCTTTTGTCCAAAGGCGCAAAGGAGGTCAAAACTCTGGCCGATATGGCGCGCAATACAACGGTCATCCACATTTGCGCGCCCGGCTCACCGGAAGTGGAGGCTATCGTGGTCGAGCTCTTGCCCGATCTGCGTCCAGACACAGTGATCATTGACTGCTCAACCTCAGATCCCAATTCGACAGCGCGACTGGCCGCGCGCCTGGCAGAACAGGGCTGCCATATGGCCGATGCACCTCTGGGCGGCACACCCGTTCAGGCCGAATCCGGCGAATTGTCGACCATGATTGGGGCAACAGAAGACATTTATGCCCGCATTACACCCGTGGTCGAAACTTGGGCGCGTTCCATCGTGCACATGGGAGACAATGGCGCCGGGCACAAAATGAAACTGCTCAACAATTTTTTGTCGCTCGGATATGCCGCGATGTATTCGGAGGCCCTGGCTCTGGCCGAAAAAGTCGGCATCACCACCGCGCAATTTGACTCCGTTATTCGTGGCAGCCGAATGGATTGCGGATTTTATCAAACCTTCATGGGCTATGCTGTGGAGGGCAATCGCGAGGCGCATAAATTCACGCTGAAAAACGCTTTGAAAGATACAAGTTATCTTGCCAACATGGCCGATGGTGTCAATTTGGCAAATCCCATTGGTGGCGCGGTGAAAAATAGTTTTGCCTTGGCATTCGCAGCAGGTGGTGACGGCCCGGAAGATTATGTGCCGCATCTGGTGGATTATGTTATGGCGCAAAATGGCGTGAAAAAATGAGCGCCATATTGCGCCCATGCGGCGCAATTGATCGCAAAAAGGCTATGAGATGACTTATTCAGCCGGCGCAGCTTGGATGGACGGCAAGGTCATACCGGTATCGGAGGCCAAAATTTCGGTGTTTGATTGGGGTTTGACCCGCTCTGATATCACATATGATGTCGTCCATGTATGGGAAGGCGCCTTCTTTCGGCTGGAAGATTACTTAGACCGCTTCATGGTTTCGATGGATAAATTGCGGCTTGATGTGGGCATGACTCGCGCAGAGATAAAGGCAGCTCTGGTCGAATTGGTGGCCACATCGGGGCTAAAGTCCGCCTATGTCTCCATGGTGGCCTCCCGCGGCACACCGCAGGTTCCCGGCACGCGTGATCCAAGAGCCTGCACCAACCATTTTTACGCCTGGGCCGTTCCATTCATCTGGGTGATCCCACAGGAGGTGGCACAACGAGGCGCCCATATTTCTGTAGAAGAGAACCTGCGGCGTATCCCGCCTCACTCAGTTGATCCGACGGTTAAAAACTATCACTGGGGTGACATGACCGCCGCCCTATTTAACGCATTAGATGCCGGCTATGACACCACCGTATTGCTCGACACCGATGGCTATGTAACCGAAGGGCCGGGCTTTAATATCTTTGCAGTTATTGACGGTAAAGTGCTGACACCCAGATCGGGAATGCTCGAAGGCATTTCCAGAAAAACCGTCTTGGAGATTTGCGCCGACCTTGGCATTCCCTGTGCACAGACCGACATTAGTCTTGATGAATTCCTATCCGCCGATGAGGTTTTTACCGCAACCACAGCCGGTGGCCCGGTGCCTGTGACGCGCGTGAATAAAACCATTTTGGGCAATGATGCCGTCGGCCCCATCACGGCACGACTGCTCAAAACCTATTGGGATTGGCACAATCGCGATGATTTGACGGAGAAAATCACCTACGTTTAAGCGCCTCTTTCACCTCAAGCTTTTGAACGGCAAGCGGCGCCCTTTTGATTGAATATCCTTAAACAGATTGCCACCCTGCCCATTCCCCGTCACTGTGAACCCGATAAGGAGTGTGGCGCAGATGCTTCGAACTTTAGGATTGCTTCTTGGCTGTCAACTTGCGGGGGAATTTATCGCGCGCGGGTTGGGCCTGCCTATTCCCGGCCCTGTCTTGGGCTTGGTGATTTTGCTGGCGGCTCTTGCCCTCAGGCCGCCTTTGGCGAGCGCCCTGCGCCCGACGACACAAGTTATCCTGGCCCATTTGTCTTTGATGTTTGTCCCCGCCGGTGTCGGGGTTATTGGCAATTTAGACGTTCTGTCATCAGATTGGGCCAGGTTGCTTGTGGTTCTCATCCTGTCGACAATTTTGTCAATGCTTGTGACCGTCGCCACATTTATTGCGATGAAACGGCTCATGTACAGGGTGCAAAAATGAATGATTTTGTCAGCCTTTGGAGCTATTTATCCGCCACGCCCTTGCTCTGGCTTACAGCCACAATTGCCGCCTATCTGATCGCCAAAAGCCTGGCCGCACGATTGGGAAATCCCTCCTGGGCCAACCCGGTATTGATGTCGGTCCTGCTGCTCTCACCGGTGCTTGTTTTGACCAAGACCGATTACGGCACCTATTTCGAAGGCGCGCAATTTATACATTTTCTGTTAGGGCCCGCAACGGTCGCTTTGGCCCTGCCCCTTTGGGACAACCGCGCCACGATCCAAAAATCCGTGATTCCCATCCTATGCGCCCTGGTCGTGGGCTCTACGGTGGCGGCAGGATCGGCCATTGTATTGGCGCAGTTTTTTGATCTGCCCCTAAGCGTCCTGCTGTCCCTCGCACCAAAATCCACCACGGCTCCCGTGGCCTTGGGCATTTCAGAAGCCGTGGGCGGCATTCCAACGCTCACAGCCGTTCTGGTTATTTTAACAGGGATCATTGGGGCAATCACCGTGACCCCGTTGATGAACATCCTGTCTATCACAGATTGGCAAGCACGGGGTTTTGCAGTGGGTGTCGCCGCCCACGGAATTGGCACGGCGCGCGCCTTCAAGGTCAACCCAATTGCCGGCGCCTATGCAGGCATTGCCATGGCCCTCAATGCCTTGCTCACAAGTCTCATTGTGCCGATCCTGATAAGATGGTTGACCTAGACTAGCAGAAGATCCGCTTGCCCAGTCAAAGACCCCTGCGGCAATATCAAAGCGACCTTGGCACCCATGCCCCCCCCATCATCGCCGCTGGAAAGGGTCGGAAACCTGGCTCAGCCTTGCAATTTTATGGCAATATTTTTGGTCTGCACATAGTTCCAGAGGGCCTCGCGACCTTTCTCGCGGCTCTGGGCTTGGCACCTCACTTCTAGCTCCACCCACACCGCGCGAGTTGCTTGTTGTGGGTGCGGGTGGACTAGGCCCACATGTGGCGATGGCGCATATAGCGGCGCGTCCGTCAATTTCGCGTGTGCGGATCTGGAATCGCACTTGGTCCCGTGCCGAGGCTTTGGCAGCTCTGCTTTGTACTCTAGGCATCGAGGCCACTGCAGCACCAGATCTTGATGCTGCAGTGGCTGAAGCTGATGTCATCAGTTGTGTGACCATGTCGCGCGCGCCTCTTGTGAAGGGAGCGTTGCTGAAACCTGGAGCACATCTCGACCTGGTAGGGTCGTACTTAACCGACATGCCTGAAACGGATGATGACGCGATGCGCCGTGGATCGGTCTACACGTGTTGCGACCGTGGCCGCGAAGAAGTGGGCGAACTGACGATACCAATAGCGTCCGGTGCGCTAAGCTTGGATGACATCCAAGGTGATGCATTCGACTTAGTGCAGGGGCGCCGCTCAGGGCGGGTCTCTGCTAAAGAGATCACCCTATTCAAGAATATTGGTGGTGCTCATCAGGACGTATTCACCGCAGCTATCCTAAAACAAGCTGCAGGGCTCTAGCCTTCTGAGATTAGAGGCTGGTTAATACGTATCCCTCACAAACAAAGTCTATAGCTGTGTCACTCTCAGCCGCGACACCCTCTCAAATCGGTGTTGTCAGACAAACTTGACGGTTTCGCGGCCGATCCCTATTTTTGTTAAATTACAACATGTTCTCCCTTCAAATATTTCAAGACCTCACCTGAAATCATCCGATTGGCGGTGATGTATTACATACGTTACCCATTGAGTTTTCGTCAGGTGGAAGACATCTTGCATGAACGCGGCGTCGATATCTGTCACGAAACAGTTCGGTTTTGGGCACTGTCAGAGAAAACTGCTTGAAGCGGGCAGGGCTAATTTGTAACCTCTTCTAATGGCAAAACACTCTCCATTTTGCTATTTTAAAACCAGCCCTGAAGTCATTCGTTTGGCGGTAAACCCTTAATCGTCATCAGGCATAAGCCCCGCATCATTGCTGCCTTTGACCTGCCCCCCGAAAGGTCCCTCACTTTAATGTAGAGTTTGCTTAACCTTTGAAGGAGCAAACAAATGCTACAGAGTCGTTTTACCGAAGCCCAGATTATCGGGATGATCAAAGAACAAGAAGCTGGGATGCCAACTGCTGAGGTGTGCCGCAGGCATGGCCTCAGTCCCGCGTCGTTCTACAAGTTCAAAGCCAAATACGGTGGCATGAACGTTTCTGACACCCACCGCCTTAAATCGCTTGAAGATGAGAACGGCAAACTGAAGCGTCTGTTGGCGGACACGATGTTGGACAATGTAGTTTTGAAAGATTTGCTGGGAAAGAACTGACGACACCGAACGTGCGACGGGCTGCAGCACGCAAGGCGATGCGGGATCATGATATCTCACAACGCCGAGCGTGCAGGCTTGTCGGTGTCGATCCCAAGACCGTCCGGCGCGATCAGCCGCCGGATAATCCAGAAGTTCGCGAAGAGATGAAGGCGATTGCCAGCAAGCGGCGTCGGTTCGGCTATCGCCGGATCGGCGTGCCGTTGGAACGCAAAGGAATGACCATGAACCACAAGAAGCTGTATCGCCTCTATACTGAAGAAAAGCTTGGCGTCAGGCGGCGAAGGGGCCGCAAACGCGCAAGGGGATCGCGCACACCGATGCCAGTTGCGTTACGGCAAGGTGAACGTTGGTCTCTGGATTTTGTGTCCGACACTTTTGGCGCGTCACGCAAGTTCCGCATGTTGACCGTGAATGATGATTGCTGCCGCGAGAACCTGTGTTTGATGGCTGATACCAGTATCTCGGGCGCTCGGGTTGCACGGGAACTGGATGCGCTTGTCCGTATCTACGGGAAGCCAGCCTGCATCGTCTCGGACAATGGGACGGAGTTCACCAGTCGTGCGATCCTGAAGTGGGCGGGCGAGAACGATGTGGATTGGCATTACATCGATCCGGGAAAACCGCAGCAGAATGGCTTCATCGAAAGCTTCAATGGCAGCCTGAGAGACGAGCTGCTGAACGAGGAAATCTTCGATACGTTAGACGATGCCCGCCGCAAACTGGCCCTTTGGCGATACGATTACAACAACGTCAGACCGCACTCATCTCTGGGCAACCAAACACCCGCTGAAGCGCGCCGAGCGCTTGAGAAATTTGAGGGCTCCGCACACGACGCGCTTGCTCAAACTGACGAAGAAGAATATGAAATCCAAACCCGCAAACTCTCGTTATGAATGAGGGAGCCTCGGGGGGCAGGTCAGAACCGCTGGTGGCCTTGTGCAGCAGTACCTTGGTTACTGGTGAATAATTAAAAATTTATTGATTATATTTTGAGTCTCGGCGCTGTTGCAGTCCATTAGATGTGTGCTGTGCCCCTTGCCACAATTTTGGTTAACCAGTTGCAATGTTTCTGGAAACGCACTTTGTAAAAACTCTAGATCCGTAGACCGATTATATTCATCATCCTCATAAGCAAATACCAGCCTTTTAAGTGCAGGATTATTGGTCATCATTTTTTGCTGCTCTGGCCGGACTATTTGTCGCCAAATTGGGTATAAATCCACTTCATGTCTTGGCCCGCAGCAAGCAGGAGCAAATGCGATCACACCATTGAATTTTTCTGGAAAAGTGTCAGCTGCAATCAAAGCGGACCAACCGCCCGCTGAATGACCCGCAACAAAGATATTTTCTGGCCTCACATTAGCTGCATGAAGGCTATCTATGAGATTATTCAACTCAACAACTCGCTGCAGGATATAAGATCCATTAGCATGCCCAAATTGGTAATGGACACCATCACCGGGAAGATTTTCCTGTAATTTTTGGGAATCAGCAGCGGAAGAACAAAGATAGTAAATATGAAAATTAACAAAGCCCAGTACTTGTTTTATAGATTTTGGCACCGCGTTATAACTCCAATGACAATTTTCCTGCTGCCGAGGATTATTTGTGCCGTGCATATAAATTATAACCTTTTGAGAAGCAGCCTCATTCAGTTTTTTGAGATCAAGCTCATTGATAGCAGCGCCACAGGGTCTTCCAGTATCACTCAAAAATTGGCACATTGCATTCTTTGTTTCCGGATCCCAAAATCCATCAATGGGACCTTCATATAATCTCAACAAAGTAAGATTTTTTTGAAGTTTAATGACTGAAAATTTTTCCTCAGCTGCAACTTCACATGAAAGCAATATAAAAAAGACAACTATGATTTTATGCATTGGTAAAACCTGATAAAATGAATCAACCACAGCCTAGTCAAGCAGATATAAATTTAAGGTGCTTCCAGACTGGTTATAAATCGTATCACATTGCTGGCACAACCTAAACCCAGGCGCTCAATAATTGTGGCCATTTGTATAGTCAAAACTTCAACTTGCCTCAGCTTCATTACAATTTCTTCAAGTTTGTAGAGCTTGAGATCCATATTGATCCCCTAGCTCTTAACTATAGGGGGCACCAATTCAAAGGGAGAGAAAAACAAACGGACACTGAGGTTAGAACCAAGAATGTTTAAACGAAGGCGACTGTCTTTAACGTTTAAAATTCCTACTAAAGTTCAATTGCAACATTGAAAGCTTATCATTATGTAGAAAATCAACCTTGTACTCGATCGAAATTTTCGTCGATCTGTCAGCAGACTGTTTTGAGAAACCAAACTCAAAACCACGACCACAGCTTTGTGATGAAGCATAAGGTGCTAAACGTTCACAGCTGTACTGCGGCGTAAAACTGAACATTGCATTTGATGCTAGACCTAAGCTTTCCCCTAATGAAACATTAAACTCCGGTCTGAGGGTCAGGCGGGAAATTGACGTTGTGCCTGCATCCAATGTGATATTGTTATCAGAAAACCCCCAAGACTCTCCAATGAAATTTATTTCGCCAATTGATGTTTTACCATATGCATATGCGAGTTCAGGACGCAGCTCGAACCCTTCATATTTAAAAACCCCGGTCAAAGCCCCCCCAACTATATATTTTTCTGTAGTGTAATCGCTGGCCAGCGCAAGAGTACCATCGTCCATCTTCAAAGAGTTTCGGTAAAAATCACTTGATATATAACTATCGAAAAATAACGCATCAGCTAATTGAGAAACAAAATAAGCCCCAAATCCTATGCCATATTGACGTTGCGTGCCTTCAAATTCTCCGCTCAGCTTGGAATGTGCAAATTTCCCACTGAAGTCACTGCCAAACATTGCACTATCAGACAGGTATCGCTCCCATGATATTTGGCCTTTGAGCGATGAGTTAGTTGTGCCGTCTGCATAGCTATATATATTAAATTCACCTAATGCCACGCGACTTTGCTTGCCCGGATCACTCCAATGTTTGTCTATAAAGCTACCTTGGGCGATAACGCCGCCATCATTAATTTTGGTAAACCCATTAAAATTGAGACTTTGGTTGTCACAAGAAGTAAGAACCAAAATATCTTCCTCATAAATTTGATTTCTGCATGTTATGAAGCTCGAGCGTGCATCTTGTATCATTCCTTGCTGGGATGACATTTCACCCTGCAACAACCTTCCTTCATGCTCAACTATTATGGAACGTATTTGGTCTTTTTTAATTTTAAAATATGCACCAGGGGCTCCAGCTTCGACTGACAATGTGTTGGAGGCACTATTCATATTTCCAGTCGAATCTTGGACTACGCCCCCACCAATAGTTACGGTAACTACTTTTCCAAGAATTGCATTAACGGTAAATCCATAAGTATCGCCACTTCCAGTTAAGTTCGCGATGGTGCCGTTGCTAATAGTAATATCATTAACAGTTAGGAGCGATACATCAGACGAGAACTCCGCGTGGACATGGAATGATCCAATGACCGGAGTAGTTGGTCCCGCCAGAACAACCGTTACGACAGTATCGGCGAGACGAATAACATTCAGGTTGTTATTTATTGTTGTGAATGTGGCATTGGAGGCGGAGATCGCATTGTTCGAGCTGTCTTCAACACTGGCCCCAATCGCCACATAAACCACCTGCTCTGAGGGGAAGTCTACGGCCGGGTTTATAGTGATAACATTCCCGTTAATCGTCGCGTCAAAGGCAATATTATCACCGCCAGCGTTTGTTTTTCTCAATGTGATGAGACCATCTACATTCGTATTGGTAAGCGCCGAGTTGTCAGTATTCCGCACAGCTTCACTGAATGTGAGGGTGATATTGACATCTTTAGGAATGCTATCTGTGCCAGCTAATGGGCTAAAGGTAACCGTAGGAGCAGTACTATCTGTTTGCGTGATAGAGGCTGTGGCTCTTAATTCCACTGATGTTTCCGGCACGTGATTTGTAGCTTGAAAAACCAATGCATAGACCTCATTTGGATCCCCAGTTAATTTTAGACCTACAAAATTTGCGATGCCGCCAGATACTTGCACGCTAGTTGCTGATCCATTTGCATTTAGAGAGCCACTTTCACCACTAATAATACTGGCCGTTACTACTGTTGAATTATCTAAGGATTTTAGAGCTCCACTGGTATCCAAGAGACGTACTGATGGCTGCACCGACAGGTTCTCGCCATTAATCAACGAATCTCTTCCACTAATTGCAGGTTGGGTCGTAATTTCAACTGTACCAATCAAATTTTGTGTGACTGCTTCAAATCTAACTGTTCTATTACCAAGACTGTGGGCAACTCCATCTGTTGTGGTAACGATGGCGCTAAGTACTATCGGTCCAGGTGTAGTAGATAGTACCTCAAAACTGAATATTGCTGAGCCATTACTAGGCTTGGGTATGGTGATAGTTCTACCGGAAGGATTTACTTTAAGACTTCCACCGCTCGAAGTAACTGTTACGCTGGAGATTTCAGACGTGTCCGTAAGGGGATTATTGGCCTGATCTTTCAGACTTATGTCGACCGGGATACCTCCGGAATATATATCATATACAATAAATTCCCCACTTGGCGGATCAATTATTGTGGTGTTGCAGTTAAAACAAGGAGTAGTAATTTTTGGCATAGTGATGTTGCCACCACTGACTGGTATTCCTGAATTGCCGGCTATGTCTGTGAACTCAATATTATACGTGATTAATCCGTCCGTATCGCCTGAGGTAACGTTGTAGGTAACGGTCCATATATTCCCACTATTTGTATACGCAGGTGTATCCATAATCGCATTACCACTTGATAAAAACGTCACATCAGGCTGACTAATCTCCTCGCTGGATAGGAACGAAAGTGTTATTATATTACCAATATTTGCTACCGTTACAGTTGCATTATTTGACACAAAATTAACATCACGTAAGGTCGGCGCAGCACTATCCGCGGCCGTGAATGTGGCATTGGAGGCGGAGATCGCATTGTTCGTGCTGTCTTCAACACTGGCCCCAATCGCCACATAAACCACCTGCTCTGAGGGGAAGTCTACGGCCGGGTTTATAGTGATCACATTCCCGTTAATCGTCGCGTCAAAGGCAATATCATCACCGCCAGCGTTTGTTTTTCTCAATGTGATGAGACCATCTACATTCGTATTGGTAAGCGCCGAGTTGTCAGTATTTCGCACAGCTTCACTGAATGTGAGGGTGATATTGCTTGCATTCGCAACTGCTGCAGCCCCATCTGCTGGGCTGAAGGTCACCGTCGGCGCAGTGCTATCCGCGCCACCTGCAAACCACACTCTATATTCACTTCTGGCAGCATTTCCAGTCCCGTTTGGGGTTGGTGCTCCCAGCGCTGCCATTCCCGTTGCGTTTTGAAACATGTTAGTAAAATTATTGGCGTTATCGTTTATGTTCCATGAACCGCCGGATGTTCTAATATCTTGATTGAAAGTTGTGGCATTTTTAAACATGCCGCGAAAATTCGTAACGGCACTAGTGACCCAACCTCTAATATCTTGGTTAAATGTATTTTTACCCTCAAAGGCCCCGTTTAAACTAGTTAACGTGCTTACGTCGCAGGTGGCCACATCATCATCCGCGTCCCAGTTTTTAATGATATTCAGTGAAATGGGCTGTCCCACTGTTCTGTCGGTAATTGTATCGTACGCTACATTGTCAACAACACATCCAGCATTAACTTCAGTAGCGCTTAAAATCAAAAATACTAAAGCTAAGCTCCTGCTGCATCTCTTTAGTGAGAAGGTGATAAACTGAGTGGCTGCGTTTCTAAATGACATTGATAATTTGACTTTAACTTGTACTAATATTGGAAGTTGAAGATACAAAAAATATCAGTGAACCGAACCTTGAAAGGTACGAAATAAGATAGACTTATAGTTAGCTAGAATTTTACGTTGTTAAAACTGGTATATAATTAAGAAGTTTTTGAAAATGGTTAATAATGAGACGAAGCCTCCCAAATATGGACTTCATGCAACTATCCTAATATAATTACGGAAAGCAGATATTAACTGGAATAAATTAGTTTGTACAAAATTTCTGGAGAAAAAATATGTTAAATTTAAATGAACAACCTAATCTAGAAAGCCTCAAATCCTTTTATGAGGTTGCTAAGACGGGTACACTTGCTGAAACCGAGCGGAGAACTGGAGTTCCACGGTCAACCTTAAGTAGGCATATTGCATCCCTAGAAAAAGAGCTTTCAGCAGTCTTGTTTTACCGAAGCGACAGAGGCTTAACTTTAACACAGGTAGGTAGGATCGCGTTCCAGCATTCTGAAAATATATTTAAAGCGGCAGTAGATTTGTATGAAGCAGTCTTATTGCAAAACGTACAAATTTCAGGTCCCATGAAAATAATAGCAAGCAGCGGCATCGCCTCGATCATATTGCCAAAGATAATTTCGAGAATTCACGAAGTGTCTGACGACATACAATTAGAAGTAATATCGACGAATTCCGTTGAAAAAGAAGCTTTCCAAGATGCAGATATTGCAATTCAAACATATGCCCCAATTCAGCTAGATTTGATTGCGCTTAAAGTTGGCCAAATAAATTATGGGGCATATGCATCTATTAATTACCTTGAAAGAGTAGGCACCCCGAATAAGATATTAGAGCTTAAAGATCATTGCATCGTTGGCAGCATGCCAAAAACACTAGAAAATTTAATTACAAATAGGTGGGGGAAGGACATTCTGGATCATGTTGATGTGATTAAATGTAAAGATTACCCACTAATTTGGGAATTGGTAGCCGCAGGATGTGGAATTGGTCTTACGCACCTCAATCACGGGGATGCAAACCCAGCAGTAAAACGCATTATGGCTAATCATGGATCGTTAACCCTTCCAGTCTGGATGGTAGCTCATCCTGACGTTAACACACGCGCACGCATAAGACTTGTTTTTGATTTTATGGTTGAGGAAATGAAATTAGCACTTAGATACTGATACATAGTGACATTACGACTGACCTGCCCCCCGAGGCTCCCTCATTCATATACACCGCTCACTCCAAAACCCGAAGATTTTGTTCTGATATGATGCGGAAATTATCAGTGACCTGATTTCGGAAGTTGTGCCATTGCTCTGGGATAATTTTCCGAAAGAACTTCAGAATGGCTTCGGTAAATAGCTTTTGCGTGGGATAGGCGCGATTGTGGGTGACGTGTTGGTGCATCACGGCCCAGAGCCTTTCAATTGGATTCAGGTGCGGGCAATAGGGCGGCAGCTGGATCAGGTGGATGCGGCAGTTTTTGCGCGAGAGAAAAGCCCTGACATCCGGCCCTTTGTGGTAAGCAGCGTTGTCCCAGACCACGTGGATGATGCGTTTATCGTGATTGCGGGCCTCAATCTTGGCCAGCAATTGCACGGCACTCACGCCGTCCACTGTAATCGGCGCGACGAAAGGCGTATCAAAGGTTTCAAGGTTCAGTGCGCCGTGAATGTTGACGCGCGCCCGGCCTGAAGTCGTTTTGAGCGTGGGGTTTGTGCCCTTCTTCACCCAACCAAAGGCAGGCTTGCTTTGATATTCTGGATGTACGGCATCTGCAAAGTATACCGCCTCATCATCGGCCAGAGAATTCAGCATGTTTTCATACATTGCGATGAACTCAGCCTGTTTGGCTACATCGGCCACCCGCGGCAGAGCCTTGGGTTTGCGATACTCAAAGCCTTGTCGCGCCAAAAGCTTAACACAGCCTGAATGAGAATAGCGCAGATCGAATTGCGCCGTGATATAGCTGCGGATTTCCACTGTAGATCGGCAGAAACGTTCCTCAAGCCACGCGCAAAGAGCGGCTTTCTGCGCGACAGACAGCCGCGATTGCCCGCCTTTCCAACCGTCATAAGCCACCGCATCCCAGCCCTCAGACAGATATTGCTTATGCCAGCCACGCACCGTGTCGTCATCAAGGTAAAGAACCTGCGCAATCTCGACACAGGACTTCCCATCATCCAGCAGCAAAAGTGCATTCGCTCGCCGCGCAACGCCATGATCCTCGCGTTGGCGTTTTACACAGCTCAAAAGCTCGCAGCGGTCTTCACGGGAAGGAAAATTGGAACGGATCATACGGAAACAAGAATCCATTTACGCTCGAACATCAACAACTTCTTCGGGTCCTTAAGGACTCGCAGTATACCTGTTCGATAACCCTGAGATTACCGCATTACGAGTGACCGGCCCCGGAGGCTCAGCGTCTGCTTCCAGTGCTATTGCAGAGTATTTAGCGCGTCATAACATCAACACTGAAGCGTTTGGCGAATGTGACAGCGCATGTGCCCACATTTTTCTGGGAGGTGAAACCCGAACCCTATCCCCTGAAGCGAAATTAGGATTTCATCGAACGTGGATCGACCGGGAGTACATCAAAAAGAATTATGTTGAAAATCGTATCGAAGAGGGTTGGGACGATGAATTTGATTACGCTACAATGCTTTTCGGTTCAGCAATTGCCAGCATGGTCGAAGATGTCGAATTTATGCTCAGCCGAGGCGTGGACATAGATTTCATTTTGAGAATATTTTCAACAGATAGCCATGACATGTGGGTCCCAACAAGAGAAGAGCTTCTGTCAGCAGGCGTTCTAACTAAGTAATATGTGCTCGACATAAACCGCAGCTCGTCAAAGATAAACGGCAACTTTCAGCTGACTAATTTTACGTTCGTTGACTCAAAAACCTACAGGCCAATACTGGAGAAAAGTGGAATCACCTGCAATGTACAAGTGGCCGGTAGCAGGTGTTTATATGAACAATTTTATACGACGCCTGTTTGGGCGCTTCTATTCTGTAAACCATTCAGATGTGCTGAGCTACCAAGGCTCTTGGCGCAGAGGTATGTTCCACGGTCGTGGCGTTCTGCAGTACAAATATGGTGGCGTTTACGAGGGCGATTTCAAGTTTGGCGTAAAACATGGCTTTGGTATTTTCAATTCAGCTTCTGGCTTTCAATATGCTGGTGAATGGGCCAATGGCGAACAGACAGGATCAGCCAAAATATTTTATAAAAATGGCGACACGTATCATGGGTTATTGAAGAATGGCGTTCGATCTGGGTTTGGTGAATTATTTGAAAAGTCATCCCAAAGGACGTTCAAAGGGAGCTGGCAGAACGGAACCCTTACTGGTGATGTCCAAATAGCAAGCAATGACTGGAAGTTTTCTGGTACTTTCCCTGATCAGCATGGGCGCACAAGCGGCACAATAACCTACACAGACGGCGCTAAATATGTAGGAGAACTGCTACATTTTACGCGGCATGGTATCGGTAAGTATACTAGTAAATCTAGCAACCTAATATCTGGCTGCTGGGTAAATGATACCAGTGTGCATTACGCAACGAGCACAGACGACCAAGGCGTCCGATGGTACGGCACATTGGAGAATTTAAAGCCGCACGGCTTTATGAAGGTTCGCCTACCGAACGGACAGAACTATGACGGCGTTTGGGATAATGGGAGTTTGCAGCGGGTGTTAAGTGTCCCTAAAACGATTAATGCAAAGCCCGTTTACCATATCCACTAAATCGTTCGTGTGGATTAGTATTACAGAAAGAAGCTAGAAGACCTGATCTGTAAAGTGGAGGGTGCCGGGGGTATGGTCGGAGAGGTGAGCGAATAGATTGCTAATGACCGCTCATTTTCACAATCTTTAATTCAGTCTGTTTTAAAATCATTTTCACTATGATTTCGTTAATCGTTGCATTAGGGCTCACGTCTATTTTAGTAGATTAAGCAGCCTGCCCAATAAGGACGTATAATCATTAAAATACCCACTATTTTGAAACTGACCAAACCGTTTTTTTCCGTTCTTTTCTTGAATAGTGTAAAAAATTTCTTTTCCACCTCGTACATTTAGCCACTCAGTAGAAAAACTTCCTTCCCAAAATTCACCAGTTGGGAAAGTAAATCTGCCACAACCACCAAATCGTCCTTCACAAAAATCACCTTGGTATATTGAACCTAGCAGAAAAGTTTCGATACCCTTTCCACTTTTTTTCCCCAATTCAAAGGTACCATGATACTTACTGCCGTCTGAATATCTTTCTATTCCACGTCCGTGAGGGACTCCGTCCTTAAATTGTCCCTCGTACCTAGTACCATCGGGAAAAACTCGAACACCTTTACCATGATACCTAAAATTTTTGAAGAAACCCTCATAAAAACATGGGTAATGAAAAAGATACTTTCCATAACCGGAACGAATTCCATTTTTGATCTCACCAACAAAAGTGTTACCTCAGCCTTGTTCATAGAGGTCTATGACAGTACATTTCCCATTAAGTTTGCCAGATTCAAAATTTCCCACACTACAACTTTCGTCAGAAATTAATGTACCGAGGCCTTCAGCAAGCCCATCGATTACATTACCTGAAAATTTTTCTCCAGAACTGTCTAGTGACCAAATACCATCTGATAAATTCTGAGGTGTGGGGGCAGTGGCACCTAAGATAGGTTTTCTACAATTTTGACACCAGTCAACATCGAAATCACCATTAGAATCTGCTCCACAACTTGCACAAATTATCGACATGCTTGGCCCCAAACCTTGCCTTAAGAAATAATTATGGCCGCATTGGACAGCACTGCACCCGGAAATATGCTAAGAAGCGCTACCGCTGCTATAGACAAAACAGAGTGCAACTCCATGTTCACCAACATCACCGTTTCATTGATACCAGTGACCATCATAGCATAACCCAAAAATTTTCAAATCGTTCGTCTGCATTAGTATTACTTAGTCCAGCAGGGACTCCTACTTTGTAAAACGGGGGTGTACCCCCCGGTACCCTTCACCGACGGAGGAATTGGACAGTCAATAGGCTAATCTTAAACGGGTATTCCTGCTTTAGGATAATGTTGAAACACCTCTGCTGTGCCGTCGGCACTGATTATATACACATCGTAGGCTTCACGTTCATCTTCAGGTCCCATCCCGGGCGAGCCGTAAGGCATTGCTGGCACGGCTAATCCTAATGCATCAGGGAGGTCTGCTAAGAGACGTCTTATGTCGCTGGCGGGAACGTGTCCTTCGATGAAGTACCCATCAACTTTAGCGGTATGACAGGACATCATATTTTTGGGGATACCACTCTCAATCTTAAATTCAGTCAAAAGGCCACCAGCGCGATCTTCAGTGGTAACATTGAAGCCTTTGTCTGTTAAAATCTCTATCCATGCAGTGCAGCAGCCACATTGTGGGTTTTTAACTACGTGAATATCAGGAGAAGTGCCGTCACCTAAGGCAGCCAACGGAGCAGCAACGATAGAACTTGAAGCAAGTATTAACAGTTGCCGCCGGCTTAACGATACTTGGTCCCTCATTACTTATCCCCTTTCAACATCCGCCCGTGCAATTAGTGCGGCATCCAAACACATCCATAGCATGGTGGCACTCAAATGTATTACAATCGACAAAGCCAGAGATATGACAACAATTAATCAGTCTTAAAAGCCTTTCGCCACAAACACTAAATCGTTCGTCCATACTCGTATTACTAGTCTAGCTGGGACTCCTAGCCTGTAAAGGGGGGTACCGCTGGGGTGGGGTCTTGGGAATGAGGAATTAGATGGGTTGTGGATGCAAAAAACTAAAGTGACCACACCGAGCAATGATTAATCTTATATAATAGTTAAATGCCGCCAAGCATTATTCAAACGTAGCAATGAACGCGACAATTATTCGAGTTCAAAATACTACGCGAGGGCAATATACAGGGTAACCCATTGAAAGTAATGGTACCACCTCCTGGTCTCGAACCAGGGACCTCCTGATCCACAATCAGGCGCTCTAACCAACTGAGCTAAGGCGGCACTCAGAGCGATTTAGCGGGGCTGCTGCGTGAATGCAAGGGCTCGCGTGTGCAATAAACGCCATCGGCCGAGCAAAATGCAAGAAAATGCACCTGCGGACCCGAGCGGAGGCTTGAACCTGCGTGAAAGCCGCCGGAAAGACCCTTGATCATATCTCAAAAGCCCCTTACCCCAAGGACATAGAGCGAAAGGCACACCCATGGGCATCAACACAGAAAAAGACATCGAAGCCAATTTGCAAATTGGCCCCACGGATCAAGGCATGGTACGGATCTTCGTCACTGCCGGCGATGCTGAAATCCCGATGGACTTTGAAATTGACGAAGCCAATGATATTGCAGAAGAAATAATGGCCGCGGCCCGGGCAGCCGCAGCTGTGGCAAAATAGCCGCGATATCCGTCACGAGGAAGTGTTAAAGCGCGCCACGCCGCGGTCGCGACTGGCCTGTGCCCGTCTTGCGGCATGGCGAGCGAATTTTTGGATCATGACTTTGCGCCGGGCGGGTGCCAACCTATGTTCCGGCCCCATGCGCAGGATCGCCGCATCATAGGCATCGGCCATAATGAGCCCCGTGTCACCGGGCAATATTTCACTGGGAAACTCTTGGTCGACCGCCCAAAAATACCTGTCACACCACTGTAAATACTCTTGCCACTTATGGTCGGATTGAAAATCTGCGCGGGAAGATTTGCATTCGATAATCCATATCTCTCCCTTGGGTCCCAGCGCCATTACATCCACGCGGCGACCTGGTGTTGGGACCAATTCTTCGACTGAAACAAAATCATAGCTCAGCAAATGGCGGCAAACGCCCCGCGCCAAAAGCTGGCCCGGCATCAGATTTGAAAGATTGCTTTCATCCATGCGCCATTTATGGACGAATGGGTAAGCGGCGCAAGGGCAAGCTGCCTATTGCGCGCGGCCCAAACGCGGTTATCGTGACGGCCATGAGACGCCGCAAAACCAGACAAGCGGCCGATTCGACGCACAGTTGGTCGGTCCTACGCCATCCTTTTGAGCCACAAAGTATTTTCTCTCAAGATCGCGTGGAGGCCATCCATCAAGCGGCCTTGGACGTCTTGCAAAACCTTGGAATAAAAGTGCTTTTGCCCGAAGCGATTGAGCTTTTCGCCAAACATGGCGCGGCCGTCTCTGGGGACATGCTGCGGATCGGCTCGGATATGGTGGAGGCCGCCCTGGCTTCTGCGCCACAATCCTTCACCCTGCACGCGCCCAACCCTGCACGCAATCTGCCGGTCGCGCCGGGACAGTTGATCTTTACCCCCGGCGGCGGTTGCCCCAATGTCAGCGACGCCATCCGAGGCCGCAGGCCGGGTGATCTGGCCAGCTATCAAGATGCCGTGCGCTTAATGCAGAGCTTCGACGTCATCCACAAGCTCACCCCTGCGCCCGAACCGCAAGACATTCCAGTGCATTTGCGCCACTACGCAATGATGCAAACGCAAATGGGATTGGGAGATAAGGCCGTGACCGTCTATGGTCGGGGCCGGCAGCAGGTACAGGAGTGCTTTGAGATCATCCAAACCGCCCTGGGTCTCAGCGCTGCTGAATTTAGCGATGCGCCCTATTGCTCCACGGTCATTAATACCAACTCGCCGCGCATGTTGGACAAGCCCATGGCGCAGGCATTGATCGACTTCGCCCGCACCGGTCAAATGTGCATTGTCACGCCGTTTTGTTTGGCAGGGGCTATGGCTCCGATTACAATCGCCGGGGCTTTGACCTTGCAACATGCCGAGGCTTTGGCGGCCATTACGCTCAATCAACTCGCAAAACCGGGCGCTCCGGTGATGTATGGCGGCTTTGGCTCGAACGTGGATATGAAATCGGGAGCGCCGAGTTTTGGCACGCCGGAACATATTCAAATGTCGATCGGCTCGGGACAATTGGCCCGTCACATCGGCCTGCCTTGGCGTTCAGCTGCTGGGGCGGCCGCCAACACCAATGATATGCAAGCCACCCATGAAACCGTCATGTCGCTCTGGGGCTGTCTTCAAGCCAATGCGACTATGGTCATCCATGCGGCAGGCTGGCTTGAAGGCGGGCTGACCTTTGGTTTTGAGAAATTCATCCAGGACATCGAAGCGCTGCAAGCCATTGCCCATCTGTGCAAACCTGTGGCCGCAGACGCAGCCGCAATCGGGCTTGACGCCATCGAGCAAGTGGTACCCGGCGGACATTTTTTCGAAACAGATCAAACATTAAACAATTATAGCACAGCTTTTCTGGAGCCTATTAATGCGGATCTGTCAAATTTTGGCACTTGGCAAAAGAATGGCGCATTGACCGCCGAAGCCCGGGCCACGGCGAAATGGCAGGCAATCTTGCACGACTTTACCGCCCCGCCGGGTGCTCAGGAGCGGGTTGGCCGCGTGGAGGCAATGATCGCCCGGTTTACCCAAGCAGGCGGGGCACCGATTCTCGAGTGAGCCCTTGCACAAGTTCGTGCAAAGGCCTATCTCAAACAGCGGCGGGTTCTGCCCTTCTCGAAAGCGGTCAAATTCCAGTGGCCATACGCAATCCGAGGGAGCTGGCTCTGATTGAACCCTGGTTCTTTTACCTGGCGCCCACCTGTACATACAGGTCCTCGGGAATTCAGTACCAACACGGTTGTTCTGGTGGGCCCGCCACGTCTTGCTTCAGAATGCACCGTCTTTTTGATCCTCAATCGGCTCCATCGTCAGTTCAAAACTCGGCACCGCTTCGGTCAAATCATCAACCGCCAGAGCCCCACTTGGACGCGCCAGCCGGTTGCGCACAACCCATATGAGCCGGTTCTCTGCTCGGGTGATCGCCACATAGGCCAACCGTTTCCAAAGCTGCGTGCCCGCCTCTGTTCGGTTCATGCGGGCGGCCACAAAAATATCTGGCGCAAACACCTGGACCGTATCCCACTGCGAGCCCTGGGCCTTATGAATGGTCACCGCAGCCCCATGCAGAAAGGTGGCGCCCATGCGGGCGGCAAAGGGAATAAAGGGTTCTTCCTCATCGGGCATTTCAATCTTGACGATGCTGGCGGCGCTCAACTGCGGTTGCTCGGCACCGATGACATGCAGGCGCGAAAATCCCGGTTTGCGGCCCGGCCCAAGATAGACCACCTGCGCCCCTTTGATCAGACCCCGCGCCTCCAAATCCAACCGCTTTTTGCGGTGCTTTAAAGGAAGCTCAATACCATCACAGATCAATGGCTCGCCCCGCAAGAGCTCCTCCATCGGGGCTTGATAGGCGCCGCGGAAGGCTTGAATGAGCTTGATCCGTGTCACGTTGCGCCACACCAGAACGGGCGAGCGCGCCATGAGGTCGGACTCAACCCTTTGACCGATCACCACCCGATCATCGCGCATCGACGCATCCCGCACCATCTGTTCAAAATCAGAAAACTGCAAAGAAGCATCGCCCAAAGCATGGGCCAGATCTAAGATCGGATTGTCTTGCGTCTGACGATGGACGCGGCTGAGCACCAAGCGGCGCTCCTCAGGCAAAGCGTCAAACACCATCGCCCCCGATTGGTTCACAGGCGCCAATTGCGCCGGGTCGCCAAACAGAATCAATGTGGGGAAAATCTCTTTGAGATCTTCCAATTGCTGCGCATCGAGCATGGAGCTCTCATCGACAAAGCCCACGTCCAAAGGCTCCTCGCGGCGCTTCCATCCGGTAATAAAGTCAGACCCCCGCAGCCCCGCCGCTGCCAAAGCGCCCGGAATAGACGCATTGGAGGTGAAGAAACTCAAGGCTCGATCCAATGCGAGGTCACTGACCCCCTCCACCTCTGGCCGGTCGCCATTGCCACCGAGCCACTCTGCGATTTTTTCATACTCGGGATCATACATCGGCGTATAGAGAATGCGGTGGATGGTCGTCGCGGGTACACCTCTATTGCGCAATACGCTCGCAGCTTTGTTGGTGGGGGCCAGAATCGCCAAGGTCCGGCGGTCTTTGCGCGCGCGGGGTTCATAGTCTCCCGACACGATGTTCAGCCCCGCATCTTTCAACGCATGATACAGCTGCGCCAAAAGCAAGGTTTTGCCAGATCCGGCCTTGCCAATGACAGCGGCGATATTGTCTTTGCCCTCGCGCGGCGGGGTCACGATCCCATTGGCCAGATCCACGCCCGCAGAGCGCAGAATCTCACTGATGGTATCATAGGCCTGGGCCTGATCTTCGGAATAGGAAATTGGCGTCTGTGACATGCCTTTGTTTAGCCAATGGCTTGCCATGGGGCCAGAGCTATTGCGCGCACTCGGATGCCGGGAGCAAATTAATTGCCCCCGGCGGGTCTTTTACCGTGCAACCGCAAGGGTCTCTTCAATCGTGCGCAGCCCGCGGCGGGGCGCTTGCACCAATACAGACATATTGCCCGGCAGATGCTCATTGCGGCGCATTTTCATATGCGCTTCCGGCAGATCGTTCCAATCAAAGGTTTCAGACAAGCAAGGGTTAAGCTTGTCTTCACACATCAAGCGATTGGCCGCAGCCGCCTGCTTAAGGTTGGCAAAATGAGAGCCTTGAAGGCGTTTTTGATGCATCCACATATAGCGCACATCCAGGGTCAAATTGTAACCGGTCGTCCCTGCACAGATCACCACCATACCGCCTTTTTTGCACACGAAGGTTGAGACAGGAAAGGTGCTTTCGCCGGGATGCTCAAACACCAGGTCGGGGTTGTTTCCCTTGCCTGTGATCTCCCAAATCGCGGCGCCGAACTTGCGAGCCTCTTTAAACCAAGTGGCGTATTCAGGGGTGTTGACCGTGGGCATTTGTCCCCAGAAATTGAAATCGCGGCGGTTGATCACGCCTTTTGCGCCGAGCCCCATGACAAAATCACGTTTGCTTTCGTCACTGATGACACCAATCGCATTGGCACCAACCACATTGGCCAGCTGCACGGCATAAGAGCCCAACCCGCCCGATGCACCCCAGATCAATACGTTTTGCCCCGGTTTCAGCTCATGCGGCGCATGACCAAAGAGCATTCGGTAGGCGGTGGCTAGGGTCAGCGTGTAGCAGGCGCTTTCTTCCCAGGTTTGATGCTTCGGACGCGGCATCAATTGTTGGCTTTGAACCCGAGTGAACTGGCTGAACGAGCCATCGGGGGTTTCATAGCCCCAAATGCGCTGTGAGGTCGAATACATCGGATCACCGCCATTGCATTCCTCGTCATCCCCATCATCTTGATTGCAATGGATCACGACCTCATCGCCCAGTTTCCAACGGGTCACTTTTGAGCCCACAGCCCAGACGATGCCCGACGCGTCAGACCCCGCGATGTGATAGGGTTGCTTATGGCCATCAAAGGGGCTGATTGGCACGCCCAAAGCGGCCCAAACTCCATTATAGTTAATACCAGCCGCCATCACCAAGACCAAAACGTCGTAATTGTCCAATTCAGGCACGTCCAAAACCTCTTGCAACATGGCCGTATCTGGCTCGCCATGACGCTCTTTGCGAATGGCCCAGCCATACATTTGTTTCGGAACATGACCCAAGGGCGGCATTTCGCCCATGTCATAGAGATCTTTTTTCTCCGCGGTATAGGCGGTCAAGGGTGAGTTTGAATCCAATGGCATGAGAAGCCCCTTACGATATTGCTGCGATGCAGAATCAACCTGCACTTCAATGGATAAAATCCATCACGCAATATTGCAACCAATTTTCGTATTAATTTGTAATTTAATTACTCACGTAATTTTTCTGATATATGGGACAGGCTGGCGGCATAATAGGGGAGCACAAATTTGCCCTTCTCAGTAATGACATAACGCCCCCCATCCTGCACAATCAGCTTGCGCTGCATCAAATTTAAAACGCCCGCTTCCGCCGCCTCGGCCCAGGCCTCTGGAGTGGCTTGCAAATACTCCGGCTCAACTGCCTGCATGACCTCCGCAAATGCGGCAGTAAGCTCCAGCGCCCGCAGTGGCGCTTTATGAATTAATATCAATGAGATTAGAGGAACAGGCAGAACAGGAATGCCGGCCTCCACCTGGGCCATGATCTCGCGCGCCAGAACAGGAGAAGAGATCCCGCCCGTCTGTTTGTGAAACGCCGACAGGCTCACCGGCGCGCCAAAATGAACAGCCGCATAACCAAAGCGCCGATAGCGGCCCGTCAACCACAACCAAAACTGCTGTGCCAAAAAACGCGCGATGACGGAAATATTGGCACCAAAACGCCTTTCTCCGCGCTTGCCAGCAGCGAGAAGAATGTAATCCTCCAAGACCCGATCGTAATTGATCGAGACTGGCACGAATATGACATCTCGGCCCTTTGGTTCCCACCCAGCGATGACATAATTCATAAACCCCATCCGCGGCGGTGCCAAACGCCCGTCCAAGGACAGGCCACCCTCTGGAAACACCGCTTGTGTCACGCCGCCCTGCGTCGCCATCTGGACATAGCGGGCCAGAACCCGCCGATAAAGCAACCCACGCGATTTGCGGCGAATAAAAAACGCACCCATCGCGCGAATGAGTAGGCTAATCGGCCAGATCCGTGCCCATTCGCCCACCGCATAAGACAATGCAGAGCGTTTTGAGGCCAGATAAGTCACCAGAACATAATCCATATTTGAGCGATGGTTCATGACAAACACCACAGTTGCCTTGGGATCCAAGCCGCTCAAAACATCCTCAAAACGGCCAATGCGCACCCTATAGAGCGTCTCGCTGAGAAAGCGGGCAATGGTGCTGGCGACGGTGAAATAGACCGTCGCACTGAAGGACGGCACGATCTCCCGCGCGTATTTCTGCGCCTCTTGAAAAGCGACATTTTCAGGGATGCCCTCCTTGCGGGCGTGATCATTGACCGCCTGCATCACATCGGGATGATAGAGCAATCTTTGAATCATATCATGGCGCCGGGCCAATTTGAACGGTTCAATCGGACGGTCCAGCCGCGCGTTTAATTGGCTGACCACCCGCTCCATTCTGCGCCGGAAAAACCACCGTACAGAGGGGATCAAAGCACGCTCCAAAGCGGCAATCGCAGCGAAAATCGCCGCGATCACTACAAACCACATCGGAAGCTCAATTGTCTCAAACATCCGGCCAATCTGCCTGAAATGGCAGATATGCGCCAGATGGCAAAATTGCCGCGTTGCAGCGAATTGACAGGGTGGTATTATTCCGCCATTAAGTGCTAATGCGCAATTATATTTCGCACACAAGAAAGAGAGGCCCGTTATGACCCAAGTGCAAAAAGATCGTCCCTGGTTGTTTCGAACATATGCAGGCCATTCTACGGCCGAGGCTTCTAATGCGCTCTATCGCTCCAATCTCGCCAAAGGGCAAACGGGCCTGTCCGTGGCCTTTGATCTGCCGACACAAACGGGCTATGACAGCGATCATATTTTGGCGCGCGGCGAAGTGGGCAAAGTGGGCGTCCCCGTCAGCCATTTGGGGGATATGCGCACGCTCTTTGCCGACATCCCCCTCGATCAGATGAACACCTCAATGACCATCAATGCCACAGCGCCTTGGCTGCTGGCGCTCTATATCGCCGCAGCCGAGGAGCAAGGCGCCGATATCAGCGCGCTGCAAGGTACGGTGCAAAACGACATAATTAAGGAATATTTGAGCCGAGGCACCTATATTTGCCCGCCCAAACCCTCCTTGCGGATGATCACCGACATCGCCGCCTACACGCGCGCGCATCTGCCCAAATGGAACCCGATGAACGTCTGTTCTTATCACCTGCAAGAGGCCGGCGCGACACCCGAGCAAGAGCTGGCCTTTGCCCTCGCGACAGCGACTGCGGTTTTGGATGACCTCAAAGGCAAGGTACCCGAAGAACATTTTGGCCAAATGGTTGGGCGGATCAGCTTTTTCGTGAACGCCGGCATTCGTTTTGTCACTGAAATGTGCAAAATGCGGGCTTTTGTTGATCTTTGGGACGAGATCTGCCGCGACCGCTACGGGGTGAGTGATCCTAAGATGCGGCGTTTCCGCTATGGCGTGCAGGTCAATTCTTTGGGTCTGACCGAACAACAACCCGAAAACAACGTCTATCGCATCTTGATTGAAATGCTGGCGGTCACCCTGTCCAAAAAAGCCCGCGCCCGCGCTGTGCAATTGCCCGCTTGGAATGAGGCCTTAGGTCTGCCGCGCCCTTGGGATCAGCAATGGTCTCTACGGATGCAACAAATTATGGCCTTTGAAACCGATCTTTTGGAATATGAGGATCTGTTTGACGAAAACCCCGCCGTTGAGCGCAAAGTTGCCTCCCTCAAGGAGGGCGCACGGGCCGAGCTGGCGTTGATCGATTCCATGGGCGGCGCCGTCGAGGCGATCGAATATATGAAGTCGCGTTTGGTCGAGTCCAATGCGGCCCGCATTGGTCAGATTGAGAGCGGGGATATGACTGTGGTCGGGGTCAACGCTTATCAAAGCGGCGAAGCCAGCCCGCTCACCGCAGGCGACGATGCGATCATGACAGTGGACCCCAAGAACGAAGCCGAGCAAATCGCGCGGCTCACCCGCTGGCGCGCGGCACGAGATGCGCAGGCGGTGAACGAGGCCCTTCGGGATCTGCGCGCCGCCGCCCTCGATGGCAGCAATATTATGCCGCCCTCTATTGCCGCCGCAAAAGCCGGGGTAACCACGGGCGAATGGGGCGATGTGCTGCGCCAAGCCTTCGGTCAATATAGAGGCCCCACGGGCGTCAGCGCCACCCCGTCCAATCGTACCGAAGGTTTAGATGAGATTCGCGATCAAGTCGCGGCAGTCAGTGATCGGCTGGGACGCAAGCTGACTTTTTTGATGGGAAAACCGGGTCTGGATGGGCATTCCAACGGAGCCGAACAAATCGCCACCCGCGCGCGGGATTGCGGGATGGAGATCTCTTATGAAGGCATCCGCCTCACGCCGGACGAAATCATCACAGCCGCGCGCGATGGCGCGGTGCATGTGATCGGCCTGTCTATTCTCTCAGGCTCACATATGCCCCTGATGCAAGAGTTGATGTCCAAGCTGCGCGCGGCCGAGCTGATCCATATTCCGGTGATCGTCGGCGGGATTATTCCCGATGAGGATGCGCAGAAGTTGCGGGCCATGGGAATAGCGCGCATCTATACGCCAAAGGACTTTGAGCTCAACCGGATCATGTTCGATATCGTCGCCCTTGCCGATCCCGGTCCAGGCAATATTGCGGCGCAATAGCAAGGCGTTAGTAAAAACTCTGCGGATCAATATCAATCGACAAGCGGAGGGAGTTTGGCAGCTTGAATAGGGCTGTCCAAGCGGTCAAAGCCGCTTGAATAGGGGCGTTTTTTTCTGCCTTAATTAAGAGCCGTACCCTATGGCGCCCACGGATGCGGGCAATTGGAGCTGGGGCCGGTCCAAAAATCTGTGCACCGATCTGTGTCAAAGGCTGACAATTGCGCGCCATGGCCTGCCCAACCTCAAAGGCCTCCTGCGCATCGGGTGAGGATAATACAACCCCGACCAAGCGGCCATAGGGTGGCACGCCGGCTTGTGCGCGGGCTTGCGCTTCGGCGCTCCAAAAGGCCTCTTCATCCCCATCCAGAATTGCGCGGATGACCGGGTGCTCTGGCTGATGGGTTTGCAGGGCCGCCACCCCCGGCTTGTCGGACCGTCCAGCGCGACCGGCCACTTGACGCATCAGCTGGAAGGTTCGTTCTGCGGCGCGCAGGTCCGAACCTTGAAGCCCTAAATCTGCGTCAATCACCCCAACCAAGGTTAACTTTGGGAAGTTATGCCCTTTGGCGACCAGCTGCGTGCCAATGATCACATCCACCTCCCCGGCGGCAAGTTTGGCGATTTGCTCTTTCAATGCGCGCGCTGAGCCAAATAAATCAGAGGAGAGAACCGCGACTTTCGCCTCGGGGAAAAGCGCTGTGGCCTCCTCGGCCAATCGCTCCACACCGGGCCCCACCACAGCCAAACGGTCTTCTGCCGCACAACTGGGACAAATTTTTGGTACTGGTTTGCTTTCGCCACATTGGTGACACATTAGGCGCTTGAGAAAGCGATGCTCGACCATCCGCGCATCGCAATGATCGCAACCCACTTGATTGCCACAAGCCCGGCAGAGCGTGATGGGCGCATAACCGCGGCGATTGATAAAGAGCAAGGATTGCTCCCCTGCCTGAATGCGTGCCTCAACCATCTTTTGCAGGCGGGGGGATATCCAACGATCTGCAGGCAGCGTTTCTTGCCGCATATCAATCGCCATCATCTCGGGCAAAACTGACGCTCCAAAGCGGCTTTTCAGTTCAATTTTCGTATATTTTCCGGCCTCGACATTGGCCCAACTTTCGAGACTGGGCGTGGCGCTGGCCAGCACCACCTGCCCGCCAACCAAAGACGCGCGCAGCACGGCCATGTCGCGCGCGTTATACAGCACGCCGTCCTCTTGCTTGTAGCTGCTGTCGTGTTCCTCATCGACAACGATCAGCCCCAAATCTTGAAAGGGTAGAAACAAAGCCGACCGGGCCCCCACGACCATTTGCGCATGACCTTGCCCCACCATTTTCCAAGTGCGGCGCCGCTCTGTCATGGTCACACCCGAATGCCATTCCGCCGGGCGTGCGCCAAAGCGGGCCTCAACCCGGGTCAAAAATTCTGCTGTCAAAGCGATTTCAGGCAACAAGACCAAGGCCTGTCGCCCCTCGTTGAGGCAGCTTGCCACCGCCTCCAAATAGACCTCCGTTTTGCCCGATCCAGTGACACCTTTCAAAAGCGTCGTGCGATAGCCCGCGGAATTTGCCTGCAATTGCGCAACCGCTGCGGCCTGATCTTCTGACAGGCTCTTGCCGGGCAAGCTTGGGTTTAAATGCGCAAAGGGCATATCTTGCGGCGTGGCCAGCTCCTCCACCGCCCCCAGTTTCACCAGGCCTTTAACCACCGATGAGGTGACGCCTGCCGCATCGGACAATTCCTTGAGTGTGAAACTCAGCTCAGCAAATTCTTCCAAAACCGCGAGCACTTTTTGCCGCGCATCGGTCATACGGGCCTCGGTCTGTGCACCCAAACGGTAAACCTGCCGCATCGAGGGCGGATCTCCCAAGCCCGGCGCGCGCGTGGCCAGGCGCAGCATTTTCGACATAGGTGTGAGCGTATACTCCGAGACCCGACGCAAGAATTCTGCCATACTCTGTTGCATGGGCGCCACATCAAGCACGCGGATCACCGAGCGGATCTTGGCGTGGTCATAATCCCCCGCGCCGGCCCGCCAGACGACACCCAAGACCTTGCGCGGTCCCAAGGGCACCTCAACAAAGGCCCCCTGCCAGCATCCCCCTTCAGGCGCCTTATAATCCAGCACCCGATCCAGCGGTTGGCTGGTTAAGACGGCAACCAAATCACCTTGATGAAAGAATTGAGGCTCTGACACAGCATTTCCTTAACAGCAGGGCTTTCAGTACCCTAAAAACTCCGATAAAGCTTGCCCCAACGAAGGCCAACCTATCAAGGACATACGCCATGAAATTTTTTGTTGATACTGCTGAAATAGACGCAATTGCCGAATTGAACGATTTGGGCATGGTCGACGGGGTGACGACCAACCCCTCTCTGATCTTGAAATCTGGCCGTGATATCATTGAAGTTACACGCGAAATTTGCGAATTGGTCTCCGGTCCGGTTAGCGCAGAAGTGGTTGCGACCAAAGCGGAAGATATGATCGCCGAAGGGCGTAAGCTGGCGGAAATTGCGCCGAACATCACCGTCAAACTGCCGCTGACTTGGGACGGGCTCAAAGCCTGTAAGACCTTGTCGGGTGAAGGCAAAATGGTGAATGTCACCCTCTGCTTCAGCGCCAACCAAGCACTTTTGGCCGCCAAGGCTGGAGCCACCTTCATCAGCCCCTTCATTGGCCGCCTGGATGATGTGAACATCGACGGTATGGATTTAATCGCAGATATCCGCCAAATTTATGACAACTTTGGTTTCGATACACAAATTTTGGCCGCTTCTATCCGCACAGTGAACCATGTCACGCAATCGGCCTTGATTGGGGCAGATGTGATCACAGCGCCGCCAAATGTGATCAAATCCCTGGCCAATCATCCATTGACCGACAAGGGTTTGGAGCAATTTATGTCAGATTGGGCAAAAACAGGGCAGAAAATTCTCTAACCTATGGTAAGCCTGTCTCCATGCAATGGGGACCGCCATCGCATAAGTGAATGGGACAGCCATGACACCGCAAACCGCAGCGCAGGCCGAAGAAATCTTGCGCGATATCATCACCCAGAATCCACGGATCGTTCTAGACGCCCCGGAGGTGATGCGCGCATTACTGACGGCCCATGATGAGACTTTGGGTCAAAATATTGTGGACTTGCGCAGCGTGGCCATGCACCGGCTTGAAGCGCAATTGGGCCGGCTGGAAGAAACTAACCGCTCCGTTATTGCGGCCGCTTACGACAACCTCGCCGGCACGCAGCAAATCCATCGCGCCTTACTGAAAATCATGGAGCCGACCGATTTTGGCGGGTTCTTGACCATGATTGGCGCAGAGATGGTCGATATTTTGCGGATCGACTATGCCTGTTTGATTCTGGAAACGCAGACTCAAAGTCCCGATCCCAACCTCGCGCCGCTTGGCCCTGTTGTGAAACCGGCCCCGATCGGCTTTGTCTCCCATTACCTGTCCCAAAATTTAGAGGCCAAGGTGACCCTGCGCACGGTCACGAAGCCGGATGTTTTTGTCTACCCTGAAGCCACTGGGCCTGTGGGGTCTGAGGCTTGTTTGCAGCTGGATTTTGGCGCCGGCACCCTGCCCGGACTTTTGGTCCTTGGCGCCAAGGATGCCGAGCAATTTTCCCCCGCCCAGGGAACAGATTTGTTGACATTCTTTGCAACAATCTTTGAACGCGCCCTGCGCCGGTGGCTGACATAGGGGGCGATGATGTCACAGAGGCCTGACCTCACCTTGATATCACCGGCTATTCGCGATGCCATGGAGCATTGGCTGTCTCACGAGCGCGCTTTAAAATCTGCGGCTGACAATACCCTTAGCGCCTACGCAACCGACGTGGCTGGATTTACCGCCTTCATGGCCCAACATCGCGGCGGACGGCAGGGGCTGTCGTCTCTGGCCGCCATCGCCACACGCGATATGCGCGCGTGGATGGCACATGAGCGCGGCCGCGGAGTGAGCAGCCGCAGTTTAGCGCGATCTCTCTCTGCGGTGAAAACCTTCTTTCGTTGGCTCGCCGAGCGCCATGCGCTTGCGCCAACCGCCGTTTTATCGGCACGCGCGCCAAAATTCGAACGCAAACTGCCCCGTCCTTTGACCGAAGATGCCGCTCATGAAATGATTGGAACCGTCGAGATGCAGGCCCAAGAGGATTGGATCGCCGCTCGCGATGCGGCAGTATTAACCCTGCTCTATGGTTGCGGCCTGCGGATATCGGAGGCCCTCGGATTAACCGGGGCAGATCACCCATTGCCCGATGTCCTGCGCATCACCGGAAAAGGCGGCAAGCAAAGATTGGTGCCGGTCCTGCCGGTGGCCCGCGCCGCTGTCACGCGGTATGTGGAGCTCTGCCCCTTTCACATCAGAGCAAAGGATCCGATCTTTCGAGGAAAGCGCGGCGGGGCATTGGGGCCAGGAATGGTTCAAAAATCCATGCGCATGGCTCGGATGCAATTGGGTCTGCCGGCAAGTGCCACCCCCCACGCCATGCGCCACTCCTTTGCCACACATCTGCTCAGCGCCGGCGGTGACCTGCGCACCATCCAAGAGCTGCTGGGCCATGCTTCGCTCTCGACCACGCAAACCTATACCGCGGTTGACAGCGGGCGATTGATGGACATTTACAACGCCGCCCACCCCAAAGCTTGATTGCCACCGGCTGAGAATTGCGCCTATATGGGAGCATGGATATTCGATTAAAAGCCTTGGCAGTTCACTTGCTGACTGCAACCGGAGCTGTTTTTGCCATGTTGGCAATGCTGGAAGCGGTCAATGAAAAATGGGACATGATGTTTGTCTGGCTTGTGGTGGCGTTTTTCGTCGATGGAATCGATGGTCCCTTAGCCCGTCGCTATGATGTCAAAACCAATGCCCCACTCTTCGATGGGGTGCTGCTCGATTTAATCATCGATTACCTCACCTATGTGTTCATTCCTGCCTATGCCCTCTTTGCCAGCGGCTTGCTGGCTGGGTGGTCGGGATGGGTGGCGATCATTGTCATCACTTTCGCCAGCGCGATGTATTTCGCAGATCAGCGTATGAAGACAAAAGACAATTCCTTTCAGGGCTTTCCAGGCGCTTGGAATATGGCGGTGATTGTCATCTTTGCCACCGAACCCAACCATTGGGTCATTCTTGCGGCGGTGGCGCTCCTGGCCATTTCAATGTTCCTGCCACTCAAATTTGTCCACCCCGTGCGCACGGAGCGCTGGCGCCCTCTGACCCTGCCCATTGCTTTGGCCTGGGTGGGCTTCGCCGCTTGGGCCGCTTGGGGCAATTTCACCGAGGTTTATTTGGCCAATCTCGGCTTGGTGGCCTGTTCGGCCTATCTTCTCTTTGCCGGCATTGCTCAGCAAATGAGTGCGAAACCTTAGAGACGGGTAAGAATTACCCCTGCAACGATCACCAGACCGGCCAAAATTTTGGCTGGCCCCATTGTGTCGCGAAAGAACAGCCAACCCAACAGCATCGCGAATAGAATGGAGCTTTCACGCAAAGCGGTGACCAGGGCAATTGGCGCTTTCGTCATCGCCCAAACCACAAGGGCGTAAGCAATAAAAGAAGCAAACCCGGCCAAAAGCCCAAGCGCCATCTGCCCACCCCCCCGCGGAAGAACCGAACGACCGCGTAACGCCAATATTGCGGGGGTGTAAAACACCGCAGAGAAAATCAGTAACCACGAGACATAGGCCAGCGCATCCCCCATCACCCGCGCGCCCATCCCATCCACCAGCGAATAGCCCGCCGTCGCGGCCGCAGACCCAAGCGCCAGCGGAATGAGCCTGCGATCCTCACCCGAGCTGAACACCCCATGCGCCATCAGGACAATCCCCAGTCCCAAAACCAATATCCCCAGCAGATCCAACCCGCGCAGCGAGTCAATGCCGAATGACAGGCTCACGATCAGAACGATCATCGGCGCAGCTCCGCGCGCAATCGGGTAGACCCGGCTTAAATCGCCACGCTCGTAAGCAAGGCCTAAGAACAGTTGGTAAAACATATGAATAAGGCCCGAGGCGATGAGCCAGAGCCAAGCCGTGCCCTGCGGCAGCGAAACAAAGGGGAGAATGCAAAGCCCAAAGAAGGCATGAGCCAAAGTCAAAAGCAGCATGCCCGATTGCTTGTTTTGTCCAGTTTTGACCAAAGCATTCCAGCCGGCATGCAGCAGCGCGGCAAACACCACCGAGCTGAACACCAGCCCAGTCACAGCGCCCTCACAAAATAAAGGGAAGCGGGGCGCATAGGGCGCCCCACCACAAAATCACAGCTCGCCCTAGCGCAACGCCGCATCGCAGCGCCCACAGACACCGGCGTGACTGTGTTGACCCACATCGGGCAAAATTTTCCAACACCGCTGGCATTTTTCACCGCTGGCTTTCGCAAAGGACACCGCCACCCTATCTGTGTCTTCTAAGACAAAGGCAGCCTCTGGCGCGGCTTGGGTCGAAATTTCAATGCCAGATGTGATACACAAATCGGCAAAACTCACAGACTTCAACACCTCGGCCACCTCTGCGGATACATAGACCACGGGTGCGGCCTCAAGGCTGGAGCCGATGTTCTTTTCACGCCGCTGCACTTCCAGGGCGCCGGTCACCACACGGCGCACCTTGCGGATGCTGGACCATTTCTCAGCCAAATCCGGATTGGACCAGCGCGATGGGGTCTGCGGCATGTCTTGCAAATGCACCGAACTGCCCTCCTCCGGGTGGCGCTCCAGCCAAACCTCTTCCATCGTGAAGGTCAGAACCGGCGCCAGCCAAGTCGTCAAACGGTGATAGAGAATATCCAAAACCGTCCGAGCCGCCCGGCGTTCTGCGGTATCGCCATCGCAGTAAAGCACGTCTTTGCGAATATCGAAGTAGAATGATGACAGATCCACGGTCGCAAATTGGAACAAGGCTTGGAAAACCCCTTGGAAGTCATAGGCTGAGTAGCCTTCCCGGACGGTGGCATCCAATTGCGCCAAACGATGCAATACCCATTGCTCCAGCTCAGGCATTGCCTCAGGCGCCACCTGATCTGACGGGGTGAAATCCGCCAGAGAGCCCAGCATAAACCGCATTGTATTGCGCAACCGTCGATAGCTATCGGCCACACCTTTGAGGATCTCCGGCCCAATCCTAAGATCACTGGTATAATCGGATTGCGCCACCCAAAGACGCAAAATATCCGCGCCATATTGCCGGGTCACATCCTCAGGCGAAACGGTATTGCCGATGGATTTGGACATCTTCATGCCCTTTTCATCCAGCGTGAACCCATGGGTCAACACGCCCCGATAAGGCGCGCGGCCCTGGGTGCCGCAAGATTGCAGCATTGAGGAATGAAACCATCCTCGATGTTGGTCTGTACCTTCAAGATAGAGATCGGCCAAGCCATCATCAGACCCATCTGCCCGGTCGCGCAACACAAAAGCATGCGTGGATCCGCTGTCAAACCAAACGTCCAAGATGTCGAACACCTGCGTGAAGTCCTCGGGTGCCACAATCCCGCTCAAGAAGCGCTCTTTCGCGCCCTCTTTATACCAAGCATCGGCTCCTTCGGCCTCAAAAGCCTCTAACACGCGGGCATTAACCTCTTCATTGCGCAGCAGATAATCGTCATCCGTGGGCAGGCTGCCGTTTTTGGTAAAACACGTCAAAGGCACGCCCCAGGCGCGCTGGCGCGACAACACCCAATCGGGCCGGGCTTCGATCATGGAATACAACCGATTGCGCCCGGTCGGCGGAGTCCAAGTGACAAGCTCATCAATGGAGGTCAGCGCCCGCTCGCGGATGGTCTTGCCATAGGTGTCTTGCCCATCGTTGACCGGCTTGTCGACGGCAGCAAACCATTGCGGCGTATTGCGATAGATCACAGGCGCCTTAGAGCGCCAGCTGTGCGGGTAGCTGTGCTTGATTTTGCCACGCGCCAACAAACCACCCACTTCGGCCAGTTTCTCAATAATCGCGCCATTGGCGTTGCCCTCTTTGCCATTGGGCTTGAGGATCGCCTTGCCGCCAAAGAATGGAAGATCCGCGCGAAAACGCCCATCTTCCATCACGTTATAGGTGATCACCTGCTCCAACATGCCCAAGTCGCGGTAGAGCTCAAACTCTTCCATGCCGTGCGAGGGTGCACAATGCACAAATCCCGTGCCTTCACTGTCGGTGACAAAATCAGCCGCGCGGAAGTCGCGAATATCATCCCATTCGCCCGCGCCACCTTCAACACCGTGCAACGGGTGAAGCAGCTGAATCTTCGCCAAATCCTCGGAGGTGATATCACAAAGGCGGCGATACATCGACGGATCAAGACGCGCACGGCCCAAGACATCTTCGGCCAGTGCATCTGACAAAATAAACCGCTCGCCGATCCGGGCCCAGCATTCCTCAGGCCGGCCGATCACCTCATACAGCCCGTAGGAAATTCCCGCGCCATAGACCACCGCCTTATTCGACGGCATGGTCCAGGGCGTGGTGGTCCATATCACAACTTTCGCACTGTCTAATGTCGCATCACCCGTGCCAACCACTTGAAATTTCACCCAAACGGTGAAGCTTTCCTTGTCGTGATATTCCACCTCAGCTTCCGCCAGGGCCGTTTTCTCCACAGGCGACCACATCACAGGTTTTGACCCTTGATACAGGGTGCCATTCATCAAGAATTTCTGAAATTCCGCCGCGATCACCCGTTCCGCATGAAAATCCATCGTCAAATACGGATTTTCCCATTTGCCGGTGATGCCCAGTCGCTTGAATTCATCGCGCTGGATATCGACCCAACCGGCGGCAAATTCGCGGCATTCCTGACGAAATTCGACCACAGGAACCGCGTCTTTATCTCGGCCTTTTTTGCGGTACTTCTCTTCTATTTTCCACTCAATCGGCAGCCCGTGACAATCCCAACCGGGGATATAGCGCGCATCTTTGCCCATCATTTGCTGCGAGCGCACCACCATATCTTTGAGGATCTTATTGAGTGCATGACCAATGTGCAGGTTGCCATTGGCATAGGGCGGCCCGTCATGCAGGGTAAAGCTCTCACGCCCTGTTTTCTCGCGCAATCGGTCATAGATACCTATCTCTTCCCAACGGGCCAGCCATTCAGGTTCGCGTTTTGGCAGGCCGGCACGCATGGGGAAATCTGTCTTAGGCAGATTGAGGGTGTCTTTGTAGTCAGGTGTTTGCTCGGACATATCTCGTCTCATCTTTAATAAACTGGGGAAAGGCGGCGCGGTGGGCTCCAACGCCTTTGGCCCGGCAGCTGCATTGTCACAGTGCCGGGGATATAATTCGTAGAATGATCAATATCCGTTCCATCTCGCGCCGGTTATAGGCCCCTCTGTGCCGCTGCACAACTGGCTTGACGCAGAGAGTTTGCCGCAGGGCAGAAAATTCCCTTCAGCGCGTCCGATCCGACAGGAAAACGCCCAAGAGTGCCCGCTTCATGAGGCCCGTCACACTGGGGGATGCCCCCGGCTGAAAGGCAAGGGGGCGGCACAGCTGCATGGCTGCAACCCCCACCCGCGCGGTCAAAGCCCCATTGATGACACCTTCGCCGAATTTTCTGGAAAACTTGGCCAAAACAGACCCTCCCGCAACCGACCCAATGAGATCATCACCAATGGCCACAGCCCCCGTTGCAATCACATGGGCCAAGACCAGACGCGTCAAACGCCAACTGCCAAAAAATCCTGAACGGCCGCCATATATCTCAGCAATCTTGCGGATCATGCGCAGATTGGTGACCAGAGTTGCGACCACATCCACCAAGGCGAGCGGCATCAAAGCGGTGAGGGTCGTGACCTGCCGGGCCGCGGCCTCGATCGTTTGCTCGGCCAAACGATCCAAAGGCGATAGCAGCGCGCGTTCTGCCGCCTCCATCATCCCATCGCCATCAAATATGTCTGGTTTTTGCTCCGCAAAACGGGCCATCTGCCAACGCAGCTCCTCCCGGCCACGGTAGAGTGCCTCAAGCTCGGCACAGACAAACTGCGCCTCGGCCAGCACCCCAGACCCGCGCGCAACGCTGGCCCTTTGCTGAATTTGATCAAGCCGCGTCAAACGGCGCAGGGCCGAGATTTCCTTGCCGACCAAGACCAAGGTCGCAACGCTGGCACCCACCAATAAGGCAACGGCCAACCACCCCAGGGCGGGAAAGCGCACGATCAGCCCGGTCAGAAATTCCCAGATGGCCAGGCACATACTCATCGCCACAAAGGCGCTGAAAAACCCAAAAGCCCAGCGCAGCGCCCGGCCAGGGCGGCGACCGAGCATCAGCGTTGTAGCCTGAAAATTGGTCGAGCGCTGCCCCGCATCCAGCCCCGCCTCAGGGATGGGTGGGGCGGTTTCAGGCGTCACATCTTGATCTGATGCCGGCAGCTCTACAACCAAAGGCGCATTGCGTTTCTCATCCATGGGTCTGCCTCCAACACAACATCATATCAGGCAGATTGTAATCATTATCCTGCCCATCACTGGTCTCCACCACCTGAAAGCCCAAGCTGCGATAAAACCCCTGCGCCCTCCGGTCACTTTGAAACACCCAAAGCCGAAGCTGGTCACATTGGGATTGCGCATAGCTCATGGCCGCGCGCCCAAACCCGCGCCTTTGAAACTGCGAGCGAATATAAAGCGATTGCACGATATCCCTTTCCAGAGCCAAAAATCCAACGCACTGCCCCCGCCAGTGCAACATCGTCACCTCAGAGTGATCCAGCAAGACACGGCCATAATCGGCCCGCTCCACCGGATCATGCACCGGAGGAATCCAGCTGTTCGCCAGATACCATTCCTCCAAAATTGCGCTGATCTCTGTGGCATCAGACAGGTCAGCCCGAGTGAAATGCAGGCTCACAAGACATCTCCAATCAAAAATTGCAGAGCTCGATCCAGGCGGATATGGGGCGGTCCGTAGCCCGGCGGCAAAGACAATGGCGCCGGAGCAAAGGCTTGATCGTGAAACGCACCCTCCTCCCACTGCGAAACGCCGGCCCGGGCTTGCGCCATAACCCGCGCGGGCGAGGCTGGAAACTCCCCGGGATAAAATCCCACGGTCTTACCAGACCCCAGCGCCAAGCCCTTTACGGCAGGCAAGCTTTGCCCGTGCCTATCCAAATCAATCTCAACCGTATTGCGCAGGGCCGCCATCGCGATTGAGCTGGTCAAGGCTCCCTTGAACCGCGCCGTGTCCCGCGCCGATTGCGTGAGCGCGGCCACCAAATCTTGCAATGCGCCATGCTGTAGGTGATGCAAGTGATCGGCCTTTGAGGCGGCAAATAAAATCCGGTCAATGCGCCGCCCGCGCAGCAATTCGCGCAAAAATCCCCGCTTTCCTGGACGAAACGCCCTCAAAATGCCTGTCATCGCCTGCTCAAGATCCGCGACGGCGGCCGGGCCGTCCGACAAGCTCTTCAGCAGATCCACCAAAACAATTTGCCGATCCAATTTCGCAAAATGATCGCGAAAGAACGGCTTCACGATCTTCTCCTGATAGGCCTCAAATCGCCGCTGCATTTCCGCACGCAAAGACCGCTTATCGCCCGCGCTCTTGGGCAAAGGCGCAAAGGTCAACACGGGGGAGCCGGCCAAATCACCGGGCAAAAGCATGCGCCCCGGGGTTAAATTTGAAAACCCTGCTTGCCGCGCCGCTGTGAGATAGGCCGCATAGGCTTTGGCCAATTGGGAGGCACTGACATCATCAAAGGGTTTTGCGCCGTCAACCGTGTTCAGTTTGGCGCAATATTCACTGGCCTGCGCGCGTCCTTCAGCCGATTGCAACGCTTGCTCTGACCACTGATCATAGGTCAAATCCAATAACCCCAAATCAAGCAGCCATTCGCCGGGATAATCCACAATGTCCAGATGCACCGTTTTTGACGGCGCCATGGCCGCGAACATCCCCTGCGGCGCGAGTTTGAACGACAGGCGCAACTGGCTGATGGTTTGGGTGCCTGGTGGCCATTGCGGCGCGGGGCGCAGTAAAGAATCGAGATTGGCCTCATAGTCAAAGCGCGCCAGCGTATCATCGGGCTGAGGCTGCAAAAAACTGGCCTGAATGCGCCCCTCACTGGCGGCCAAGAGCTGCGGCATCCGCCCTCGGTTGAGCAGATTGGCCACCAAAGAGGTGATGAACACAGTTTTTCCCGCACGGCTGAGCCCGGTCACCCCAAGCCGGATAACCCGATCAGTGAAACGCCCGGAGACCGCACCAACTGCGCTGCCTGCAGCATTGCCCAGGCGATCTGTCACTGAAGTTAAAACCATAGGGTCCCTTTGTCTTTGTCTCATAGATAGGAACCTGTATCCGCTTTGCCTAGGCTTAAACTGTCCCATGCGCGCATCTAAAAGACCTCCGCATAACGCCATCTCAACACGACATGAGCGCAGCGCCTGCCGGGGGGGCAGGCAGGCGCAGCCCGGTGTTGCCACCGGGCAAAGTGTTTTGGCGTGGCGGTTGGGGTATGCAGAGGTCTTTCGAAGCAATTCCAGTCAGGCTTTGCGGCAATTGCCAAATTCGCATGTACGGGGTAATGGCAGATCCATGCCTCGATATGCTCTCAAAATTGAATACCATGGCCAAGGTTTCTATGGCTGGCAGCGGCAAAATGATCTGCCCACCGTGCAAAGTGCACTGGAGCAGGCTTTGGCACAGCTTGAGCCTGATCTGCCCAGCATCGCGGCCGCCGGGCGCACCGATACGGGCGTGCATGGGCTGGGACAGGTCGCCCATTGCGACATGCGCAAAGCTTGGGATCCAATAAAACTCAAAGGCGCGCTGAATTATCACCTGAAACCCAATCGCATAGTCGTGCTCGATTGCCGGCAAGTGGATCCAGATTGGCATGCGCGCTTTTCCGCGATTGGCCGCGACTACCTGTTTCGACTTGTCTGCCGCGCGGCCCCGGTGACCCATGATGCCGGTTTGGTCTGGCAATCCAGGCACCCGCTGGATGCAGACGCCATGCGCGCTGGCGCCGCCTTTCTTGTGGGCAACCATGACTTCACGACTTTCCGCTCAACCATGTGCCAAGCGAAAAGCCCGATCAAAACCTTGGATGTCTTGGATATCACCACCCATGACTACCACGGGGGCCAAGAGATTCGCTTTCACGTCAAAGCTCGCAGCTTTCTGCACAATCAAGTGCGCAGCCTGGTTGGCACGCTTGAACGGGTCGGCGCCGGGGCTTGGCCGCCCGAGCGGGTGGCGGAGGCATTGGCGGCCTGCGACCGCGCCGCCTGCGGGCCGGTTTGCCCGCCCGATGGGCTCTATCTTGAACATGTGCGCTATGAACAGGACGTGTTCAGCTGGCCTTAGTCAGCATCGCCTAGTCAGTATAACCTAGTCATTATCACTCAAACCAGCCCCCGCCCCCGCAAGACGGGAGGCGTCGGTCTCTGGCACATAGGTCAATGCGGCGAAGCTGGCGACTTGCTGCCAAATTTCGGGCACCACTGCGCCGCGTGATACCTGCGGACGCACCGCCTCTTGTTCGGTGAAAACCACATCCGCCCCCTCCGCTGCAATCGACAGGCCGCGGGAGCGCGCGAGTGCATGGGCCAGATCACAGGCCGCCAAGCCGCAAAGACGCACCGGCTTCACCCCCAGCGCGGCCGCATCCGCACAGGCCGAAAAATCGCGCAGCAAAGCGGCACCCTGCACCGTCAGCCCGTCGGAAAAATCAAACTTCGCAGACTTCATAGGCAGGGCTAAATGCGGCAGCAAGGCGCCCAAGGCTTGCGGGCTTTCCGCCAAAGCCACGGCCACCTCTTGGGCCTGCCCCATTGGAACCCCCACGCCCCGGCAGGCTTTGAGCACCAGCATTTGCAGCTCATTGGACGAGACGATCATGGCGCAGACACCGGAAGCCACCAATCATCACGCGCAGTGCCATCGGCCAAATCTTGCGCCAGAGGTGCCCCCTGCGCCAGGGTAATCCGGGTCCAAAGCTGCGACTTTGGATCAAATTTACTGGCCCCAAAGAAGGACAATTTGCAGCGCAGCATATCAATTGGCGCCATATCCGCATCCACCAGATTGTCGCGAATCTCCGCATATGGATTTTGGGCCAAAGCCTGCACCCGCTGCACGGCATAGCGATGCTCAGGCAATTGTGCCAAAAACTGCCAAATAGGCCCGCTGTGACCGGTTAAATCCTTGGCAAGCTCCTGAATGCGGCGCGCGATATCAAGCGGGCTTTCCCGATCTGCACCCGGCTCCGATTGGCGCTGCCCGATGCGTGGCTCCAACTTGGCTTCAGAGACATACCAAAATTGCGCGCTGGCTTGCGGATCTGTGAAATCAATCTCGGTGGCAAATGCGCAATGCTCCTGCAAAAGCCCGCGCAGCTCATCACAGCTCATCTGCGGCTGCAAAACAGGGTCAAACGGGTTGGCCATACACTCTGTCAACCCATCCACCACATCGCCAAAAGGCTCGATCAGCCAGCTGACAGCCAGTTCTTGCAAATCAAAGCTGCCTGCACGGCTACGCTCCAAAAGCGCGTCAACAGCACCCTCCTGGCACAGCCCAGCCTCGGTCAGCCCCTGCGTGAGCCGCGCCCATTCTTGCCGCAGTGTGACAATCCGCGCTTGATGCATCGGGTCAGGGATATTCCACTCAAGCAAGTGTTGCGCGGCCCGGCGCGCCAGGGCGATCAGCCTCTGTGCCACGCCTTCGTCAATCTGCGCCGCGCGCACCCGCGCCAAAGCGGTCTCACGGCAAATCATCCAGGAGTGCAGCAAGAGGGGATGCGACACCAAAAACGGTGCCATGCCCAAGCCGGTTGAATTGCCAATGCCCAATTGCCGTTTCACCCGCGCCGGAAGAGGCGCCCCCCCCATATGCTCAATCAAATCATGAGTGAAGGCGCGGATCAGCCAAACGGTGAGCATTTCGGCCATGAAGGGCCCTTCAAGCCCCGGTCGTTGCGCCACGACACGCCGATCAGCAATGCCAAACTTGCCGTTGCCGTAAACCGCCGTGGTGCGCATCAAATAGCCGATCTGATGGATCATCCCCATCGGCAAGGCGCTGCCCGCGCGCAGGGCACCGACAATCTGCTCAAACAAGCGGACGGATTTATTGGCCCGCGACAGGCAGAGATCTTTTTGTGTGAACCGGCCCGCCTCTTGCAAGGGGGCCTGGCTTGACAGACGCGCAATCTCGGCGGCATCCGGCACCCCATCATACAAGACAAAGGCCGCATCCCAAGCCTCAGCAATCACCCGGTCGGTACGCATTTCTGGGTCAAGCGGCTGGGTGATGGCAAAGAGCGAATAGCGATGCCCGCCCAAGGTCACCGTATAAACTGCGGTGCCAAACCCATCCCCATCTATCTGCCAATGCGGCCGGCTCACCCGGCTGCCATCCGCGATCAGACGGCGGGTTAATGTGCGCAGAAACGACAGGCGCGAGGGAAACATAGACCCCATACGCCGCAAGCGCATCACCTCATCGGCCGGGCGCAAATCGGGCTGCTCGATCACGGAATCTTTCATGGCTTTACAAATGCCTCTTGCCAAAACCTCATCCAATTACCCCCCAAGAGGCCCGCGACTTCCGCCCCGGTCATGCCCGCCGCCTCTAGCCCCGGCGCCAGACCAGGAAAATCCCGATTGTCGCCAAACCAACTTGGGCAGTCCGGAAAGGCGACAGGCGGTGCGGGATGTTTACGCCAATGGCCATTACGCATCCAATTCACCACGCTGTCGGGTTGATCTTGGCACAGATCCGAGCCAATTCCAAACATCCCAGCCCGATAGCTTTGCATCATCTCCAGCGCCATTTCCGCGAAGTCAGCCAGGCTGCAATCGCTGCCGCCGCGCAGATGATGCGGATAAAGTGAAAAGCCCACCATGCCACCGCGCTCAGCCAAGGCTTGCAGCAAATCATGATGCAGGTTGCGCGGCGCGGGATGCCAAGCATCGGGGTTGGCATGGGTCACGGTGACGGGACGCGAAGAATAGGCCACCACATCCATCGCCGTTTGATGGCCCGCATGGGACAGATCAATGACCATACCGACGCGGTTCATTTCGTTGACCACTTCACGGCCAAAAGGGGTGAGACCGCTGTCATGGGGTTCAAAACAGCCAGCGCCAAGAAGGGATTGCTGATTATAAGTGATCTGGCAAAAGCGAATGCCCAATTGCGCTAGGATTTCAACCCGGCCGATATCCGCCCCAATCGCCAAAGGATTTTGCAGGCCAAATAAAATAGCGGTTTTGCCCGCAGCATTGGCCGCCCGGATCTCATCGCAGGTCACAGCCCGGGCAATCACATCGCCGCACTCCTCGAACCACCGATTCCAAACCTGCAGGTTTTGCACCACCCCAAGAAAATCTTCGTGGTATCCAACCGTCACATGAACGGCCGACAGGCGCCCAGCGCGCATTTGCTCAAAAACAGCGCGGCTGGGGACAATATATTGGAGGGCATCTATAAACATGCCATGACAGTAATTTATCACGGCAAATTGGCAAGAGCTTGTGCGACATCAACCTTTGCAATTGCGCCATCGCCCCTGAATGGGTCACATTTCGCGTCTAGCCATGTCGCCAATATCGGTGCAATGGCAGCACTTCTTCCTGTTTAACTTCTAAAATGCGCCCCCCGAAGGCCAATAAAAATTCATCAATTCGGCGCGCTGTCATTTTGGAAGCCTGTGCACCAAGCTGAGGCACTGCCCGATCTCCCATCGCATGGAGATAGGCCGAAAGGTTGCGCAATGGCAAAACAACATCTTCCAAAGCTGGCACTGCGCCCTCCGCGCTCGGTTTGGCCACCAACTGCTGAACGCCGCCGCGCGTGAGGCGCAGGGTGACCTGCGGATGAGTTTTGGAATCGACATCTGGTTGAAAATCTTCAAGTCGCAAACCTGGCAGGTCATAGAGGAACCAATCGCGCCGGACCGGCCGGCGCTGCGCGGCGCGCAACAGCTCCTCGCCCAATTCAGCAAGGTCTTCGCGCAGCCAATCGCCACCGCCATTGGCTTCCAGCGTCAAGCGATGCCCCGGCGCTTGTAACAACACGGAAAGCAGTCGCACCGCACCAGATGAGGTCAATTCGCCCGAAAATGTCAAAAAGGAGGCATTTTATTGTAAGCTGCTCATGATATCGCCCCAAAGTTAATAAAACCTCTATGACCCGAAAAGTCCTAACAATTGATTAAAGACTGTCGGTGGGCCGGTGGATTTAAGCATTAAATTGCCCGCCCCAAAAACGCGCCCCACGCATCCAAGGAATACAGCGATTGTGCCAAAGTTCTTTTGACCTAGGGGAAAAAACATGGATAAACTGCAGTCATCGCGGCCCAAAGGTCCAGGGGCGTGGCCGGTAGTTCATTAAATGACACGGAAAATTAAAAATAAGGATCGATAATTGGCAGGTGCCAATACTCACAACGAAGGGAAAAGAAATGTCTGATATCAACTATGGCGATCCAAACGCCACGCCCCCAATGGGGCAGGCTATCCCATTGGGATTGCAACACGTGCTGGCGATGTTCGCCTCAAACGTGACCCCATCTATCATCGTCGCCGGGGCCGCCGGTCTGGCCTTTGGCGGTGCAGAGCAGGTCTACCTCATCCAAATGGCCATGCTCTTTGCCGGCGTGGCAACTTTGTTTCAAACGGTTGGCATGGGCCCGATTGGCGCGCGTTTGCCCATCATGCAGGGCACCAGCTTTGCATTTGTCGGTGTTTTGGCCGGTGTGGCCGCAACACAAGGCTTGAGCGTCGCCCTCACCGCCTGTTTAATTGCCGGCATCATACACTTCGCTTTGGGTAGTGTGATCCAGAAGCTGCGCTTTATGTTCCCACCTCTCGTCACCGGTCTGGTGATCTTGGCGATTGGCCTCTACCTCATCCCCGTTGCGATTAAATACGCAGCAGGTGGCGCGGCAGATTTTCAAATGGCTGCTGAAAGCTTTGGATCCTTAAAGCATTGGACTGTGGCCTTGACCGTCGTCGTCGTCTCCTTGGCTTGTAAGTTCCTGACCAAAGGCCTGATTTCCAATGCAGCGGTTTTGATCGGTCTGATTGCCGGCTACTGTGTCGCCATTCTCGCTGGAATGGTTAGCTTTGGCGGCGTCACCAAAGCCGCTTGGTTCCAAGTGCCGACCGTTATGCCCTATGGATTCGAATTCAGCCTCGGCGCTGTGATCGGTGTCACATTGGTATCTGTCGTCTCGGCCATCGAAACTGTGGGTGATGCTTCAGCAACAACCAAAGCCGGCGCAGGTCGCGATGCAACCGATGATGAAATCGCCGGCGCGACCTATGCAGATGGTCTGGGCACAGCTGTCGCGGCCGTCTTTGGTGGCCTGCCAAATACATCCTTCAGCCAAAACGTCGGTATTGTGGGCATGACCGGCATTATGTCGCGTCATGTGGTGACCATCGCAGGGATTTTCTTGATCGTCTGCGGACTGATCCCAAAAATAGGGGCCGTCATTTCCTCCATGCCTTTGCCTGTTCTTGGCGGCGGCGTGATCGTGATGTTCGGAATGGTGGCTGCGGCCGGTATGAATATGTTGACCGAAGTGAAGATGTCCCGTCGCAACATGATCATTATCTCTGTATCGCTTGCGGTCGGTCTGGGCCTCAACCTGGTGCCAAGCGCTGTACAATATCTGCCTGGTATCTGGAAAACTTTGGCAACTTCTGCCGTAGCGCCAACAGCTTTGCTGGCCGTGGTGCTTAACTTGATGCTGCCTCAGGACGACTGATTGTCCGCGTGAAACACGCCAACATTGCCCCCGCATCGAAAGACGCGGGGGTTTTTTAATGATGATTGGCCAGTGTCACCCGACAGGCGGAAAGCGGAAGCGTTCGGCCACCACGGTCCAATCCATATGATTGCGCACATATTGCTGTGAGGCGTCAGACGGCGGGTTGTAATCCCAATGCTGCGATGCCCCGGCCTGCATCGCAGCATTGAGTGCAAATCGATTTTTCTGGGTCGCCATGACCTTATCGCGCAAGGCCGCACTGTCCCAACGCTGCACCACCTCCTGTGCAAATCCCTCGGCAATCACCCGATAGGCCGGATGGTCAGCCAGATTTTCAAGCTCCCAAGGATCATTCGCCAGATCATACAGCTGTGCCGGATCACTGTCGCAGTGGATATATTTCATATCGCCCCGTCGGATCATAAATACCGGGTGCCCTGTCATCTCCGCACAATATTCACCAATCGCCTCTGAGACCCCATCATCCTCTCCCCGCGCCAAAGCCATCAACGAGCGCCCGTCCACAGGCATGCCAAACATATCCGCTGTTCCACCGCCGATCTCGACCATCGTCGGCAATAAATCCACCAGCGAACAGGCATTTGCAGTCTGCCCCCGGGCCACGCCTGGGCCCGCCATAATTAGGGGTACGCGCGCGGAGTGCTCAAAGAAATTCATCTTATACCATAGGCCTTTTTCGCCCAGCATATCGCCGTGATCTGCGGTGACGATGATGATGGTATTGTCCAGCTGGCCCATCTCTTCAACCGTTTGAACCAACGCACCGATCTTACTGTCAAAATAGCTGACATTTGCGTAATAGGCTCGGCGCGCGCGCCGGACCTCCTCCTCGGTCAGAGGCTTAGAATAGGCCTCAATCCCCTCCAATACCCGCTGACCAAAGGCATCGGTTGCATAATCGGGATGGCGCGGCATATCAATTTCTTCATCACTATAAAGACCCCACCACTCGGGCCGCGCAACATAAGGGTCATGAGGATGAATGAAAGAGGCCACCATGCACCAAGGTTGGGCCCCATCGCGGGCATAATCAAACAGCTTGCGCTTGGCTGAAAATTCCACCTCGTCATCATAGTCAATTTGAAAGCTGGCCATGGTTTGCCCGCTTTCTTTCACGGTCTGCATGTTGTGGTACCATTTATCGATCCGCTCATCGGCCTGCTGCCAATTTGGGGTCCAGGCAAAATCAGAGGGGTAGATGTCTGTGGTCACCCGGCTTTCAAAGCCATGCATTTGATCTGGGCCCACAAAATGCATTTTTCCAGACAGGCATGTGCTGTAGCCTAGAGATTTGAGATAATGGGCAAAGGTTGGGATAGAGGCGGCAAATTCAGACGCATTATCGTAGGCGCCAATCTTGCTAATCAATTGCCCCGCCATCATAGAAAAGCGCGATGGGGCGCAAAGCGGGCTATTGCAATAGGCCGCATCAAATCGCATCCCGCGTTCGGCCAAAGCATCCAAATGCGGGGTTTTCACCACCTCATGACCATAGGCACCGGTGAAATGTGGCGCCAGTTGATCGGCCATGATCACTAGAATATTCGGGGGTGTCATTGCGTTGCTCCATCAAACCAATTTGGTTTGATGTGGCGCAGTTTCAAATTGTAAGCCATCCCAAAAACGACACTGCTGCGCTGCCAAGTTTACGGATCGGCGCGTGCCTCCGCCACGAGCGTGGTGATCTCGTCCAGACTCAACATGCCTGGCGCAGTTTTATCGCCGACAATAAAGGCCGGCGTTCCGGTAAAGCCCAATTGTTGCGCCAAAGCATTGCTCAAGGCGATATGCGCCTCCACAGCCGGGCTCACCATATCCGCTTCAAGTTGGGCCACATCCATGCCCAGATCTCGCGCCACTTTGAAAATTAGAGCCTCCGTGACACGCCCTTCCCCATTCATCAAAGCCCAATGGAAGGCTTCATATTTGCCCTGCTCGCGTGCGGCCAAAGCAGCGCGGGCCGCAATCACGCTGTCATCGCCCAAAATTGGCCATTCGCGATAGATGACCCGTATATTTTTATCGGCCGCAAGAAGCGCCTGCACCGTCTGACCCGCGCTTCGGCAATAGGGGCAATTATAGTCGAAAAACTCCACTACGGTGACATCCCCCTCGGGGTTGCCAAGATTGGGGGCGTTGGGGTCGGATTCGAGTTCCAAACGCACGGTATTGGCTCCAGAGGCCGCCCGTTCCTTCTCGCGCTGTTGCAAAATAGCGACCGCCTGCATGATGATTTCTGGATTTTCCAAAATCGCCTCAAGCGCCAGCTGTTTGACCTGATCCTCCGTCATGCTTTGGGCGGGGGCACTCTGTGCAAAGCCTGCAAAGGCAAGGGCCAAAAGGATTGCGCGCATTCTCTAAACTCCTATAGATCCGGTTCAGTCTGGCAGATGCCTGTGCCGAAGACCAGCGGCCAATCTGCCGCAACGGGTAAAAATTCTCACACCGCACCCTTGCCCCGCGCCGGTAAACCGCAGTATTCATTGACCGGAAACTCTGACAGAACCTCGCAAGATCTTCCGGCGACGCCAGCTCTGCGTGGACAACATTATGGATGAAGACATGCGCCCCTCTCCACCCAAAGCCTGGCAATGCGTTTTGATCTGTTGGGGGACAAAATATGGCGCGGCTGATGTCAATAGATTGGTCAAACGGGTGGCGGATCAAAACAGCTCTGTCGCGCGCTTCGTGCTGGTTTCGGATCGCCCGCATGAGGGGCTTGACCCAAGGGTCGAACATGCCGCCTTGCCAGAAGTCTATCTCAAACCCGAATTCATGACCGGCGGATGCCAAGCGAAATTAGGCATGTTCAAATCGGGCGTTTTGAAACCTGACATGCCGGCCATTTATATTGATTTGGACACAGTGATCTTGGGGCCGATTGAACAGGCCTTTCAGTTTCGCAAAGACGACAGGTCCATTGTGATGTTTCAAAGTGCGGTCCTGCCCTTTTCAGGCTTGGCGCGTATGATCTATCGCCTGACCAAGGGCAAACGCTATGCGCGGGGCAATTCGTCTTTTATCGTCTTTCACCCCAAGCATTGCAGCAGGATTTCTGACGAATTTCTCAAAACTTACGACGCGGGCAAGTTTTTAAAATTCCGCCCAACCATTGCCGATGAGCGCTTCATCAGCTGGGTCGCACAGGAGCATATGATTGCACTTCCCAATCATTTTGCAGTGAAATTTCCCACGGAATTTATGATGCATCATTGGCTGCTTACCTATGCAAAATCCTGCCTGCCTTGGGTGCGCAAACGGCGGGACAAGCTGACGGTGGTCACCCTGTGTGACGTTGGGAACAAGCCAGAGAACTTGATGAAACTTGAGCTCGGCGCTCACATCTCTGACCCCAAAGGTCGGGTCCTGGTCTGGACAGACTTCGCCCTCGGCAGCATGCGTCAAAAACTCATTGCTTATTATTCTGACAAAACAGAGGCAGATGCCGGCTAGCAACCCGCTCAAGAGTGGTTTTGACTTCACCTTACCCGGGCTTCGGTCTAAGTTGCGGCAAGTTTCACCGGAGCGGCACATGCAAATCGGACATCGAAAAATAGGACCCAATGAAAAGCCATTGGTGATTGCAGAAATTGGTATCAACCATGGAGGTGATCTTGCGGTGGCCAAACATATGGTGGAGCTGGCCGCGCGCTCGGGCTGCGAGTGCATCAAACATCAGACGCATTTTGTCGAAGATGAGATGACAGAGGCCGCCAAGCAGATTTTCCCTCCCAATGCAGATATGTCGATTTGGGATGTGATGGCCAGCTGCGCCCTGTCCAAAGACGATGAAATTGCCCTCAAGGCCTATACGGAAGATCTCGGTTTGATCTACCTATCCACCCCTTTCTCACGCGCGGCCTCGGACTTTCTCGAAGAAATTGGCGTGCCTGGATTCAAAATTGGCTCGGGCGAGGCAGATAATCTGCCACTGATCCGACACATTGCCAAAAAAGGTAAGCCGGTGATCCTGTCCACGGGCATGCAGACGATTGAGACGATTCGCCAAAGCGTTCAAATTCTTGAAGACTCCGGCGTCGATTATGCGCTGTTGGAGTGCACCAATCTCTACCCCTCGCCACCGGAAATTGTCTCTCTGCGGGGCGTGAGCGATCTTAAAGCGGCTTTTCCCAATGCCATTATTGGCTTTTCCGATCACTCCATTGGCCCGGAAATGGCTTTGGCCTCAGTGGCTTTGGGCGCCTCAATTTTGGAACGTCATTATACGGACAGCCGCTACCGAAAAGGACCCGATATCGCCTGTTCGATGGACCCTTCCGAGTTGCGCCACCTGATCGATCGGTCGCAGGAAATCCACACCGCGCTGCACAATCCCAAACACCGCACCGGACCGGAGGAAGATGTCTACCGCTTCGCCCGGGCTAGCATTGTTGCCGACAAAGATTTGCCCAAGGGCCACCGCATCACGGAGCAAGATATCTGGGCCCGTCGGCCCGGTAATGGCGAAATCCCTGGCTTTGAATTTGACAGTGTTTTGGGCAAATGCCTCACCCGGCCGGTCAACCGAAACGACCAACTGACCTGGAGCGATTTGACTGATTAGCCCCGCGCCCCTACCGCACGTCTTTTATGGTCGCGCGATTTAGAGTATTGAGCCTTATGATCCAAAAACAGCGCCTTCTCTTTGTCACCGGAACACGGGCCGATTTCGGAAAAATCGAACCGCTGGCCAAAGCCGCGATTGCGGATGGGTTTTCAGTCTCTTTTTTCGTCACCGGCATGCATATGCTGGAAAGCTATGGTCTCACCAAAATCGAAGTAAACCGCCTTGCGGGGGCTTCAGTCCATGAATTTGTCAACCAAAGGCCCGGTGATCCGCAAGACGTGATCCTAGCCAAGACCATGCTCGGATTTTCTGACTTTATTATGGAAGACAAGCCGGATCTCGTGCTGGTGCATGGGGATCGGGTGGAGGCCCTCGCCTGCGCTCTCGTATGCGCGACAAACTATGTGAAATGCGCCCATATCGAAGGTGGCGAAGTTTCTGGAACCATTGATGAAATTCTGCGTCACTGCAATTCCAAACTGGCCTATTGCCACTTTGTCAGCTCCCAAACCGCAGCCCGCCGCGTGCAGGCTTTGGGGGAGGATGACAGCTCTATTCATGTGATCGGCTCGCCTGAACTGGACATTCACGGCCAGCCCTCTGGCTTTACCTTGCAAGATGTCTTGAGCCATTACGAGATCCGCACAGCGGATTATGGCATTTGCATTTTGCACCCCGTCACATCCGAAGCTGCCACCATGGGCCAGCAGGCCCAGGACTTATGTGCAGCCTTACAAGCCAGCGGCAAATATTTCGTCGTGATAAAGCCCAATAATGATCCCGGTTCAGAAGGCATCCTCAAAGTCCTGGAAACCCTGCCAAGATCGCAGTTTCAAATTATCCCATCCATGCGCTTTGGCAGGTTTTCAGAGCTTTTGCGCAACGCCGGCTGTCTGGTTGGCAACTCTTCTGCGGGGGTGCGCGAGGCGCCATTTTTGGGGGTTGCCTCTCTTGACGTGGGCACGCGGCAAACGGATCGTGCCTTCGGTCCATCCATCTCCAAGCTCCCCGCCTCAGACATGCAGGGAATTTTGCAATTTATTGAAACCAATTGGCACAAACGCTTTGCCCGCGGCGCTGAATTTGGCGATGGCAATGCAACCGAGCATTTCATCACCCTGCTGAATTCTGAGGCGTTTTGGCAAAGATCCATGCAAAAACAATTCCATGACATTGCGTCCTAATCTCTTCGGCCGCATCAGCTTAGCGATGTACCAAGGGGCCACGGCCCTCATCACCCCTATTTTGCCTTGGCATCTTAAGCGCCGGAAAAACAACGCCAAAGAACACCCTAAGCGTTGGCGCGAAAAACTTGGCCATGCTTGCCAGCCGCGGCCCCAAGGGCAGTTGGTCTGGATCAACGCTGTGGGGCTGGGCGAGGTCATGGCCCTGCGCGGCCTGATCGCGGCGCTTCACGCAGCCCGGCCAGAGCTGCATTTCTTGGTGACCTCAACAACTCTGGCCTCAGCGGAAACTTTTGAGAAAAATCTTCCGCCTCGAACCCTGCACCAATTTCTGCCCCTGGACACGCCACTCTACAATCGTCGATTTCTAGATCATTGGCGGCCAGATCTGGCGTTGTGGTCAGAACAAGACATTTGGCCTGGTCTGGTGGTAGAGACCGCCCGCCGGCGCATCCCACAAGCGCTGATCAACCTGCGCATGGCGCCCAGCTCTTTTCGGCGCAAACGCATGGCTCGGATCTTGTTTCGGGCCCTTTATCAGAAATTTGATCTGATCTCCGCTCAAGAGGCCCAAAGCGCCGCTGCAGTGGCCGAACTGTCACAAAGGCAGGACATTCAAATTGGCGGCTCCCTTAAGCCCCATTGCCCACCGCTGGCCTATACATCCGCCGCAAAACAGGCATTTTTGGAGCAAATCGGTGAGCGCCCGATTTGGCTTGCCGCGTCTTGCCATGCGGCAGACGAAGATATCGCCCTGCAGGTGCAAAGGCAGGTTGTAGAGCAAGGCGGATCGCATTTGCTCATCCTTGCCCCCCGGTTTCCAGACCGCCGCAAGGAAATTTTGGCCAAACTTTCGGGCCTGCGTCATGCGCAACGCAGCCAGGGCGAAGCGCCAGATACTCAGACGCAAGTCTATCTCGCCGATACGTTTTCTGAAATGGGGCTTTGGTATGCCTGTAGCGATCACGCGCTGATCGGGGGCAGTTTTTGCGCAGTGGAAGGGCATAACCCTTGGGAGGCTCTGCAATTGGGCTGTGCCGTAATGCACGGCCCACGGGTGGCCAATTTTGCGGCCGATTATGCCGCCCTCAACGCAGCGCAAGCGGCCACCCTTACCCCGCGACCCGAAGATCTCTATGCGGCGCTGCAGGTGCCCGCAGCGCGGGGACTTGAAGGATTTGAACGCTTACAAACGGATTGCCAGGCCAAGCTGGACGATTTGACAGGCCAGCTGCTCGAACGGATCAGTCCTTAAAGCGCGTGACGTAATCTTGCAGAAAATACCTATGAGCTTGCGCGTGATGTGGGGGATCTGCCTAAAAAAGCCTGTTATCATCGGCCCCAATGACAGCACCATCGAGTGTCCAACCCGTGAAGCCATTGCAGCGGGTCTCTGTGAGAAACTGGATTTTTCCGGACTTGCGGCGCGGTGCCATCAAGGTCAACAAAGACCGAAACTTGACCAATTTTCTTCAGCAGCGGCCCGTGAATGTTGCCAAACTGGCCATTTTGGCGCCGTATCAGTGCAAAGCTCTGCGGGGCGACGGCCGATATCAACCGTGTTTTTGGCGCGGGTGTGGGCATAAATCTCTTCATCATCGGTTGAGACACCCACCGCCTCAATACGGCTGTTGTTCAGCAATTGATCCAAAGACCAATCAATCAATGCCGTACACATCGCGGGTGAACAGTTTATCCTCAACATCGGCCAGGGTGGCATCGGCTCTATTTGCCAATATGACGTCTGATTGCGCCTTAAAGGCCACCAAATCAGGCTCCACACGCGCGCCGTCAAACCGCCCAACTGACAGCGTTGGCTCGTAGATGATCACCTCAACATTCCGCGCCTTCAACCGATCCATAATCCCTTGGATCGCCGACTCGCGGTAATTGTCAGACCCTGTCTTCATCACCAAACGGAACACCCCAACTGTTTTGGGCGCGCGCTCCACAATTTTCTCGGCCAGGAACGTCTTCCGAGTGTCATTGGCATCCACAATCGCTCGAATGAGATTTTGCGGGACCTGGGCAAAATTGGCGAACAATTGCTTGCTATCCTTCGGCAAGCAATACCCGCCATAGCCAAAAGACGGGTTGTTATAATGGCTCCCAATGCGCGGATCGAGGCAGACGCCGTCAATGATCTGGCGTGTCTGCAGATCGCGCGCCATGGCATAGCTGTCCAGCTCATTAAAAAAACCAACCCGCATGGCCAAATAGCTATTGGCAAAGAGTTTGATCGCTTCCGCCTCCTGCGCATCCGTGAAGAGCAAAGGCACCTCGCGCGTTTGCGCGCCCTCCAAGAGTAAATTGGCAAATACCTTGGCCCGCTCAGACCTCTCACCGACAATGATCCGCGAGGGGTGCAAATTGTCAAAAAGAGCCCGGCCTTCGCGCAAAAATTCCGGCGAAAAAATTATGTTATTAGAGGCAAACCTTGCCCGCGCTTGCTCCACAAACCCCACAGGAATGGTTGATTTGATTACGATCACCGCAGACGGGTTGATCGCGCTCACTTGCTCAATCACCGCTTCCACAGAGGAGGTGTCAAAGAAATGTGTGAGCGGATCATAATTGGTGGGCGTGGCCACGATGACATAATCTGCCTGACTATAGGCACGCTGCGCATCCACCGTGGCGCTAAGGTCCAACGCGCGATTTCTCAAGAATTCTTCTAGCTCTGGATCGGCAATTGGGGATTGGCGCGCATTGACCAATTCCACCCGAGCAGCATCAATATCCAAGGCAATAACTGGATTATTTTGGGCAAGCAGAACGGCGTTGGTTAATCCAACATAGCCAAGCCCAGCAACGGCAATTCTCAATCAAAACTCCTAGGACCGCACGCCAAAATCTGCATCACGGATAATATTATCTGCCCCAATATCGGCGCTTATTTATCAATCTATCAAAACGATAGGCCTCTTTTTCGGATTTTCCTAAAAATGTACAGCCCCATTATAAAAAATTTACCCCTATGGGGGGGCGACCAAGTCACCACCATGCCCTTGTGCAGCCGTCCCCGTATGTGCTCAAAAGTTCAAGCGAGGTCATTGGCAATCTTAAACAAGCCCGCTTCAAACCAGCCCTTCACTATATCTCTTGCAGTGTCGCATTTGACGGGCCAAGACTGTGATTAAAAAGCTAACCTAGGTTGAAATACCATTTTTTAATCGGCCCTAAAATGACAATCCTATCCTCAACTCCGGTTCGTGCAGATGCTCACAAATATGGCGTATTTTTCGTTTTCGCAGCGGGAATTCTATGGTCGACAGTCGGGCTCGGAATTCGCATGATCGAAGATGCCTTTGTTTGGCAGATCTTACTTTATCGGTCGGTAAGCATGTCGCTGTTTCTTTACGTGCTTATTAAAATTCGCTCAGGCGAAAGCCCTTTTGCTCAAATTCGACGCATTGGCTATCCGGTCATCATAGCCGGACTTTCACTGGTCGCAGCGTATTCTGGCGGTATTTACTCCATACAAAATACTTCGGTCGCAAATGCCATGCTTTTATTTGCAACAGCCCCGTTTATGGCGGCCGTGCTGGGATGGGTTGTTCTGCGCGAACGCGTACGCCTTGCAACCTGGATTGCGATTGTCATTGCTATTGCCGGAATCGCAGTCATGGTTGCAGACAAGTCCGGCAGCGTTGCGATTAAGGGCAGTTTAGCGGCGCTCGGATCGGCCTTTGGCTTCGCTATTTTCACAGTCGCATTGCGCTGGGGTCGAACGGGCGAAATGCTGCCCGCAGTGTTTCTGTCAGGCCTCTTTGCAATCATTATTACCCTTGTCATCTGCCTCAGCCTTCAGCTCCCACTCATTTTGAGCCCGAACGATGGCGTGATATCAATGGGAATGGGGGTGTTTCAAGTTGGGGCCGGTCTCATCCTATATACGTTAGGCTCTCGCAGCCTGCCCGCCGCAGAACTTGCCTTATTGTCGCTCGCCGAAGTCCTATTGGGTCCAATTTGGGTTTGGTTATTTCTCGGCGAAACCGCAAGTCTGAACACGCTAATCGGCGGAATGGTTTTGCTTGCAGCGATTGCGGGCAATGCCCTCTCAGGCAAGAGAAGAAAACCCCCGCCAATCACCTCCCCATGACTATTGGCGTCGATACAGCGCAGTATACGATCCTAGACGGTTCAATAGAGCGTACGGGTACAATCTCGATCCAACCCCAATTGCGTCATAAAATATTAGGTCTGGTTTGAGGTTATCTGCAAACCTTATCATCAGGAACCAGATTTTTCTTGGGTATTTTATGAGATGGTGCAAGAGTTACAGCACCAAAACGGGTAAAGGCGGTAGAGATGAAACATAGGGGCAGATGTTATTGCGGAGATATTGAGTTTGAGTTTAAGGAGCCAATACATGCGCAAATTTTATGTCATTGTAGGGAATGCCGTTATCTTTCAGGCGGTGAACCCAATGCCTCAATTGTGATTTCCGAAAACACGTTTATGGTCATAAGCGGTGAACTCAAAACCTTCGCAAGAAGCGATTTAAACGAGCCCCGTGTTCGATATTTTTGCGGCAATTGCGGAACTCACATCTGCGTCAAAAGCCCGCCTCGACCCGGCATGTTGGTTTTAAAAATTGGTACGTTAGATGATCACTCATGGTTTCAGCCGCAATCCGCAATTTATTGTGTAGACAAGCAGCCCTTTCATCAGATCCCAAAGGGTCTGCCAAGCTTTGAGAAAACGCCTCCTCCGAAATAGCCGAACATTGGACAGAACAATACGCGCGCTGCAAGATATTGGGGACCAGAGAAGCTAGATCTCAAATTAAAAACGCTATTTCCACCTACTCGGTGTGACATAGAGCATAGTGTCCCCCACACTTACCATGACATCCCCGTCTTGAATATTCACTTGCAACTGCATGGAACGGCTGGCCAGATCCCCCAATTGGGCACAATTGGTTTCTGACATATTCATGACACTTAGGTTTTTGAATCTTGTGGTGCCGTTTTGAACTTTATCCCACCACACTTCGGCAGATTTTCCACCGTAAGAATAGATGATGACGGTCTTAGCTTTGCCACAGGATTGCCGAAGAAGTTTCTCGCTGGGCAACCCGAGCGCAATCCATAGATCTGTCTCACCATTCAAGCTTTTTTCCCAAAGGTCCGGTTCGTCATCGGTGGAAATGCCTTTGGAAAACTCCAGACGTTCGCTTGCGTGCAATGCAAAGGCAAGCAAGCGCAGCATCATACGCTCATAGGTTTCGGAAGGATGCTTCGCCACCGTAAGCTTGTGGGTTTCGTAGTAATGGCGATCCATATCAGAAACGGAGAGTTCGGCTTTATAGATCGTAGATTTTTGCGCCATTTTTGTCCCGTCCATGAAAGTTGGAACCAGCTTAAGCGCTCCTGCCTTTTTTTGATAGAATAGAAATAGCTAACTGGTAAAATAAATCTCAGCTCTAAGGTTTAAATCACTGGCGAAGCGGGCGCGCTTTTCAACCTTATAACCTTATTATTTATGTATCGCCTATTTGTATCCAATGGGTTTAAACTGGACTGTGTCTTTAATTCGGTAGCGATCGACAGATTTGGAATATGACGTGCAAACAGACTACATCATTGTTGGCGGGGGATCGGCTGGCTGCGTCTTGGCCAACCGTTTGAGCGAAAACCCCAATGTGCATGTCACATTGGTTGAAGCTGGGGGCGAGGATTGGAATCCGCTGATCCATATACCCGCCGGCTATATCAAAACCATGGTCGATCCAAAGGTGAATTGGATGTTCGACACTGCGCCAGATGCACGCACGGCGGATCGAAAAATTGCGATGCCGCGGGGCAAAGTTCTGGGCGGGTCTTCTGCTATCAACGCGATGCTCTATGTGCGCGGTCAAGCGGAAGATTATGACGCTTGGGCGGCGCGGGGCAACGCTGGCTGGTCCTATTTGGACGTTTTGCCTTACTTCAAGAAATCCGAAAATTGCCAAATTGCATCTTTGCAGGAGCCAAAAGACATGCAATTTCGCGGCGCTGATGGGCCTTTAAAAGTCAACGCTATTCGCTCGACATATCCCATATTGGACCGGCTTATGGAGTCGGCCCAGTCTTTGCAATTTCCGATAAACGCCGACTATAATGGCCAGACGCAAGAAGGGTTTGGCTACTACCAATTGACGCAAAGCCACGGGTTACGATTTTCCGCAAAAAAGGCCTATCTCGCACCGGTTCGGCGCCGTTCCAATCTGACGGTTCTGACCAAATGTCAGGTCATTGGCCTCGATATTGACCACAACAAAACGGCGCGCGGCGTGCATGTCTTTCGCAGCGGGCGGAGGCAAAACTTGCAGGCAACCCGCGAGGTCATTCTATCCGCCGGTGCCATACAATCCCCGCAGCTGCTCGAATTGTCCGGCATTGGCGATCCAAAAATTTTGCAAAAACACGGCCTCGCTGTCACTCATCCGCTCAGCGGCGTAGGAGAGCATCTGTCCGACCATTATATTTCCCGCCTGTCGTGGCAGCTATCTGCGGATCTTTCTATCAACAAAAATTCTAGGGGGCTGCGCCTTTTGGGTGAAATCTTGCGGTTTGGCTTGACCCGCAGAGGCACGCTGTCGCTCCCGGCGGGAATGCTGGCGGGATTTGTGAAATCGGATCCCTCACAACCACGGCCAGATATTCAGTATCATATCGCAAATGCAAGTTTTGAAAATCCAGCGGAACGGGTGTTTGACCGCTTTCCAGGCCTGACGATTGGACCTTGCCAATTGCGCCCCTTCAGTCGCGGTCATGTGCATATTCAATCGCCAAACCCGTCAGACGCGCCGCTTATCGTCCCGAATTACTTAGAGGATCAAAGAGATCAATCCGTGCATATCGCCGGTATGAAAATTGCGCGCGATCTCATGGCAACCCCAATAATGTCACAGTGGGTTGATCGTGAGATTGCCCCAGGGATTGATAGATTGAGCGATGCGGATCTGCTGAGCTATGCGCTCGCAACGGGCGTCACGCTCTATCATCCCGTATCAACCTGCCGCATGGGGCCAAGCCCGGATGCGGGCGACGTGGTCGACAGTAGACTTCGCGTGTATGGCATTCATAATTTACGCGTGGTTGATGCCTCCATCATGCCAGAGTTAATCTCCGGAAATACGAATGCACCAACCATTATGATCGCAGAAAAAGCAGCGGATATGATCAAAGCTGATGCTGTGTCTATCAAGGGCAAATGAGTCTGCAAAGGGCCACACCCTTAAGCGGTATTCCTCACTGACACCCTGCCCCACGGCCTCGCTTTTCAGATCGGCCCGTTGTGAAGGGTCTCGAAGATAGCGGATTTTGGGACCACATGATCGCCAATTCCAACTCTGACTGTTGCGCAGGTCTTGCGAGCGGTCACCATGCCGAAGCGATAGCGCCAACGTAGGCAAGGAAGAGCTCTGGGTCGTAATCTGTTATGCTTGCACAGGTGATAGAGGACAGGTGAACCGTAACCGCGCGCCACCATCGATGCTGACGATTGAAAACTCGCCATTACTGTCAAGAATACGCCTTTTCATGTTTTTAAGCCCGAAGCCGGGAGTTTTTTCAATCTTGGACATATCCAGAGTTTGGCCACCGGTATTTTCTATCGTAACCTCCAAGATATGACCCTCGATAATGTTGAACCTAATGTCGAGACATTCACATTTTGCTCTATGGACAGCATTGTTTATCGCCTCTTGAACTACCTTTAGCATTCCAACATCCGGTGAAAGATATGCATCAATTTCCGCATTAAAACTATCAATATTTGTGGTTACCGTAATGGGTGTCTCGATATCGATTAGCGGAACAATAAATTTATTTCTTACGGTATTTACAAAAAATTCAGGCTTTTCAAATCTGTATTTCTAAACTCTAAGATTAACTGTAAAGAACGAGATTTAATCTGACAATTTTGTATATTTGAACAAAAGGAGTCAGAGAGATGACGAACATCGAAAGTAAACTAATCAAGCCCAAGCTTGGCGTTTTGGAATTGGCAAAGCAGCTTGGCAGCGTCAGCGCGGCTTGCAAAACCATGGGCTATTCGCGTGACAGTTTTTACCGCTTCAAGAAGCTTTATGAGAACGGTGGCGAAGAAGCCTTGCGCGAGATCAGCCGTAAGAAGCCGATCATCCGCAACCGTGTACCGGAACATGTCGAACGCGCGGTGATTGAGCTTGCGATTGAAAATCCTGCCTTGGGCCAGCTGCGTGTCGCCCAAGAATTGTTGCAGCGGGGCATCGTGGTCTCCAGTGGTGGGGTGCGGTCGATTTGGTTGCGCAACGAGCTGGAAACCATGAAAAAACGCCTGAAAGCCTTGGAAACGCGGTCCGCGCAAGAAGGGTTTGTTCTGACCGAAGCGCAGATTGTGGCGCTGGAAAAAGCCAAGTCACAACGTGAAGCGGCTGGTGAGATTGAGACCTACCATCCCGGCTATCTTGGCAGCCAGGATACCTATTTTGTCGGCACAATGAAGGGGGTTGGACGGATTTACCAACAAACCTTCGTCGATACATATAGCCGCGTGGCAATGGCAAAACTGTACATTGAGAAAACGGCGATCACTGCCGCCGATATGTTGAATGACCAAGTCGTACCCTTCTTTGACGAACAAGAGGTGCCCCTGCTGCGCATCTTAACAGATCGGGGCACGGAATATTGCGGCACCGTTGAGCGTCACAGCTATCAACTGTATCTGGCCATGGAAGATATTGATCACAGCAAGACAAAAGCCAACCATCCCCAAACAAACGGGATCTGTGAACGCTTTCATCGCACCATGAAAAATGAGTTCTATGACATAGCGTTCCGCAAGAAAATCTACGGATCGCTGGAAGAGCTGCAAACAGACGTTGATCATTGGTTGGCAAAATACAACGAACAGCGACCCCATTCGGGAAAACATTGCTACGGAAAAACGCCCATGCAAACATTCCGTGAAGCTCGACATTTGGTAGGCGAAAAGACTATCCCTATCACAAACCAATCTGACAGCATGTACGAAATGACACACGCTGGATGATAACAATGTCAGATTAAATAATGTCTTTTACAGTTAAATCCAGATATTGCCACCATACTTTATGGGGTGCATGAGAAACACTGCGCAACCATTTTTAGTCTTACAGCAGCTGTGATGCCACGATGGCCATGTTGGGACGATCTTTTTATGACTAGGGTCATTTCGCAACCTGATCCGGTGCCTTCTCCATCTTTTCAATGATGGACTAGTCAACGCGCAGAACCTGCCGCAAAATTTGTGATCCCCCTGAGCCTCCCCCTTTGAAGTGGTCCACCGCTGTTCGGAAATGGAGGACCATAAATGGCCATCAAGACACCGAACTGTTTCGTGAAAGATGTCGATGCCACGTTCATGCAAGATGTCTTCCACCGGACGAAACCTCAATGGATAGCGCATGTGATAGATCACTGCCATTGGGATGATTTTTAGGTGAAGTCTTGAAATATTTGAAGGGACAACATGTTGTCATTTCAAAATAGCGGAATGGGAAGTGTTGTCTCATTCACGCGTCCGATAAACTCGCCTGCCCGCTTCAACCGAGTTTGATCTGACCGTCCCAGTTAGGGTCTTCAAACCCACCAATAGCCGCCAAAAGGCTGATCACTTTATCTGCACCAACTCCATTGCGCAGGCTCGTGAAACAAAAGGGCTTATCCCCACGCATCCGTATTGCATCGCGTTCCATCACTTCAAGCGAGGCCCCAACGTGGGGCGCAAGATCTGTTTTGTTGATGACCAATACATCTGACTTGGTGATTGCAGGTCCCCCCTTGCGTGGTATCTCTTCACCTGCCGCAACATCAATCACATAAACTGTAACATCTGCCAATTCAGGGCTGAAAGTGGCAGACAGGTTGTCCCCGCCACTCTCAATTAGAACGATCTCAACATCGGGGTGACGCTCGCGTATTTCAGCAATAGCTGCCAAATTGATCGAGGCATCCTCGCGAATAGCCGTATGTGGACAGCCCCCTGTTTCCACACCGATCACGCGATCTTGAGGCAGAATTTGCATCCGCATCAAAGCTTCGGCGTCCTCTTGGGTGTAGATGTCGTTCGTGATTACAGCGATGGATGTCTGAGGATGAAGGATTTTTGCCAGTGCAGCTGTCAAAGTTGTTTTTCCTGCTCCAACAGGGCCACCAATACCAATGCGCAGAGGGCCGTTTTTCGACGCCATGGGCTGTCTCCTTATGTGCGAAAGACGCGTGAATATTGAGTTTCGTGACGCATAGATGTGATATCTGACATCCATGCACTGTTATGAAGATCGTCTAATGTTGCGCCCTGCAGCTGTTTGGCAATTTCAGTGCAGTGCTGCTGCAAAGCGAGTTGTGTTTTCTGCCCATCGACTTGGCCTAAAGGGACCAACCGCATTGCAGCGGCTGTTAAGTTTGCGATGAAAGATTGTAGATACATTGCAGTTGTAAGTTCAGACTCAAGCGCAAGTATTGCAGCCACGCGGCCAACAGCCACTGGATAGCAAAGCCGTCCAAGTTCTATGCCCCACACCGTCTGAACGGTTTCACAAAAGGCCGCGCCTTGCAGATCTGTTTCCCGCAAGCGTTCTGCGGATGCGGCAAATGCGCGTGCATGGGTGTCTATGTTCTGAACTGCGTCTTCAGCCGAACCAAAGGCTGCATTCAACATTAGAGCATCCGACTGCGCGCCACCATGTTCTAACAAGTCCGTCAGCCATGACTGCAGTGAAGGTGCGGACACAATCTGCCCCTCGCTTATAGCCGTCTCCAGCCCATGTGAGTAGGCGAAAGCACCAACAGGGAAGCTGGGCGACAAAAGCTGTGATAGGGTTAATATGTCAGTGGTCATGGTCATGCGCAGTGGCACCATGTTCATGCGCATGGGTGCGCCCGTGGCCATAGGCACCACCCTCCGGCGTGAAGGGGGCTTCAATCTGCGTCACTGTTGCACCCAGATGCTCAAGCATATGGCCTATGACGGCGTCGTTTTGGATCAAAAGGCGATCTCTCTCAATCTGGCAAGGGGTATGGCGATTGCCGATATGCCATGCGAGTTGAACCAGATCACCGGTGATTTCCAGCAATGGCTCGGGCGCAGCGACGACTTCAATGGCCTGACCGTCGGCCAATGCGAACGCGTCGCCATTGTCCAAAGATGTAGTATGAGCAAGATCCACCAAAAGACTCGCGCCTTTGACAGTTTTTAGAACCTTGCGGCGCAAAAATCTGTCCTCATACCGGAGAAAACACCTGTCGGAAGCATTAGACCAAGCGCCCATTTTTAAGATTGTTTGAGAAATATAATCCGTCATCAAAATAAAAAATACCTTTGGGCCATCGGAAGTTTTGTAGCGGGTTCACAGGTTAGAAGTTCACCATCGGCGCGCACCTCGTAGGTTTCTGGATTGACCTCCATATGTGGCGTGGCGGTGTTGTGTATCAGATGGGATTTGCCAATTTTGCGGGTGTTTTCCACAGCAACGGTTTGCTTTGACAGACCCAATTTGTCACCAATCCCATCCGCTTGGGCAGCGGCGGAAACAAAACAGACGGCTGAATGCTCGACCGACTTTCCATAGGCCCCAAACATGGGGCGTGAATAGACTGGCTGCGGGGTCGGGATTGAGGCGTTTGGGTCGCCCATCTGCGCACAAACGATTGTACCTGCCATTAGAACCATCTCAGGTTTTACGCCAAAAAACGCAGGGGCCCATAGCACCAGATCGGCACGTTTACCCTCAGTGATGCTGCCAATTTCGCGACTAATCCCATGAGCAATCGCAGGGTTGATCGTGTACTTTGCAATATAGCGGCGCACACGGAAATTATCATTGTCGCCTGTTTCTTCAGACAGCCGGCCGCGCTGTTTTTTCATTTTGTCAGCGGTTTGCCATGTGCGGATCAACACCTCACCCACACGGCCCATCGCCTGACTGTCAGAGGCTATGATCGAAAAGGCACCCATGTCATGCAGAATATCTTCTGCCGCAATGGTTTCGCGGCGGATGCGACTTTCTGCAAACGCAACATCCTCTGGGATGGATTTGTCGAGGTGGTGGCAGACCATCAGCATGTCCAAATGCTCTTCTAATGTGTTCACAGTATAGGGCCGCGTTGGGTTGGTGGAGGACGGCAGAACATGCTCTTCACCACAGATTTTGATGATGTCCGGAGCATGCCCGCCGCCTGCACCTTCGGTATGAAAAGCGTGAATTGTGCGCCCTTTCAATGCTGCTACCGTGGTTTCAACAAAGCCAGATTCATTGAGTGTGTCAGTATGGATCATAACCTGCACATCCATGTCATCAGCCACAGAAAGGCAGCAATCAATCGCAGCAGGAGTCGTGCCCCAATCTTCATGCAACTTTAGCGCGCACGCACCACCTCTTACCATCTCGACCAATGCGTTCGGTTGGCTGGCGTTGCCTTTGCCTGCAAAAGCGAGGTTCATGGAAAAAGCATCTGCAGCCTGCAACATGCGCCCAATGTGCCATGGTCCCGGCGTACAAGTCGTGGCCAAAGTACCATGTGCTGGGCCAGTGCCCCCGCCGAGCATTGTGGTCATACCAGAATGCAAGGCATCCTCGATCTGTTGCGGGCAGATAAAGTGTATGTGGCTGTCAAAACCGCCTGCTGTCAGGATGCGCCCCTCACAAGCAATGACTTCGGTTCCCGGGCCTATGATGATATCTACACCCGGTTGCGTGTCTGGGTTGCCGGCCTTGCCGATCTTATGAATGCGACCATCGCGCAAACCCACATCCGCTTTGTAGATGCCGCTGTGATCAATGATCAAAGCGTTGGTCATAACAGTATCCACAGCACCTGCAGCACGGGTGACTTGGGATTGGCCCATGCCATCACGAATGACTTTACCACCGCCGAATTTTACCTCCTCGCCATAGGTCATGCCATTGCGGCCATTGGTGCGTTCTGCGGTCAGATCGCGTTCGACCTCAATAATAAGATCCGTGTCAGCAAGGCGTATTTTGTCACCCACAGTTGGCCCAAACATGGCAGCGTAATCGGCGCGATTAATCGATGTGGCCATTATAAATCTCCCATAACTTGACTGTTGAACCCAAAGACACGCCGCGCGCCTGATATCTCGATCAAATGGACCTCGCGCCGTTGACCCGGTTCAAACCGGACTGCGGTGCCGGGTGCGATATCCAGGCGACGGCCAAAGGCGGCTAGGCGATCAAAATCCAGCGCGGCGTTGCTCTCAGCAAAATGGTAGTGACTGCCAACCTGCACTGGGCGGTCGCCAGTGTTGGCCACTATCAAGGTGATCGCCTCACGGTCTGCATTTAGGATGAGCTCGCCATCGGCTGGAAAAATTTCTCCGGGGATCATAGCACTCTCCTATCTAATGGGGTTGTGAACGGTGACCAATTTGGTCCCATCAGGAAAAGTGGCCTCTACCTGAACATCGTGGATCATCTCTGGGATGCCCTCCATGCATTGATCACGGGTGATCACATGGGCACCGCTCTCCATCATGTCTGCGACAGAGCGCCCGTCACGCGCACCCTCAACAACAGCGTCAGCAATCAATGCAATCGCCTCTGGATAATTTAGCTTCACACCACGGGCGAGCCGCTTACGGGCTACTTCGGCGGCCATTGCAACCAGCAGTTTATCTTTTTCACGCGGGGTCAAATGCATCGTTCATAGCCTCCAGTTTTTGGGAACTGCGTTGTGGGTTAGATGGGTCAGGATCGGGAGCAAGGCAGTGCGCAGCGCGAAGCTGTCAGAGCAAAGCAATCGAATAACGAGGATGTTGTCTGCCAAAAGACTTGCCCCACCAGAGGAAGGAAGCAGGGCGCGTACGCCATCAATCATCGCTTTGGCCATTTGATCGACAAGAACAATACTGGCCATGGCACGTGCTCCAGCTGCGACTGCAGGCCGCTTCAGGATACATGCGATGTCACCGTCCAGTTTGACGCGATCAACATAAATTGGTGTTCCTTCAGTGGTAATGCAAACTCTGTCGTCCAGGGAGCACTGTTGGAGGATTTCTCCAGAGGCCTCTCTACCGAAGACGAGTGGCTCGACCATGAGGAACTTTGCATCCCTTGCGACTTCAACTTCTAAGCGCCGGCATAAGCGGGAGCCTTCAAACAGGATCGTTTCTTGAGGCAGCCAATAAAGTTGCGCGTTCGACTTCACTTTGAGCCGCGTTTGCATCGATCCGGCTATTGCATTTGAAGCGCGGTAAATGCGTTCAGCCGCTTGAGTAGTAACGCTGATCTTAGCGTGACTGTTGGCAGTGACTTCAGTTGAGAATTTATCACCGCCTGTGATGCCGCCTGCCGTGTTAATTATTACGGCTTCGATCTCGTCATTTGCCGGGCGTGGAAAGATGGCACGATAGGACCCTTGTTGGCGCAGATCTTTCAAGCGCGACTGATCTCCATCAGCAAACACCGCGCTTATGTTGAGTGTCCCGCGCGCGCGCTGAAAGATGCCTTCTCTGTCTAGGGAAAGATGTTTTATCGTTCAATCCTCAGCACGCTTCAATTTTTTTTTTAGCGTGACTGGGATTCTTTTGGCGAACAAGGATCGGATCAGGTGCCCATGGGTTTTATCTATTTTTTGGTTTTTTGATTAAATTTTAAGCGGGGAATTCTATTAAACAAGCACTCTAAAAAGTTGGCATATGGTGCCGGTTGCCGGTACAGCCTTGATCGATGCGCTTAATAATTGACGCCACGCGGTGAGAGCAGCAGTGCTGTTCAGCTTGAACGCGCACTTAGAGCGGCACAAGTCCAGATCTCTGGGCGCGTTTTAAAGTAGCTGACTGGAGAGCGTTTTGTCATACGACGAGGCTACGAAACCGCCCTGAACGGCTCGAGCTCGTTTTGTCTGACAGTGCCATCCGAAGCGGTGCCCAATAATTCGCGAGCTATACGCTCAAAGATCGCGCAGCCGATAGGGATCAAATCATCGGGAAAATCATAGTCCGGATTGTGCAGCGCTGCATAATCTTCGCCAGGCCCTAGGCATAGCATGGCAGCCTTAGCGTCCCACCCAAACACGCCAAAGTCTTCTGAGGCGCGCATGGGAACACCTGCATCGCCGTAGGCAATGCCGATTGCTTTCATGGCCATTGTTGCCACCGCATAGGCATCTGGATCATTGATTGAGGCTGCAAAATTATCGCACACCTCAAAATCCACGCTAAGCCCAAATTCTTCCGCAAGCGTGATAGCCTGTTTGCGTGCCTTGGTCTCAAGACTTTCCATACCTTCGTCACGAGTTGTCCGCAACGTGGCGAAAACCTCGCCCTCACCGGGCGCCACGCCAAATGATGGTTCGCCAATTTTTACATGGGTAATCGTCACCAGTCGGAAATCATCGTCAAGTGGTCCTCCTTGACCAAGTGCATCCAAGGACGGGATCAGCTTGGCTATTGCCTGCGCTGGAGAAACGCCATCTTCAGGGTCGGCTGCATGGGCAGTTTTGCCCGCAAGCCTAATCTTAAGTCCTAAAGAGGCGCAGTTAATGAGCCCCTCGCAGGTGGAGACGTACCCAAACGGTCGTCCAGGTTCGATATGAATGGCGAATGCCCAATCAGCTTGGATTTCTTGATACGCTGGATCGGCGACCACAGCTTTTGCACCGCTGCCGTCCTCTTCTGCGGGCTGGAACATGAGAATGACACGCCCTTGTGCAACGGGTTGACGAGACATCATGCGCCCCAATCCAAGCAACATTGTCATATGGCCATCATGACCGCAAACATGGCTTTTCCCAGGTGTTTGCGACGACCAGGCAATATTATTGCGTTCCTCAATTGGCAGCGCGTCAAGCTCAGCACGGAAAAGCACTGTCGGTCCAGCTTTTCCGCTGTCAAAAACCGCAGCGACACCATGACCACCTAATCCAGTCAAAATGCGAGTTGGTAACATCGATCTCAGCGCAGCGGTGATCTTACTGGCTGTCTCCACCTCTTCCCCAGACAATTCGGGATGGCGATGAAGTTCACGGCGAAATTCAGTAAGTTCCGTGAGATCAAGATTTGTTAGCATGCTTGCTCTGCTTTCGACGTTCGTTAAAGCCAATCATGCGTTGATAATTTGCATGAGTGGGTGCTGTCAACGTGCTGAAAATTCGCATCGGATTGCTGGTTGAGCTAAAAATTGAGGCGTGAATAAAGATGGCGGTCCTGGTTGAAGTCGTTCTGTCTGACAGTGCCATTTCCCTCTATCCGAGCGAATAACCAACACCCCGTACGGTCCTAATCGTATCCGTTCCGCCATGTCTCGACAGAACCTTCCGAAGGCGGCCTATGTGAACATCAACCGTGCGGGTCTCAACATATAAATCTCGCCCCCAAATCCGATCCAGAAGCTCTTCGCGGCTCCATACACGTCCCGGTTTTTCCATAAATGTTTTCAATAGCTGAAATTCAGTGGGCCCAAGCTTTAAATCAATTTCACCACGGGTAACTTTGTAGGTTTCCAAATTTAAAATTAAATCCTCAAATTTAATTTCCCCCCCCAAAGAGGAGGGGCGCGAACGGCGCAGCTGAGTTCTCACCCGCGCCATTAACTCAACCACCGAATAGGGTTTCACAACATAGTCATCTGCGCCAATTTCCAGCCCACGCACTTTATCCACATCTTCTGATCGCGCCGAAAGTATGATGACCGGGATCGAGCGGGTTTCCGGATTGCTTTTGAGGCGCCGACAGACTTCGATTCCAGACAGATGTGGCATCATCCAATCCATCACGATGACATCTGGCACATCCTCACCAATGACAAGAATGGCCTCTTCTCCATCGCGCGCCCGGCTCACCAAAAACCCTTCGGATTCCAGATTATATGCCAAAACCTCGAGTTGAGCTGGCTCATCCTCTACAACAAGAACGCGGGGCTGCTCTTTGAACATTTTCTCGGTCCCCCCCTGGATCGACTACACAGTGGTGTTGGCTTTTTCACGCTCCTCGTCCGGCATCGCTCCGGTAACCAGGTAAACAACTTGCTCCGCGATGGCCGTCACGTGATCTCCCATACGCTCAATATTTTTAGCAATGAAATGCAGGTGCATGCAGGACGTGATGTTGCTTGGGTTTTCCATCATGAATGTTAAAAACTCTCGAAACAGAGCGTTGTACATTTGGTCGACCACGATGTCTCGGTCAATCACGTTCTGTGCCAATTCCGCGTCGCGTGAGACATAGGCATCAAGCGCATCATTAAGCATACGCTCAACCTCCTTGGCCATACGGCGGAGCGAGCTGGCACTGCCGTTCATAGGCTCCATATGCGCCAGGATGCGCGTCCGTTTGGCAAGATTTTTTGCATAATCACCAATACGCTCCAAGTTGCCGCTTACTTTCATCACTGAAAGCACGACCCGGAGATCAATCGCGGCAGGTGCACGCAAAGCGATTACGCGCGCAGCTTCCTCGTTGATACTCTCCTCAAGAGCATCGATGGCTTTGTCATTGCGGCGCACTTGTTCGGCACGCTCCTCGTCTCTTTCTTCTAAGCTGACCGCGGCCTCAAGTATGGCGTTTTCGACCAGGCCGCCCATTTTCATAATTTGAGCCTGAATTTTCTCAAGATCTCTGTCAAAAGCGGATGCAATGTGTTGATCGGTCATTTTGAACTCCTCAGCCGATACGGCCAGTAATATAGCTTTCAGTGCGCGGATCGATTGGGTTGGTGAAAATTTTGGAGGTCTCACCAAACTCAACAAGGCTGCCGAGATGGAAGAAAGCCGTCTTTTGGCTCACACGTGCGGCTTGCTGCATCGAATGGGTCACAATCACCACCGAATAACTTTTGCGCAGCTCATCAATAAGTTCTTCAACTTGCGCGGTGGCAATGGGATCAAGAGCGGAGCAAGGCTCATCCATCAGCAGAACCTTGGGTTCCGTCGCGATGGCGCGTGCAATACATAGCCGCTGCTGTTGCCCACCAGACAGCCCTGTCCCTGGCGCCTGCAACCGATCTTTCACCTCATCCCAAATCGCGCCACTGCGCAGCGAACGCTCGACGATCTCGTCCAATTCCGCCTTGTTCCGGGCCAGGCCATGTATTCTCGGCCCATATGCGACATTGTCATAGATCGATTTTGGAAAGGGATTTGGCTTTTGAAAGACCATTCCAACCTTGGCGCGCAGCTGGACCGGATCAATCTTTGGATCGTAAATATTTTCACCGTCAATCCGAATATCACCCACGACACGGCACACTTCAATCGTATCGTTCATACGATTGATACACCGCAAAAATGTCGATTTCCCGCATCCAGATGGGCCAATAAACGCAGTTACAGTCTTGTCTTCGATTTCGACAGTGACATCTTTAATGGCGTGATTATCTCCATAAAAGACCTGTACGTCCTTTGCTGAAATTTTGACATTGTTTACTGCCACATCTCTCTCCACAGTTGTTACATCGAGCATTTTTGACATGTCCTTACCAACGCCGTTCGAAGCGACGTCTTAAGATGATTGCGATAGCATTCATCGTAATGAGGAATAGCAGCAAAATGATAATGCCGCCCCATGCTTTTTCATAAAATCCGGGATCAGCGCGACTGGCCCAGGTATAAATTTGCGCCGGCATTGCCGAGTTGGCGTCCGTAAAGCCTGACAGAAACCCCTCGGGATACTCGCGCGCAACAAAACCGACCATCCCGATCAAGAGCAAAGGCGCCGTTTCGCCAAGGGCCTGGGCCAGGCCAATAATCGTGCCTGTCAAAATACCGGGCATCGCCAGCGGCAGGACGTGGTGGAACACTGACTGCATCTTGGATGCACCCACACCAAGGGCGGCATCGCGGATAGAGGGTGGAACAGCCGCAAGCGATGCGCGGGTTGAGATGATGATCGTCGGCAATGTCATCAAGGTCAAAACAAGGCCACCGACAAGCGGGGCAGATTGTGGCAACCCCGCAAATTGTATGAAAACGGCGAGGCCAAGAATACCAAACACGATGGACGGCACCGCGGCGAGGTTGGAGATATTCACCTCAATAAAATCCGTCCAACGATTTCGCGGGGCAAATTCTTCAAGGTAAATCGAAGCGGCAACCCCAATCGGGAGTGACAAAAACAGCACCACCAACATCATGAAGAACGATCCAATAACGGAAGCCCCAAGTCCGGCGCCTCCAGGGTTATCCACGCCGGAATCCGTGCCGGTGATAAAATTCCAATTGAATGCCTGACGAATTATGCCGCCGGCCTGTAAAGCATCGACCAGATCCAGATCCGTTGCCTTCAAAAAGCGGCTGTCAACCAAAGTCTCACGGGTGACGCGGCCGTTAAAATAGCCATCCACCCGGCTGGAGGCCGCAAGCTCGAAAGTCGCAGGCTGTCCGACCCGGCTTGGATCTTCGGTAAAATAACTTCGAATTGTGCCGCCCGGCTTGCCCACAATGCGTTCGATCGCTTTATTATCGAAGGCCACATCCAAGTTCCTTCTTGCAAGCTCCGCGCTCAATGCCGCAACGAATATGTCTTGATAGGCCTTGGTTTTCAGCATTTTGCTTTCGGCTTTGTCAAACTCTTCTTGAGACACAACAAATTCAACATTCATTACGGTCTGGGTGAAGGCCGGCAAACCTGAGCGTAGGATCGAAGCAAATAAGAATATAAGAAACAACACGCCGATGGAGAGGGCGACCATCCCGTAAATGCGGAACCGCTTTTCGGCTGAGTTGCGTTTTTGGGTATGCCCATCCCTTATTGAGAGCAGTGACGTATGTGACACGCCGCGAGAAGTCTGGTTCTTAATGGCCATTAGTCATACTGCTCCCGGTATTTGCGTACGATGAAGAGGGCAAAAACATTAAGCCCCAAGGTCAGTACGAAGAGGGTCATGCCAAGTGCGAAGGCAACCAAAGCCTCCGGAGATGAGAAATCGGCATCTCCGGTCAATTGGCTTACGATTTTGGCCGTGATTGTTGTCATCGCGTCAAAAGGGTTCATCGACAGGCGCGCCGCCGCACCGGCCCCCAGCACGACAATCATCGTTTCCCCAATGGCCCGCGACGCCGCCAAGAGGATCGCGCCAACGATGCCCGGCAGGGCCGCTGGCAAGATAACCAGACGTATGGTTTCAGACTGGGTTGCACCCAAGCCATAAGATCCATCGCGCAAGGCCTGCGGTACGGCATTGATAATGTCATCGGAAAGCGATGACACGAATGGGATAAGCATGATGCCCATCACCAAACCCGCGGTCATGACCGCAGTGCCCCCCTGCATCCAGTTCAAAGTATCTTTGCCAAAAAGGCTCACCAGCAAAGGCCCAACGGTCAAAAGCGCAAATAGCCCGTAAACAATCGTCGGAATCCCGGCTAGAATTTCAATCAAAGGCTTGGCGACACTGCGCACCCGAGGGCTTGCATATTCAGAGAGGTAAATTGCTGAAAACAGCCCAATAGGAACCGCGACCAACATCGCAATGAAAGAAATATAAAAAGTGCCCCACAACAGAGGCAAAACACCAAGATCAGACAGCCCGCCCCGACCGGAAAAACTGGGCGCCCAATTGGTTCCAAAGAAGAATTCGGTAGCAGGATAGAGTTTGAAAAACTCGATGGTGTTAAACAGCAGCGCGAATAGGATGCCGATGGTCGTCAAAATAGCAATTGAGGCTGCCCCGATGAGTAGCCCCAAAACCCCACGCTCAACCACATTGCGCGCGCGGAAATCTGCGTTTGACCGCCTATAGGCATAGGCAGCCCCTCCGGCAGAAATTGCCAGCACAATCAAGGACATAAGCGCAGACCCGGTTGCATTGAACCCGCGGTAAAGCTGCGCCGCGGCCACCACTTCAGGGCTGACATCTGAGCCAAGAGCCACGCCTATGGATCCTAAAAATTCGCGAATATTGACCGATGAGGATCCGATTGACGCAGCCTCATCGCGGCTCAAAGCGCCTTGGGCCACAGCCACATCAAGCCCCTCTGCCACGCGGCGCACATCGCTCATGATCAGGCCAATTGAGCTGCCTTCATCGAGCAAGCTACCAGGCAAGGTTTCCGCCACGCGGGAATTCACGAACAATGGCTGCACAATAAGCCAGACGATGAGGGTCGCAGCCGCGGGCACGACGGCCCATAAAGCAACGTTCGACCCGTAATATATCGGCAAGGAATGAAGCCGGCGCGCATCGCCACCGGCCGATTGCAAAGCACGTGCGCGCCCAGTGATGAACCCAACAACGGAAACAACAAAAATCACTGCGACAACCCAGAGTATCGGCATAACGCCTCCATCCATTTTGTTCTTCCTACCGTCAAATGCGCCCCCAGCAAAGGGGGTAAGCGTTTTTTAAGGATGGCGGAAGCCGCCACCCTCACTATTGTTTTACAGCAGCTCTTAATTGCTGCCCATGGCTGTCTCATTAGATACGGCCGCCTGGGTTGTCGCCAGATCGGGATCTGCAACCAAACCATAGGCAGATAGCGGGCCGTCTGGTCCAGCAATCTCATCGGCGATGAAGAATGAGGCATATTCTTTCAGACCTGGGATCACACCAATGTGGGCTTTCTTCACATAAAAGAACAACGGACGAGACACAGGATATTGGCCCGTCGAAATCGTTTCAGTCGACGGCGCAACGCCGCCCATTGTCGCCACTTTCAACTTGTCTTGATTGTTTTCATAAAAGGCCAAGCCAAAGATGCCGATGCCGTTGGGGTTGGCATCAATGCGTGCGAGAGTTTCGGTATAATCGCCATCGATATCAACAGAGCGGCCATCTTGACGCACATCGAGGCACGCATCTTCGGCATCATCTTCAGACATACCAGAGGCCATCATGGCTTCCATAGCACCGGTGACCTCGCAACCTTTAAGCAACACTTTGTCCTCAAAAACTTCGCGTGTTCCGTGCTTTGTGCCGGGAATAAAGGCCATGATATCAGCCGCTGGAAGTTGACCATTGAAGTCAGCCCACTGTTGATGCGGATTTTCGACAATCGCACCGTCGACAAGAACCTTGGCGCCAAGTGCATTGAAAATATCAGCCGGTTGGAAAGCAGTGTAAGCTGGTCCGTCAATCTGGCTGGCAAAGACAATACCGTCATACCCGATGCGCACTTCGATGATGTCAGTGACCCCAGCTTCGGCGCAGGCTTTGTTTTCTTTTTCGCGAATTGCGCGTGACGCATTTGCAACGTCGATTGTGTTTTCACCGACGCCCTCACAAAAGCGCTTCAGACCTGAGCTGGAGCCACCGGACTCAACAACGGGTGTTGGAAAGTCAAAGTTTTCGCCAAACGCCTCTGCGACGATCGACGCATATGGCAGAACGGTTGACGATCCGGCGATCTGCACTTGATCACGCGCGGCAGCGGTTGTTACGCAAAGCCCCGAAAGAGCCAGCGCGGAAGTTGCAAGTTTAAGTAAAGACATGGATGTCTCCTGTTTTGTCCATTTGCAAGCAATCCCCCATGGGATTCTCCGGACCTTTGTAACGGCTGGACGTAACAGTTTTGTGACAGGGATATTACGTTTTCATGACATTTTATTTTCTTCGAAATTCACGATAGCGGCTCGGTCGGCAGCATCACAGTGACCGTGGTGCCTTCCCCCAAAGCGCTTTCTATGTTCAATTTCCCACGGTGGCGATTGATGATATGTTTGACGATCGCAAGACCAAGACCTGTGCCACCGAGTTCACGGCTGCGGTGCCCATCAACGCGGTAGAACCTTTCGGTCAGGCGCGGCAGATGGACAGGATCAATGCCCGCGCCATAATCAATGACTTGGAGTCTGACGCCAGGGGCGCGCAAAGCCGCTTCCCGCGCGACAGTCGTCATGCGCAGGGTAATGCGCCCGCCAGACGCGCCATATTTAAGAGCGTTTCCGATGATATTGGTAAAAACTTGCGTCAGCTGATCGGAATCGCCGTATATTTCGACGGGAAGCTCTGGGCTCTCAAACTCAAATTTCACCCCAGCCTGAAGAGCCAAGGGCTGCAGGCTGTGGCATGTCGATTGGATAATGTCATTTAACACAACGCGCTGCGTGGGCCGCACGCGTTCATTTTCTTCTACTCTGTTAAGTGACATCAAATCGCCCACCAAACGATTCATGCGCTCCGCCTCATCTTGCATAATGTTCAAAAACCGCGCGGCGGCTTTTGCATCATCCCGCGCCGGCCCGCGCAAGGTTTCAATAAATCCGATCAGTGCGGTGAGAGGCGTGCGCAATTCATGACTTACATTGGTCACGAAGTCACGACGCATCTGCCCGACCTCTTCCATTTGGCTGATATCTTCAAAGAACAATATTATTGCCTTTGTACCGCCGTTACCAACGCCGGGGGCCGCTCGGCAGGTGACTTTGTAAGTTGTGTCCTGTGCACCGTCTGTGCTTAGATACTTCGTGGTGCGCGGCACATCATCTTTTAATGTCGCCTCAATAGCTTCCAACAACGCGGGCTGACGTAAAATGGTTACGTAACTGTGTTGCATGGCTGTATGACCGACCAAGGAAACCGCGGCACTATTCACAGCAAGAATGCGTTCGCTCGCATCAATCGCAATGATGGGTTGTGGTATTGCACCTAGAATTGAATCAAGAATCTTATTGTCCATATCCGACCCCACAAACGCCATTGACACCGAGGCCATACCATAAGGCAGATCAATAGAACATATCAGAGGCCGCTGGGCGCTTTATGCAGGCCCTGACGCATGGCTCACAGGCCCGCAGCCATGCCCGCTTCACCCTCGTATAATTTGGCGGTGGCATTTTCGCCCATCTCAATTCATTTGTGAAACTTGACTTCGATCAATTAGGGGCAGACTGTCCATCGATAAGGCGTATTTGCCTTAAGTTTTGAGGTTTAATGACGACCAATATTCGCGCAATTCTTGTTTGCTTGCTCGCTTATCTTTGCTTTGATCTCATGAGCGTCCACGTCCGAATTTTATCAGCAAGTTATTCGCCTCAAGAGCTGTCAGTTTATCGGAATGTTTTGGGTGTCCTGCCATCAATTTTATTGCTCATGTATACGCGTGAACTTAGTTTTGACATCAAAGACTATAAAATAAAAAAATGGAAATTGGCTTTTGGCCGCGGTCTCTTGGTCGCTTTAGCTCAACTTCTATTTTACACCGCTTTAGCGGACCTAGAGTTGGCAACAGTGTCGGCCTTGGGCCAAACCAATGCAATTTTTATAGTGTTAATTGCAGTCATTTTTTACGGAGAAAAGGTGGGCGCGTGGCGCTGGAGCGCTGTCATTATAGGATTTGGCGGCGCAGTTTGGATCATGCAGCCAGGCTCTAACATGTTTACCTGGACAGCAGCTTTACCCATCGGTGCAGCCTTTTGCTATGCCGCTTCTATGGTGACACTTCGAAGTTTCGATGTTTCTATTTCAAGTGCAATAATTTATTTGTATTCCTCCATAGCTGCTGCGCTTGGAGCGATCCTTTTGGCGACTGGAACCACTGATTTCAGCCCGATCCAATCCATGAGTGATGCACTTCTCATACTTAGCATGTCTCTGTGTGGAGGCTTTGGAGTCGTTTTTCTAATGTATGCATTTCGACAGGCTCCAGCCTCCGTTTTAGCCCCATTTAGCTACTTCGGAATTTTAACAGCATTTGGTTTAGGTTGGATAGTTTTTGACGAACTTCCCTTAGATAAGTTATTCCCCGGTGTAATATTAATTATTCTTTCAGGGTTAACAATTCTTTGGCGCGAAGAAAGAAACAAGACGTAGAGATCTCTAACCCTACTCGTTGTCGCGACTGTCAGCCTCATTCGCATAGGCATTAGACTTCGGTCATGGTTTAAATCTAACCGCCCTGTTATTTTCGCCGCTCTGCAAGCGCATCGGCGCGGTTTCGCGTACACGTGTTGCGCCAGTTGCGCACCAGAGAGAATGAAGGGGCGGAGCACCATACCGCTTCATATTATAAACTAGATTGAGGAAATTTGGCCTACAAACACAATCTGCAAGAAACGGCGATTACCCCAAGACCGTGCCGATGAAAAACGCTTGGTCGCAGACATGATCGAGTTGACCCATCAATACGGTCGGTATGGCTATCGCCCACCCGCGCCAGAAGCCACGACACCGATGGACCAAAGGCCAATCATGCACTAACATTCAAATTAGACCACTCAACTGGGGCGGCTCAGCAGTATCAAGAACGGCTCGCAGTGGAAACCATCCAATCGAAAAGCCAAAATGGCGCGTTTAGAAGGCTATTCAACGATATCAAACACTCTACCCGTCTATTTGAAGCCCTCAGGAAAGATAATGTTCTCACAACCGGTGATCGGATGATGGCCACCAATAACAACCCAAAGGCTAAAACTGTCTGTGAATAGAATGTTTCAAAGTCATGCCGCGATGCTTGGTTTTTCCATGCTCATTGGAGGATCCTTTTCATTTGGGTCGATGATCGCAAATGATATTTCTCCCGTTGCGTTAACGGCAGTGCGTTTTGGGTTGGCTGCCTGCATTATGGGGCTGATTGCATTTTTTACCGGAGCAATTACTCAACGGGCAATGCAAGCCTCTTGGCGTTATTTCATTCTTGGCGGTACATTTGGCATATATTTTACCTTGATGTTCGAAGGCCTAAAGAGCGCGACGCCGATTTCTACTGCAGCTGTGTTTACGCTGATGCCGGCGATGTCCAGCTTACTCGGGTTTATTATTTTAAAGCAAAAAATAAGACTGCATGGCCTGGTGGCAATTCTTATTGGAACCATTGGATCTGTGTGGGTTATTTTCCGAGCGGATATTCTTGCCATAGCACAATTTAAGGTTGGCACAGGAGAACTGATTTATTTTCTTGGATGCATCGCCCATGCGTTTTTACCAATCCTTTTTCGCCAATTGAACCGAGGCGAAAACGCCATCATGGTCACCTTTGGAATGCTCACAAGCGGCACAATCATACTGAGCATTTACGGTGCCCCAGAAATTTTGCAAACGAATTGGACCGGATTACCGCTCTTGATCTGGGGCACAATTATCTATCTTGCGGTATTTGCCACATCGCTCTCCTTCCTCTGCCTACAATTCGCGTCGATGCATCTGCCGGCAACGAATGTCATGGCCTACACCTATTTGACCCCCATTTGGGTGCTGGTTTGGGAGAGGCTCTTGGACCACGAGAATCCGCCGATTTGGATCAGCGGCGGCATTGCCTTGTCAATCATTTCGGTTGTCATCCTCTTATGCACATCCCTGAAATCTCGAACCTAAATTACTAGGCTTGCTCACACATAATTTGCCTGTGTCTCATCGAATTTCTCAAGTATTTCTGCGTGGTTGATTTTGGCCAGAACGGCTCAGCCAGAGCAAAGAGTCCAACCGTCCGCGACGCTTATATTTCTTCAAATTTCGCACAAATTACAAAAAAACGCCCTACACTGTGCAGGGCGTTTCAAATTTTCACTATGATCGGTGTGACTACTTCAACGCAAGGTCCGTAATTTTATGCGTCCACGCACCTTCTGGAACGGCAGAAATAACCGGATCAGATCCACCTGACAACAAAGTCGCAACCGTACGATCAAAATCAGCCACATCCAACGCACCGTTGGAACCGGCTGTGAGTTTGGCAATTTCGCCCATCATCCGAATTTGAGCGGCTTCATTCTGTGCGCCTGTGTCGTCGTTATCAAGAATAATTCCAGCAGCTTCTTCTGCATTGGCTTCGGCATATTTCCAACCCTCCATAGACGCGCGCACGAAGCGCACCATTTTGTCTACGAACACCGGATCATTTAGGTTCTCTTCAAGAACGTAGATACCGTCCTCAAGCGTGGCCACACCTTGTTCTTCGTATTGGAACGTCACCAACTCATCTGGATTGACCCCGGCATCAATCACCTGGCCGTATTCATTATACGTCATGGTTGAGATGCAGTCTGCTTCACGGTTCAAAAGTGGATCAACATTAAAGCCTTGCTTCAGAACAGTGACACCATCAGCACCGCCCTCGGTTGGAATGCCCACTTGGCTCATCCAGCTTAGGAACGGATATTCGTTGCCAAAGAACCAAACACCAATGGTCTTGCCACGGAAGTCTTCCACCTTGGTGATACCGGTGTCTTTCCAACATGTTAACATCAAGCCAGATCTCTTGAATGGCTGCGCAATGTTCACAACCGGCAGACCTTTTTCACGTGCCGACAAGGCGGAAGGCATCCAGTTCAGCATCGCATCCGCGCCGCCACCTGCGAGAACCTGGGGTGGGGCAATATCCGGGCCACCGGCCAATATCGTCACATCCAGACCTTCGGCCTCATAAAACCCTTTATCCAAGGCCACATAGTAGCCTGCAAATTGTGCTTGCGTCACCCACTGCAATTGCAATGAAACGGAGTTCGCGTGACCGTCTGCAATGGCAGACGTGCCCCCCAGCCCCGCTGCGATAGCGGCGGCAATAATCATCTTTTTCATCGTTTAGACCTCCTAGTCTGTGGTTTTGCTGCAATCTTCATTGGACTGTCAGCGTTGTGATGGGTGCCAAAAAGTAACGCCCTTTTCGATTAATGTCACAATACCGTAAAATGCGGTCCCCGCGATTGCGGCGATGACGATCTCAGCCCAAACCATATCAAGGGCGAGTTGGCCAAAGCTGGTGGAAATACGAAATCCCATTCCGACGGTTGGGGAACCAAAGAACTCAGCAACGATCGCACCGATCAGAGACAATGTTGTGGCGACCTTTAAGCCATTGAAAATAAATGGCATCGCCGCTGGAAGGCGCAGTTTGAGCAAGGTTGGCCAATAGCCAGCCCCATAGGTGCGCATGAGGTCACGCTGCATCGATGTGGTGTCGCGCATCCCGGCGACGACATTAACCAGGATGGGAAAGAACACCATAACAGCCACCACGGCCGCCTTAGATTCCCAATCACTTCCGAACCATTTAACGAAAATCGGGGCTATCCCAACGATGGGCAAAGCGGCCATAAAGCTTCCAACAGGCAGCACACCGCTTGTTAAAAACTCGGAGCGATCCGCAAGGACTGCGATGGCAAAGGCTGCCAAGCCACCGAGAATGTATCCCGTCAACGCCCCTTTAACGATGGTTTGAACGAAGTCTGCCCACAGCCGTGGCATTTCAATCGCCATACGCAAGACGATGTCAGAGGGACGCGGCAAAAACACAGGGTTCACGTCAAAGCCTATGACAAAGCACTCCCACACAAGCAAAACGGTCAACCCAAAGATGAGCGGAACTGCAATATTCATCGCGCGATAGTCCGACCACTTACTGTTTGCCAAATATAAATTCAGCAACCACCCCAGACCCCAGATAGCAAATCCCGCGATTACATACATCATGCCGGTTTCATCCCCATTTTACGAAGCGCACCGCGTTCAACCAATGAAATGATCCCAACCAAGGCCGCAGCCGTCAGAGCCGCCGCAAAAAGAGCCGCCCATGACAGGATTGGTTGACCATATTGATCACCAACCAACATGCGTGCCCCAAACCCTGCCTTTGCACCAGTGGGCAATTCGGCAACGATTGTGCCAATCAAGGATGCTGAGATGCCAATTTTCAATGAGGCAAACAAATAGGGCGTCGAGGAGGGCAAGCGCAGCTTCCAAAAGCTTTGAACATTGTTGGTGCTATAGGTCCGTAGCAGATCCAGCTGCATATGGTCCGGACTGCGCAGCCCTTTGACCATGCCTACCACCACAGGAAAGAAAGACAGATAAGCGGCAATAACAGACTTAGGTAAGACACCGTGAATGCCGGCGGCTCCGAGGACAACAATGATCATAGGAGCCAGAGCAAGGATCGGAATGGTTTGACTGACGATGGCCCATGGCATGACCGATTTGTCCATCACACGGCTAAAAACGATACCAACCGCGAGCAGCACACCGAGCAAGGTGCCAATCGCGAATCCCAGCAAAGTTGGCGCCAGTGTGATCCAACCATGGTAAACAAGGCTGCGTTTTGAGGTGATCTTTTTCCCAAAAATTGTGTCAAACATTTCCAGCCCAACTTGATGAGGAGACGGCAAATTTGGGCGTTTCCCAACGTAGGTCAGCGCGATCAAATGTGGGTTTTTGAGCGCAAGGACAATACCATTTGTCTCCTTGCGCGCAACCGGAGTGTCGGGCGTCACAATCGCGCCACTGCGTTGTGCTTGATCAGCCGTCAGATGCATATTCATCGGAACAACCGCCAAGGTCCAGATGAATAGCACAGCTGCAATAATGGTAAGAACAGGTAGAATTGACTTCACACGATCCGCCCTTTCTTGGTGATTGACTTACACATGGGCGTGCCCTGCCCGCAGCCCATCACGCACGCGTTGAGCAATAGAGATGAATTCAGGACTATCGCGAATGTCGAGCGGTCGCTCCTTTGGCAAACTGCTGTCAATAACGTCCGTGATGCGGCCTGGTCGTGGGCTCATCACAACGATCTTAGTCGATAGGTAAACCGCCTCAGGGATCGAATGTGTCACAAACCCGATCGTCTTTTCCGTGCGGGCCCAAAGCTGCAACAACTGTTCATTTAAGTGATCACGCACAATTTCATCAAGCGCACCAAAGGGTTCATCCATCAGCAAGATATCAGCGTCAAAGGCAAGCGCGCGCGCAATACTGGCCCGCTGCTGCATTCCCCCAGACAATTGCCAGGGAAATTTTTTATCAAATCCGGTCAAGTCGACCAATTCCAAGACCCGTTCGACCCGCTGTGACATTTCAAATTTGGAAAAGCCCATAATCTCAAGGGGTAGGCGGATGTTGCCGCCAATTGTACGCCACGGATAAAGCCCCGCCGCCTGAAATACATAGCCGTAAGCGCGCACGCGACGTGCCTCATCCGGCGTCAGGCCATTGACCGAAATATGACCTGAAGTGGGTGTTTCAAGCCCTGCAATACAGCGTAAGAACGTGGTTTTACCGCAGCCAGACGGACCGATAAAGCTCACAAAATCGCCCTTATTGATCTCAAGGTTCACGTCCTGAAGCGCGTGGACAGGACCATCATTGGTCTCAAAAGTCAGATGAAGCCCTTTGGCATCGATGGTTGGCTCTTGCGTCATATTGCATCCTGAAAATGGGTCAACGAAATTGTAATCACGGCCTCAGACTCCACTGGCGGGAATTCCTGAACGCTCAATAGGGCGCGGTGACGTAAGAGCTTTCCATGATGATAGAGCTTTGTTCGTTGCGGTATTGCCGGCGCGTTTTACGAAATTGCCATGCCCTTCCTGGGTGCGCATCTCACCATCATAGGCCGCAACATGCCCACGTGTTAAGGTAAAGCGCGGCAGGCCTTTGACCTTTTTACCCTCGAATACATTGTAATCAATGGCCGACTGCTGCGTACCTGCTGCGATCGTCTTTTCTTTCTTCGGGTCCCAGACAACAATATCCGCATCCGCACCGACAAGGATTGCCCCCTTGCGCGGATAACAATTCAGGATCTTGGCGATATTGGTTGATGTGACAGCCACGAATTCATTCGGCGTTAGGCGACCGGTCGCAACGCCATAGGTCCATAGCATCGGCATGCGATCTTCCAGACCACCTGTGCCATTAGGGATCTTAGTGAAGTCCCCCAGGCCGAACCGTTTTTGTTCTGTTGAAAATGCGCAGTGATCGGTGGCCACAACGCTCAGGGAGCCGGACTGAAGGCCAGCCCAAAGGCTATCTTGGTGATGTTTGTTGCGAAAGGGTGGAGACATAACGCGACGCGCGGCGTGGTCCCAGTCCTTGTTGAAGTATTCGCTTTCGTCCAGTGTTAGGTGCTGGATCAATGGCTCGCCCCAAACCCGTTTGCCCTGTTGACGTGCCCGGCGAATTGCCTCGTGGGACTCTTCGCAAGAGGTATGAACAACATAGAGCGGCACCCCTGCCATATCGGCGATCATAATTGCGCGATTGGTGGCTTCGCCCTCAACTTGCGGCGGCCTGGAATAGGCATGCGCTTCTGGTCCCGTATTGCCCTCAGCCAGTAATTTGGCGGAGAGTTCAGCAACGACATCACCGTTTTCGGCGTGAACCATCGCGATGCCTCCCAATTCGGAAAGGCGATTGAAGCTTGCGAACAGCTCGTCGTCATTAACCATCAAGGCGCCTTTATAGGCCAAGAAATGCTTGAACGTATTAATGCCCCGGTCTTTGATCACGCTCTCCATCTCGTCAAACACCTGTTCGCCCCACCAGGTCACCGCCATGTGGAAGGAATAATCGCAGTTGGCGCGGGTGGATTTATTGTCCCACATTTTCAGCGCATCATGCAGTCCTTGCCCTGGGCTCGGCAGTGCGAAATCGACAACCATCGTAGTGCCGCCAGCCAATGCCGCGCGAGTGCCGCTTTCGAAATCATCCGAAGAATATGTGCCCATGAATGGCATCTCAAGATGGGTATGGGGGTCAATGCCACCCGGCATCACGTAGCAGCCTGTTGCATCCAATTCATCCGTGCCAGATAGGTTTCTTCCAATCTCGATGATCTTACCATCTTCAATCAAAACATCTGCTTCATATGTCAAATCATGCGTGACGACTGTGCCGTTCTTGATGACTGTGCTCATAATAATCTCCCTGTCTATTGGTATCTGCGCCGCGGCTTATGGTGTAATTACGGCCGTCTCCAAAACGGCATGCAACAAAACATCTGCGCCCGCAGCTGCCCATTCCTGGCTGATGTCCTCGGCCTCATTATGGCTCAGACCGTCGACACAAGGGCACATGATCATTGCCGTGGGCGCAACCTTATTGATCCAACAGGCGTCATGACCCGCGCCTGAAATGAGATCCATATGGCTATATCCCAAACGCTCTGCCGCGCGGCGCACGGCCTGAACACATGTTGCGTCAAAGGCGACAGGATCAAACCCACCGACCTTTTCAAACTCAATGTCCATTCCCATCGCTTCACAGATGGGCTGGGCTTCTGTCCGCAAACGCGCCTCCATGTCAGTGATGACAGTCAAATCGGGAGAGCGAAAATCAATCGTAAACACGACTTTGCCAGGGATCACGTTGCGTGAATTGGGGTAAACATCGATATGACCCGCCGCCCCGACCGCATGAGGTGCGTATGACAGCGCGATCGCTTCAACTTTATCCAAAACCCGTGCCATGGCGAGCCCTGCATTTTTGCGCATGGGCATCGGGGTCGATCCTGTGTGGGCGTCTTTGCCAGTGATCGTCACTTGGGTCCAGGACAGACCCTGCCCATGGGTCACAATCCCAATTTGCTTATTTTCTGCCTCTAGGATCGGACCCTGTTCGATGTGCAGTTCAAAGAAGGCGTGCATTTTGCGCGCGCGCACGTCTTCATCACCCCGCCAGCCAATGCGCTGCAATTCATCCCCAAAGGCTTTACCCTCAGCATCCACACGATCATAGGCCCAATCTTGGGTGTGAACACCAGCAAATACACCTGAGGACAACATCGCCGGCGCAAAGCGTGTTCCCTCCTCATTCGTCCAATTAACCACAACAATTGGGTGTTTGGTTTTGATATCCAGATCATTCATGGTGCGCAAAATTTCGAGGCCACCGAGAACCCCAAGCACCCCATCATATTTCCCACCAGTGGGTTGGGTATCTAAATGCGACCCCACATAAACTGGCAGGGCCTCAGGGTCTGTTCCCTCGCGACGCGCAAACATATTGCCCATTTGATCAAGGCCCATCGTGCAGCCAGCAGCCTTGCACCAATCGAGAAACAATTGACGGCCTTCGCTGTCTTCATCTGTCAGAGTTTGTCGGTTATTGCCGCCTGCCACACCCGGCCCAATCTTGGCCATCTCCATCAGACTGTCCCAAAGACGTTCGCTGTTAATCTTCAGATTTTCGCCAATAGCAGCCATGAGACGGTCCTTCACTTTCGAATTATTACGGTTGCTCAATTAATAATTTGACCAACTGGTCAAACTAACGCTAGCAGAGGCCAGACATGTGTCAAGGAATTGCTTTTATAATTTGCCAATCCATTGCCGAACTGCCTTCGAATTAGTCATTTACTCCCTCAACTGTTCCATGTGATAGACCGGTATGAAAAAGACAGAGACCCGTATCCAGAAAAAAAACCACTCAGCAATCAAAGCCGCTGGGCTAAAGGTCTTTGCCCAATTTGGGTTTCGCGGCGCGACATTAGATCAGATCGCAGCGGAGTCTGGTCTGTCAAAACCCAACATCCTGTATTACTTCGCATCCAAAGAGGCTATTTACGAGGCACTATTGGCCCAGTTATTGACCGATTGGTTGCAGCCTGTTCGCGATATTGACCCCGCCGGTGACCCTGTTGAAGAAATACTGAAATACGCCAAACACAAACTGAAAATGAGCCGGCTCTACCCCCGTGAAAGTCGCCTTTACGCCACTGAAATCATCCAAGGCGCCCCGCGAATTAAATCCGTTTTGACCGGTGAACTGCGTGAGGTTGTCGAGAACTTAGCGCTGTTAATTAACCACTGGGCAGACGCGGGATTGATTCGTGCTATCGATCCTTATCATCTCATCTTTTCGATCTGGGCCATGACGCAACATTATGCTGACTTTGATGTTCAAGTGAAGGCGATCTTGGGAGAACGAGATCATTTTGAGGATGCCGAGCAATATTTAGAAGATATGCTACGACGCATGTTGACTGTTTAATACGGCGCGTGGGTTTTCCCCACACGCCGATTTGATCATCCTTTATTCAGCCGCGACAGAATCGGGATTATTCGGGTGTGTTGTCCAATTGGCGTATCCATCCGAAATGGTTTGACCTGTGCGCGGATCAACAGTGCCGGCAGGCTGCTGCACCATGGTTATGCAATTTTCAACGGGGCAGACTTCGACACAAAGGTTACATGCCACACATTCCGCATCAAGCACGGAGAACTTACGATCTTCAGACATTACAATAGCTTGATGCGATGTATCTTCGCATGCGGCAAAGCAACGTCCACAGCTGATGCAGTCATCTTGGTTAATCACTGCTTTGGCGACATAATTAAGATCAAGATATTGCCAATCGGTCGTGTTGGGGATCGCAGCGCCCATAAAGTCTTGGATGCTTTTGTGCCCTTTTTCATCCATCCACTGAGACAGACCCGTGATCATTTCTTGCACAACCTTGAAACCATAAGTCATCGCCGCGGTGCAAACCTGGACGTTGCCGCAGCCGAGCGCGATGTATTCAGCCGCATCCCGCCATGTTGTGACCCCACCAATACCGGAGATGGGAAATCCAGCGGTTGCGGGCGCGCGCGCAATTTCAGACACCATGGACATTGCAATCGGCTTAACCGCAGGACCACAATAGCCCCCATGCGTACCCTTGCCATTTATGGATGGTTCTGGGCTCATGCTATCGAGATCCACTGAGACGATAGAATTTATTGTATTGATCAATGACACAGCGTCCGCGCCACCCCGTTTCGCTGCCGCGGCCGGCAAACGCACATCTGTGATATTCGGCGTCAGCTTGACGATCACTGGTTTGGAATAGTATTTTTTACACCAGCCTGTGACCATTTCAATATACTCAGGAACCTGTCCAACAGCCGCGCCCATACCCCTTTCGGACATTCCGTGTGGGCAACCGAAGTTGAGCTCGATCCCATCCGCACCTGTCGCTTCGACCTTTGGTAGAATATCTTTCCATGCCTGTTCTTCACAAGGCACCATGATGGACACGATCACAGCGTGGTTTGGGTAATCTTTCTTAACACGGGTGATTTCTTCTAGGTTCACATCGAGTGGTCGGTCGGTGATTAACTCAATATTGTTCAGCCCAAGAACGCGGCGATCTGGGCCGTGGATGACGCCGTAGCGTGGGCCATTCACATTGACCACTGGTGGACCTTCAGCCCCTAAGGTTTTCCAAACAACGCCCCCCCAACCGGCCTCAAATGCGCGGCGCACATTATATTCTTTATCAGTTGGCGGCGCAGAAGCGAGCCAGAATGGATTTGGGCTTTTGATACCCAAGAAATCTGTCGTTAGATCAGCCATTAGTTTGCCCCTCCCATTAAGGTTGCATAAATATCCATTGCGGCATCGCGCCCTTCAGCGACCGCAGTTACAGTCAGATCATCACCACCGGAGGCGCAATCGCCACCTGCCCAAACCCGATCACGGCTCGTGCGACCTGCACCTGTCACAGAAATCTTGCGCCCATCAAGTGCCAGTCCACCATCGGTGGCAAGTGTTTGACCGATGGCAGAAAATACTTGATCCGCAGAGATCCGCATGGTCTCGCCTGTACCTGTCAATCGACCGTCTTTTGTCGCCGTATATTCCAGGACAAGCGCCGCGCTTGGTTCCAAAGTCTCCAGTGTTACCGGTTGGACGTTGAACAAAAGCTTCACGCCATGGGACGCTGCGAGGTCTTGTTCATAGCGGCTCGCACTCATGGCTTCGCGGCCCCGTCGGTAGGCAATCGTGACCTGCTCTGCACCAAGCAATTTCGACTGCACAGCTGCATCAACCGCTGTCATGCCGCCACCGATAACAACCACGTTGCGCCCAATGGGTATGCTGGCCAGGTCAGTCGCTTGTCTCAATGTTTCAATGAACCCAACTGCGTCTGACATACATGTATCATCTTCACTCGACATGCTCAGGGCGTTAACGCCGCCCAAACCAACACTCAGAAAAACCGCATCGAAATCAGAGCTAAGGCCGTCCAGCGTCATGTCCACGCCCAGCGTTTTGTTGTTTTCAATCGTGATACCACCGATAGACAACAACCACGCCACTTCCTTTGCGGCAAAGTCGTTTGTGGATTTATAGGCGGCGATCCCGTATTCATTCAGGCCGCCTGCTTTAGAACGGGCATCATAGATCGTCACGTCGATCCCCTTTAATGCCAATCGGTGGGCGCAGGATAGCCCCGCAGGACCCGCCCCAACCACGGCAACCTTCTTGCCAGTGGCGGCTGCACGCTCAAAGGGATGAATATTTTTTGCCATCAAACGATCAGTGGCGTGGCGTTGAAGGCGGCCAATTTCAACAGGCTTGCCCTCTGAAACTTCACGCACGCAGGCTTGTTCGCAAAGCACTTCCGTTGGGCAAACACGGGCACACATTCCGCCCAAAATATTCATATCAAGAATCGTTTTGGCCGCAGCCTCTGACCTATCCGTACTAATTTGGCGGATGAATAGCGGAATATCGATATCCGTCGGGCAGGCGGTCACACAGGGTGCATCATAGCAAAAGTAACAGCGATCAGCCGCAACCCGCACTTCATGCGGTTCGAGTGGCACATGTAGGTCTGCAAAGTTTTGTGCAAGCGCTTCGTTGCTTAGGCGATCCGCTGCAATGCCTGGCGTCATAGGATTGGTCATAGATCCTCCGTCGATCAAATTACAGAATCACTATTGCACAGATTATTTTTTTATCAAACGGTAAAATTTTTGCGGCCGAGAATCTGAAGCTCTCGGCATTTTCGACCAATGCGAACAAAAACATAAACCTCAAAATAGACTTTGGCTATAGTGATCAAAAATCATATATAATCAATAGCTTAACTCAAAAAACGGTGCTGTTTCAGCCGCGTTTCAGCCGCCCCTGCAATGGTGTGCTTTCAGCATTGCTGCCCATTCACAATGCCGGCAACCACAGTGCTATTTGAGGAAAGACAATCAGCAATATCACCAAGAATAGCGAGCAAAAGATGTAGGGGAAAGCTGAGGTGTATATCTCTCGCATCGTCGTTTCTGGCGGAGATACCCCCTTCATCACGAACAATAAAAGCCCGAATGGTGGGGTTGTAAAGCTAATCTCCAAGGAGAGCAGCATGATCAACGCAAACCAAATCGGATCAAAACCGAGTGTTTGGGCCAGAGGGAAAAAGATCGGCACAGTAAGCAGCATGATTGAGATCTGCTCCATGAACATGCCCAGCAGCAAGAGCACAGCAAACATCACCATCAGCATGGCCAGGGGCGCCAAATCAAAACTGGTCGCCCAGCTGACCAGCCCACGCGACGCACCCGAGAAAGCGAGCAGCTGACTGAATGTTGCCGATCCGAAGACAATCAAATAAGCCATGAGTGTTACCCTCAAAGCCCCGATGACTGACTTTTTCATAGCCTCCCAAGTGAGGCAGCGAAACACTGCTGCAAGAACAAGTACACCCAAAGCGCCAAAGGCAGCGGCTTCCGAAGGGGTCACAAACCCCTGGATCATCAGCACAATGATAATGATCATCACACTCACCATTGGGACGACCTCCCGCAGGAGCAGGCCAATCTTTTTGGCAAAAGACAGCCGCTCAACCTCATAGGCTGGCGCGGCCGTTGGGTCGATTTGAGTCTGAATCCAAATGGTGGCGATATAGAAACCCGCAAGAACGAGACCCGGTATCACACCGGCAAGCAGCAAAGCCGCCACATCAATCTGCGCCAGCGTTGCGAGAAGGACAGCCAAAGCCGATGGCGGAATAATAATCGCCAGACCTCCGGTTCCCAGGATCGGGCCAATACTCATGTGGGATTTATAGCCACGACGGCTCATCTCTGGAACCATGAGCGAGCCCAAAAGCGCGGTTGACCCCATGGACGAGCCTGACAGGGTTGAAAAAGCAGTGCCGCCCAAAACTGTTACATAACTTAAGCGCCCCGGAAGACGACCCAGCAATTTGTCAATTGCGGTGAACATACGGCCGCCAAGTCCTGTATGGAAGAATATTTCCCCCATAAGTAAAAACAATGGGATCGGCATCAGCGCGTATTTTGTGAGCGAGCCAAGCCCGTTGTTTAAAAGTTGGGTGATGCCACGCTCTCCGCCCATGAACACCCATGCACCGATGATATTGGCTGCCAAAAAGGCCAGCGCTATGGGCATGCCAACAGCCATGAGAAGCATAATTGTGCCGAGCAGCAGGGCGAGCGCCTCAAACCATTCCATTATTCATGTATCCCAGCTTCACCGCTGTGCATCAGCTCAGAGCCAAAGACGAAACGGGAAAATTCAACGGCCATAAGGCCAAATGAGAGCGGAAAAGTAATGCTGAGCAGCCAGCGCGGATAGTAATAGGCGCGGGTATCAAAGTCGCCGCGCTCCAGATTGGTCAACACCAGCTCTATTCCTTTCCATGCGAGAATTGCACAGACCACAACACAGGCGAGCGCAACAGCGCGGCTCAGCAATTGGCGCGGCCCCTCCGACAAGGCGGATGTCAGCAATTCGATATGAACATGCCCTTTCTCACGGACCAGCCAGGGTGCACCCAACATCGTCATGTAGAGAAGACCATATTCTGCCGAAGTAAAAAGCCAAGCAAAAGGCTGAAGCCCAAAATTGCGCATCAACACCGAAGCGATCACAGAGACCATGATCCAGACCAATGTGAGACCCGAAATCCCGGCCATCACGTATAGCAGTGTTTTATATGTGGTATTGATCATAGATCGTCTTTCATGGACAACGCAGGCCCGCCCGAAGGGTGGACCTGCGAAAGGGCTTATTTTGCTGCATCGAGATCGTAAAACAGCTCAACCAAGCGATCATAATTGCCTGTGCCGCCGGGCTGTCCGGACATAACTTCCTTCATACGCTCCAATGTTTTCTCCCGTGCCGCGGCAAGGTAATTGGCTTTGGCTGTGCCTTCTAGCGACACGACTTTCATGCCCGCAGCATCAAGCGCGGCAAAGTCGTCATCCCGTTTGGCGCGCAAGGCTTTAACACTGTCTTGCTCGTGCTGAATTGCCACATCTTGAAGGATTTTTTTGGCCTCATCAGAAAGCGAGTTCCACTTTTCGTTGTTCACAATCACACCGAGATCTGTCGAAAAGAAGCAAGGTTCGATGCGGTAGTTCAAAAACTCGTTCCACTTCAGATCAATCAGGCCAATCTGAGTCCAACCTGTCGCATCGACAACGCCGCGCTGAAGCGCAGAGTAGACTTCACCTGTTGGCAAATCAATGACCTGCGCGCCAAGATAATTCGTGAAGAATGCATTATAAACGTTGTTCCCACGTAGCTTCAAACCATTGACTTCGAGGTTGCCCGCCGCATCAAAGGTGGGTTGCTCACGCGTCCACAGATTGTAGCAAACACCACTGTCGAACCAACCGAGGTACTTAAGGCCCATTTTTTCTTGATGAATCTGGTCGATCAGCGCAGTGCCACCATTTTTACGCGTTTCAACCGCTGTCAGATTTGACGACACCATAGCGTCTTTCTCTGGAAGAGCTCCTCCGTAAAACGAGCCAGGCGTATAGACCATATCAACGATACCATCGCGCACGGCGTCAGGCTGTTGGAACATGCCAATCGCTTCAGGCCCACCGCGCACGTCAATCTGGATGACGCCCGCGCCTTTTGCATTGACCTTATCGACAAAGCTCAAAAAGCTTTTTGTGTAAATTAAAGTTTCAGGAAATGCGTGCACGGCCGATATTGTCTCTTCAGCTTTAAGCGTGCCCGCAACGAGTGTGGCCCCGGCTAGGAGGCTCCCCAGTAGTTTCATCTTCATCGTTTCTTTCTCCCTGTTTTGAGGCTTGCACCCCCATTGCCCGCGCAGATGGCGGCTTTTTCAATCCGCGCCGTTGGGCCAGGCCCAAGCGGTGGTTTGATATCGAGTATTTTTGAACGCAGCGATGGCCGCTCTGTGATGGCGCGTAAGATCAATGTCGTCCCAGCCATTGATCAATTTCAGCGCCCAACTGTCATCGATTGAGAAACGCGCCCCAACAGACCCAAGCTGAAGACTGCGGGCGCCAAGATCTATCGTGATGGTTTGAGGCCTGCGCTCTAAGGTCTGCGAAAGTGTCTCGTAAGTCGCTTCGTCAATCTGAGCCGGTAACAGCCCATTGTTCACGGCATTTGACGCAAAAATATCCCCAAAACTTGGCGCAAACACGGCACGGATGCCTGAATCAACCAACGCATAGACCGCCGCCTCCCGCGAGGATCCGCTGCCAAAATTGCGGCCCGCGATCAACACGCTCATGCCGTCCTGGGCATTGAGCGGGAAATCAGCCTTCAAATCCCCCGCCTCCTCGCGGCGCATGTCATGCAAAAGAAAGCGCCCGTAACCCTGCGCCCGTGGCACGGACATAAAGCGCGCAGGGATCAGTTGGTCGGTATCGATATTCGCCTGTGGCAGACACACGGCCATGCCTATATGTGTGCTCCAGCCAGCCATCACTGGCGCCCCTCAAGAAGCCGGCGCACATCTGTGAGCATGCCCGTGACTGAAGCCGCAGCAACCATCGCCGGGCTCATGAGATGTGTGCGCGCACCGCGCCCTTGGCGCCCCTTGAAATTGCGATTGGTTGAGGATGCGCAGCGCTGGCCTTTCTCAACAAGATCACCATTCATCCCAACACACATTGAGCAACCAGAGGCGACCCAATCCAGGCCAGCTGACCTGAATATCTGGTCAAGCCCCTCCGCTTCAGCCTGAGCTTTGACCTTGGCAGAACCGGGAGAGACCTGACCAGGTATCTTTGCCTTACGGCCCTTGAGCACATGCGCCGCTTCGCGCAAATCCTCTATTCGCCCATTGGTGCACGAGCCGATAAAGACTTGATCCACTGCCGTACCCTCAAGCTTATCACCAGCCTTGAGCCCCATATACTCGAGCGCATCACGGACAGCCTCACGTTTGGCGGGCGTCACATCATCCGCCGCCGGCACTGCAGCCGTTATCGGCAGCGCTTGCTCTGGACTGGTGCCCCAAGTCACGGTCGGTGCGATCTCAGAGGCATCCAACACCACCTCACGGTCAAACTGAGCATCTTTATCACTGCAAAGCGCGCGCCACTCCGCACAGACTTGTTCCCATGCCGCGGCTTTAGGCGCAAAGGGACGGTCTTTGATATAAGCGAAGGTTGTCTCGTCTGGCGCTATGATCCCAAATCGTGCGCCGCCCTCAATCGACATGTTGCACAGCGTCATCCGGCCTTCCATGGACAGCCCTCTGATGACGGCGCCTGCGTATTCCACGGCATGGCCTTGCGCCCCATCGGTTCCCAGCTTGCCAATCCAGCCAAGCGCTATATCCTTAGCCGCGACGCCGAAACCCAAGGCGCCTTCGACACGGATGCGCATGGATTTTGGTTTGCGCTGCCATATGGTTTGCGTGGCCAGCACATGGGCCACTTCTGTCGCGCCAATACCAAAGGCCAGCGCACCAAAGGCACCGTGGGTTGACGTATGGCTATCACCGCAATTGATGAGCAAACCGGGCAGCGTCAAGCCCTCTTCGGGGCCCACCACATGGGCGATGCCCTGTCTTGGGTCATCCAGATCATAGAGGCGGACCCCATGGTCATGAGCGTTCTGGCGCAGTGTCTGGATCATGCCCAATATCTGCGGGTCACAGGTCTGCGAACTGCGTCGCGTCGGCGCATAATGGTCAACGAAAGCAAACGTCAGATCAGGCTCGCAAACAGATAGTCCCCGCTCTTTGAGTTTGGCAAAAGCATGATGCGACCCCTCATGAACCAGATGGCGGTCAATCCAAAGCAGCGAAACACCGTCGTTGCGCCGCAACACTTCATGCGCAGCCCAAAGCTTGTCCAACATGGTTTGAGAGGTCGGCTTCATATGCCGCCCTCATCCTTGCCAATGGCAGGTTCCCAATGGCGCGCGGAGCCCTGCCCAACACGCATGAGCGGCATTTCGAGCCGGAACATATCCGGTCTGTAGAGCCCTGCGAGGTACTCGACACCGTCTCCATGCACATCCCGCACAACCCGCCGCAATGAGAGCAATGCCGAGCCAACTTCAACATCAAGAGCCTTAGCGACTTCAGGACCGGCCAAGGTGGCGCTTACGGATTGATGCGCCTCCTTTATCTGCACGCCACTTCGCTCCAAAAGCTGAAAGAGCGGCGTTGTGGCCAGATCATTCTCGGAATAGTTTTGCGCAATCTGAGCCGGCACATAAGTTGTCAAATGAGAAAATGGAACATTGCCCGCAAGCCGAACCCGCGTCGCAATCTGAACTTCGATATCTCGCTTAAACCCCATCGCGAGGGACACGAAATCGGGCGCGCCACCGTAGGTGAATGATAACAGCCGCGCGGTCGTCTTTTGGCCCATCTCGACCAGTTGCGGCATGAGTGTGTTGAAATTCATGGCAGCGCGCTGGGCCACTGCTGGGCGCGCGCGAACCTTCGTTCCGCTTCCAGCCCGGCGCTCTATAAAGCCTCCCTGCGCCAGTGCGTCCAGCCCACGACGGACAGTGACTCGACTGACACCAAAAGCCTCGGCGAGTTTCTGCTCGCTGGGTAGGGTTTCACCATCTCGCAGATCACCGACCGTAATCTGATCGCGCACTGAAAGGTAAACACGGAGCGCCTTGGTCCCCTTTGGCAATATCTGAACAGACTCAGCCCGCATTCATGATTCCTCAACCGTACCCAGTTGAGCGTAAATATGTTCCCTACAAAAGCAAGTATTAGTATTCAGAATATCCAAAAAAAAAATCTGGAAAGATACAATATATGTATTACAGATAGTACAGGTTAAGCGAGGGAGACGGCGATGCCTGTGGTCGAACTGCACGTATTAGAAGGCTATGATTCATCAGAAAAACAACGCCTTGGTCAGGCTTTGACAGATGCTGTGCGATTCGTGGTCCCAGCTACCCCAGAGCTTGTCACGATCATGATTCATGACATGCCAACCGAAAATTACTATCGCGGTCGTATCCAGCGCAGACCGGCAGCGGCAAGGCCGGACCCAGAGCTCATCGTAAAAGATTATCTCTCAGCCATGGAAGCGCGTGATCTGACAAAGGCAGGCGCATTGTTGGCTCAGGGCTTTACAATGTCTTTCCCCGGCACCGGGCCAATGACGACGCTTGACGCGCTGATACAATGGTCGAAGCCACGCTACAAATTTGTCACAAAAACATATGAAGGTTTTGATGCGCTTCAGAGCCCAGACGAGGCCTCCATCGTCTATTGCCGCGGCACGTTGCAAGGCGAATACCACGATGGCAGCTGCTTTGAAAGCATCCGTTTTATTGATCGCTTCGAAGTCGTTGATGGAAAGATTACCAAGCAGGATGTTTGGAACGATATGGCCGAAGTGAGGGCAAATACATGAGTGAAATTGATCCAATAACCCTATCGGTGCTTGCGGGCAGGATGGAACAAATTGCAGATGAAATGGACGCAACCCTCTTTCGTGCGGCCTTTAATCCCATCATCGCCGAGGCGCATGATGCCAGCCATGGGCTTTATCATGCGGTCTCGGGCGACACTTTGGTGCAAGGCAAATCGGGATTGCCAATATTCGTTGGTGTGATGTCTTTTGCGGTCAAGGCCGTGATCGAGAAAGCTGCCAAAGACGGCGATTTGCAAGATGGCGACATTTACATCTTCAATGATGCCCATATTGGCGGCACACATCTGTCAGATATGCGTTTGGTGCGTCCATATTATCACGCGGGTAAGCTGTTTTGCTATCTCGCCTCGGTCGGCCATTGGCACGATGTCGGCGGCGCTGTTCCCGGAAATTACAACCCGGCCGCCACTGATGTTTTCCAAGAAGCCTTTAACTTGCCACCCGTGAAACTTGCGCGTGCCGGCAAGGTGAACCAAGACATCATCGACATTCTAATGCGCAACACCCGCCTGCCACAATCCGCCATGGGCGATCTCAACGGTCAGTTGGGCGCGCTCGATCTGGGTGTGAAGCGGATGGATGAGCTGCTAGATGAATATGGTGGCGTGACGATCACAGCCGCACTTGAAGCCTTGGGCCACCGCGCTGAGGCGCTCATGCGCTCAGAGTTGACGGAGCTGCCAGATGGGCGCTGGGAAGCGGAAGATTACCTGGATAACGACGGGATCAATGATGCGCCGCTTAAGATCAGAATCGCTCTTGAAATCAAGGATGACACCATGCTTCTTGATTTCACAGGCTCGGCTCCTCAATGCGCCGGTCCTGTAAACATTGCCCTGCCGACAGCCGTGGCAACAGCGTACGTCGCAATCAAACATATCTTTCCTGCGCTACCTGCGAATGCTGGGGTCATGCGCCCTATTGAGGTCGTCGTGCCCGAAGACAGCCTTCTGGCCGCGAAGTTCCCCGCGCCAACGGGCGGATATACGGAAACCATCCTGCGTATGATTGACGTTGTATTTTCTGCCTTTGCGCAGGCTGCCCCGGAGCGGGTGGTTGCAAATGCATACGGAACAATCAATGCGCTTTCCATTGCAGGCAAGCGCAAAAACGGCCAGCCATGGGTCATGTTTTCCTTCTACGGAGGCGGTCACGGCGGCTCTATCGAGACAGACGGTCTAAACCATGGCAACGCGCCAATCTCAACCGCCACAATTCCGCCAATGGAAATTTTAGAAGCGGCCTATCCTGTGATGTTTCGAACATGGGCTCTGCGCCCCGATAGCGCAGGAGCTGGGGCGCATCGCGGCGGCTTAGGCGCGATCTATGAAATTGAAGTTCTTGAAGAAAACGGCGCAGAAGCCTTTCTCTTTGGAGAGCGTGGTTGCTTCGCACCCAAGGGAATCGCAGGTGGTGGCGATGCTGCGCTCAATGTTTTTCAATACGAACAAGATGACGGATGGCACAGCCCCCCGCTGACCTCAAAGATGCGTGGAATTACTCTAAAAGCTGGGCAAGCTGTACGCCTACAAACACCGGGAGGTGGAGGCTACGGCAGGGCTGATGACCGCAGCCATGAGGCCATCGCCCGCGATGTGGCGCGCGGATTAATGAGCGACGTCGAGGCTGACGCCGTCTACGGAACAAAGTGGCGGGAGGGCACCCTATGAGCAGCCTCATGATCGGTGTCGATGTTGGCGGCACATTCACGGATATTTTTGTTCTCAACGAAACAGCCGGCACAGCCCGGGTTGCAAAAGTACCCACCACGCGCCCTGACCAATCGGCGGGCTTCCTAGATGGGATTAAACAAGAGGTCAGCGATTTTTCGAAAATTTCTGTTGTTGTTCATGGAACAACCGCAGGCACCAATGCGCTCTTGGAGCGCAAGGGCGCCAAGACCGGCGTCATCTGCACGCAAGGACTGCGCGATGTGCTCGAAATGCGCCGGCGAGATCGCCCGCGCACCTGGGGCCTTCGCGGGAATTTCGAGCCTGTGGTTGACCGCAGAAACCGCCTTGAAGTGCCTGAGCGCACGCTGGCAGATGGCACTGTGCGCACCCCCGTTGATCTTGACGCGGTACGCAGCGCCGCGCAGGCCTTGCAAGCCAATGGCTGTGAAAGCGTGGCAATCCTATTTGCCAATTCCTATGCCAATACGGCAAATGAAGAGGCCGCAGTCGCGTTGCTCCGTGATATTTGGCACAATCAGCATGTCTCCGCGTCCTCCGAAATTCTACCGGAAATACGCGAATTTGAACGCTTTTCAACGACGGCGCTGAATGCCTATCTACAGCCAGAGGTTTCAGGTTACTTTGCCCGTTTGGAAAACGCGCTTAAGGCCGACGGCTTTGAGGGCGAGTTCATGATCGTTCAATCCAATGGCGGCGTGATGGCGGTTGATACGGCCTGCCGCCTGCCTGTACGCACTGCCCTGTCGGGACCGGCTGCGGGGGTCATAGCCGCGGCCTATATCGCCCAATCGGCAGGCTTTGAAAATGTCATCACCGGCGATATGGGGGGCACAAGTTTTGACGTGTCGTTGATTTCAGCGGGGCGCTCGATGCTTTCGCCTCAGACCTCCATTGATTTTGGAATGGTCGTGCGCAACCCGATGATCGAGATAACCACAATCGGCGCGGGCGGCGGATCTATCGCTTGGGTGGACAAGGGCGGTCTGCTCAATATCGGCCCACAAAGCGCCGGGAGCAACCCGGGACCAGTGGCCTATGGCCTGGGCAATACAAGACCGACGGTGACAGACGCCAATGTCTTCTTGGGACGGATTGACCCTGAAAACCCAATTGGTGGGGAACTTGAGCGCCTGGATATAGACGCCGCGGGCCGCGCAATTGACGAGCATGTTGGCAAGCCATTGGGTCTCACAACAGTGGAGGCCGCCGAAGCCATCTTGAAAGTTGCAAACAGCCGTATGGCTGGCGCTATTCGGCTCGTGAGCATCGAACGAGGATTTGACCCGAAAAATTTTGCCTTTATGCCTTTTGGTGGCGGCGGTGCATTGCACGCTGGCGCGATGCTGGCGGAAGTTGGTATCGCGCGGGCGATTGTCCCACGCTACCCGGGCGTGACCTCCGCTATGGGCTGCGTTATTGCCGATATGAGGCAAGATTTTGTTCAGACCATAAATTCGCGCGTTGATATGCTGGATAAGGCGGCATTGGCGGCCTTCATGCACGCACATGTAGATCAAGGCCTGGCTTTGCTTGATGCCGCAAGAACAAATTTCGAAGCCCGCGAGCTAAGCTTTGAGCTTGATATGGCCTATGTCGGACAAACTCATACTGTTTCGGTGCCGCTCAAGGTCAAAACAGACGGAAGCACTGTGGCAGCCGTCACGCGTGCCGAAATCGAGACTGCCTTTGATGCCACATATAAAGCAACCTATGGCAGATTATTGCAAAACGGCGTGCGGCGCATTTTGAACCTGCGCAGCGCGGTGACAGGCAAACGTCCCAAGTTTGACCTGAGCACCCTTGCACCGCCCGAAGGCGGACGGGCGGAAAAAGTTGGGGTGCGCCGGGTGCACTTTGGCGACAAATGGTATGACACGGCCATATATGATCGCCTTGCCTTGCCCTCAGGAACCAAAATAGTTGGCCCCGCCATTTTGACCCAACCTGACACAACTGTCTTGATCGAGCCCCACCTGCAAGGCCGCGTAGATCGGTTTGGCAACACCATCATTGAACCTCAGGAGGAATGAAATGAGTGATCTGAGTACCTGGAACCTGTCGCGCACAGCCTTGCTGACCATCGACTTACAAAATGACTTCCTCCACCCCGAAGGAGCCTACGGGCGCGCCGGCCAGAGTTCGGCGAAGATCGCAGCCCTACCAGGTCGCATTGCTCCCTTGGCGCGCGCCTTGCGATCTAAAGGGGGGCGCTATTTTTCGGCGCAGTTCACGCTTGTCCCTGACAAAGACGGAGAGCCGCTGATCGCCCCGCACCTCAAGGAGCTTCGCCCCTTCCTTGACAAAGGAGATTTTGCGCCAGGCAGTTTCGGGCACAGTCTTGTCGACGCGCTCCACCCTGCGGATTTCGTCATTGAAAAAGTGGCTTATTCAGCTTTCTTCCAAACGCGTCTCGAGTATTTGATGCGGGCCACAGGCATTGATCATCTGATTGTGGGCGGGATCGTCACCAATGGGGGCGTGGCCTCAACACTACGCGACGCGCACCTACGCAACATTGAAACACTCATGCTGACAGACGGCTGCGCCGCCTTCAAAACCGAGGTGCATGACGCAACACTCCTGTCGCTTGATACTGTCACCAAACAAATGAGCTGCGCCGAAGCCTTAGCTCTGATCGAGGGAAGATCATGAGCCTTAAAACTCGTTTTCAGAATAAAAAAATCGTCGTTATGCCAGGCGTTTACGACGGGCTTACAGCCTCGCTTGCAGAGGCGGCCGGCTTTGAGGCGCTTTACCTAAGCGGGGCTGCTGTCGCCTATACACGCCTGGGGCGACCGGATATTGGGCTGACAACTGCCTCTGAAATGGCGGATACAATGATGCTGATTGCCGATCGCACATCTCTACCTGTGATCATTGATGCCGATACAGGTTTTGGAAATGCGCTCAATGCACAACGCACAATGCGGCTTTATGAGCGCGCAGGCGCATCTGCTCTGCAAATCGAAGATCAAACCTTCCCAAAACGCTGTGGTCACCTGTCCGAAAAGTCGCTGATCTCCACTGGGGAAATGGTTGGGAAAATTGCGGCCATGGCCGACGCCCGAAGCTCTGACGAAACACTGATCATCGCGCGCACTGACGCCATTGCCGTGGAGGGCTTCGGCGCTGCCGAAGATCGTGCTGAGGCCTATCTTGAAGCCGGCGCGGATGTGTTGTTCATTGAAGCACCACAGGACCGAGCCCAATTGGAACAAATTGCAGCGCGCTTCTCTAAGCGCATCCCACTTTTGGCGAATATGGTTGAAGGGGGGGCAACCCCCATTACGAGCGCCGATGATCTGGAAGATCTTGGTTTCTCCATTGTAATTTTCCCTGGTGGCATCGTGCGCGCAATCGCACGCACGACGCAAGACTATTACCAAAGCCTCGCCAAACATGGCTCCAACAAGCCATTTGGAGAGCGAATGTTTGATTTCGATGGCCTCAACGCTGTGATTGGTACGGCTGATATGCTCAAAAAAGGTGCGCGTTATTATGGCTCCAACGGTTAAGGAGCCCCCCCAGAAATTCGACTTTACGGTCGAAACTCTGATCGTCGGAGCTGGTGCCTGCGGCCTGATCGCCGCCCTGTCAGCAATGGAGGCGGGACAAGAGGTTTTGGTGATAGAAGCAGATGCGGTTCCGTCTGGATCGACGGCGCTCTCTGCTGGATTGATCCCTGCCGCGGGGACAAAAATTCAACAGGCCGCGGGAATAAAGGATAGCACCGCCCTATTTGCAGCCGATATTCAAGCGAAGGCCCATCAAGAAAACAACCAAGCGCTGGTCGATCTTTTGGCGCAAAATGCAGCTGAGGTGATCGACTGGTTGACACAAACGCATGGTCTTGCCTTTTCGCTGGTCGACGATTTTGATTACCCTGGCCATTCAAGCCGCCGAATGCATGGCTTGCCGACCCGAGCGGGCAGTGAGTTGATTGATGCTCTGAGAAGCGCAGCCGAACGGGCGGGTATCGACATTATTTGTGGGCGTCGTGCAGAAACGCTTTATTTCGCGGATGGCTTGGTTCATGGCGTCGCTGCCCTGCGCCCTGATGGCGGCATTGAGACGATTGGCTGCGACCGGCTGATCCTTGCCTGCAACGGCTTTGGCGGCAATCGCGCGCTGGTGTCGGAGCATATGCCTGACATTGAAAATGGGCTTTGGTTCGGCCACGACGGCAACCGAGGCGAAGCTGTGCTTTGGGCCAGTCAGATCGGCGCGGCAACGGAACACCTCGGGGCGTTTCAGGGGCACGGAAATGTCGCCCATCCGCATGGTATTCTCATCACATGGGCAACCATCACAGAGGGCGGTGTGCAAGTAAACGCTGCGGGCGAGCGGTTTTGGAATGAAGCCCAAGGCTACTCCGAAGCGGCACGGGCAGTGCTATCGCAAGCACAGGGTGTAGCCTATGCTATTTTTGATGAGCGCATCGCAGAAATCGCAGAGCAATTTGAGGACTTTAAACGCGCCAAATCTGAGGGGGCTATCAAGAGTTCAGGCACGCTCGAAGGGCTGGCCCAAGCTCTTGGTCTACCTGCTGACACCCTCAGCAAAACGATTGCAGAGATCTCGCCAAACGGCACTGACCGTTTTGGCCGAACCTTTGGTGAAACGCTACTCAGTCCACCCTTTTGCGGCGTGCGCGTCACGGGCGCACTTTTTCACACGCAAGGCGGGCTGCAGGTGGACGCATCCGCACGGGTGATCCGAAAAAATGGCGGGGTGATCTCGAATTTATACGCCGGTGGCGGCGCAGCCTGTGGTGTCTCCGGCAGCGGTGATCGTGGCTATTTGTCAGGCAATGGCCTGCTTGCCGCAGCGGTGCTTGGCCGTATCGCTGGGCGCGCCTTGAGAGGTTGAAGGCACAGACATCAATACTGTTTTCAAACGCTCGTTTTACCGTGATGATTTTATTGAAAAAAAACTGCACAACACAAAGCCCTTCAAAGTTTTGTGCTCATAACGGAGAGCATGAACCTTGGCCCACCCACCCATTGGCTGCATCGTATCGGCGGTGTACTCGGCGCCGTTGTTTTTATCCCGCTGCACCTGCTCTTCATTCATCATCGGTTCACTGAGTGCTGAAAAATCTGTGATATTGGCCAGGACTACAAAGGAGTGATCACTTTCTTTTGCGACAGTCCAACCAGTGTGCACCGCACTTATAGTGGACATGTGATGTTCAAGCCTGGCGATCATCTCCGCCCAAGTGCATTTGAAAGTTGCGCGCATGCAAGAATTCTTTTGTCCCATTGCCGGACCGTAGTGTAAGATTAATCGCTTCTATTACTATTGAAAGCAATGTTCCTTATTGTGCCCTCTGAAAACCGTTTTTCAAAGTGGAGCGACTCTAATTTTTTCCATCTTGTGCGAATTTTCTAGGCCATGATTTCGGTATATGAAGGTTTAATATTAGACATTCACTCAGCCTTTACCAAACCGCCAAGCTCACTATTCGGGCTCTGTTAAACTCGAATTCGTTGGGGGTGTTTAAGGCGGCTCTGTTTCAAAGCAAAATTTTCGCAATTTTACACTTCAATATGCCGCCTTAGCAATCATCGGCTTATGTCTGAAATTCGGCAAAACCAGTTCAACATATGCCGTGGATTTTTATTTTTAAACGTTTTTAATTGAGCCATAAATCCATTTAAGGGAAAATCAAATATGGCGATGATCGCAATGATGATGCCCATTTTGCCAGGAAAGAAAGACACTTGGCTTGCAATGATGGCGCAGATGACCGGTGATAACAAAGCTGAGGCGGACGCGATCAGGACTGGAGCTGGATTGCATGAACGGTCATTTCTCCAAGAAACACCCGCAGGAGATTTCGTGATCTTAACGTTTGAAGGCGATGATCCAGCTGCTGGTTTTGCGAAAATGATGGCCGATCTGCCACCAGAATTCGCTGAGGGTGCGATGGATGTCCATGGTCTAGATATGGCGGCACCACCACCGCCAATGCCGACTTTGATCTACGATAGTCGTCGTTAATTTGACAATTAGATGAAATGTTAACTCTTGGAGGTCCACATGCAAAAGCTATCAATTATCAAGTTCAAACCTAAGCCAGGGTGTCTTGATGAATTTGCTGCCAACTTAAGCGCATACAATGAAACAAAGCACCGAGTTTTCCACCTAATGAAATCGGGCGAAGAGTTGCACGCGATCGTCATACGAGATGCCAATATCCTGGCTCAGGATGCCGCCGAGGGCGTTACGTTCCTGGACAGTCAGCGACATCTTCTACAGGAGTTCGATTCCGTAAACAGGCATACAATCCCGTTAAGTGGCGATTTAGTATACACCACCGTGAAATAATTGCGAGCTTAAGGCTCCCCTAAGAAAGGCAAGTTATCGATGTTATTTATGGTAAAAGTTACGCACGATTACTCGACATGTCAGGTGCATCACCCAACAAAAGCAGACCTTTATAAAAATACGTTAGCGAACTTGGGTGACCATGGAATTAAAGTTCATGGGCAATACTCAAATCGGCTCATCCATACAAACTTCATCATATGTGAAACAGACAGCTTTGAGTCATTAGATGCAGCTTTTGATCCAATCCTTGAGATGGGTCATTTTGAAGCCACTCCCGTTATGAAGCGGGATTAATCAAGCTCTCCCGCATCCCCTCAGCAAATTTGCATTGTCTGACAGGCACTCATCAGCATCAATGAGGAGAGATGTTTTGTGCCTTCAGGGTCAGCCCTGCGGGTTGAGGGATGAAATCGCAGGAAGAAGGTCATCAACATCATTTACTGTTTTGCTGATCATTCCGTCCACAAATAAATTCCTAAATCGTCTTTCATAGGCTGTAATTGCTATGATGGGCCGATCCTTCGCGTAGGTGAAGCCAATTTCAGCCGCCGTACCGGAGTCGATGTCCTGACCCGTTATCAGCGCAACTGTTAAGTCCGCCGCCTTCAATGCCGTCAGATCAGCATTAAAGATTTTATCCTTTGTGCCTTGGCTCAAATTCGTGCCTTCCAACTCAGAGTCATCAATTCCGGATTGATCCCTATGGGGCAAAAAGCAATTGTAGCCACGCCCTTCCAATTCGGCAGCGATAAGCTCGAGATAGCTTCTCTCATGCGCGTTGAACAATGGGCCTGCGATATATATATTTTTGATCATGCGTTTAAACTCACCTATTTAGGTTAACTATGAACTTATGGAGGGAGATTTAAAAAAGCCAGCCTGCATGGCGGTCTGCGTCCAGTGTTTCAGCGCAGGCATTTGATCGCCCGGACCGGCCCCGGCTCGACACCATCATTTTGACCTGTCCCGGTTCAATGCCGCGGATTTGATGGCACGGGTTGCACCACAGCACACAGACTATGGCACTCAACAGCGGGTGACGTCCGCCAAGTCGCTAGAGGATTTGGACCTCGCCAAAGCCTATGAAAGCTGCATCCCGAATACGGGCCGCTTAAAGCGGCGCAGGTCGATAACAGGGGTGTCGTCGCATATTATATATCATAGGGGTAAAGTAAGATTTGTTGTCAAAACGGCTGTCGTGCCGAGCAAGGCACTTATAATCACCCATTCAACCTGTATGGAGTTGGATAGATGGCGCGCTGCGGATGGATCGCCCGAGCGAAGCGCAGGAACGAACCTAAGTTTATTTGCAGCGGCAAGCACCAAAAGTAAGCCCAGCAGCAAAGTTTTGACAATCAACGCCCGCCCATATTCAGTTTCTATAAGCGCTGCGAGAGATCCAATCAGATGGTAACTCATGTAGATTCCCGCGACAATCAGCCCGGGAACAGTAAACGAAGCGATAACACCAAACTGATGCCCAACGGTCGCAGCCGCAACATAGGTTTTGCCAGATGATGCCAAACGTCTCAGCGGTGTGAGAATGCCAATCCAAAGCGCAATTGCTAACAAGTGTATCAGCAATGTGAGGTCCAAAAGCAAAGCCGCACGGTCAGAGATATGGCCGACCTGGCCGAAAGACCCAACGGCAATGACGCCCCCCAACATGGAAATCCAAATCCCAACGCGCCCAAGGAATAAACCTAGGATGAGAAGACATAGGCCTAAAACACGCGCGATTAACGCTGTACCAACCGGGGTCGCCCATAGGAGGCCGAGCATTTCAGGATCAATCATACCGCTGGCATCACCGGTCAGGTTGGCACCGCGCAGTAAAAACGCAAAAATCGCGGCAATCAGTCCTAAACACGCAAATGCCGCAGCCAGACCATTTGTTCGATCCAGTTGAAATATTCGCGTCGCCATGACCGTCCCGGTTGCCGTTAAAACACCGAGATAAAGTGAAAATTTCGTAATGATGGCCGCCAGACCAAAAATATCAAGCATCATTGTTTTACAGTGAAATTGAACGTGCCATTTAAGGCATGACCATCCGCCCCAAGTCCGCGCCACTCAACCACATAGCTCCCCGGCCCCATATCTTGCATGGGCAAAGCAAATTCTTGAGCAAAGGTTTTCTGTCCGCCTAGATCCACGTTGATTGCGCGACTGTCGGCATGTGATAATGTTACCCGCGTAAGGCGAATATCACCTTTGAAGTCCATCAAAACTTCGACTGGCATTTCCGACACGATTGACCCATTGGTGGGTGTTGTTCCATCGAGGGGGGAGTGGGCCACAGCGGTTGTTGCCCAAATTGCAATAGCTCCGGCGCATAGAATAATCTTCATCGTTAGTCCCCGCTATTTGTTTTGTTACAGACGATCAATTGATCCCATTGGCACGTTGTAATTCTCGAATATAAGTGATGATCATGGTGACATCACCTCTCGTCAAACCTTCAATCGCTAGCATATTACCAAAGCGCCAATGGTGGGCCTGAACACCCAATGCAACGGCCCGTTGAAAGCTCTCGTCAGCGTGATGGCTTGGCTCGTAAATCTTATGTATCAAAGGTGGCGCTAACCCATCCTTGCCTGCCGCGTTTACGCCGTGGCAACTCGCGCATTTTGCTTCAAAACCAAGTTTGCCGATCTGAGCGTGCTGTGACAGGCTGTCAGGCAACAAAACCATGGCCAGCGGCGCAGCTTCGACGCTTTCGACATGGTCAAAAGCGCTCGTTTTTTCTCCATCCGGCCAAAATGAATAGCTAAGGACAGCTGCGACCACAAAAGCCGAAATTATGATGGTAGGTTTCATAAAATGATTTTATGTTGCTTTGCATTAAAAATAAAGGTTTTTATAGATTTAAGGACGTGAGCAGCCTCACTTAAGTGGTCCAAGAAAGTTTGTGCATGATTGGCCTTTGGTCCATCGGTGTCGTGGCTTCGGACGTAGGCGCTCGTTCTCTTTTTGTAGCCGCTTCAGTTCCTTAAGTTGTTCTACACCCATTCCGCCGCACTTCTTCTCCAAATATTCCGTGATCACCTTCAACCTGCCCTGCCCGCGTTACCTAAATTTAAGCGAACACCATCCCTAGCGCCCCTCCCACAAAACTTACAGATCCGGCATGTCTTTGGATAATATACGCAAAGCCATGGCGGCCAAAAATATCAATCCAGCAGCACCCCAAATAAGGGGTGCCGCAGCCAACCAACTTTCTGAACGCGCAACGACAAAGCCCACAAGTGGCGCGCCGATCAATTGCCCAATTGCTGAGGCCTGTACCAATCCAGCGTTGATAAATGTTCGCACAGATGGCGCGGCCGATAGCCGTGGAATAGCCGCAAAAAGGGAGCTGGGCACGAAGCCGGAAACAAAGGACAACAGAGCTGACGCCGCAAGTCGCAGCCCTATAGGCGCAGCCTCCGCCAACACAAGAGGAGCCAAAAGCGCCAATCCCACAGATGCGGTACAAATCAACGCCCAAGAGGCGACACCGGCGCGGTGCAAAATACCAGAGAAAAAATTCCCCCCGGCATTCAGCGCAATGAAAATCGCCGTTACTGCCGCAATTTGAAACATGTTGTCCGTTGACAACTCTCGAAAAATCTTTGGTAGAAAATTCGCAAAAACATAATATTGCGCCGAATATACTGCAAAACAGCTCGCCAGAACGGTCAGATAAAGCCAGCCATGGAGGCCCATCTGCGGTACAAAGGGCACTGTTTTGATGCCAGAATGTCTCTGCTGCACATCCAACCGCGCAATAAGCCAAGCCATGCCCAAAAGCGCAATGGCACTCACCACCCAGACGACACGCCAACCGAAGATCGGCAAGATCACAGCGCTGATGAGCAACATCACGCAGGTGCCCAGTGGCAAATACATCGCCCAATAGGCCATCGCTGCGCTGGCCTGTCCTTTCGGCGCCAATTGCCCAATGAGCGGCGGCAGGCATAAAACGCAAAGGATGAACCCAAGCCCCTCAAAAGCGCGGGTCACAAGCAGCCAGCTCACATCTGGGGTCATACCGCCCAAAAGACTGGCGCACATGCTGATCATCAACCCCGACAAAAGCATGGGTTTGAGCCCGAAAACCGACAGCGTAAAGGACAGCAGCACGGCGCAAACCGCGCCCATAACCGCAAAAAGCGATGCGACCCAGCCAGCCATAACCAAGTCAAACCCAAAGTCACTTTGTAAATAATTCAGGCTCAGAGGGATTTTACCAATCTGAAAAGCCGCGACCACCCCAGTGGCCACCAAAAGCGCCACCGGCCGCCAGCTTTCCACCGGTACAGCCCTTCGTGGAGGTTTCAATGATCGTCCGTCTTTGGGGCCCTGCATTAATCAGCCCTATTCTACCGGCGGCGTTCCGTGCGTATGGAAGGTCTCAATGGTTTTTAGCCCCCAAGCCTGCCCCTTTTTGCGCTCGCTCTCAGTCCAAACCACCGGCTCCCAATCGGGCGCCAAAATCAACCGAGCACCGGAATTTGCAAGTTCAATCCTATTGCCGGCAGGCTCCCAAATATAGAGAAAAAATGTGCCTTGGATGGCATGTTTATGGGGACCGGTTTCAATGTGAACACCATTTTCAAGGAAAATATCTGCGGCCCGCAATATATCCTCACGTTGATCTGTGGCATATGTGAGATGATGGAAACGGCCTGTGCCCGCGCCATGTTCTTCCGTACAGGCCAAATCATAGGTCTTATTATTCACGGTAAACCAACATCCACCGATCCGGCCATTGTCGAGCTGGATCATTTCTGTGACCCGGCTGCCAAGGCAGGTTTCCATAAATCGTTGAAATTCTTCAACATTGGCTGCCAAGAGGTTCAAGTGATCCAGGCGCCGGGGCGCGGCACCGCGTCCGTGATAGCGCTGAGCAATATTTTTTAGCGCTGGCTTTTCTACATCTGGGGCATGGTAACGCTGCGTCTCCCAGTAAATTTCAAAAACATGTTCGAAAGGATCTTTGAAGCGAAAGGCGCGCCCATGTCCCGGGTCGCCATCCACCCATCCGATCACCTCATAGCCACTGGCCTCAATTTTGGCGACACGCGACAGCAAGGCCGCTTCAGAGGAAGCCCGATAGGCAATATGCGCCACACCGGTGGTGTGATGCCGGGTCAGTTTCAAACTGTGATGCTCATAATCATCAAAGGCGCGCAGATAGGCACTCGTTGCATCTTGCTCGGTGAGCGTGAGCCCATAAACGCGCGTGAAAAAATCCAAACTGGCGTCAAACTGATTTGTGTAAAGCTCTACATGCCCCAGATGTGCGATATCATTCATCCGCCTATGCCCCCTGCTGCGAGCATCATGCCCGGTGTTCGCTCTTGTTTGAGGTGAGATCCGATCATGGTGCGCTCCCGGCTCTAGTTAAACATTGTATTGGGCAAGAGGAGTGAAATCTGAGGAAAGGCGATCAAGATCCCCAGCGTCACCAGCATGGCCAGCCAAAAGGGCAAGACGCCGCGGAAGATATCGGCCAAGGCCACTTTGGGGGCCACAGATTTGACGATAAACACATTGATGCCCACCGGCGGCGATATGAGCCCCATTTCTAATGTCAGCACGACCAAAACCCCAAACCAAATGGGATCAATACCCATTTGCAGGACCACCGGGAAAAATATCGGAAGCGTAAGCACCAACATCGCAAACCCCTCCAAAAAACACCCCAGGACCAGATAAACCAAGAGCATCAAGACCAAAGTGCCCAGCACGGGGATATCCAAGGCAATCAGCGCTTCGCCCACATAGGTTGGCACATGGCTGAGGGCGAGGAATGGATTGACCATATGGGCGGCGATCAAGATCAGCATGACCGTAGCTGTGGTCACAACAGAGGCCCGCGCCGCTTGCCAGAACGCGGACAGTGACAGGCTGCGCGTGACGATACCATAGATAATGACAAAGGCAGCGCCCACTCCAGCGGCCTCAACCGGAGAAAATAGCCCCCCATAGATGCCGCCAATGGTCGAGGCAATCACCAATAAAATCGGCAAGGCACCCGTGACTGCGGTCAATTTTTCAGACAATGACCTGCGCAGGCCGGGCGGGCCGGCTTCGGGACGAAACCAGCAGATGATGCTCACCGTGATCACAAAGATGGCTAAGAGCAAAAGCCCAGGAAAGACACCGGCCAAAAATAAGCGACCGATGGATTGCTCGGTTAAAATTGCAAAAATAACAAAGCCCGTCGACGGTGGGATCAAGATTCCCAAGGTCCCCCCCGCCGCCACGACCCCGGTGGATAAACGTGGATCGTATCCATAGCGGTCCATTTCCGACAAGGACACTTTACCCATGGTGAGGGCAGAGGCCACGGACGACCCAGATAGCGCCGCAAAACCACCACAGCCCAAAAGGGTTGCGGATGCCAATCCACCGCGAATATGGCCAATGACGGCATAAGCGGCATTGTATAATTGCCGGCTCATTCCGGTTGTCGAGGCGATATTTCCCATCAGGATAAACAGCGGAACCACGACCAACTCACTGCTGGAGGCGAGCGTGAAGGTTTCCGACGACAAAAGCCCCATCGCTCCATTCCAACCGTTCAATGCCCAAATGCCCAAAAATCCGACCAGAAACATGGCAAAGGCAACGGGAACACGCAGCACCAAGAGGATCAGAAGGGCAACAATACCGCTAAAACCGAGAGCTTCTGCACTCATGAGGCCGTCTCCTTTGTTGAAGGGCGGTCGACCCCAGGCAGGCACAACTCAACCGCACGCAGGGTCATGCCAAGGGCGGTAATTATAGAAAATCCAGCCAATCCCCACTGAAACCATGCTTTTGGCAAGCGCAACAGATTGGTTGAGAGGTTCAACATGACGCTCAACTTAGCGCTGTCGATAATCGCATAGGCAATAAAGGCAAAAACAACAGCGCCCAGAAGCGCGGCCAGAATATCAATTGCTCGGTTCAAGGCGGCGGGAAAGCGCGGCTCAAAGAGATCCACGGCGATATGTCCACGCTGGCGATCACAAAGCGCCATGGCGCCAAAGACCAAAACGACCATCGACATCGAAATCAAATCTTGCGAGCCATAAAGTGGCACGCCAAAACTTCGACCGATCACATCCACCAATATGACACCCACTTCGACGATAAGGCCCAAGGCGCCAAGGTTGGCGGACAAGCCAATCAGCCTGTCCGCCCAGATGCGCAAATGCGCAATCATCTTTATTTGGCCTGCATCGCAGCTTGCGCTGCTTGACCGCCTACCGCATCAACATATGCGCCGGTGACCGGTGCAATCGCCGCCGCAAAAGCCGCGGCTTCCGCTTCAGTCAGGTCAACGAATGTATTGTCATCAAGCAAACGAGCTGCGGCGACACCTTCAATCGCAGTTTCATTCCATGCGTCCTCTGCACTTTTCGACAGGGGCATTCCTCTGACATTGTCCAAAGCCGCGCGATGCTCTGCCGATAGGCTGTCATATTTCTTTTTGTTCATCACCGCGTAGAAGGACAAGCGACCAAGGTTCGCGCCAAAGGTGTAACTGTTGGCAACCTCGTCCAATTTAAAGTCATTCAATGTCGATGAGCCTGTAATGACCCCATCAATCAAGCCTGTTTGCAACGCATTGTAGACTTGGTTGATCGGCATTTGAACAGGCGTCGCTCCTAAAGCGGTGGCAACATCGGCCGCCGTTGCGCCCGCGACCCGCACCTTTAGCCCAGCCAAATCAGAGGGTTTACGGATCACATGGTCTTTCATGATAAACACATTGGGCTCAGACGTCCAAAGAGCGACAGGCACGGTGCCCGGGAATTCGCTGGCGAGGTGATCGCTGTAAGCCTTCCACATTGCCGCATAGCCCGCGTCCTCATTGCTCAACGTGCCGGGCAGCTCGACAATCATGGTTTTTTCAAATTGCGAGCTGGTATAGCCAGGCAGGCCCCAGGCAATATCGGCCACGCCTTGCACGACGCGCACATATTGCTCCACGGGCCCAGCGCCCAATTCACCGCCATGATAGCCGCGCACCGTCAATGCGCCCCCCGTCGCCGAATTGAGATCAACGTTCATTTTCTCGATAACCGAGGCATTCACTGTATGGAACGGTGGGGTAAAATTGGCAAAGCTCAACTCCTCTGAGCTTGCCGGCAGGGCCGCCAATGTTAAGGCGGATACTGCAAGTATATTGGCAAATTTCATCGTCTTTTCCTCCCAGGATCAACTTTTGTTGGTCTTATGTTGGCGCAGCGCCATAACAACACTGCGCCCGTTTTTATCAGTCAGCCTTTGTGCGCCAACTGTCTGCGTAATTCTCTCTTGCGTCCTTGGCATAGGGTGTTGCTGATACCCGCACGCGGATTTCAGTTTGCTGATGCGGTTCTGTAGAGGTTTTGCCGGTGGTTTCCGGTTCGCCCCATTTAAGGGTCAAAACATCCCCAATGTTCACATCCGCCGCCACGACGCCCAGGCTCAAAAAGCAGCGCTCATTGTAGCTGTAGCCATTGAACATGCTCATCCCGACCATTTTGTCGCCTTGCATCACCATATCCGCCGAAGAGGAGGCATAGTTTGGCTGCGGGAAATCGATCCATTTGAATGGCGTACCCTGTTCAAGGCCACTTGCGATGACTTTCAACACATCTTCGCGGTTCCATTCGAACGTCACCTTTTGGCGGTTTGGCGCATCTTTCAATTTAAGCAGCGCGTCCTTGCCGATGAAATTTTCTTTCTTCCAGCCAATATAGAAGCCATAGCCCAGCTCAAACGGGTTGACGTAATAGTCCGAGATCTCTTTCGACACAAAGCTACCACCAATCGAACCAGCCGCCTCATAGCTGTCAGCGCCCAACCAATCACGGTATTCCTGCATCATACCATCGCCGGTGTAAATTCCTGGCAAAGGCGATGGAATCCAGCCGGATTCCAGTGTGTTGGTCGAATAGGCACGGCTGCCCACCTGCACCAGATCAACGCCAATGTCGCGCGCCGCCTGCTGAATGGTGGATTGAATATAGTGTTTGTCGTCATAGGGTCCCCAAATCTCCAATCCTGGTGCCCCGGCCATCCCGTGCCGCAGCGCCTGCACTTTTTTGGAGCCCACATTGATCCAATCCACATGGAAGAACGGAATATCCGCCACCGGGCCACCATTGATTTTTTCAAAAATCGCCGGCGCATCCGGACCTTGGATCTGGAAACGGTGATGGGTGCGCAATACCCGCTCGCCATCCGGGCGGCTGTTGGAGCGCGGATCATGGAATAGGCGCACTTTCCAAGTGCCAATCGCCGCTTGAAACTTCACCCAATTTGCCGTTGGAGCGCGGCCCACCAGGATGAATTTATCCATGCGCTCGCGGAAAATAATCATATCCCCGATGACATGGCCCGCAGGGGTCACAGGCACAAAATGCTTGGCACGGTTGAGATCGAAATTGCCAAAAGCATTGATGCCTACGTAGGCAAGAAAAGCCTCTGCATCTGGCCCCTCGACAATCAACTCATCCATATGGTGCGTTTGATCAAACAGAACCGCAGACTTGCGCCAAGCGGCCTGTTCATTGCGCCAATTGGTATATTCTGGCGCAACCACAGGATAGACATACATGCCGATCTGCGAATTGCGCAGCATATCTACTGCATTCCCGTGGCTTTCGATTTTTGCACTTAAACTTGTCATAGAGTTCTCCAAGGACGTTATTTTTCAGTAAGAAGAGCCAGCCCAGGTACGTTTCTTGCCCGGGCCGGCTTTTGTTCGGTGAGATAGTTAAAATTCATCAAGGCCAGACGCGCGTGTTCGCGCGCCAAAGCCTCCGCACGGCTGCCTTCGCGGTTCTCAATAGCTTCAAGAATGGTGCGATGCTGCCGCTGAGCATGTTTCAAGGACTCCTGAAAATCCGGGATCAATTCCTGATCGCTCAAAAAGGCCGAAGGGGACGCCAAGGGCAGTTGAGCCATCCGGTCCAATTCGCGGATCATGAGCGCACTGCCAGACAGATGCGCAATAATATCATGAAACGCCCGATTGGCACTGACATAGGCGTCAAAATCAATCCCTCCGCTTTCACTCAAGGCCGTGTCAATCTGGCTCAGGATGGATTTCGCATGGGCGAGAAGATCTGGATCCGCGCCGCGCTCTGCCGCCATACGGGCCGCCGTGCCTTCGATGACCCCGCGGATTTGGATCGCATCCGCGATATCTTCTTTGGTAAAGCGCGCCACCCGGCACCCGCCCGTCGAAATCCGATCCAGCAAACCCTCCGCCACCAGCCGATCCATGGCTTGCCGCAGCGGGGTGCGCGAGATGCCCAATTGCTCAGAGACCGCGATTTCAGGCAGACGTTGACCGGTTTTGAATCGACCTGCCATAATCATAGATCGTAGCCCAATCAGAGCTTTTTCCGTTTGATTGAGGTGTTTTGATCCCAATGCCGCCTCCAAAACCAATCTGTCTTACGTTGTTTGCTCTCAAAATTGTATACAATTGTCCCGACATTGAAAGTGATTCTTTAAAATAGACGGAATTTATCGCAAATCTACGACGTCATCGCACAATATTGTATACATTAATCAGGTTTGACGGCCGAAAAAATCCGCGCTTACCCCGACCCGAGCGCTTTGAAAATCAAACTCAATACCATCACAAATAATAGAATTTGGATAATTTCATCAAACCGCTCCGCTGGGAACTTCGATATGATCCACTCACCAAACGGCATGCCTATAAAGATCAGCGCCGTGCCAATCACCCCATATCCCGCCAACTCCAGCGTTAACAATTCGTAGTGCACCAGCAGGGGCATTTGCACCAAAGACATGGCAACAAAGAACATGGAAACCACTGCAATAAAACCAGAGCGTGACAGCTTAATGGCATTCAGAAAGGTTATAGACACAGGCGCCGAGATACCCGCCGCCCCCTGCAACGTCCCAGCAATAAACCCAACCAACGGCCCAACTCGCTTGGCGACTGGCAGAGGAAGGCTCCAATCCGGCTTGACCCTGCGAAAGATCAAATAGGCAATCACAATAGCGCTGAGTATCACAGACAAGAGCGCAGGCGGCAGATATGCCAAGCCCAAAGTGCCCACCCCGGCCCCCAGGAGCCCGGCGCCCGCAAAAATCCGAGCAAAGCTGCCTGTGACTCGATGGCTTCGAAATTTCCAACTTTGCCAAACATTGGACAGGAAATTCGGCACCGTGAATGCAGCCACCGCTGTCGGCACGTCGTAAAGTAAGGAGATGATCGGTATGGCGATTATAGGTGCACCCGCGCCTGTTGCCCCCTTAATCATGCCGCCAAAGTAAAAAGCGAGCACCAAACAAACTATATTCACCCATTCCATCGCTTGCCATCCAACTAAACACCCCAAAGGCTCCGCACCCCCTTGTCGAGGCCGCATACCGCTGCGCTGGCATGGCATATAACTTCAGCCTCATCAATTGATGCCGCGCATAGAACGCACAAAAAGCCCTTAGGTCATTCAATGAATTCACCTCCAGGGATCGTCAAATTGTATACATTATGGTGGTTTTCTTGGCGAATTTCGCGAAAATACGGTAAGAATCACTTGCCGAACAAAATTTCTGTATGCAATCTGACATCACCTCTGCGCATGTTCCGACCACTATGAAAGAAACTCTCCGTGTCAAAACGCAAATTCCACCACTCCGGCCAGGCCCGCTTTTGGACGTCATCTTCAAGGACGAAACCAAAGATGTGTTGCGGGACCCAAGGGTTATCTCTGGCCGGTGACCTGGGCGGTCTTGCGCATAAGCCTCGGCGTCGCGCAGCGGTGGCTTTTCCAGCCTGAAACCACTTCTAGAAAGAGGTTATACGATGACTGATCAAAAATCTGCCCTGGTTGTTTCTGCCCATTCCGCTGATTTCGTCTGGCGCTGCGGCGGGGCCATCGCCTTGCACCAGAAACAGGGCTATGACGTCACCGTGGTCTGTCTTTCTTACGGCGAAAGGGGCGAAAGTGCAAAGCTGTGGAAACAAGACGGCATGACCCTGGAGCGGGTCAAAACCGAGCGGCGGATCGAAGCCGAGACTGCGGCTGCCGCCCTCCATGTGCACGACATCCAATTTTTTGATTTGGGCGACTACCCATTGGAATTGACCCGCGATGATAAATACAAGCTGGTTGATGTGATCCGGGCAGTGCAGCCTGATTTCATGCTTAGTCACTCCAAGATCGACCCCTATAACACCGATCACGCCTATGCGACGCAAGTCGCCCTTGAATGCCGTATGATCGCCCAAGCCTGGGGTCATAATCCTGGGCAAAAAGTGCTTGGAGCGCCGCAACTCTATCTATTTGAACCCCATCAAACCGAACAAATGGCGTGGAAGCCTGATACCTTCCTCGACATCACACCTGTTTGGGATCAAAAACGCGCGGCCATTGAATGTATGCGCGGTCAAGAACACCTCTGGGAGTATTACACCCGTGTCGCCCAACAAAGGGCCAACCATTTCAAACGCAATTCAGGCGGGCAATCTGGTGGCCGCGATTGCAAATATGCCGAAGGGTTCCAGTCAGTGTTTCCCCGCACGATCGACACGTTATGAGCCGCCGCGCGGGCCTCAGTCATCCTGAGCGATACACAGATCAAGGGCCACTTAGTTTGGCAAACGGGCTGACGCAAACCGCAACCGCTTTTGCGCCCCTCAAAAGGAGACACCGACATTGACATCTCTTAAATCCTCCCAAAATCACGGCGTCTTGCCAAAGCTTAAGGGCGCTTGACGTGAACGTGGTTGTCCAGACTGTCGCGCGCGCCGATCCTGAGGTCATCGACAGGCTCGCACGCGCAGGTGTTGCCACGGTCCATGAAGCCCAAGGCCGCACCGGGATGTTGGCCAGCTACATGCGGCCAATTTATCGCGGGGCGAGCATCGCAGGATCTGCGCTCACAATCCTGGCGCCACCGGGCGACAACTGGATGCTCCATGTGGCAATTGAACAAATCCAGGCTGGTGACATTCTGGTTCTGGGCACGACACAGCCATCCGACGCGGGCTATTTTGGGGATCTTCTGGCGACATCGGCAATGGCGCGCGGGTGCCGCGGTTTGATCATCGATGCGGGTGTGCGCGATGTACGGGATCTTGAAGCGATGGGCTTTCCGGTTTGGTCAAAGGCGATTTCAGCCCAGGGCACCATTAAGGAAACCTTGGGATCTGTGAACGTTCCCATAATCTGCGCCGGTGTTGAAGTTGAGGCCGGCGATGTGATGGTCGCAGATGATGACGGAGTCTGCCTCGTCAAACGCAACGATGCGGCTGAGGTGTTGAAAGCCGCTCAAAAACGCCTCGCCAATGAGGAGCTCAAACGCGCGCGATTGGCCAAAGGTGAACTTGGCCTTGATATGTATAACATGCGCGCGCAGCTGGAGGCCAAAGGGTTGAAATATGTCTAGTGGGATCCCATGCATGTGGATGCGCGGCGGCACGTCTAAGGGCGGATATTTTTTGGCATCCGACCTCCCGGCAGACCCGGCGGAACGCGATCTATTGTTGTTGTCGATCATGGGCTCGCCTGATCCGCGCCAAATAGACGGCATGGGCGGGGGCGATCCTCTGACCTCCAAGGTCGCAATCGTCGCACCATCCAGGCGGCCGGGCATTGATGTTGAATATTTATTTTTGCAAGTTTTTGTCGAGGAAGGCCGCGTCAGTGATGCACAGAACTGCGGAAACTTGCTGGCTGGCGTGGCCCCATTTGCCATTGAGCGCGCATTGGTCACCGCGCAAATCGGCGAAACACCCGTGCGCATTTTCATGCAAAACACCAGCCAAGTTGCAATCGCGCGTGTTAAAACGCCAAACAAACGCGTCACCTACTCTGGGGATGCCCGCATTGACGGCGTTCCTGGCACATCTGCGGCCATAGCCGTGACGTTCGAAGACACAGAAGGATCCAGCTGTGGCGCAGTTTTCCCGACCGGGCAGCCCATAGATACGATCAACGGCATTGAGCTCACCATGATCGATAATGGCATGCCCTGCGTACTGATGCGCGCAATCGACCTCGGGCTAACCGGTACAGAGGCGCCGAGCACGCTTGAGACGAACGCAACCCTACGTGCGCGCCTCGAAGCCATTCGCCGCATCGCCGGCGCCCGCATGACTCTCGGCGATGTGGCCCGCAAAACGGTCCCAAAGGTGACGATTATCTCACCGCCCCAAAATGGCGGCGCCATTACCACCCGAACGTTCATTCCCCACACATGTCATAAAGCCATTGGCGTTTTGGGCGCTGTGAGTGTCGCGACGGCCTGTCTCACAAAAGGCACCGTCGCAGAGGCCTTGGCCGAATTTGATGCAACGGATCTGATGACCCTGTCCATTGAACATCCAAGCGGCGAAATGACAATTATGGGCCGCACTGAGAATGGTCAGCTCGTCGACATCGAAGTCTTGCGCACCGCCCGAAAACTGATGGATGGTGCGGTTTTTGCGTCCAGCAAAAATGTTGCAACATAAAACTAGACTCTCTGGACTATATCAGGTCCAATCGAAAAAAAAGGGTCCGGACGCGAATGAGGCCCACGGCCAGCCCAAATTGTTGGTCGTTTGTTTAATTAGTCACCTGGGAGGACATAATGTTCACAAGAACTCTGAGAAAACTTGCCACAGTCGCGACGGCTATGGCTCTCTTTGCATCGGGCGTACAAGCGGCCGATGTTATAAAAATTGGCGCAATTGCACCCAAAACGGGCGGTTTGGCCGGCGGTGCGGTGGTGACGCAATGGCCCAATGTTGAATTATGGGTTAACCAAGTCAATGCGCGCGGCGGTTTGGATGTCGGCGGCAAAATGATGCAAATTGAGCTGATTGAATATGACGATAAAACCAATCCTGGCGAACATATCAAACTGGCTCAACGCCTTGCGACACAAGACAAGGTCGATTTTATCGTGGCGCCCTATGGCACCGGATTTAACATTGCGACCGCGCCCATTTACGGAAAATTTGGCTACCCAATGATCGCCGTATCAGCCATCACCGATAAAATGGAAGAGCTGACACAGCGTTATCCAAACCTGTTCTTTACCCTCGGGACAACAACGGCATTCGTGCAGGGCGTGACCGAAATCTTGGTCGAGCAGCGCGCCGCAGGCACGATTGGAAATGAGGTTGCAATGGTCAACGTTGCCGATGCCTTTGGGATTGAATTGGCCGACCGCGCGCGGGAACTCTTCGCAGCAGAAGGTTTTGACATTGTTTATGACAAATCTTACCCCCTGGGCACTCCAGATCTTTCACCGGTTATGAAGGGCGCGAAAGAGAGCGGTGCAAAAGCCTTTATCGCCTGGTCCTATCCACCCGACAGCTTCGGTTTGGCCGAGCAAGCGATCATCGAAGATTTGGATGTAAATGTCTATTATTCCGCCGTTGCAACGAGTTTTCCAGCGTTTAGCGGTGTTTACGGCAGCAAAATCAATAATGTGCTTGGAGCCGGCGGAACCAATGTAGATGATCCGGCAATCGCAGCCTATCGCGCAGCACATTCTGAGATTACCGGCAAAACTGCGGACTATTGGGCCTCTGCCAATACCTATGCGGCTTTGCAAATTTTGGAACAAGCAATCGTCGGCGCTGCGACTTTGGACCGCGACACGGTCACGCAATATATCAAGGATAACAGTTTCGACACAGTGATGGGCGATTTGAGCTTTAAGAACAATTTTTCCGATACGTTTTGGTCAGTTGGCCAATGGCAAGACGGCGTATTTCGAGGCGTTAAAGGATCCAACGTCGAAGGTGCCGTTGATGTCCGCCTAAAAGATGGCTGGAAATAATATAGAGCAAATCCCCGGCGCGCCGACCGCGCCGGGGAGAAACAAGCATCATGCAAATCATCGATATAATTATTTCGGGCCTCCTGCTTTCAGGCACCTATGCGCTGGTCGCTATGGGTTTGAATCTACAATATGGGGTCGCGCGCATTATGAATCTCGCAAATGGCGAGGTTTTGGTCTTTGGCTCATTGGCCGCATTTTGGCTTTACACATCAAGCCAGATTAGCCCGCTTTTGACGATTTTGATCGTGATACCCATCAGTTTCATTGGGAACCTTTTAATTTATAACCTTTTATTGGCTCCCCTGGTGCGCCGCTCCAAATCTAGGGGAGCGCTCGAAGTGGATAGCATTCTGGCAACCTTCGGCATGTCCTTCATCTTGATTGGCATAATGACTTCCATAGAGGGTGGCTTTTTCGCCTATAAATATCTCAGCGAGCCCATCCAAATTCTCGGGTCAACAACCTCATTGAGCCGATTGGTGGCGTTTTTAATCGCCACATTGATCGCCCTTGTGCTGTATCTGTGGCTCAATAAAACACGCTCCGGCGTTGCGGTTCGCGCCGTCTCTGTGTCGACCGAAGCGGCAGGACTGGTGGGCATCAATGTGCCAAGACTATCGGCCGTCGCCTTCGCCATAGGTGGAGCGATAACGGCCGTCGGTGGCGCCCTGATTTCGACCTTTATCACGCTGGATGCATCCATCGGTGTGGTGTTCACGCTTAAGGCGCTGATCATCGTTATCATGGGCGGCGTCGGCGAAATTCGCGGTGCGATCATTGCGGCCATTATTCTCGGAATTGTAGAAACCACCGTGGCCACATTGGTCGACCCTGGCCTGACCTTGGCTGCTGCTTACTTCATCTTCGTTTTGATCTTACTGTTTCGCCCGCAGGGCCTGTTTGGAAGGCGCAACACATGAAAGCCTCAACTGTTCAAGAATTGATCATTGCAGCAATCCTTGCGTTTTTAGCAGCGCTTTGGCCCTTAGTTGTGGATATTTATTGGCTGGGCATTGGCGTTGATGTCATGATGTATGTCGCGCTGGCCACATCCTGGGTCCTCTTTTCCGGGCCAACACATTACATCAGCCTCGCAACAGCCGCTTTTTTCGGCATTGGCGGTTTTTTGGTGGGCTCAGGCATGAGTGACTATGAGGCCAGTTTTTGGTCCATGGCGGCTTTTTCGGCCTGTGTTGGGGCGGTTTTAGCGGCGTTGATTGGGCTCGCCACGCTCCGCCTCTCCGGCGTCTACTTTGTCATCTTCACCTTGGGCTTGGCAGAAATGATCCGCAATTTGGTCTCCTGGATCCAAAATAACTTTCTGGGATCACGGGGTCTTTATGTCTTTACCGATTTCACCGACAAACATCTCTATTGGATGCTGCTGGGTGTTGCCGTGGCGGTCTATCTTTTAGGCTGGATCATCAGCCGATCTCGGCTGGGTTTTGCACTTCGAATTATTGGCGGTGATGAAACTGTGGCGCGGCATGTCGGCATAGATACAGCCACGGTCAAGGTGATCCTATTCACCACGACCGGATTTTTCGCTGCGCTTGTCGGCGCCATCATTGCCCCACGCTGGAGCTATATTGAGCCCAACCAAGTCTTCTCACCACAATTGAGCTTCTTTGTGGTGATCATGGCACTTTTGGGCGGCGCAGGCCGGCTTTGGGGGCCAGTTGTCGGGGTCATCCCCTTCTTGCTGATTTGGAACTGGGTCGACACGAACTTTCCCAACCAATCCATATTGGTGCTGGGCATTGCCTTTTTGGTGATTGTGTATTTCCTTCCCCATGGCGTGGTTGGACGGCTTGAACAATTGCGCATCTGGTCGAGGACTTTGAAATGAGACACAAGACTCAATCTGTGCTCTCTGTGCAAGGCGTGACCAAACGCTTCGATGGGCTGGTGGCTGTCTCGAAAATGTCTTTTCATGTAGCCGCGCAGGAGATGGTTGGGGTGATTGGCCCGAATGGCTCTGGCAAAACCACAATGATGAATTTGATTTCTGGCGTCTACACCCCAAGCGAGGGGGGGATTTCTTTGCACGGGCGCCAGATCTCTAATCTGCCACCGCAACACATTTGCCGTGAAGGGATCGGACGCACCTTTCAACTGGTACGCCTTTTGCCGGGCCTTACTGTTTTAGAAAATGTCAAAGCCGGGGCGGTGTTTGGGCATAAACGCCGCTGGGGTCGCGATGCAGATCAATTCGCCTTGGAGATGCTGGAGCGCGTCGGCCTAGAGGGGCAAAGCCATGCGCCCATTTCTACGCTCACATATATTGATCAAAAGCGTGTTGAACTGGCGCGCGTATTGGCCGGGGAACCCGAAGTTCTCCTTTTGGATGAATGGCTCGCTGGTCTCAACCCAACGGAATTGGAAACTGGAATCCAACTTATTCATGATTTGCGTGATGAGGGGAGAACTGTCGTGATGGTCGAACACGTAATGGATGCCATCAGATCGCTGTGCGACCGTTGTGTGGTCATGTCTTCCGGGACCAAAATAGCCGAAGGCACACCCGAAGAAGTCCTGTCCGATAAAGAAGTCATTAAAGCCTATCTGGGAGATGACAATGCTTGACGTGCGAGGGCTCAGCGCGGCCTATGGGCAACATCCAGCTTTAAATGAAGTGTCACTCAGCGTTGGACCCGGTGAAATTGTGGTCATTTTGGGGGCCAATGGGGCCGGGAAATCAACTCTGCTCAGAGCTATTGCCGGAATATGCGAAGGCCGAGTTTCCGGCCAAGTGATGCTGAATGGCGCATCGCTTACCGCGCTCAACTCAGATCAAATTGTTGAGCAAGGCGTGGCGCTGGTGCCAGAAGGGCGGGCAATATTTGGCGATTTGACGGTCAAGGAAAATTTGCTACTCGGCGCCTATTCCGCCCGCGCCCGCGCCGATGAGGGGCAAAATCTTGAGCGTGTCTTAAATCTCTTTCCCAAATTGATTGAACGGCAAACTCAAATCGCGCGTACCATGTCTGGTGGCGAACAGCAGATGGTGGCTATCGGCCGTGCAATGATGTCAGCGCCGGATATATTAATGCTGGATGAACCCTCATTGGGCCTATCTCCGCTATTGTGCCGGGAATTGTTCCAAAACCTTGCTGTCGTCAAAGATCTGGGCATTGGCGTTTTGCTGGTTGAACAGAATGCCAAACAAAGTTTGGCCATCGCCGATCGCGGATATCTACTGGAAAACACCCGTATCACACGCGAAGACAGCGCGGCGCAGTTGCGCTCCGATCCCTCAGTTCAAAAGGCATTTTTAGGGGCTAACAACACTACGCGCAATCAGCCGCCGCCTCAGACGATTGAGACGCAGCCTGTGGAGCCGCGCTTTACCCCAGGCCCGGCTTTGCCGCGCAGGAGCGCCGAACAGCTGATTGGAGGCTCGATTGAGGATCTCATTTCTTCAGCCAGCGAAGCATCGACGCGGGCCTTGACCTCTCCGTCAAGCAGCAGAGTTAAGCAGGCAGAAAAGGTGGCGCAATCGCGCCTGGAGTCCGTGTTGAAAGATATAGAATCCGCCGCCGCCGCCGCTCGCCGTCAGAGGCCGGCCTCGCGCCCGACCTACGTCGCCTCTCCATCGCCACAGCCCGTGCCACACGAAGACGGCCCACCTCCGCCTGTGGTTGAAATTTACAAACGCCCGCACGTCGAAGTCTTTCGCAGACGTCCATCGGGCCAATTTGAAAGGGAGTAACATGCTCGATAGCACCCACACGGCCGAAAATATAAAAGGCCTCTTCATCAATGGGCAATGGCAACAAACGAGCGGTCATTTTGACGATCTCAATCCGTCCGACGGTCAGGTTTGGGCGCGGGTGCCCAATGCCTCAGTAACGGAAACCAAGCAGGCGATTGACGCGGCCCAGCAAGCCTTCCCCGCATGGTCAGCTCTGAAATTTCAAGAGCGCGCTGAATATATGTTGAAAATCGCGGCGGCGATCGAACGCAAGGCAGATCAATTTGTCAACGCCGCCCAATTTGAAGGTGGCGGCTGGTATGGCAAGGGCATTTATGAGACCAAGGCCATGCCGGAGATATTCAAGGCCGCAGCCGCTTTGTGCTATGCTCCAATTGGAGAGATCCTGCCTTCGTTAAACGGTAAAGTCAGCCAAGCAATCAGAACCCCTATGGGGGTCATCGGTGTCATAAGTCCTTGGAATGTTCCAGGTATTTTGGCCGCACGTCCGTTTTCTTTCGCAATGGCCATGGGCAATACCATCGTTCTCAAGCCTTCGGAAGAGACACCCTATATGGGCGGCATTTTCTTCGCTGAGGTTATGGAAGAAGTGGGACTGCCCCCCGGAGTGTTCAACGTCATTACCTGCTCACGCGATAACGTGGCATCGGTGGGCGATGAAATGGTCGATAATCCGACGGTGAAGGGTGTGGCATTTACAGGCTCAACCGCCGTTGGCAGGCGCATTGCCGCCAAATGTGGCGCGCATTTGAAAAAAGCCTGCATCGAGCTCGGAGGTAAAGACAGCCTCATTGTCTTGGATGATGCGGATATGGACAGAGCGACATCCGCTGCAAGTTTTGGCGCCTTTATGCATCAGGGCCAGGTGTGTATGAGTGTGGAAAAAATATTGGTCCAAGACAGCGTCTATGACAGTTTTATGCAAGGGTTTGTGGCCCGCGCGGCCAAATTGAAAACTGGCAATGTTGCCGATAAATCGAACGTTATCGGACCCTTGATCAATGATCGTCAGGCAGAGCATGTGAAATCTCAATTGCAAGATGCCCTGGCCAAAGGCGCGAAACTTGCGCTGGGTGGCACTGTGAATGGCCGCTTTGTTGAACCTACAATTTTGACTCATGTAAATCCAAGCATGGATATTTGGCGGGATGAAACCTTTGGTCCCGTTGCAATCGTCAGCCGCTTTCACACAGATGCAGAGGCAATCGCGATGAACAATGATACCGAATACGGTCTCTCCTGTGGGATCATCACAAGAAATGAACATCGCGCGATAGACATGGCGCAGAGCCTCGAGACGGGCATGTGCCATGTCAATTGCGCACCGATCAACGATGAAGCCCACGCCCCCTTTGGTGGCACAAAGGCAAGCGGATTAGGCCGCTATGGCGGGCGATGGTCGTTAGAAAGCTTTTCTGAAACGCGATGGATCACCCTAGACCGTGGTCAAAAACCCTTCCCACCTGTGTTTTAATCATGCGCGATTTAGTCAAAGGAAAACGCATTGTCGTCACGGGCTCCTCTTCTGGCATTGGTTGGGAGACAGCGCGCCGTTTAACGGAGCAAGGGGCAGAGGTGCTCGGGATAGATATGACCAAAAACTTCGACCATGTTGAAGAATTCTATCGCGCAGATCTGTCCGACCCCCGCGCAATCGACGCGCTTATTGATGTCTTACCCGATAGGATTGACGGGTTGGTCAATAATGCCGGCCTGCCTCCCACCAAGACTGCAGACCTGCTGCTTCGGGTGAACCTCGTTGGTTTGAAACGCTTAACTTATGGGCTCATCCCAAAACTCGCGGAGGGTGCCAGCATTGTGAATGTCGCCTCACTCGCCGGGATGGGCTGGCCCGACTCTGTCGATGCGATCAAAGCCGCCGAGCATTTAGATTTCTACAATCTTGACGCATTCATCGCGCAATGGAACGTCACATCTGACGGCGGGCGAAGCTATTTCTTTTCGAAAGAAGCGCTTATCGCTTGGACCATGCAAAACCGATGGACCTGGCGAGACAGGGGCATCCGCATGAATTGCGTCAGCCCCGGCCCCGTCGATACTCCAATTCTTGATGATTTCCTCCAAACCCTGGGAGCCCGGGCGGAGGAGGATCGTCGGATCATGGACCGCCCGGGCCGCGCGGAAGACATCGCGCCCGTGATTATGTTTTTGTTAAGTGACATGACCAGCTGGATTCGCGGGACAAATATCCCGACAGACGGCGGCATGGCGTCAAACATTCTGTGCAATAAGCATAGTTTATAAGGAGAGAGAATATGAGTTTCTTAGGCTGGATAATTCTCGTGGTCATCTGTGTGGCCGTTTTCATTGCCCTTGCAGCATGGTGGTATGACCGTGCCACAAATGAAGTGGCCCTCCTGCGAACCGGGATCGGTGGTCGGCGCGTTGTGATTGATGGCGGGGTCATTGCAATCCCCTATTTTCACGAAATCAGCCGCATCAATATGCAAACCCTGCGCCTGGACGTCAGCCGTCATGGGGAGGCCTCATTGATTACGCAAGATCGTTTGCGGGTCGATGTCGGCGCGGAGTTTTATGTGTCCGTATCCCCCAATGCCGATGCGATCACACGCGCCGCGCAAACCTTAGGAAAACGCACATTCCAACGCGATGAGCTTCGCAATCTGATTGATGGCATGATGGTTGACGCGCTCCGCTCTGTCGCAGCGCGAATGACCATGGATGAATTGCACGAAAATCGCGCCCAATTTGTGGCCGATGTGCGCGACGGGTTGAAAGACACTTTGGCGCGTTACGGGTTGCAATTGGACAGTGTGTCCCTAACTGGCCTGGATCAAACTCCCTTCTCCGCGCTTGATGAAAATAATGCTTTCAACGCCGTAGGCATGCGCAAACTTGCTGAGGTGATTGCCAAATCGAAGAAAGAACGCGCCGAAATCCATGCCGATAGCGAAGTCTCTGTTCGCCGTGCAGCGATGGAAGCCTCACGCAAGAGCCTGGAGATTGATCTCGAAGAACGCCGGGCGCAAATCGCGCAACAACAAGAGATTGAAACCCTCGCTGCGGCACAAATTTCTGAAATCGCACGGCAAAAGGCCGAAAGTGAGCGGGCCTCAAGTGAAGCAAAAATCCAAATGGAGACATTCATTCAAAAAGCTGAGGTCGAACGGGAACGCGATATCCTGATCGCCGAGCAAGAGAGTAAAATCGCCGTTTCTGCCAAAAGCACTGAAGAAAGCAAAGCGCAGGCCTCGGCGGATCTCGCCCGTGCAGAGGCGGTCAAAGCCCATGAAACGATTGGCACAACCCGCGCCATCGCCGAGGCCAATCGCCGGGCTGAATTGGCGAAACTATCGGCACAATCTGAAGCCGCAAATACGGCGCTGCGCGCATCGATTGCCGCGGAAAATGAGAAATCCACAGCAAAAGATAAAGCGGCGGCCATTCGCGAGTTGGCGGCCGCAGAAAAAGCCGCACAGATTGCCCAATCGGAAGCCAATCGCGCGCATATTGAGGCAGAAAATGCCCGGTCTGACAATATGATCGCGATGGAGCTGGAGAAAAGCCGGCTCAACGCCATGCCCAAAATCATCACTGAAATGGTGAAGCCAGCAGAGAAGATAAAGTCTATCAACGTGAATCATATCTCTGGCATGGGTCATGGGGTGAGCTCTGGTGGAAAAAGTGATCCGGTCGGGCTGGCGATGGACTCCATCATGGATATGGCCGTCCAATTGCCTCTGCTCAAGAAAATTGGGGATCAGATGGGGGTCTCTTTTGACGAAGTCGCAGATTTCAGCAAGAAGCCAAAAGACTAGGACAAAACCAAAGGCCCAGGCAGCTCACACGGCCGCAGCACCCCCACACAGGCTGGCATCCTCCTGCAATGTGGTTAATGCATGTCTGAGACGGCACAGCGTAGATCAAGCAGTACCTGGCGCTTTTCGGTTCTTATGATGCCAACTGCACGTTGGAGCGCCGCCGGCAGCTCGCGCCCATCTTCGATCCGTTCGGCATGCGCCCGTGACGCGCGCGCGATGGCAGCGAAGTCTGGAAGCGGTTCAAGCGAAGTCAAAGGAACGGTGTTTGACATCGCAGCCGAACCGTCAGGATAGCCATTCACCACAGACCGGCGCACAGCATTCCACATTGCATTATTCTTGATGATCGTGAGAATGGGCAGGCGCAAAGCCTCTGCGATTTGGTGGCAAGCCACGGGATTGGCGAACATATAACTGCCATCACCCATACATGCGATTGTCAGCCGGTCCGGTCGCATCAATTGCGCGCCAAGCGCGGCAGGCATCGCCCAGCCCAGCCCTCCTGCGTGGACGTTATTGAACAGCCTGTTCGGCCCCTTCAGTGTCATATATGCGGGCAATAGGCCCAATTCAGAAAATGCAACGGCCTCCTCGTCCATTATCTCAGACACGCAGTGGCTGATCCATTCAGCGCTCATTGGATTTGTATCGCCTGCCTTGGCTTTGACTTGGGCCGCGTCCCGCCTCTGCGTTGCCGATTGCGCAAGAGCTTTGCTGCGCTGTCCGGCTGCCGACGGTGCCCGCGCCGCGCGGTCAACTGCGAGAATCGCCTCGACAGAATCTGACGAAATGGCAAGATCGGTCCTAAATCCACGCACTGGCATACGCGCGAAATGAGGATCCGGGCCAATGTGTACGACAATGGTTTCTGGACCTGGGGCATTGGTTGCCTCAATCCATGGTGTATCACTATCAAGGACGATAATAAGGTCGGCATCACTTGGCCCGCTGGCATGATAGCCCTGCAAAGCCGGATCGTTTGACGGCAGGACATTGCGCAGCAAAAAAGGTTCAAACACCGCAATCCCATGTTTCGCTGCAAGGGTTGAAAGCGCCCTCGAAAGACGCCCTTCAGTGTCACCGCGCTGGCAAATGATCACGGGGTTCGAGGCCGTTTCAAGAAGACGCGCAAGTTTGATGATGGCCTCTGGATCGGGCAAGATCTTGGTCGCAGAGGGTGGCATCGGATGATGCGTTTGCGTGATTTCTGGCACTATTTCGGACAAAGGTTCTTTCGGGAGTGAGAGGTAAACGGGGCCTTGAGGCTCAGAGGTTGCCAATGACATGGCTCGCATAACAAGTTGTTTTCCCTGCTCAGGATAGCGCATTTCGTAACTATATTTCACCAAATCCCGAACGAGAGACGTCTGGTCAAACATCTCTTGACCATATTGGATCGGCGTCATTCGCGCGCCCTTGCGGCCGCGCTCTGAAATCGGTGTGCGACCTGACATGACCAACATCGGGATATTGTCAGACGCCGCGTTGATCACACCCATCACGGAATTGGCGAGCCCCACATTCACATGCACCATCACCGCCTGGGCGCGACCTGTGACCAAGTAAGCGCCGTGAGCCATTGCGACGGCGGCGGTTTCATGCGGTATCGTCAATGCAACAGGCGCCGCAGATGGATCACGCCGCGCGAGAGCTTCGATGATCGGCGGAAAATCCGTACCGGCATTTGCGAACATATATTGAATGCCAGATTGCGACAGCCCCTCCAGCAAAGACTCCGCGCCCGTTTGTTCGTGACTATGGTCCATCTCTTATCCCTTGCGCCTGAATAAGTTTATTAGGCCTTGTCGGATCGCAAAATTCAAGTAATTTGGTGGATAATCTCACATTGTGGGATTTTAAGAGTTTACTTCGGCAAACCGAAGACAATCTGGGAGGATTACTAATGAAATTTTTATGTACAGCCGCCGCCTTTAGTGTGGCCGCGCTCGTGGGGAGCACCGCATCTGCGCAGAACGTTGGAATTGCGACGTCCAATCCGGGATCTCTGTTCCATAATATAGGAACCGCGGTCGCGAATGCGGCGAATGCAAACGGTCTCAACACGACGATTCAACCCGCAACAAGCCCAAACCAGTTCATTCCCTTCGTCAATGACGGTGGCATCGAATTCGGCGTGGCGAACCTGCAAGAGGTGAATTATTCGATCACGGGCGAGGCCTGGTGGAACGGTAATAAGAATGAAAACATCCGCGTCGTTGGTCAGTTGCAACCTTTGGTCGAGGCCATCTTTGTGCGCAAAGACAGCGATATCATGACAGTTGGCGATTTACGCGGTAAAGCCATGACCGATGGATATACCGCGCAGAATACGATTTTGCCTCAGCTCTCTGCATTTTATGCCACAGCAGGCATGACACGCGATGATGTTGAACAGGTTTCGGTGGCCTCTGTGGTTGCGGGCGCAAATGCCTTTATGGCGGGCGATACGGTCGGGTTCATCTTTGCGCATGGCGCTGGCAAGGTGCGTGAAGCAGATGCCGCCGTGGGTGGTTTGCGTGCTTTAGGCGTAGATGACACCAGCGATGCGGCCCTTGCGGCGGCGCGTGCGCATTGGCCAACGGCCTTCTTCAAAGAGCTCAAAGCGGGCGCAATGCCAGGGGTTCTGGAAGATGATACTTACATCGCTTTCCCGCAAGTTGTCTTTACGCATGCAGGTGCTTCAGATGAGGCGGTCTACCAAATGGCCAAAGCGATGTATGAGCAGGGCAAAGTCATGGGTGAAACATTCCCACCTATGCGCGCGTTCAAACCGGCTGACATGCGCGGAGACATCGGCATTTCAGAATTCCATCCCGGTGCGATCCGTTTTTATGAAGAAGTCGGGTTGAAATAAACGTCGATGAAAGACACCGCGCAAATTCAAGAGGGCGTTCGCGGCCTCTTGCCTGGGGGGTGGAGCACGCTCAGCAATGCGCTGGCGGCTCTGCTGACCTTGATGGCCATAGGCTGGGCGATGTCGTTCCAGCGCCAAATCGGTCTTGATCTTTATCCTCAGCAATTCTTTGCGGCGATGTTGGCTTTGACTTTGGCATTGGCGTTTTTGACGCTGCCGTTCAGACGTGGCATAAACCGCCCAAAGGCGCCCTGGTACGATGTGGTACTGGCTTTGATCAGCTTGATTGCCGTTGGATATATTGCAGTGCGTTATCCTGACCTGGTGTTGATGATTTTCTCACGCCCACCAGAGCTTTGGATCCCCAGCGTGCTCATTGTTCTATTGACGCTCGAAGCCCTGCGGCGCGCCTGTGGATGGGCTTTAGTCATCATCATTATGGCTTTCCTGTTTTACGCTTTATTTGGCGATCTCTTCCCCGGAAGACTTCAGGGCCGCGCACAGAACTGGCAATTGCTTGCAGGCTATATGGCTGTAGACTCAAACGGCATCCTTGGCTTGCCCATGTCTGTCGCCACAACCATCGTGGTCGCCTTTATCTTCTTTGGTGTTTTGCTTGGCGTCACAGGCGGGACTACTTTTTTCACAGATGCTGCGATGATTGGGATGGGGCGATATCGTGGTGGATCAATGAAAATCTCAGTGCTCGCCTCTGGCTTGTTCGGTTCCATCTCAGGCTCTGCCGTGGCAAATGTTGTGGGCACAGGCGTTGTGACGATCCCGATGATCAAGAACGATGGTTATCCCGCGCATAAGGCCGGCGCGATTGAAGCGGTCGCCTCCACGGGCGGGCAATTGATGCCGCCTGTCATGGGGGCTGCGGCCTTCTTAATGGCTGAATTTCTGGCAGTTCCATATTCTGCAATCGTGTCAGCAGCGCTTATCCCAGCGCTCCTCTATTACGTTTCGTTGTTCATTCAAGCGGATCTTGAAGCCGCCAAACTTGGCATTCGCCCCGTGTCAAAGGATCAAATCCCTTCAGGGCGAAAAGTATTGACGGGTCTGCATTTCGCCTTTGCTTTTGCAGTGCTGATTTACCTGTTATTTTGGCAACGATATCAACCTGAGCGCGCGGCGCTTTGGGCCGCGCTTGCGCTGACAATCACATCCTTAATGATTGGTTATGGCGGTGTGAGACCAAGCATCCGGGCTGTGTTCAACGCCTTTTCCAAGACAGGCCATTCGGTTGTCGAAATTTTGCTTATTTCTGCCGCAAGCGGCTTTGTCATCGGCGTTTTGAACATCACCGGGCTCAGCTTCAACCTGACCTATCTTTTGGTGCAGGTCGGAGGATCATCCTTGATTGCACTGCTGGCATTATCGGCAATCGTGTGCATCGTCTTGGGCATGGGACTGCCGACGCTCGGGGTCTATGTCTTGCTTGCAGCTTTGGTCGCGCCTGCGCTCATTCAGCTTGGGGTCGAGCCCATTGCGGCACATCTTTACGTGCTCTATTTCGGTATGATGTCAATGATTACCCCACCCATTGCACTCGCAGCCTTTGCCGCGGCCTCAATCGCGAGGGCACCTTCAATGGCAACAGGTTGGGCTGCTATGCGCTTTGGATGGTTGGCATATGTCATACCGGTTCTCTTCGTATTCTCGCCTGCCTTGATCATGATCGGAACCCCTTTGGCCATCGGGGTTGCAATTTTGACTGCGGGTCTCGGGGTTTGGTTGATTTCGGCGGCGCTGGCGGGATATTTTAGCGGCCCGCTCTCCGCCTCCATGCGCATTTTGTTTGGCGCCACAGGCGTTCTGGCGCTCATTCCGTCAGATGCTTTTTCAGGGGCTGGTTACACCGATGCACTTGGCGTCGTGCTTGGCCTTGCTTTGATGCTTTACGATGTCTATCGCCGCCGGCAAGAGAGGCTAACATGAATTCTGCGGACAAATTGCTTGGCGTGCTTGGGCTATTTTCTGAAGAACGGCCTGAGTGGACCGCAGAGCAAATGATGAAAGAAACTGGCTTCACGCGGCCGACGCTATATCGCTATCTTAAATCCCTGCGTGAAACCGGCTTAGTGACATCGGTTTCAGGGTCAGCGTTTTCCTTGGGGCCGCGCGTGACGGAACTTGATTATTTGATGCGCAAGGCCGATCCATTGATCGCGCACGGGCAAAGCGCTTTGGAGGAGCTCACCGCGCAATCCCAATGTTCCGCTTTTCTCGTGCGTTGGTACAGGCGCAAAATTCTTTGCGTTTCCTCCCTCGTTTCTGCGCGCGCACCCGTTACAAGCTATCCGCGCGGACGCCCGATGCCTTTAGCGCGCGGCGCGATCTCGCGGGCAATCTTGGCTTGGCTGTCAAAACGCGAGCAGGAGGAGATCGGGGGATCTAATCTGGCTGAATTTGCCCGAATGGGAGCCGGTGAAACTGTTGATCAAATCCACGCAACCCTGCGCCGCGTGCGCAAAGAAGGAGTTGCGATTGCTTATGGTGAATTAACGCCCGGCGTGGTTGGTATTGCAGCGCCCATTCTGGATGCAGGCTCCGCACCGGCGGCTGCGCTTTGCATGACGGTCGCCGAGACAGAAGTCACACCAAAACAAACCACTTACCTTGCAAGCCGCGTGCGTGATCTGGCGCAAGGTATCTCTGCGAAATTGATTGACACCGACAACACCAAGCACAGCGCTCAAGAAAATAGAATGGAAACCAGATGAAAAAAATAGACGTCTTTACCCATATTTGGCCAAAGCCTTTTCATAACGCGCTGATTGATCATTTGGGCCACACAACGGATATCACACGCCGGTCTGAAGCAGTGCCTATGATGACCAATTTAGATCGCCGTTTCGAAGTTATGGATATGTTCGGGCCAGATTACTGCCAGATCTTATCGCTCGCGTCGCCGCCCTTTGAATTATATGCAGATCCCGCAAAGTCACTCGATTTAGCGACAATTGCCTCCGATAGTATGGCTGAACTTTGCCAGCAATATCCCGATCGCTTCCCCGGCTTTATTGGCACCGCAATCATGTCAAATCCCGAGAAAATGGTTGAGGACGCGCGCCGCAATATTGAAGATCTTGGCGCAGTTGGCATGCAGATTTTTACCAATGTAATGGGCAAGCCGCTTGATTTGCCCGAATTTGACCCATTTTTTGAGTATATGGCCAGCACTGGAAAGCCAATCTGGATGCATCCGTCGCGGGGTGCGAATTTCACCGATTATTTGACTGAAGAGCAGTCGGAATATGAGATTTGGTGGACTTTCGGCTGGCCCTATGAAACCTCAGCTGCGATGGCACGGCTTGTGTTTTCCGGCACCTTTGATCGTCATCCCAATCTAAAAATTATTACCCATCACGCTGGCGGCATGATCCCCTTCTTTGAAGGTCGTGTGGGCGCTGGTTGGGATCAGATGGGCGCGCGCACGACAGCCAAGGATTTACAGAAGGTTCTCAAAGCCTTGAAACGCCCCCATTTGGAGTATTTCAAGGAATTCTACGCCGACACCGCAAGCTTTGGCTCGCAAAAGGCGATTGAGCATGCGATTGAATTCTTTAGCGAGGATCGTGTCATGTTCGCCTCCGACGCGCCTTTTGATCCTGAGGGTGGGCCGATGTATATCCGCGACACAATGGCCGTTATTGATCGCATGGATATATCAGATGCGGCGCGGCAGAAAATCTATCAGGACAACGCAGTCGCGCTTTTGGGCCTCAAGCTATGATTGCTGGGCACCATATCGCAGGCGCGCCAATCTATGAGGGCGCGGTTGAACAAAGTGTTGACCCGGCGGATCAAACTGAGGTTGGCACTTATCATCTCGGATCTCGAAACTTGGTCGATCACGCAGCGCAGGTGGCGCGCAGGGCATTTATTGAGCTCAACTGGTCGGCCAATCCGCGCTTGCGTGCCCAGGCTTTGAGCGAGATTGCAGATCAGCTTGAGGCCGCAAAAGAGTCGATTGCGGATTTGGTCGTGCAAGAGAATGGCAAGCTGCGCAGCGAAGCCATGGGCGAAACCATGGGCGCGATTTCTGAGACGCGCTATTATGCAGGTCTTGCGCGCAACATTCGCGGCACAATGCAGGAAGTTTTGCCTGGTCAGATGTCGTTGTTTCACCGTGAAGCCGCTGGTGTCGCTGGCATTATTGTGCCGTGGAATGCGCCTGTCACCTTGCTCATGCGCTCCCTTGCGCCTGCTTTGGCGGCGGGTTGTACCTGTGTGATAAAACCTGCAACGCAAACGCCACTGGTGCACGCAAAACTGATGGAGTGCATTACGGGTGCTCCATCTTTGCCAAGTGGTGTGGTCAATTCCGTCAATGAGAATGGCATCGAAGTCGGGCAGGCCATCGTTGCCTCACCATTGATTGATGTGATCTCTTTCACCGGCTCCAGCAGGACAGGTCAAGCCGTCATGGCGGGGGCGTCAACCACCCTTAAACGTGTGGGTTTGGAGTTGGGTGGCAAAGCACCGGCCTTGATTTTTCACGATGCCGACATCGACAAGGCCGTGACGGAGCTGACCTACGGCTCCCTGAATATGGCCGGTCAAATCTGCGTTGCCGCGGCGCGCTTCCTTGTTCACTCAAGCATTGCAAAGAGGTTCGAAGAGCGCATGATCGCAGCCTATAGAGCTGTAAGAGTTGGGCGCGGCAGTGATCCTGCCAGCACAATGGGCTCTCTCATTGATCTTCCCAGCCAACAGCGCATTTTGCGGTTGATTGAGCAGGCTGGCGACGAAGGTCGTATGATACTGCAAGGCGGTTGGGACGGCGCCGGGGCGTTTTTGACGCCAACCTTTTTTGGCATAGAGGACGTCACCTCTTCCCTCGTTCAGGAGGAACTCTTCGGCCCAATCGTGTCGCTTGAAACATTTGAAGACGAGGCAGAAGCCATTCACAAAGCCAATGCAACGCCCTATGGTTTGGCGGCTTCCGTCTTCACCAAGGATGGAGCCCGCGCGCTCAGGATTAGCCGCGCGATCAGATCGGGCACAGTATGGGTCAACTCGCATTTACGACTTTTTGCCGAAGCGGAAACAGGTGGCTACGGTCAGTCGGGTTTGGGACGTTTGCACGGACCTGAAGGCATGCACGATTTCCTAGAAACCAAACATATCTATCTTGAACCCGGACAGGTGTAGCTCCCATGTATGACGTGATAATAAATGGCGGCGGTCCCGTTGGTACCGGCCTCGCGATTGATCTAGGCCAACGGGGCCTGCGCGTGGCCTTGGTCGAAAAATATCCCACACCCCAACCTGTGCCGAAGGGACAGAACCTGACCCAGCGCACAATGGAACATTTTCGCAGTTGGCACTGCGAAGATGCGCTGCGCGCGGCGCATCCCATTCCGGAGGGCGGTGGTATTGGTGGGATGACCTGTTACGGCACACTTATGACGGACCACCACTATGATTGGCTAAACCGTTCAAAAGTGAAAGACTACTACGCCTGCGCGAACGCGCGTCTGCCGCAATATGAAACGGAGGCAGTTCTACGCGACCGCGCGGCCGAAATAGACGGAATCGACGTGCTCTATGGTTGGCAAGGCGATGTCTTCAAACAAGATGATACCGGGGTCTCATTGCGCGTGTCAGAACGCCACGGTGAGGCTCAAAAGACCCTGCGCGGTGCCTATCTTGTCGGGTGCGATGGCGCCAAATCAATCGTCCGTAGAAGCAGCGGCATTAGGGAGACCGCGACCGAACATGGCAAGCTGATGTCACTTTTAGTTTTTCAATCAGAAGAACTCGATCAACTGCTCAAGCGTTATCCCGGCAAGGCTTTCTACAACGTCCTACACCCTGACTTTGAAGGCTATTGGCAATTTTTTGGACGTGTCGATCATGGGTTGAGTTGGTTTTTTCACGCTCCTGTGCCGCTTGGTACAACTGCGGAGAATTTCGATTTCAGCGGGATGTTGACTAAGGCGGTTGGACAAGAGTTCTCCTTCGACATTAGCTACATTGGCTTTTGGGATCTGCGCGTGACCGTTGCCGACACCTATCGTGCAAACCGTGTTTTCGTAGCGGGTGACGCGGCTCATTCTCATCCCCCCTATGGTGGCTATGGCATAAACCTGGGCTTTGAGGACGCACGCAATTTGGCTTGGAAACTTGTCGCAAACCTGCAAGGCTGGGGCGGCCCTGGCCTGCTGGACAGCTACTCGGGGGAACGACAGCCTGTATTCGCAACAACCGCAGCCGAGTTTATTGAGCGCTTTATCACAGAAGACCGTGATTTCTTGGCGACGCACAGCCCTTCGGATCCCAATTTCGCCGAGCTTTGGCAGGGGCGCAACCAAGGTGCGGACGAAGTCATGGCCTTCGCACCAAACTATGAAGGATCTTCAATTATAGGCGGAAGCGGCCGCCCTTCTGCGCGCGGGAACCACCAATTCACGGCACGCGCTGGTCACCATTTGGCACCGGCAACATTGGCCGATGGAACTCAAGTTTTTGACGCCTTTGGCTCTGGCTTTACTTTGCTCACGACCATAGGCAGCGCGGGATTTGACACGGCGGCGGAAACGCTTGGGGTGCCGTTGCAAGTATTTGAAATGTCACAAGAGGCGGCGGATAGATACCAAAGCCCAATGGTCTTAGTCCGTCCAGACCAATTCGTTGCCTGGGCAGGATCCAGCTGTGATCCGACGTTTGCACTCAAGCGAGCTATTGGTGCGAATTAGGCAAAGGGAAAGCTTGCCCAACCTCCAATTTATGTACCATTTCTTAATAAAGACCTCAACATAACCCAGCTGCCACGCCAAAACATTATGCCCAGTGGCAACACCGGGCTGCGCCTGCCTGCGCCCGGCAGGCGCAGCCCTCATTTCATGTTGAAATGGCGTTATGCAGACGTCTTTAATAGGGTGTTGCCCGCGGAATTCTGACAACATCACTGATTGCATTGAAAGTTTGGTAGCGGCACAGGGACTTGAACCCCGGGCACGCGGATTATGATCGAATACAGTATAATTTAAAAGATTAAAAACATATATTTACAACACAATTATTATGATGTGCTAATAAATGCGCTAAACTCTAACTCACATATTGCATACTCTCCGTGTTCAACACTCACAATATACCTCAAAATCTGTATGGCGTCCAGCAGAACATGTCGCGATAAGTACCCATAAAGTCGCCCTGCCCGCTTCAAGCAAGTTTACTCTGACAGTACCCTCAAATCTCTTTGTCACAAATTTCCACTTGCATAGTTTTCTTTTTTACCACCTTGCTTGTGACAGTGATATTGGCATCGATGTTTACAATTTTGAATTCACCAAACGCAAAGCAGACCCAGAAAAGGTTTCTATAGTCGCAGCAAGTTAATCATCTTACACTGCATGACCGGACGGTATATAATGCTAATATTCACTTCGAAAATTAGAAAATTGCCCCAAAAAAGCTTTATGGGGATTTTGTATTTTGCCGCAGGCATGTTCTTGTTTGCTGCTGTGGATACCATGGCCAAAGTTCTTACTGAAAGTTTTCACCCTCTCCAAGTCGCATGGTCAAGGCAATTAGGCCTGTTTATGGGAATTGTAGTGTTGTTAGTAATTAAAGGGACAGTCATACTACAAACCGATCACTTTTATCTACAGGTTTTGCGAGGCTGTTTAGCAGCAGCTTCAGCCCTAATGTTTATATTTGCAATATCAGTAGTGCCTATTGCTGATGCTGTAGCAGTAAGCTTTGTAGCACCCTTTTTTGTTACAATTTTGGGTGCACTGGTTCTGAGAGAAAGCGTAGGTGTTCGAAGATGGACTGCAATCGCCATCGGCTTTATTGCGTGTTTGATAATTATCAGACCTGGTTTTAGTTCATTTCAACCAGCAGTACTTTTGGTTGTGATCGCAGCGCTTGCTTATGCATTTCGCCAAATAGTATCGCGAATTTTGAGCAGTTCCGATCTCACAATTACAACGGTTGCGTATACAGGGCTGACCGCGAGCTTTCTTTTATCCATTCCACTTCCACTAGTGTGGCGCACACCGGTTGGAAGTAACGAATTTATATTGATTGGAGCGTTGGCGACACTGGCAGCCTTAGCTGAAATATTGGTTATTAAAGCCCTCGAGCTAACACAAACTGTAGTTCTAGCACCGATCCACTACACTTTATTAATTTGGGGCACCGCATACGGTTGGATGGTGTTTGGTCAGTTCCCAGATCAATGGACCTGGTTTGGTTCAGCAATAATTTTTGCAACCGGAATTTATGTGGCGTTGCGAGAATGGAGTAAGAAAAATCAACGCTGACTTCTTTCCTCGCTCTAAAACGGCCTAACGATCCGAAACAAGACGGACAGCTAATTGCTGTTGTGGGAAGAACCTGCCATATTTCAGGCCCGTCATAAAACTGACACTCCAACGGCTGCGTGGGGCGATCCAATTTGCCTCCGATGTCCAATACGGCTCGCTCGCAGTATTTGGGAAAATATTTTTATCAATTTTTGGCGCAGGACATTCAAGGCAAACGATACCCTCCAATTCTGCCAGGCTGGGTAAACGCCATTTCCCTCCAAGCTGTTCATTTGCCTGTAAAATTGCCTGGTCTATCTCGGCATGGCTGAGCCGCATAGCCTCCCCCTGACACTGGTCCTTTGTCGGATCCCATCGCTGACCCAATGAGCAACGCAGCCAAATGATACCCTGTTCCAAATCGGTTACGAAGTTTCCCTGTTTGTAGAATTGTGCATGAGTTGAAGTCGCCAAAATCAGCCCTAATATCAAAACTAGTTTCTTTAACATTTTTCTCTCACCGCTAGAGTTAGTGTGTTACATACAGCAATATGTATACCACCTTCGACTTTTTTGTGCGGAGTTAAACAATTTAGTTTCCGACCAATTCCAACTTGGTACGAAAATTGAAGATGAAATGTCGACAACGATGAAAAGGTACTCAGAATGGATCTAGCTTCTCTTATTGGCCTGGTGGGCGCAGTTGGCATGATCGTGGGCGCCATGCTCTCTGGGGGCGGCCTCGGGGCGTTCATTGATACGGCATCGATCTTGATCGTGTTCGGCGGAACATTTTTTGCTGTCATGTATACAGCGCCCCTGCCCGTTTTTCTGGGCAGTTTTGGCGCCATGTCAAAAGCGTTTTTACCCCCCGTTAAAAAGCCAGATGCTATGATTGAGCGCATGATCGAACTGGCAGCTGTTGCGCGGAAAGATGGCATGATGGCTCTTGAGGGTCAGGCCGTTCCCGACAAATTTTTCGAAAAAGGTTTGCAGATGTTAGTCGATGGCGCAGATGAGCGCACTTTGGTAAGGCAAATGAACCAAGAGATCAAAGCAATGAAGCTGCGCCACGAGGCTAATCAAGGCGTCATCAAAGCTTGGATCGACATCGGTCCAGCAATGGGCATGATCGGAACCTTGGTTGGTTTGGTGCTCATGCTGGGGAATATGGCGGATCCAAAAGCGATCGGCCCTGCTATGGCCGTGGCTTTGCTGACCACCCTATACGGCGCGTTTATAGCCAATGTGCTGTTCGCTCCCATGCTCACGAAGCTGGAAGGCTATACGCTTCACGAGACGACCTATCGCCAGATGGTCATTTCCGGTCTGAGCGGTATTGCCAAAAGCGAAAGCCCGCGCACGATCCAAGACCAGATGGCAGCAAACTTGCCGCCGAAACAACAAGCAAAACTTGAAGCGGCGTAACATCATAAACACCGACTTGCGCCACACCGGAGGCTGTTATGGCTGAACCTGCCGATATTGAAGAAGACGAAGACGAAGACGAATGCCCAAAGTGTCCGCCAGTCGGCGCGCCGGCATGGATGGCAACTTTTGCCGATATGGCTACATTGCTGATGGCCTTTTTTGTTCTGATTTTGTCCTTTGCAGAATTCAATACACCAAAATTTAAAATGATTTCCGGATCCCTTAAAAACGCTTTCGGCGTCCAAAAAACTGTGCCCGTGGTGGAACAACCCAAGGGGACAACCGTGATTTCTCTTGAGTTTAGCCCCTCGCCTAGCCCCTCTGTCACCCAAGAAATGACGCAGCAAACAACGGAACTGCAGAAACCCGAAATTGAGGTTGATAGTAAAAAAGAAGATTCAGTAGACGGCAATCGTCAAGACGATTTTGGCCAAAATCAAGGGACCGGACAGACAGGTGACATGCAAGGCGAACGCACGGCGGCACAAATGGATGCGGCTGAATTGGGTGCAGCGCTTCAATCCGCCATTCAAGATGGCGATGTCTCCGTCGAAATGCTGGGGGAAAATGTTGTAATCAATTTCCCATCCCCTAACGAAACGGAAAAAGATCTACCCAGTCTGCTGGAAGAGACTTTGGCAGCTTTGGCCGAAGCACGAAACGCCAGCGGACAAGCGAAGAGCGAAATTCTTTTGGGCGGCTTGGAACAACAGCTGAAAGAGCTGTCCATGGCCGTTAACGCCGAGGGCAATGGGCCCGGACCCTCCGCGAGGGAACAAGAAAACGAGGTACGCGAACAAGCCGTTCTTGCCAATGCGACGCTCACCGAAAATCAATTGGCAGTAGCGCTACAAGATGAAATTGAACAAGGTTTGGTGACCGTTGAACGTCGAGATGGTTCTGTTTTTGTCACAGTAGGTTCGGGCGGCGCTTTCCCCTCAGGTTCAGCAGATCTCACAGGCGCCGCAACAGATATTCTAAGCCGCGTGGCTTTTGCTTCTATGACATCCAACAGCGAAGTGACAGTCACCGGCCATACAGACAATGTTCAAATATCTGACGGCGCGCTCTATAGAGACAACTGGGATTTGGCCGCAGCGCGGGCTGCGAGCGTGGTGCAATCTATGCAATCCACCGGACTTGTGCCCGCCGGCAAGTTAAAAGCTGTTAGCCTCGGCGAAACCAAGCCTGTCGCGGATAATGACACACCCGAGGGGCGCGAAAAAAACCGCCGTATCGAAATTGAAATCAGTTTTTAACCCACTCACAAGACTTAAAATCTTCTGAAGCTGGTCGTTAAACTACACGAGAGTCAAGCAAAGGGCATAGGTTCATGGCTGTTGATTATTTGAGTACTTTAAACAGCGGCGGCTCCGGTCTAAACATCACGCAGCTGGTGGACAGTATAGTTGCAGCCGAAATTGAACCTGCAAAAGCACTCATCAACAAACAGGTGAGCGAAAACGATCTCGCTATTTCAGAGGTTGCAAAATTTCGCGCGCGCGCAGCAACTCTGGAAGGTGCCCTGAGCGTTGCAGGTGCAACCGGCATATTTCAAGTTCAAAGCTCCAGCGCCGCCACCGCCATTGCCGTGACGGACATGAGCGCATTAGAAACCGGATCTATGTCTGTAAAAACCAATCAATTGGCCACAAGGCAGGTGCTAGAATTCGAAGGTTTTGCCTCACTCGACGCGACAATTCCAGCGGGAAATTTAACTATAGAAACAGGTTCTTGGTCCGTAAATAATGTGTTCACAACGAATCCGGGCGGCACAGCGCAAACGGTTACAATCGCCAGCGGTGGCACATCCCTGTCCGAGTTTTCAAATGTTTTAAATGCTTTAAGCGGAGTGACAGCTCAGGTTATTGCCAAAGGGGATGGCACATTTTCCTTGAGTGTCATGTCTGATTATGGCGCCGAAAATGCATTGCGTCTGACCGCCTCATCTGGCGGGCCAACAGATTTTGACACGACTGACGGCGGCAATGAAATTACTGCTGCGCAGGATGCCGAACTGATTGTCAACGGCATTACTATTTCACGCGAAACCAACACTATATCTGATATTGTAGCGGGTACGACCCTGACGCTTAATGAGGTCACAACCTCAAATGTTAATCTAACAGTCGCCACAAACCTAACAACCGCTAAAGCTGACTTGCAAGCTCTGATCGATCAAATCAATACAATGCGCAGTTATTTGGCAGCAGCAACAGCCCGAGGGGCTAATGGCACAGAACCTGGCGCATTGGCCGGTGACGCATCCATATCTGCCATCAAACGTGAATTGAGCTCAATCACAACAGCGCCCCTAAATGGATTTGGAGATAATCCAGTATATTTGTCAGAGGTAGGCGTTAAAACCAATAGGGACGGAAGTTTAAGCCTCGATGAAACTCAACTAGAGACAATTCTAATCAACAATCCAGAGAAGCTAGATGCGATTTACAACTCCCTAAATGCCATAGAACTCGACACATTAGAGGTCAGCTTTAGCTCCAACGCAACGCCACCTGAGGGCGTACATAGCTTTGCCTATGATGCCGCCAGCGATACCGCAACGCTCAATGAAATATCGCTATCTTCGAGAATTAACAGCGCAGGGGCCCGGGAATTTTACAAAATCGGCGGCACATTTAGTGGGTTGGTCATTAACGCCGGAAACCATGTACAAGCGGATGGCGATCTCAGCACCAAAGTTTACGTTGGTCAGTCCCTTGTCGATAAGTTATCAACCTACTTAGAGACGATTACGGCCACCTCAGGGGACATAACCAAAAAAGAAACATATCTGAATGCCCGTTCGAGCGAATACAAGGAACAGCTTACCGAAGCGGAGACAAAGGCCGATATTATACAGGCTCGAGAGCTTCGTAAGTTTGCAGAAATGGAAAAAGCAGTCACCCAACTTAAGTCAACTGGTGATTATATTACGACACTCATGGATGCCTGGGCGAAGGAGAGCTAACTTTAATATCTTTCGCAATCATCAGCTTATTCATCTTCTGTATCAGCGTGGTTCGACCAATATTAAGTCGATCAGCTGCTGCACTTACCATCCCCCCTGTTTCCTGAAGCGCAGCCTCAATCAACACAACTTCAATGTCGCGCAAATGGCGACGTAAATCGATGTGGTCGTCATGTTCAAACCAGTTCCGATAGTCTTCCGGTTGAGGCAATATGGCCTCGTCAGAACCGAACACTTGCCCCGTCGCATGACCTGGTAAATCACGCGTTGCCTCCCACATCGCATTATTTTCTTCCTCAGGAACAACGCCAGGCACCCGAAGCGTTAAGAGGTTTTCGCGGACATGTTTGCCACTCACCTCCGCACCGGAAAAGATTATAAAAGCCCGTTCCACAACGTTTCTAAGTTCGCGCACATTCCCGGGCCAATCATAACTCATCAAGGCCGTTAAAGCGTTCTGTGAAAACACGGGCAGGGGAACGCCTGGAGATTGCTCGCGCCGTTTATCTATAAGTACGGTAAGCAATTCCAAAACATCCTCACCTCTTTGTTTTAAAGGTGGCACCGTGATCGGGAAGACATTCAATCGATAAAATAAATCTGCACGAAATGTACCTTCCTCAACCATATCCTGCAAATTTTTATGTGTCGCGCAGACAATTCTTAAATCCAATTTAACATCGCTCTTGCCGCCAACTCTCTGGATTGAGTGGTTTTCCAAAACGCGCAGTAATTTGGATTGTAAAGCGAGTGGCATATCTCCGATTTCATCTAAGAAAAGTGTTCCACGGTGGGATTGTTCAAAGCGACCAATGCGTTGTTTGTCAGCACCGGTAAAGGCACCTTTTTCATACCCAAACAACTCTGACTCAATAAGATCACCCGGAATAGCGGCGCAATTTAGCGCTATCAACTTGCCTGATCTCGCACTGTGCGTATGAATTTCTTCTGCCACCAACTCCTTACCTGCTCCTGTTGGACCACAGACCAATACAGGTCCGTTGGAAGAAGCAACAATTTCTATAAGATGCCTCATATCCATCGTTGGCTTTGAGCTTCCAACTATGATTGAATCATTTTTATGCGCGGTTAACTTAGTCAACTTGTCATTTTTACCATTCATAGCGTCGCAACATAAGATTATGTCTACAATATAATTAATACAATAAAAATCCTATACTAAGATGTTAGTAACATCTAACTTCTTGTGTGTTGCCAGTAAATTAAATATGTACTTAAATATACTCTTATCGCAAATACTCCAGTTTGCTGGCAAGGATGATACTTGAGGTCGCCACATGGAACGCAAAGTCTCAACTGCATTGGTAGCTGTACCTACGGCATCGACTGCGATTGCGTTACGCAAGCCTAAACAAGAATCGAAACTGTTGCTGGCAGATGGAGACGTCATTCTGACAAATCGTGAAGAGGTTCGCAATCGCTTGCCCGATATTCTGGGCCGGGCGTTAGCACGCGCCTGGTTGGATTTGCAATTTGAAAAAGACTTTATGACGGACCCCTTACAGGCGCTGGCGGACAGTGGTGTGCACCTACCATCAACTATGCTTGTAGAGGTCAGTAAGACCACTGCGGATCGACCTAAAATTGTCGTTTATGAACAGCAGCAAGGATCAAAGTTTAAGTCTAGAGTTCTGTATTTGCAATTGGTTATGGTGGCCGGAAAATGAGCGTACCGCGCCATATATTGCCCTTGTGGTTTTTACTCGCATTCCTGGTTTTACCAAATTTCCTTTGCGCCAATACCCACGAAACGGATACCGACCAGCAATTTGAGGAAGCCGTCACTGCAGTCCATGCAAAAGCCTATCGTAAGGCGCTCATGCTTTTCAAAAATCTTGCCGAAGATGATATTAGTGACGCTCAGTTCAATGCTGCCCTGTTGATTAAGGCAGGAATGGGACAGCCGAGAAACTATTCGGAAGCCTACTATTGGGCGGTTCTGTCGGATCTCGGCGGAGAGCCCCGCGCACAGACCTTAGTATCCGAACTCGCGGGCATCTTGCCTGCAGAGGACATGGACAGCAACCACACTCGAATTTTGGAACGGTTGACCAAACAATTGGCTGACGGCACATCTCACGCAATCATGAAATTCGCGCGACTTCACTTTGAATTTTTAACAGAGCCGGACTACGAAACCGCCTATATTTGGTATTCGATTGCACAAGCTGTGGGTATAAAAGGTGGTTTTGAAGGCAGTAGGGATGTTGCAAACTACTTGGAATCTATCGATTTGATTGCCGCTCAAAATAAATCTGTCGAAATTTTTGAAAATTCTGCTTTCGCTGAGAATTGAATTCTTAATAAATTTGTTTATTTGCGGTCTGATTGAACCGCATTAGAAATCACCGCGTCTATAGCTGATTTATGATTATCAAGTTTAGCTTCTAATTCGTCAAATTTACGCACAAGCTCGGCCAATTTTTGAATCACCTGCTCGGTTACGGGAAACGCTCCCCGTTCAATCTGACTTTGCTCAATAATATCTGAGACTAAAGTCTGAATTTGAACTCTACAAACGCCTAGATCATTGGGGTTGTTTCTTAAATCCCAACATTTTGAAATGAGGGCCGCGGCTTCATCTAATGATTTGTCAATTTCCATTGCGATGACTACCAAATACTGCGAACAGTTCAGCCCTTCATTTCTAGGTAACTTTCCATAAGGCGCTCGGAGACCAAATCTAGATTAATCGGGTATTTCCCGGCTTCAATCTGTTGCTTGATCCGGCTTACAACCTCGATATCAATCGGTGGTGTTTCCCCCAACGCAGAGACCGAAGCCTTTATAGACAAGCTACTGGCATCGACAGAACCCGCCGAGACCGCTGTAACGTCTGCGGACGCTTGCCCACCTCGGGGCGGCGCCGCCTTGGCATCCTGTGCGCCTGGCACAAGCATTTGCCGCATGTTATGTTTAATAGCGTCAACCATGACATCCTCCTGATAAACCATTAACGACGCAGATCTAGTTGATGTTAGCGATTGGTGTAACTTTTCTTGAACTTTTTACACGAACCGCAATTATTTTACCCGACTTTATATTTCTTACGTCCGTAATATCACCAATCTGCGCATTATCAAGGGCTTCGCCGATCGTTGAAATTTCTAGGCCAGATATTCGTTGCACAATTTGCACCGGCTGCCCAGTTGTCAGCGCCCAATCGAACTCTAAGTTGCGCGCGCGGAGTGGTTGCATTGCGCTTATAGCTTGAGTTGTTCTGCGTCCTACCACATCTTCTATCCGATAGAATGAGCCTATTCTCGATCCGCGTGGCGCGGGAGTGAGTGTCACAATATCGGGCGTTAAAACTTCTCCTTTTTTAACACTTGCTATTAATACGACGACTTTAGGTGAATTGTTAGCGTCAGGTTGATTGTTTTCCTTAAACCCAGGGGACGCGTCCACAACTCGGATCATTACCGACCATGATAACGCGACATCTTGATGTGGACAGGTAACGGTCACGGTATCCCATTTGCCCGGGTATTTTGCCTCCACAAGAAGAGCCTGATCGCATGTGTAGTAAAGCCTATGATCCGCAACTTTCGGCACGGCCATGATGTCTTCATGTGCCAGCCGCTCTAAGATTGCAGATTTGATATCTAATCCGGTCACAACCGTATTGGCCAAAGCCGGTGTAAGAACGGCAATGGCGGCTATCATCGGTGGGATCAGTAACCCAAGTCGATGCGAAAAGGCTCTCATTTCAGCTCCATAAATTGAACGGTTTGACCGGCAAAGAACGCGCTTGTCCGTGAACTATCCAAAGGACGAACTTCGGCGGATTGATCGTTTAGGACTTCAATTTCCAGAATTTCATAGGGCGTATCCCTGCCCTGTGTATAGGCAAGATGATGGCGGGTGAGGCCATCATTCCGGCCGAAAGGGGCTGTGAGTGTTCCTTCGCGCAGGACCAACTTAGCGGAAAGGGATTGGCACATCCTTTGAACAATCATATCGCGCGCCATATCACGCGCCATAGCTCCGATTTGCGTCAAGATTTCTTGCCGAGTCGCGCGGGAATTTGCGTTCACCAACTGGATTGGCGTGGTGCGATTCAGTAACAATTCCCGCGTCACCACCCGCACCAAAGGCGCGCTCTCCAAGCTGGGATCAAATAACTTACTTTCAACTTGGACCAACAGACCGTTTTTGAACGCACTGCTTTTACTGCCAGATAAAGAAATAGTAGTGGATAGGGTTTTTGCTTGAGCCTTGGCGCCAGCCTCTTGCAGCACACCAAGGGTTAAAGATGTATAGTCAAACTCCGCCGCCAGACTGGATTGGCTTTGCCTGCTAACGTCGGATGCCTCAAATAGGGTCACACCGTCGAGCGCGTTGATGTCGCGATCTAGCAGCGCTGCGGTCACCTCTTCAGTTGCAATCAGCCAGGCGGGCGCAGAAGCCGCTAGTTTTACCTGCGGGCGTTGTAGCCCAATGTCCAAAACGGCCCGGCGAGCGCAAGCGGGCGGTGTATCGATGCGCCCAACATAAGCTTGAATAGCAATCCTTGCGGTGGAGCGGGTCACCTTCTCCTCCACTATCCTATAGTCAAGAATCTGACTGTCTGGTCTGACCACCAATACATCACTTGTCAAAACAGCGTTAGAGGTGACGCTATAACCGTTTATCCTTGCGCCACCCTTGAGGGCCGCCTGATAGAGCGCATCTTGCAAGGCGCGGGACCTGAGGCGCGCATCAGAGGCTGCGCCGGTCGCAACCGCCTGTCCCACGGCCTCAACGCGTTTTATTTCACCCTCGGCCGATACAGGCATAGCCGCAATAAATGTGACGGCGATGAGCACATATTTTATGCCGCGTAAGACTGTTTGACCGCCGGCCCGCATCACGATCACCAGCTACGGTTGGCGCGTAGCAATTGCCGGATTGTACCGCGATCAATTTCGAGCGTTACAGCATAGGTGTCAGAGCCCTTTGGTTCGATCTTAACCGTGCGCGCACCGGCAATCAATCCCGCCAGGGATGCGCGGAAGACATCAGATTGCACCACATTCTCGGAGACCTGCGTATCCCCCAGCACGGTCAATCCATGCACCTGCTCTGTCAGCATGCGCATGGCGTCCATTCGCGCGGCTCGGATGGCCATGAGACGGCGTTGGTTCAAAGTCTTACCTGGTTGGGATCCGATCGAAGAATAGCCTATAGCGGAAATTGTTGGAACAGTTGCCGATGCGGCAACCACTGGCACGGGCAAGTTAGATGACAGAGGGCTGGCCGCTTTCTTCGGCGTGTCGGACTTGAGAGCCGTCCGCACAACTTTCAATTCTTTGGCTTGCTCTTGCGACGTAATCTCGGCTTGAGTTTTTCCGGTTAAGTCAAAACCGGACATAAGATCACTGCAACCAGACAGGCTCAAGGCGCAAAGCCCGGCCACAATGGTCCAAACATAGGGTCGCGACGGTTTTTGGGTCGAATGATGGCGCATTGTTCATAGCTCCTGTGGGAATTCATTGCCTCAACCCTGCAGGTTCCATGCCAAGCAGTCTTCTCCCACTAAAAAAGATTTAATCAGTTGGCACGGGTTTTGCTTCTTCTAGCTTGTAAGGCCTTCGCCGCCTACCAAAACAAGGAACACAAGACCGTGAAATCGTCCATTTATTCAATAAACACGACTCTTATAGCTGCGCATGCTCGCTTTGCCAGTGGTCGGGTTTTTGACGGGGGCACCATGTCATGGATCTGACACGCAACCAAATCCTGACAGCTGACCTTAAATCTGCCATGGGCGGTTCCGTTCTGCCCATTGGCATTTTGATCTTGGTCGCGATGATGGTTTTGCCATTACCAGTCTTTCTTTTGGACACATTCTTCGTGGTCAATATAGTCCTGTCCCTGCTGATACTAATGGTCGCCCTGCACACCCACCGCCCACTTGATTTTTCCTCTTTTCCAAACTTAATCTTGATCGCAACGGTCTTGCGATTGGCCTTGAATGTGGCTTCAACGCGCATTGTTTTGAGCGAAGGTCATACAGGCAGTGACGCCGCAGGGCAGGTCATCAAGGCTTTCGGCGATTTTGTAGTCGCTGGGAATTACGCAGTTGGCATCTTCGTTTTTGTCATTCTCGTGATTATCAATCTCGTGGTTATTACCAAAGGTGCCGGCCGAGTATCGGAAGTATCCGCAAGGTTCACCTTAGACGCCATGCCCGGAAAACAAATGGCCATTGACGCCGATTTGAACGCAGGCATTTTGACGCCAGAAGAAGCGACCGCACGCCGCCAAGAAATTGGCAATGAGGCGGATTTTTATGGCTCCATGGATGGGGCGTCAAAATTTGTCAAAGGTGACGCAGTCGCTGGCTTGCTGATCCTTGCGATTAACATCTTGGGCGGGCTGATTATTGGTATCGCGCAGCATGACATGGCCGTCGGCGATGCCGCGCAAGCCTATATCTTGCTCTCCATTGGTGATGGTCTTGTGGCCCAAATCCCGTCGCTGCTGTTGTCGATTGCCACAGCCATCATCGTCACCCGCGTCTCCTCAACCCAGGACATGGCTCAACATATTGGCGGCCAGGTCAACCTCTCACGCGCTTGGATTCCCACCGCACTCGTCATGTTCATAATTGGATTGGTTCCAGGCATGCCTAACCAATTGTTCATCGCTTTTGCGGGCATGGCAGCCGCAGCTGCTTATTTCTCCCGCCAATCAGAGGCTCAAAAGGTGATAGACGATGAGCTAGAGGAGCTTGCCGATGCGGATGATGAGGAGCCAGAGGCGGACTCTGTACTGTTATCAGATATCACCGATTATTCAGCAATCTCAATGCAACTAGGCTATGGATTAATTGGCCTGGTCGATGAAGAACAATCGGGCCCTCTCGTGAGCCGCGTCACTGGTATTCGTCGGGAAGTCTCTCGCGGCTTGGGCTTTGTGGTCCCTGGCGTGCGCATCCGTGATGATCTGTCCTTGGAGCCCAACCAGTATCGAATCCGCATCGGGCAAACCATCGTTGGAGAGGACATTATATATCCCGACCGCAAGTTGGCCCTACCCGGTGACGGAACACATATTCAGCTAGATGGAATTGAAGTGAAAGATCCTTCCTTCGGCATTGATGCCATCTGGATCCGCCCAGAGCAGCAAGCAGAAGCCGAAGCCCATGATTATGCCGTGGTTGAGCCTGACTCTGTGATTTCCACCCATTTGAGCCAGTTACTCACCAAACATGCCGCTGACTTGGTTGGACAAGATGATGTGCAAACCCTCTTGGATCGTCTGTCCGAAATCAGCCCAAACCTTGTTAAATCCATTGTGCCAAAATTAATTCCACTTCACGTGCTGACGCTCGTCTTACGCCGATTGCTATCTGAACGTATACCAATTTCTGATTTCCGCCGCGTGCTGGAAGGCCTATCGAATCTTGTTGGTCCCAACATGGGCCCCAATGAAATGGCAGAAGCCCTGCGCCCCTCTTTGGCCCCACTTCTGATCCAGCAGGTCGCGCCACTTGGCACTGTATTGCCATTGATGACCCTTACACCTGAGCTTGAGCAGCTGATGCTGCGCACCGCGCGTCAGAGCGGCGATGAAGGGTTGATATTAGAAGGTACTTTAGCCCAGCAACTCATGCGCTCTATCAATGAAACAAGTGAGAAGCTAAGCGCTGAAGGCCGCCCGAGCATCATGGTCGTCGCGCCCCAAATTCGCCGGTTGTTTTCCGACTTCGTCCGCAGCCATGTGCCAGACATCATCATCCTGAGCTTTACGGAATTGCCGGAAAACCGACGTGTTGAAGTCTACGCCACAATCGGTGGATTTGATGCCCTTGCCTCTGATGACGACCGCGCTGATGTGCCGAAGGCATCAGAACGCCAACCTGAAACCGTATGAAGGGAATAAACATGCCCACAATCACAGTGACAGCTCCCGATAGCGCTATGGCGATGGATGAAGTTGTAAGGCAACTTGGATCTGAAGCCTATATCCTTTCCACATCCCACCAAGATGGCCTGGTGCAGATTAAGGCGAGCCTTGATCCACTGAACAGCTCTCCTCGTCGCCCCAAAGCCATTCAAACTGTATTTGAAAAAGAGATGGAAAAACAGTTTTACTCTTTCCCCAAGGTACAGACTGACCCTGCCAAAGATGGCATAAAAAACCCTGTAAAAAAATCATCAGAACAGATAGTTGAGCAGGATTCCTTAACGACCCCAGGCAAACAAGCGGCGCGAATCGAACCGAGTTTAAAAATCGTACCCTCGCAAGCAAAACCGGGCCAAGACACAAGAGAAGAGAAAGAAAACCAGAGTATTGAAGCGCGTGTCACGAAATTGGAGCAAGAATTAAAACTTATTTCACCTTTCGGTCTTGAAGAGAAAATATCAAAAGAAGGAGTCCTAAGCGCTCCTTTATCATCGAGCCTTACCCATCACAGTTTGGTGCAGTTGGGCTTTGATCGCAATTTAATTCATGCTTCCATGTTGATACAAAGCGCCCAGGGCCTGCCAACTTCGAATACTAATCTAATCGCCCACCTATCTAAGCAGATGGTTGCGCATGAGGCACCGAGCACTCTGGACGCAGATGTGATTTTAGTTGTCGGCCCCTCTGGCAGCGGAAAGACCACTTTAAGCGCAAAATTTGCTTCTATGATACACGAAAACACGAAAACACGTGGTGTAAAGTTTGTCAGCTTAGCTAACATCAATCGACCTCACTCCAGCCTTTTAAGACACTACGCAAAACTGTTAGATGCCCCAATCTCTCGTTGGTCAATTTCCCGACCAAAGGCCTGGCGCCCAATCGAGTCCAATACGATACAAATTATCGATGTGGCCTGTACAACTAACGAAATAATTGAGATTTGGCCTGAATTACAAGCTCACTTTGGTGATCACAAAGTACAGGTTATAATGGCTATACCAAGCGGTTTAGCCACCGATAGGCTTTCCAATGAATTAGACAAGGCCACGGAGTTAAATGCGCATGTTGTGCTAACAAAGCTGGACGAATTTGAATTTTCCATTCCAGAATTCTCCAAACTGCTTACTAAAGCAGCCAAAGTAGGTTGGTTGACTGGCAGTACTGATCTCAAAGGAAATTTAGCGAAAGCCACAAGTCAAATTATGGAACAACATTTACAAGCATATGCTATAGAACCTACAACAGAAGTAGATAACACGAGTTTGGGCAAAAATTCATGACCAGCACAATCACAATCGCTAGCGGTAAGGGTGGCGTAGGGAAGACATGTATTGCCGTTAACCTGGCGATTATGTACGCGCAACTTGGTCATCGAGTGTGCCTTTTTGATGCAGATTTTGGGTTAGCCAATTCTCACATATTGATGGGTAAAAATGCTCAAAAAACACTCTATGATACGCTCACTGGTGATTTAACAATTGAAGAAATAATCGAGACTGGACCCGATGGCGTGAAGCTTTTAGCGGGAGGGAGTGGCCTGGTTGACATGATGAACATTGACGCGCGCGCGCGCTATCAACTCATTCGAAATGTCGACTCTTTGCAAAGTAAAACAGACATTCTCATTACCGACGCCCCTGCAGGCGCGAGTGACAGTGCTTTGGCGTTTGTTGCCGCATCCCAGCGCGTGCTGGTCGTGGTGGTTGCGGAACCCACAAGTTTCATGGATGCTTACGCGGTCATAAAGGCCGCCCAATATGAACATAAGCTTCATCATTTTTCCATCGTCATTAATATGGCGAAAGACGGCGCGGAAGCCTTCAAAAATTTTGAAAAATTCCAGAGTATTGCCACAAAATTTCTAGATGTAAATCTGACCTTTGCAGGGCATATCCCCTTTTCAAACGCAATGCGACGCGCGGTTGTACAGCGCAAGGCGCTCCTTTCCACCGCATCTAAGGCTCATGAGAAGGAACTCATGGCCTTCAAGTCGCTTGCGCGGGAAACACTGAAAGCTCCAATGAACGCGTTTGACGGGATACGTTTTTTCGACGGATCTACCTCACCGAAAGAAGGATCATGACTGTAAGTAAGGGATATTACCAAGAGCAGAAACCGGACCCGGAAGATCTGATTATGTCAGAACTGCAAACGGTCCGAAAACTCGCGTTTTATTTCTATGGACGAGCAAAGGGTGCCGTTGAAGTGGATGATTTACTGCAGGTCGGATATATTGGCTTAATTGACGCAAGCCAGAAATACGTCAAAAAACCAGGTGTAACCTTTAGCAGCTACGCCAAAATCCGTATTCGCGGGTCTATCGTAGATCATTTGAGGCGCAGCTCAAATTTATGTCGCACGACAATCGCGATGAAACAAAAAGTAGATAAAACGATCCTAAGCCTAGAGCGAAAGTTGCAACGCGCTCCATCAGACGATGAAGTTGCTGGGATTTTGGAATTGACGACCGAAGAATTACGCCGGTGGCAACAGGCTTTTGAGGCAAATTTACATCAATCGCTAGATGAAATGCATGATGCACATTCCATTTGGTTCGTTTCCAAAGAAGCCAATCCGGAAGAGTCCTTAAGCAATAACGAAATGAAAAGAGGCTTGAGAGACCAATTGGCAAAGCTATCAGAGCGCGAAGCTTTGGTCATGCAGCTCTACTATGTAGAGGAATTGAATGTTTATGAGATTGCAGAAATCCTTGGGGTGACCACCGGACGTGTCTCACAAATCAAGAAATCTGCGATTGGTCACCTTAGAGAAGGAATGGCCGAATTCCTTGAGTCGCCCAGCTAAAAGAGAACTCACATGGAAAACTCTGTGGTTTTACATTTTGAGCTTTTCAACTTTGAGTTTTCTTGTACCAAGACTTTTTCATTCGCAAAATCTATGGAAAACCGCAAACGCCGCTGGTCATGATCGGCGATAATAACCCCATTTGAGATCGCCGTAATAATCAAAGTAAAACTCCCCTGTGGTTGGGTTAGCTGTGCGGTCTGTCCAACTTTAGCCCTGTTGACCACCAGCTCAAATGGACCGATCATTGGGTTTGAACAGCTCATTGTACGATGCTCAAATCTTTTTAAAGATCCAAGGCTTGTAATCCCAACACCGGCAATAACTCCAAGGGCCAAAAGACCGGCTATTGTAGACGCTTTCATGATTATTCCTTCGCTTTTTTGGCCGGCTTCTTCGGCGCGGACGGCGGCGCTTCAGCTTCTACTTTCTCGGCTTTATTTGCAGATATCAATTTCTCTGCATCAGCATCACTGACATTAATCGTGGTATTTTCAAAAAACTGCATTCCGTTGACTTCGGTTTCTTTTATGATTTTGACCAATTGCCATCCAGTCGGACCATCTTGTGCCGTTAGTTTAACAGGCTCCTCCGATTTAGCCTTTGGCTTCATCGCGGCCAATTTATTCTTTGGCAGAAACTCCCCCATATGATCCTTCACAGATGAGGGTTCATCCAAACCAATACGAACAAATTTTTGCCGAATGATCCAGGACTGCGCAGCCATTGTTGCCAAGCGGATGTTGACATCTTTCTCCACATCATACCGCTCTTTCAAGAAAGATAGCGCATCATCCAAGGTTTCGTCTTGTACAGTTTTAAGAATTTTAGTGCGGATACGCATTAAATTTGCAGAAAGTTTTTTACTGGCGTCTTCCCGCGCTGGAGATTTTTCTGAGTTCTTTAACATTTTTTTTCTTTCTTAGGACCGTTTGGCATCCAACTTGCAATTATCGCTCCAAGATGGGGAGCATCCCTCTAAGAGTTGAAGAAACGAGACAGACATGAACGGTATCCGCGATCACTTCGGTTTACATGATGACGCACTAGCATTGCGATCAAAGCGCAATAATATCTTGGCGTCAAACATCGCTAACGCAGCAACACCGCACTTTAAAGCGCGGGATATCGATTTTGAAGCGGCTCTTGCTAAGGCTATGCCCTCCGGCCCAATCACGACCACCAGCAGCAATCACATCACAAGCGGCGGAAAGTCAATGGGCGGTTCGCTTGAATATCGCACGCCAATCAACCCATCACTCGACGGCAACACTGTTGAATTGTCGGTTGAGCAGATGGAATTTTCAGAAAACGTTATCCGCTACCAGACATCTTTGACGTTTTTAAACCGTAAAATATCGGGGCTCATGTCCGCGATTAAAGGGGAATAAAATGGCTGGTATTCAGAATATTTTTGACATCTCTGGCCGTGCCATGTCGGCGCAATTAACTCGGTTAAATACAGTCGCCAGCAACCTTGCCAATGCGAAAAGCTTTGCAGGAAGTAAGGAAGAGGCATTTGTGGCTATCAAACCGGTATTTGAAACTGAATATGCCACACATGCAGAAAGTTCAGGCATTGCATCCGTTAACGTAAGCGGAATTACAACTTCAGATCTGCAACCCCAACGGGTCCACCTGCCCAGTCATCCGAAAGCTGATGAAGGAGGTTACGTTTGGGGATCTGCAGTCAACATCGAAGAAGAGATGGTCGAAATGTTAGAGGCATCTCGTCAGTACCAAAATAATTTAGAAGTCGTCTCCACGTTGCGCTCATTAATGATGCGCACGGTAAATATGGGCCGCTAGGTGAAAGGAAAAATCATGTCAAATGTAGATTCAGCCGGGGCCGCGGCACAACAAGCCATATTTGATAAACTTGGGATCAACACCAATAAAACCGCCGAACAACGCGCATCTTCGGACAAATTGGGCCAAGATGACTTTTTACAGTTGATGACGGCACAGCTTCAAAACCAAGACCCGTTTGCGCCCATGGAAAACGGGGATTTCATCGCGCAAATGGCTCAGTTCTCCACAGTTTCGGGCATTGAAGAGATCAATAAAAATCTAAGTGCACTCTCGGCCGACATGAGACAGGCCCGGATCGCCACGGCCTCGACACTGCTTGGTCATTCCGTTTTGGTGCCCGGCGGCCTGGCCCGACCCGATAGCAATGGAGAAATTCATGGCGTTTTTGAGTTGCCGCAGGCAGCCAGTGCGACGCGCGTGAGCTATTCCGATGCCGCCACCGGCGAGCTGCTGCACAATGAAGATCTGGGGCCGCAGGGCACGGGTTTAGTCGGGTTTAGTTGGACGGATATCCCCGCCGCATTACGAGATGCCCAGCGCAAAATCAAGGTCGATATTGAGGCAAACACCGGCAAAGGCATGGAGAGTATCGGCCCCTCGGTTTACGCAAAAGTGCTGTCCGCCTCGTCCTTCGGAGATGAATCTACCACCGCCACGCTGGATGTCCAAGATTATGGCACGATTAGTGCAAACAGCATTGATCGCATTCGTTAACGCGTTGAGAGCAACACAACACGCTTAAGGCGCTCAACAGTCGCCGGAAATTAAGAAAGGGTACAACATGTCATTTTATACCGCTTTGACTGGGCTAAATGGTGCTCAAGCTGAGATTGCATCAACGTCAAATAACATTGCGAACGTTGGGACCACGGGCTTTAAACGCAGCCGGGCCGAGTTCGGTGACATCTTCGCGACCTCTCCTTTGCAAAACGCGTCCTCATCGATTGGTTCGGGTACCATTCTAAAAGGGGTGAAACAGCAGTTTACCCAGGGTAACATCGCGTCGTCACTGAACGCGCTTGACCTTGCGGTCTCAGGTCAGGGGTTCTTCGCATTGAAACCATCTTTGACCTCAACCCAAACGGTTTACACACGGAATGGCTCTTTCAACGTCGACAATGATCGCTACGTTGTAGACAGCGCAGGCCAATATTTGATGACCTATCCTGTGAACCTTGACGGCTCGGTGACCGCCAAAGATCTCGACAGCGCTGTTCCATTGCAATTGCCCGTGACCTCGGGTGAGCCCAAAGCGACAGGAAAAATCGATCTAGGGGTGAACGTCCCGGCGGATGCACCCGTTGTCACACAATTAAGCCAATTCGAAGATGGCTATACTTTTGACGCAAATGACCCCAATACCTACACAAACTCAACATCTATCACCATCTTTGATGACCTCGGAAACCCAACGATTGCAACGATTTACTTTATCAAAACCCAAAACGCCTCCGGCGATGATCCAACCAACAAATATGACACGCGTTTGGTGATCAATGACACAATCATCCAACCTGATCTGGTTAAGGCCGTGGATGATACCGAAAAGCAACTATTCATTGATCGCTTTGGCAATCAAACCACTGAAGTGCCCGACGATAACTACTTCCTAGAAGGCAAAGGATCGCCACTCTATAAATTGGATGATCTTAAACAACAGGTCTCCTCACAGCCGGCCACATTGCGCGGCGAGCAAAGTGCTTTTGACTTTGGTGAAGAAGGCGACAAATTGGTTGAGATCGTGACTGATCCACTTTTGTTCAAAGCGACGCGCGAAGGTGGAAAAAGTGATAGTGATATTTTCTGGGGCAAAGATTTTTTGACGGTCAATGTTGATGACAGTGATGCACCTGTCTCCATCGATGTCCGTCCCGGCCTTTACAACGCTGAACAACTCGCGTCAGAGGTGGAGCGCGCGATTAATGAAGCTTACGGAGACGACAAAAAAATCCAAGTTTATCAGAATATTGACGATAAAATGACAATTGATTTATTCAAACTTGGAGCAGATGGATCATTGAGCGGTCTGCAAAATAAAATCGAAATAGACATTCTTCAAGACACATCTGTGTCCGAACTCATGAACTTGGATGTGGAGGGCGCGTCACCTGACTTCAGCCGTGAAGAATTTCTGTCACACACGCAAACAAGAATAAACGATGAGCTCAACGACTATATCTATGACGCAGACGACACGTTGGGTTCTGGCGCTTCAGCACTGGGCGTCGAGGGCCGGTTATTTACTCGAACTATTGGCGCAGCGATGTCGTCAATTTATACATCGCCAGAGGTTATTGAAGTTACGCATAAAGAAGAAGGTGTCTCTCCCGACAATAAGCGGTTTCTGTCCTATTCTTATTTTGGAGATCGTCCAACATTATCCGTGTATGATAAGAAACTCGCACTGAAAGGCGTCACGGGTGGCGTATTAAACGCTTCAGGAGATGCCGTGGTCTATGATAACACGCAAAATACCTTAACCATCAACGTGCCCGCTGATTTTGGCATACCCGCGTCCTCTGCAATACGGCTTGTTGGACCCATTACAAATGCCACGGGTGATTTTGAAACCCATCTCAATGGCCGTGAACTGCGTGTCTTTGAAAATTCATTGATTGAACCGAGTGTTGGAACAGCGTACCGAAGCCTTCGCATTGACACTTCCGGCTTGAACTTGCCTGAATCGAGATTCGAGCTGGCCGAAACTAACTTATCAATTTTGTTTGAAACATCACAAAATCTAGAGGCCTTTGTGGAGGGTGCAGTTAACCCAGTCGAGGGCGCTTTTGAGACATTCAACTCCAAACGCATTGTCGTGCGCGAAATTGGATCTTCGGCGCAGCGTTCAACTTCACAAACCACCACGGCTGCAGCATCGGCATTATCCTTTGGCAATACATTGATCGGAACATCCGCCGCCAAAACAGCTCTTGGATTGGACACACCCAGCTCAAAAATTTCTTGGATTGACGAAAACAACCCTCCGATCAAGATAACCTATGATGAATTAGAACAACGCTTTCAATTTACAGCCGATCGGACCGTACTTGGAACTGGGACGGGAAGTAATTTTAACGCCTTCTCTGTTTACGGCGCAGCAGATGCAGAAAGCACCAATGGATTGGGCATTCCCTCAAGTGGTGCCGCAGAGCAAGTGCTCATCCGCGGCGGAGAAATCTTGTCTACAGAATCTTTTATTGCAGACGGCGAAGAGGTCAGGCTCAACGACAAACGCTACGGGATCAGCGTGCAATATAACGGCGACACTAAATCTTTTACCGTTGCCAGTGGGTCTACCGGAGAAACTATTGCCGCTAATGGCGCTTTGGGTGTGGGCGAAGATCAAAAATCGTCAAATATTCAAATCGGCCGTCGGATCATTTCAACCGACGGCGGCGGAGCTGCAGATCAAAGTGAAGTTATTAGTCTAGACAATCGCATCATCGGCGGAGGCGAAAATGCACTGTTCGGCTTTGGTGCAACGAAGCAGGACTTTACTTTCCAAGAAGGTCGCGGTCTTGCGGCTGCGCCGGCTATTTCAACCGGGCGCGCGGCCCAGGGGGATTTGACCGAAGTATTCCGGCTAACCTCCTCCAATAATGAAAACCGCTTCAACGTGTCAGTCAACGGGATCGCGGGGATCATCGACATCCCGGCGGGGAACTATGTGGGAACCACATTGGCGAGCGCTTTGGAGGAAAGGATCAATCAGATCACCTCCCCCCTGACCGGAGAAGCTGTTGGCGGTGTGACTGTGCGCTTTTCTGCCGCGGATAATAACTTCACCTTTACCACCGGGACCACCGGGGAATCGTCTACCATCAAAGTCAAAGGCGCTGCACGCCTTGGCCTGGATGATGTGCCTTTGGGTGTGGGATCGGTTCCGAAGATCTTTAACTTGGTGCAAGCCACAAATTCCGACGGCATTGCCCTATATGTCGATGCGCAAGGGGATGTAGTCACCACACCACCAGAAAGCATGGTGGATGGTTATTATCCGCTCTACATTGACGAAGGCGAGTTAACCTTCGACAAAACAGGTAAACTGGTGAGCCCGAAAAACGACGTACGCTATGAACAACAAGCAGAAGGGTTCTCGATCTCCCTAGATATCGACTACTCCCTCTCCAGCCAGTTCGCGCAGCCATTTTCTGTATTGTCCGTCGAGCAGGATGGTTTCACATCCGGTCGTTTGGATGGTTTGGAAATTGACAGTTCCGGGACCATTCGCGCCAACTATACCAACGGCCAAAACAACCCATTGGGTAAAATCGTTGTCGCCAACTTTAACAACCAAAACGGTCTAAAGCAGATTGGGAACGCAACCTATGTGGAAACTGCCGTCAGTGGCACGCCGCAGGTTGGCGAAGCGGGCGCCGAAGGGTTTGGGAATATCCTCTCAGGTTCGCTGGAGCGCTCGAATGTGGATATTACCGAAGAGCTGGTGAACTTGATTACCGCACAACGGAACTATCAAGCCTCGGCCAAGGCCATCGAGACCACGACCAGCTTGACCCAAACTATCATTAATATCCGCATGTAAGTGGAGCGGCAGGAGTAGTTCATCATGGATAGAATGATACATACGGCACTCAACTCGATCAAAACAATGAACGATGTCCGCACGACCTCTGCAAACAACCTGAGTAGTGTGGACATTCCAGGGTTTCGCAAGGATCTGCCAAATGATGGTGGCTCTGCATTCGTGCAAGCCATGGATCAGGCAACCGCCCGGGTCTTCAGACTGGAAACTGGAAAGGCCGGATTTTCGGACAGTCCTGGACCGCTCAAGCAAACCGATCTAAAAACTGACATTTCCATTGTTTCCGCGGGTTATTTTTATGTGGAACCTACAACAGGTGGAGACATATCCTTAACACGGCGCGGCGATTTTGCCCTAAACCCAGATGGTTTTTTGGTAAATGGTGCCAATGAAAAAGTGTTGGATGATAATTTACAGCCTCTACAACTCCCACCGTTTAACGACCTTAAAGTATCGAATATCGGTGAAATTTCGATTGAGCCATTTGATGGCCCCCCGGGCCAGTACGTTCAAGTCGGGCGGTTCGGCCTCACATCAGCCGTCGGGGAAACGCTGACAAAACATGCCGACAGTCACATACGAAGATTTGACGGCAGCGTGCCTGCGCCCGATCAAAAAGTAACCATTGTTCAGGGCATGCTTGAAGCATCCAACGTAGACGCTGTTGAAGAACTCGTTTTGTCTTTAGAGACCCAACGTCAATTCGAAATGAATATTAAATTCATTAAGCTGGCGGAAGATATTGACCGCGGCGGCGCCGAACTTATGAGGCTTCCGCAAAACTAGAAACAGCTTTGGCATGGCTCTTGCAGTAATCTATTCGAACCTCTGGTCTAGGAGTTAGAAGATGTCCACAGCCGCCATGCATGTCGCCAAAACTGGCCTCACCGCACAACAAACCAAGATGCAAATTATTGCTAACAATCTTGCCAATGTGAATACGACCGGTTTCAAAAGCGATCGCCCCAATTTTGAAAGCCTGCTGTATCAGGTGACCCAATCTGCGGGCGGGCAAACGGCTGATGGGACAATGTTGACATCCGCTTCAGCAGTTGGAACAGGCGTCAAGCTTCTGAATACACAAAAACTTTACACGCAGGGTGGACTGTTGTCTACGGATAACTCCCTGGATTTGGCAATCGACGGCGCTGGTTTCTTTCAAGTTTTAATGCCGGATGGGCAAATGGGCTACACGCGCAACGGTACATTTTCGCGCAATGGCCAAGGCACTCTGACAACTTCCAGCGGTTATGTCGTTCAGCCAGAAATTCAAATCCCAGAAGGCACCAACGAAATCAACGTGTCCTCCGACGGCATCATTTCGGTCATGCTCGCCGGACAATCAGACCCGCAAGAGGTGGGGCAAATCGCGCTTGCCAACTTCGTCAACCCACAGGGTTTGCAAGCGATTGGCGAGTCTTTTCTGATTGAAACAGGCGCCAGCGGCCCACCGGTTGAAGGCAACCCTCGCAGTGCCGGTTTTGGCAAGTTAAGCCAGGGTTTCCTCGAAGGTTCAAACGTTAATGTTGTGCAGCAATTGGTCAATATGATCGAAACTCAACGCGCCTATGAAGTCAGCTCAAAGTCGATTTCAGCCGTGGATGAAATGATGCGCTTCTTGTCAAATAACTTGTAAGGGAGTGAAAATGAACCTCTCCAAAATATCCTTTGGTGTAATATTTTGTACATGTCTCACATCGTTGACAGGATGTGTCTCCACCTATTCGGAGGAGCAAAACAGTGCAGAATACCAGCCAGTCTCACCAATGACCTTTGCACCACAGCAGCAAACCCGCTACCCGTCAGGGGCTATTTACAACTCCGCTCAAGCTGGGCTCTTTGCAACGGATCGCCGCGCAAGCCGAATTGGCGATATTTTGACAGTCTCTTTCGCTGAGAACTTTCAGGCGACGAAGTCCCAAAACGCCGCCAACAACAAAGCCACCGGGTTTGACCTAGACATGCCCAATATTTTAGGCCTAAACCGATTGGAAAGCTCGCTGAGTGCCGGAACGGATCAAAGCTTCTCTGGTTCTGGATCAGCTGCACAATCTAACAGTCTTACGGGGCAGATGTCTGTCACCGTTGCTCGGGTCTTCGAAGGCGGCAATCTTGAGATTTTAGGTCAAAAGAAGCTGACCCTGAACAATGGGGATGAATATATCCGCGTGCGTGGAATTGTGCGCCCGGAAGATATCAGCTCAAATAATGTCATATCATCTGATCGCATCGCCAATGCTGAGATCAAATATATCGGTGCAGGTGATGTGGCCAATACGGCAAAAGCGGGCTGGTTGCAGCGCATTCTTACTGATTTATCCCCTTATTGAGGCTAATGAACCCATGACCCTCCCTCCCCCTTTCACGCGCAGCATCGCAGCCGTTCTCTTCGTGCTCTTGGCGCAAACGGCGGCCCATGCCGAACGCGTTAAAGATATCGCCAGCGTGGCTGGGGTTAGGGCGAACCAACTTGTTGGCTATGGGATCGTCGTGGGCTTAGCGGGCACTGGGGATGGCAATTCTGGTCTAACCTTGCAGTCAATGCAGGCTATGGTGTCTCGGTTTGGGCTGGTCACAGATGTCTCAGGTCTTAACGCTAAGAATGCAGCTGCGGTTATGATCACCGCAGAGCTGCCCGCATTTACGAAAGTAGGCCAAACCCTCGATATCACGGTATCCACAATGGGCGGCGCCAATTCTCTACGCGGCGGCACCCTATTAATGAGCCCCCTTCTGGGCGCCGATGGTGAAACCTATGCAATCGCCCAAGGCAATCTGGTTGTGGGTGGCCTGGGCGTCCAAGGGGCCGATCAATCCTCGCTTGTGGTCAATGTGCCGACTGTCGGGCGCATTCCCCGCGGCGCATCTGTGGAACGTATGGTGCCCAGTGCCTTTTTGGAAACCCCACATTTGGTCCTAAACCTACATCGCGGTGATTTCACCACAGCATCAAATACTGCGGAGGCTATCAATAGCATTTTCGGCCCTGATGTGGCGGTGCCATTGGATGCAAACTCGATCCGTGTGCGTGCTCCAGTTGATCCAAGTCAGCGCGTTTCCTTTATGTCCTTGATGGAAAACGTTGAAGTGCAGCAGGCCGAACCTCCCGCACGGGTGATTATCAATTCGCGCACCGGCACCATAGTCATCGGCGGCAATGTGCGCGTGACCCCTGCCGCCGTCACGCATGGCACGATGACCGTGAGCGTCAACGAAGATTTCAATGTCGATCAAGGTCAAACCGTTGTCACCAATGGCGATCAAACCGTGGTGGCACCGAATGATCCGGTGATCACACCTGACACAGACATCCAGGCCGAAGAAGAAACAGCGACAGCATTCGTATTTGATCCGGGTGTTTCACTCTCCTCATTGGTCAACGCAATCAATGCGGTTGGCGCCACCGCCTCTGATTTGGTCGCGATCTTAGAAGCCCTACGCGAAGCCGGTGCCCTGCGTGCTGAGCTGATAATCATTTAGGGGGATCCGTCGATGGCAGATTTTGCAGGCATGTCGAGCCAATCTTTCGCATTGGCTCAGGCGCGCGACACAATGCGGGCCAGCGCCGCCTGGAGCCCGACCCATTTGGATCGCAGCAAAAGCGAAAAAGAACAGCTCTATGAGGTGGCCAAAGAATTTGAATCGATTTTTCTTGCCGAATTTCTAAAACAAGCGCGCCAGGGGGAATTGGCCGAGGGCATGTTTTCATCTGAAGCCGGCAAGACCTTTCAAGGCATGCTGGACGTTGAAGTTGCACGCAGCAGCTCCACCGGTATCTCACTCGGCCTTGCTGAAGCCATCGTCACACAGTTGGGCGCCGGCCTGTCCGATCAGGTGAAATAGCCATGGCTGGTTTATACGATATCGGCAGCAGTGGCATTCAAGCCTATCGCAAAGCCCTCAGCGTCACCGGACAGAATATTGCAAACCTGAACACCGAAGGCTACCGTCGGCGCGAAGCCTCAATGGAAGAAATTTCCGCGACACAAGGCGGAATATTGAGCGTGTCGGATCAAGTTGGCTTGGGCGTGCGCGTGTCGGATATTTCCCGCGCCTTTGATGGCTTCATCGCCGCACGCGCGCGCGACAGCCAATCCGATTTCTCCCGCGCCGATACCTATAAAGACGCGCTCAATACTCTGGAATCGGTGCTCTTGCCCGAAGACTATGATCTGACCTTCTCAATCAACACCTTCTTCAATGGCATCAGCAGCATTGCCCAGGCGCCTGGGGATCTTGCCGGGCGCGTTGTGGCGCTTGAGCAGGGCAAGGCGCTGGCCTCCGCCTTTGCGGCTTTGGCTGGATCCTTGGATGCCCTTCAGACCTCAATCGAAAGCGGTATTGAAAGCGCGATTTCCTCTTTGAACATTGAAACCCAAGGCCTGGCCAATATCCAAGCCACGCTGATTTCAGCAGGCGGCAGCGGCAATGCGGCGAATTCTCTGTTGGATCAGCGGGATAAATCCATATCCAGCATCGCAGAGTTTGTGGGACTCTCCGCGGATTATCAAACCCGAGGCGATGCCACATTAAGCCTTGGTTCCACAGGCTCGGGTCCCATACTCGTGGAAAGCAAAAACGCCGCAGCCCTCTCGGCCAGTTTTGAAGAGGGTAAGGTGACTATCTACGCCGGCGGTGGTGGCTCACTGCGCCCCACCAAACAAATCACCTCCGGCATTATCGCAGGCCTGGTCGCAGCCTATGAGGCCATCGGACAAACCACGCGCGATCTCGATGGATTGGCCCGAACCGTCATGGGCGACCTCAACACTGTGCACAGATCGGGGTTGACCCTCAATGGTTTGCGCGGTGGGGATATGTTTTCACTTGATGCAATTGACGTTCATCAATCCACCTCGAATTTAGGATCCATTGCCACATCAATCTCTGCACCCGCGGGTGTGGTCAGCGACGCAACGCTGACCCTGACCTATGACAAGGCCAATAATATCTGGAATGCCGCCAAACCAGACGGTGCAATTGTCGCCAGCGGCACAAGCTCGGTGGAATTCCAAGGCGTCACCATAGCGATCAGTGGCGCGGCCGCGGATGGAGACGAAATCTCTTTGTCGATGTCACAAGGCAAAGCCGCCAATATGAAATTCTTGCTGTCCAAAGCCGAAGAGTTTGCGGCCGCAGGCGCGATCGTGTCGTCAGAAAGCCTCGAAAATTCAGGCTCTGCCAGCATCTCGGTTGGCTCTTTTTCAATTCCTGAGCCAAGCGGACTGACAGATTTAACACAGCTGTTGAAAAACGATTCCGGCAGCGTCGCCGCCACACGTTTACGCAATGATGGCGTTATTGGCGTCATTCCCGCTGGGGTGAGCAATATTGACCTGTTCTCTCTCAAAACCCAGGACAGCCTGTCCTTTAGCCTCTCGGACGCGCAACAAAATAATCTCTCAAGCCTCACCGTTACACTCGGCGGTGTTGACTATGAATTTGATGCATCCGCCTTCAACACACGCCGCATCGAAGACCTCGCCACAAATATGTCCCAGTTCGCTGAGATGTTGAACAATGGAACGCTGGTCACCGCTGATCAGAAAAATTTCGCCGATCTCGGACTTTTTGCCGCTGGAAACAGTGGTCTTTTATCCATTGCAAGCGGTGGCGACGCAATGACCGGCGGTTCCATTTTGGCCGGTGACGCAATTTCTGGCGGCCTGTCAATTGGCAATGCGACAGCGTCCCAAATTCAAGTCTTCACCCGCGAAGGCCGGCAAATCGCCGGTGTTCCTTTAACCACATCAGAGGTGATCAACTACCTGACCCCGGCCAATGGATTTTTGGATCAAGCCGAATATAGTGCACAATATTTGAATGGTGGTGCAGACAATAATTTTCAAGGCAGTAGCATTCAGCGATCCAGCCCATCCGGGGCGCAAACCCTGCGATTTTCCACCAGTGGCTTCGCCCCCCCAGTTTGGTCCGGGGACAGTTTCCCCATCACTGTGCCCACCCAAGCACAAACGATCTCTTTGTCCATTGGGGCAGAGGGCGGCGTAGATTTTGAGGTCCCGCAGGGGGTCATGGCAAATTACATCGCCCAAGAGATGAACGCACTCAGCGCTGATCTGGGGGTGAAAGCACAGGCCCAGACCCGCCTGCGCCTCTCTGCGGTGCCCGATGGGCAGATTAGTTTTTCTCTAAAGGCTGAAAATTCTGAGCCCATCGATTTCGTTGGCACAGTGTCCAATTCTGATCTCAGAGATCTTGCTGTGGTGATAAATGCAAGATCCTCTGAAACGGGGATAACCGCGCATGTATCAGCCGATTTTTCGCAACTGACTCTCAACAATGCCGAAGGCTACGACATTATTGTTGGTGACGTGGCGACCGCGGGCAGTGGCGTTGAGCTCCGCCCGATTGGTCAGGCCGGTCAACCGCGCACAACGGCGCCCGTGACATTGGGTGCGGCCGGCAGCACAACCAAATTCGCACGGTTCGGTGGTGAAATCACCTTAACAGTTCCAAAAACATTCTCTCTCACAACAGATTTTGGCGTCAAAAATAGTGCAGCAGATCCCTTTTCAGACGGATCTATCCGTCGAGAAATTGACCCCGGAGGGTCCTGGATGGCCTTGGATTTCGCCGCAAGTGAAGGGTTGGATGGCAATGAAGCGCGGCCGGATGGGAGCCTGGCCAGCGCCGCAGCTGCCAAGTTTTCGATCGCGCTCGAAACAGACGGATCCGACAGTAAGATCAACGCGGCTGTGCACACCGCCACCCTGACAGACCTCAGCAGTCAATCCATCGCAGCAGCCTTGGCAAAGCAGATCCGCGCCGTGGCCCCTATACCGGTTCTCAAAGGTGTGGCGCTGACGCAAAAACCCAGTGAAGGCGACGCCATCACCCTTCGCCTCGGGCAGCAAGACTTTGTACTGCGGATGACCGATGGTGAGATTTACATCACAGGGCCGGAGGCCGGGCGCCTCTCCGCAAGCTTCAATGAGAATTTAGAGCTCACCGTCAGCGCGCAGGACGGCTCTGAAATGGGGGCATTTTTGCAAGTGGCTCCAAATAACAGCGCCGCGGCGCGCGCAGTTTTTGGAGTATCCGAGGCGACGCAGAGCGAGGTGATGACGGGCCGCAGTTTCACCGCAAGCGCCTTGAGTTCCCCCCGCAGCCTCACGTTTCAATCCGGCGGGGTGAGCTATAGCGTGCAAGTCGCATTGGACAGTAACGCTGACCTGTCCATCACCTCCGCATCCCCCCTACCAGCCGGCACAACCGTGACCGGGAGCGCGCCAACAAGCGGCATCTATCAGCTCCAACTGACCCGCACCGGCGCCAGCCTGGCTGATGATTTTCGGATATTGCCCAGCGCAAATGCAACTGCACTGGGCCTATCGGTGACACCGAACCAGCTCACCGTCGATGAAAACGGATTGCGGATCTCAACCACCGACCAAAGCGCCATCGGCATTGAGGCCGCCGCAGAGAGCTTGGTGTCGGAACACATCTCACTGCGCAACCTCCCCAGTGAAGAGTTGATCGTCATTCTAACCGGGGGCGGCACGCGGCGTTTGTCAGCGCAGTTTGACCGCGAAGATGTCCCAGCTTCAGTCGGCCTGCCACGATCCTTGGATGTGGTGGTGACGGATGCGGCGAGTGGCCGAATTGAAATCATAGACCATCTTTCAGGCGACACGATTGCCAGCCGTTACCTCGACGAAACCGGTATGTTTAATGTGGCTGGCGTTGATTTGGTATTAAAGGGCACCTTGATGGATGGTGACAGTTTCAGCGTGGCTGGAAACGTCAATGGCCAGGGCGACGGGCGCAATATCTCCCAGCTCTTGGCGCTGCAATCCACTGATCAAAACTCTGGACGCGGCGGGTTTTCAGAAAAATTCAGCGCATTGATCTTGGATGTTGGTGCCAAAGTGCGCTCCTCTGCGATTGCGGCCGCCTCAACCGAGGCGGTGAGAGATGCGGCCATGGAGATTGAATCTGAGTTTTCCGGGGTGAACCTCGACACAGAAGCGGCGCGGCTTCTGGAGCAACAACAAGCCTACCAAGCTTTAGCGCGGGTGTTGAGCACAGCGAAAGAGCTGCTCGATACTCTGTTACGCTCGATTTGATGAATGGGATCTTAACATGACGATTAGTACCAAGATGTTCAACCAACAAACCATCAGCAATTTGAGCCGTCTCTCCGTTCAATTGAGCGAGTTGCAAACCCAGGTGGCTTCTGGACAGAAACCCATCAGGCCCTCGACCGATCCGATTGCAACATCAAAACTGTTTGCCGCAAAAGATCTCCAGGCCGGTCTCGAGCGCTTCCGCAGTAATATGAACAGGATCGAAGCGCGCCTATCGGACACGGATGAGGTCACAGGACAGGTGCAAAACCTGCTGATCCGGTTAAAAGAGCTGTCAATCCAGGCCTCAAATGACACGTTGAATGCAGCAGATCGCATGTCCATCCGCAAGGAAGTCACCCAGCATAAAAATGCGCTGGTCGCCTTGGCCAATAGCCGCGATACGCAGGGGCAAGCCCTATTCGGCGGCTATCAGACAAATGATGATCCCTTCAAAATCAACCTTGACGGATCTGTGGCTTACAGCGGTGACAATGGGTTGCACAGCCTGCCCGTCTCGGCCTCGCTCAACATTACAACCGGCGTGGATGGCGTCTCAAGTTTTATGCGCGTGCAGACCCAAGAGGGCACAAAGTCTGTGTTTGACATCGTGCAAGAGTTTGAAACTTCGCTTGAAAAATCAGCTGTATACGCCACGCAAAGCACGGTCACTTCAGCCGATGGAGCGCTGCTGACCTTTGACATCGGTCCCAATCCAACCCCTTTGGGGCTTCGGATTGAGGGCCCCAATGGACAGGCGGATATCTCTGCGGATATTGTCTTTGGGACGATGGACAGCATGATCGCAGCGGTCAATGCAAAAACAGAATTAACGGGCGTGCGTGCCACGGCCGCAGAAGACGGCAACGGGCTGGTTTTACTCAGCACAGATGGCAATGGCTTCACCATCTCACATATCGACTCTGATGGGGTCACAGGCGCCGAAGCTACGCCCAGCAATACGATTAAATTACAGCAAATTCAGGGTGATGGACGATTGGGAGATACCGTCACTTTGGTCGATAAAGACAGCGATTTGCAAACCTCGCTCTCCGGCTTAGACCAAGCTATTGATCATTTTTCCTTAGTCCAAGCCCAGGTCGGCGCCTATGCCGCAACCGCGCAAATGCAATCTGAACTGCTCGCACGCAAAGAGATTACAGTTGCCGAAGCCATTTCAGGAATAACAGATGCCGATCTGACCGAAGTTGTCACTCAATTGCAAAGCCTCTTGGTCAACCGGGATGCCCTACGGCAGGTTTTTGCAAAAGTTGGGCAACAGAGCCTGTTTGATTTGATCCGATGAAACGCCTTTTCGCCCTCCTGATCATTTTAGCATTAACCCCATTATCAGCGCAGAGCACTGTGCGCGATTGCGAAGAGCTGGCGACGCAAATAGGACAGAACGCCGGTCTGCCGCAACACCTGTTACCAGCAATCGCACGCATTGAGTCCGGTCGCAGCCTAAATGGCAAACGCAAAGCTTGGCCCTGGGCGCTCAATCACGCGGGCAAAGGGCTTTACTTTGAAACAAAATCCTCAGCTCTTGACTACCTAACCACCGCAACCGCGACAGGGCGCACCAATATTGACGTTGGCTGTATGCAGATCAATCACTATTGGCATAGCCAGGAGTTTAAGTCGTTGGAGCAGATGATTGATCCCGTCCAAAATGTGACCTACGCCGCGAAATTCTTACGACAGCTGTATAGACAACACGGCTCTTGGGCCGATGCGGTTCAGCACTATCATTCACCAGATGAAAATCGGGGTAAGCGATATTTCAGCGGATTTACAACTGCGGTTGAGACTATGAATAGCACGGCAAGCAACTCAATTCCCAACCTCGCAATTGCCCCTACTCACTATGAATTCTTCAATCTCGGCACTGCGGGCCAAAACAAGGTCGACATGGGGTTCCAGCTGGCATCAAAGGCAAGTGTTTATGCCCAGTCGAGCACTGTCATACATCCAGAATACGCGCGATTAATTGCCAGCCTAGGGCAATCGGAGGAGACCAATGCACTCATCATGCCGCCATCTTTAAATGACATGACGAAATCTCATCAGGTGCGGGGTGTTTTGCGAAAGCATTGGTCAAAAGTTGAGGCCTTACGCAAATCTCTTGCGGTGAACTAATGTCCTATTTTTCGACATCCTGAACTTGTTCTTGGATGTCCAAATATGCGGAAAATAAATCGGATTCACTCACAACACCGATCATTTTTCCGCCAGGTTCCTCAATCACCGGAATTGTTTCACCAACAAAACCTGACGCCACTTCTATTGCCTCGAGCATGTTTTGATCTGCCTTCAAACGCAATGGCCTGCGGTCCATGATCTCCCGCACCGCCTGATCTTTATCAGCCCCCATGAGGTGAATAATCGACAATTTACCTTCCAGATTACCGTCGTGAGACAGGCAATATGCCTCGGTCTGCCCAGCTTCGCTAAGGAGTTTTAACACGGCGGCAACCGTCGAATCTGTCGGGGTGGATACAAAATCATTATGAGCGCGCTCCAACACGCGCGCTTGAGATAAGCTAAACTTGCCACGGCCAAACTTTAGATCAATTCCTCTATCCAAAAGCTGGCGATCAAAAAACGAATTACCAAATAAATTTGACGAAATAACTTGGCTCACGATCACAGCAAGCAATGTAATGAGGGTGAACTCATAGGAAAGCGTGAGTTCCAAGACAATAAATATCGTCGCCAATGGCGCACCAACGACGCAGGCCGCAACAGAAGCCATACCCGCCAAAGCCAAAGCCATGCCCAAACCCGGCAAACCGATAAGGGCGAAACATTTGGCCAGTACAGCGCCCGTAGCTGCACCAATCAAGAGCGAAGGTGAAAAAACTCCGCCAAAGAAGCCAAAACCAAGGCACAGACTGGTTATGACGATTTTGACCAAAAGTAAGGATAAAATGAAACCTAAACTTCCCTGGATATTTAATACCGACGCCAAAACACCCGTACCAAGGCCCAGAGCCTCGGGTATGAAAAGGCTAACTATGATCACCGCCAGTACGGCGACAAAAATAGTCTGATAAACAGGCCGATTCAATCGAGCATTTAAGCCCGCAAAATATCGCAAGCTATGCATGAAAATTATGGCCACCAATCCAAAGACGACACCAGCAATGGCAACGGGTAAAAATGCACTTACCAGAGTTGGACCGACTTCAACGATTTCAAGCGGATGGGGTATGTTAAAAAAGTAACTCTCCATCGCAGCCGCCACAATAGCGCTTGTCGCTATCGGAGCCATCGCACTTGGCGAATAATGTCTTAAAATCGCCTCATGCGCGAAAATTACCCCTGCAATCGGGGCGGCAAAACCAGAGGAAATCGCCGCGGCGACACCGCAGCCAATGACCACATCCGTCCCAATCCTTAGGTTGAGCACCTTTTTTGCAGCCGTGCCAGCCGTGGCACCAAAATGAACCAAGGGGCCATATTGACCAACCGAGGCATATCCAGCGGCGGAAACTAACGCAGCCATCGTCGATGCTACGCCTGTCTTTATATCCAATTCATCGTTATTTTGATGTGCGGCATAAATAGAATCCGCCGGTCCATTCCACTTTGAGATACCGAAGAGTTTTCTCAAAATTAAAATTGCAATCGCTGCCAGAATTATAAAGAAGCATATTTTGATATCTAAAACGATTGCGCCCAATTGTATAAAACGCGCATCCCCAAACAAATCTAAATTTTGTGCGAATTGTACAAGGTATACAAATCCACCAACTATTACCGATACTATCACACCAATAGCGGCGCCAATTCCTGAGCTTGCGTATATGCTTAGGATGGATTTGGATGACGATTTAAGCTCAAAATGTTTGATTTCATACCCCTTTGCTAAATTATTGAACGGACCAATCTGAAATTTCAACTTATTTTTCACGTGTTGGCATGATTGCTGCACAGCAGGCTGTGAGTAACTGTTCAAAAGGGGTTAATAATGTACGGAATTATCAGATCTGGCATGTCCACAGCTATGCATGAAATTGCAGTCGTCTCCAACAATATCGCGAACTCGGGATCCACTGGCTTTAAGAAAAGTGATGTTTCGTTCAACGATATTTATGGCTCCGCCACGCCCGACACCGTGGCGCGCACGCAAGCCGGGTTCGGCAGTGCCATCGCTGGAACCCGTCGAAATGATGGGCAAGGCGCGATTGTCGACCGTGCCGGTGCGCTTAATCTCGCGATCATTGGCCCCGGAATGCTAACCGTTTCGCCCCCCGGCCCAGACGGTGCCTCGTCCGGAAACCTATTTTACACGCGCAGCGGCGAGCTCACGATCGACAAGGATGGCTATCTGAAAACTGGTGATGGCGCCTTCGTCCAGGGGACCGCGGCGGGCGCAGAAGCGGCTGCAACTCTGTCCGCGCTGCAGATCCCATTTAGCGAAGGCGAAGACGCCTTGACCGGCCTAGAAATTACATCAAGTGGCCAAATTTCGGCAACTTATGGCAGCTCAATTATCGACCGCGGCACGCTCGCCCTCGCAACTTTCGCCAATCAAGGTGCCCTCAAAAACGTTGGATCCGCACGATTTGCAGAAACGACTTACTCCGGCCAACCGTCATTCGGAGTTGCAGGACAATCGGGCTATGGCACGTTGCAAGCTGGTGCGTTGGAAGGATCCAATGTGGACATTACGCAGGAAATGACCGTCATGATCCGCGCACAGCAACAGTTCAGCGGCTCAGCACGCGTCCTCCAGGCCAACTCCGATATGGTCGAAAAATTGACACGATAGTCGTTATCTTAGGCTCGAACACTGATTCGGGCCTAAGAGTCCCTCTCGTCGTCTGAATACCGCGGCATCTCAAAAATATACTTAAAAATTAGTCCAGCAATCCCGATTGCAAAAATAATGGCTACAAAATGCCAAGCTGTCAGGTGTTTTAATGGTTCAAACTTGCTACCTGCGATTGGGATGCAAACAATGAAAAGTGAAGCCGAAACAAGAAAATAGCGAATAATCAAACAGCGGCGGCAAGGCGGAATAGGCTTTTCTTTTTCAGACATTTCGCTGCTCTCTATCTCGTAATTTCCTTCCCCTAGTTATGACCATTTTCAGTAAATTTGTCAAAGTTTGACGCAATTCATAAAATATTTGCTAGCCTAATTAATTTTCCCAGATAAGGTGACGTCCATTAGCTACATAAATGGAGCCCCTGTTGGTACCTTTACGCCCAATAGCAAGTGAACCTTACTTTCAGCCGCAACCTGCGCCAGTTACTGCGCTTGCGGGTGCGATTGGCGTAACCGACAAGCCCCAAACGAGCTTAAGGCAAACCCATTTCGGGGTTGGTCCAACAGAATCTCTGAACACAGTTCCAAACTATAACGCGGATCATCCGAAGGTTCAAATATTCCATCCAAGCCAAGCCCCTTCCGCACAGATCACCGAAAATTTGATAATGGCTCGGGCTCTTATGGCTCCCGCATATGCGCATTCCGGTGCCGCAACCAAAATGGCACGGTTATCAAATATGTTTCAGGATTTGCCTAGATTTGGGTCAGCGGTAAACTTGCTGTCGTAAGCTATAAGCCGTCGAAAACTGAGACCTCTAACTCTGGAAATTCAGTCAGCCATTCTCCATCTTCAATTTTGCTCCAATCCCAGCCAGCGGGCGCCGCCAGCTCTGGCTTAGATCTATACATAAAGATAAAGGGTTTGAACGATTTGGCATCCGCTTCTGCATTTATTTCAGGTGCTTTAACCCCCGCTAAAGCAGAAGAAAAATAGCCCTTTATCTTGCGAGGGGACCCACTCTTATCCACTGTAATACGATGATAAGCATAGCTATTTAAAATTTCTGCGGCATCTTCAACTTCCGCTTCCATCAAATGCCTCAAGTAGCCCTCAGCCGTGGCCAACACCATCTGTTCATTCACGTCAGAATAATGTTTCTGCAATTCTTCCGCGTATTTTCCACAGAATGCTTCTAATCCCATCTCCTCAGACAGGTACCGCTGCGCAATTAGGGCACAAACGGAGGAATAGATCCATGAGGGACAAAATGCAGCCAAACTCGTCTCCACAACTTGCTTGTTGAGTTACAGTAGATCCCGTTTATTTAATATTTCTCCAGGCGTCAATTATCTCATCCAGAATGCCACTGCATACAGCCAAATTAGTTGTTACGTCTCTTTTGAGGGTCTTTTGCAATTGCTCGCGGACGAATTCGTAGATTTTGAATAGGTTACTGGCAATTTCAAAGCCTTTTTCGAAATCGAGGCTTGTTTGCAGGATGTAGACCGCAGTAAAGCCTTTCGATAAATGCAGATTTCGTTGTTCTTCGGTCACGTTATCATTTTGCAGAGCGTTCAAACTGCGCGATAACTCCTTAAGCGTTAACCCTATCATTTCATGAGGGTCGCTCAATGAACTTAACGCAGCATTCTTGGACTTCCTGTATTGATCTCTTGCAAATGCATAATTCACGCTGCTCTCCCGAAGGTTTTTTGATCTCTAAGAATATCAACGGTGCTGATTCGCTATTGTTTAGCTCGAATTCAAAAACAAATTAGAGAATTTTATAATTCACCCGATCCCCGGGTTGCCTGAGGGGTCCACATACTCCGTAAATGGCACTTTGAGTGTCATTTGCTTTTTGTCATCTTCACCAAAGTAGCAGATTTCGACTTCTAAATTCCGTAAACTTGAGCCATCCTGCTCTGATGTTTCATCATTTATCCATTGCCTAAATAGGTTCATAACAGTCTCCCTAACTGGTGTATTAGTAGGGTTCATCTGCAAACTTCATGCCATGCAAACAGAATTAGGTGACCACGAATGACGTAATCTCAACTGCATGAACAAATGGGCTGTGGCCCCATTTCTGCAAAGTTTCATTTAACATATCTTTGATCTGAACCTTCAAGGTTTCTCGGCCGTTTTTTGATAAAAGAACATCTGCGTTCATACCGAGTGCTTGATCCAAGATCAGCGGGGTCAGTTGTAGTTCAAGCTCCGCCAAGACGTCCATGGATGAATTAGCGTATATTTTTTTGTCATAGACGGCCACTGCTATTTCGAAGCTAAAAAGTTGGTTGGTGCCTTCAATGTTGCCCACTAAAGTCGTTCGATATGGAAAATACTGGTATTGTGGCAGTCCCAACATTGCAGCGGCCGCCCCTGCTGCCGCATCGCTGCTCTCGGCTTCGACGTCTTCCACCGGCTCAATGACTGCGGTCGCATCACTCGGATCTGCAAGTCGATCGGCTTCAGGCGAGATTGACATATGACCCGCAAAGAACGCGCTTAAGACAATTGTTCCTGGCAGACCATAAAGCAGACCAATTTTTAATTTTCTCGCCATATCACCCTCCCCTTACTCTTAAACGGCATACTGTTAAAATTCATTAATCGTAAGTCTTGTAGAATTTGTAGTTAGCCATACCCAACTTCAAAAAATTTTGCTGTTTCAAGCTGTCACTTTTTTGACTCGTGCGATCCTATAGACTTATGCAGTAATTAATATTAATTTTTAATCAACAAATAATGCATCCTAAATTTATAAGAAAATCTCTATTTTAGCTTTTATTATTTTCTTTTGAAATTCACTTGGCCCGGTTTTTGCTTCCTTCATTTTACAACATGGAGAGTGATCATGAGTGATATATTTATTGACGCATCGCATTTCGCGCAAGCCGATCATCTATGCGAAATTATATCATCACGGAAATTGGTCGTAAGAGCTGCGAAAAATATTGCTGCGGATGCATTGGGCGGCACTTTGGTCTTTTCTGCGGCACAGGAAAAAGCCATGGGCGGAAATCAGGCTTTAATCGCTTTTGCGCGTTCCTTGAAACCAAAGTTGGTTACTATCATTGATCCCAAAGCAAATCGCTTTGCGATCGAACCGTCTTTGGGCGGTAAAGTTATTCATATTTCCCTGCCGAGCGATGACTTTTTTGCCCTCACTGTTGCCGCCGACTTAATTTGCGCCGATCTGTCCAATATGATTGCGGCGGACCCTATGACCTCTAATTTGTTATCATTGGCAAGCCGGGTGGCGAAGTCTGACGTTACTGTATTCATAAATGGTCCTACGGGCACGGGTAAGGAAGTATTGGCCCGTTTCATTCACGACAAATCTGCTCGCCATGCTTCTCCATTTGTAGCCATTAATTGCGCAGCTATTCCAGAAAATATGTTGGAAGCTGTTTTATTTGGTCACGAAAAGGGTGCTTTTACCGGGGCGTCGGTGGCCAATAAGGGCATATTCCGCGCGGCCAATCTGGGCACATTATTGCTGGATGAAATTTCCGAAATGCCCATTGGATTGCAGTCAAAAATTTTACGCGTTTTGCAAGAGCGCAAGGTAACCCCCCTCGGGGCGCAGACCGAAATTGATGTCGATGTCCGAGTTCTGGCGACAACAAATCGAGATATGCGCTCTGAAATTCAGAAGAATAATTTCCGCGAGGATCTATTTTATCGACTAAATGTGTTTCCCATGGCAACCCAATCGCTTTGCGATCGCGCTCTGGACATATTACCCATCGCGGTCGCCCTACTGCGAAAGCATGCGCCGTCGCTCGAAATGATCCCTTGGTTATCCGAATGTGCGCGGGATGCGCTGTTGGACCACTCATGGCCCGGTAATGTCCGTGAACTGGAGAATGTCATGCAACGTGCGCTGGTGCTGCAATCCGGCGGTGTCATTGAAGCCGAGGATATCATCATTGATGTCGCGCCAATGACACAAATAATGACCAGCCCACCTGCACAACATGCCGCTTTAAGCCGGCTAAGTAGCTAAAGAGGGAGAGCGAGATGACCCAGATCAGTGGATTGAAATTTCAAGTTGAGCAGACACATCTGCAAAACCTCAAAAAAGCGGAACAAGCGCTGGGGACTGAGGCCACCGGACCCAGCTTCTCCGAGCGAATTGCCACCGGGCTAAAAGATGTCGCTGGTGCGCAAAACGATGCCTCTAAATTGGCACAAGATTATGAGCTAGGGCTCGAACAGGACTTATCTAAGGTCATGGTAAGTCAGCAGGTCTCCTCACTTGGCTTCCAGCTAACCTTAAACCTGCGCAACAAGGCGCTCAGCGCTTACAAAGACATAATGAACATGCCGGTCTAATTGGGCCACCAACTTATACGGGCAACAAGGATAACCTGACTCATGGCTACGAACTCACAAATGCTGGACACTTCCTCTGCCGTCAACGTACGGGGCGGTAACTTGGCGACTATGCCCGGAAATTATCTCTCAAATATCCGCACCATCACCGCGCAACCAAGTTTTCAACGTGCCTTTCCCGCGATAATTGCGGTCACAGCGATTGTGATTTGTGTTGTGGTCTTCGCCCTGATGCAGAAACCCTCGAGAACAACGCTTTATGCCTCACTGCCCGAGGCGGAAAAGTCGCGGATTTATGACGCGCTGATCAATAGTGGTGTCGATGTTACGTTAGATCCTACGACTGGCGAAGTTATGGTCCCAGCTGAAGACTATCACAGCTCACGGATCAAATTAGCCGCTTTGGGCCTGCCAGAATCGGCGCCAGATGGCTATGATTCACTTACAGATATTCCAATTGGCACCTCTCGCTCTGTTGAAACAGTCCGCTTGAAACAAGCTCAAGAAATTGAGCTCGCCCGCTCAATCATGGCGATATCTGCCGTGAAGTCTGCACGAGTCCATTTGGCTCTACCCGAAAGATCCGTCTTCATCCGTGAACAAATTCCGCCAACGGCCTCGGTGTTTTTGCAACTTGATCGCGGTCGCTCCCTTGACGAAAATCAAGTGCTCGCGATTATCAACCTAGTCTCGGCATCCATCCCAAGTATGTCCAAGGATAATGTAACCGTGGTGGATCAAGTTGGCCGGCTCTTGTCAAAATCACCTGATGATGCATCCTCAATTTTGACCGACAACCAATTGCAGTACCGCATGCGCCTTGAAAATATTTACCGCTCACGCATCGAAAGCTTGGTTGGCCCCATCGTGGGTGGTGGCAATGCGACGGCCCGGGTGAATATTGAGTTCGATTTCACCCGTCGCGAAATCACTGAAGAAAGCGTAGATCCAAACGGAAACGCCCTGCGAAGCGAACAAAGCTCAGTGGATATGACATCCAACCGTCCGGCTGTTGGCATTCCAGGTGCCACCTCCAACACGGCTCCCAATGAGGCTGAATTGGTTACCGATGGCAGCCAAGCCACCAACAGCTATTACTCCGAAAGCAATGACGTTCAGAATAAATCCTCAAGCGAAGTACGCAATTATGAGGTCAGTCGTAAGACTGAAACCACATCCCAACCGATGAACCAAATTGTCCGGATTGACGCGGCTCTATTGGTTCGGGACCGCACTGCTATTGACCCAGAAACCGGCGAAAGTGTGGTGCAACCTTTTGACGACAAAGTTCTACAGGACATTAGAAGTTTGGTCTCAAGCGCCATTGGCTTGAAACCAGAGCGGGGCGATACGCTGATTGTGAACTCGCAACCCTTTATGCAAGAGCTGCCGGATGCAGTAACAATCAAATGGTTTGAAGCTAGCTGGGTGAAAGATCTCGGGAAAAGCATCGCGATGATCCTGATGCTGGCCGTTGTGTCCCTTGGCGTGATCCGGCCATTGCTCTCACGACTTCTGGTTCCGGCTGGCGGTGACGTCGTCGCGCGCGGTGGCGTGTCGGATGATGAGATCGAGGGGATGGAGTCCATCGAAGTCAGCGCCGGTGAAACGCTGGAGGAAATCAAAGCGAAACTTAAGCCTAAAAAGGCGAATATCTCGATGGAAATGCTCGATACCGCCAATACTTATGACGATAAAGTCGCTCTCATCCGCATGATCGTGGGCGATGAAGCTGGCCGGGTTTCGAACGTGTTCAAGCAACTGATGCAAAAAGATATGGATATGTTAGGGTAAATCCTTAGGGATATTGAAGGGGAACGATATGGCAGATCCGGCAGTGGAACCAGAGGGCGAAGAAGACGCCATCGTAGAGCTCACAGGCACTCAAAAGTCAGCTATTCTGATGATGCTCCTGGGCGAGGATGAGGCCGCAGAGATCCTCAAAAACCTCTCGCCACGAGAAGTGCAACACTTGGGCGGGGCGATGTATTCGGTACAAGGGGTGGAGCAAAACACGGTGAACGCTGTGCTTGATGAATTCCTAGCCATCATCAAACAACAGACCAGCCTAGGCCTCGGCGCCGGAAACTATATTCGCAACGTCCTGACCAAAGCCTTGGGTGGTGACAAAGCGCAATCCGTGCTCAGTCGCATTACCCCTGCTTCCTCCGAGCGACCCATTGAAATTCTAGACTGGATGGATGCCCGCGCGATTTCCGAATTAATCCTTGATGAGCACCCGCAAATTGTAGCGCTAATTATCTCCTATCTCGACTATGGATTGGCGGCTGATGTTCTTGGGCTTCTGCCACTCGAGCTGCAACCTGAGGTCGTACGTCGAATTGCAACCTTAGAAACCGTACAACCCGATGCCGTGCGCGAGCTTGAGCGCGTGATGCAGCAAAAGTTTCAGGCCAACACCACGCTACGCGCGTCTCAAATTGGCGGCGTAAAAGCAGCAGCCAAGATTATGAACTTCACAAAAACCGCGATGGAACAGCGGATCATGAAAGATATCAAAAAGGAGAACAAGGACCTCATGCAGTCGATCCAAGACAATATGTTCGTCTTCGACAGCTTAGTCATCTCCGACGAGCGTTCCTTGCAAACATTGTTGCGGGCTATTGATGCCGAGCTCTTGGTGCTTGCGCTTAAAGGTGCTGACGAGGTTCTGCGAGAGAAATTATTTAGCTGCATGTCAACCCGCGCCGCCGCCAATGTCAAAGACGAGATGGAAGCGCTCGGCCCTGTCCGCCTGACGGAAGTGCAAGAGGCGCAAAAACAAATCATCGCCGTCGCACGCAAGATGTCCGATGATGGCACAATTGTATTGGCCGGCCGCGGTGGAGATGAAATGGTATGAGCGCGGAATTCATCCCCCATGGCGGCTTGATCCGCGCCGATGATCTCCAACAAGGCGTACCGTTGAAACCGTCGGAAATCACTCAGTTCATTCGAACAATTGACGCCGAAGTCTTTGAGAGGAAGCACGCAGCGGCGGAAAACTCATTCCAGCCCAAAAGCCTATTTGATCTGGCCAAAGCTGCCTCTGAACGTGAGGTCGCTCAGGTTTTGGATGCCGAGATCCAATCTCAAACCGAAGCCGAAAGCCTGCGCGAACCGCTGGAGACCTTAGAAACGTCAGAAATCGACAACACGCCCCCCCTTGAGGCCACGTCCGAACCTCAAGATAGCACAGAACCAGAGCCGACAGAAGATCTGGCTGACGATCTGCCAACACCCGCATCAGCCAACCTGCTTACACCAGAACCAGAGGCCCCGGAAGAAATGGCCACCACCGCGGCCACTGAGGAAGCCTATGAACGCGGGTTTCTGGACGGGCAAAAATCTGCGGAAACCGAAGTTGAACACATGATGTCCCACGCGCTTGGTCTCTTGGACCAAGTCACGCAATCTTTTGCGGTGCAAGTTGACGGAGCGATAGAGGAGCTTGCAACATCCATTGAAGCAAGTGTTCTGAGCCTCGCCTCGTCACGTGCGGGCATGGCGATTGATGCGGTCCCAGAGGCTTTCCTCCAGAGAATCAAGACCCTGGCCAATCGCATTCATAGCTCCGCGACCCACCCCATTGTGCGGTTGAACCCCCTCGACCTACTTGTGCTAAAACCCATTCTGGAGCAGTCTCAAGACTTGCTCAATCTTCGCCTCGTGAGTGATGTAAATTTACAGCGTGGAGATATCGATCTTTCCCTTGAGAGAATCCGTCTCACCGATCTGTTACCACGCGTCGACCAGCCGGCGCAAAATATTACTTACACGCCATTGGTTCTGGCGGCCGACGCTGTCTTGCCACAAAGGCCACCCGAGATCGGAGAAACTGCAAACGAGGAACAGCCCGTGGAGGATCCGATGTTATGAGCCAAAGTGCCGTTGCCATACTGTCCCGCCGCATTGAAAAAATGGCGACTGCCCCCACCCTCGTAGCCTCTGGGCGCGTGACGCAATTTGATGGTCAAATCATTGAGTGCGATGGATTTCCAGTATCCGTCGGCTCAATCTGTCACGTCACCGGCCCAAGTGGCACTATCATTGACGCCGAAATCATTGGCTTCAAGAACGGTCAGAATGTTGCTTTTCTCTATGATCAAAACGCCGATATCGAAGTTGGCGCCTTGGTTTCTGTCGCCAATAATGGACGCGAGGTTCAAGTGGGCGAGTCTTTGCTTGGCAGGGTTATTGACGCACATGGCCACCCCTTTGATGGTCTCGGGCCTCTGCATCTGGCTGAAACTTGGCCCCTTTATGGAAAATCTGTCAATCCACTGGACCGCGCGCCCATCACCCAACCTTTGGACGTCGGTGTGCGATCGGTGAATGCGCTGCTGACTATCGGCAAAGGCCAGCGGGTAGGAATCGTCGCCGGATCGGGCGTTGGCAAATCCGTCTTGCTGTCAATGATGACCCGGTTTTCTAAAGCAGATGTCATCGTCGTGGGCTTGATCGGTGAGCGGGGCCGTGAAGTGGGCGCCTTCGTCGAGCAAGCCATGACAGCAGCATCCCGCGAAAAAATTTGCGTTGTCGCAGTACCTGCGGACCGGGCGGCTCTGCTCCGCATCCGCGGCGCAAACCGCGCCACTGCCATTGCCGAATATTTTCGTGCCAAGGGCAAAGATGTGCTCTTGATCATGGATTCCTTGACCCGCGTCGCCCATGCCAAACGTGAAGCCGGATTGGCCATGGGTGAGCAACCTACAGCCAAAGGCTATCCCCCATCCGTCGTATCCATGATTCCCAATCTCATCGAACGCACAGGAACAGGCGGGTTGGGTGAAGGGGCCATAACCTCAATTTACACCGTTCTTGCCGATGGAGACGATACCACCAATGATCCAGTGGTGGATACAGCTCGGGCAATACTAGACGGGCACATCGTTCTATCGCGCAAACAAACCCAGTTAGGCATTTACCCCGCGATTGATCTCACCACCTCGGTGAGCCGCGTCATGAATGAGATTACCGATACCCAACACCAAAAGGCGGCACAGAAATTCAAACGCCTAGTGTACCTTTACCTGGAAAATCGGGATTTGATGTTGATGGGCGGATATGCGGCTGGGCAGGATCCAGAACTGGATCTCGCCATTGCTTTGTGGCCACAAATTACAGCCTATGTTGCACAGCAAGCAAATGAATCTGCCGATTACACCACCTGTAAACAGAACCTTATTGACCTAATGGCTGAATAAGATGTCACGCAAAGCCCGCCTGTATGAATTGATGGTCAAGCGCGAAAACATCGAACTTCGCCGCAAGGCCGAGGTGCTTAACGAATTAATCAGTGATCAGGACGTCTTGCGCGATCTCGATCAAAAACTCGCACGAATGGTGGAAGAAAACCAGCTCGAACCGGGGCCTCAAAGCGTCCAAACGTTGAGATCTAAAGCCTGGTACGGTCGCGAAATGGCACGCCAACAAGAATTTACCGCCAATAGGTTGGAGTTTCTTGGTCAAGAAATTGTCACCAATCGAAATTTATTGGCACAAAATAAGAATAAAGAACGTATTATCGCCGATAAAGCGCTTGAACATCGCAAGGCCGTAGCCCTTGACAACGACCAACGTGCTGAAACTTTAATGCCGTCCAAACCTCATAGCCGGCGTTTTTAGATAAGTTGGCATCAAATTTGCTATCTTACTGTGACGCTTTAACGGGAAAGTCGCGAAATGAATGACCTGGGTCTAAATCTGGACGGTCCTAAACCGCTGAAGGGCGTGTTAAATGTCCTGGGCAGCGCTGCGGTTACACCCCACGGCGGGCAACAATTCGCAACTGTCTTAGAAAATAGCGTTCAATCTGATCTGTCTCAAGTTGAGGCAGCGCTTGAGAACCGTGAACCGGTCCTTACGCAGCCCGCGGCGAAATTTACCTGGACACCGCCTATCGATGAAATTGAGGTTCCCGGGACCATCGCACACCACCCCGTCGATCCCATTACAGATGCGGCAATCTTGCCTGATCCTTCGATGCCAAGCATGGAGACGCCAGCCACGAGCGATGCCGTACAGCCGATTTTGCAAGAGCAACCGGCGAAGCTGTTGGATCTGGCGGAGACGCCTGAAGTCGAACTGACTATTACGCCGCAACCCAAGGCAACTGCAAATCTGCACATCGCTCCTATTGCCGAGGATAATCCTAAACTTAAGACTGAGACTGATGCTGACATTAATTTGGGCACCCCGGCCACTCAGCCGCAGTATAATTCAGAGCCAAATCCAACCGAGCAACTCGATGCGATGCGCCTTGAACCTGAGGGTAACGCTGCGTTGGTGGAGTCATCTCCAACAATAGAAACGCCCGTCGCCACCCCACACATTCTGGACATCCCCGCATATATCCAAGATCCCAAACAGCCATTAACTCTGCCCTATGATGCCACGAAAAACGACTCTAAAGTCATGGCGAAACCAGATACTATCCCAAACATTATGGCAGAAACAGATCCGGATCTCAAAGTTCCAGAGGCAGTCAAACCACCTCAAATGCAAATGAAGGAGGTGGTGGAAGCGGCACCGTCACGCGTCAACCCAGATGCGAAACTTGATATCACCAACAAACCCATGACGCCCGAGTCGGGCCGGCCAGAAACGGTTATTCCGCCCGTTAAACACCTCACAAATACCAACACACTAAAGCAGAAAAATAACTCCTCAACACAATCCGTTAAGACCGCGCAACCATTACACACAGCCCCTATTCGCAGCGAGGCAATTCCTGACGCAAGATCAGAGAATGGGGCCATAGATGCGGCGGCGGCGCCAGCAAACTTGGCATCAAAAGAGACCAAAAATGGTGAACGGCAAGTCTTTAGTTTGAGAATCGATTCCGAACCAAAAGACACGCGCGGCTCAGTCCGTAGTGAAGCCCACATTCAGCCAAAGTCTGCGCCAGCAAACTTGGCATCAAAAGAGGTCAAAAACGGTGAACGGCAAGTCTTTAGTTTGAAAATCCAGTCCGAGCCAAAAGACACGCGCAGCTCAGTTCGCAGTGAAGCCCACATTCAGACAGATTCAGCGCTAAAACTAGAGCAAAATCCAAACTCTACCACCCCGACACGCGTCGACTCGCAGCCACCGGGGGCTACTCCAACACCAATAACATTCGAGTCCCTCGGTGACCGAAATATGTCACAAAATATCAAAGAACTTGCCACTCAAACCGGTGGAGAGCGTCTTCAAACCTTCGCATCTGCATTGGTGTTAAACACGCGTGACGTGCAATGGGGTCAGCGCTTGGTTGCGCAAATAGAGAAACTGTCCAGCAATGGAGAGGGCAAACTTGAGCTTTCCTTAAGACCAAAAAACTTAGGGGATATGCACATAAGTCTTGAGTTTAAAGGTGATGAAGCACAAGTTCGTATCGTCACAGAAACAAGCGCGGCATCTCGCGTCCTAATTGGCGCTGAAGACAGATTGGCGCAGATGTTAGACGCGGCGGGATTCAAATTATCCAGCTTGTCAGCCTCCTCTGAAGGCGGCTTAGGACAGGGACTCGGCCAACATACCCGGCAAAAACAGCAGTCAACGCCAGGCGGTACCAAAAACCGAGATACAGAGACCGGAGCCGATTCCAAACGCACTGGTGAAAGCCACAATGGCACCGTAAACGTTATTGCGTAAGTATCAGGAGATATACGATGGCAGATCAAGAGACAGATGAACCAAAGAAAAAAGGTGGCCTGGTAAAAATTATCGGGTTGGTTCTTGGCGGCCTCTTGCTGGTAGGCGTCGGTTTAGGCGCTGGCTTTTTTATGTTTGGCGGGAATGGTGCTACTCCAAGTGCTGAAATTGAGCAGATCATAGAGAGAAAATTAAAGGAAAGCGGTCAACTGCCCGAAGATGAAGCAGCAGAAGGCGAAGCGGAAGGCGAAGAACCTGCTCTCAACAAAAAAGAAACCCCGAAAGCTGACACATTTGTGACATCATATTTTGAATTTGAAGGTAACTTTACATCGAACCTTAAAGACTCGCGCAAGTTTCTACAGTTGGGCGTTGGAATTTCGACACAATATGACGAAACAGTCATAGAGAATGTTGAATTGCATCAGCTTGCGCTTCGCTCGGAAGTATTAGGAACGGTCAGTGACTTTACCGAAGAGGACGTTAAAGGAAAGATTGGACGTGACGCATTGGCAGCTCGTATAGTTGAAGCAATCAACGCTAAGCTTGAACAGCTTGAGGGTTTTGGTGGCATTGACAGTGTGCATTTCACATCATTCGTCTTACAATAAGGTACGCGTAAATTATGGCCTCATCAAAAAAATTAACTTCTGAAGAAGTAAACGCGCTTATAGCTGGCCTTGACGGTAATGGTGAGGGCTCCGGCATTGTTTCAATGGGTGAGGAGGTTGACGTTAAGCCATTTTCCTTCGGCTCTGATGATTTATCGTTGCTCGGAGATTACTATGCATTGCGAATGATTAACGAGCGGTTCTGTCGATTTGCAAGAAGTGTCTTTCTACCCATGCTTCGCATCCAACCGCGCATTTCTTCCTTTCCGCCGGAAGTTAAAACCTTCGATGAATATTCTGCTGATGCAGATAGTTTCATGAGCTTAACAACAAGCCGAATTGATGAATTACGCGGAAATAGTCTTCTAGTCGTCGCTCCAAACTTCATCTCATTGCTGACAAACTCCTATTATGGTGGAACAGCAGTGCGTCCCATACGACGTGTACCGGGAGAATTTACGGCAACGGAGCAGCGCGTCATTGAAATTATAACAAGTGGGTTGATGGATTCTTTGCAAGTTGCGTGGAAGGATTTAATGCCGGTCACATTTGCAGTGCAGGGTCACGAAGAAAATATGCAATTCGCCTCATTTGTGGATAATAGCGATACAGTAATTGTCTGCACATTTCTGGTCCAGCTGCCAGGTAGCGAACCAGCAACCTTCGACATCGTTTATCCATTGCAAACTTTAAAACCAATCGCATCTCTTCTAAGGTCTCGTGTTCAATCGGAGCATGTGGCAGAAGATATGTCGTGGCGTCAAAAGTTAGAACGCGCAATCTTGAACATTCCATTGGTTGTTACCGCGGAGTTAGCAAAGCCAAAAGTGTCTATGAAAAATTTGCTAAATCTCCAAGATGGTGACACCTTTCCCATGCAAGTGCACAATGGGATTAAAGTCCTTGTCGAGGGAAAAAATCTGTTTACCGCAGAACTTGGCCAGGTCGGTCCACAAGCTGCACTGCACTTGCGCGATCGTGTTACCACAAACAACAACCCCGAATAGAAAGTTTTGAGAATGTCAGAAAATTCTTCTTCCGAAACACCGCTCGACCAGAAACTTGCCCGCGATGGTAGCGAGAACCTTCGTGTGTTAGAAAATATCGACGTTCAAATGACCGTTGAAGTCGGGCGCTCTGAGATCACAATTCGCGACCTATTGCGTTTAAGCGAGGGCTCAGTACTTGAGTTGGACCGCTTAGCAGGGGATCCGTTGGACATTCTAATTAATGGAACAATGATTGCTAAAGGCGAAGTTGTTATGGTTGGAGAACGGTTTGGGATCCGTTTTGGAGAGATCATAGAGCCTGAGAAACGTGTTGAGGTATTGTAAGGCTCCGAATGTCATAATTTTGACATTTAGTGACAGTACAGCCCAACACTCTGATATTTTTATATCTTATTGAGGATACGTTAGTTTGGCACGATAATTGCTTCCTTTACTTCAGGTAAGTAGGAGCGATCATGTCAGACGTACAACCGTATCAAATCGTAATCATACTGATATTTCTGGGTGCCCTATTTGTAGCGCAGATCGTCATTAAGAGATTGGTTGCGAGCGGCAGGGTCACGCCAATTCAAAGTGACATGCAGATCGTCGAAACACTCCGCCTAAGCCCAAGGGAAAACCTTCATTTACTCTCGGTGAAGGGAGAGAATTTTCTACTTTGTATTGGAAAGACCGGCACGAGCAACATCCTACCGGTCTCCAATTCAGTCGAGGAGAAACTTGATGCGTAAGCTCAGACTTGCTCCTTACCTTCTTGTTTTGCTTACTGTAGCCACACCGGCTTTTTCGCAGTCTTTTGACCTTGGAGGCCTGCCGGCTCTCACGACCGAGCAAAATCTCGACGGGGAGGTAACATACTCGCTATCTTTGCAAGTACTGGCGCTCATGACTGCCGTTACGTTGCTGCCATCCCTGGTTTTAGGTATGACATCCTTTACGCGCATCATTATTGTTCTGTCGATCCTACGTCAGGCATTAGGGACTCAGCAAACTCCACCAAATCAGGTGCTCATTGCCATCGCATTGTTTTTATCATTGTTCATTATGCAGCCAACTTTGACTGAGATATACAACGTAGCCCTCTCTCCCTTCTTGTCAGAGAGCATGTCGGCAGAAGTGGCGATTTCAGAAGCTTCCGCAGTGATGAAAGATTTTATGGTGGCGAATACGCGCAGCGACACACTACTAATGTTTAGCGATATGGCTGGAGCGGACGGATACGAAAGTAACGCCGACATTCCGTTTTCGACCTTGTTACCATCCTTTATAACCTCCGAATTAAAGACGGCATTTCAGATTGGGTTTTTACTATTTCTTCCCTTTTTAGTCATCGATATGGTGATTGCGTCAATCCTAATGGCCTTGGGAATGATGATGCTGTCACCAATGCTCGTTTCCCTACCCTTCAAACTTCTCCTCTTTGTGTTGGTGGACGGTTGGGCTCTTACGGTCGGCTCTTTAGCCGCAACATTCGTAGCGACGTGAGGCAATATGGAATTTGATGGCAACATAGAGTACTTACGGCTTGCCTTCTGGCAAATCATTATGACCGCTGGACCGGTTCTCGGTGTGGCGCTTGCGATCGGCCTTTTAGTTGGCGTTTTACAGGCGGCGACATCAATCAATGAGATGACCCTAAGCTTTGTGCCAAAACTGATTTTAGTGTTGACCACAATTGCACTGCTTTCTGGTCTAATGATGACACAAATGTCGAACTATTTCGCGTTCATATTTCAAGAAATTTCTTTGGTGGGCCGGTGATACCGCTGAATGACATCGCGTTTGGTGCCCTCCCCGGCGCTCAGATGCAGGACCTGTTGAATTGGCTTTTGCAAGTATTGGTCATGAATTTGCGGGCCGGCGCATTTTTGATCTCAGCACCCTTTTTTGGATCACGCATGTTGCCCTTGCAGGTTCGTATTGTATTATCTTTTGCTTTGGGCGCATTTATTATGTCCCAGGTTGCCCCACCAAACATTGCAATATTGACCTCCTTTATGGTCATACCTCTCGTCATTCAGGAACTGGCTATTGGTTTAACCGCCGGTCTTACCTTCATGATTATATTTGCAACCGCAGGGTTAGCAGGCGAAAAAATCGCAGCCACCTCTGGACTGTCTTTCTCAATGCAAGTTGATCCCAGCGGATCAGGCCAGACCCCCGTGGTGAGCCAAATTTTAACCCTATTTTGCTTGGTTATCTTCTTCTCTATCAACGGTCATTTGCATGTCATGGGATTGATTTTGGAGAGCTATAAGATTGTTCCAATTGGAGCGCCCCTTCTCTGGGGTGTGCTCATTCAATCTGGTATCGACGCCGGTGGATTGATGTTTTCTTTCGCGGCAAGCATTATGTTACCGATCGTTGCGGTGTTGTTTATCATCAACCTAGCAATCGGCATCATAACAAAATCTGCACCTCAACTCAATCTGTTTTCATTCGGTTTTCCCATAACAATTTTCAGCGTATTCGTATTGATCACGCTTTCAATTTCACCATTTGCCTGGGCCTTTTCAGATTTAACGGCCTCAACAACCGAGTTTTTAGGAACTTTAATTCAAGGAATGCGAGATGGCTGAAGGTGGCGACGATGGCCAAGAAAAGACAGAGGACCCCTCCCAGAAACGCCTAGATAAGGCGAAAGAAGACGGTGAGGTTTTATCCTCTAAAGAACTACAAGTCTTCATGACCATGTCGATGGGCGTGGCGTTAATCTACGCCCTATATGTATTCTTGCCGCCACGCATGGGCCACTGGATTGCCTTCTTTGAATTTGGCGACCTTAATCAGTTAAATAGTTATATCATGTCCCGCATTGGGGACGCGATGGCGATTTTTATCGTCATGTCTGCAATCGTTGGTCTGCCAATTATGTTGACAGTTTTGGCCACCCAAGGCGCTTTGAGCGGTGGGATCAACTTTGCTGTCAAGTCGATGCACTTTAAGGGCAATCGTATCAATCCATTGAGCGGTTTTAAGCGTATGTTTTCAATCAACGGGCTTATGGAACTGGCAAAGGCAGTTGCCAAGGTCCTTTTGCTGACCGCAGCATTCGCCACGGTAATTTGGCTTATTTTGCCAGTATTATTAAATTTATTGAGCACAAACCTCAACTCGGCACTTTCTGAATCCTTCTCTGCGTTGATGCTGGCGCTCGGCGCTTCCCTTATTGTCTTGGCCATTATTGCAGGAATCGATCTCGCTTATGCCATTCATAAACACACCAAAAAACTCAAAATGAGCCCTCAGGAACTTAAAGATGAACATAAGCAATCCGAGGGTTCACCCGAGGTTAAATCCCGCATTCGGCGCCTCCAGATGGAGGCCAGCCGTCGCGCTTCCGAACAGGGGGCGGCGGTTGAGCAGGCCGGAGAAGCAACAGCCATCATCACGAACCCTACTCATTTCGCTGTAGCGCTAAAGTATGTTCCGGGAGAGATGAAAGCTCCTGTTATTTTGGCCATGGGACGTGGTAAAATTGCAGAACGTATCATCGCGAAGGGGGAAGAATCCAACGTTACAGTTTTTCGTAGCCCTCTGCTCGCGCGAGCTTTATACTTCACCAGTGAAATTGGTCAGGAAATTAATGATGGAGTTTACACCGCCGTTGCAGCTGTTTTGGCCTATGTGTTCCGAGTAGATCGCGGCGAGATACCGCCAGAGCCGATGTTCGAAATTCCAAATGAGTTGCAATTTGATGAATTCGGCAAAGCATTGAAAGGAAATTAGAATGGCACGCAATCGAAGACGCGGCATTGGTGAAATTATTTCCACAATCGCCTTTTTTGGCATGTCAGCATGGCTGGCACTTGAAGCGCTTGCCTTGATCGGTACGGTCCCGCAGTTTCAGGTCTATGGACTATTTGCCGCGTCGTTGATGTGTTTACTGGGTGGTTTGCGGTTTGTGATCGTGGAAATTGTAAATGCTATCAAGTCGGCGCGAAAATAATGAGTGAAAAGCCTTCCTATATTCCTTGTGGCATATGCCTAAACTATTTCGTAACATTTGATGCAAAACGTCCGCATGGATGTAAAAAGTTTGGTTTCAAATCAATTCAATCTCCAAGTTTCGCGGTTTTTGCGGCAACTGGCACGAATTGTGCTCTGTTTAAGAGTAAGTTTCGACCTAGCGACGATGCCAAGGTCAAAACAGGCAGGAGAATGAAATGAGTTCCAATATCAAATCTGTCGAAGATAGCATCAAAATTGCTTTGGACGCCGCAGATGTTGCGACAAATGTGACTGATGAATTCGCACGCATAACCAAAGATTATTCAGCCGTGGAGAGCGAAGTGAAGAAAATATACAGAAGCGCGACCATAGTTTTTGTTAGCTCCGTTGCGGCCAGTTTGATCGCCGTAGTTGTGGCGTCTATGATGTATTACCGCACTATGGAATCCATGGAGACCGCAAATAACACCTCACTCGAAGCCTTGGTCATTTTCGCAGAAAATGTTGATAAACTTGCCGCAAGCACCACCGCCCTCGATGAAGCGATGCAAGAACAAGAAAAGCTGATGACCGCGACCGAAGATGCCAATGAAGCGCTTGCCCGAATTGAGGCGCAGCAAGAGGTGTATGCCACGGTCACGCAGGATGGTTTAAGCGATATGACGGAAACCAATCTGGCGTCAGTGTCTCAATTTAGCTCAAGTGTTTTGGATAAGATCGATTCCGATCTGGCCAACCATTCCGAATCGATCACCGTCGCTATTGCTCAGCTCGAGCTGGCGCAGGCGCAATTGATTGAGGCTTTTGCGGCACAAGAAACTGCGAATTCCGGCCCACAAACACCTATGGCTGAGGTGACCACAAAGATTGAAGCCATTCTCATGCTGCAACGGGAGATTTCGGCAAAAATCACCGCTGCAAATTCACCGCCCACGCGGACCCGCACAGCGCCAAAAGCGAAATCGAAATCGAAATCGAAAACTGTAACTCCCCGGCCAAAGGTCGACGACCCAATCAGCTTTCCCTAAGGAAATTTTATGGCCCTTGAAGACGAACAGATAAACCCGCAGGTTTCCGAGGCAGAGGCGCCCCCGATCCGTCAATTTTTGAAGGTTCAGAAACAGGGAATGGGTCGCGCGGCGGTCGCACAACGTATCAAAGAGAACGATATCCTTGTGGCTATCGACGGTGAGCTTTTTCTTGGTGACAAAGAGACACTGAAAGCAGTTTTCGAAGATTATGATCCGACAATGGTGGATGATGTGGCATGGCTCGTCACCTTCTGGCGCGACGGGGTCTTTTTCAATGTTTGTTTTCACACTCCGTTGCGGGCGGATTTCGATTTTGTATCACCGGAGGAGGCCATCGAGGTCAGCGAAGGCTTTAAGAAACTGAAATTTGAGCCTATTGAAAGCTACCAAAACTTCGAAATCTTTCGCGATCTTCGCAAAAATGCAGCGATGCATCCCACTGCACCGGATCCTCTTGCCACTTATGCACCGTTGCTTTGGATGTTGGGCAATCGACTTTACTACCCGATGCTGGCCATTACCATCGTATATGGCGTCACCGCGGTGACGAATATATTATTGTTTATTCTCGGGTATATCCTGGTCGGACTTTACGTCAAACGTGCCCAGTTGAATTTGCTGCGGTCTTATCATCTGTTTGAAGACAAGTTTTATTGGATGGTCATTGGAGCCACCAATGAAATCGAAGTGCGACAGACCTGCCGCGCTTTAGATCCTGGTGTATTGTTCCCCTTCGATAAAGCAGAGCCGCCGCAAAAGCTGAACCGCCTACAGCGCAAGGCCATGCGCGAGCAGCAACCCACGACCGAAACCTAAGCGCATTACTTCGGGTAGGCCCGAAAGAACCAGTACCGGGGCATGCCACGCATGTCTGTGGCGCCCACTTATATTTTTTGACTAAATGATTTCCCTCCCATGTCGTTAAGCTGACCAAGGGGGGGTAAGATGCGGTCGACTTTCATAAACGAACTCCCCATTTCCGCCTTGCCGCGCGAAACCGTACGCGCAAGAACTGTCCTGATGGGCAATGGCATGTCCACTGATCGGGTCATTTTCCTGAAAACTGGCAAGGCGCGCGGTCGAGACGGGTTTGTCTATCACGCAGGCCATGTTTTGAACTTTAAAGAGTTTCTGGGACTCTGCAGCTATCAAACGCCCGTGACCTGTTTGCAAGACTGTGAACTTGTCCATATCCCAAGGCAGCTGATCCGAGATACCCTATGTATGGAAAACACGCACACTTGGACCTTGGCCCGCGGATTGGCCTTGGATCACCTGATGACCCAAAAGGCCCTGTAATGGCAGACTTGAGCCAACTCAAAGCCAGCGCCCCGGCCAACGGAGAGGTTGTACATCTGTTTCATTCAGAGGTACTTTTTATTAAAGGTATGCCGATCACCTCAATTTATATCATTTCCAAGGGTTCAATTATAATTTTCTCCGGTGATGGTGGCCGGGTGGTACGCTGGGCAGGGCCACATCAAATTCTAGGTATGAATGAAGTGATGTGCGGCGGTGCATGGAAGGGTATTGGCATTGCACAAGGCAACGTCGAATTGGTCGCCTATAACCACATGAACCTACGCGCTGTGATCGATAAAATTCCCAAAGCACATAAACGCCTGCTCGACGATCTGCTTTTGACAAGGTCGAGCGAAGAGCCCTAGTAGACGCGTGATCTTAGGAATGGCCCGCCATGATAGCTTCGCGGCGCCGTTGGAAAGAGGAGGGGATTTTTTGGGACATGCGATATTTCGCGACGGTACGACGCGCAAGTATAATGCCTTCTTTCGCCATAATAGTCACTATAGCATCATCGCTGTAAGGCGCATTCGGGAGCTCTGTGTCAATCAATTTCTTGATTTTGAACTTGATTGCTGAGGCGGCCTCAATGCCATCTTCACCGTCCGATTCAACACCGACGCTGAACATATCCTTTAATCGAAAGGTCCCCTGCGGTGTCGTCATCATCAAGCCAGAGGTCACGCGGCTCACAGTGCTTTCATGCACATTAATCGCATCAGCCACATCACGCAGAATAAGTGGACGCAAAGCGCCAATACCTTTTTCCAAAAAAGCCGTCTGCCGCTTCACAATCTCGGCTCCTACCGCCATCGTCGTGGCATTGCGCTGCTCAACAGCGCTTTTTAGCCAACGCGCACCGGCGACCCGCTCTTTCAAAAAGCCTTTGTCTTCGTCGCTCGCGGCTGATTTTAAGGCAGCCTGCGCATAGTCTCGGTCGATTTGCACACTGGGCAAGGTGCTGCGATTCAGATCAATGCGCCAACCATCACTATTTTTGGTAACAATGAGGTCCGGCGCACGGATGGGATCGGCGCCAGTTTCAAACAATGTTCCAGGTTTCGGATTGAAACTGCGTAGCAGGTTGATCATGTCACGCAGCTGTTCACTGGATACGCCACATTTTTTCAAAGCCTTCATATCCCCTGCGGCCAGGACATCCAAACTGTCCAACAGGATTGCAAATTGCGGACTGTTGTTGTCATGGCTTGCAGCCTGCAGTTGCAAGCATTCTTTAAGGGAGCGGGAAAATAGACCTGCGGGCTCTATGGTTTGCAGCTTGGCCAAAACCGTCTCAGCCACAGCTTCCGGAATATTCAATACCAGCGCCATATCTTCGATAGGCTGCCCCAGCCACCCAGAGGGCTCCAGAGCCTCCGCAAAGGCGTAGCCTATCATCCGCTCCTTCGGGCAGGTCAACATACGGTCAATTTCGGCGCAGACATGGGCATAAAGCGATGGGCCGCGCTCTTGCACGGTTGTGGCAATCAGGTCCCAATCCTGTGCGCCGGCGGCGCCGCTGCTGCTCGTGCCGAGATCTAACAGGTTTGAGTCAAATGTATTGTCCATACCCTCGGAGGTCATGGGACTGTCGGCCGCCTCATTGCCCGATTTGATATCCGTTGCATCAGGGTCGATGGACGCTGGCATCGGCTCTTGCGCATCAAGCGGCTCTGACTTGTCAACCGTTTCTGAACTGGCAACTTCAAGAAATGGGTTTTCTAAAGATTGCTCTTCGATGAATTGCTCAAGTTCAAAATTGTTCATCTGAAGTAGTTTAATAGCCTGCTGTAACTGGGCCGTAATAACCAGTGACTGTTTTTGCCTAATCGCTTGTGATGCCACGAATTTCATAAACTGAACCCCCTACAGTCGATAAAAGCCAAAAAATATTCCAATCCAAGTATTGAATTTGACTACCACTGTACAGAAATGTGACAGATTTAATTATTATATTTTATTTTCAATATTTTATATATATTTTTCGTTGTCAAATTGATGACACCGCTTTCTGAAATTTGAAGATAAATCCTCGAATAATCCCCGTTATTTAAGAAATATCCTTTTTTTAAAACCTATTTCACATATGAAACTAAACTTTTCCTAATCTGGTCGTTTGAATACTCAGAGGCCACTAGCGCAATCTGCACTCACATAGGTGATGTTGATATCGACGCGTGACTGGCATTGAACCAAAGGGAGACAGCTATGACTGTAATCAATACCAACACAGCGTCGATCAACGCGCAATATAATCTGAATAAAGTGAACAAAGAGATGGAGGCTGCCATGGAGCAACTTTCATCTGGAAAACGAATTAATTCTGCAGCCGACGATGCGGCGGGTTTGGCGATTTCGACACGGATGGAGAGTCAAGTTCGGGGCCTCGACCAAGCAATTCGTAATGCCAGCGATGCTCAGGCGTTAATTGATACGACCGAAGGCGCTCATCAAGAAGTAACAAATATCTTGCAGCGGATGCGTGAGCTAGCAGTGCAGTCGGCAAACGACACAAACGTTGCCAATGATCGCAAAAACCTAAACGCTGAAATTAACCAGCTTGTGACTGAAATTAATCGGATTGCGGATCAGACAACCTGGAACGGCGTCGGCGTTCTTGATGGATCTTTTACTTCAAAAACGTTTCAAATCGGCGCAGAGGCGAACCAGTCCATTTCAGTAGATGTGGATAGCGTAGCTGCAAGTGAAATTGGTTCACACTCTATCCGTACAATCGTAAACCAACAAGCAGCTACCACAAACGGACGTGGCGGATACGATATGTCGCTGAGTGGCAGCGCAGGCAGTGCAACAATCGACACAGCTGCAAATGAAACGGCAAAGTCCACAGCTGCCGCCATCAATCTGCAAACAGCTGCCACAGGTATTGCTGCAACCGCCGAAACAAATGTTAGGTTTTTTGGAGCCACTACTACTGGCGACATTTCGCTGAAAGTTAACGGTGAGACGCTTGCTAATGTGAACTTGTCGAGTGTTTCTGATTTGCGCGGTATTCGTGACGCCGTGAACGCAAAGTCTGGTACGACTGGTGTAACGGCTGCAATGGGCGCGAACGATGCAGAGGTTATCTTCACTCACGCTACCGGTGAAGACATCAAAATTGAGCGCGTGTCTGGCGATATGAACTTCCAGGTCGATGGCCTAAATATGGATGGCGGATCAACAGGAACAGAGCAGCTTACAGCGACCATTACTATGGCTTCTACTGCTTCTCCGGATTCTCTTGATACCGTTACGTTTACAATCTCTGCGGAGGGTGAAGATGACGTGGTATTGTCAGGAAATGCTACGGTCGCACAAACTCTTGCGAACTTGACCACTACTGCGGTGGGCAGTGCAACAAACAACGCTGATGGCCGCTATACTATTGCGTCTACCGGCGCTGGTAATATCTCAATCACTCGTGACGACGGCAAGACTTTCACAATAACGGCAGCTCAAAGCGAAACACAAGCTGCTGCTGAAGCGGCAGACCTCACTGTGAAGATTGATAGCGGTACGTTAAATGGCACCGCAACCACGGCTGCCTTTGGTGCTCAAAGTCAAACGCGAGAAATTTCAGAAGGAGCAGTTCTGTCATCGGGTGCCAAAAACGTGACTGTAGCAGGACAAGTGGAACTACGCTCCTCAACAGCGTTTACGGTAGGCGAAAGCGGCACTCCAGAGTCTTCTAAAGCTGGTTACCAAGGCAGTTATGATCTGGGTTTGGCATCCAATTCATCAACGCTTAATAAGATCTCAGACGTTAGTATTACGACCGTCAGAGGGGCCTTGAGCGCGATTAGCGCGATTGACGGGGCGCTCGAAAAGATTTCTGATGCTCGCAGTGCTCTTGGTGCGGTTTCAAATCGCCTCGATCACACAATCTCTAACCTGGGAAGCATAAAGATTAACATCGCCTCCTCTCAATCTCGCATTCAAGACGCAGACTTTGCTAAAGTGACTGGTGATTTGACCAAGTCTCAAATCATGAGCCAAGCGGCAACAGCAATGCTGGCGCAGGCGAATGCTTCTAAACAAGGCGTGTTAAGCCTGCTGCAAGGTTAAGTTGGGCGTAAGCTCAAGAAATCTGTCCTGAACCTGCTGCATTGGTAAGTTGGTTAGGAACAGAGAAAAGGCCTCCCTCGGGGGGCCTTTTTATTTTGTTGGCATGGACGGTTTGACCTGTTGCAGCACGCAACTTGATATGCCCTTTCGCTCATATGTAAGGCGTGATCTTTAAGATAATAAAAGCTCACCTGCTTATGAGAGCGCGCAAGCCGCATGTGCCAGTTGGCAGAAATGCAACGATGGTTTTGAGTTATTTTTTACATAAAAGGTGAGTCTGCGTTACATTTGGCAAACAGCTAATCGGCACTGATAAAAGTGACCAGCCTGGCATTAATCATATTTAAACTTGCCTGACAGAGCCGCAGAGGTGGTGGGACGGGCGAACAGGCCCCTGCTCCCTCGCTTAGCAAGTTACGAATTAAGCCAAGGTCCGAGGAGCAAGATGCATGCAACACTAGCCGTCAACCTTTCTAGAAAGAGCGTATGGCTCAAGGTCCCAGAATCGCGATGCTCGCACCTTTGTTGGTGGGCGAGCCCAGCGCCTTTAGGCGAGCTGATGCGCGTTACATCCTCAGAGAGCAGCTACGTGGCCCAATGGCTTCGGTACGAAGCTGTAGTCGTATCCAATAAGCAACAAAGCCAAGGCGGCTCCCATGGACCACTTTTTGTCAGACGCACTTGCGCAGGTCACTATTTTGTTATACTATAACATTAAATTGAAGGGCGGATCTATCATGCTCAACCAAGGTTCGAGGTTCAAGTTGCAGCTGAAGGCATTAGCATGATCCGTGGACCTTGCTCCTCAGTGCCACTGCGGTTGTTGGTAGCCAAGAAGCCCAAACGAAAATAGCCACGGCAAAATTTGGCTGCCTAACAAGTACAGGGATGGGGAATAGAACAGGGGCCCCTCAAATAGGGGGTGGGGTTGCTACGCTAGGATGTTTATCCATGTGAAAAGCTCAAAGTAACCCCCTCAGCCTAACCTTTTGCAGCAGGGCGGCCGTAGGGTGTTAGAAAACAACATTTTTGACGCAGCCCAGAGGCACCGTTTTGTTAGTAGGAAGCGAGGCAGAACACTTGAAGGACCAAGGTCCAAGGTTCGCATTCTAAGTGCCAGGATCCAAGGTCCATGCAACTCCGACTGCCGGCGGTGATGTGAGGAGTTAGGAGCAGGGAGCACGAATCTTGAACCTTGAACCTTGGCCACTGGAACACAAAGCTATCGAAGGAGATCTCAATGAATGATGCTTTCTTTGCAGCAGGGAAGGAATGGGAGCTGGGGCCAGACTGGCTGGGGCAACGCTGTGGCGCTAAAACCCGGAAGGGAACACCCTGTCAGAACCCCGCAATGAAAGGCAAGGCGCGCTGCCGCAACCACGGAGGTAAGTCCACCGGAGCACAGACCGCGGCGGGGCTAGCCAAGCTGAGTGCACTACATTGGAAGCACGGGCGTTGCACCAAGGCCGCAAAGGCTGAAACGAAGCGTCGCGCCCAGATTGGACGGGAGATCCGATCTGAGCTTAGAGACATTGAACGCGACGCGATTGCCTCGGGAACGTTAGCCAAGGACTGGCGGGACCAGTTCAAGTGACCCCATAGCTATGGTTCGGCCCTTATAGCTATCCTTGGAGAGCCGGACGTCACAACTGTCTCAGGCTGTCTCACCTCGGAGGAGTGACAAAAATATATTTAAAACAGATTCTTAATGCAGGGCGTCACAGGTGTCCCAGTTTTATAACTAACCTACTTATAAATCTGCCTTTACGACTGGGGAGTTTTTACAGGGGTGTTGATATATTCCTGAGACAGTCGGGACAGCGGGACATTTGGCGGTTAAATTGTAAAGAACGAGATTTAATCTGACAATTTTGTATATTTGAACAAAAGGAGTCAGAGAGATGAGCAACATCGAAAGTAAACTAATCAAGCCCAAGCTTGGCGTTTTGGAATTGGCAAAGCAGCTTGGCAGCGTCAGCGCGGCTTGCAAAACCATGGGCTATTCGCGTGACAGTTTTTACCGCTTCAAGAAGCTTTATGAGAACGGTGGCGAAGAAGCCTTGCGCGAGATCAGCCGTAAGAAGCCGATCATCCGCAACCGTGTACCGGAACATGTCGAACGCGCGGTGATTGAGCTTGCGATTGAAAATCCTGCCTTGGGCCAGCTGCGTGTCGCCCAAGAATTGTTGCAGCGGGGCATCGTGGTCTCCAGTGGTGGGGTGCGGTCGATTTGGTTGCGCAACGACCTGGAAACCATGAAAAAACGCCTGAAAGCCTTGGAAACGCGGTCCGCGCAAGAAGGGTTTGTTCTGACCGAAGCGCAGATTGTGGCGCTGGAAAAAGCCAAGTCACAACGTGAAGCGGCTGGTGAGATTGAGACCTACCATCCCGGCTATCTTGGCAGCCAGGATACCTATTTTGTCGGCACAATGAAGGGGGTTGGACGGATTTACCAACAAACCTTCGTCGATACATATAGCCGCGTGGCAATGGCAAAACTGTACATTGAGAAAACGGCGATCACTGCCGCCGATATGTTGAATGACCAAGTCGTACCCTTCTTTGACGAACAAGAGGTGCCCCTGCTGCGCATCTTAACAGATCGGGGCACGGAATATTGCGGCACCGTTGAGCGTCACAGCTATCAACTGTATCTGGCCATGGAAGATATTGATCACAGCAAGACAAAAGCCAACCATCCCCAAACAAACGGGATCTGTGAACGCTTTCATCGCACCATGAAAAATGAGTTCTATGACATAGCGTTCCGCAAGAAAATCTACGGATCGCTGGAAGAGCTGCAAACAGACGTTGATCATTGGTTGGCAAAATACAACGAACAGCGACCCCATTCGGGAAAACATTGCTACGGAAAAACGCCCATGCAAACATTCCGTGAAGCTCGACATTTGGTAGGCGAAAAGACTATCCCTATCACAAACCAATCTGACAGCATGTACGAAATGACACACGCTGGATGATAACAATGTCAGATTAAATAATGTCTTTTACACATTAATGCTGCTAGGGCAGCAGCCTGCAAAGATCTGTTTGGTTATGAAACTTTGAACATCGCTAGGACCGATTTGGTTAAGCTGACGGTGTCCAAAGCTGAGGGAAAGATGGTGGTTGAAATTTGCCCTATCGTTTTTCCAACTTTTTTTCCGGAGTTTAATGTGTGGCGCATAATAGTCATGGTAAAAGCTATTCAAGGTCGGCACGCTGCCAATTGCCGCGCGCTCCTCTTTAGGATCCAACCCTTTTGCGATCATATTCCCTGCCCGCCTCAAGCTCGTTTTGTCTGACAGTGCCTTGATTTTCATTGCGGTGGCTGAGGATTATTTTCTGGATTGGAGTCTATTAATTTAACTTCAAGAATATCTGGCGAGTTCAGTGCCATAAGGTCACGATACAAAGCTTCTGCCACATCCTTAGGATAAATTTGATCATTATCGCGGTAGAAAGCGAAAGATTTTTGATGCTTTTCGCGTTTGGCAGGATTGTTAAGTGTCGCCTTTGTCCAATTGTAAAGAGAATAACCGTCTAATCCGTTTCGCTCTGCTTCTTCGCAGTATGCCTTGAACTCATCGTAGGTACAGACGGCTTGCATATCATATTTTTTTGCAATCTCTGTGACTTTTATAGCTGTTGTCGAAGTACCTCGCGACCGAAGGTCTGTCGATAATGCAGAGGTGACAACAATTCTAATTTGATACAACCAGTCAGTCATGTATGCTCCATCCTTAGTAACTTAGCACAGTAAAAACAGTAGTCAGATTTTTAGAGGTTACCAGAGATGTTCAGTTCGTTTTTCCCTTCTCCTCGGTATTTTTTCGTTTCTTCATCAGCATGGATAGTGACGCTCATCATAGTTTGGTACACCTTGGGCGAGAGCATTGGCACGTTTTTAGGTTTCAACTTAAAAGAAAGCCAAACAGTAATTGGACTTGGGCATTTCATCACACCAGAATTTCTATGGTTCGACGCATATTTTTTATTTGGTGCAGGCTCAATTTACCTGTTTTGGAACTTTAAAACGAAACACACCTGGTCAAACTGGTCTATACTGGGATCAGCGTTACTAATTTATCTGTCTTACACATCGGTTCAGGTATCTGTCGTTATTAACGCTTGGTACGGACCGTTTTATGACGATATTCAAAATGCACTCACTGGTTCAGGTGAAGTAACCACCCTTGATTTGTATTCTCATCTTGGAACTTTTTCGTTAATTGCTTTTCCATACATCGCTTTAATAATTGCCAACCGATTTTTTACATCACATTATATTTTTCGTTGGCGCACTGCGATGAATGACTACTACGTTGAGCGTTGGGCGAAAATTAGAAAGATAGAAGGCGCCTCGCAGCGAATACAAGAAGACACAATGCGATTTGCAGGCATAATGGAGGGACTTGGGATTGCATTTGTGGACTCAGTGATGACCCTTGTTGCTTTCTTACCGGTGTTGGCCGCGCTCTCGATCCATGTAGAACAACTACCATTAATCGGCCAGGTTCCTTATCCTCTAGTTACAATCGCAATATTCTGGTCGACGTTTGGAACCCTTTTACTTTTAGTCGCAGGTATAAAGTTACCAGGATTAGAGTTTAAAAATCAAAGAGTAGAGGCAGCTTTTCGGAAAGAGCTGGTATTAGGCGAGGACAGTTCAGAAAGAGCTAGGCCTGAAACTCTAACAGAGTTATTTTCTAACGTCAGAAAAAATTATTTTAGGATTTTTATTCACTATACATATTTTAACTTGTTCAGATACATGTATGTGCAAGCAGACAATGTTATTGCGTACGTATTTTTAATTCCTACCATTGTATCTGGCCGAATAACGCTAGGAATTATGAACCAAATACTGCGAGCATTTGGACAGGTTGCATCATCTTTCCAGTTTTTAGTGTCTTCTTGGACAACAATCATTGAGCTAATATCTATATATAAAAGACTTCAAGCATTCGAGGCGGCTATCGCTGATTTACCGATGCCAACCGTTGATAGAGAGTTTATCGAAGCTGGCCAAACCGAGAGATAAAGTCTTCGATTAGCATCACAACGAACCTTTATACGGCTGATGAACGATGAATGGTAAAAATGGTGCTGTCAGACGAATGAGAACTCGCATCAGATTGCTGGCGCAGCCTGAATCTATGCGCTCAATAGTTGGCGCCACTCAGTAAGAGCGGCGGTTCGATTGAGCTTGAAATTGTCTCGTGAGGGCACTGTCAGAGTAAACTTGCTTGAAGCGGGCAGGGCTAATTTGTAACCATGCCGAATGACGAAACGTTCCCCATTCCACTACTTCAAAACCAGCCCTGAAGTCATCCGTCTTGCAGTAATGATGTACGTTCGATTTACGCTTTCTCTTCGTAATGTGGAGGACCTTCTTCATGAACGGGGTGTAGATGTAAGCCATGAAACGATCCGGTTTTGGTGGAACCGCTTCGGGCCAATGTTTGCTGCAGAGATTACGAGGAAAAGACGTAACCAGGCACACAGTCATTCTAATTGGCAGTGGCACATTGATGAGGTGTTTGTGAAGATCAATGGTGAACGGCACTACCTTTAGCGTGCTGTAGATCACGAAGGTGAAGTTCTGGAAAGTTACGTAAGTAAGCGTAGAGATCGCAAGGCCGCGTTGAAATTCATAAGAAAATCAATGAAGCGCAATGGCCAACCTAAAATTATAGTAACGGACAAACTGCGTTCCTACCGCGCAGCGATGATGATCATAGGAAATGCTGACCGGCAAGAAACAGGTCGCTGGGTAAACAACAGAGCTGAGAATTCTCATTTACCGTTCAGGCGACGAGAGAGGGCGATGCTAAGATTTCGACGAGCGAAAACCTTGCAGAAATTCGTCTCCATCCACACTTAAATCCAAAACCTTTTCAACCAGGAACGCCATCTCTATTCACATGCTAATTTTAAGCTAAACCGTGCCGCTGCTATCGCTGAGTGGCGTCAACTACTGAGCGCATAGATTTCGATTGTCCCATCAATCTGATGCTTGCAATCATTAGTCTGACAGCACCCTATTTTTAACTATTTAAATTACAAATTAGTTGGAATTATCAGCTTTTTACCCAAATCCAAGCTTTGATAAATGACACGAATTTCTTAGCTTGCAATATGGACAAAAAAATTCGATTTACCAACACTTTCAACCAATTCAAACAAAATCTGTGCATGCTTTGGATCCAGTCTCACGCAACCAGCCGAAGCTGGTGTGCCCAAATTTTTGATGTCAGTTGTCCCATGGATGGCATAATTGCCATTATAAAATATCGAATACGGCATCGGTGCGTCATTATATAACGAGGATTTATGATCCCTTGAAAGCCATTGAGCCGCCCAAGTCCCATTAGGTGTGGTCTTACCAGAGCGTGCGGTAGATACCTTCCAAGTGTAAACATGTTTTCCGTCTTTGATTAATTTCAATTTTTGTTCACTCTTTAAAACTAAAGCAATTACTCGATGTTCTAAAACACCAAACTCCTTTTCAAAATCTGATAAATTAAATAACTCTCTGAGCCTCTCATCGGGAGCCACTTCTAAGCTAACTTCAGAAAACGCCGAGAACGCAAAATCATCGCCCAACGCCTTCGTAGACATTTTGTCTGGAGAAGATAGGGAACTAAACAAAATAGGTTTTCTTGAGTTGAACTTTTGATCGTCATTTGCGTGATGTATTGATTGGTTTTTAAAGTCACTAGTTTCAAAATCTGCTTTTAAAGCTAATTGCATCGAGACGCCCATAGTCGTTTGGACTTCATCACTATAATTATCAGATTTATATAACAAATTAGAGTTCTGAGTATTGATTGAGAAATTAATATGCTTCAAAGAAGGCATAATCAGGGGTCCGTTTTCTTGAATTTTGTGAGTGTTTATCGGAATGAAAACCAAAAATAGAAAACAAATGACAACAGCCGTAATTAGCCTTGCCACAGTGGGTTTATCTTGAGCCAATAGTTGTACAGTTTCAGGAGATTTGTAGTTATCCAACCGTTTCTGGATTTGACCAATGCGCTCGTAAATTTCTTTCTCATCCACTGTCAAAGTCTCCTCAAACATAAGCATACCAAATAGATTATGCTTAGTTCGATTAAACGACAGCAATATATAAAAAATTACCTCAGGACGGCTCATCCCGCACTCGGCGGAGGTTAGCTTTGAAGAAAACTGTAATTTCTATCGTTCAATAGCGTTGCTGCTAGTTTTACCGCCCGCACCCCGCATAATGCTCCACTAGGTCACAATTATTCCAACCACTTTAAAATTTAGACTTGAACGTAAGTAATGCGAAGGTTTTTTGTACGTAGCGAAATATTAATCTTAGGAGCTAACAAATGTCGGAGAATTTCTACGTCAATACAGTTGGAGCTGTACCAGCTGGCAAACTATCAGAAGCTGTTTCGCTAGGTGTAACGCTTGCTGAGGAGTCCAAGGCTGCAGGATCAACTCGAGCTAGCGTTGGTACCATAATGACCGGCAACAACGCAGGCAGCGTAGTCTTTCAGCAATTCTTCCAGTCTCTAAACGATTTTGCAAATGTAATGGATGCTTTCTCTACATCAGACACTTACGGAAAAATAATGGGAACTGGATTAACAGTCACGATGCGAAATATAGCAAAATTTTGCGACGTACCTTTTGATGCACCGGCTAACCCTCAAAGAAAATACGTAGTTTTAACACGTGGCAAATCGCATATCTCACAACCAGAGTTAATGGAATTGATGGCAGAAGCATCCCCTATGTTTGCAGAAACTGGGGCGCAAACTTTTAGGTTTGCTAGAATTATGACGGGCAACAATGCAGGTGATTTTTTATTGGGTGTCACCTACCCGTCCATGTCAGAAATTGAAGCGACGTACGATGCTATCGCCAGTAACCCTGTTGCTGCAAAAATCTATAACGCACTTGATGTGAATCTTAGAACCATAATCAAGGTTCAAAGTACGGCGATGTAAAATTAGCAGCATAGCATTAGGAGTAGATAACAATGCTTGTGGTAACAACAATACGTTTATCTAAAGGCTTTAAAGCTTGGAAGGACATGGTGCATTCCGTTGGCGATAAGATGAAAGAACACGGGATGACTTTTGTTTTTGCTGGAACGCAAAAAGATGATGACAGCATGCTACACACAGTCATTCATTTTGAAAGTGAAGCACATCTTAAGAGTTTCTCAGAAGATCAGGAACTTACGCGCTTAAGAGCGGAAGCTGGAGCAATAGTGGAAACAGGTACGTTTACACCAATCACTGACGAAGCGTTTATTAATTATCCTATGGTCTTAAATTTGAAGTAAAGGAAATCAAGCGATGCACGTGAGCATGTCACACTGGGAAGCGCCAGAAATTACTGATAATATGTACGAAACAATGCAAAAACGTTTCATGCCGATGATAAAATCATTAGGCGCAACGCAATGTTTTGAAGTTCAGACAAGTGATACGACGGTGAGCATCATTGCCGTATACCCTGATGAAGTAACTTTTATAGAAGCATCCCAACGAATAGCTGAAATACGTTCTGAAGGGTCGGATAGGTGCTGTCAGACTAATGAGAACTCGCATCGGATTGCTGGCGCAGCTTTAATCTATGCGCTCAATAGTTGGCGCCACTCAGCAAGAGCGGCGGTTCGATTGAGTTTGAAATTGTCTCGTGAGTAGAAGTGGCGCTCTTGATTGAAATGGTTGTGGACTGAAGAGTGGACGGCAGCGAACTTTTGCAGACAGCGCATCTGTCGGAAGCGGAGCATAGCGCGTTCTCGTCGTCGAAACGGCAAGTGGGAATTCTCAGCTGTAAAAGACATTATTTAATCTGACATTGTTATCATCCAGCGTGTGTCATTTCGTACATGCTGTCAGATTGGTTTGTGATAGGGATAGTCTTTTCGCCTACCAAATGTCGAGCTTCACGGAATGTTTGCATGGGCGTTTTTCCGTAGCAATGTTTTCCCGAATGGGGTCGCTGTTCGTTGTATTTTGCCAACCAATGATCAACGTCTGTTTGCAGCTCTTCCAGCGATCCGTAGATTTTCTTGCGGAACGCTATGTCATAGAACTCATTTTTCATGGTGCGATGAAAGCGTTCACAGATCCCGTTTGTTTGGGGATGGTTGGCTTTTGTCTTGCTGTGATCAATATCTTCCATGGCCAGATACAGTTGATAGCTGTGACGCTCAACGGTGCCGCAATATTCCGTGCCCCGATCTGTTAAGATGCGCAGCAGGGGCACCTCTTGTTCGTCAAAGAAGGGTACGACTTGGTCATTCAACATATCGGCGGCAGTGATCGCCGTTTTCTCAATGTACAGTTTTGCCATTGCCACGCGGCTATATGTATCGACGAAGGTTTGTTGGTAAATCCGTCCAACCCCCTTCATTGTGCCGACAAAATAGGTATCCTGGCTGCCAAGATAGCCGGGATGGTAGGTCTCAATCTCACCAGCCGCTTCACGTTGTGACTTGGCTTTTTCCAGCGCCACAATCTGCGCTTCGGTCAGAACAAACCCTTCTTGCGCGGACCGCGTTTCCAAGGCTTTCAGGCGTTTTTTCATGGTTTCCAGCTCGTTGCGCAACCAAATCGACCGCACCCCACCACTGGAGACCACGATGCCCCGCTGCAACAATTCTTGGGCGACACGCAGCTGGCCCAAGGCAGGATTTTCAATCGCAAGCTCAATCACCGCGCGTTCGACATGTTCCGGTACACGGTTGCGGATGATCGGCTTCTTACGGCTGATCTCGCGCAAGGCTTCTTCGCCACCGTTCTCATAAAGCTTCTTGAAGCGGTAAAAACTGTCACGCGAATAGCCCATGGTTTTGCAAGCCGCGCTGACGCTGCCAAGCTGCTTTGCCAATTCCAAAACGCCAAGCTTGGGCTTGATTAGTTTACTTTCGATGTTCGTCATCTCTCTGACTCCTTTTGTTCAAATATACAAAATTGTCAGATTAAATCTCGTTCTTTACATCTCAGCCCGATTATTTACCCAGCGACCCGTTTCCTGCCGATCCGCGTTGCCAACAACTTTCATTGCAGCGCCGTAGGAACGTAGTTTGTCCGTCACAACTACTTCTGGCCCGCCGTAGCGCTTCATTACTTTTCTGAGAAATTTCAATGCCGCTTTGCGGTCTCGGCGCTTGGTAACATAACTTTCCAGTACCTCACCTTCGTGATCAACGGCTCGCCAGAGATAATGTGTCTCTCCATTTATCTTTACGAAGACCTCGTCCAAGTGCCATTGCCAGTTCGAATAAGATCGCATCCTACTGACCCGGTTTCTTCGTATCTCAGCAGCAAACATCGGACCAAATCTATTCCACCAAAACCGAACTGTTTCGTGGCTGATCTCAATGCCTCGTTCGTGCAGAAGATCTTCCACGTTACGGAGTGAGAGCGGAAAACGAACATACAGCATCACAGCCAAGCGGATGATCTCAGGGCTCGTTTTAAAGTACCTGAATGGGGAGTGTTTTGTCATACGGAGAGGCTACGAAACAGCCCGCTCCGTCTCAAGCTCGTTTTGTCTGACAGTGCCCTGCAAAATTATCGCACACCTCAAAATCCACGCTAAGCCCAAATTCTTCCGCAAGCGTGATAGCCTGTTTGCGTGCCTTGGTCTCAAGACTTTCCATACCTTCGTCACGAATTGTCCGCAACGTGGCGAAAACCTCGCCCTCACCGGGCGCCACGCCAAATGATGGTTCGCCAATTTTTACATGGGTAATCGTCACCAGTCGGAAATCATCGTCAAGTGGTCCTCCTTGACCAAGTGCATCAAGGGACGGGATCAGCTTGGCTATTGCCTGCGCTGGAGAAACGCCATCTTCAGGGTCGGCTGCATGGGCAGTTTTGCCCGCAAGCCTAATCTTAAGTCCTAAAGAGGCGCAGTTAATTAGCCCCTCGCAGGTGGAGACGTACCCAAACGGTCGTCCGGGTTCGATATGAATGGCGAATGCCCAATCGGCTTGGATTTCTTGATACGCTGGATCGGCGACTACAGCTTTTGCACCGCTACCATCCTCTTCTGCCGGCTGGAACATGAGAATGACACGCCCTTGTCCAACGGGTTGACGAGCAATCATGCGCCCCAATCCAAGCAACATTGTCATATGGCCATCATGACCGCAAACGTGACTTTTCCCAGGGGTTTGCGACGACCAAGCAATATTATTGCGTTCTTCAATTGGCAGAGCATCAAGCTCAGCACGGAAAAGGACTGTCGGTCCAGCTTTTCCGCTGTCAAAAACCGCAGCGACACCATGACCACCTAATCCAGTCAAAATGCGAGTTGGCAACATCGATCTCAGCGCAGCGGTGATCTTACTGGCTGTCTCCACCTCTTCCCCCGACAATTCGGGATGGCGATGAAGTTCACGGCGAAATTCAGTAAGTTCCGTGAGGTCAAGATCTGTTAGCATGCTTGCTCTGCTTTCGAATTGAGTTAGAGCCAATCATGCGTTGATAATTTGCATCAGTGGGTGCTGTCAACGTGCTAAAAATTCGCATCGGATTTCTGGTTCAGCCTAAATCTATTCGCACATAAATTGGCCGTACTCATACAGAGCAGCGGCGCGCTTCAGCTAGAAATTGAGGCGAGAATAAAGATGGCGTTCACTTAGGGCTGTACAAGCAATCTAACCCCACACCCAGCCTGTGTAGCGCCTTCAGCGGACCTGAGTGACGTCAGCAGGCAAACAGCCGCCTAACCGTATGTCAAACCAAACATGTTTGCAGCGATGCGCAGGCGTGCGGGCGCGTGGCAGAGTTGGTCAGTTTTACGTCCCTTTTCATCGGTATAAGTTACAAATTAGCGCTGCCCACCTGAAGGCAGTTTGCACTGACAATAACGCTTTACACTTTTCAGCAGAAGGTAATACTTGCAATCTGGAAGTAGTGACGGACACAACAAGTCATGGATGATTTGATCACCGATAGCAGATATTCTTGGGTGCGTCTTGGCCTCACGCTTTTTGTAGCAACCGTAATTAATGCCGGAATGTGGGCAATCATTGTTATTATGCCTGCTATTGAAGCGGAGTACGGCGGCACGCGGGCAATGGTGTCGCTGCCTTATACCCTTACGATGGTTGGGTTCGCGTTTGGAAACTATGTTATTGGTCGAGCCGTGGACCATTTTGGTATAACCGCGTCCTTGATTGTCGCTGCTATTATGACTGCCATTGGTTTTATTTTAGCAACGCTCTCGAGCTCTTTACTCATACTTTCGTTCACCCAGCTAATGGTAGGCTTTGCGTCGGCCGTGGGGTTTGGTCCACTCATTGCCGACATTTCGCATTGGTTTGTACGTCGTCGGGGTATCGCTGTCGCTATTGCGGCATCGGGCAATTACCTATCAGGTGCCATTTGGCCAATATTGTTGGCAAAGGTTCTCGCAGAAAATGGCTGGCGTGCTGTCTACATCGTGATGGCGGCTGTCACACTATTTGCTGTGATCCCTTTGTCGCTTGCTCTTCGTCGTCGTCTGCCTCAACAAGTGCAGACAGCAGCGCAAAATACATCGCTGGCAAATGCAAAGACAGTTGGTCTGTCTCCTCGTGCGTTGCAGTATTTGCTGGGTTTTGCTGGGATAGGTTGCTGTGTGGCAATGTCGATGCCTCAAGTTCACATTGTTGCTTATTGTGTGGATTTGGGCTTCGGTCCCGCTGTAGGCGCGCAAATGCTCTCCTTAATGTTGCTTTTTGGAGTTGTATCAAGGATCATTTCAGGACTCGTTGCAGATATATTGGGCGGCGTGCAAACTTTGCTAATCGGCTCATCTTTGCAATGTTTGGCCTTATTTTTGTATCTACCGTCGGGTGGGATGGTTTCGCTCTATGTTGTCAGCCTCGTTTTTGGGCTGAGCCAAGGTGGCATCGTCCCCAGCTATGCGCTGGTTGTCCGCGAATATATGCCGGCGAAAGAAGCAGGCGCCCGCGTTGGCTTCGTTATGATGGCGACTATTTTGGGGATGGCTCTAGGAGGTTGGTTGTCCGGTCTAACCTATGATTTGAGCGGCTCCTATACACTAGCCTTCCTTAACGGAATAATTTGGAATAGTGCTAATATCGCAGTCATCATTTGGCTAATTTTACGTAGTCGCGCCAGTATGTCAGCATCCGCAGCAGCCTGAAACACCAGTTTATTAAATTCCATTGAGACCTTACATACGCCCCACACCCAGCCCCTTTTGCGCTTTAAGCGAGCCACAGTGGCGCCAGCAGGCAAACAGCCGCCTAACCGCATGCCAAAACAAACATGTTTGCAGCGATGCGCAGGCGTGCGGGCGCGTTACAAAAATAGCTGGTATGGTCAACCAAAGGGGGGACAAAATCACAGCCAGGTGGATGATCTCTGGGCTTGTTTTAAAGCACCTGAATGGAGAGCATTTTGTCATACGGAGAGGATATAAAGCCGCCCTTCCCTTCTTAAGTTAGTTTCTCATGACGGCACCCTTAGCGTCCAACCCAGACATCATACGTCCATTTATGCGCCAGGACGCATGATGAACTAGTATCGTTTTAATTAAGAGATTGATGTATATTTTGTCACCCCAAGCCGTTACAATGTGACAATACAGGTTTCCAAAAAATCTGCTTTTATCCACCATGCACCAATTCTCTAGGCTATTACCGTTCTCACACCGCCATCAGTCGCAATCGCGCATGAAGACACTCTTGCGCGTCGCGGGGACCTGAAAAATATGCGGAATCAGCGCGCGTCCAAAGAAATCATAACAACCTGTGTTATCGAAGTCGGAAACACTCTTCATATTGATGTGTCTTAGTATCTTCCACGGCCCTCAAGAACAGCAAGATGGCCTTTCAGCAATGTACCTTGCGCAAACTCCAACGATACATAGCTCTCATAAGCGTGGACACTACCGACACGGCTTTTCGGGGTGTCGGTTTCCAGCTCTAAAACAATCCCGACATACATTGGACGCGGATTGGCACGAGGCGCTTGTTTCAACAAATGTCAGAAAGGCGCATCTATAATTACGTGCAACACTCACTCATGACTTGAGCCCAGAGTGTCGTACACATTGGCGGAATTTCTCGCTCAATCGCTTGCATCGCGTCCACGATCAAATCCTCTCGCCATCTTTGACCAGCGATTTGAACACCTATGGGCACAGGGCCATACGGCAATTGAGCAACATGGGTTGGAATGTTGCCGGCGGGTAGACCAAGGTAGCTCATAACAAACGACCAATGGGCCTGCCCCAAAACCTCGGTCACGCCTTCAACACCTTCGGTATCTCTGGCGGGTGCGAAGAAGGGTTGCAGCAGGAACGGCGACAAAACCAATGAATAGGTTTCCATAAACTCTGCCCATGCCCGTGCGTATCGGGACCGTTGCCCCAACATCGAAACAAGCTCTGTACCTTCAAAAGGCGGAAAGACTTTATGGTAATCATCGAATATTCCTTGCAGGATGTCTGATCCATGTTCTTGGATATCCGGTCCAAGCAAGGTTTTCACTTCACCCAACAATGACCTATACCCAATTTCACCAGTTTCACGTACCAAGGGCGGTTCGATTTCTTCGACCACGTATCCAGCATTGGTGAGTGCGGACGCCGCTCGGTCGATGGCGAGTGAGACGTCTTGATGCAGGCCAAAGCCAAAGTCATTTTTGCTGACAGCAACCTTGATGGGCGTCTCTGGCGCCGTCCCAGTCCATGGGAATGGGACATGAAGGGGATCACGTATGTCTGCTGCAATCAGCGTTGGCATCGACAGGTGCAGGTCATCAGCGGTTCGTGCGATGACCCCCTGCACCGACATGGATTGCGCCAATAGGCCCCTTTCGCGGGTTTGGCTTGGGTTCCAAGCGGGCACACGACCAAGCCCAGGTTTGACCGTCACAGCCCCGTTTGCAGAGGCCGGAAACCGAAGAGAGCCACCAATGTCGTTTCCATGCGCCAATGCGCCGATGCCAGCCATCACAGAGGCACCTGCGCCGCCTGATGATCCGCCCGCCGAAACATGGCGGCCCCACGGATTGTGCGTGCGCCCGAATAGCGGATTGTCGGTGTCTGCTCGGAATGAAAATTCTGGTGTGTTGGTGCGCCCTATGATGACTGCACCGGCGGCCCTTAGGTTGGCCACAACGGGAGCATCATCTGGCGCGATTACATCTTTGAAGGCAGCGACGCCATTGCTTGTCGCATGGCCTTTCTGGTCGACATTGATCTTGATCGTGACCGGCACACCGTGCAGCGGCCCCTTGGGCGCGTCGCTGGCATCCAACGCTTTCGCTTCGGCACGGGCGGCGTCTACGCAGACCTCAACAACGGCATTCAAATCTGGGTTCACGGCATCCAGGCGATCCAAGGCAGCTTCCACAACTTCAGACGCGCTCAACGCACCTCTGTGTGTCGCGGTCGCAATCTCTGTCGCGCTCCATTGCCAAAGCGGACGAGGATCAGAAGACTTATCATTCTGTGTCATATTGCACCCTTGTTTGCGTTTTCTGGTCTTGTGCTGCGCGCATTAAATACAACGGCCGCCGTCCACCGCCATGCAGACGCCCGTGACCATGCTGGCCTCGTCCGAGCACAAGAAGCAAGCGGCATTGCCCATATCGCTTGGCTCAGAAAACCGGCCGATTGGAATTGTGGACAGGAACTTTGCGCGGATTTCCGGTGTGTCTTCACCCATAAAGACCTTGAGCAGAGGCGTTTCTCCAGCGACGGGATTGATCGCGTTCACTCGGATACCTTGCGGTGCCAATTCGACAGCCATCGCCTTGGTTGCCGTGTTCATCCAACCTTTTGATGCATTGTACCAATTCAGGCGCGGGCGTGGGCTGACCCCGGCTGTAGAGGCAACGTTCAAAATTGCGCCCTGGCCCTGCTTTTTCATCACGGGAACAATGTTCTGTGCTGTTAGGAAAACTGATTTGCAATTCACGGCAAAAACTTTGTCAAAGTCCTGCTCGGTCACTTCTTCCAATGGTGCCGGGTAATGCGTGATTCCTGCGTTGTTTACCAAGATGTCCAAACGGCCATAGGCGCCGAGCGTCACGTCCACCATCGCAGCCACCGAAGCGCCATCTGCGACGTCGACCTGTATCCCAAGGCCTTTGACCTCTGCCGCGATCTCATGTGCGCCATTAACGTTCAAATCCGCGACAACAACGCGTGCGCCTTCCTCTGCGAACTTGCGGACAATCCCGGCTCCGAACCCTGATGCGCCTCCGGTTACAACGGCTACTTTGTCTTGTAATCTCATGTTCTGTCCTAACCGTGATAAGTGGCAACTGTTTTGACCGTCGAGAAACTAAAGAGCGCCTCGAACCCTTTTTCGCGCCCATGCCCTGAATGGCCAGATCCACCGAAGGGGAGTTCAACGCCGCCACCCGCGCCGTAGTTGTTTACAAAGACCTGCCCCGCGCGCAGCTTTTTCGCCATACGCATCTGACGCGCGCCATCACGGCTCCAGCAAGAGGCGACAAGCCCGTAGTCGGTTCCGTTTGCGATTGCGATGGACTCGTTTTCGTCCTTGAACGGAATGATAACCTGAACCGGACCGAAGATTTCATCCTGCGCGAGGCTATGGTCGGGCGCGACATCCGCAAAAAGTGTGGGCGCCACATAGGCCCCTGTATCAGGCGCGCTGTCTGAAATCACGCCCTGTGCCGCGATAGTGAGATCGGCACCCTTCTCTAGGAAGCTATTAACGATAGCCTTTTGGCGATGGGACACCAAAGGCCCAACATGTTTGTCTTCTAACGCTGGCGCTGCAATTAGGGCTCCATAGGCCTCGGTCATTCTGGTTGTGACTTCGTCCAACAGGCTGTCTTGAACCAGTATCCGCGAAGATGCAGAGCACGTTTGCCCGGCGTTCTGGATACCTGCGTTGACAAGGAATGGCAGGGCCGCGTCCAAATCTGCGTCTGCGAAAACGACCTGCGGTGATTTCCCGCCAAGTTCGAGCGTGACTGGTACGATGTTTTCTGCGGCCGCTTTCTGGATAAGCTTTCCAACACCGACGGAGCCCGTGAAGGAAATATGATGGACATCTTTGTGCGTTGAGAGCGCTGCGCCTGCCTCTGCACCAAGCCCCGAAACAACGTTTAGTGCACCATCAGGCAAACCCGCGTCGCGCGCAATTTCGGCAAAAGCGAGTGCTGTCAGGCATGCCTCCTCCGCGGGTTTCAAAACGCAGGCGTTACCCATGGCCAACGCCGCGCCAACAGATCGGCCGATGATCTGCATTGGATAGTTCCAAGGGACGATATGGCCCGTAACCCCATGCGGCTCGCGCAGGGTATAGACGGTGTATCCCTCCATATATGGGATGGTCTGACCATGAACCTTGTCGGCTGCTCCACCGTAAAATTCCAAATAGCGCGCCAAGGCGATAGCATCGTTGCGCGCCTGCGTCAGGGGTTTACCAACGTCCTGCGCCTCAAGTGTCGCCAATAGATCGACATGCTTCAGGACATACTGGCCGATTTTAGTGAGGATGCGTCCACGCTCCACCGCCGTGGCCGCCCCCCAATCACCGTTCAATGCAGCCTTTGCTGAATCCACAGCTGCGTCGACGTCCGCAGACGTTCCGCGCGCAATAGCGCAGAGTGTTGATCCATCAGACGGGTTGAGCAGGTCGAGGTATTCTCCCCCCGCAGGCGGCCGCCACTGGCCACCAATGAGGCACTGATCTGGCGCAATCCCATTCGGCATTTCGATCATCTTTGGGCTTTCCTCTTTCTATCATTCCAAGTGGGCAACACATCACCGGGCCGAGGCGTCGCTTCAAAAACCCCGCGCGCGATGGCCCGGGCGACGCAGACAGATGCCGCATGGCCAAGTTCAAACAACGCCATATCATCCACGACCAGACCAGCACCAGTGGAAACCGCAAACAGCAAGTCGCCGTCAAAGGGTGAATGTGCCGGTTGTATGGCGCGTGCAATTCCGTCATGCGCGGCCACCGCTAGTCGGTGACACTGTGCTTTGGTGAGTGCGGCATCGGTGGCAATGACCCCGATTGTCGTGTTGGCTCGGTCTTGACCCACTGCTGCGATCATCGCCATTTTTTGGCTTGGATCTGGGGTGACCAGATTGCTTCTTGGGTCGGGACCAACGCCACCAAATTCATCGCCCATCTCATGTGGCGCGGCCCAGAAATGATTGCCACCTGGTGTTGTGACCGACCCAACAGGATTAACAGCCATCAAGGCCGCAACGGTCCGTCCGCTGTCCAACATCACAGAAGCAGATCCCAGACCACCCTTAAAACAGCTGTCCAACGCACCGGTTCCAACCCCTGTGGACCCAAGATTGAAGTCCACTCCGGCTGCGTCCAAGGCAGCCCGCCCGAGTTTCGGATAGGGGTTGTCGGCCCAACCTTTGTTCCCACCATTGACCATATCAAAGAGAATGGCACCGGGAACAATCGGTACGGTCACTGGTCCCACGGGGAACCCGCGTTTCGCGCGCCGCAAACCGTCCACAACCCCATCACAGGCGGCCAAACCAAAGGCGGACCCACCTGACAGCACCAAGGCATCAATGCCAGCGACGGTTTTATCCGGTGCCAAAAGATCCGTTTCGCGCGTGCCCGGTGCGCCGCCCATAACATGCACACTTGCGACGAAGGGTACATCACTCGTTACAACCGTCACGCCAGATTTCAGATCTTGATCCTCTGCGTTGCCCACCAAAAGGCCGGTCACGTCGGTCAAAAGGTTTCTTGGCCCAGGTTTCATGGTACCACCTCAAGTTCGGGCAGGTGCGGGGCTGATGCGATTAGCTTGCGGGTATAGTCTTGTTGGGGCGCGGCAAAGACGTTTGCGGTTACACCCTCTTCGATGATCTGCCCTGACTTCATGACCATTACCCGATCAGCGATTGCTTTTACAACGGTCAGGTCATGCGTGATGAACAAGTAGGTAAGCCCAAGACTTTTGGAAATTTCAGTCAATAAGTCAAGTATTTGCGCCCGAACGGAAACATCCAAAGCAGACACAGCTTCGTCCAAAATGATAAGTTCCGGTTTGACGATCAAGGCCCGCGCGATCGCAATTCGTTGACGCTGACCACCTGAGAATTCGTGAATGAATTTAAACTGATCCGCAGCGGTTAGGCCGACCGACACGAGTGCCTCTGCGATCTCATCCGGCATTGCTTTGCGGCCAAGGCTAAAGAAGGGTTCGGCGATCAGTCGACCCACTTTGTGGCGTGGGTTGAAGGACCCGTAGGGGTCTTGAAAGACGACTTGCATTTTGCGCCGCGCCTCAGCGGAATGGTGCACGCTCTCACCTGCGATTAGAACTTCGCCGCCTTGCAGGTCTTCTAGTCCCAAAATCGCGCGTGTCAGCGTTGACTTGCCGCACCCGCTTTCCCCGACAAGACCAAGGCATTCGCCGCGTTTGATCTGAAAACTCACTTGATCAACCGCCCGAAACACGCCCGGTTTTCCAAAGGGTGTTTTGCGGGGTAATGGGTAGTCGCGAATGGCGTTTTGCACGGAAAGCAGAACGTTGTCTTCATGCGTCGTACCACGTTCTGGTCGGTGGGCAGAGGCCGCAAACAGTGCCTTGGTGTAGGGATGTTGCATTGTCTGAAACAGCGTCTTGGCCATGCCGCGTTCGACAACCTTGCCTTTGTTCATAATGACGATGGTGTCCGCAATGTCCGTCACAACCGCCAGATCATGGGTTATGAGCATCAACCCCATGCCATCCTTTTTTACCAGCTGTTTCAACAGCACTAAAATTTCGGCCTGTGTGGTCACGTCTAACGCTGTTGTAGGCTCATCCGCGATCAGCAGTTTTGGGCGCAATGCGATGGCCATTGCGATCACCACCCGTTGTCGCTGCCCGCCTGACAACTCGTGCGGGTAACGCGTCAAAGGGAACTTATCTTGCGGCAGTTCGCACCGTTCTAGCGTCTCGGCCGCGCGTTTCAGCGCCTCAGACTTTGTGACGCGTTCATGAATACGGATCGTTTCAGCCACTTGCTGGCCAATCGTTTGCAAAGGGTTTAACGCGGTCATCGGCTCTTGGAATACCATGCCAACGCTTTTCCCTCGCATGGCGCAAAGCGATGCTTCGTCAGCGTCCAAGACGTTCAAGCCATCCAGCTCAATCGTGCCACGAGATGTTGCACCGTCTGGTAAAAGTTGCATCACAGAGAACGCAGTAAGCGATTTGCCTGAACCACTTTCACCGATTATTCCACAGACCTGGCCCGGTGAAATCTCAATTGACACGGCTTCAAGGATTGACGTTCCATTGATGGATAAATTCAAATCTTGGATACGTAGGATGCTCATCATCGCGCCCTCCGAATCTTGGGATCAAGCAGATCACGCAAGCCGTCACCTGCAAGGTTTAAGCCAAGGACAGTGAGTAGGATTGCGAAGCCGGGGAAAAACGCGAGATGTGGTGATGTGTAGATCAGGGTCTGGCTTTCGGCCAGCATGCGCCCCCAGCTCGGGATTGGTGGTTGCGCGCCAAGGCCCACATAGCTTAGCCCCGCTTCGGCCAGAATGCCGAGAGAGAATTGAATAGTCCCTTGAACGATCAGAAGGTTGGTGATGTTCGGCAAAATGTGTTCCGCCGAAATTCTGGGCTGTCCTTTGCCGGCCACTCGCGCAGATAAGATAAAGTCACGCTGCCAAAGCGGCAATGCCGCGGCACGGCTGAGTCGGGCAAATACGGGTATGTTAAAAATACCAATGGCGATGATCGCGTTCACAGCCGATGGCCCAAAAATCGCAGTGATCATGATAGCTATCAACAACGACGGAAATGCAAAAACCAGATCGTTGCCCCGCATGATGATTTCGTCCAGCCAACCGCCATGGCGCGCAGCAGCGGCAAGCCCGAGCGGCACGCCCAAGCCCATTCCAATCCCGACCGCAATAAATGCCACCGCGATAGAGGTTTGAGCCCCCACCATGATCATCGAGAACGTGTCTCGCCCGAAATGATCCGTGCCAAACCAATGTGCGGCCGAGGGTGTTTGCAGCTTGTTTCCGATTTCCAGCGCAGTGACGTCATGCGGCGTCCAAATCAGTGAAACAAGCGTGCCAATGACAAAGACCGCAGTCAACCCAAGGCCGATCACCATGTTGCGTGAGCGTAGTGCACTGTGAAGGAAGCCGTTCTCGGTCATATTAGCTCCGAACCCTTAGGCGTGGATCGACCCACGCATAGGCGATATCAACAAAGAAGTTCACCAGAATGACTGCAAAGACCAGCAGCATGACAACGCTTTCAACAACAATAAGATCGCGTTGCGTGATGGCCTGAAACACTAGCCGCCCGAGACCAGGCAAAAAGAAAACGTTTTCGATAATAATTGCACCGGCGAGCAGGAATGAAAATTGAAGGCCAATGATCGTCAAAACTGGGATCATTGCGTTGCGCAGCGCGTGGCGCCACAACACTTGCCGACGTGTTAGCCCCTTGGCGCGGGCTGTGCGCATGTAGTCTTCTGAAAGTGTGTCCAACAACGATGATCGCATCACGCGGGACAAGATCGAAGCCTGCGGCAAAGCCAACGCAATCGCAGGCAAGGTCAGGGCTTTCATCGCTGGGAAAATGCCTGCATCCCAGCCCGGGAACCCACCGGCTGAAAACCAACGTAGATTGATGGCAAACAGAATGACCATCAGGATCGCAAACCAGAAATTGGGTATTGCGACGCCTAACTGCGTCGCACCCATTACGGTAATGTCAGTGACTGATCCTCTGCGGGCCGCCGCCAAAATCCCAACCGGGAACGCGACAACAACCGTAAGCATCAATGCATACAATGCCAGCGGCAGCGACACCTGCAACCTGTCCGACACAATGTCAGACACCGGTGTACGGTAGGTGTAGGACGTGCCCATGTCGCCACCAAGGAGACCACCAACCCAACCTAGATACCGTTGAGCCAGCGATTGATCGAGCCCCAGTTCCACCCGCAGGGCCTGAATGGTGTCAGGCTGCGCATTAATGCCCAACATGAAACTAGCTGGATCACCAGGAACAATTTCAATGCAGGCAAAGATGACCAGGCTCGCCACGATCAGTGAGAGGCACAGCGAACCTAGTCGTTTCGTTACATACGTGAGCATTTAGACGCAGATCAATCGGACCAAGAAACCGCAGTCAGGTCAATGGCCTGCGTTGGCGCGTCTTCCCAAATGCCAGTGAGTTTGGCATTTACGACAGAGGTCAGGGCCAGCTGGAACAGGTAGCCATTCACGTAATCCTCAGAGATGATGGTTTGCGCCTGCCTCAACAATTCAGAGCGTGTTGCAGGATCATTTTCAACACCCAATGCTTCGATCAGATCTTGAAATTCCGCGTTGTCATACTGAAAATAGTATTCTGGACGCGCATAGATTCCAATATCCATCGGTTCTGTATGGCTTACGATGGTTAGGCCAAAGTCATACCCACGGAACGCCTGCTCCAACCACTGTGCCCATTCGAGGTTTGAAATTTCCGTCTCGATGCCAATCTCGCGCAACTGGGCTGCGATGATCTCACCGCCACGGCGTGCATATGAGGGCGGTGGCAATTTCAACGTCGTCGTGAAACCATCTGGATAACCTGCCTCAGCCAACAGCGCCTTGGCCGCTTCCGGATCAAACAGCGCGTTGCCAGTCAGATCAACGTAGTCTGGGTTATGCGGCGCAAAGTGCGTTCCGATTGGCGTGCCGTAGCCAAACATTGCGCCATCGATGATTGCCTGACGGTCAATCGCCATGGACACGGCTCTGCGTACACGGACGTCATCGAATGGCTCCAATTTGTTGTTGATCGCAAGTATGGTTTCACCCTCGGTGTTGCCTGACAAAACGGTAAAGCGAGGATCAGCTTCGAATTGGGCCAGGTTCTCTGGTGCTGGATAGCTGTAGAATGCGTCAACATCTTCGGCCATCACGGCCGCAAATGCAGCGGTCGGTTCTGAAATGTACTTAAACGTTGCGCTTTCCAGTGCGGCAGGTGTTCCCCAATAGCTATCGTTGCGGACCAAAGAGATGCTGTCGCCCTGACGCCATTCTGAGAACTTGAACGCGCCTGTTCCCACCGGGTTGTTTTTGATGTCTGCAATGCTTTCTGGCGCAACGATCACAGCATCGCCCCAAGCCATATTGAATAAGAAGTTACCCTGTGGCGCGGAAAGCGTGACCTTCACCGTGGTCGCGTCAACGGCTTCTACGCTTTCGATACCATTAAACAGTGCTTTTTGGGCATTGGTGGAATCCTCTGCGCGTGCACGGTCCAATGAGAAGACGACGTCGCTCGCTTCGAATGATGTTCCATCATGGAACGTAACGCCGCTATGCAGCTTAAAGGTGTAGACTGTGCCATCTTCAGAAATGTCCCAGCTTTTCGCCAGACCTGGAAGAACAGCGCCATCTGACCCGAAGCGTGTCAGCCCTTCGAAGATGTTTGAGTAGACCACTTGGTCAATAGCGCCTGCAGCAGCAGATGTTGGATCCAGATGCGGTGGTTCAAGCTGTAGACCAATGGTTACATCTGTTTTCGCCGCATAGGCTGACGTTGCGATGAGCAGCGCAGCGCTTGATAGCAAGATTGATTTCATTGTTTGGTTCCCCGTCATGTTTTTCCTGGCCTACGTTTTAGCGGCCTTCGTTAAATTTCTTGGCCTAAGCGCTTATGCTCAGAAGAGCTGTCTTAAGGCTCATCTCAGTGTACTTTTTTCAACTACTGTGGCAATACCGTAGCTCTACGGTATCATCCTGCAATGGAAAACTTGACCCAACTTGCATTTGACTCCGGGCCTACTGTCGTCGTTTTGACCAAAAACAGGATCATTCGGGGTGCTGTCAGAAAAATAAGACCACGCATCAAATTGTAAGCATAACATAAATGTACGTGTTCAACAATTGGCGCCACTTTGGTGGAGCGACAAGGTTCAGCTTGAAATTGAGGCGTGATTAGCAGACAGATCTATGTCTGTATCGCAATCCTAACCTCTAACTGGAACGCCATTTGGACTGGACTTTCGTTTTGCCGTAAGCCTACGTCTGATGCTGTCAGGCACGTACTCAACCAAGTTCATGATGACAGTTCCTTTTCAGGACAATGGCATACGGCGTTCGGCCATAGTTACAAACCAACTGCAGCCAACCGGGATTACATCGTCGTTAAATTCATAAGATGGATTATGGAGATCAGCGCTGTCTCCGTTTCCAACGAATAAATATGCTCCAGGCCGCTCAAGTAACATTTCAGAAAAATCCTCTCCACCCATCGATGGTTCAAAATTGCGGTGTGCTACCCCACAAACAGACAGAGCTATTTCCGCCGCAAAATCCGCTTGGCGCTCATGATTTACCAATGGTGGCGGACCAGACATGTGAGTTACCTCTGCCACAGCACCGTAACCATCTGCTGTAGACTTTGTCAGAGCATCTATCCGAGCGCGTACGAAGCTCTGAACATCTTTCTCAAAGGTTCTTACAGTGCCACGTAAACGAACTGTGTTGGGTATAACATTATATGTATCAGTTTCGGTACGAAAACCGCAAACAGATACCACGATATTTTCCAAAGGATTAATATTGCGAGATGCAATCGACTGAAGCGCAACCACGATCTGTGCCGCTACTAATGTGCTGTCCACACTTTTATGCGGCATTGCGCCATGCCCACCTTTTCCATGTACAATTATTTCAAATTTATCAGGACAGGCCATTTGCGGACCTGTACGCACAGCAAATTCACCAATAGGAAGTCCCGGCATATTATGCATTCCATAAATTTCTTCGACGTTCCACTTATCCATTAGTCCAGCATCAATCATTGCACGAGCGCCACCACCACCCTCCTCCGCAGGCTGGAATGCTAGCACAATCTTACCGTCGAAATTGCGGGTTTCTGCCAAATATTTTGCAGCGCCTAGCAGCATAGAGGTATGCCCGTCATGACCACAGGCATGCATTTTTCCCGGTATGGTTGACGCGTGTGGCAAATCATTGACTTCTTGAATGGGCAAGGCATCCATATCAGCGCGAAATCCTATGGAACGCCCAGAAGTATTATTTTGACCATGGATTACTCCAACTACACCCGTTCCACCAAAACCGGTCACTATTTCATCAACTCCAAATTCTTTGAGTTTGGAGGCAACGAAAGCTGCCGTACGATACTCTTCAAAGCGTAGCTCTGGATGCGCATGCAGATCACGGCGCCAAGTCGATATTTCCTCAAACATTTCGGAAAAGCGATTTAAAATTGCCACCATTTTCTCCATCGGCCCAACAATAAAAATCAGTTCAGCTGCCATCTAAGGTAACAGCAAACTAAGTTTGTGAAAGAGCAAAACTACAACCCTTGCCTTTTGCTATAATAATTGTGCAAGAATATGATAAAAAAAGGGTGCTGTCAGACGAATGAGAACTCGCATCGAAGTATTGGCGCTGCCTGAATCTATGCGCTCAATAATTGGCGCCACTAAACGAGCGTAGCGGCGTGATTGAGGTGAATTGCGAGGGTTTTTAATCCCTAAACGCCATAGACCAAGGTTATTCGCTTTAACGAAGCTAAAGTGGAAAACGAACACCAAGGGCCACAGCCAAGCGGATGATCTCAGGGCTTGTTTTAAAGTACCTGAATAGAGAGTGTTTTGTCATAGGGAGCGGCTACGAAACAGCCCGCTCGGTGTTGTCAGACAAACTTGAACACCCGAAAAAGGCACCTCAAGTCAATCATCATGCGGCACAGAAATTGAACCACTCTGTGAGAGCGGTTGTGCGTTTTTGCTTATAAGTCTGTCTGTTTTCGAGATGTCTTTCGTGATTGAAGTGGTTGTATATCTGGGCGTGATAACTGGTAAATTTCTGAAGCATTGCACAACTTTTAAACTTCTGCATCGCTCGTTCTCGTCGTCGAAATGGCAGGTGCGAATTTTCGCATCTGTTGTTGGACCGGCCTCCACAAAGCTGTCTATCCGCAACGCCAATTTCACGAAAAGCGGCACCGTAAGATGGTAACTTATCCGTTGTGATGATCTTAGGTGAGCCGTGTTTACGCATTGCTTTTATGAGGAACTTCTTCGCTGCAGCCTTGTTGCGTCGCCTCGTGACGTAACATTCAAGAACTTCGCCTTCGTGATCAACGGCGCGCCACAAGTAAAAGCGTTCTCCATTTATTTTCACAAAGACTTCATCCAGGCGCCATTGCCAGTTTGAGTGGTGCCCTGCCCTATTCTTACGGATTTCTCCCGCGAACTTTGACCCAAAACGTTCAACCCAAAACCGAACTGTTTCGTGACAGATATCGACGCCGCGTTCATGCAAGATGTCTTCTACCTGACGAAAACTCAGCGGGTAACGTATGTAATACATAACCGCCAATCGGATGATTTTGGGAGACGTTTTGAAATATTTGAATGGATTATGTACTGTCATTTACCAAAAATAGGGATCAACCGCAAAACCGTCAAGTTTGTCTGACAATGCCATTATCGGTCCTCCGTTTCCTAAACATAGCGCTGGACCAGTTCAGATGGGGAGGCTCAAGACAGCAAAATTGATCCATGTACCCTAAAGAATATTTTATTTATAAAAGAGAAAATAGAAGGAATTACTAATGGAAGAATGGTGGCGCAGCGCCGTTATATATCAAGTTTACCCCCGTTCGTATCAGGATAGCACTGGAAACGGGATAGGTGATCTTGCGGGTATCACTCATCGGTTGGACCATATTGCCAACCTAGGTGTGGATTGCATTTGGCTATCGCCAATCTTTGCATCCCCTCAAGCGGATATGGGGTACGATGTATCCGACTACTTGTCTGTCGATCCGTTGTTCGGAGATTTGGCGGCATTTGACAAACTGATTACCGGTGCCCATGCACATGGGTTGAAGGTGATTGTTGATCAGGTCCTATCACATACGTCAGAACAGCATGCCTGGTTCAAACAATCTCGTCGGAGCCGCCAAAATGACAGAGCGGACTGGTACGTTTGGGCTGATCCGCAGCCAGATGGTTCACCCCCTACAAACTGGCACAGCCATTTCGGTGGTCCAGCTTGGGAATTTGATCCGCAGCGGGGACAATATTATTTGCATAATTTCCTTGCCTCACAGCCTGATCTGAATTTTCACAACCCCGATGTAGTGGATGCCATTCTGGACACCTGTAAGTTTTGGTTGGATCGTGGATTGGACGGCTTCAGATTAGACACCGTAAACTACTATTTCCACGATGAGAAACTACGGTCCAACCCACCTGCACAGGCAGCACCTCAGGTCATGGCGACGGATTTGTACGGGATGCAAAACAATATCTACAATAAAACACGCCCCGAGAATTTAAACTTTTTGGAACGCCTGCGTGCGCTGACCGATCAGTACGAAGATATCATGATGGTCGGCGAAGTTGGTGAAATGGGACGACGATCAATCGAGATTATGGGCGAATACACGCAAGGTACCGACCGTCTGCACATGGCCTACAGCTTTGCGATGTTGGGGCCCGATTTCAACGCTGAGCATTTCCGCAATTGCATCGAAGGTTTTCAAGAAGGCGCACCCGACGGTCATCCCTATTGGTCGTTTAGCAACCATGATGTGCCACGGCATGTGTCCCGTTGGGGAGGTTATTCCGTTTCCGAAGACGCGATGGCACGTCTAGCCTGCGCAATGTTGATGTCGTTCGAAGGTACAATTGGAATCTATCAGGGCGAAGAGCTTGGGCAGACCGAGACTGAATTGGTGTTCGAAGAACTGACCGACCCCCCCGCCATTAGGTATTGGCCAGCTGTCAAAGGGCGTGACGGATGCCGCACACCGATGGTTTGGGACGCGAACGCCGCGAATGCCGGGTTTTCGGATAGCGTTCCATGGTTGCCGGTAAAGCCACCGCAAACCGCAAATGCAGTTAAACAACAACCCGATGACGGGATTATGGCATTCTACAAATCCATGATTGCGTTTCGCAAAAACAGCTCTGTTCTCTCGCATGGTTCGACGCGTTTTATCGCGTTGGCGGAACCCTTGTTGGCATTCACCCGTACGCAGGGTGCTGAACATATCACCTGTGTCTTCAACCTGTCCAAAGACAAGCACACCATTTCCTTGATTGGTGCGGCTAATATCATCTGTGGGTCAAGCGCATCCATCGATAGTTCCATCCTAACTTTGGATGGCAACGGGTTTGCTTATCTGACCCACAGTGACATGGCGGTTATTTAGGTCACGTTATCACATCGGGTTTCGTGCGGCCGGTGATTGCCGCCAGATCTGACAGTTCCAAAGCTGCATCCCGAACCGGGTGCAGCACCTGCGTCGGATCATCATCCAGGTGATTTGCATCCGTTTGCAGCTGTTCCAGATAAATGCGGATTGTGGCACCACTGGTTCCGGTACCAGACAGACGGAACACCGCGCGCGACTGCCCGATAAATGAAACGCGAAAGCCTTGGCCGGCTGACGTTGATCCGTCCACAGGATCCAAATATTCAAACTCGTCTGCATTTTCGACTTCAAGGTCACCAAAGTTTTGACCCGATAAACCGTCAAGTTTTGCTCGCAGAGAGCCGAATAACTGCGTGGCTTTATCGCTATCCACATTTTCATAATCCAAACGGGAATAATAACAACGTCCGTACGTCGCCCACAAATCCGTCATCAAACCGGCCACAGATGTCTTTGTTTCTGCCAAAATATTCAGCCAAAGTAGCACAGCCCACAGCCCGTCTTTTTCACGAACGTGATCAGACCCGGTGCCTGCACTTTCTTCGCCACACAGTGTGACCTTGCCTGCATCTAACAGATTTCCAAAAAATTTCCAACCGGTGGGTGTTTCAAAACAGGGAATGCCTAGCCCTTCGGCCACACGATCTACAGCGCGCGATGTGGGCATGGATCGCGCCACGCCCGATAACCCGGCTCGATAAGCAGGGGCCAAATGCGCCTTGAAAGTCAACAGTGCCAAGCTATCAGACGGTGTAATATAGGTGCCAGGTCCCACGATCATATTGCGATCGCCATCCCCATCGGACGCTGCCCCAAAATCTGGGGCAGCCCCACTATACATTGTGTCCATCAGTTCCTTTGCCCAAATTGGGTTGGGATCAGGATGACCGTTGCCGAAATCAGAACGAGGCAAACCATTGATTACAGTTCCTTTGTCTGCCCCCAACATGTCTTCCAGAATAGTATGCGCATAAGGTCCAGTGACGGCATGCATTGCATCAAAGCACATGGTAAACCCACCCGCGAACAACGCGCGAATTTTATCGAAATCAAAAATCGTTTCCATCAAGGCTGCATAATCGGAAACAGGGTCGACGATGTCCACCGCCATGCCTTCGATATGAAGCGTGCCAAGCGTTGACAGGTCGATATTGTCCGCGGCGACGATCTTGTAACAATCTATCGTTTGGGTTCGGGCGAAAATCTTGTCCGTTATGGCCTCCGACGCTGGTCCGCCATTTTTGCCATTATACTTTAACCCGAAGTCTGCGTTTGGCCCGCCAGGATTGTGACTGGCCGATAGGATTAGCCCACCGTCAGATTCCAGCAGGCGGATCAAATGAGACGCCGCGGGTGTAGAAAGGATGCCGTCTTGCCCAACAATACACCGAACGGCCCCATTGGCCGATGCCATCCGCAAAATGATCTGGATCGCATCGTCGTTAAAGAAGCGACCATCACCGCCCACGACCAACGTCTTTCCTTCGATCCCACCTATTCCATCAAAAATTGATTGAACATAATTTTCCAGAAAATGAGGCAATCGGAACACCGCCGTCTTTTTACGCAATCCACTAGTTCCGGGTTTCTGACCTTCAATGGGTGTCGTTCGAACAGTTTGCATTGGCATGGTGTAATCTCCGTTGGTCAAGGGTGAATTTTGCTTTATATGGCGTCGGCCTCATTGGTAAACACGACAACGCTGTCCGCATCAATATACGTGCCGTCTAAGGACTGATTGTGCGCAGTATCAAAACTACGCGTCCAGATATCCCCTTCACGCAAACCCGGCAGGATCACTTCAACCGCAGGGCCACGGTTCAGAACGACCAGCAATGCACGTTGGCGATTTACGTAAGTCGGCGATCCTGCAGCGGTGCGGAGTTCCGCAATCAAAGTTCCTAGATCAGAATTGTCCCAATCTGATTGCTGCATTAGTTTTCCATCAGCGCGTCGCCAGAACAGATCGGATTCTCCATCATATTTGCGTTGACGTGAATGCAGGAACCGCGTCTGGCGCAGGATCGGGTGTGACTTGCGTAAAACAATAGCCTGCTGGCAGAACTCCAAAAAATCTTTGTCGATGCCCGACCAATCAACCCAGCCGATTTCATTGTCCTGGCAATAGGCATTATTGTTACCCTGCTGCGAATTCCCCAACTCGTCACCGGCCAAGATCATCGGCGTGCCTTGCGACAGCATAAGTGTCGTGATCAGGTTTCGCTTGCGCTGTTGACGGGCCGCACGGATGGCGGGATCATCAGTCGGTCCTTCAACGCCCATATTGTCCGACTGGTTGTTGGAATGGCCATCGCGGTTGTCTTCGCCGTTGGCCAGATTATGTTTGCTATTATAGCTGACCGTATCTTGCAGCGTGAATCCATCGTGAGCAGTCACAAAGTTCAATGAACTGTTCGCGCGCCGCCCATCATGGTCAAAATAGGGTGCAGATCCTACCAAACGTTCAGCCATACGCGTAAACGTACCACTGCCCCTGCGCCAAAATTCTCGGGTGTCGTCGCGGTATTTATCATTCCATTCCAAAAACGGCGACGGATAGGCCCCCAATTGATACCCGCCCGGACCAATGTCCCACGGTTCAGCAATCAACTTGACCTTGTTGAGCACAGGGTCCTGCCCGATGGCACGAAAAAACGGGCCATCGCGTTCAAACCCGCGTGCGGTGCGTCCCAGGGTGGAACACAAATCAAACCGGAAACCATCGACCTTCATGACTTCGACCCAGTACCGCAAGCTGTCCATCACAAGACGGATGACAAACGGGTTTTCAAAATCCAGCGTGTTCCCGCAACCGGAATCATCAGTATAGTAGCGCGGGTTTTCGTGTAGGCGGTAATAGCTGGCATTGTCCAAACCACGGAACATCAGCGTCGGACCCAGTTCGGACCCTTCGGCAGTATGGTTGTAAACGACGTCCAGAATGACTTCGATATCAGCAGAATGAAAACGGCGGACCATTTGCTGAAACTCAGCAATATCGCCCCCCTTCATGTAACGCGGGTCAGGGGCAAAAAAGCCGTAAGTCATGTACCCCCAGTAATTCGTGAGCCCTCGATCCAGTAAAAACTTGTCGTTCATGAAAGCCTGAACAGGCAACAGCTCCACCGCCGTAATTCCCAATTTGTTCAGGTGTTCCAACATTGGATCAGACGCCATGGCCGCATAGGTTCCAGGATTTGGAATCCGTGGATGCCCTGCGGTCAACCCTTTGACATGAGCCTCGTAAACTATGGTGTCTTTCAAATGATGACCCGGGGCCGTCACTGTCCCCCAATCGAAATACGGATCAACAACTACGCTACGCGGCATATATGGTCCACTGTCCTGTTTGTTGAAACTGAGGTCTTTGTTCTTGTGGCCCGGTTGATAACTGAACAACGCATCATTCCACGTGGGGTGCCCGGTCAGTTGCTTAGCATAGGGATCAATCAGCAGTTTGTTATGATTGAACCTGTGACCTTGCTCTGGCTTATACGGGCCGTCCATCCGGAAACCGTACTGCTGCCCCTTTCTAAGTCCGGGGATGTAACCATGCCAGACATGACCTTGTCTTTCAGGCAAAGCAATCTGGCGAACCTCGATCCCCGCGTTATCGAATAGGCACAAAGTTACGGTTGTGGCATGGCGCGAAAACACGGCAAAGTTCACCCCATCGGGGTCTAGGGTGGCACCCAATGGGGATGCCTTTCCTGCAAGGATATTAGAAACTGTCATGTTGCCTATGGTGACTAAAGTACAGATTCATACAAATCTTTGTATGTTTGGGCGGCTGCTTCCCATCCTACCGGTTGCTTCATCGCATTGCGTTGAATGGAGCGCCATACATCTTTATCGGAATACAGCGTCAGCAACCGATTAAACGCATTAGCAAAGGCATGTGCATTGATTGGAAAAAACTGGATGCCGGTCGCAACTTTTCGCACCATAGCAGCGGGAGATGCATTAATCACCGTATCCGCCAATCCACCCGTCAACGCTACCAACGGCACAGTACCATAGCGCAAACCATAAAGTTGGGTCAGGCCACATGGTTCAAAACGTGACGGCACTAGGATTGCATCACCACCTGCCATCATCTGATGCGACAGCTTTTCATCATATCCGATTTTGACAGACAGGTTTTGATGTTTTGCGGCAGCTTTTAACAATGCAACTTCGAGCGCAGGATCACCGGATCCCAAAAGAGCCAACTGACCGCCATTATCTAACAACGCAGGTAATGCATCCAACGGTGCTGTCAGACTAATGAGAACTCACATCAGATTGCTGGCGCAGCTTTAATCTATGCGCTCAATAGTTGGCGCCACTCAGCAAGAGCGGCGGTTCGATTGATCTTGAAATTGTCTCGTGAGTAGAAGTGGCGCTCCTGATTGAAATGGTTGTGGACTGAAGAGTGGACGGCAGCGAACTTTTGCAAACATCGCATCTGTCGAAAGCGGAGCATAGCGCGTTCTCGTCGTCGAAACGGCAAGTGGGAATTCTCAGCCCGATTATTTACCCAGCGACCCGTTTCCTGCCGATCCGCATTGCCAACAACTTTCATTGCAGCGCCATAGGAACGTAGTTTGTCCGTCACAACTACTTCTGGCCCGCCGTAGCGCTTCATTGCTTTTCTGAGAAATTTCAAAGCCGCTTTGCGGTCTCGGCGCTTGGTTACATAACTTTCCAGCACCTCACCTTCGTGATCAACGGCGCGCCAGAGATAATGTGTCTCTCCATTTATCTTTACGAAGACCTCGTCCAAGTGCCATTGCCAGTTCGAATAAGATCGCATCCTACTGACCCGGTTTCTTCGTATCTCAGCAGCAAACATCGGACCAAATCTATTCCACCAAAACCGAACTGTTTCGTGGCTGACCTCAATGCCTCGTTCGTGCAGAAGATCTTCCACGTTACGGAGTGAGAGCGGAAAACGAACATACAGCATCACAGCCAAGCGGATGATCTCAGGGCTCGTTTTAAAGTACCTGAACGGGGAGTGTTTTGTCATACGGAGAGGCTACGAGACCACCCTGCCCGTCTCAAGCTCGTTTTGTCTGACAGTGCCGTATCACTAGCTTACGATAACTTCCGGCCTTTAAACGGGGGTACCCCCGGGGTGGGGTCGGCTATATAGCCAATTGCAAACGCACCACCCATCAATTTTCGGCTTTATAAGACTTAATTTTGTCACAATACTGTCACAACGTGTCACAAATATCCGGCAATTTCTGGTTGACCAATAAAAACCAATTCACCACAGTAAACCCCGCAAGGATTTGTAAAAATATGCAAAACTAAGAAGAAGTTTGGTAGCGGCACAGGGACTTGAACCCCGGACACGCGGATTATGATGGAATGCGGTATAATTTAAACATCTAAAAACATATGCTTACAACAGCATTATCATGATGTGCTAATAAATGTGCTAAACTCTAACGCACAGAGTGCAGAATCCCCCTGTTCAACACTCACAATCTGCCTCAAAATCTGTGAGGCGTCCAGCAAATCATGTTGCGATAACTACCTATAAGGAAGCCCTGCCCGTCTCAAGTGGTTTTATCTTATAGTGCCTAACGTACGTCATTACTGCAAGTCGGATGACTTCAGGGCTGGTTTTAAAGTAGCAGAATGGAGAGTGTTTTTATTATATCATGCGTTAACGTCGCTCGTGCGACGTTAAGTAGCTTTGCCTGACACTGCCACAGATGTTAGCGGGCTGGACGTCTCGAAATTGTCTTTGTAAATAATCATGAGCCCCGCTACGGCAATAACACACAACGGGATAGTGATCATAAACGCTAAAAAATATAACTCATCAAGCAAATCTTTTAGGCCCGAAAAAAGAATAGTATTATCAATTGTACTGTTAAGCATATAAACTAAAATAATAAGACAAACGGCCTTAAACCCAACATTAAAATAGGCGGTCATGTTGAGAGATACAAAAAGCCAAAACAGCACAAAAACCCTCCCTTCTAAGACAGTTAAGAACTCTTCGGTGAGTGAATTTGTATCTAGTGTAGCAAACTGGTTAATTTTCAGTATAAAATACAAAGCTATAAACAATAAAACATATAAATTGATAAAACAGAATAAAGCCCTAAACGATGATGACTGACCAGTACGATCGGTTACTATAGGCTGACTTTTGGAAAAGGCTTCCAGGATGGCTACAATTTCAAGATCAGTTATTTTCTTCTCTACCATACCGTCAATCCGTAAGGTGAGGGCTAAATGTGAGTTCAAAGCACATCCAAATTAAACTTATGATAAGAATTGGACGCAGGGACTGTACTAAGGAAATTACTCCCCCTTCGGGATATTCAACCATATTGTACAAAACGAAGTGGTCATCAAAGTACATGGCTATAGCCCATGCAGTTAATGCCACCGTTACGTACTTAGCGTACGTTAAGGAATATTTCAGCGTGAACAAGATGCTAACCAAACCAAACGTTAAAATCGCCAAACGAATACTAGTGAGCTTTGTTGTAGCATGATTATTTAATACATGATTGGGAGCAAGAGGGTCTAAGGTTGCAGTTACCAATACAAAAAATGACAATAAACAAAAGGCATAACCTATAATTATAGAGACCCAGAACGCTTTGGGGAGCTGCAAGCTTTCAAACATGTATTCCTCCCCTTTCATCCAATAAGATTAACTCCTACAAAATCTAAATCAAAAAGCTAAGCTATCCTTGAGAAGACTAACCTATCCAGGAGTGTAGTTCCCCCCAACAACCCCTCTAATAAATGGACCTAATGTCCGCAAAATTCTTAGTAAGTTATATGTCGAGACCTCAGCATAACTGGAAGATTCCCAATAGCATGGATATTTGGTATCCTTGTTTCATGCAGAAACCTTTTGTCACCCAAGCTGAACTTTTTGTCTCCAGCAGTGATTTAGAACACCCCGCTCTCCATGCGTTTGACGACACGGAAGCGGTTTTGGACTTGTCTAAAATAGAACCGATATTATCCTCGATTTATGCCTCCAAGACGGGCCGTCCAAGCTACCCGCTTTTGACCCTGTTTCGAGGGTTGTTGTTGGGCGTGTGGTATCGCCTATCTGATGTTGAACTATCTCAATGCTTGTATCGTGATTTATTGTTTCGCAAATTCTGCCACCTTGAGTTAGGCGGCGATGTTCCTGAAGCTTCTACACTGGGACGGTTCCGCAACCATCTTGTCGAACACGATCTGTGGGAACGGTTATTGGGAGAGATCAACCGTTAACTTGAAGCCAAGAACATCATTTTGACGGAAGGTCGCATTAACATCATCGATGCAACCCCGATTGAAGCAGCGCAATCTGGCTCGGGAAAGGGCAAAGACGGCAAGCCCAAACGCGACCCAGATGGAGGCTGGCATGTAAAGAAAGATAGCCGCGGCACTCTAAAATCCACATATGGCTACTCGGTTCATACGGGTGTTGACGAGGACGGCTTCATCCAACGCCAGACAGTAATGGCTGGCAATGTACACGACAGCCAAGAGCGCGATACGCTTTTGTTGGGTGATGAGACTGTCCTTTATGCGGATGCGGCCTACAGTTCAAAAGAGACGCGCGATAAGTTAGAACGTTTTGGCATTGCAGATCAGGTGCAACGTAAGGGCTACCCTCTGGCTGGCAGGGCATTACATGCCCGAGAAGCGCAACCAACCGCTCTCAGAGCAAGACAGCAGGCGCAACGATGCAATCGCCGTTATCCGTGCTGGCGGTGAACGCCCCTTTGCCACTTACAAAAGCCGCTATGGCCTCGCGCGAACCCGTTTTATGGGACTGGCCAAAAATATGACCGCTTACGGTATCGCCGCTATCGCGCATAACCGGCGCAAAGGGGCCAAGTTCTTGACCCTCTACGGCCTGCCTGACCCGAATTATGCTGGATAAGTGCGGCCAAAACCCAGAAATGGGGCAATGAACCACGCCAAATTATCCATATCTAACCCTTAAATACGCAAATAGCTGATTTTAATGGAAGTCTGTCGGGAACGTGGTAATATCAAGCTGAAAAGTAGACCTTATACTGAGGTCTCATGTAGTTTAAGACTCAAAGTTAATTATGTAATTTTGAGTTTTTCAGCAGCTTTTAATTTATAAATACCGTTCCCCTAAGATGAATTCAGAGCAGTACTGCCTCCAGCATAGATATTAGTTTTGGCGTTGTCTCTGACAACAGCAAAATTTCACTTCTTCAAGGTACCCAGAGTACTTTAGTATGCCATAGTTAGCGATGAGTTGATGACGCGGCTCTGCCTAAACTTTGATTAAATAGCTTACACGCTGATAGAATTAAGCATCCTTGATTTGATCTTTATGAACAATGGCGATCCATATAAGACAAATTAAGAACAAAGGCCTAGACAGTTGAAATGCCGAAAAATATGGCCTTTCAGCTATTTGCGAGAAGCCTGAGAAAAGAATAGCAATGTCAATTGCGCTATTAAGCATATAAATAAATAGAATTGTACTAAGATACTTAAATCCATAATTATAATAGGCAGATATATTCAAAATCATCAGAAACACCAACACCACAGTAGCGCGTGTATTTAGTATAGATAAATATCCTTGATCGAGGAAATCTGTATTAATACCTTCAACAAGACTTCCTTTTACTAAGAGATACAATAAGAAACCCATTAGTATGTATAGATTGATAACCCCAAGTAATACTTTGAACGTCAAAGACTGGACAGGACGATCTTTTACTTTGGACAGAACATTTGAGGCATCCCGCAATAAAAGCTCGATTTCAATATTAATTATTTTTTTTCGTGACATACCGTCACTCCCTAGGCTGAGCGATAAATATGAGTTCGAAGCACATCCATATTAGACTTATGATAAAAATTGGACGAAGCAAGTGTACTACGTCAATTGAACTCCCTTCGGGATATTCAATCATACTGTACAAAATGAAGTAATCTTCAATGTACATGATGAAAGCCCATGCAGTTAATGCCACTGTTACGTACTTGGCGTATTTTAAGAACCTGCTTAGGATTACTGGATACGCAATTAATGCAAAAACTATAAACACCAAACGAACAGTAGTGAGCTTAATAGCAAAATAATATTGTGTGGCAATCTCGAGGTTAAATACATCTCCCGGTGAGATCAAAAACACATACAATACAAATAAACAATAAGAATAAGCTATACTTATTGCGATCCAAAACGCTTTAGAGAGTTGTAAACTTTTAAACACAGGGCCACCCCTTTTAACCGTCAAGGATTTGTAGGAGGTATTAACAAATTAATTAAAAATCAATAGTCAACATAAATACGAATTTTCATAAAAGGAAAATTTTCGAAATGAACACTTCTAGGAAATATTAGGATGTTTTCCTTACACCTTGCCCAAATTTTGCTTCCAGCAGACCAGGGTCGCCCACAGGGATTAGCGACGGAAACGGCGAATTAGGCTGGGCGCAGCTGCGTAACCTACAAACAACAGCAAGCCAAAGGCCAATACCGCTAAAAATGCATTCCAGTTTTGGTTCCAGAGCAGGACCCCCGCGATCGGCGGCGTAATGACGAAAGGCGCCAGAACCAGCGTTGTCAGCGGGTTTGCAATTTGGCGGCGGTTTTGACCTAAGACACATATTTCGAGGCCACGCATTATTATTTGATGAACATGTAACCGATCCGGTGCCGAAACATCCGCATTCCTGCGCAAACGGCGATAGACAGCAAGCGACGTATCGGCAGCTGGCCAGAAAAAGGTTAACAGAATTGCCCAAGGTGAGACATCTGGCGCATTAACCAGCAGAGCGATACCAAACCAACTCAGCACAAATCCAATAGTATAGGCACCAGCATCACCGAGGAATATTAGACCAAACGGATAATTTATGAGGAAAAACCCGAATACCCCCGCCGCCACGAACATAGGGAGGTGAACCATCGTCGAGTAGCCGGATATTTCTGCGATTTGGCTTAGCGCCAAAGCTGCGACGATGGCCGTAAGAGAAGCTAAGCCATTCACCCCATCAATCAGATTAAAGCTGTTTGAAATTCCCGCCGTAACCAAAATGGTAAGAGGGATGCCAACAGCCGAATACTCCATCAAGGGATCCAATACCGGGATTCCAGTCCGAGGCAGCCAAACGCCGAAAAGCCAAATCGTCAACAAACTTGAACTAATCGCGGCTAGCATGCGCCGTCGGGGGGACATGTGGAAACCGAAGTCCTCGGCAAGCCCTACAAAAAAAAGGAGAGAAGTAACAAGAACGAAGGCAGAGTATGTCCCTGAAATTGGCCCCAATCCGAAAATGGAGAACAGGCCAAGGGCGCCGAAAACCGCTATGCCTCCAACACGCGGGGTCGGGCGTGTATGCATTGATTGAACCGCACTCAGGTCGCAAGTCCGACCGCTGAGCCACGGAAGCCGCGAGCACACAAAGACTATCCCTACGCAAAGACCAAACGAAAGTGAGGTCAGGGCATATTCATGCAAATTCGAGGGCGGTATGGCATGGTTAAACAAGGTCGTCCCAATCAGTCAAAAGAGCAGATTATCGATTTGATATCACTCCAATAGACTAATCGGTCTCACACCGGCGATGTGCAGAAGTATAGTCTCGAGCACAAAAGTACAGAGCCAAACTGGGGCGATTTCAATTAGTTAAAATTGCTGGAAAATCGGTTTCAGGGCTTGAAGTGGGTATAAAAAATTAAAATTGCAGACCCCACATTAGGCATCTGAACCATAAGCGAAGAGACTATTACTGTATCCGCTCCATCCTCAAAGGATGCGGATTTTATGTTCTTTTCACATGACAAAGGCTCAAAACTCGTGACAAGAAAGTCTTGCCAAGCATTTTCTGAAGCACGGTTCATCCCGCCAGTACTAATTTGAAACATCCGTTTCTTTGTGGCTGTGAATTTACCTTTAGCCTGATGTAGGGCGCTGATATTTTTTACGCCATAATATCCGGTTGGTTAAACTTGAGATTAACGAAGATTGTATGACTAACAGATAATTATCTCTAAGCTCGTCCAACCTAATAGTAGTGACACTTACAAAATTATCCCAACCCTCAACATATTCATCGAATGATTTAACTTCCGGTGGAAAGGAAAAAATACGAGGCATTATTCAGGGCATTGGAATAAAAATAGAAACCGCCTTCACCACGATCAGACATCGTACCAAGAGGTCACAGCGATGCCTTACACTCGATGGCATGCTGCACATAATATTTAAGCTGGGCCAATGCGCCAAGCAAAACAGGGGAGCTTCTATACTTTTGTGCGTGGGACTATTCTTCTGCGCAGTAGAGGTTTTAGACCGACTAGCCTACCAAATCTACGACAGCCATAGATCCACTTTTTGACCTTTTGTTGAGAGGTGCGTGGAGTGACAGGGCAATATTCAAATGAATGAACCGTTTGTAATTTCAATAAGTTTCGAGCTGTTTAGGGGTGTTTGCAATGATGCCGATTGGGACATTTGTACGCGCTCCAGGAAGGCGATACCTTGCACATAATAATGACGGCGAACGCCACCTGGAACATATGGAATTTTCGGCGACCCGTGGTTGAAGCGTTGCTGGCTGACGGCAACCGGGTCACGGTTCTCGCGCCGTTGGATGATGCTGTGCGCGACCTTGAGCATCTCGGTTGCCATGTGCGTCCTCTGACGATGGGCGTGAAGGGTCTCAACCCTCTCGAGGATTTGAAACTTCAGTGCAGATTCAAACGGATATTTCGCGAGGAAGAGCCAGACGTTGTACTGAGCTATACAATCAAGAATAATGTTTTTGGCGCGCAGGCCGCGCGATCAGTGGGCGTGCCGTTTCTACCAAATGTGACTGGACTGGGCACTGCATTTTTGTCTAGCAAGCTACTGCAAACCATAACCGAGCAGTTGTACCGACGATCTTTCAGCACACTGACGACCGTATTTCTCCAAAACAAGGATGACCGTGACTTGTTTCTCAAGCGCTCTTTGGTTCGCCTAGATCAGGCCCAACTGCTGCCTGGCTCGGGCATTGATCTAGTCCGCTTTGCGCCCGCAGCGATGCTTCCCGTGGATCGCGCGCCTGTCTTCTTGATGATCGCCCGGCTTTTGCGCGATAAAGGTGTTCTGGAATTTATCGACGCAGCCAAGAAGATCAAGGCGCGCCATCCGAAAGCGCGGTTCCAACTTCTTGGAGCCGCTGGATCGGAAAATCGCAGCGCTATTGATCATGCAACGGTCGATGCTTGGGTAAAAGAAGGCGTGGTGGAATATCTTGGTACAACCAAGGACGTGCGCCCAGCGATTGCGGCAGCTTCGTGTGTGCTTCTGCCATCATACCGGGAGGGCGCACCGAGGACCCTTATTGAGGCGGCCGCAATGGCCCGCCCCGTGATCAGCACGAACGTTCCGGGATGTCGAGCTGTAGTCGACCATAATGTCTCAGGCTTTCTCTGCGATGTACGCAGTGCTGAGAGCCTCGCTGCCGCGATCGAGCGGTTTCTGTCGCTGTCGCCTGAGGCACAACAGGCCATGGGGCAATCCGGTCGGGCCAAAATGGAACAAAAATATGACCAGAGCATCGTGGTGGACGCTTACCGTGATGCAATTTCACGCATTGTGAGGCCCGGGAAGGTAAGTGTAAATGGATACGGTTTTCCTACTCATCTCAAAGCTGATCAGTACGCTTCTGCGTCCTGATATGTGGATTGTTATTGCGCTGGCCAATGTGGTTCTGGCGCTCATCACGCAGCGGCGGCGGCTGGCGCTTTGGGTCGGTGGGCTTACGCTTTTTGGGCTTGTGACGCTGGCAATCCTGCCGCTGGGCAACGTACTTCTCCAGCCTATTGAGCTGACCTACCCCGTAAACCCACCTCTGTCACAGGTCGATGGCATAATTGTGCTTGGTGGCGGTGAAAATGTCCGCGCCAGTACCTATTGGGGCCAGATGCAGTTTAACGAAGGCGGCGATTGCTTTGCCGCTAGTGTTGCACTCGCGCAGCGGTTTTCAGATGCACAGCTGCTGTTCACCGGCGGTAGCGGAGCGCTGCGCGACCTCGCCGGTGCCGCTGTTTCCGAAGCTTCCGTAGCAGAGCGCTTTTTTCTGGACCAAGGCATTGATCGGGACCGGCTCCTTTTGGAGGGCCTATCCCGCAACACAGCTGAAAACGCACGCCTAAGCCTGGCACTCGCCAACCCAAGTGCCGATGAGACCTGGGTGCTGGTCACAAGCGCTTTCCATATGCCGCGCGCTATACGGAGTTTCGAGGTCGCCGGATGGGGAGGCCTAATAGCCTGGCCCGTCGATTATCGCACATCGAAGTTTACAGATGGCATCGGCTGGGATCTCACGCGGAATTTGGAGGTCCTGAATACGGGGATCAGCGAGCAAGTTACACAATTGTCGTACAGGCCGACCGGGCGATGAGACAGCCCCCAATTCTGAACTTACTGCAGGTTGATGGGAGTAGTCTTTCAACCAACCCAGCACTTTCAGCTTCAATTGAAATTGCACATGACAGAATTGTCCGCTGCTTCACGAATTATAGATCAGGACACTTCGCAACCAATATTGGATTAAATTTCTCATCGAATCTGAAAGATCTGATGATTGCCATCAGAAAACAGGTTGGCATAAAGCGTTTCTGGGCTTAGAGCCTCAAACAGTCCGCAGCTGATCAGCCCCGACCGCCACGCGCGTCTGCCCACCCATGATCTCCATCAGCACCCAAACGCGCCGGTCCGGGGCAATGTCGTCGATTGTTGCGACAAAATCCGCGAATGGGCCGCTGGCAATGCGCACCTGATCACCGGGTTTCAACAGCTTTGGCGGCAGCAGCTTTCCAGCGCTATCACAACGCAGCATAAGCTGGCTTACGATATCCAATGGCACCATTGCAGGCTCATTACCGAAGCTAACCAGCCGCGTAATGCCGTATGTGGAATAGATCTTTCGCCAGAGCCCACCCGCGATGTCAAAGAACACGAACACATATCCAGGAAACATCGGCCGAAGGGTCGGGATAAACCGGCCCTTGCGATTTTGCGAGCCCTCCTCCATCGGCAGGAAAGTCCGAAACCCCTGCCGCCTTAGGTTGCGGTCAGCAATATGCGCGCAGTTTGGTTTGAGCTGCGCCAGGAACCAGCTCTCACCGCGGTCGTGATAGGTCATCGCGTCCCCCGTCTGTTGTTGCGACCTGATACCGCTCAAATCTGAGTAGACGCAAGTTAAAGTTCCTGAAGATATTTGAAGTCTTGGGAACCGACATATCTATCGAATTTTTTAGTGCTCTGATATTAAGAGATAATTACTACATTTCAATTTTACCCAATCGAAACAGTCTACTCATTTAGCAGTGTAACCTATGCTAAATAGTATTTGGGCACATCCTTTTTTATCAACTTCTATCCAACTGCTTTCAGATGAAGGCGGTTGGTGATGGTACAAATCTATACAGACCTTCATTGCATAAAATTCAGTTCAATTTTTTAGGCACACTTGAAAAACGGATCACACGAGGCGCCCCACAGGCAGTCCTCGTGCGGCAGCCTGACACAGAGCCCTTCAATTATGACCACACAACGCGACAAGCTGCGTGAAGATGTGCAGTTCAGGATTCTGCGTCTTTTGCAGGACAACCCCGAAATGAGTCAGCGCGAATTGGCCAAGGCCGTTTGCGTCAGTACCGGCGGTATTCATTATGTGCTCAACGCACTCTTAGATAAGGGACTTCTCAAGATGGAAAATGTCACCGCAGCCAAAGACAAGCGGCGCTATGCCTACGTGCTCACGCGCAGGGGCAAGGCCGCAAAGGCCGATCTGACCACGCGGTTTCTAATGCGGAAGATGGCTGACTACGAGCGTCTAAAGGCTGAAATCGACGAGGTTTGTGAGGACCTGTCGGACACGGAGATGGCCGAACTTGAGACCGTCTTGAAGGATTGCTGAAATGAAAAGTGACAACCCAAAAATCGAAAATGAGATTTCTATAAATGGCTAAAGGCGCCTCAAAAATGCGTGTCTTGATCACTGGGACGGCCGGGTTCATCGGATTCCATCTTACCAAGCTGCTACTGGCAGAAGGGATCGTCGTCTACGGCTTTGACGGGATAACCGATTACTATGATGTCGCCCTCAAGAAGCGGCGGCATCAGATGCTGCTGCAGAACCCTAACTTCGCCGCAACCGAAGGGATGCTGGAAGATAGGGCGCTGTTCGAACGTGTCGCCGATGAATTTGAGCCTGATGTAATCATCCACCTCGCGGCACAGGCCGGTGTGCGCTACAGCCTCGAAAACCCACGCGCTTATCTCGACGCCAATGTCATCGGCACTTTAAACGTTATGGAAGCAGCGCGCCGCCTGAATGTGCAGCACCTGCTGATGGCCTCGACCTCATCGGTTTATGGCGCGAACACCGAAATGCCATTCATCGAGACCGAAAAGGCAGACACGCAGCTGACAATCTACGCTGCAACCAAGAAGGCAAACGAGAGCATGGGCCATGCCTATGCCCATCTTTACGATCTGCCGACCACAATGTTTCGGTTTTTTACCGTTTACGGTCCTTGGGGACGTCCAGATCTAGCGCTCTACAAATTTGTGGATGCGATCCTCAATGGGCGCCCAATCGACATATACAACAACGGCGACATGCATCGCGACTTTACCTATGTCGACGATCTGGTGCGCGCGATAGGTCTCTTGATTGATGTGGCGCCCGTACGCCCGAAGGATGGCGTGGTGCCCGAGGGAGACAGCCTGTCACCCGTCGCCCCTTACCGGGTCGTGAATATCGGCAATTCCGACAAGGTGCGACTGTTGGATTTTATCGACGCAATCGAGGACTGTCTCAGGCAGAAGGCTGAGCGGAATTACATGGGCATGCAGACAGGCGACGTGCCTGCAACATGGGCGAATGCGGATCTCTTGAAAACCTTGACGGGGTATCAGCCACAGACAGATTTCCGCCACGGCATTGCGAAATTTGTGGATTGGTATCTCGACTATCACGGAGTGAAAAAATGACCCAGAAAAGAAACATTGCCGATTATAACTCTAGACTTTTCAACACGGGAAGAATTCGTCGCTTTTACCATATGGCCAGATTCGATTTTGTTGCCGATCTGATTAAAAGAAGGAAAATAAATGTTGAGCAATTCTTAGAGCTGGGATGTTTTGACGGTCGGCTTCTGCAGCACATACCGCAGCCAGATCATTATGTCGGTATAGATGCCAATGTGGAGGGTGGTCTCGATCTCGCAAAAAAAAACTATATCGATGATTCATCAAAGGTTTTCATTGAGTCACTTAGCCCGGAAAATCTGTTGACTTTTGAAAGTGATAGCTTTTCCGCGTTTGCCTCTCTCGAAACTTTTGAACATATCGATCCAGATCAATTAGATGCTTACTTGGACGAAGTGTCACGGGTTTTAAATGGCGATTTAATAATTACCGTTCCAAACGAAAAAGGCCCAGTACTCTTAGTGAAGAAATTGGTTAAGCGTATTATAGGAAGTAGGAGCGATCCTTATTCCCTGGCTGAACTCTTTTATGCTTCCATTGGACGGATGGAACGCGTTGCTCGACGCGAGCACAAAGGATTTGATTACAGCCGATTGGTAGATCAAATTGATCATAGGTTTGAATTAATTTCTGTTAAAGGGATTCCATTTCAATGGCTTCCACCAGTCTTAAACCTAACCGTAGCAATTCACGCTCGATCCCGCATAACATCGGTGGAATTAGATGGGTAAAAACATCGCCGTGATCGGCCTCGGCTACGTAGGCCTGCCGCTTGCGGTAGAGTTCGGTAAGAACCGGTCGGTAATTGGTTTTGATATCAATGCAAGCCGGATTGATGCACTGCGTTTGGGGCATGACGCGACGCTGGAGGTCGCCAATGACGAATTGGCTACAGCCGATCAGCTTGCATTCACCAGCGACCCCGCTGATCTGGCTGCTGCCTCAATCTACATCGTGACCGTGCCGACCCCGATAAATGCACACAAGCGCCCCGACCTGACCCCCTTGCTCAAAGCCTCAGAAATGCTGGGGTGCGTATTGAAGCATGGCGACATCGTCATTTATGAAAGTACGGTCTACCCAGGCGCGACCGAAGAAGACTGCGTGCCAGTTCTGGAGCGTGCGTCCGGCCTTACCTTCAACGTCGACTTCTTTGCAGGGTACTCACCCGAGCGGATCAACCCCGGCGACAAGGCGCACCGCCTGCCCGACATTTGCAAGGTGACGTCTGGCTCCACACCCGAGATCGCAGAAGAAGTCGATCAACTCTATGGCAGCATCATCACCGCCGGCACCTACAAAGCCGAGAGTATTGGCATTGCAGAGGCCGCCAAGGTGATCGAAAACACTCAACGCGACCTAAACATTGCGCTCGTGAATGAACTAGCGATGATCTTCAACAGGATGGGGATCGACACCAATGCGGTTCTGAAAGCGGCAGGCACAAAATGGAATTTCCTGCCGTTCCAGCCTGGGCTGGTCGGCGGGCACTGCATCGGGGTGGACCCGTATTACCTGACCCACAAGGCCGAGGCGATAGGCTATCACCCGCAGATCATCTTGGCCGGGCGGCGTATCAATGACGGGATGGGCGCGTATGTGGCCAGTCAGTTGGTCAAGGCCATGCTGAAACGCCGTCTTCAGGTGGATGGCGCGAGGGTGTTGATCCTCGGGCTGACGTTCAAGGAAAACTGCCCCGATCTGCGCAACACCCGCGTGATCGATGTGATTGCGGAACTGCGCGAGTATGGTGTGCACGTGGACGTGCATGACCCATGGGTCGATGCAGCAGATGTGCAGCAGGAGTACGGGCTGGCATTGGTCACGACCCCAGAACCCGCGGCATATGACGGCGTGATCCTAGCCGTGGCGCATGACAGTTATCGAGAGGCAGGCGCAGCCGCACTGCGCGGCTATGGTAGCCCTGGTCACGTGTTCTGTGACTTGAAGAGTGTTTTTGGGCGCGAAGAAAGCGATTTGCGGCTGTGAGGGACTTGTCGTCAATTGCCCGGGTTGAAGGGCCTAGCCTGACACTACGTCTGATACAGCCTGAGGACGCGGCCTATGTTCACAGCCTGCGGAACAATCCAGCATACAACACCCACCTGTCGACAGTAACCGGGACGGTTGATGATCAGCGGACCTGGATTGAGGGCTACAGGTCCCGGGAGGCCCAGGGGCAGGAATTCTACTACGTGATCGAGCGGAAAGATGGCACGCGCTGCGGACTTGTCCGACTTTACGATATCGAGGCGGAGAGCTTTACGTGGGGCAGCTGGATCTTGGACGAAAACAAACCGCGTAAGGCGGCGCTGGAAAGCGCCATTTTGATTTATGAGGTTGGTTTTGATGGGTTGGGATGTGATCACGCCGTTTTCGAAGTGCGCAATGATAACTCTCATACCCTGGCGTTTCATCGGAGGCTCGGCGCCCGTGAAATCGCTTCGGATGAACTTAACGTCTATTTCAACTACGAACAAAGTCAGTTCGCAGCGGACCAAACGCATTACCTCAAGAAACTGAGCGATAATTGATCGATGAATGAAGAATTTACAGCTAAAGGCAACGTTCAGATCATTGACCTGCCACAGATCCAGGACTCACGCGGCGATCTGACTTTTGTCGAAGGTGGCAATCATATCCCCTTCTATATCGCGCGGGTCTACTATCTCTATAATGTCCCCGTCGACGCCGAACGCGGTGGTCATGCCCATAGAGATCTGGAACAAGTTGTATTCGCACTGTCTGGCAGTTTTCGTGAGAACCGTGATGCCTGATCAAACTCGTGGAAGTCTCCTGCCAGTGAATGCTAACATTGCCAAAACCGCCACCATCGATCCACGAGTCGTTTTGGCCGGTGACGGAATCTTTGTGCGCGATCATGTACGACTAGATGCGGCATGCATCATTGGTGAGGGCGTGACAATTGGCCAGGGTGCCTGGGTCCGCGCTGGTGCCGTCGTCCTGCGGTCCGTGCCCGCCAATGCCATTGTCGAAGGCAATCCTGCGCAGATTGTAGGATACCGTAGTGGAGCCAATTCGGACATGCGACCCGATCCAAAACTAATCGACATTCACTGCCACAAGCACTTGGACCGACCGACGCGTGTCCCGCTGGATGTTAGCGACTGCGAGTTGTATCTAATGCGGCGCATCGCCGACGCTCGCGGTACATTGACCGTGGGCGAAGTGCCGACGGAGGTGCCATTCGTGCCTGAACGCTACTTCGCCGTGTTCGACGTGCCTACAGTAGAACTGCGCGGGGAGCATGCCCATAAGCAATGTCAACAATTTATGATATGCCTGCATGGGTCGTGTCGAGTACTTCTGGATGACGGGCAACAGCGCTGTGAAGTCATATTGGATCGCCCAGACATGGGGATATTCATGCCAGCGATGATCTGGGGCACACAGTATCTTTACAGCCCTGATGCAGTGCTGCTTGTTTTAGCTTCGCGTCCCTACGAGGCTGAAGATTATTTGCGCACTTATGACGAATTCCTTGCCGAACTGGGAAGGCGCAAGAAATGAAAATTCCCTTTCTTGATCTCGGGGCTGCATACCGTGAACTCAAGCCAGAAATTGACACAGCACTTTCGCGCGTCCTCGAAAGTGGCTGGTACATCCTTGGCCCAGAAGTCGAGGCGTTCGAAACTGAGTGGGCGGCGTATTGCCACGCGAAACACGCGGTGGGGCTCGCTAACGGTCTTGATGCTCTAGTTTTGGCTTTGCGCGCGCTGAATGTAGGGCCGGGCGATGAGGTGATCGTGCCCTCCAACACATATATCGCAACTTGGCTAGCGGTTTCCGCAGTTGGCGCTAAGCCAGTGCCAATCGAACCTAATCCAACAACCCACAACATTAACACTAAGCGTATCGCCGCAGCGATTACGCCACAGACCAAGGTGTTGTTGCCAGTGCATCTTTATGGCCAACCCGCCGACATGGATCCGATCCTCGACATCGCACAACGTCACGGGCTACGGGTGATCGAGGATGCTGCGCAGGCCCACGGCGCGCAATATAAGGGAAAGCGCATCGGAGCGCATGGCGATATTGTTTGCTGGAGCTTCTATCCGGGCAAAAACCTCGGGGCGCTCGGCGATGCAGGTGCCATAACAACGAATGACTCCGCATTGGCAGAGCGTGTTGCCCTTTTGCGCAATTATGGTTCCCGCCAGAAGTACGTAAACAAAGAGCCTGGCGTGAACTCACGCCTCGATCCCATCCAAGCTGCGGTCTTACGGGTTAAGTTGAGGGTTCTAGATGAGTGGACTGAACGTCGCCGTGCTTTGGCCTCGGACTATACATTGGGTTTGGCGGAAAGTGGCCTCATTTTGCCCCATGTACCTGATTGGGCAGAGCCGGCTTGGCACCTCTACGTGGTGCGCACGCCTGATCGTGATAGGCTGCAGGGTCGTCTGTCAGAAGCTGGCATCAGCACGCTGATCCATTATCCAATCCCACCGCATATGCAGAAGGCTTATGCTGACATGGAAATCATACCAGAGGCACTACCTCTGGCCCTCGACTTGGCCAGCGAAGTACTCAGCCTGCCTATCGGTCCGCAGCTGGGTTTAGACCGCGTGCAAGATATTGTTAATGCGCTCAAGAATGCTTGATCAGCATGTCTGATCTGTCGAGCTCCCGCAGCCTGATCAAATCGATGTTGGTCATTGGGTCGGCACAGGTGGTCAACATCCTGATTTCCATTGTCAGGATGAAAGTGCTGGCCGTTTTGCTTGGGCCCAGCGGCGTTGGCCTACTCAGCATTTACACTAGCCTGCGGGGGATGGTCACACAAACCACAGGCCTCGGCATGGAATCCAGCGGCGTTCGAGAAATCGCGTCCTCGCGTGGTGACGAGGCAACGCTCAGTCGCGTGCGTCGCGTCCTCTTTGCTGCGCACCTTATACAAGGGACATTGGCGATGATCGCCGTCTGGCTCCTGCACGAGCGCATCGCGATCTGGCTTTTTGGTGACGTTCTACGGGCGACAGAGGTCGGATTGATTGGGATTGCTATCCTCATTGGCCTGCTCGCTTCCGCACAAACGACTCTCTTGCAAGGACTGCGGAAGATTGGTGATCTGGGGCGTGTGACGGTGATTGGCGCCTTCGTCGGGACCCTCGTGGGCCTTGCAGCTGTCTGGCTTCAAGGTGAGCGCGGCCTCATTTGGTTTATCCTCGTGCAGCCACTGGCTGTAGTTTTAATTGCCCTGCACTACACACGTCACCTGCCCAAACCCATCGCTGCACGCCTGTCGCTTGTCGAGTTGTGGGAAGTCTGGAAACCCATGGCCAAGCTCGGTGCTGCCTTCATGCTCGGCGGGCTGGCGACGGCGGCGACGCTGTTGCTTGTGCGCGGCCTCATCTCTAAGGAGCTGGGGCTCGATGCCGCAGGGTATTTCGCAGCAGCCTGGGGCATTACCATGACTTATGTGGGCTTTCTGCTTGGTGCGATGGGGGCAGACTACTACCCTCGCCTGACCGAGGTCATCCACGACAAGGTTGCAGCGGTCCGGCTCATGAATGACCAGGCCCAGCTGGGCCTCGCCATCGGCGGTCCGGTCTTGTTGCTTCTTATAGGTCTGGCACCTTGGGTGATCACCCTTCTTTATTCCAGTGCATTTGAGCCAGCGGTTTCGCTTCTGCAGTGGCAAATGGTTGGTAATGTCTTCAAGCTCGCAAGTTGGGCCCTGGCATTTTCCATCATCGCCGCAGCGCGTGGCAAGACGTTTTTTCTCATGGAGCTGAGCTTTAACATCGTCTTTCTCAGCATGGTCCTCATCTTTCTGCCTCACGTCGGTTTGGAGGTGACGGCCTATGCCTTCGTGCTGGGTTACCTTGTCTATCTGACCATCGTCTATGTGCTGGCGCGCAACATTCACGGTTTCCGCTGGCAGACACTCTCTCTCGGCCTGCTGGGTCTGCATACGAGCCTTGGTGTTGCGCTGCTGGTACTGGCACTGATTGCCCCCTTTGCGGCGGCCGTGGCATCACCGCTTCTTGCTGCGGCGACGGGTCTATTCAGCCTTCGGGTCATACTAATTAAAACGGGCCCCGGGGGACGCCTCACCGCGCGCCTCACCCGCATCTACGAAGTCATTGGCTGGCCAATAGTACACAAAAACGAAACCAGATAACGAAAGCACTAAATGAAAGTTCTTCTGCTACACGAAATGAGTGGAGTACACACTGAACTCAAAAAAGGTCTCACAGCGATTGGCGTTGAAGCAAAAATCGCTACATTTGGAGATGGATGGAAACAGTATGGAACTGATATTGCGCTCGGAAATTTAAATGGCTTCGCTCGTGGATCTATCAGTAAGACAATTTGCCAACTACGGCTGGTACGACACCTAAGTAATTTTGACGTAATTCAATGTATTTCACCTACCCCTTTTTTTCGACCGTTAAACCGTATTCTCGTCGACCAAATGCAGCAATCAGGCGCTGATCTATTTTACATTGCAGCAGGATCAGACGCAGTCTATCGAAAGCATGTTCGAGACTTACCATACTACCCTCCACATGATTGGTATGAAAACGAACGCCAATATTCAGATTTAGATTATTTACTCAAGCAAACGCGTGCCATAATACCAGTCTGTTATGAATATGAATTCTGCATGAAAAGAGATGGCCGGAATCCACATAAAGTAATACCATTTCCCATCGACGTTTTAAATCACACGCAGTCGAAACTGGCCCAAAATCGAAGGATACGAATTTTTCATCCACTTAACAGGCTAAACCCAAGAAATGATTTTAAGGGATCCAAAATGATAAAGGACGTCTTTGACCGTCTTTCCTCAAAATTTCATGATGTGGCTGAATTTATCATAGCAGGTGGGCTACCACATCAAGAGTATGACGAACTAACAAATAGCGTGGACATAATTGTCGATCAGACAAATGGTATGAGCTACGGGATGAGTGCGGCTTTAGGTTTAGCAAAAGGTAAAGTCGTTCTTTCTGGGAATGAAAATATAACAAAAGTTTACAATCACTACCAAGATTGTCCAGTTATCAATATTACTCCAGATCCTAAATATCTTGAAAGACAACTAGAGGAGCTTCTTCTAAACAGAAGCTCAATACGTGAACTGGGTGAAAAATCACGTTTATTTGCGGAACAGCATCATGACCATAAGAAAGTTGCTCGCAAATATCTTGAAGCCTACGTAATGCAGAGCGGGCGATAGTGCTGCGACAGCTACTTTCATATGAGGGTGAATGATGCGCCAACCAAAAATTGATACTGTTATAAACATAACTCCCACACTAGGTTTTGGTGGCGTTAAAACACGCATAAAAAATATTGGCACTCAACTCTCACATTTCACACTTTGAACATCAGTTTTGCGCGATCGCAAGTGGTGGTGTCGCAGATGAACTGATTGCAGCTGAATTTACTGTGCATTTATTAAATATACAGTCAAAGATCCCGCCATTTACTGCGGTTTGGGCGTTGATAAGGGAGATGCGTACGCAACGCCCATCAATATCGCATTGACACGGCGCAAAAGCAAACTTTCACGGCCTTGTATCAGGAAAACATTCATGACCCGTATCCTATTCATCACTTGGGACGGTCCACAAAGTAGCTATCTTGAAGGGCTGTTTTGCTCCATCTTCAAGGGCCTTGCTGAACATGGGCATCATTTTCATGTCTTGCAGTTCACTTGGGCCAACACAGAGGCTGTTTTGCGTACTAAAGCAATCTGTGAGGCTGCTGGTATACCCTACCAATCCGCACTTATTTGGCGAAAAGTAGGGAGTGCAGGGCCTCTTTCTTCTGCCATTTTGGGACGCAGTCACATCTGGAATGCAATAAGAAATTGGAATATTGATACGTTAATGCCAAGAAGCCTGATGCCCGCATTAGCAGTGCTGGCGATGGGCTCTCGCAGGGGATTGAAATTGGTCTTTGATGCGGATGGTTTTGCCGCAGATGAACGTGTGGATTTCGGAGGGCTTTCTCCGAAAAGCGCCACTTACCGGATCTTGCGGGCGGTCGAGGCCCGCACCGCTAAAGTCGCCGATCAGGTCCTGGTCCGAACGCCTAGCGCCATCGAATTACTGGTTGATCGTTCAGGTGCTGACAGAGCAAAGTTTTATGTTGTCGGTAACGGTCGTGACCCAACACCCTACCTTCGTGACTGGCCACAGCGGACCGATAACGAGTTCCGACTTTGTTATGCGGGCTCGCTTGGTGGAAAGTACTACATCGACCAAATGATAGAAGTGGCCAAAGGCTTGCGTGCACATATACCCAACTTGGTGTTTTGTATCTTCACTAGTGACAAAACCAACCTTGACGTCGCCCTTGATCGATCTGGGGTCACCGAACGACACTGGATCCAAGTTTCGCGATTGCCTCCAGAGGAAATGCCAGCCGCCTTAATACAATGCGATCTTGCGCTAGCGCTGTTTCAGCGAGCCTTTTCGATGCAATTCGTTTTACCAATCAAGCTTGGAGAATACCTGTTGGCGGGTCTGCCGATAATAGGAACAGCAGGCGTTGGCCCGGTTGAGCCCTTGATTGAGGCAGGCGTTATGCTTCCGTTAAACGAAGACCTTTCCGAAGTTTGGCCCTGGGTACGAGACAATGTAATTTCTCAACAGATAGCAATTAGTAAGCGATCACATGCAATAGGCTTGGCTCATTTTTCTCTTCAGGCGTCGGTTGATAGCTATTTGGCCGCGTTAGAACAGAATACGGCATGAACCTCTCTCACATTTTATCTTTATAGTGCGATACCATATCTGAAAACTTGAGCTCATTAACAGCAGTTACTGAAAGGTGTAGTGAGGGCTTTTGGCTCATTTTTAAAAAAGAAAGAAGCAGGGTGTTCCATCTAACTAACCTTATACGCTCCTCACTGAAAGGTGATTTCGTTGGTCAAGTTACCAAAAAAATTTCCACCCACCTGTCCATCGGCCACCAACGATCACGTACCCACGGCCGAGGGCGGTATGGGGCTCAGCCATGGGCGGATTTCATGGCTGGTTTTGATGTTTGATGTTAGCGCTGCCGTGGAGTACGCATGAATATCCTACTTTTATCACGGTACACTCGTTTGGGTGCGTCCAGCCGGTTGCGCTCCATGCAGTATCTGCATGCACTGACACGAGAAGGTCTGCACGTTCAGGTCGCCCCCTTTTTCGATGATGCGTACCTAGAAGCACTTTATTCGAGAAAGGGAGCGCCCGGTTCAACGATGGGATATATGCTTCGACGCGTTAGGCACATGCGGCGCCACCCGGCGCCAGATTTGATCTGGCTCGAGAAAGAGGCTTTGCCCTGGATCCCTTGGCTCATCGAACGCGCACTGCTACCACGTGGGGTTCCAATCGTCAGCGATTATGACGACGCCATCTTTCATCGTTATGACCAACACCAGCGAGTAGCGGTCCGGGTGGCGCTCGGCCGTAAAATTGAAGGGGTAATGGCAGCCTCAAATCTCGTGATGGTAGGAAATCAATATCTTGCCGACCATGCGTGGCGTTCCGGTGCAAAACGCGTTGAGACAATACCCACCGTTGTAGACCTAGAAGCCTATGACGTTCACCCAGCCAAAAAAAGCAGTGATACAACTCGCATCGGCTGGATAGGAACCCCGCACACGTGGAAAGAATTAGCTCATCCCATTCACACCGTTTTGGAACCCTTGCTTAAGCAAAATCAGGCGCTATTCCGCGCGGTCGGCGCAGCCATGCAGCCTGAAACCGTTGGGTCACTAGAAATCCTACCTTGGACGGAAGACACCGAAGTTTCGCTGATCCAAAATATGGATATTGGCGTCATGCCACTGCCTGAAACGCCTTGGACGCGCGGCAAATGCGGTTACAAGTTGATCCAATACATGGCGTGCGGGTTGCCAGTTGTGGCATCGCCAGTAGGCGTCAACTGTGAGATCGTTGAACATGGCGTGAACGGCTTTCTCGCCGAAACTAATGAAGAGTGGCGCTCGGCCGTCGAGACCCTTCTATCGGATGCCGATCTCCGCCGTCGCATGGGAGCTGCCGGGCGCAAAAAAGTGGAAGACAGTTATTCTTTGCAAGTCTGGGGGCCGCGCGTGGCTCAGATGTTGCGCCAGGTCGCAGATGAGGGCCAGAAAGTCTGATGCTTTACCTTGGGCTGACCAGTTTTCTATTTCTCCTGCGCTTCGCGCTTGCAGGGCAAGGGACCGCGCGTAATCAGCTTTATTTTATTGTGCTGGCTTTGCTCTTTGTGTTCTCAGCATTTCGCTACCAAGTCGGATGTGATTGGAGTGGATATTATTATCAGTATCTGGGTGCCGCTGACTTCGATTGGTCATCTGTTACCAAAATTCGCGAACCGATCTGGTGGGCAATACTTGGCTGGATCAAGAGCATGGGTTTATCCTACCCCGTTGCCAACATCGCCTCCAGTACAGTTTTCTTTCTGGGTGTCCATGTTCTCGCTCAGCGGCAGCCTGATCCATTGGGGTTCTTGGTGCTGCTGTTTCCCATTCTGATTATCAACATGCCAATGTCTGGTATCCGCCAAGGTGCGGCAATCGGGCTTTTGTGTATTGCCTTCGTGGCATTCATCGATCGGCGTCCTTTGTGGTTTGCGTTTTGGGTAGTGTTGGCTGCAGGCTTCCATATTAGCGTACTGATTTTCATGTTGCTTCTGCCTGTGGCAACAGGGAGGTACACACGGAACCGCTTGCTGCTTGCCGCATTCCTTGCAATCCCAGGCGCGTTTGCCCTTGCATCAGGAGAAGCGGCAGAAGTTGCAACAAGCCGATACATCGGAACCGGTACTGACGCCGCGGGCGCAATATTTCGTGTTGGAGTACTCGGCTTGTCAGCCATGCATTTCTTTTTGTTTCTGCGCAAAAAATGGCTACAGACATGTCCAAAAGATTACAGCCTTACGAGCATTGGCGCGATTGGGATGGCGCTGGCATTTCTTCTCATTCCGGTTTCCACAGTGATCGGCGACAGGTTAGGTTACTATCTGATCCCCATCCAAGCGATGATCTTTGCGCGAATTCCAATTTTACCGATCCAGACTAATGCTAGGCTCCACGCCACTTTGCCGTATCTCGGACTGGCGCTGGTCTTCGCAGTTTGGTCGCAGCTTTCGTGGCATTTTAAGCAATGCTACATTCCCTATCAAAGCTGGATTTTTGGCTTTCCAGGTGGCGGCCCCTTTCAGTTCTAATATCCATCCGTTGCAACAGCAAAAGAGTATTGAATGATGAACGTCAAGAAGACTGACTTGGTAGGGGTATTGCTTATCGAGCCTGATCGTTTTGGCGATCATCGTGGTTTTTTTGCTGAAGCCTATAATCAACGACTATATGTTGGGCTTGGGATCCATGCCAACTTCGTGCAGGACAATCACTCACTTTCGGCATCCGTGGGTACGTTGCGGGGGCTGCATTTTCAGGTATCACCTCACGCTCAAGCCAAGTTGGTGCGCTGCGGGCGGGGAGCGATTTTTGATGTGGCTGTTGATATACGAAGGGGAAGTCCAACTTACGGGCAATGGACAGGCTGCAAGCTCAGCGCCGCAAATGGCGTACAGATGTTCATTCCAGCAGGCTTTGCGCACGGGTTCGTAACGCTCCAGCCCGACAGCGAAATTGTTTACAAATGCTCAGATTATTACGCACCAGAGACCGAAGGCGCGCTTCGCTGGGATGACCCAACCATTGGCATAATCTGGCCTTTGCAGGGTGATCCGATCCTTAGCAGCAAGGACGTTGTTGCACCTTCTCTGGTTGATCTAGACAGCCCGTTTATTTTTGAAGGGTAGCGGCATATGAAAATTCTTGTAACTGGTGGTGCGGGTTTTATCGGCTCAGCCGTGATCCGTTTGGCCATGTCCCACGGCCATGCGGTCGTCAACCTTGATGCGCTGACATATGCCGCTTGCCTCACGAATTTGGCATCTGTGGCAGACAGCTCGCTGTATGCGTTCGAGCAGGCTGATATTCGCGACCAGGCTGCACTGGACAAAGTTTTTTCCGTCCATCAACCCGACATCGTTATGCACTTGGCTGCGGAGTCGCATGTCGACCGGTCGATCGACAGTCCGGGATATTTCATCGAGACCAATATCACTGGGACCTTCAACATGCTGGAGGCTGCGCGCAAATACTGGGTCGAGTTTGGCAAGCCAGAAAACTTCCGCTTTCACCATATATCGACAGACGAAGTCTTCGGCTCGCTGCCCAGCGATCCTGCAGTACTGTTCACGGAGGACACGCCCTATGATCCACGCAGCCCCTATTCAGCATCAAAGGCCGCCTCTGACCATCTGGTGCGGGCGTGGCACGCGACATATGGCCTGCCTGTCGTACTCAGCAATTGTTCCAACAATTATGGACCCTATCACTTCCCTGAAAAGTTAATACCAGTGGTTATTTTAAACGCGCTCGCGGGGATCGCTCTGCCGATTTATGGCGATGGTAGCAATATCCGCGATTGGCTTTATGTCGAAGATCACGCGGATGCGCTGCTACTTGTCGCCACCAGGGGCGCGCTGGGACGCAGCTATAATATCGGCGGCGAAAACGAGCGCACCAACCTGCAACTGGTGCAAAACCTCTGCGCTATTCTCGACCGGTTGCGGCCACGTGAAGCGGGCAATTATGCCGATCTCATCACCTTTGTCACCGACCGGCCCGGCCATGACGCGCGCTACGCGATCAATCCCAGTCGCATCCGCGAGGAATTGGGCTGGCGGCCTTCGGTTACTATAGAAGAGGGGCTGGAGCTTACCGTGCGATGGTATCTGGAAAATGAGGACTGGTGGTCCCCGCTGCTGGCACGCAATGGCGTGGGAAAGCGGCTGGGGACGGACAAGAAAGTCGGACAGTGACAGACATTCTGGTTTTTGGCCGCACCGGCCAAGTGGCGACAAAGATTCAGGCATTGGGCGATGTTGTAACGCTGGGACGCGTTGACGTGGATCTATCTGATCCAGCAGCCTGCGCTGCCGCTATTCACGCCTACCGGCCCCGCGCAGTGATCAACGCTGCCGCCTACACGGCCGTGGACCGCGCCGAGAAAGAAGAGGCGCTGGCCACCACCATCAATGGTGCGGCACCCACCGCCATGGCGGGGGCCTGTGCGTCACTTAACATTCCCTTTGTGCATATCTCAACCGATTATGTCTTTGCAGGTAACTGCACACGCGCTTGGCTACCTGATGATATGACTGAACCGCAAAACGCTTATGGCCGGTCCAAACTGGCGGGCGAAGTAGGCATCCGAGCCTCAGGTTGCACGCACGCTATACTGCGCACATCTTGGGTGTTTTCTGCGCATGGCGACAATTTTGCCAAAACCATGCTGCGCCTGTCAGAAAGCCGCGACGAGCTCAGCGTTGTTGACGACCAGATAGGTGGGCCTACCCCCGCCCGCGAAATTGCCGCGGCTTGCCTGTCGATTGCGCAGCAGCTGTGCTGCAACCCCACCAAGACCGGAACCTATCATTTCAGCGGTGCGCCAGACGTTAGCTGGTGTACGTTCGCCCGTGAGATTTTTGCACAAGCGGGTCGGTCAACGCACGTTTCCCCAATCGCCACGCGGGATTATCCCACTACTGCCGCCCGACCACTGAATTCGCAGCTAGATTGCCAGACCACAGAACAGGTCTTTGGCATCTCCCGCCCCAATTGGCGTGGGAACTTCGCTGAGATTATCACAGATTTAGGGATCACCACATAACGTAATAAAAGTGTGACCTATGCTAATTAGTATTTCTTCATATCCATTATTGATCATCTTTTAACCAAATACCTTTAGATGAAGGCGCTTGGTCATAGTAAAATAAATTGTTGAGAAAACTTCTGGCTGTTCTGAATTGCACAGAATTTAAAACAGTTATTCAAGAACAGCTGAAAAAATATAAATAACCGGAATAAAACATGAGCAGTGAAGAAATCGCAGCCGTTGAAAAAAACGGCAATTATTGGCTCTCAGCGAGTAATACTGCTTATCATATTATTAATCCTAATGCTACAAGTCTAAAACCTATAGAAAGCGATGGTTATTATAGCCTCGCCAGGGGTGGCGACACATTTTATGTCTTAGATGCTAGTGGTAACAGTATTAAGTTGGATTTAAATGGTCGAACTATGTTCGACGACTTTACTGGAGTTGTTTCACAAGCTGGAAGTACCAATACATACACTCCAACTCATGTTGAGGAAAGTCCGTTTGTTTGGTATTGGGAAGATAAAATATTAGGACCTCATCCTGACGCAGCTTTTCTAGTTCTGGCTTCTAGGAATGATGTATCAGCAAGTTGGGATACTTCGTCCTTTCATAATAATAATATATGGGGATTTTTCTTCGACGAAACAGGCACCTATCAAGGACAAAGTGATGTTATAAAGCTTGCTTGGTTTCCAGACGCTCTCCAACGACCTGGATCACAATATGAATCACTCTTCGGCGATGATCTGAATAATGATGGGCTGATAACCCCAGGAGCAAGTCCTACTAACTTGCTTAACATCAGCGGCAACCAACATCACATCGATGATGGACATGGCGGCGAAAGCGTCATCTTAAAAAACGATAATGTTATAATAGGCCCAAACTCCAATGCTGGCTGGAGTGCTACCCAAGTTGAGAAAAATGGGGGCCACCTTGAAGTACTTTGGAAACATCCCACTGGTAACAAATATGATGTCTGGCAGGTTGATACGTCTGGTAACTTCGTCTCGAGTATTAAAACTAAGTTATGGGAAGATGAACTAAAGTTTAATCAAGATCTCAATGGAGATGGTGACACCGGTTTAGTAACAGTAGAAGCAATCGGTAATGCGCATCTCAAACATGGCGACAACACAATCAATGGCGCCCCACAATACTACATCGTTGACGGCAGTAATGACCCAATTGGCTTAACAAACGGAGGGCAAAAGGGTCCAACCTCCTATGCCGGCTGGAGTGCCACCCAAGTTATTGCGAGCGAGAGCGGCGGCTATGAGGTACTTTGGTCTCATACTGGAGGGAAACATGATGTGTGGAAGGTTGATACGTCAGGCAACTTCGAATCCAGTATTAAAGCTAACTTATGGGAAGATGAACTAAAGTTTGGCGTTGATATTAATTTGGATGGTATCGATAGTGGAAAAAAAAATAACATTTATGGCAGTGTTGGAAACGATACTTTCGATGGTGGAGCTGGAGATGATATTATAAATGGTAGAGAAGGGCATGATACGCTAATAGGTGGCGAAGGGAACGATTGGTTAAGTGGAGACGGTGGTTCAGGTTACGCTGGTAATGATATCCTATTTGGTAATGCTGGGAATGATGACCTTCGTGGCCGTGATGGCAATGATCAAATTGACGGTGGTACTGGCAATGATCAAATTGATGGTGGTACTGGCTCCGATACCATAATAACGGGCACTGGTTCGGATACAATCATCCTACGCATTGGTGACGGCGGCAACACATCATCAAACGCTGATATAATCACTGACTTCACAGACGGTAGCGACAACTTCGGACTTGATGATGGTTTGCTATTTTCGCAACTCGTGATCGTTCAAGGTTCTGGTGCTTATGCCAGTGATACTATCATTTCCAAAGGATCAGAGTACCTCGCAATCTTGCAAGGGATCGATGCAACCCTACTTTCAGATGCCGACTTTGAAACAGTAGATATCGCATAATAGAATGACAGAAAACTATCTGATCACTTCACTAAAACTCAAAACAAGTTTCATTTTCTTAGTGTGCGTTGCCCTAGTCGGCTGCATTGGTAACAACAATCCCACAGTGGAACCTTTCCAGCCAAGTTCTGTGCTCACGTACGATAAACCAATAGCTCTTGAAGCCAATTCGTCGGCCTTAGTTCAGGCCATTGTCAGCAATCCTGCTGTCTCCAGAGCCTTAACTTCAGCGGCAGTGGCAAAAGAGCGTGTGCCGATTACCCGATCACAAAAAAAGATGACGATGAGTGCCAGTGGTTCCTCTGGTTTTGAAGCTGACACAGATGATGGTTCTGAGGGAGTATTAATCGTTGGTGTTACAGCTCAAAAGCTTCTCAATGATAACGGCAAAACAGATCGTGCAATTTACCTCAGCGAGTTACTTGCTGAAACAGCCAAATTGGAAAGCCAGATTGCTTTTGATCAGGCATTACAACAAATCTTGGACGCCTATATTGCTCGAAGCACAGCTTTAGAAGTTGATCGCATCATTACGTACTACGTGGCTTTGTTTAACGAACGCGAAGACTTGGTCCAAACCGCAGTTGATGCAGGTGTCCTATCAAATTCAGATTACCTTGAACTACAATCTTTGAAAAATGAAATTCTCTCAGAACAAGCTCAATCTGTGTTTCAGTCAAATACGTCTGCCAGCTTTCTGAGAACTTCCCTAGGTAGTAATTATGACGCGGCAGTGGCTGAACTCGTAAACCGTTATACAGCAACAAGTGGTTCCAAGTTATCGACAGAAAATTCCAATCAGATCACTCTTCTAGGGTTGAAGAAATCACAAATTCAGACTGAAATTGAACTTCAAAAATTGTCCAATACGCTGACTACCAATTGGCAATCTACGGTTAGCAGCCCAAAATCACGTGGGGCGGGTAGCACCCTGTTTGCTGGTATCACTATGAGTTTGCCGATTAACGATGGTGACAGGTCTTTGGCAACAATAGCGGCATTGCAAAAAGAGTTTGAGGTGAATGCCTTGGAGGTTTCGACATATGAGCAAGAGGTAACCCTTGCTCAGCAGGGCCTTGATAATTTCTTTGTATATTATGAGGACCAGAAAATCCTTCTAAATGAGCGAAAGCGCATTGCTGAAGACCGTGTTGTTGAACTTGAGTTGAAGCTAAAAACGGGGAGAGCAGGAGTAAGCGCGCTTGCAAAAGAGTTTCTGGCTCTTGCTCGGACTGAAATGGCTATTGAGCGACTTGATTTCGATCGTAAGTCGCAGACGTTATCTGCTCTGAGTGTGACGGGGCAGACTTGCGAACTGGTTCGCCTTTGCGATGCTATTGGCAATGGGAATTCTAGATGACGGCGGTTGAAGCTACCGAATTAGATGCTCCAACCAATGTGCGTGACGCTTTTGTTGTTCACGCCTTATTGCAACGTCTGGGATCAAAAAACACTTACAACGAAGTGAAAGAGGCTGTTTCATCCAGCCCGCGGGAAGCCACGATAGCGTGGGCCAGTGACGCGATAAGTGGCTTTGGGTTCATTTGTAATTCTGGAAGCGCGAAAGTTTCTGAGATTTCTGCTGGGTTATGCCCAGCACTCTTGCTGGGCAAGGAGGGTTACCTCGCCATTTTAGAAAATGTGCGTGGTGATGACTTTACAATATTCGACGGAAAGACACGCAAAAAGCGCAAGCTGAATAAAGCAGAGTTCAAGCAGTGGTATTCTGGACAACTTGTATACGCCCAGCCTGAACTTGAAGGGCACAAGACGGTAAAAGCGCGGCTGAAAGCTCTCAGTCCATTGAAGACATTGGGAACGGCACGGTTCTCTTGGATTGCGATCGCAGCGTTGCTTTCAAATATCTTAGGCTTGTCTACCTCACTTTTTGTGATGGTGGTTTACGACAGAGTTTTACCTAACCAAGCGACACAATCGCTTTATGCTCTGGCCATTGGGGTAGGTTTTGCTGTCCTGTTTGATACGCTTCTGAAGGGCGCACGCAGCCGTATTGTGGAGCGTGCATCTGTGGGTGCTGATATTGCCGTGAATGAAGACATATTTGAGCAGTTTATCGAAGTTTCCAATACCAAAGACCGTAAGTCCGTTGGTGAGCTAGCCTCAGTTATGCGTGACTTTGAAGTTTATCGAGACTTTATGAGTTCAGCCACAATCCTGACTTTGATTGATTTGCCCTTCGTTCTTGTTTTTGTGCTTGTGATCTACATCATTGGGGGACCTTTGTTCCTCATTCCATTGATATGTATTCCTGTCATTTTGATCCTAATATTAGCGGTTCAGCCATTACTGGTTCGTAATTCAGCTGCTGTTTCAGCATCCGCACAATCGCGCCAAAGTTTACTTGTTGAGGTCTTGGGGGGCTTGGACGCGCTTCGGGTCAACGGTGCTTTTGCGCTGATGAAACGAAAGTTCCTTACGCAATCCAACTTTTATGCGAAGGCATCTCATCAGGCTAAAAGCTACGCTCAAATTAATGGAAACACGATCACGATAATCCAACAAATATCCCAAGTTGCGATCATTGTTTATGGATTCCATTTGTTTGCTGACCAAGTGATTACAATGGGTGCCATCATTGCGACCGTCATCCTATCTGGTCGGGCACTTGGACCGCTTGCAAAAGTTGGGCAAACGCTTGGACGGGCGAATGCTGCATTTGTAGCACGGGGTAATTTGAAGAGGTTTTTGTCTGCGGCGCGCACACACAGTGGTGGGAGTGCGCCTGCAATCAGGAACACACAGGATGTTGCAGTTGAAATAAGCAGTGCAACTCTGCGCTTGTCGGAAATGGGCCGCCCACTGCTCAACGGTCTTAACCTTTCTATTAAGAAAGGTGAAAAAGTTGCAATTGTAGGGCGTACAGGCTCTGGAAAGACGTCTTTAGTTAAGATGATTGTTGGGCTGCTAAAGCCTGAGAGTGGTTCGGTCACAATCAACGGCTCAGATATAAGGCAATATCCACGTGCTGATCTGTTCAGAGCAATTGGGACGGTATTCCAAGAGCCTTGGCTGTTTGCAGGGTCATTGCGTGATAACGTTGGTTTAGGCCAAGATGATTGCTCTGAAGAGCATATTTTAGAATGTTTAAAAGCAGCTGGTGCTGACTTTGTTGGGGATGGAACAACGGCTGCTCTGGAATTTGCCATTCAAGACCAAGGCAGCAATTTGTCGGGCGGTCAAAAGCAAGCGGTTATGATGGCCCGTGCACTTGCATTTAAGCCAGCTCTTTTGCTGTTTGATGAACCTACGAGTGCGATGGATGGCTTGACTGAGAGCAATGTAATCAAACATTTGTCAGAGCATTTAGACGATCGAACGCTTGTTATTGTTACCCATAAAATGCCTGTCGTGGCTATGTGTGACCGTGTCATTGTTATGGATCAGGGTAAGATTGTTGGTGATGGCACGAAGGACGCGTATTTTGAGCTTCTGAAAAAACAATCAGAGAAGAAGAACTAAGATGCGTCTCTCTCAAAACAACACGTCCAGTGGTCGTGAATACCTTCTGATTACGTTGGTCACTACCATTTTTGCAGTGTTCATAGTGTGGGCCAATTACACTCAATTGGATTTGGTGACGCGCGGCAGTGGTCGCGTCATAGCTGATGGCCAAAATAAGAACGTACAGTCCCCTGAGCGCGGGACAATAGCCACCTACGTGGTCGAAGAGGGCAGTTCGGTCACTGCAGGGCAAATTATTGCGACCATCAGCCCAATCGAAGCTGAGGGCGTCTTAGAGGAGCTGGAAGCTCGCCTAAGCAATCTGAGACTAAAGATGATCCGTTTGGATGCTGAATTGAATGGGAACTCCATTGCCAGCGTTCGCGGCAAGGCTACTGATTATTCAGATGCTCTTTTAGATGCTGAGATTGAACTTATGGCATCTCGGCGCGAAAGCCTGAACGCAGAATTGAAGAATTTGAAACAAGACAAACAACGCAAGGGTAAAGCTCTACTTAGCCTAAAGGCCGAAATTGATGGCCAACGTGTACTTCAAACGCTTTTGAGCAAGGAAATGCTTGAGGTATTACCATTGGTCGATGCTGGGGTCTTGGGAAGCTCGGAACGCTTCAGGCTTGAGCGAGAAGAAGCATCAATCCGAACACAGCTTCAGGTTCTTTCAGAGAGGGTTGCTCAGACTGAGTTGGAGATTGAGCAGATTGATAGCCAGCTAGGCGCTGTCCAAATTAATTATAACACTGAAATTTATCAGGAGCGATCTCAAGTTACTGGTGAAATTGCTGAGCTGGAAGTACGTCTTCCTGCTATCCGCCAACGCCTTAATGAAACTGAAATCCGCTCTCCGATTGATGGCATTGTAAATCGCGTATTTTTTAACTCTGTGGGAGCTGTAGTTTCCAGTGGGGAAGTGGTTGCTGAAATTGTTCCAACAGGGGGGCAACTGCTTATTGAAGCTTTCGTTGATCCAAAGGACATAGCTACAATTGAACCAGGCCAAGCTGCCAAGATTAGTCTCACTGCCTATGATCCATCCAAATACGGGTTTTTACTTGGAACACTTACCAAAGTGTCAGCAGATACGGTGTTTCGTGAGGAAACTAAGTCATCAGCTTACTCAGTTAATGTTTCTATTGATACGGAAATTTATGAGAGTGAAGATATGCCAGTTTCAATCGTTCCTGGCATGATTGCACAAGTTGATATTATTCGTGGAGAGCGCACGATACTTGAATATTTTTGGCAACCGATAGCAAAGATGAAAGACACAGCGTTTCGTGAATAAGCCCTTTTTACCCAAGTGTATTTTAAATCTGACCTACGCCTTTGATCCCTATAAATATAAAAATATTTATTGGTCCATTAGCACTAATGGCCAGTGACCGTATGGAGATCTGTCTGCATCTCAACCAAAATCATCAGCTAAATGTCATCTTCAGCCAGTCAGGCGTCTTTCATGGGCTAATTATTAACGTTGTTAATTTCACCTGACCGGCAAAGCCAAAGCCCCAGCTGGCGCGCAATCACCGCACCGACGATTGCACCAATCCCGTTTGCTACAAAATCTCCCAATGAGGCCTCCCGACCGAATAAGTATTGGATCAATTCTATCGAGCCGCCGCAGGCTATAACTCCCAGAACGACCCATGTTGTCAGTCTTGGCCGCGTTAGCGGAAGAGGGAACACCAGGCAAAAATACGCCACGACATGGTAGACTTTATCAACGCCAAAAGGGCCAAAAGAACCACTCAGTTGGATAGGCGCCAACGATAGCAAGGTAATGATCGCTAAAAATACGATCGTCACTGTGCTGCCAATCACTATTGGTCTTAGTTTTTGCTGCCCTTTAGCCACCAATCACCCCTTGCTGCATATGGTCCGCTCTTGACCTGTTCCAACCACACCCCAGATTTGTCTGCCCACGATCTCCATGAGGACTTAGGCGCGCTGGTCTGGAACCTCTCGCAGTTAATGTTCATCTCAGCGATTTTGGCGCAGTTCGCCTTCATCTGCGTCAAAAACCAACTTGCACCTCGATCGTGGAATTTCATCTGGCGACCTCATTAGAACTTTGCTGTCCGTATATCACCAAAACTTAAAGTAATCGCGGTAAGCATACTCGAGGGAGTGACATGTAGAAACTGAGGTCCGCAGCCAACCCCACAAAAAAGCGACGTAACAAAAGTGAATTAAGTGGTCCCTACAATTGAGTGCAATGCAAAAATTACTATCAAACTCAGGGCACCAAGGACAGCCATGCCTCCCAAAAGCGCTGTGGCACCTTCCATTTTTTGAGTGATTTCCACCATTACAAAATGGCCTCTTGCAAACATATTGTCACTTAAATCTTGAACAAATAGGTGCAATTCTTCGACAAAACTTCTCTCTCTCAGTCTGTTACACGGCTTCCTCCATGCCAAGCATTGAAAGTATCATTTAGTAGCCGGTATATTTATGTTGGGAAGACCAAGAGAGGGTATAATCTGCTTAATCATGCGATTCCAGTTTGTGATGGGCTGCGTTCCCACGAAAACAACGTCCTTGGGCCTTAGTTCCAGGCGTGTCGCAAGAAGGAAGTTGGCCGCATTTGTCGTATCTAGATGCAGTGCCGTAATCGGTGCAAAGTTTTTTAGGTCTGCCGCCCCCCTTAGAACATAAATCTGTTTAGGGTTTCCCGTCAGAGATGACACCCCACCGCCACTCTCTAATAATGCATCTGCAAGGACGGCCTTATGCTCGAAGGGTAATGTATAACGAGACTGCTGAAGTACTTCACCAATGACGTAAACATATTCCCTGGCAATACTTCCATACTCCATCTTGGAAAGGATGGTTCTAGCATTATTTGCTTTGATCCTAGTTTGTATTTCAAGCTCTTCCAATCTGTTTGCCCTAGCCTCCTGGCGGAGACCTAAAATTCTGTCGTATTCATCCGCAACATCCACAACAATAGTGTCACCATCTTTAAGCAATATTCTGTTAGTATCATTCTGTTTATATATTTCAGGACCAAAAATTTGGTAGATAGACTCGTTTCGATAAAGCCTAACAATAATAAAGGATTCGTCGCTAATAGTGAAACCACCGCTCTCATATATGGCCTCATCCAAATATAGAGGTTGCAAAGTAAGTGGCAATATTCCTGGTGATTTTACGTTACCGCTGATAGAAATTTTTTGAGAGTTAAATTCATTAATTTCAATGCTGAACGATGGAGATACGCCCGCTTCTAGAAGTCGTTGATAGACAGCGGATTCAGCTTCCTGAAGTGTTGAACCGCCGATAACAACTCGACCAATGTCAGGAATGGAGATAGCTCCGTCATCCTGAACCCTGAACCCCCGTTGACTGGTTTGTGATTCCATAAGGCCATTCAACACATCGCCGAGGCTCTCCTTTAGCTGCATGTTCAGAGTTAAAACATCGCCAACACCGATCATATAGGTCAGAGGCTCCCGCTCAAGCATACGCCACTCCATAACGCCATCGAGCCTTTGGGAGGCAAAAAATGGATCCTGAAGTTTATGATTTTTTTCTTCCAAGTTATCAGTAGATACAAAAGCAGTTGGCCAACTCTGAGGTGTATAAGGCGAGCTATTCGCCTCCAGAACTGTCTCCGGTGTCAGGTGAACAACACGAATATTCGCGCTAGCGTCGTCGCGCACGGAGGTGGGCTGATACGCAATACCGCATCCAGTCAGTGTGAGTGCAATAAAGACTAATATTGCGCGTTTCATAGACCTTCCAACTAAATTCTGTGTTGATCCGTTATCCACGTATTTGTGTCGGTTAAAATCGACCACGAAAGCGCCAAGTGCCGCCCAACAGTTTTTCTGGATATATTCAGCTTTCATAATATTCAGATCCGTATGCGCCGTATCCATATGAGCCTGTATAGCCATAAGTCTTTGTCTTGTGTGGGTCGATTTGGTTCAGAACCAGCCCGATTGTGTTGACGCCAATGCTTGAAAGCATATCAAGGCCTTGATCCACCTGCGCGCAGGTGGTTTTGTTCCACTCAACAACGTAAATATTGGCGTCACTAATGGCACCGATCAAGCGAGCGTCTGGAACCGCCAGCACAGGGGGGGAATCTATTATTATATAATCATAATATTCACGGAGTTCAGTAAGAAGTTCGGAGAAGCGTTGAGAGGCGAAGATGTCAGCGGCGTTCTTATCGCTCTTCGTGGCAGTGAGAATATCAAATCCTAACTCTTCAACATAGAGGCTCACTTCCTTCCACTTCTTATCACCCGCCACGAGATCGAGGAGGGCAACTGTATTGTCCCTATCGATTTCGACTGAGTGGACGCGTCTCCTGATATCAGCTTCGATTAAAAGAATGCGTTTACCAAGGCCAACCATGTTCTGAGCGAGGGCAAAAGACAGTATTGTCTTGCCCTCTTTCGGAACCGAAGACGTTAACATGATGACTTGTTTAACTTGATTTAGGTTAGACATGAGAATGGATGTGCGGAGATTGCGAACGGCCTCCGAAACCATTGAGTCGGGCTTAGTCTTGAGGTAGGAAATGATATTCTTTCTATCCCGGACAGGAATGAGGGGCACGGCCGACAGAACGCTGTAGCCACTTTGGTCACGCAACTCGTTTACCGATCGATAGCCTGAAAAGCGCAATTCCCAAAAGAGCACAAGACTGGCACCCATCATCAACCCAATAGCGCCACCAAGAAATAGAATTTTGCTTTTTATTGGACTGGACGGAGCCCTTTGAATTGCGGTGGAAAGGAGGCGCCCGTCGGCAGTTTCAAGTCCCAGTTGAACATTCATTTCTAGTAGACGGGTGAAAAAGCTTTCATAGAGGAGGCGAGCAGCCTCTGTCTCACGCTCAAGCTGCTGGAGGACAATCAGTTCTTGGGACTGCCGCTCGATCTGTTTCGCGAGGATAGACTCAGATGCTTCAAGAGCTGACAACTGCTTCTGTTCTCGCTCTGCCTCCACCTCGTTGTCGAGCATAAAATGCTCTACTTGCAGATTGAGGCCGTCTAGAGATATCTTATTATTGCGATACTCAGAAATCGCACGGTTTAGTCGAAAGTCATCTGCATGTTTGATGAGGGCTTGCAGATTACCGGCTTCTCTAAATGATAGGAGAACTGTCCGGGTGTCCGTTTTCTCTACAACAATCTCAGCTTGCTCCCACAGGCGCGTGCGCAGATCACGAAGTTGAATTTCGTGTGACTTAAGAACAGTGGGATTGACAAGTTCTGACTGACTGGAAAAATTAGCCAGTTCGGCCTTCAACTTTTCGAAGTCGTGCTTCAATTCAGATGTACGCCTGGAGAGAAACTCTGTGGCGCTTGCGAGTGCGTCCAATTTAATCTGGATCTGGTTTTCAATGTACAGCATCGCCATTTTGTTAGCCATGAGAACAGACAGAGCGGCTTCAGTCGTCGTGACTGAAATATTGATTACCCGCGTGTTCTTAGTATTTGAGAATGCCATAGTATTGAGCACAGAATTGATCACAATTGAACGGACTACCTCAGGAGATCGAGGCGTTTTTGGTTTTTCTGACGCCAAACCAAGGAGAGTGAAGAGTTGCGTTTTAATTTGACTGGACAGTCGAGGCTCTCGCAAGAGTGGATTGAAGGCAGGTTGGTTGATGAGGTCAAGCGAATCCACAAGTTTTTCGACAAGATCGCGCGACCGTAAAACCTCGAGCTCAGTGTTGATACCCGAGTCTGTTATTGGTCCATTCGACATGAGGCTTTCGATGTCAGTGAGTATTTTTTCGGGCTGGTGCTCTTTTAGTGCAATCTTTGCGGTCGCAGGATATAAGGGAACGGCAACGTGCCTGACATAAAAGTCTGCAACGCCTACAAAAAAAAGAACAAATGCCAGTACTGTCCATTTACCCCGCCACAGTGAGGCGGCCAGTTTCACTAGGTCAATTTCACCATCAGAAATTCTTTGGTTTGGAGTGTGGTTGGGGTTGTAGAAATTCAACTAGAATCAGCCTTGTGCATTTCTTCCATGACACCTGCAACGCCACCAGATTTGCGGCGTAGCGCCGTTATCTTTCGAGGGCTGAGAATCAAGCCAGTCTGGTCTTTCTCTTTGGCCAAACAATTTGATATTAAATTGCTTGGCGTTAAGCCGCCAAGATCCATCTCTGCGGAGCTGTTGGATATGTTTTCAGCATTGGTTATATTGTCACTAGGCACTGAGAGATGTAATGTCGTTGGACGTTCAACAAGATTTTTTTTCTGGGCGCAGTTCTTTTGTTTGGCTTCACCGATCCAGCCCATATCGAGGGCCACCCGGTCTGGAGATCCCACCGGAATGCCCTGCCGTTCTGTGAGTGTGCGTACAAAATTTCCAGCGTCCAACAAGCTGTCATGGGTGCCAGCGTCCATCCAGGCAAAGCAACTGCCCATTGTCTGTACGCTGAGCGCGTCATCGCACAGATAGCTTTTCAATAGGCTGGTGATCTCCAGCTCACCACGGGCTGAAGGCCGCACATTCTTGGCACGTTCGGGTGCTGTCTCATCCACGAAATAAAGCCCGGTTACCGCAAGGTTTGAAGGCGGCACAGACGGTTTTTCGATGATGCTTTTCACCGAGCCGTCTTTGTCAAAATCCACTACGCCATAGCGCTCAGGATCGGCCACCTGGTAGGTGAAGATAGTGGCACCACTGGTGGTTTTATCCGCTTCTTGCAGGAGGTCCGGCAGGCCGTGTCCACAGAAGATATTATCGCCCAGCACCATTACCGATGGGGCGCCGGCCAGAAACTGCTCTGCCAGAATAAAGGCCTGCGCCAGACCGTCAGGGCTGGGTTGCACTTTATACTGCAGCGAGATGCCCCACTGGCTACCATCGCCCAAAACGCGTTTAAACTGATCTGCATCATTGGGAGTGGTGATAACCATGACCTCACGGATACCAGCCATCATCAGCACGGTCAGGGGGTAATAGACCATCGGCTTGTCGTAGATCGGCAGCAGCTGTTTCGACACGCCCATAGTAATGGGATAAAGCCGTGTACCGGAGCCGCCAGCAAGAATAATACCCTTTCGTTGTGTCATTCACAACGATCCAGAATAATTTCCGTTAAGTTTGCCATATTGCTTTGCTTGTCCTGGGCACCCTCACGTGGTGCTACATACACAAACAATGTCACTCCCAACCTTTGCAAGCCACGGTGCGGTCAGGTAGCAGATAACTAAAAAGAAGACGTCACAGTATCAGAAAGGATAGGTCGCGCTACCAAAGCGTACTTATTTTAAGATCATGGGGTAAAATCGAAGAACGCAGCTTTTGATTGCTGGGCAATATTCCGAAGGCTTTGAATGCTATTAGTCAAATCTGTCAAGTCGCCTTCAAGGGTATGGCATTCAAGTTGATCGAGTGGCGTTTCTAGCACGTTTTGTCCCAACAACACTGCGGCACCTTTCATTTTGTGAGTAGCCTCCACTAATGCGACATGATCCTCGGCGAACACACCGTCGATGGACTGTTGGATAAATACGTCCAATTCTTCGAAGAATTTTTCACCAATGCGCAAGACTTTCTCGCGACCAAGGGTTTCAAATAACTCCGTTAGCACCGGTGAAAACTCATCAATAACCGCAAATTGATCATTAGAAACAATATCATAAATAATTTTTCGCAAAGCCTCAAGGCGAATTGGTTTGGTAAAAAAATTATCCATACCAGCTTGTTGCGCTTCCTCACCAAACTCGTCGCTGCCGTGCGCTGTTAGCCCAACAATACATGCCTTTGAATTTAGTTTACTATCAGCACGAATTCTGTGGGTTGTTTCAATGCCGTCCATTACTGGCATATTAATATCCATGAAGATGATATCAAATGATTGAATGTTAGCACAGTCTAGGGCTTCCACCCCGTTAGTGGCTCTACTCACAGAATGCCCCAAGCCTTTAAGCATATCGCCAAGAACTTCTCTGTTAACATTGTTATCTTCAACTACCAAAATACTAAGATTTTGATTTTCTTTGTGAGGAAAAGATGCTGGTTCAGCAACCTTACCATCAATTTTCCTTACTCTTTCCAGCGGCAAACTCAGTGTAAACTCTGCCCCTTTTCCAATATCGCTTTTTACCATAATATCACCGCCCATAAGACGCGCAATTTTACGAGAAATATGAAGACCCAATCCATCGCCCCTAACTTGGCTTTGGTCGCCTTGAGTAATGGCTACAAATTCTTCAAAAATCTTTTGATGATTTTCCGGAGCTATACCCAAGCCCGTGTCACTGATTATAAAGTGCACAAATGAAGTTTCAGGGCCATCACTTCCAGTAATTGAAAAGTTGATATTACCTTGATCCGTAAACTTGATGGCATTGCCTAACAAGTTGATCAATATTTGTCTAATTCTATGGCTGTCGCCCATAAAGTTTGACTCTATATTGTTAGCTAATTGTAGTCTTAGATCTAAATTTTTCTTTTTAGACAGTGGTTCGAGAACCTCAACCAAAGTTTCGGCCAAGTCAGGCAAATTAAATTCTTGAGAAGATAATTCTAATTTACCAACATCGATACGTGTGATGTTTAGCGCTTCATTAATGTGGTCGAGCAAAACTGTACTGGAGGATGTTGCAATCTGAATATAACGATCCTGTTTTTGCGAAAGCTTGGTTGTCTTCAGCAAATCCATGATACCAATTATGCCAGCAAGAGGGGTACGCATTTCGTGGCTCATTACCGCCAAAAACTGAGACTTAGCTTTGTCTGCACTCTCAGCACGATCACGCGCTTCGATTAAGGCTTTCTCAGTAATTTTACGATCACTGACATCACGAATATAGGCCATAAATATTGCATCATCATTTCGTTTAACAAAGGTCATGTTCAATTCGACTGGAAATTCTTCACCATTTTTTCGCCGTCCAGACAATTCAAAACGGGTGGGGTAGATAGCCTCTGAACTATCTTGCAACAAGGGCTGGTTCATTGCATTTTTATACGTGTCTCTTAGACCTTCCGGGAGGAAAATGTCTTCCATAGTTCTCCCAATAATTTCCTTGCGGGTCCACCCAAATACACCTTCTGCGGAAGCATTATATTCGATAATTTTACTGAAGCTATCCGCTATCACGATTGCATCCAATGAGCCGGCTACGGTTGCCGCTAATTGCCTGGAGGAAGCAGTAAGCGCAGCCGCACGGCGTATAGCAGATAGCAGCATACGGTCCATTAAAAGCAACAAGCTCGCCAACATAATTAAAAAACCAATAGCAAAACCACCAGTCCATGTAAGTTGTCTTGCAAATTTCATCCTGCGTTTCGTCGATTGCGCCGCCGCCAATTCTACGCTACGAAGTGAAATTTTACGTACTACCGGCCGAGCCTTTCGAAGTATATCTCGCAAGTCCAATAGATCAGACGGAGTTATTTGAGCAGGCTTGTCTGCAATTGCAATTGCACGCGTCTCAAATTGAAATAATGGTATCAAACCAGAAGCCGCTTGGCCTGGGTTTTGCCAAAAATTCAATAGGTAAGGATCATTTTTTAGAACAAACAACTTGCTAAGTACAATATTGATTTTCTGTCGGATCGCATCTCTCTGCAAATCCACATTAGCTATATTTTCGGTCAAAATTGAATCTAAATCCGCGATTTGAGTTTCAAATTGAGAGCTATGCCACCGAGTTTGGGTATTACCTTTAGAAACTGATAAATCTTGCAAGTCCGAAAATAATTTGGATACCATTAGCGCGAGCAAGATGGTTAGCAGACCAAGACCTACTAAAACTACGAAACGATACCCTTTTAATTCAGCATTCATCTGGAAACTTTAAGTCATATCACAACGTGAGACAAACCCATATCAATCCACCACTCTAATATGCGTCAATTGCCAAATGCTGCGGGCGAAGTTAACTTCAGTTTGGTATTTAGGATCACTGTCATAGGGGAAAACTACCCAATAGGGCCCATTTCTGCGGATCGGCATTATTTCACCATTTAAACGAGTAGAAATTATTGGTGCATTATCTTCAAGATCGGCAATCGTCATAGAGACCGTATAACCATCAAGTGCTATCATCTCAATGTTAATTCCCCTAAATTGCAAATGCTTCAGTAAAGCTTTGAGTGAAACTCCTGAGAAATGTATCTCACCACTCGACCAAATAGTGCTTGTCGCAAATTCTGTTTGAGCTAAGGCATCAAGTTCTTCTAAATTTAAGTGAATAGTCTCCGATTGCAAACCAGTCACTTGCAACGCATGTCCGTCCTGACCAAACGCTGGACCAATCAAAGTCATAAGAAATACAAAAAATGTTAGGACCAAACGAATTTTTATCATCAATACTTTTCCAAAATCACTCCCCAGTTAAAATGTCCCAAAAAGAAATGTGATGGATCAGGCATAAGAATATAATTATATACCAAAGTATAGATTTTCGATTAATTTGGCAAAATTTATGTATTAATCAGGATACAAATCAATCAATATATCCACTATGAAAAACATATTAATCGCTGATGATCATTTTTTAGTTCGCGACACCATCGCAGCTTATTTAGACGCAGCAGGTGACTTTAAAGTATTCACAGCGCACGATTTGGGCACTGCACTTGAAATTATGGACGGATTGGAATCTATCGATCTTTTGATACTAGATTATAACATGCCAGGTATGAATGGGCTTCAAGGGCTCGAACGCGCATGCAAATCGTATCCGGCCTGCAAGGTTGCGCTAATGTCTGGGGTAGCTAACCGCGACGTGGCAAATAACGCAATGAAACAAAATGCTAGAGGATTTATCCCAAAATCTTTGTCTGCTTCCTCCTTCATTAACGCAATTAGGTTCATTTTAGCAGGAGAGACGTACTTTCCTTTTGACTATGGAACAACTTCCTCGGAGGAGAAAAATTATGGTGACTTTGCCAAGATCTCTACACGTGAGATGCAAACACTTGAACAACTATGCATCGGACTGTCAAACAAAGAAATAGCACGGAACCTTGACATACAAGAAGTCACGGTGAAACTTCATGTTAAGAATTTGTTTTCTAAATTGGGGGTGTCAAACAGAACTCAAGCAGCTTTATTGGCGAAAGAACGACACATATTTTGATCTAGTTCTTCCAAGAGTGCGTTCAGGTGTGGACGTATCCCTTTTTGTAAGGATTAAATTGAGTAACGTTGGTGGTTCCAGTGAAGTGGTCCTACTTTTCCGAACAGGTTTACGGCTAAGTTAAGGTGTTGTCAGACAAAGTCTAACACGTCTCAAAGTACAACGATCACACAAATCTATGAAGCGCGGATTTGAAACCACTCAATGAGAGCGGCACTGCGTTTTTGCTTATAAGTCTGTCTGTTTTGAAGATGTCTTTCATGATTGAAGTGGTTGTATATTTGGGCATGATAACTGGTAAATTTCTGAAGCATTGCACAACTTTTAAACTTCTGCATCGCCCTTTCTCGTCGTCGAAATGGCAGATGTGAATTTTCACATCTGTTGTTTGCCCGGCCGCCACATAATTGACGATCTACAACTCCAATCTCACGAAGTGCCGCGCCGTAGGACGCCAGTTTATCTGTGATGATAATCTTAGGTGAGCCGTGTTTTCGCATTGCTTTTATAAGGAACTTCTTCGCTGCAGCCTTATTGCGTCGCTTTGTAACAAAGCATTCCAGAACTTCCCCTTCATGATCAACGGCGCGCCAAAGGTAAAAGCGTTCTCCATTTATTTTGACGAAGACTTCATCTAAATGCCATTGCCAGTTCGAGTGGTGCCCTGCCCTATTCTTACGGATTTCTCCCGCGAACTTTGACCCAAAACGTTCAACCCAAAACCGAACTGTTTCGTGACAGATATCGATGCCACGTTCATACAAGATATCTTCAACTTGGCGGAAACTCAGCGGGTAACGCATGTAATACATAACCGCCAAGCGGATGATTTTGGGAGACGTTTTGAAATATTTGAATGGATTATGTGCTATCATCAACCAGAATTAAGGATTAGCCGCTTGCCCGTCAAGTTTGTCTGACAATGCCACGTGTATGGCTAATTTCTGCCAACCTATGGGGCAGCATTACGCTGTCCCATAGATCTGCAAACTCACTGAAAGGATCTGAGGATGTCATTTGACCTCAAACATCTCCCGCAGACTTTTGCCGATTTGGTCATTGCCAACCCGCTGAATGCGGCTGTGATAAAGTCTTACTGCGAGCAACCACCAGCTAAACCTTTGTTGTTGGCTGGACCACCCGGCGCGGGCAAAACAGAAGCAGCGCGCGTGATAGCCCAAAGTCATTTTTTGCGTGCACAGGACCACTACATGCATTGGGAACACAACGCCGCAAGTCTCGGCAAAAACTTTGAAGATAAGATTATGGCCGAAGTAAACTATCAGATGTTTGGCAACGCTGACAAAGCGATGATTGTCATCAATGAGATCGACGAGATGGATCTGCGTAGTATGCAGCCAAAGTTTCGTGAGTTTATGGACACCAAACGCCATCTGATCCGTTTTGTGGCAACGACCAACCATAAAAACCGAATGATGGGCGCGATGCTGTCACGCTTTCGAGTGCTAGACCTAGATCCACCCTCAAACACCGATTGGGTGCCACGTGTATTAAGTATGCTGCAGGCGGAAGGCCTAAATCCAACAATACAGGATGTGGCCCAAATGCTGCAAAGTTTTAATGGCACTGCGCGTGATTTAATCGATCTCGTCGAGGAGACAGTTATAGCCAGCAAAGTGGCAACGCTTTGACCGCTGATATTACCCTGAGCTCAATCACACAGCCCAAAACCTCATATAATACACATAGTATGAGGTTTTAGCTTAACTCATTGTAAAATATGATCTTCAGGCGAGGCGTCTTTTCGGTAGGAAGACCAATACCTCAGACTTTATACTCAAAGCTAACATAACGTTAGATTTTGAGGGGAGTTTGCAATGCGCCAGGCACAAACACTAAATGAGGCTCAACTGCGCAGGGTTATACACTACTGCCGCAGCAGACGTCATCCAATTCGTGATGAGACCATTATACTGGTTAGTTTCTACGCAGGGCTCCGAGCCAAGGAAATCGCAGCACTCACAGTGGGCAACATATTTGATGAGGACGGTGCTGTTCGCACACAGTTCATCCTAAGCGCACAGCAGAGCAAAGGTGGGCAAACACGCACGGTGTATCTCAATCAGCGATTACGTAAGGCTCTCCGCGAGTATGGTGATTATATACGCCTCGCAGATCCACAGCGTCCGCTGTTTGCCAGTCAAAAGGGCGGTCACTTCTCGGCCAACACAATGTGCCAGCTGTTTCTGGACATATACAAAGCAATTGGGCTCAAGGACGCGAGCAGTCATTCAGGTCGCAGGACATATATTACCCGTTTGGCCAATAAGGGTGTAGGCGTACGCTTGCTTGCAGCTCTTGCAGGGCATTCGCATATATCCACGACACAGAGATACATAGATGTGAATTCTGAGCAATTGAGTGAAGCTGTGGAGTTGCTTTAGCAATCAGGCCTTAGCGGACCTTTGGGCAAGGTGCAGAAAATGGCGGCTACGAGCCCAATGTAGCCATAACTGCACTTTTTGGTTGCGATACTGAAATGGGCGAATGCTCAACTTCGTTCCGAGCGGAACTACCTTGATCCATTAATTATTCTTTAATCCCAGAACGACTGGTTACCTCTTCCAACGCCTTCGATCTAGTTGCCTGTTCGAGGATCAATTGGCAACTGCGCAGAAATTCCAACAGCCTGTTCAAATCGCTTTGCTACCCGCAGGAGAGAAGCCTCCCCCCTAGGCTTACCCATGATCTGAACACCAACTGGCAGTCCTTTGGATGTAAATCCGCAAGGAACGCTTATGGTCGGACACGCCGTCATGGTCAGGGCAAAGGTGATAGAAAACCAATCGATGTAAGTCTCGCACGGCTTGCCATCGATTTCGGTCACATATCGCTGCTCAACTGGAAATGGGGCAATGGATGCAGCTGGACAGATAAGAAAGTCATGGGTCTCGAAAAATGCAATAACCTTCTTGTAGAGTTCGATACGTACGCGTTCTGCTTCGAATATTTGTGATGGCGTGATGTTCAACCCGCGCTCAATATTGCCAATGATCTCTGGCGCAATCTGGCCGCGATGCTGCGCCAAAATGGGTTCCATCAGAGTTGCGAACAAGACTGCCCGAAGTGTTTGAAAGGCCTCAAGCACACCTGTGAAATCAGGGATGTCATCGGTTACATCGGCACCAAGATCCGTAAACACAGATGTTGAACGACCACAGACCTGCGCGATTTCTTTTTCCATCGAGACAATCGACAGGTCAGGGCTAAAAGCAACACGGTTGGGCATGCCTGATGCTTGCAGTGCCTCCACAAAGGAAGGTCCAGCATGATCAAAAGATAATGGATCATCAATCTGTTGACCAACACCCGCATCCAGCATCAACGCTAAGTCGTCAACGTTTCGGGCCATCGGCCCCTCCACCCAAAGCGTGTCCATGGCTGGCAGCCGGGTCCCACGTGGCACGCGGCCCGGCCCCGGTCGCAAGCCGACGATGCCATTGAACGCGGCTGGAGTGCGCAAACTGCCGCCTAAGTCATTCCCAGTCGCCAGCCAAACCGATCCACTGGCGAGAGCTGCTGCTGAACCGCCTGACGAACCACCTGCGCTTTTGCGCATGTCCCATGGGTTTCGCGTCAATCCGTTGACTGGGTTGAACGTGTGACCACCAGCCCATTCCGGGACATTGGATTTGGCCACAGCAATAGCGCCGTTGCCCTCCAGCTGTCGAACCGTTGCGTCAGAGGATTTCGCGACACTGTCAGCAAAGATTGGAGAGCCGTAAGTTGTTACCACGCCGCCAAGATCGTTGTAGTCCTTTACAGCGATTGGCAGGCCGCATAGTGATTTTGGATTGTCCGCATGCGCCTTGATATCGATTGCTTTTGCTTTTGCTTGTGCTTGCTCAAAACAATGAATAGGCAATGCGTTAACTTCGGCATCAACAGTTTCAATTCGCTGAATGGATGCGTCGACCAGGTCAAGTGGAGACACTTCCTTGGAACGGAGACGGTCGACGGCTTCGGTTGCTGTCATTTTAATCAATTCATTGGCCGTGTCGCTCATCTTGAAGTCCTGACTTTGTTTGGTTCAACTCGGAATTTGCTTTTCCTAAAAAGTTGCCACTAAAGGTCGCATTAGTACACAACTATTAATCTTCGTAGCTTTCGAAGGTCTGGAAAGTCCCGCAAAACAGCCATCCATGCACAGTTCAACCAATGGCTGCAATCCATTCGTCATTCTGATATACTTACAACATCCAGGTACATAAATGTGGACTCTAAGAAGTTGAGTGAAGCGGCGCAGCGCTTTAAGCATTGGCCCCTGCATAAAGCTGCCTAAACACCCAGAATAGCAGTAAGCCCTCGTTCTGACAGCTTATCCTGCTCAACAAGTTCAAGGGCTTTGAGGCGTATGTCTGGCGCAACACTGTAGGCGTCTTGATGTGTGCCCATAGCTGCAAGGGCGGACTTTTCTGATAGAGCCCCCCTGCTGAGCATTTCCAGTGCCTTCAGGCTGGCTTGCGCGTTCTTGACGTTTTCCTCATCGCTTGTAGCCTCACTGCGCTTTGAGCCAGACTTGGCCACAGCTGTAACTTTTGGTTCGTTGGGAAGCTTTTCTTCAATCTCCACATCATCAATTGCGCGCTGTAAATCTTCATCTGTGACGGCAAAACCGTTGGAGAGGTCAGCGGTGAAGTCTTTATGAGGGGTGTCATACCTCTTACCTGTGAGCATCTCTTTCTTCAGGCGCGGCGTGAGATGACTGTAATGGCGCTCAATCATCAAAATAGACGTGCCCATTTGAACAGCAAGCGTATGTACGTCCATTCCATCATTAAGCAATGAGAACGTGGCATAGGTGTGGCGCAAACTATAAAGCGTGCGATCTTGGCCCGTGCGAGGACAGGTCAACAGTCCAGTGTCTTTCATAAATATCTTAAAGGTCTGACGCAGGTTTGCGCTCGCCGTGCCATCAGGCAACCGAAACACAGGTTGTTCTAATCGTGCCTTTATCAACTGCTCAAAGCTCATATCAGCTATATCAGGGCATCTGCTTTGAATGCGCTTGAGATAGTTTATGGTACCTGCCCTACAGATGATATCACGGCGCCCTGTTTTACCCGTTACGCTCATCTCAAGGTATTTGAGACCCTTGTCTTCAAATAGACTGATATGCTTCCAGCATAGGTTCTCTGCTTCTGTGCCGTGCCGCATGCCTGTGTTGGCAAGAATGAGAATGTAGTCACGCAGCAGATGCCGCATATCGCGAGATTTGCCCTCTCGCCCTGCATCAATCCAGCTGGGTAACTTGCGTATAAGCGTTGCATACTCTTCACGGGTAAAGTCAGGGCGGCGCACACTGTCACGACCCTTGTTTACCAACACAGGCACTTGTGACTTGTTCATGTAGCCACGGGCAACAGCTTCATCAAATATTCTGTTTAAGGCAGAGTTATGTGTGTTGAGCGTGGACGACCTTGGCTCTCGTCCCATCTTTGCCTCACGCCAGCGCGCAAACTTTTGCAGCATCTCATAATCAATACTGGTCACAAAAATATCACCAAAGAAGGGAACCAGATACTTATCAAGCACGATTATATAATCACGAAAGCTCTTCTTACCCACGCCATTATCTAGCTGCTGCTTCATGCTAGCACGGCACAACGCAGCCACATCTGCAAAGCGTTTGGAGATCACAGGCAGCCCGTTCTTTTGCCTAAATCTATAGTCTAAATAGATCTCACGCGCCGCTGCCACAGCATCATTTAAAATGCGTTTCTTTGAGCTCACACGAACCTGTCGTCCGTCCATTGTAAATGCAATTTGCCAGACTTTGCTGTGCTTGCGTTTAAAAAGACGAACCTCACCATCCATCAACGTGGGTGTGTTTGGGTTCAACTTAGGCACTATCAACACCGTGTTTAACACTCAGATTCTGCACTAGAAAAAGTCAGAAAGCTAGAAAAAACTGTGCTATAGGTGTGCTACGCACAATATGCGTCAACCGAAAAGTTAAGCCGTTGATTGTATTGAAAGTTTGGTAGCGGCACAGGGACTTGAACCCCGGACACGCGGATTATGATGGAATGCGGCATAATTTAAACATCTAAAAACATATGCTTATAACAGAATTATCATGATGTGCTAATAAATGCGCTAAACCCTAACGCACAGAGTGCAGAATCTCCCTGTTCAACACGCACAATCTGCCTCAAAATCTGTATGGCGTCCAGCAAATCATGTTGCGATAACTACCTATAAAGCCGCCCTGCCCGCTTCAAGTGGTTTTATCTGATCGTGCCTAAATGCAGAACTGATGATCAAATTATGCAAAAATGAAGGCAAGATGTGCAGTAGATTACGAGTTTAAGATTTTTTTTCGAAAGGCAAATAATTGCTTATTACCGAACGCAGAATTAAATTTATTGCCAACATTCGGAAAGTATCGCTTTCATAGCACAAGGCGGGCAAAAACACCGTCGAAACGAGCAGCAATCGACCTAAGGCTTTCCTTTCTCCCACGGGAAGCCTTTATTTTTGGTAACTCCACCAAAACCGAACCGTTACATGACTTACGCCAACGCACCGTTCATGAAGAAGGTCCTCCACATTACGAAGAGAAAGCGGAAATCGAACGTACATCATTACTGCAAGTCGGATCACTTCAGGGCTGGTTTTAATGTAGCGAAATGGGGAACGTTTTGTCATTCGGCATGGTTACAAATTAGCCCTGCCCGCTTCAAGCAAGTTTACTCTGACAAAGCCCTCTGGCCTGTTCCACTACAGCAAGAACGAAGGTTTTTGGGATAGATCATTACGGCAGCGAACAAAACATAAGCGGCACCTGAGTGGAGATGCGTCCCTAGATGCGTATGAGATGCCAAAACCCAAAGGCATGTGGCGGCGGACGTTCTATCGCCTTCAGAGGGCCGCTCAGGCGGCGGAGAACCGTGCGGCGGATGACTTTATTATTGCTGTTAGGCGGTTGGTGAAGGTGGGGTAATTGCACTCTTAAAATATTTGAATGGATTTTCTGTTGTCATTCATAAAAATTAAGGGGCAACCAATGGGGCGTCAAGTTTGTCTGACAATGCCTCTGGCGGCGCCATTTGCGGGCCAATCCAGCGGTAGGCTACAGGGTCGTTTGCGATATTTGCCACAGCCAATCCCTTAATTTTTTCTTGCTAATATAGCGTTGAAAACAATAGCAGATAACAAAACCAATCCACCGTATAATGTGTTTACTGAAATAGTTTCTCCTAAGAAAAGCCATACCCACAAAGGCGCCAAAAGAACTTCTGATAATGAAAACATAGCAAGCTGTGCAGCTGGTAGAGCCTTCGAGCCCAAAGTATATAAAACCAGCCCGGCTCCAACTTGAAATATCCCCATTCCAATCGCTATGGATAAATCATTCTGAGACAGGCTGAAAGATGAGTTTAACCCCAAGCACATAACACCAGTAATTATAACTCCAAAAACTCCAGATAAGAACACAGCAGGCAACATTTCCACCGATTTGCCCCATCTCAAGGCGACAGTGAAAACTGCAAATGCTATTGCTGATCCTATTGCTGCAAGACTTCCGCGCAATTCCACTCCAGTAAGATCATCCGATACCATTATTCCAACACCCAACAAGGCAAAGATAATCATAATGAAAGTAGATTTTCTAATGGTTTCCCAAAGAAAGACCCAGCCTAGTACTGCGGCAAAAAAGGGAGCCGTAGCAACTAGCAACATTGCATTCGCTACCGACGTGGATTGTATTGAGTAAATACCACCTGAGTAAGCACCCACTAGTGATAAACCGGCTATGATGGCAGGTATGCCCGCAATGCGAATTTGTCTAAAGAGATTGCCAAACCGCAGGTACATTACCCCAAATAAAAAACAACTCAAACTAAAAGATCTAAAAAACAATATCTGCCAGACACTGGCATCTTCAATAAGCCTTATTCCAATGCCGACAGTTGACCAGAGCACTCCCGCCGAAATGACCAAAATCACCCCACCTAGGTGACCTTCATTAGCTTTGAAATCCGGTTTGGAAGTTTGCATGCTTTTTTTAAAGAGCCGAACGGGCGGCAGTCACCAAAGCATGGTGCAGAGAGCGCGCGTAAGAGCGAGGGCCAAGAACCGAGTAGTGGCTGGCAGTTTCAAAGCAGATGACCATACAGCTGAGATGCTCCAGAAGAGCACGCGTAGCACTCCCAGCCTCCATAGCAGCCAAGTTTACTCCGCTCAAACGCTCGAACACACCCCGGCACATCCCCTCCAGGTCAAAACGGCACCAACCATCTGTTTGCTCTGTCACCGACGCCAGTCCGGCCACTGCATCAACGAGTTGGTAGGACATGAGTTCATGCTCTGAGGTCTCCGCCGAGATCAGCCACTGGTCCTGTGCGAACCAGCTTGCCGCGTATAAGCCCTCTGCGGCATGCCTCCCGACCTCAGGTAAAGCAAAGCCCAGCATTGCTTCGGCAGCTTTTCGGCCTTCGTCCTCGCGCCCCTTGCGCAGGGCAAGCGAGGCAAGCGCCTGGTTCGGAACCTCAGTGATTGTTAGCCCATTGAACCGGTCGACACGCGGAGTTTCGCCCCAAAGCGGCGTGATAGTTTGAAGATTAAGCACGCAAGCGCCCTCCTTCGGGGTCAAAAAAGTGAGTGGAAATGACCTGAACCTTTACATCGGTTCCCCGCACGGGATCGACCACGCGGATAATCTCGCCCATGCGCTGATCACCGCCTTTGAGATAGGCCATTCCGATGGAGTGCCCCAGATGCGGCGAGATACAGGCTGATGTCACATGCCCCTGTTCGCTGTCGATCTGAACAGGCGCAGTTTCATTCACCAACTGGGAACCGGCGGTTATCACTTCGCTTTGGTTCACGGGCTTCAGGCCGACAAGGCGCAATCCATTGGGATCAGTCAGCCCCTCCCGCTGGTCCAGTGTACTGCCGATGCTGTCTTTTTTGCGGGATACCATGCGCCCCATACCCAGCATCAGTGCGGTGGCCCTGCCGTCGAGTTCGCGACCCGTCGGGTGGCCTTTCTCAATGCGCATGATGTCGAGCGCCTCAAGACCATAGGGAGCTACTCCAAGATCTTGCCCCAACTCTAGCATTCGGCGCCACAGCGCATCACCATAACGGGTGGGAACAGCCAGCTCGTAGGCCAGCTCGCCCGAGAATGAGATCCGAAACAGGCGTGCCCTCAGGCCGCCGCACAGCGTCACGGAATCGCAGGCCATGAACGGGAATGCCTCGTTTGAGATATCAAACTCGGAATCCACAATCCTCTGCAGCAGTTCGCGCGATTTCGGTCCAGCGATGGCATACTGCGCCCAAGCCTCTGTGGTCGAGATCAGCTGTACGTCCATGTCCGGCCACAAGCATTGACGGGCAAATTCCATGTTTCTCAGAACCGCCCCGGCATTGGCTGTTGTGGTCGTGATGACGAAGTGTTCTTCCGCCAATCGTGCAGCGGTGCCGTCATCGTAACAGGCGCCATCTTCGCGCAGCATGATGCCATAGCGCACCTTACCAACTGCCAGCTTAGCAAAACCATTGGCATAGACCCTGTTCAAGAATGACGCGGCATCCGCGCCCTGAACGTCAATTTTTCCCAGTGTGGTCACATCGCAGATACCCACATTCTTTCGCACGTTACAGGCCTCTCGGTCAGCGGACTGTCGCCAATGGGTTTCGCCCGGTTGCGGAAACCAACGCGCCCGCATCCAGTCGCCGGCAATGTCAAAGGGCGCATTGTGTTCCCTGGCCCATTTGTCAGTCGGGGTTTCACGCGTCGGGTGGAAGTGTTTGCCCACCGTACGCCCGCCGATTGTGCCCAGTGTAACTGGTGTGTAGGGCGGCCGGAAAATTGTCGTTCCCGTTTCGGGGATCGATTTGCCGGTCAGCTCGGCCATTATTGCCAAAGCATTGACATTAGCAGTCTTGCCTTGGTCAGTGCCCATGCCGAGAGTAGTGTAGCGTTTGAGATGCTCGACCGATCGGTAGTTCTCCTGATGTGCCAGCTTAACGTCCTTGACGGTCACGTCGTTCTGCAGGTCCAGCCAGGCCCGGCCCTTGCCATGGGGCACATGGTAAAGTGGCTGGAGGTTATAGGCGCTGTTAACGGCGCGCGGCAGCTTCAATGCGCTGGCGGCGATACCCAGGATTTCCAGTGCAGCCAAGGCTTCTTCCGCCCCGCTGCGCAATGCGTCTTCAGTCGAAAACAGGCCTTTGGCCGCCCCCGCCACCGACATGCCAACTGGGATGTTCTGGCCGGGAACGAAAGCTGCAATACTCTCATTCCAGACAGGCCGGCCGCCCTGGTGGCAGGTCAGGTGGACGTTGGGATTCCAGCCGCCAGACACACCCAAGGCGCCACAGGCTAGCGTTTCCTCGCGGCCATCCGCTTGACGGACCCGGATGCTGCTCAGGCCATGCCGCCCCTTGGTGCCGATAACATGCGCGCCACTGATCAGTCGCACACCCGTCAGTGTCGGCGCATCCAGCCGGGCATCGACGATAGCTGTGACATCAACACCTTTTGCCATCAGGTCTACCGCAGTGCGATGGCCATCATCATTGTTGGTGAAGACCGCCACCATCCGCGCGGGCGTCGCAGCCCAGCGGTTGGCATAGGCCCGCATCGATCCTGCCAGCATCACCCCCGGACGGTCGTTGTCCGGGAAAACAATTGGACGCTCGGTTGCCCCGGCACAAAGGATCGCGCGCTTGGAATATACCCGCCACAATGTCTGCCGCGGCTTGCCTTCCACAGGGGTGTGCAGATGGTCCTGCACCCGTTCGACCACACCGTAAATCCCGTGGTCAAAGGCCCCCATCGCCGTGCTTCGCGGCATTAGGCGCACATTGTCCATCGCGGTTAGCTCGGCCACAGCCTGCTCAACCCATTCGACCGCAGGCTTTCCGTCGACATCTTCCTGTTCGACGTTCAGGCGCCCGCCAAAACGGCAATCTTCATCCGCGAGGATGACGTTTGCGCCTGCACGGCCCGCGGTCAGTGCTGCCATCAGGCCAGCGGGCCCACCCCCAATCACCAGCAGATCGCAATGGAGAAAGCCCTTTTCATATTCATCCGGGTCATCTTCCCCAGACAGGCGACCAAGGCCTGCAGCTGAGCGGATGATGGGTTCATAGACTTTCTCCCAGAAAGCCGCCGGCCACATGAACGTCTTGTAATAGAAACCGGCGCTCAGAATATCCGAGAACAAATCGTTCAGGGCAAGCAGGTCGTAACGTAAGCTGCCCTTGTAGTTCTGTGAGCAAGCAACCAGCCCTTCGTACAGCTCCGCTACTGTAGCGCGTGTGTTTGGTTCCTGCCGGGCTCCACTGCGCAATTCGACCAGCGCGTTTGGCTCCTCGGAACCAGCGGTGAAGATACCACGCGGACGGTGATACTTGAACGATCGACCCAGGAAACGCACGCCATTGGCCATCAGGGCAGACGCAAGCGTGTCGCCCTCATACCCCTGATAGGTACGCCCATCGAAATTAAAGTTCAGTGGCTTTCCACGGTTGATCAGGCCGCCATTCAAACGGTTGGATTGGGTCATTTGCTGCGCCCCTGCTTGCGGGCCACATCGCTGGCCAGTTCGACATTAGTGATTTCATGCGTCACCGTGTTGCGTGTTACGACCAGCCACGAGCGGTCGCCATGCTCGTGATACCAAAGCTCGCGGTGCTCCCCGGCTGGATCATCACGCAGGTAGACGTATTCGAAAAACTGATCCATCGCGTCCTCGGCCTGCCAGCCGGGGCGGTCAATCAGGCAAGCATCACCGAGATAGGTGAATTCCTGCCGGTCACGCGGCCCCAAAAGAGGGTGATTGATAATCATTTGACCGCTCCTTACTGCCGGTTCGGGTTCGGGCCTTGGCCCTTTTCATCAAGCAGGTAGCCGGTCCGGAACCGGTCAAGACGATAGGGCTTGGCAAGTTCATGCGGCTGTTCGGTGCTTAGAAGATGAGCAAAGCATTCGCCGGCTGCGGGTGTTGCTTTGAATCCGCCGTAGCACCAGCCGCCGTTCAAATAGAGACCCTTGATCGGCGTTTCGTCGATCACCGCATGGCCATCCATGGTCATATCCTGCAAACCGCCCCATGCCCGCAAAAGACGAGCGCGCGACAGCATTGGGAACAAGGTCACAGCGGCTTCAATCACCGATTCAAAGACCGGCAGGTTGCCCCGCTGCGCGCAGGAATTGTACTTATCCAGGTCGCCTCCCATAACCAGGCCGCCTTTGTCCGACTGCGAAATATAGAAGTGACCTGCGCCATAATTGACTTGGCCGGGAATGATGGGCTTCAGCCCTTCAGACACGAAAGCCTGAAGAACATGGCTTTCGATTGGGGTGCGAATGCCTGCCATGTCCATCACTCGGCTGGTATTTCCAGCTACCGAGACACCAACCTTCTTTGCGCCGATGAACCCGTGGGTTGTCTCAATCCCCAAGACCTTACCTTGCTCAATCCGGAACCCCGTCACTTCGCAATTTTGAAGGATATCTACTCCGCGCCTGTCGGCCGACCGCGCATATCCCCAGACCACTGCGTCATGGCGGGCGGTGCCGCCGCGCCGGTGAAGATAGGCACCCGTGATAGGGAAACGTCCGTCGAAATTCATCGAGGGGTACATCTTGCGCAGCTTCTCAGGCCCCAAAATCTCGCCATCTGTGCCTTGCATCCGCATGATGTTGGTTTTGCGATAGTGGTCGTCCCTCTCCGCGTCGTTGTGGTGCAGGAACAGCACGCCACGCTGTGAGTGCATGACATTGAAGTTCAACTCCCGCTCCATCTTTTCCCACAGGCCAACACTGTGATCATAGAAGCGGGTATTTGGAGGCAAAGTGTAGTCACCACGCACAATTGTCGTGTTACGCCCGGCATTGCCGGACCCAATCCAGCCTTTTTCGACCACTGCGATGCTTTTCTCGCCATATTTCGTCACCAGGTAATGTGCAGTGGCCAACCCGTGGCCTCCGCCGCCAATGACAATGATGTCGTAATTGGGCTTGGGTTCCGGATTGCGCCAAGCAGGCTTCCAACCTCTTTGGCCATTCAAGGCCTCTCTGATGACTCTTAGCCCTGAGTAGCTCATGGCATTCTTTTCCTTTATGGCACCCAGTTCGTGGAACCGGTCAGTTTCAACGCTGATGGGGGCAATGCCGAATCCCATGTTCTGGAACGCTTAATGCTGATAGTTAATCGATTAACTTTCAATTCGTCAATCGCCTTCAACGCCAATAGAAGTCGCAGTTCAAGTATCGCTTACAGTGCTGGGCGTTCGCCCGGGTGGGCGGACGCGTGCCCGATACTTGCGTATCGGGCGGGTGAACGCGATCAAACGCGACACGCTCTAAAAGGTAACTCAGGCAACCCAATGGCAATCTTGTGCCTGATTCACGAATCGGGACGACTACAAAGCTCTTGAATTGTGGCGATAAGTTTCGCGTCTATGGCACGGTTGGTTGTATCACTGCGGTTGTTGTGGCGCCTTGCGCCCGGCAGACGCGATCCCGGAATTGCCTCGTATTTGTCAAAAAACTTTTCGCAATGGTCCTCCCAACCTTCACCGGCCAGTAGTGATGGCGAAAATGCCAGGAAAAACTCTCCCCCACGGGGAGGGCCACCATCACCGTTGTCGGCATCTTGCGCTTCAAAGCTAAACCGTTCACCGGTCGCACCAGCCGCCAAGAGTTCAACCATCGTTGCAATAGCAGAACCCTTGTGCCCTCCGAAGGGAAGCAACACGCCTTTCAAGATTGCTGCCGGATCGGTGGTTTCATTGCCATTTTCATCCAATCCGGTTCCAAGGGGGACCGAATGGCCATCTCTTGCGGCAATTGCAACATCGCCGCCTGCCATTGCGGAGGTTGCCATGTCGAATACAAATGGTGGTTTGTTTTTCCGTGGCCAGGCAAAAGCGAGCGGATTGGTACCAAATAAAGGCTTGTTTGAACCATGTGGTGCGACATTTGGCATATAACTTACACAAGCCATCCCTGCCAAATTTTGTTCGGCCAATGCCTCAACTTCTGGCCAAAGGGCGGCAAAATGATGCGTGTGGGTAAGAGTCATTACTGCGATACCGAACTCACTCGCTGCTTTCGCCAGCGCTGGAATACCTCGCTCGATTGCCAAGGGGGCATACCCATCGTCGCCATTCGCGTTAACAATTACAGGTGATTTGTTGGAAATCTGCGGATCGGCGGCGCCGTTGACCTTCCCACTACGTAGGGATGCCACATATCCGGGCACCCTGAACAAGCCGTGGGAATGAGACCCGTCTCGCTCAGCAGCAACAACCGTCCGGGTCAGGGCCCCGGCGTTTTGAGGGTCGCATCCATTTTGGGTGAATGCTTCTAGTGCGAGATCATGTATCTCACTCAGCGATAGGTTTACGACGGTCATTAGAAAAGCCTCCTCAGCCGGGCACGGAACGAAATCGAATTGTGTAGCGCAGTATTATTCATGACTTTCTTCTTTTGGTGTCTGGGCCATTGTTTATGGCGGGTGATGTTGCGGAATATCTCAATTCAACGGTCCCAAGTGTTTCGAGAACCGGCGGATGCATGCTGCGCCGAAATCAGTCGTTGGCAATGAGGGTTCTCGGCTGCCGCCAAGCTCAATTCCCAAACGCGCTGCGGCCAGCATCTTTCCATAGGTCAAGAAATGTGGAATTCCCTGCATGATAAAGCAGAGAACCGGCAATAGGTCGGCATATAGCTTATCGGCCCGCTCTTCGGTCCCAGCAGTGAATTCAGCGAAAATTTCGCTGGTCTTATCTACCGTATCAATCGCCGGGATCAGCCCACTGGCACCCGCGCGCAGGTTGTCAGGTAATTCCAGTCCGCAGCGACCATTGAAAAGCATCACGCTATCCCCGAGCTCTGACGCGACAGACTCAAGATTGACGGCGTCGCATTCCAGTTTCGCGATGGTGAAATTTTCGTGGTCATTCGCAAGCGCGATCAAGCTCTGGTTGCTTAGTCCGAAGCCAAGGAACTCCGGCGCGTTCTGAATCCCAACCGGGCAATCGACCGCCGAGATAATCTCGGAGAAGAAGCCCACCAACTTTGCATCGTCCATTTTCTGCGAGGGAGGCTGAAGCATCAGTGCCGACGCGCCGCTTTGAATTGCTCGCTTCGAAAACTCAATCTGCTCGGTGATCGTATCGCCATAGACGGTCGCCAAGAGCGGTTTGCGTCCTTCAATGCGCTCCGCGACGACTTCAAGGACCTCGATGCGCTCATCGAATGTCAGCTTCGAGACCTCCGTACCCAGCCCCAGAATCGCCACCCCGGCGGCCTGGGTGCCCAAAGCCGCATCCACCTGACGCCAAAACGGATCCTGGCGCAATACACCGCGATCGTCAAAGAACGCATAGAGCATTGGATAAATGCCGGGCGATACGACCGCAGGTGAATTGTCTTGCAATGCTATCATGTTACCTCCAAACCATTCTTCTTGTCGTAGGCTTCTGCGGCCCGACCAACGGCGTCCTCGTTCAGGGTAAATCCAAGACCAGGGGCGGACATGACCGGAATTTTCCCGACATTTGGCGCCAGATCCGGGCTTTCGACGATGTCCTCTTGCAGGAGCTGCCACATGATCTGATTGCCATCATCCAAATTAGGAACACCCGACGCAGCTTGTATCGAGGCGCAGGTGGTAATTCCGGTCTCCCAAACACCGTGAATACACACGTTGATGTCGAACACCTGAGCTATCGCAGCAACGCGGCGGAACCCAAGAATACCTCCAGTTTCGTGCAGACCCACAGTCAGCAGGCTTACCGCACCGCTGGAGCACATCGAGTGAGCCTCCTCTAGTGTGAACACGGACTGGTCGGCAGCAATTGGGACTGCGCAGGATTGTTTCAATGCCTTCAATGCCGGAACGCCGGCAATCGCCGAGACCGGCTGTTCAACCATCTCGAGATCATACTTGGCGAGCTTATTGATCATCACCTGGGCCTCCATCAAGTCCCAGGCCTCATTCGGGTCGATGCGAAGTCGCTTGTTGCCAATTGCATTTCTAACAGCTTCGACATTGGCCATATCTTTCTCGTTGGTGTATCCGGCCTTGAGGTAAATCACTTCAAAGCCGTCCTGCGCCAACTGACCGGCATGTGCTGCAACCTCTTCCGTACTGTCTCCCTGGACAAACCCCATGAAACTCACCGTGTCATGGATCTTCCCACCCAACAGGGCATGAACTGGCAGGCCCACCGATTTGCCAAGTGCATCCCAAAGGGCCAATTCAACACCCGCAAACGCAATATTGCCTATTCTTGGATGAGATTGGCTGGCGTAGTGATGTCCAAAATTTTGCGTAAAGAGCTGCTTCATCAAATTGATGATTTGAGTGATGGGCTGCCCCAGCAGGACCGTTTTGGCGGTTAGTAAGAGCGTGTGGATCGCCTCTGGTGACGTCATCGTCGGGGCGGTTTCGCCGTAGCCGACGACGCCCGCATCCGTTTCGATCTCAACCAGGATTGTTGTTTGACCAAGATTCTTGCCCATGGCCCAGACATAGGGTGTCTTGAACTTGGAAAAGAGCGGCGTGAGGCGAATATCTTTTATTTTCATGATCTTGTCTTCCGGTAGGTTTATCTTCGGTCTAGTGTGATCGAGTTACTGCATAGCTGGATGCGTCCAAGGGTGTGGGCTTGCCCATGATGAGATCAGCAAGCAACTCTGCCGACCCGGTGGCGAGGGTCCAACCCAGATGGCCGTGCCCGGTATTGACCCAAAGCCCCTTGCTGGATGTTTCGCCGATATAGGGCAGACCGTCAGCACTCATCGGGCGGAATCCAGTCCACGGCTCTCGCTTGCAGCCGTCAAGCGTCTGCGCAAGGTTGGGGTAAACGGATTTGGTCAGGCGATCGAGTTGCCGGATAATTTTGGGGCTTAGAGTGTCGTCATGCCCGGCGAACTCGGCAATTCCAACAGCACGCAATTTGCCATTTATTGGAACAATCCCGACATGCCTCCCTTCGTCGATAACGGGATGCGAAGGCAGGTCGTTGACGCCGGTTGTATCGTATGTAACCGAGTACCCTTTCACGGGGCGCACCAAGATTGATCTTGCGTCTTTTGCAACCAATTTTCTTGTATTGGCTCCAAGGGCCAGAATGGTATTCTTCGCCCGAATATTTCCGATTGTTGTACGCGCGCCGATGACCCTGTCGCCTGACATCAGCAGTTCATTGGCTTGACAACTAACATGTATTATCTGACCAGAAGCGACGAGGTCATCGCGGAGGATTTGACAGAATTTTCGCGAGTCCGCCACCACATCAGCGGAAAAACGAATTCCGCCTGCCAGCTGCGGGGCCAGCGCTTGAAGGTGCGGCTCAGCCTCAACAGTTTGATCAGGCGTCAGTGCCTCCCAATCTAGCCCGACCTCACTTAGGTGACGATTGGATCTGATCTGGGCTTCCAGACTTGGTTGGTCGCGGTAGATTTTGATGGTGCCACATTTTTTGGCTGCGAATTGGTCTGCGTATCCATTGTAGTATTCCTCAAAGACATCCATGGAGAAGAGAGACAGTTCGAGCAATCGGCGCGTATGGAGTTCGTGCAGATGCGGCTTTGAGTTCTTGAGAAATTGCAGGCCCCATTTGAACAGGGACGGGATAGCTTTTGGCTTGATCCGCAGTGCGGAATTTTGTGTCACGATTGACCTCAAAAGCGTGGGTAATATCCCTGGCGAATTCCATGGCATGGTCTGTGAAGGCACCAGCATCGCACCGTTTGCAAAGTTGGCACCGAGACCGACATCTTCGTTGGCCTCCACCAACACGACCGAGCAGCCGCGTTTGGCCAATCGGTGGGCCGATGTGATGCCAATCAGCCCACCGCCGATTATGAGCGCGTCCGCTTTCACGGCTTGTCCGTGATATGCGCGTAGGCGACGATTTCAACTTTGGCTTCCGGTGCTAGAATTTCAGCAACGACGACCGTCGCCCAGTTTGCAGGAACAGAGTTTTGCATACCAACTTCTTTCTATTCTGGCTGGTGTTTTGGCGGCGCTAGGAGCCGAAGAACATGTTCGGCAACCAAAGAGCGATTCCAGGGATAAATGTGGTGATCAGCAAAGTTGGCAGCCAAGCAAACACGATGAAAATCAGTGTCGGCCAGATCAGTTTTCGAACCGGCACGCCTGTCACTTGCGATCCGAGATACAGAAGCGGTGCCGTTGGCGGCGTGATGTTGCCCATGCCAAGATTAACACCAAGAACTGCGGCAAAGTGGATTGGATCCATTCCAGCCCCCACGGCGATGGGCAACAGAAGCGATGCGCTCAGGATGATTCCACTGATATCGTCCATCAGCATACCAATCAAAAGCATGACCAGATTGAGCATCAGGAAAATCATTATTGGGTTATCTGAAATGGAATAGATCAGATCCTCGGCGAGGCTGGGAATATCTTCGAAAATCAGGAAGCGACTGGCGATTAAGACTGTGAAGATCATGACCATGACCACGCCGACCATAATCGCCGAATGTTTCATACTTTCATAGAAAGTTTTGAGTGTCAGGCCGCGGTAGACGAAGAAGCCCACCGGAATGGCATAAATTACGGCGACGCCAGCGGCTTCGGTGGGCGTCATGATGCCACCATAAATGCCGCCCAGAATGATCAGTGGCATCAGGATCGCCGGTGTTGCGATGGCTGTCTTACCAGCAAGTGCACGGAAGAAACGGTCCGGAACTTCGGTAACCAGAATCTCGGTATCCTTCCGAAGGATCACGAAATTCACGATGATCAACAGGGTCATAAGGATCAGTCCTGGTACGACCGTTGCGAGGAAACACTCAAGAACGTTCAACTGACCGACCCAAGCATAGAGCAACTGTGCTCCGCTTGGCGGAATCAATAGGCCTAGAGGACTCGCACTGATCACCAATGCGCCGGAAATGCCTGCGGGATACCGTGCCTTGCGCAGATGCGGCATGATGATCGAGCCGATGCAGGTCAGTGTGGCGGCACCGCTGCCCGAGATTGCGCCGAACATCGCACTGGCCACGACCGAGGCAGCACTTAGCCCGCCGCGGAGATGGCCGAACATAAGCTCTGCAATCTCGACAATCGGCTTTGCAATTTTGCCCCGCTGCATAATATCGCCAGCCATGATGAAAAGAGGAATGGCCAGCAGGATAACTGAATTCATCTTCCAGTGGCCCGTCGCGAAGAACCCAGAGACATCGTACCCTCCGGTATAGGCCAGAACGATCAACACACCGCCAAAGGCCAATGGAACCGAGACGCCGATTGCCAGCAGGACGCAGATAAGGATTATGGCGATGAGGATTACCATGTCACAATCTCCTGCTCATCAGGCTCCGCCTGTCGCGCTTTCGCCATGGCCTCGGCATATCGTTCGGGGCCCACGCGCAGCATCAGGAAGATCGACAAGGCGCTGTAGAACGTCATAAACACGAACCCCACGAAAATTCCAAAGCGTGGAACAATAAACGGAATCTTCAGGGCGATGGTGGTTTTCCATCCAGGATATGCCGCGATCTCATCCGCAATCATCAGCCAAGCCCAGTAAACAAGTACCAGCGTTATCGACAACTCGATGATCTGGATCACGAGCTTGCGAAGCCACAGCAGTGTTGAATTTTCGGTGACTGTATCAAGAAGATCGGCGTTGATCTGTTTGTCGTAATAAGTGCCAAGCGCACTGCCCAGGAAGAAGATCCAGAAGCAGATTGGCATGAGCCATTCTTCGTAGGCAAAAAGATCGCGTTCCAGAACATAGCGAAACAGCACTACGAAAAAGAATGTGATCGGCAGTATCGGGAGAGCGACGCTCACCAGGACCGACTTGATCCGAACCATCAGCCGAACGAACCGGCTCAGACCGGGTGGCAATGCATCTTCAAATAGTACCATTTAAAGTTCACTCCCCGTTAAGAGGGGGATGCCAGACAATCACGGCATCCCCAATTTATGAGCAACCTAAGAAAATCTTGGTTAATTGGCCGTCAGTTCGTCGATAAGGTCCTGCCCAACCACGTCAGCCAGTTCCGGCCAAACGTTTTCCTGGATGTGGGCGACCATCGCAGCGCGCTCTTCAGGGCTGTACTCAAGGATTTCCCAGCCGGCTTCTTTCAACTGCTCGACGAAGCCTTCATTGCGCTCCCAGGCTGTGTTGATCGCAACGCTGGCGGCTCTCTCGGCGGCGGCCCGGATAACGTCACGCTGTTCCTGGTTCAGCTTCTCCCAGGACTTGCCACTGGCATAGAATGATGACGCTTCGATAGCCGTGTTCACGGGAATAAAGTATTTCCCAACTCCGGCGGCCGCGAAGGTCGAATAGGCCCATTCCGGCGTACAGCAGATCGCTCCGTCGATGACGCCAGATTGGAGCGCTGGCAGAACCTCCGCCCAGTTCATCGTTGTCGTCCGGTACCCGAGGCTTTCGGTGGTCTTTTTGGCGACCTCTGAACTCCAGACGCGGATGTTCATGCCCTTATCACCGAAACCGGCATAATCGGTAGGTTTTTCGTTCGCTACAATACCGACCAACCCTTCGCCAGTATTGGCAAGATAGACCAGCCCCAGGTCGTCCATGATCCCGCCCAGAATCGTATTCAGCTTGGACTCCGGGTCTCCATAGACCGCTTTCAACTCGTCAAAAGTTGTCACCAACCCTGGCAGGTTCATGAGTTCCAGCCGAGGATCGGCCTGAGCGTAGATGAACGCTTGTACAAGGTCGATATTGCCGCGAATTGCATCTTCGATCAGCTCTTCGCCGGACCCCAACTGTGAGGCCGGGAAATAGGAGATTTTCACGCCTACGTCTGCGTCTTCAATCTCTTTGATCATGTTTTCGACAATCCCGTGGCCAAAGTGGTTGACTGGATAGGTCCCAGCCAATTTCAGCCTGACCGTGTCGGCAAGGGCTGTTGTTGCAAGGAGCCCTGACAACGCCAGACCCGAGACTATACCGAATGCATATTTTTTGAGTTTCATAGTTTTCCTCCTGTTAAAACTGCGCTTGCGCTCCGGAATGCGTAAACTGCGTTCCGTCGGTGTCACTACAAGTTAATCGATTAACTTCTACAAATCAAATTAAATCGATTAACTTGAATTCTTCATGAGGCGGCTTACATTAAAAAGCGTTGGAAATTACTACCCTAGGCAATCATAACCATAGGTAAAATAGCAAGAATGCAGAAGCCGTCCCTTAGTCAAATCGCAAAACAGTTAGGACTTTCCACTGCAACTGTCTCTTTAGCGATGAAGGAAAACAGCCGAATATCAGACCAGACGCGTGCCAGGGTCAAAGAAGCACTGCGCGAACAGGCTATGTCTATCAGCGTTCCGGGGCAGGGTTGAGGAAGTCAAAGACCGACACGGTGGGTATCGTGCTTAATAACGTGTCCGACCCGTCCTTCAGCGAGCTTCTGGGATCGATTGAAGGTGAACTTGCCAAAGAAGGGAAAACGGTCTTCCTGTGCAATACGGATGAAAAGGTGGAGAGACAATCCGAATTTATCAGGAAAATGTCTGAGTACAATGCAGATGGCATCGTCCTGGTTCCAGCGATGGGAACTCAGGCGACCGACCTGGAAGAGATGAAGAAATTCAGCCCCCCAATAGTGTGTGTCTCGCGAGAGATCAGTGGCTATCCCATCGATTCAGTCGTGGTTGATGAGACACTTGCGGGTTACACGGCGGCAAAACATCTGCTTAACCTTGGTCACAGACGCATTGCCGCTGTTGGCGGCACAGTCAATATTTCCCCATTTAACCGTCGCATGAAAGGCATCAGGCAAGCATTTGACGAAGCGGGTCAAGAGTTTGATCGTGCGCTTGTTTTCGAATGCCGCCCTGTTCGTGCTCAGGGATACGAAGCAGCGGCGAGAATTCTGGATGTCGAAGATCCGCCGACTGCTGCCATCGGATATAATGCTATCGTCACCCTTGGACTGAAAGCCGGTTTGCAGAGGTTGGGAAAAAAAATCGGAGAAGATTTCTCGTTGATCGCGAACGAGGGGATCGATGAGTTGCAACACACCAATCCGCCGCTGAGTACGACAAGCATTGATCTGCAAGAGATGGGGAGAGTTGTCATTCAACATCTGCTAAGCCGTATCTCGGATCCGACAGCGCCAACTAAACTCACTCTCGTCCCGACAGAATTGATCCTGACTGATAGCGTTAGCTCACATCGTTAAAGTATGTCGCGTTCTATCGGATTGATTTCGACCAAGTGCTGAGCGTTCGACCGCCATGGCACGGGCGGAAGCGTGCCCAATACCTGCGTATCGGGCGGGTGAATGCGATCAAACGCGACACGATACTTCCCTCAGATATCGTATGCGGTTTCGATAGGTTGATAAGAAAGTGGGAGCAGCCTATGTCGCGAACGCGATAATCACAGGCTCTTCTCGCAAGTCACCAATCCAAGAGCTGTTCTCATCATGCCGAGATGATCGAGCGGGGCAGTTGCGTGCTATGTTCTTGGTCGAACGATGCAACCGCCCAGTCTTACTTCACTTGCCCCAGGACAGGACGAGCGGATCAATCGGCCGAAGAACATCCAAGAGCCCCGCACGGGTCTCGGGATGCAAAGGTGCAATCGGGTGGCGGCAGTAGTCAGAATTGATCACCCCCCCCTCCATCATCGCGGTCTTTGAGGCGCGCCAAAGGCACTGGCGGTTTTCAAAGTTGATCACCGGCAGCACCTGACGGTAGACCTCAGAAGCACCTTCGCGGTTGCCTTGGGCGTGCAAAGCCAGGATGGGCTTGATCTTGTCGGGAATTGTGGCAGAGGTCATGGTGCCAGTAGCCCCTGCATCCAAGTCTGCCATCAAAGTGATACCTTCTTCACCGTCGAAGGGGCCTTGGATCGCCTCACCGCCTACAGCAATAAGCTCGCGCAGTTTACCGGTTGCCGGAATGCACTCGATCTTAAAGAGCTTCACCATCTCGATTTCGCGGGCGATCCTGACCAGAAGCGGCACAGTCAGATCATTGCCGGCCATCGGCGCATCCTGCACCATGATCGGGATGCCCACCTCGCCGACCGCTTTAAACTGCTCAAAAATTTGCTCCGGCGTCCCCCGCAGTGTTGCCCCGTGATAGGGGGGCATCAGCATCACCATGCTGGCGCCAAGCGATTTCGCGAGACGCGTGCGCTCCAAGGCAATCTGGGTTGCGAAGTGGCTGACTGTCACGATCACCGGCACCCGGTTCGCCACATGTTCCAGCGACAATCGGGTCAGCACCTCGCGCTCTTCATCAGACAGCACAAACTGCTCGGAGTAATTCGCAAGGATGCAGATGCCATCGACACCCGCATCGATCATGAAGTCGAGCACACGCTTCATACCCTCGAGGTCAAGTGTTCCATCGTCATGAAAAGGGGTCGGGGCAACCGGCCAGATGCCTTTGTACATTTTAACCACTATTATTCACCTTGGACGTTCATTTCAGATCTTGAGGCAGCAGTGCCTCTGGCATGTTTTGGAAGCACACAGGCCGAAGGAAACGTCGGATCGACAGAGTGCCCACCGAGGTCGCACCAAAATTTGTCGAGGCCGGATAGGGGCCGCCATGGACCATCGTGTCAGATACTTCGACGCCGGTCGGAAAGCCGTTGACCAAAACTCGCCCCGCCTTGCGCTCAAGGATTGGCATCAAGGCCTGCGCCTGGGCGGTGTCGTCTTCATTCATATGGACGGTGCAGGTCAGCTGCCCTTTAAGTCCCTTCGCGACAGCGGTCATTTCGGCCGCATCTTCTGCTTCGACAACCAGGCCCAGCGGACCGAAGACTTCCTCGGCCAACACATCATTTGCCAACCACTCACGCGCAGTGACGCGGAAAAGGTACGGCGTTGCATTGCGCAGGTCGCAGGTGGTGGTGAGGATTTCCTGCACGCTGGAATTGGCGCGGATCCGGTCGCGCCCATCGCGATAGGCTGCGGCGATCCCGTCAGTCAGCATTGTCTGCGCGCCAACCTGCTCCAATGCCTTGGTAGCTGCCGCGACAAAACGCTCGGCATCTGCACCCGACTGCACGACGGCAATACCCGGATTGGTGCAGAACTGTCCGGCTCCCATAGTCAAGGAGCTGGACCAGCCCTCGCCCATTGCCTCAGCACGGGAAGAGAGAGAATGTGGCAGCAGGAACATCGGATTGACTGAGCCAAGTTCGCCAAAGAACGGGATAGGCTCTTCGCGGGATGCGCACAGATCGAACAGTGCCCGCCCGCCGCCCAGCGAACCGGTAAAGCCAACCGCCCTAACCAATGGATGCTGAACCAGCGCGGCTCCTACGTCCCGCTTGCCTCCTTGGATCAGGTTGAACACGCCAGGGTGCAGATCCATCGCCTTCACGGCCTTCTCGATTGCTTGAGCCACCAGCTCCCCCGTTCCCGGGTGCGCTGAGTGGCCTTTGACCACTACAGGGCAGCCTGCGGCCAATGCTGCTGCTGTGTCACCCCCTGCGGTCGAGAAGGCAAGTGGAAAATTCGAAGCACCAAAGATCGCAACCGGGCCGATGGGCCGCTGAACCATATACAGCTCAGGCCGCGGCAGTGGCTGCCGGTCAGGCAAGGCGCTGTCATGGCGACGGTCCAGATAATCGCCTTTCAGAACATGCTCCGCGAACAAGCGCAGCTGGCCGACAGTCCGACCGCGTTCTCCGATCAACCGCGCTTCGGGCAGACCGGTTTCCTGACAGCCAATCTCAGTGATTTGGTCGCCAAACGCTTCGATCTCGTCGGCGATCCGGTTCAGGAAGGCCGCACGTGTTTCCCGACTGGAATAACCGTAGGACCAGAACGAGTCTTCAGCCGCTTCACAGGCGCGCTGCACGAGTTTCGCGGTTCCCGCGGTAAAATTATGAGCCGGACCATGTGCAGGCTGTGAAGAAAAGGTGCTGTCGCTGTCGAGCCATTCGCCGGCAATTAGATGTTTTCCGTTCAGCATGAGTGTCTCCGTTCAGAGCAGGCCACGGCGGGCCAGATTGCGCATCAGATGCGAAGCTGCGAAGTCCCAGGGCGGGCATTCGGTCGAAAGGCGCACGGTATTGACCAGAGCACCCAGATCAGAGTTTGAAATGGTCACGATATCACCCATTTTGTGCGTGAAACCACCCCCGGGGTGATCACGGTCCTCGGTTGGAGCGAAAAGGGTTCCCATCATCAGCATGAACCCATCGGGATACTGATGGTGCGTACCATAAGCCTGCCCGACCAGGTCCAGCGGGTCGCGGCTGATCTCGGCCATTGTGCTGTGACCGTCCATCACAAAGCCATCCTCCCCGGTAACCCGCAAATCAAGTTCCGCTTTACGCACATCCGCGATCGAATAGGTTCCATCAAAGAGGCGAATGGCAGGTCCTACCGAGCTGGCGGCATTGTTGTCTTTTGCCTTTCCAAGCAGCAGCGCCGAACGGCCTTCGACATCGCGAAGGTTCACGTCGTTTCCGAGTGTGGCCCCCTTGACCTCGCCCCGGCTGTTTACCGCCAGAACCACTTCTGGTTCCGGATTATTCCAGCGCGACATTGGATGCAGGCCAACGCTTGCACCCCAGCCAACCGAAGACAGCGCTTGAGCCTTGGAGAAAACTTCCGCATCCGGGCCAATTCCGACTTCGAGGTATTGCGACCAGGCTTCCTCGGCGAGAAGCGCGTTCTTCAACTCAATTGCCTGGTCTGACCCGGGAACAATCCCGGTCAGGCTATCGCCTAAAATAGTCTCGCAGCGCCCGCGGATCGCCTTGGCCTTGGTAGGATCACCGAGTGCCTGCTCTTCAATCACCCGCTCCAACATTGAGGATACAAAGGTCACGCCACATGCTTTAACTGGCTGCAGATCGCAGGGCGCCAGAAAATAGGGTAATTTAGGATCAGGCCGTTCGACGGAATTCTCCTCGAGCTCGCCCAGCGTGCAAATTGCTTCGCCTGAGGCAGACTTGATCCAGCCCGCCGGATCGTCCTGCTCAAGCAGGTCGCGTACTGTTGCCACTTCACGCGAGGTCACATCGACAATGCATCCGTCGCGCAAGTAGCAAACCGAAGGCCCTGAAACCGCTGGATTCCAGACCCGCAGAACAAAACAGCCCTGGTCAGGCAAACCGATATGCATATTCGTATCTCCAAGTTCCGTTACGCCAGTTTGACCGCTCAGAAGCGCCCGTAGGTCAAGTAGGCTTCCTTCGGATCCGTCCCGCTACGGATAGCCGAGCGGACCTTGTTCTCGGTGTTCATCACTTCCTCTACCTCAGCCACGATCTCTTCAGCGATTTCACCTGGGATAAGGATGGCCCCATCAATGTCGGCAATCAGAAAATCCCCGGGCTTAACGACAACGTCACCGATCTGCACAGGGACTTCCATTTTGTCGACCGACCATGCGCCCACCACATCGCGGGCGGTGTAGAAGCGATGGAAAACGGGGAAACCGATGTTACGAATGAAATTGCTGTCCCGACACCCGCCATTGGTCACATATCCGCGCACACCGCGCATCTGGAGCGTCTCGGCAGACAGTTCCCCCATCATCGCGATGTCGTCGGTGTGGCCATTGCAAACTACGACATGGCCAGACGGCGCTGTTGAAAGGAAACCCGTCCAAGCCAGCAGAGCATCATCAGCACTAATCCCAGGTTTTGGTGTTCCTGAAATTGTGAAAACGGGACCAGCAAGAACATGAGTATCGTCAATCGGCCGGATGTCTTTGGGCAGAACAGTATTGTCGATCCCTCTCTCGCGCAGGGCGTCATAAACTGCTCCGCTGTAGCATTTTGCAAGGCGTTCGGTGAGAGCGGCTTTTTTGTCATTATCTGTCATGGGTTTTCCTCCAAGTGACTTAATTTACAAGAGTTAGTAGGTGGACCGGCCGCCTGACAAATCGAACACAGCGCCCGTGGTGAACGAGTTTTCAGGTGATACCGCCCAAACCATCATCTCCGCGGCCTCTTCAACTTTCAGAAACCGACCACGGGGAATTTTGGAAAGCATGTAATCGATATGCTCTTGGGTCATTTGATCGAAAATCCGGGTCCGGGCGGCGGCGGGTGTTACGCAATTGACCGCGATGTCGTATCCAGCCAACTCCTTTCCCAAAGACTTGGTCAGACCAATTACCGCCGCTTTGGAAGCTGAATATGCAGAGGCATTGGGATTGCCCTCCTTGCCCGCAACGGAGGCCACATTCAGAATGCGACCATAACCCTGCTCTTTCATACCTGGAACGCAGACCCGGTTCACATAGAAAGTGCCGTTGAGATTGACATCAATGACTTGTTTCCAAGCCTCAGGGTCATAAGCATCCAGGTGCGCATTCGGCCCGGAAATTCCCGCACTGTTGATTAGAATAGAAGGAACACCGAATGCCTCACAGGTGCGCGCATAGGCGGCTTCCACTGTCGCCAAATCATTGATTTTGCAGTCAACTGCCATTGCATTGCTGCCGAGGTCAGCCATGGCGTCCTTGTTGCCTGGATCTATATCCCAGCTGGCAACAAGCACACCTTTTTGGATCAGCAGCCGGGCCACAGCCAAACCAATTCCCTGCGCGCCACCGGTGACCACCGCGATCTGGTTTTCCATCGCTATGCCCCTTTGATTGCTGCCATGACGTTCTGGTGCTGCACGCCCAGACCTTCGATGCCGAGCTCCATATTGTCGCCAACCTTGAGATAAACGGGTTCGGGTTTGATCCCCATGCCGACACCAGGAGGGGTGCCAGTGGAGATAATGTCGCCTGGCTGAAGGCTCATGAATTGCGAAAGGTAGGAGACGAGGTGAGCCACGCCAAACACCATAGTGTTGGTGCTGCCGTCCTGTCGGCGCTTTCCGTTCACGTCCAGATACATTGATAGATTCTGCGGGTCCGGCACTTCGTCGCGGGTAACCAACCACGGTCCGATGGGCCCGAAGGTGTCGGCTGATTTGCCCTTAGTCCATTGACCCGCGCGCTTGTTCTGGAAATCACGTTCGGAAATGTCGTTGATCACGCAGTAGCCCGCAACATGGTCGAGAGCGTCTGCCTCATCGATGTATTTTGCCTCTTTGCCGATCACCACTCCCAGTTCAACTTCCCAGTCGGTGGCCTTCGAGCCAAGGGGGATTTCAACCGCGTCGTTGGGACCGCAAATTGCCGAGGTCGCCTTGGCAAAGATCACCGGCTCCGGCGGCACCTCCAGCCCGCTCTCCTCGGCATGGTCTGAGTAGTTGAGTCCAATACAGACGAACTTGCCCACACCGCCGACGCATGGACCATATCGGTCGACTTCAACGGCAGGCAGCGACGACAGGTCAGCTTCGGCAATGCCGGCCAGGCCTTGATCCGTCAGAACGTCACCAGCAATGTCATACACCAAGCCGGACAGATCGCGCACAACGCCTTCGGCGTCAACGATACCGGGTTTTTCCTGCCCTTTCGGGCCGTAACGTAAAAGTTTCATGATAGTCTCCGTTTAGAGGGCCCAGCCGCCGTCGATGATATGGGCTTGGCCCGTGGTAAATCCGCTGGCATCCGAGGCTAGGTAAACTGCAAGCGCTGCAATTTCGTCTGCTGCGCCAACGCGTCCCATGGGCTGGCGCGCAATGAATTGCTCGTGCGCTACCTCATAGTCGCCAGTTGCGCGCAACCTGTCATGCAACGACGGGCTATCCACGGTACCAGGGCAAATTGCATTGCATCGGATGCCTTGGGTTACGTAGTCAGCAGCGATCGCTTTGGTCATGCCGATAACCGCCGCCTTGGACGCGCAATAGACAAAACGATTTGGCACGCCCTTCAATGAAGATGCCACCGAGGACATGTTAATGATCGAACCCTTGCCTTGTTCAAGCATGCCCGGCAGAACTGCTTTACACAGGCGGTACATGGCCTTGGCATTCAGGTCGAAGGCAAAGTCCCAGTCTTCCTCGGTGCTTTCCAGGATATTGCCCGCATGGACAAATCCAGCGCAGTTGAACAACACGTCCAGCCTACCAGCTTCTGCCAATACTCGCTTAATGTCTTCTGGATTGGTGGCATCCAGTTTCCATGCTGTAATGCCGTCAAGCCCTTCAAGCTCGGCCAGAGCAGTTTCATTGATGTCGGTGGCAATGACCGAGGCACCGGCCTTGGCGAAAGCCTCAGCGCTGGCGCGCCCGATGCCCTGCCCGGCGGCGGTTATCAAGGTGGTCTTGCCCTCAAGGCTAAATTCATATGTCATGATATTGATCCCAGTTTCTAGACGTCACTTTGAAAGAAATGGTTCGAGCCGCACGAAGGCTTCTTCGAGAACATCGGCAGGTTGCGCGTAGCAGAGCCGCAGATAACCTTCCCCCTGGGGGCCGAACGCCACCCCGGGCGCCAGCCCGACTTTGGTTTGCTCAAGGATTTCACCTGCCGCGGCGAAGCTATCGGTCAACCCCTCAACCCGAAAGAAGCAATAGAAGGCACCATCAGGCTCAATGAATTCCACCCGCGAGAAGGCGCTGAGGCGCTCAGCAGTCATTTCATACCCTGCCTGGATCTTGCTCAGCAGGCTGGTAATTTCCGCTTCGCCGTCGCGCAGGGCGGCAATACCCGCTTCCTGGACAAAACCGGCTGTGCAGGAGGTGTTGAACTCGGTCAGCTGACCCAGCTTCGCCTCGAACGCGGCTGGCGCCGTAATCCAGCCAAGCCGCCATCCGGTCATCGACCAGCATTTTGAAAACGAATTGACGGAGACCAGCAAATCCTCAGGCTCTGCCATCGACAGGAATGAGGGTGCGTGACGCCCATGGCGGTAGAGCCGGGAATAGACGTCATCGGCAACGATCCAGATGCCGTGCCGGCGGCAATGCTCCAGCACCAGACGCTGCTCCTCGGTCGGCATGGTCCAGCCGGTGGGGTTGTTGGGCGAGTTAATCACCACCGCTTTGGTGCCCGGTGTCAGCGCCGCGATCAGCTCTTCCACGTCGAGCGCCCAATGACCGCCCTTCGGCGCAATTGCCACGCTCGCAATCTCTGCGCCGGTCGCCTTGAAAGCACCGATGATATTGGGCCAGCCCGGCTCAACTGTGACAACCCGGTCGCCGGGAGTCACAAGAAATTCAGCCGTCAGCATGAGGCCTTGCATTCCGGAAGGGGTGACTGTGACCTGAGCCGGTTTCAGACGGCTGCCCAGAAGTTCGTTGCTATAAGCACAAATCGCTTGCCGCAGCGCCATCGCGCCATTGTTCGGCTGGTACATATGATTGCCAGCCTTGAGCGCGGCAATTGCAGCGTCCACAATCAGTGAATTGGTCGGCCAGGCGCCTTCACCGAACCAGAGTGGTAACACGCCGTCTTGCTTCATTCCAAGCTCTGCAACCTCGCGGATCTTGGATGCCTCCAAGGCCCGCGCACGGTAAGATATCGAGTTTAATAGTGTTGTGTTGTCCATAGAAAAACTGTCAGCCAAAATGACCTGTCATGTCTATTGTTTAATCGATTGAAATATTAGGCAATGTGCCTATAACGTAAGCAACGTGTAAGTTGGAGCGGACTTTTACAACAATGCGAGATGAAATCGACGAGCAAATACTTGAAGCACTGCGCAGGGACTCGCGTCTGCCTGTCACTAATCTTTCTAGGAAGGTTGGCCGTTCGCGCACCGCAGTGCAAGCAAGGCTTTCAAGACTGGAGCAAGATCAGCAGATTCTTGGCTACACAATCAAGGAACCTTCGACGCTTGAAACAGATGGCATAGGAGCAATTGTAATGATCACCATGGAAATCCGAAGCAAGGGAGAAGCAGCGGTACATGAATTTGCCACCATGCCAGAGGTAGCAAATTGTTTAAGGGTCGTAGGAGAGCACGACTTCTTGCTTCTGATCAAGCCCATCAAAAAACTAAAACTAAATATCGTTTTGGAGCAGATTTATAAAATCGATGGTGTCAAGCGTACCGAGACGGTAATAGCGCTCTCCAAAGAGTTCTAAGGGTGTTCACAGGGTGCTCTGCGACGGCGTTCACAGACAAAGCCAAAGGTGTTGTCAGACAAAGCCTCAGTTACAATCACTGTTGCGCCGTGCTGTGCCATTGCGATCGCACCTGCGCGCCCGATTCCGGACCCAGCTCCGGTGACCAGAGCAACTTTGTCTTTCAGTAGAGGAAAGGCGCGCCGATCCACCAGCATTTGACCCGGTGTCAATTATTTTTTCCTTCGCGTTGTATGTTCGCATACATACGCTTCTTGGTTTCCCGCACGCGTTCGGTCGCTTCATGACTTCCATCATGATAGCTGCCGAACCAGTTGTCCCACGGCATCTCGGCATTGCCGTAGTTACATTCGAAATACCGGTGATGCAGTTGGTGGTGGAACGACCCGACCTTAAGGTGCGCTTTGTCTCCCAGCACCAGGTTTTCAAAGCCGGCATGACTGGTGGCGGTCGCCAGCACCAGCCAGTAGCCCAAAAACATGAAACGGAATTGAACGGGCGCTACCAGATCGCAAACGCTGAGGACCTGTCCATTGGTAGTCTGGTCCGCAAAAATCCAGGGCGCAAAACTGCAGGGTTTAAAAGTACCATGCCTTTTGCGACTCACGGGTTTGTCAAAATCGTCAAGGCAGTTGGCGGTTTGATCCAGATCCAGACCAGCTATCCCACGGTGAATTGAATGGTAACTCAGCAAGCCTAGGTGTGAACTGGAGGTGTTGCCAGACAAAGTCTAACGGGTCTCAAAGTACCACGATCACACAAATCTATGAAGCGTAGATTTGAAACCACTCAATGAGAGCGGCACTGCGTTTTTGCTTATAAGTCTGTCTGCTTTCTAGATGTCTTTCATGATTGAAGTGGTTCTGGATTGGAGCCTTGATTGAAACGAATTTCTGCAAGGTTTGGGTCATCTTTAAAATATCAACGCAGGTGCCTAGCTGAATTAATTCAATTTCAGATTAAACAATCAGGACTAATTCCATCTAAACTATGCCTGTCGACATAAAGTTCAACGAGCAAATCAAACACCTTCGTTTAACCCCATACCGTGCAGTTGCACGCCAAAACCCTGTGTAATCCACCAACCCGCGTTAGCTGCCACACTTAGCGGCACGATTAAGGTCGAGCCCGTAAGCCGCAGCACAGACGGCAACAGACACCACTGCGATCAACTGGCTCCAACGGGTGGTTGCGAACTCTGAGGTTTTAGACGATCAAAGTCAGCCTGTGACGTAGCAATACTGGTCGCTGTTGGCATGCCGGATGTATTTGTAGAAGACGGATCGGGCGGCGAACTTGGTGACTTTGGTGACTTTGGTATATTAGGCTTGGGCACTGACGCTATTGCTTTTCCCAAGCGCGATTTGGGTTTACTCTTAGCGCTGACTTTTCCACTTTTAAGCTTCGTGTCCAGTTTGTTGGCTAGAAAGCTTGCGGTGTTGGCAAAGGTTTTGATGTCATCAACTGCCTGCTCAAGGCTGCCGCTACCCGAGGACTTTTCAATAACATCGATTAGACGACGTAGCTCTTCACGGTCATCCATTACCATACCCCCTACCCCACATCCTTGGGGCCTGCAAAAGATCGCCTCGGAATGATAAGTACTGGCCTATAAAAAACCGCAGCGCAGATTTTCGGGGCTGTAAAACCCATTTCGGACAGATGCTCATACTGCCATCCGTTCGGGTGCACGCCACACAGCTTCCGCCTGCCTAGCAATGGCACTGTCACATAGGGCTTTGAGGTTGATCAGCTTTGCAGCCCAAGCCTTATGCTCCTCAGCATCTGACCCATTTAAGCGCGCCGCATAATACCCCAGTTTGTTGGAACAGATTGTCAGTGTCTCAACACTAGGATCAATGCGGTTGTAGCGCAGCACACGGATATAGCCCTCACTGCGCCCAAGCCAGCTGCGACAAAACTCTGGTGTGTTCTGCACAATACCAGTGGCGATCAATTCGTCTCGTAGGTGTTCTAGTAATCTTATGCTCATATGCGTCCTCCAATGCGCTGCTTGCACTGGTATTTATCTCTCTTGAGCGAAGATGCGGTGTTTGTGAGCCGTTTGGCGCGCTGTTCATCGGTGCGTAGCCTTTTCTGCCGGGTTTTCTTGTCTCGTAGATAAATACACGAGGAGATGGACGATGACATTTGAACAGCGCAAACCAGAACGACAGGCTTTGATCGAGCACCTGCTGGCACAAGACTGGAATGTGTTTGGCACGCTCAAGTTTGTGAATGGCAGAACCATTGGACGTAGCAGCGCTGATAAACTCCTACGCAGCTACTGGAACAAAATGGACCGTTTGATGTTTGGCAAAGCTGCTGAACGCCAGAACAAGCGAGTGCCACGCTGGTGCTTTGCACACGAAGGCTCAGACAGCGAGAACTTCCACGTTCACTTTGCGCTGCAGGCCCCGATCCTTGACGTGGATCATATGTGCTGTGTCCTCAATGCCGTGTGGGCGCAGCACCATGCTCAAACAGCGTCTTTGGCGAAGAACTGGATCATGCCAGTGCAGGACCGTGCTGCAGCGGCCAGTTACGTAACACGCGAATACTGGCGCATGGGCAGTGGCACGCTGCTAGATGAACTGTGTTGGGACAGAACACCGGCTGATACGATGGCACAGTATCATCATGACCAACAGGCACATCGCATTACACGGGCAGCCAGCCCACTCTGGCTTAGGCAAGCGCAACAGGCATTAAACGCACAAAAGGCACAATATGAGGCAAGCGGTGATTTGCAGATGATGGAGCGTGGCTAAGCCCCTTCGCGCAGCAAACACCTAAGCAGTTTAAACAATGTAATGTCGTAGGTTCATAACCTTGGCACATCCTTGTTCACGAGCAATTGTTCGAACTAACGAAGGTTCAAAAGAACACAGAAGTTCAACAAAAGCTCAAACGAATTTGATCAAACAAACAGACAGAGAAGAGCTAAACACAGCGTCAGCGGAGCAAACCGTTAGACGCTTTTTTTATGAGCGTAGGGTCGGTGTACGTGCGCTTCTTTTTATACACCAATCATTAAGCGCGAACACATATGATCAACACTGCACGTATATACGCAATCAAACAAAATAAAATATTAATACACAAATACATATACTTGACTGTCTTTCTGGTAGCCCAAACATCAAAGTGAACATACGCTTTAGCTGTAAACAAACAGCAAGGAGCGAACATGACACATCTCACAAAACTTACATTTAAAACAGTTGATCGTAGTGTGAAGCGCGATCCCATTACAGCGCGACGTGACAAGCTCTTAGCAGGGCTTAAAGAACAAAAGCTGGTTCATGCCGCCACACTCAAGAAACAAGATCATCTCGTTGAACGACACAAGTGGATGACCAATGACATTGGAGAGCGTGTACTGGTCAAAACGCATCGCCGCATTCGTCCATGGTTCTTTGAACAAGATGGCGGTTGGTATGTGCAGTGTCGTTATGGGGCGCGCGTGATCACAGCTGATGGCACCAACAATGCCGTGTTTGTGAAGTCATTGGCTGACGTGCTTGGGGTTCTTGATGCCTTGCTTAATGCAGCGGCGGCTGGGGAATTGGATACAGCCATTATCCAAGTGGCAGAGCGCAAACCCGCAGTCAAACCAGGCACTGCCAAAGCTGCAGCACATGCCTGACGCTAACACAGCTAAAATAGCAGCACTTAATGATCACGCACGGCAGACATTCGGGGAGTATCGTGTGATCGTCACTCAAGCTGTTGCCCAGCTGGGCAAGTGTGATGTCGACCACATTCTGAACGAGGTACGCAACTACAACGACTTAACGCCCATCAACGACCCCTTCCTCGAGCATGACTTCGGTTCAATTCAACTCGGGGAAAACACCATCTTTTGGAAGATCGATTACTACGACATTGACCTGCACATGCATTCACCAGATCCAAGTGATCCAACAGTTACAGCACGCATACTCACTATTATGTTAGCGGAGGAATATTGAAGCCAAACGCAGACCATCTCGACACAAACACAGCAAAACTGCCCTCGTCAAAGTGAGAACGCTTGGATATTTGCAGGTCAAACACTGTGTTTGAACATGCAGTGTTAACACTGCACTTGGAAACACAGTGTTTGGCAAAAATGGCAAACAGTACTGTTGCAAACACAGTGTTTGGATTATTTAACAATTAAATCAGAGGTATAATATTTTAAGCACACTATTTTACCTATTTTGCGCTTTGGGAAACTCGCCACAGCCAACGTTATCTATATATTGTACCGCCGTTCTTAAGTAGCGATTAACTTGGTTTGAGATAGTGATGCGCACGCGTTTGTTATGAGCTTGCCTGTCCAGCGCCCTGCGTGTGCGGGTCTCTTTCATCGTTGGTGTCGATAAGAAATTTGCCTTGTAACCTGCAAGCAGGCCTAACTCATAGGCAGAAGCATCAGGATTGGTGCAGCGCAGATCCCAAATGTTCAAAACACGGTGCAAGGTGTGAGACGACACATTTGCAAATATCGGATATTTGGCTGTTGAAGAGGGTTTTGTTCGCTCACCCGGCATAATCGCATGTGCTTGCATGTGCAGTCTTTTGATCTCTTCTTGTATTTGGCTCAACGGTCTTCTTAGATCAATTTGATATAAAATTATATCATCACCTTTCAAAACATCTTCGTTTTGCGCAAGCGAACTACGTTCTGCAAAAAGACCCTTGTGGGATCTCCACCATGTTAAAAAATCGCTTTTAAATATATTTCCAAAATCATTGTAGAGTGCTGCTGATTTACCTCTACCTAATTGCTTGCAGGTTTTAGCATAATCAATGTTGCGCTTCAAAAACGCCCACCACCAATAATAAATCGAAGCTTTATAGGGTGCTGCATCACGATACGGCAGATTACGCTGCACGCGGAACCTTGTACATCTAGTTTGCTCTATATTGGGCGGCGCAGTTAAGAAGATCATAGGTCGCTCTTCGCCCTTGGTCGTTCCCACAACCATGACTCCATCTCCATCATGATGAACATGGAGTCAAAAACTAGGACGGTTCCTCAATTATACGAGTCTTAGCATGACACTTAAATGCTGTGGCCCATTACCTGTCGATGGCAATGTTCATTAGCGGCGGGCTTTTACTCAACGGTTTGCACAACCCTGCAGACCTTAATTGAAAGGAAGACCTATGTCTGTTCAAACTCAAATCAAAACTGACATCCACAAGCGCCTTAATGCTATGCACACAGCACGCGCAACTTGGGAAGAAGGCACACTGCGCGCATCCAATGACGAACTCTATGCAATCCTCGAAAGCGTGTATGCGCTCTATGCTGAGCTCAAAACGGAAGTTGGCAAGCGGCGAGCATTCGCTGCCCTACTCACAGACTTGGAAGTCAAAACTCAGGCAAATACTAGTCTTGCCCTAAAAGTGATCCGCTATGTTTTTGGAACGCAAGGTCGTCGTGAAGATGCTTATGCACGGGTAGTCGCAATAGCCCATGACATGAAAAGCCCTGATCAAAGCTTCACCAGTTATGTGCAAGAATGTGGCGGTATAGAAGAAGTGCGCCGTGTGTCCACGTCGACAAAATCAACTGCCATGTCCAAAGAAGACTTCAAAAAGCTTGCCCTAGAGGGGCTGCAAGAAGTGCAGGTTGGTGTGTCGACGTTTGATCTGCCGACTTTTATCCAACCAAACACCGACTACGAGGAGGACTATGCTGTTGCCCTGGTACGCTGCAATGACAACGGCACGGGTACTATTGTTTATGGTTGCAATGAAGCAGGCGTCATCGACGCTGTTCTTGTATCCTCCGGCAAAGACCTTGATGAGCGCGCTCAAGAAAGCCTCGCCAAGCTTGATGCAGGCGATCTTGCCAGTAAGCGCGCACGCGACGTAAAAGAGTTCGCCTCTAAGATGATCCGCGTAGGCCCTAACACCACGATATCGGCATCGGGTGACGCCACTTACACAAACGGCGCTGCAAGCCATGTCTATGGCTAATTTATGCCAACCTATGGGGCAGCATCACGCTGTCCCATAGATCTCCAAACTCACTGAAAGGATCTGAGGATGTCATTTGACCTCAAACATCTCCCGCATACTTTTGCCGATTTGGTCATTGCCAACCCGCTGAATGCGGCTGTGATCAAATCGTACTGCGATCAACCACCCGCAAAACCTTTATTGTTGGCTGGCCCACCCGGCGCAGGCAAAACAGAAGCCGCGCGCGTGATAGCGCAAAATCATTTTCTGCGCGCACAGGGCCACTGCATGCATTGGGAACACAATGCCGCAAGCCTCGGCAAAGACTTTGAAGATAAGATTATGGCCGAAGTGAACTATCAAATGTTTGGCAACTCTGACAAGGCGCTGATTGTCATCAATGAGATTGACGAGATGGATCTGCGCAGTGTGCAGCCAAAGTTTCGTGAATTTATGGATACCAAACGCCATCTGATCCGTTTTGTGGCAACGACCAACCATAAAAACCGAATGATGGGAGCGATGCTGTCACGTTTTCGAGTGCTGGCCATAGATCCTCCCTCAAACACCGATTGGGTGCCACGTGTATTAAGTATGCTGCAGGCGGAAGGCCTAAATCCAACAATACAGGATGTGGCCCAAATGCTGCAAAGTTTTAATGGCACTGCGCGTGATTTAATCGATCTCGTCGAGGAGACAGTTATTGCCAGCAAAGTGGCAACGCTTTGACCGCTGATATTACCCTGAGCTCAATCACACAGCGCAAAACCTCATATAACGTACATAGTATGAGGTTTTGGCATAACTCATTGAAAAATATAAGCTTCAGGCGAGGCGTCTTTTCGGTAGGAAGACCAGTACCTCAGACTTTATATTCAAAGCTAACACAACGTTAGGTTTTGAGGGGAGTTTGCAATGCGCCAGGCACAAACACTAAATGAAGCTCAACTGCGCAGGGTTATACATTACTGCCGCAGCAGACGTCATCCAATTCGTGATGAGACCATTATACTGGTTAGTTTCTACGCAGGGCTCCGAGCCAAGGAAATCGCAGCACTCACAGTGGGCAACATATTTGATGAGGACGGTGCTGTTCGCACACAGTTCATCCTAAGCGCACAGCAGAGCAAAGGTGGGCAAACACGCACGGTGTATCTCAATCAGCGATTACGTAAGGCTCTCCGCGAGTATGGTGATTATATACGCCTCGCAGATCCACAGCGTCCGCTGTTTGCCAGTCAAAAGGGCGGTCACTTCTCGGCCAACACAATGTGCCAGCTATTCTTAGACATATACAAAGCGATTGGGCTCAAGGACGCGAGCAGTCATTCAGGTCGCAGGACATATATTACCCGTTTGGCCAATAAGGGTGTAGGCGTACGCTTGCTTGCAGCTCTTGCAGGGCATTCGCATATATCCACGACACAGAGGTACATAGATGTGAATTCTGAGCAATTGAGCGAGGCGGTGGAGTTGCTTTAGCAATCAGGCCTTAGCGGACCTTTGGACAAGGTGCAGCGAATGGCGGCTACGAGCCCATAGTAACCAATGCTGCAGGATGCATAGATGACCGCAAGTTGCGCAAAGCCGATATTGCGTTTGGGAAGGTTGGCCCATCGCGGTCATTGACCTTGGGTCTCTACATTAACGCGCAGCTTCACCAGACCGGACGTTCGCGCCCCCAATTTTTGGTCACGCGGGAAAGCTTTTATTCAAACCGACTGCTTGTACCACCGCCAGGTAAACTAAGAACTGTTAGTCAATCGAATGTTAATAAAGACACTTGCGATATGTGCGCTCACGCCAAGGTCAACGATTGCGCGGCGTTTGAGCGAGTGGCAATTTCCCACATTGGACTAACAGACAACTCCGGAGCATTTGTCCTTCTTCCACACCCGCGAGCGGAGCGGAGAATCGCTCTATTCGGAGAAATCAGTTCTTCGTTTCTTTGAGCAACGGGGTATTTTCGTCGGCACCGCGGAGATAAAATAGCTAAGTAAAGCATTGCACTACGCAATTTTTTCCAGCAATATAAAGAGTAAATCAATTAGTATTTACTAAGTACTCACTGTGTGCTTAGTATTGACCATGGAGAACATCATGCCTGCACCATTGCGCCAAATAGCCTACACAAAATTTCGGGAAAGTCTCTTTGAGCAATCGCTGAAGCCTGGCCAGTTCGTATCGCAGCGCGAACTTTGCAATCTTTTGGATCTACCGATGGGTGCGGTGCGCGAAGCCCTCAAGCGGCTTGAAGCTGACGGGTTGATTAGCTTGATAGCACAGCGCGGGATACAGATCGCTGACGTAAACGTAAAATTCATCAATGAAGCGTTCGAGTTTCGTATCCTAATTGAATCCGAAGCCGCGCGACGTATGGCAACGGACCCTGATCGAGCGGCGTTAAACGATCTGCGCAGCCGCACCACCGACACTATTGAGCAGGCAGAAGACGATAGTTCTGCTGAACTTTTGCAAAAAGGTTTAGACGTGGATTTGGAGTTGCACGCCTTATTGATAGGGGTCTTTTCAAACGAGCTTATCCATGAATCCTACCGGCTTTTGGAAGATAAAATCAGGCTGATCCGCCTTAATGGCAAATACACCTCCAAGCGGCTTAAGGTCGCGATGCTGGAGCACATTGAAATCATTGACGCTATTCTAGAAGGCAATGAAGAGGCGGCTGTTAAAGCGCTTAGAAACCATTTGAGTACGTCATGGCGCCGGTCTTTGGGTCAACCAGAGGATTTCTCATGAAGCGACCCAATATCCTCTTTTTGTTCTCGGATCAACACAACCAAAAGATTTCGGGTTGTTACGGCGACAAGGTCGTACAAACGCCCAATATCGACCGGCTTGCGGCGGAAGGTGTGCGGTTTAACAATGCTTATTGCCCTTCTCCTATTTGTGTACCAAGCCGGATGGCGGCGCTGACAGCGCGTTGGCCAAGCCGTCAAGATTGCTGGGCAAATGATGACATGTTGCGATCAGACCTGCCAACTTGGCTGCATGGTGCCGGGGCAGCTGGGTATCAGCCCGTTCTAATTGGGCGTCTCCACGCTATTGGCCCTGATCAGTTGCACGGGTATGGGGATCGCTCTGTCGGTGACCACAGCCCAAATTGGGCGGGCGGAGAACGCCAATCATTGGGTGTGTTAGATGGCACAAACGACCCAACGCCGGAATCACTTGAAAAGGCGGGCCCCGGTTACAGCGCCTATCAAGAAAAAGATGAAGACGTGACAAACGCAGCCGTCGGTTGGCTCAAGAACGAGGCACCAGCCCTAAATGCCGCTGGCAAACCATTTTGTTTAACGGTTGGTTTGATGCTGCCGCACCCGCCTTACGTGGTCGACCGCGATGCCTATCAAGCCTACGAGGGCAAAGTGCCACCGCCTGTACAACAAGCAGATAGCGATGAGCACGCGTTTCACGCCTGGTGGCGAAAAGAGCGCGGCATTGATGCTGTGACACCAGAACAAACTGAAACCGCACGAACCGCGTATTGGGGTTTGGTTCATCGCATGGACGAGATGATCGGTCGCGTCTTGGATGCGCTTGAAGATGCTGGCATGCTGGACAATACCTTGATTGTTTATGCCTCTGATCATGGGGACCATTTGGGCGAACGCGGCCTGTGGTGGAAACACACTTTCTTTGATGAATCGGTAAAAGTACCGTTAATTATGCGGCTGCCGGGCGTATTGCCCGCCGGAGAGGTGCGCGACCAAGTTGTCAACCTAGTGGATCTAAGCCAGACCATGCTGGAGGCGATGCATGCGCCGCAACTTCCCTATGCCAATGGCAAAAGTTTTTGGGACGTGGCGAAAGATTCTTCAGCGCCTTGGCTTAACGAAACGTTTTCAGAATATTGCACTGATCCGGTGCCACATTGGACGGGGGGGCGCGCTGTTCAGCAGCGTATGATCCGCTCAGATAACTGGAAGCTATGTCTTTACGACAATGAGCCACCGCAATTATTTGATCTAAAAAATGACCCACTAGAAAAAACCAATCTAGCCGACATGCCAACCCACCGCGAATTGCGCGATGCTTTGATGCAAAAACTCACGGACGATTGGAACCCTCAAGACATTGCCGACCGGATGAAAACACGCCGCGTCGAAAAGAATATTCTGCTTGAATGGGCGAAGAACGTGCAACCCACTAGCAGTAATATCTGGAGATTTTCTCCAGAAATCAATCGGTTGGAATAGGGCCGATAAAACAAAAGTAAATCAAGGGAGGATCTACAATGTTTAAGAAACTACTTATCTCTGCAGTAGCAGCGGTGACGATGTCGGGGGCTGCATTTGCCCAAGACGATTTATCGAAAATCCGCATCGGGGCCGCAGGCGCCGTTGACCACTCGCCGGTGTTTGTCGGTGTAGAACGCGGCATTTTTGCCGAACACGGGCTAGATGCTGAAGTTGTCATGTACCAATCTGGTGTTGATATGGTGAATGGCCTTTTGAATGGCGCGCAAGAAGTAAACGTTATGGGCTCCGTGCCGTATCTTAGTGGCCTTGCTCGGGATTTCCCGCTTGTTCTCATCGGGCATTTGCATGGAGATCCGAACCGGGACTCATATTCAGACAACCAGTCGATTATCGCTTCTGCTGCGTCTGGCGTTGCTGCCGGAGACATCGCCGCGCTGAAAGGCTTGAGGATTGGCTTACCGCGTGGCACCGGCGCTGAAGGATTTTTGCTCGGCGTGCTTGGAGCAGCAGGTTTAAGTGAAGCCGATGTTGAGTTGATCAACGTTCCACCAGCAGAACTGACAACGGCGCTCAACCAAAACGATGTTGATGCGGTCGCAATATGGCAGCCATGGGGTGCCACTGCGGTAACTAAAGTCGAAGGTTCGGTATTGGTGCAAGCAGGCGGTTGCCCACAATGTTATGACCCAGGCACCATCCTGACAACGCAGTCAATTGTTGCAAGCGATGCAGCAATGCTTCAGAAATTTATGGCAGCCTTTGCTGAAAGTCAGCAATGGGTAAGGCAAAATCCTGAAGGTGCGGCTGAAATCAATATGCGCTGGATCCAGGGTGTTGATCTTGAAACAATGACACTTGCGCTGAGCAGCGTGAATATTGACCCACGTATGTCGACCTATACAGCTCAAATGTATCAGGAAAAGACCATTCCATTCTTGATGGGACTTGGCCGGATCGAAGAGAACTTTGACCCAACTGGTGCGATCGACACGCGGTTCTTAGCAGGGGTACAAGCGAACACACCAGACGTGTTCTCTGATCTTGATCCGATCCCAGTTGACCGCCAAGCATACTGAGGTCTATGAAAATGTCCGAAACCCGAGAAATAAAGATCGCGATTGATGATGTGACGCTTGTTCATGTCAATGAAGAACGGCGCGAATCCAACGTTGCAATTGAGAACTTGAGCCTCGACATCCACAGGAACGAGTTTCTGTGCGTCGTTGGCCCCTCGGGTTGCGGCAAATCCACCTTATTGTCGGCCATCGCGGGGTTCATGCAACCCCGCGATGGCACAATCATGATGGATGGAGAATCAATCACTCAGCCCGGCGCGGACCGCGGTGTCGTCTTTCAGGAATATGCTTTGCTGCCTTGGAAAACGGTTCTGGATAATGTCGCGATCGGGCTGAAGTACCGTGGGGCGCCAAAGGCCGAGCGCGAAGAAACAGCGATGAAATACCTTACAATGGCGCGGCTCAGCGAAGCGGCGGCAAAGTACCCACACGAATTATCCGGCGGCATGCGCCAACGCGTAGCAGTTGCCCGCACCTTGGCGAATACACCCGAAATAATGATGATGGACGAACCGTTTGCAGCCGTGGATGCGCAGACACGCCTTTCCCTGCAAGAGGAACTTCTGCGAGTTTGGGACACGCATCCCATTACCGTTTTGTTCATCACACACTCCGTCGAAGAGGCTGTGTTCTTGGCTGACCGTGTCGTGGTGTTGACCCCGGGGCCCGGCCGTCTACGTGAAATTGTCGATATCGACATCCCGCGCGAGGCCCGCCATTGGGATACGATCTCCAACGATTCCAGGTTTGTTGAGCTGCGCGATCAAGTCATGAAACTGGTCAGAGATCCAAGCCGATGATCCCGTCCATTCACTCTGCTTGGCGAACGCCGCTTATGACGCTTATTGGCCTTGTCGTCGTGCTGGCCCTCGTGGCCGTGTTGGGCCGTGTCACATCTGCGCGGACCCTTGCAGGGATCGACCTTACCGGTCGCCCTGACGTGGTGATCAGCCTGTCGTTCACGCCAGAGCGGTTCCATCTTGAAAAATTCCAAGACGTCGGGCGCTACCAAGGCTGGTCAGAGGGGCAAGCTGTGATCCTATCTTCCGATCCCGAAGAGCTGCGGGGTTTGGCGCGGAGTTATTGGATTGGCGCGATCGAACCCCATGAGGTAGCACAATGACAAACGCAACGAATGATTTATCCAAAATGCGCAGACGCCCGATGATCTCAACTGCGCAGTGGCGCGGCGTTCTTGGGGTGGCTAGCGTTCTATTTGCTTGGCAGGTTTCTGTGTGGGTTATTGATTTACCCGCATATTTTTATCCGGCCCCCCGCGACGTTTTTGCGGCATTCATCGATTTGACGCAAAAGGGTATTTTACCAGAATATGTGGCCGACAGTGCAGTCCGTTATTCGGTCAGTGTGGCCACGGGGTTGGGCCTTGGCTTGGCGTTTGGTTTGTTGATTGGGCTGTCACGCTTCTGGTCTCGCCTTTTGGGACCAATCATCAATTTTTTCTATGCCATCGTTGAGGTTGCATGGATCCCGCTACTGGTCATTTGGATTGGGTACGGTTTCAACACCATCGTGATTGCGATTGCCTATGTTGTTTTTTTTCCTGTTCTCTACAACACCCTTACAGGTGTGCAGACTGTGCAACATGTTTTGATCAACGCGATGCAAACACTCGGCGCGACACGCTGGCAGGTGCTTGTCACAGTGATCATTCCCTCCGCGCTGCCTAACATCATCACTGGCTTTCGTGTCGGCGCGGGGTTTGCGTTTCGTGGGCTTATTTTTGCCGAAATGATTGCTGCAGGATCCGGAATTGGATTCCTCATTTTTGATGGCGCGACTACACGCCAAACTGATCGGGTCGTCGTTGGCATGATTATGATGGGTGTTATGTGGTTGCTCATTGATCGGCTACTTTTACGCCCCGTCGAACAAGCAACGATCGTGCGTTGGGGCCTTGTCCGCAACCAAGGGGGCAACTGACTCATGAATAATGCAATCCAAATGCCACCAAAGCCGCGTATCAATCCGGCGTTGGTCACAGGGCTTCTACCATTCATCGTCGTTTTGGCAGCATGGGCAATGGCACCACTCATTTCCGATATTCCGGCCTATAAACTGCCATCACCGGCGAAAGTTTGGGGCACATTCCAAGATATGCTGCTTAACGGAAGCTTGCTATCAGAGGTCTGGGCAAGCTTACAGCGGCTTGCGACAGGTTATATATTGGGCAATCTGATCGCCATTCCAGTTGGGCTTGCGATCGCTCTAAACCGCGCTGTCGCTGAAACCCTGACACCAGTCCTTAGTTTTTTTCAATCGATTGCGGGTATTGCGTGGGTACCGCTGGCCATTATCTGGTTCGGCGTTGGCGGCGGGTCCGTGCTTTTTGTGATTGTAAACACGATCTTCTTTTCTTCAATCTATTCAACTGTGATTGGCGTGCAGTCAATTCCACTAGTCCTGTATCGCGCGGCGCAATCACACGGAGCAAGCCGATGGGATGTTATCACAACGGTCGTTGTTCCAGGTGCATTGGTGCAGATCCTTGTCGGTTTGCGTACTTCGATGGCTTACGGTTGGCGGGCCCTTGTGGCCGCTGAAATGATTGCCGGAACAAACGGGATCGGCTACATGACCCTCGAAGCGGTACAGTGGTATCAAACAGAAATTGTCGTGTTGGGTATGATCCTCATTGGCGTTTTGTGGTTGACCCTTGATCGGCTGCTATTTGTGCCAATTGAACGCGTAACGGTGCGGCGCTGGGGCCTTGTTTCCTAATGGGAAAGCTCCCTGATCTTGGTCTCGGCACAGCCGCCCTTGCGCTTATTGACGCGTCAGAGGCCCAGCGGGCGCTATGGACCGCATTGGATAAAGGGATCAAGTACTTTGATACCGCCGCGCTTTACGGTGGTGGGCAGGCCGAGATTCGGCTTGGAGAAGTCCTAAAATCGCAGGCGGTAAGTGACATTTTCGTGTCCACAAAGGTTGGCAGGTATCGCGAACTCGGCGCTGCTGCGCCGGGCTCAGCAGGCACGCCTGATATTTGGAACTTTTCGGAAGCGGCTACCCGTGCCTCCATTCGGCGGTCACAGGATCGATTGGGTCGTGATCATCTGGATTGCGTTTTCCTACATGACATCGAAATGGATCCCGAGGCTGCATTGACGGAGGCTCTACCTGTTTTAAAAGACCTGCAAAGAAAGGGCGAGATCGGCATGATCGGTGCTGGATGCAATTCCAATGCTGGATTGCTTGCGGCCATCAATGCAGGCGCTGCGGATGTTGTTTTGGTGGCCGGGCGTTGGACCTTGCTTGACCGAAGCGCGGCACAAGACCTGTTGCCGTTATGTGAACATAAAGGTACCGCCGTTGTGGCCGGTGGCGTGTTGAACTCAGGCTTGCTCGCGAAGCGGCCGGCTGAAGGGGCATCGTTTGATTATCGCGCCGCGACCGTGACTGAGCGCCAAGCTGCAACTAAAATACATGATCTTGCACAGGTAAGTGCCATCCCTTTGATTAGCGCTGCTTTGGCTTTCCCCACCCGCCATCCGGCGGTTGGCACCCTTTTATTGGGTGTTTCATCGACCAGCCAACTTGAAGACAACTTGACTGCATTGAAGACCAATATCCCAGCCGAGTTTTGGGAAAACGTCGCGCAAATGGGTCTGCAACCATGAGAAATGCAAATGCGATAGACGCCCATGTCCACATTTGGGATGCCCAGCGTCGGGACGACATATTGATTTGTGATGCTCACCCTGAACTGAACGATAGAGCGACAAGCGATGCATTGAGCGCGCATTTAACGGGCAGTAGATTTAGCCGCGCGATTCTGGTGCAATCTGCCCCTGATAATGCTCATTCCGACTGGTTGATCGAGCATACAGCACGGTTGAGCACGATTGCAGGCGTGGTCGCGTGGATTGACCCAACGGCAAACGATGCTTTGGATCGCGCTGAGTGTCTTATTGCGCAACCGCGTGTTTGTGGGGTGCGGTTGATGCTCAACAGAATGACCACGCCCGCACAATTGCTAGCTGTGAGACCGATGGCGGTCTTGTCATTGCTAGCCAAAAATGACGTCACAATTGAATTGTTGGCCCTCTCTGCTCAGCTTGATTTTGCTTATGACCTTGCCGGTGCGATCTCTGGCAAGATTGTGGTGGACCACTGCGGTCTACCACCCCAAAACGCTATGGCAGATCAGATATGGCGTGACCGGTTACAAAAACTGGCCACACGCCCAAATGTTGCAACCAAATTGTCTGGTTTGATCGAACCCTATGCGATGATGCCACCTGACCACACTTTATTTGCAGTGATGGATTTCGTACTTGCCCAGTTTGGTACAGACCGCTTGATGGCCGCCAGTAATTTCCCGGTCGTGCAATTGACCGCGCCGGAACAAACTTGGGAGGCAAGCCTTGCGTCTTGGGTTCAGGCACATGGTTTCAGCCCCCCTGAACAGGCTTCCCTTTGGCACAATTGTGCTGCCACTTGGTATCCACGGACTAAACAAAACGTCAAATTGGAAAGCCCCGAAAATGACTGATCTCACATCTAAAACTGCACTTATTACGGCTGCTGGGCAAGGGATCGGCAGGGCAGCTGCTATTGAGTTGGCCAAAGCCGGCGCGCGCGTAATTGCAACCGATATCAACGAGGACACCCTCGCAGAACTTTCCGGCCTGTATGGCATTGACTGTCAAAAACTGGATGTGCTGGACGCGTTGCAAGTCGCAGATTTTTGCGCATCTTTTGGCCCCTGTGATATTCTTTTTAATTGCGCCGGCGTGGTTCACTCGGGCTCTGTTCTTGAAATGCCCGAGGCGGATCTGGACTTTGCCCTCGACCTGAATGTGCGAGCGATGGTGCGAATGGTTCAGGCTATTCTACCCAAAATGCTGGAGCGCGGCGATGGCACGATCATCAACATGTCTTCCGTGGCCTCTAGTGTGAAAGGCGTGCCAAATCGTGCGGCCTATACAATTTCAAAAGCGGCCGTGATCGGATTGACAAAGTCCATTGCTGCAGATTTTGTCGCCCAAAGTATTCGGTGCAATGCGATCTGTCCCGGCACAGTCGAAAGCCCGTCATTGCAAGCGCGGCTAGGCGCCGATGGTAACTATAAAAAAAACCACGCGGAATTTGTCGCCCGTCAGCCTATTGGCCGTATCGGAACGCCGCAAGAGATTGCCGAGCTTGTCGTGTACTTAGCTGGCGCCACCTACACCACGGGCCAAGCTTATGCCATCGACGGTGGTTGGACGATATGACAAAGGCAAAGGCAAAGGCAAAGGCAAAGGCAAAGGCAATATTATGAGATTTTTACGGTTTGGAACCCCTGGCTCCGAGAAACCTGCCCTGATTGATACCGACGGTACACTGCGTGATCTGAGTGGAGAAATTGCGGACCTCAGCGGTGCAATGCTGGACCCGATGAAGCTGACAGAGCTTGCCAAACTTGACACAAACTTACTGCCCGCGGTGTCTGGCAACCCACGGTTGGGGCCACCTGTGGCGGGCACAGGAAAGTTCATTTGCATCGGCCTGAACTATTCCGACCACGCTGCCGAAACCGGTGCGATCGTTCCGCCAGAACCTATTATTTTTATGAAAGCGACTTCCGCGATCTGCGGCCCGAATGACGCGGTTCATATTCCACGCGGTTCAACCAAAACTGATTGGGAGGTAGAACTGGGCGTCGTGATCGGTCGCACTGCGAAATATGTCACCGAAGCTGAGGCTCCAGGTTACGTGGCTGGTTATTGCACCGTGCATGACGTGTCAGAACGAGCGTTTCAGATTGAACATGAAGGCCAATGGACCAAGGGCAAATCGGCTGACACTTTCGGCCCTATTGGTCCCTGGCTCGTGACTCCAGACGACGTACCGAACCCGCAAAATTTGCCTATGTGGCTAACGGTGAATGGCAAAAAAATGCAAGATGGGTCAACCAACACAATGATCTACAGCGTGGCATTTTTGGTGTCCTACCTGAGCCGCTTCATGTCGCTACAACCGGGCGACATCATTTCTACAGGAACGCCACCCGGTGTCGGTATGGGCATGTCCCCACCGCGCTACCTTGCGCCAGGAGACAAGGTGGAGTTGGAAGTCGAAGGTCTTGGTCGCCAGCAGCAAACCATAACACAAGACTGATTGGAATATATCATGACCACAATCACCGGCCTGCAGACCATTGATCTGCGCTTTCCGACATCCCAATCGCTTGACGGGTCAGACGCAATGAACCCAGATCCCGACTACTCTGCCGCCTATGTGATCCTAGAGACGGATACAGAAGGGTTGTCGGGCCACGGGCTTACATTTACGATTGGGCGCGGGAATGAAATTTGCTGTGCGGCCATCGCGGCCACGAAGCACCTCATCGTTGGCCTTACGCTTGAGGACTTAAAGCAAGATCCAGCTGGGGTTTGGCGACGCCTAACTGGAGACAGTCAGCTACGCTGGATTGGCCCCGACAAGGGTGCCATGCACCTCGCAACGGGTGCTGTCGTCAATGCCTTGTGGGATCTGTGGGCGCGGGCCGATGATAAACCAGTTTGGCAACTGGTCGCAGAAATGACGCCCGAGCAAGTCGTGGGCATTGTCGATTTTAGATACCTGACCGATCAACTAACACCCAATGAGGCGCTGGAAATTTTGCGCCGCGCACAAGACGGAAAAGAAAACCGAATCGCGGATTTGAAGCAAAATGGCTACCCCTGTTATACAACTTCCGCTGGCTGGTTGGGTTACCCCGACGACAAGTTGCGCCGGCTATGCGTTGAAGCCCGAGAAGCAGGTTTTACCCACGTTAAGATGAAGGTCGGCCGCGATCGCGCAGAAGATATCCGGCGGCTCACGATTGCACGTGAAGCCCTCGGTGATGATATGAAAATGATGATTGATGCCAATCAGGTTTGGGAGGTCGACGAGGCTATCTCATGGGTGAGTGATCTCGCGTTTTCCAACCCTTTCTTTATTGAAGAGCCAACAAGCCCTGATGACATTTTGGGCCATGCCGCTATCCGCAAAGCCGTCGCACCGATCAAGGTCGCGACAGGCGAAATGTGTCAAAATCGGATAATCTTTAAGCAACTCATCGCAAGCGGTGCCATCGATATTGTCCAGATCGACGCCTGTCGCATGGGTGGGTTGAACGAAGTATTAGCTGTACTGTTGCTTGCCGCCAAGTTCGATCTGCCAGTTTGGCCACATGCAGGGGGTGTAGGCTTGTGTGAATACGTACAGCACCTTTCAATGATCGACTATATTGCGGTTTCCGGCAAAAAAGATGGTCGCGTCATCGAATATGTCGATCACCTGCACGAACATTTTGTGTCACCCTGCAAGATCAAGAACGCCGCATATATGCCTCCGACCGGGGCAGGCTTTTCAATCGAAATTAAAGAGCAAACGTTGAAAGATTTCGCCTTTGAAACCTGATGACTGAACCGATTTAAAGCGGCCCAATTTGTCGTCATGTTTCATTTTTACCAACCGCAATGCAGTCCTTAGCTCAACAGGCAGAAACCTCAACACTTGGAATTTGGACGTCAAGATATGACGCTAACATTAGCGCGCTGATCCGATTTTTGACAAAAAATTGCGAGGAATCAAAAACGCGATGGGGACTGCGCCAGCAGAATGCAACTCATTATCCTGTCGCAAGCTCCTGTCTTGTGGAGAGCTTTGCCAGTGTCGAGACACCAATGTCGGCTACCACAAATAAATAGAGTCGATGCTGCGCTGGTAGCGGGAGCCTGCTACCCGCCATTGCAGTTTGTCGCTGCATACGCAATGCGCTGAATGCAGACTTTCGAACAAAAAAGTTGAATGGCGGTTTCGTCCGCAAAACAGCCATCCATGCACAGTTCAACCAATGGCTGCAATCCATTCGTCATTCTGATATACTTACAACATCCAGGTACATAAATGTGAACTCTAAGAAGTTGAGTGAAGCGGCGCAGCGCTTTAAGCATTGGCCTCTGCATAAAGCTGCCTAAACGCCCAAAATAGCAATAAGCCCTCTTTCTGACAGCTTACCCTCTTCAACCAGTTCAAGCGCCTTGATGCGTAGGTCTGGCGCAACACTGTAGGCGTCTTGGTGTGTGCCCATAACTGCCAGGGCAGACCTTTCTGATAAAGACCCCCTGCTGAGCATTTCCAACGCTTTTAAGCTGGCTTGCGTGTTCTTGTCGTTTGTATCACTGCTCGCATTTACACTGCGCTTTGAACCGCCTTCAGCCACAGCAGTTGCTTTTGGTTCGTTGGGAAGCTTTTCTTCAATCTCCACATCATCAATTGCGCGCTGCAAATCTTCATCTGTGACGGCAAAACCGTTGGAAAGGTCAGCGGTGTAGTCTTTATGAGGGGTGTCATACCGCTTGCCCGTGAGCATCTCTTTCTTCAGGCGCGGCGTGAGATGGCTGTAATGGCGCTCAATCATCAAAATAGACGTGCCCATTTGAACAGCAAGCGTATGTACGTCCATTCCATCATTAAGCAGTGAGAACGTCGCATAGGTGTGGCGCAAGCTATAAAGCGTGCGATCTTGGCCCGTGCGAGGACAGGTCAACAGTCCAGTGTCTTTCATAAATATCTTGAACGTCTGACGCAGGTTTGCGCTGGCTGTGCCATCAGGAAGTCTAAACACAGGCACATCTAGTTTTGATTTGATCAACTGCTCAAAGCTCATATCAGCTATATCAGGGCATCTACTTTGAATGCGCTTGAGATAGTTTATGGTACCTGCCCTACAGATGATATCACGGCGCCCTGTTTTACCCGTTACGCTCATCTCAAGGTATTTGAGACCCTTGTCTTCAAATAGACTGATATGCTTCCAGCATAGGTTCTCTGCTTCTGTGCCATGCCGCATGCCTGTATTGGCAAGAATGAGAATGTAGTCACGCAGCAGATGCCGCATGTCCCGTGACTTGCCCTCTCGCCCAGCATCAATCCAGCTGGGTAACTTGCGTATAAGCGTTGCATACTCTTCACGGGTAAAGTCAGGGCGGCGCACACTGTCACGACCCTTGTTTACCAACACAGGCACTTGTGACTTGTTCATGTAGCCACGGGCAACAGCTTCATCAAATATTCTGTTTAACGCAGAGTTATGTGTGTTGAGCGTGGACGACCTTGGCTCTCGTCCCATCTTTGCCTCACGCCAGCGCGCAAACTTTTGCAGCATCTCATAATCAATACTGGTCACAAAAATATCACCAAAGAAGGGAACCAGATACTTATCAATTACGATTATATAATCACGAAAGCTCTTCTTACCCAAGCCATTATCTAGCTGCTGCTTCATGGTGGCACGGCACAACGCAGCCACATCTACAAAGCGTTTGGAGATCACAGGCAGCCCGTTCTTTTGCCTAAATCTATAGTCTAAATAGATCTCACGCGCCGCTGCCACAGCATCATTTAAAATGCGTTTCTTTGAGCTCACGCGAACCTGTCGTCCGTCCAATGTAAATGCAATTTGCCAGACTTTGCTGTGCTTGCGTTTAAAAAGACGAACCTCACCATCCATCAGCGTGGGTGTATTTGGGTTCAATTTAGGCACTATCAACACCGTGTTTAACACTCAGATTCTGCACTAGAAAAAGTCAGAAAGCTAGAAAAAACTGTGCTATAGGTGTGCTACGCACAATATGCGTCAACCGAAAAGTTAAGTAATTGATAGTATTGGAAGTTTGGTAGCGGCACAGGGACTTGAACCCCGGACACGCGGATTATGATTCCGCTGCTCTAACCAACTGAGCTATACCGCCTCTGGAAGCGGGAAATAGGCAATGCGGCGGCCCTCGTCAAGCACTTATCTGACTTGCTATTTCCTATTTTTTTGCCCTAGCATCGCTTATGGAACTTTTGGATCAAATTCGTGCCAGTATTGGCGACAAATACGTGGTGACAGGGCAGGACGCGCAGGCTTGGACTCGCGATTGGACAGATGTCTATCACTGGCAACCTTTGGCTGTGACCCGACCGGCCAATACCGAAGAGGTGCAAGCAATTGCGCGTGCCTGTTCTGCCCAAAATATCGCTATGGTGCCGGTTGGAGGCAATACTGGCCTGACCGGAGCGACAAAGGCGCAAGATGCGATTATGATCAGCCTCGATCGGATGAATGCCATTCGCGAAATTAAGCCCAATGCTCAAGTCGCCATCGTGGAAAGCGGCGCTGTGTTGGACAGTATTCACCAGGCAGCCGATGCCCATGATCTGGTTTTTCCGCTCATTTTTGGGGCCCGTGGCTCCGCGATGATTGGTGGCAACCTGTCAACAAATGCAGGTGGCTCTAATGTGCTGCGCTATGGCAATACGCGCGATCTCTGCCTTGGGCTGGAGGTCGTTCTGGCCGATGGGCGGGTGATGAACTTGATGTCGGAGCTGCGCAAGGACAACACCGGGCTCAATCTCAAACATATGTTCATCGGCGCTGAGGGAACGTTGGGCATTATCACAGCTGCGGTTTTACGCCTGTACCGAAAGCCTCTGGCCTATGTCACAGCCATGGTCGGCTTGCGCGAATTGGAAGATGCTCTGCCGCTGCTCATCCGGTTGCAAAATGAAACCGGTGGCGGGGTTGAAGCCTTTGAATTCATGCCAAGGCGGTATATCGAGCGGCATATTGAAAGAATTTCTGGTGCTGATGAGCCGTTTGAGGGCGCTCATGAAGTGAATATTCTGGTGGAAGTGGCCAGCACGCGCGCATCCGATTTACAGCCTGACGAGAGCGGCACGCCTAAATTGCAAGCCATTTTAGAAACCGCTCTTATGGACATGATTTCAAACGATAAGGCGCAGGACGCCGTTATCGCACAAAATGAAGCCCAGCGGCGCAGCATGTGGGCCCGCAGAGAGGCCGCGGCTGAAATCACCGTAGGCTTTCCCGGCGCGGTGGACACGGATGTCGCCGTCCCTCTTGAGGCGGTGCCAAGCTTTTTGAAGCAGATCACCGCCCGCGTCCAAAAGATTGATCCAGAAGGTTACGAATTCTACCTGTCACACTTGGGCGATGGGAATTTGCATTATACATTCTACCCTTCAGACCGGAGTGGTCGGCTCAAAGAACCGATTACGGAGGCGATTGAGGACGTTGTCCTTGGGTTGCAAGGCAGCTTTTCAGCCGAACATGGCATCGGTCTTTCCAAACGAAACTCGATGGCGCGGCGCAAGGATCCGGTGGCTTTGGAGATGATGCAGGCCATCAAAACCGCTCTAGATCCGAAAAACCTGATGAACCCTGGGAAAGTCTACCCGGAGCCAGACACCCGTTAGCTGCGCAGCATGACCGGCAAGCGGTGAAATGCCCTGCAACAAGACCCAAAAGATGGCGCAGCCCGGCGTTTCCGCCGGGCACAGATTTCTAGGTTATATAGGCTGATATCGTTAAGAACTCATAAGTAGAGGTCTTTTTACCGCCAGCTTTACATGTCGCGCAGCATCTAGGATCGGCCCGAAAATGTAATTCACATGCTCCATCCCATAAGCACCCCGGAAGTCGAAGTGTTCGCTATAGATCCGCCCACTCATGCCTGCCATGGCCCATGCACGAACGATCATGTTCTTTAACCCCTGCGGCCCGCATAGATAGACCTGGGTATCTTCGTTCATATCACGGATGATCTGTGCCAATCGCGGCGCTGTCAGCCCTTCGTTGCGATCGTCAGACAGGACAATCAAATTGAGCTGTGGCAAGCGTCTTGCATGGCGCTCTACATCCTCAATCGCACCAGCAGAGGCACGCGACCGGATGCCGAAAATCAAAGTCACGCGGGCCGCCACATCGGGCTGCATACGCTCAAGGGCGGAAAGGAAAGGTGTGATACCAACGCCGTCGGCAACCCAAAATTGTTCCTTTCGCTGGCTGTCAATCTGCGGCAAGAACCGTCCCACGCCGCGACCGAGGCGGAAACGATCACCGACTTTGACTGTTTTAACAAAATTATCAGTCCAATCCCCTGCCGCACGGATGACAAAACGCCGGGTCATCTCATCTCCACCGGCTATGGTAAACGGATGCGCTTCGGCACGCATGCTTTTGTGACCAAGCATCGCAAATTGACCAGGTTGAAACTTGGGCATTGGCCTTTTGGAACGGAATGTGACGTCAACACCGCCTTCAAATGGCGTTGCCCGCTCGACCTCAACCAAACGTGCTGGAACCAATTTACGCAGCAACGTTTGGCACCATGCGATTACTCCAACGATTGAAACTCCCGCCATCAATGTCCAAGGGGCGGCGCCCAAGGCCAAGGGGCTGGCGACAAAGAAAGTATGAAAAGCCGCCAAGAGGAACAAAGGCCCCATCAACATATGGCTCGCTTTCCAGATGTGATATGGGATCACCCTCACCATGGCCGCGAGTGTCAAAACAATCAGGCCAAGCATCGCAATCAGCCCTGCATCGCTGCCGCGCCCTGCCAGCGCTGGCAAAGCACCCAACCCGACGGGTGAGGCCAATGCCCAATGCGCCAGCCCCCCACCGATGGCGAAGAGCCCAAGCCAACGGTGCGATCCATAGGATTTGTCCGGCCCGCCCAAGATCCGGTCGACAATGCGCCAACGGGCCGCAAGGACCAGCACAAGCGCCATTGAGGTCATAGATAGAGCCCCAAATCCAGCGGGCAAAATATTTTTTGAAGGCACAAAAGGGGCCACAAATGCAATATGTGCAAAAACAAATATCATGGCCAATGTGAGGGTCTTTTTAGTCATCGAACAATCCAATCATATTCCAGTAAGCTGTCTTAAATTTCCGTTGCGCCAGATGAAGTCGGTAAAACCTAAAGTTCTGTTAATGCGTGGAGAGAGCTTCGATTGAATTTAATGGAGTTTTTACAAAAGATGTGTGCGGTTGGGTGATGCGTCCCTGATAGTTCAGAATTATGTCAAAAAAATGATTTAAAAATATAGTCTTATAAGACTTCATGGCGCCGCACCCGCCATATCTAAATTATCTGTTACGTTAATGTTAATTAAAATAAACGTAATATCAGATTAATTTTGTGAGGGCGCTGTGCACCTGCTTTTGCAGATGCAGCGCGGGTTTTCTTAACAAAGGACTACCGATATCAGTCAAGATAACCCAATCATACCAACGATCAGGCGGCCCGAGACTGTTAGGTCCATTTGGCCAAAGGCGGCAAGCTCATTAAGACGGCATCTGGATCATGGCCAGTTTCGAGACCAAATTTCGTGCCGCGGTCATAAAGCAGGTTATATTCGGCGTATAACCCACGATGAATCAGTTGAGCGTCGCGTTCCGCCTCGCCCCATGGCTGATTAAGCCGCGCTTCGACCAGTGGCGCATAGGCCGGCAAAAATGCCCGCCCGACATCTTGGGTAAGCGCAAAGTCTTTCTCCCAATCGCCGGTGCAGTGATCATCATAGAAAATGCCGCCTACACCGCGCGCGCGCTTGCGGTGGGGAATATAGAAATATTCGTCCGCCCAAGCCTTGTAGCGCGGATAGATATCTGCCCCATGCGGCGCGCAATAGGAATTTAAAACCCCATGAAACTGCGCTGTATCTTCCGCATATTCAATGCACGGATTAAGATCAGACCCACCGCCAAACCACCAGGCATGCGGCGTCCAAAACATCCGGGTATTCATGTGCACTGCTGGGCAATGCGGATTTTGCATATGCGCCACAAGCGAAATGCCCGCCGCCCAAAATCTTGGATCATCGCGCATGCCGGGGATCCCTTTGCGCGCCGCCATTGCCTCCTGCGCCCGCGCGCCCAATGTACCGAAAACTGTCGAGACATTGACCCCAACTTTCTCAAACACCCGGCCACCGCGCATCACACTCATCAACCCGCCACCAGCATCCGAGCCATCTTCAGCCGTGCGCTGCGTCGGGGTGACGGTGAATGTACCGCAGGGCGCATCTATCTCATGCTGCGCTTCTATCGCTTCAAAACGCGAAACAATATCGTCACGCAATTGGCGGAACCATGCGCTTGCAGCGGCTTTTTCGGAATCAAATGTCTCTGTCATGGCTCTCTTCAATGCAGCGATGTGCTCACCGCGTCAACCAGGCTGCGGCCGCCATCTACGGTTAATATTTCGCCTGTGACAAAGGACGAACTGTCTGAGGCTAAAAATTGCACAGCTTCCGCAACCTCTGTCGGACCCGCAATGCGCCCTTGTGGCGTCGCCGCCAAAATCGCGTCACGGTGATCTGGGTGTTCGCGGAGATGATCTTGCAAAGATGCGGACATGACAGAGCCAAAAGCCACCGCATTGACCCGCACGCGATCGGGCGCAAGGCTGACCGCCAAACATCGGGTCATTTGATCGAGCGCCGCACAGCTGACTGAAAATCCCATCAGGTCCGATTGCGTTCTTTGAGCCGCGATGGACGAAAGGTTAATGATTGTGCCCACACAGGGACGATCGCTGTCCTTGCCCTGTTTGATCATCCGCCGGGCCACCAATTGCGAGAGTTTAAATCCCGCCATAAGATTTTGGTCCAACATGATCTCTATACTTTCATCCTCTTGTTCCAGAGGAGAGGTGCGCAAGATCTGCCGTGCGCCGTTGACCAGAATATCGACTTGATCAAAAGCATCCAAAGTGGCCGAAAGCAAATTGGCAATGGTCAATTTTTCCCGCAGATCTCCAGAAAAATAGCGGATATTGCTGGCCTCATCCGCCATATCGCCCACTTCAGCGCGCAACCGTGCCTCATCCTTATCGGCAAACATGACATTGGCGCCCGCATCGGCCAAATGCCGGGCAATGGCCAAGCCCACACCATTGGCAGCGCCTGTGACAATGGCCGTTTTACCGGTGACTGAAAAAGACATGGGCTCTCCAGAGGTTGCGAATCTTACGCAGTCTAGCGGTTATTTCCGCTTTGGGCGAGATGCCTGGAACAGCTTAAATCGACCGTTGCCCGGAATCTCCAACACCTTTGCAAAACACTGTTCTAGCGTCGTTTCATACGGCAGATGGCGATTGGCCACCATGTAAACCGTACCCTTTGGCCGTAAACAACGCCGGGCGGCGGTGATAAATGCGCGACCCAAATCGGGATCGCCCTCTCGCCCGGAGTGGAATGGCGGGTTCATCACGACCGCATCATAAGCGCCCTTCCAATCGCGCGCGTCAGCCCAATGAAACGCAGCCCGCGGATCGCTGACATTGCGTTTGGCGCAGTCCAAAGCAAAGTGATCGGCTTCAACCAAATCAAGCCGCGTGACCGCATTGCGCTTTACAATCTGCGCCGACAAATAGCCCCACCCCGCGCCCAAATCCAGCACATCGCCTGCCAAATGCTCTGGCAAAGCCTCCCCCAGCAAAGCAGATGCAGGATCCACGGCCCCGGCGGAAAACACCCCCGATTGCGTGACGAATTCGCCAAAATTTTGATCCACCGCACGCAGGCTGGGCAATTGCGTACCGGCAAACCAAAACAGGCGCCCATGGGCCTTGGTGATCGTGCCTTGAACGGCGGCCAACTTACGGAGCGTCTTATAGTGGCTGTCTATGCCATCGGTTTTTTGCCCATCCACCACCACAATATCAGCGCAAGCGGCGGCCTGTGCGATAAGATCTGCAGTCTGTTGCTTCGAGCGCGTGCAACAGACCACCGCAAGCGCAAAGCGCCGCGCTGGGAGGGCGACATCACAGGAAAAACCTTGATTGTGCCAAGCGGCATTGAGCGCAACATGTGGCTGAATGATTAAAGGGGCTGAAAGTCCCGCCACATCGAAACCAACCGGCGGGTGCAGCAGGGCCACCGGCCCATCGCTGCGCGCGAGCCCGGTGTCAAACGCAAGGGAGAGGCGCGCCACGGGTTATTCTTTTTCCATGGTGCATTGCAGCGGATGTTCATGGCGCTGCGCCATATCCAGGACCTGCGCCACTTTGGTTTCTGCGATCTCACGGCTATAAACCCCAACCACTGCCAGGCCTTTTTTATGCACTGTAAGCATCAGTTCAAAACTTTCTTGGTGAGTCAGACCAAAAAAACGCTCCAGAACCATAATCACAAATTCCATGGGCGTGTAATCATCATTTAGGATGAGCACCTTGTAAAGCGGCGGGCGTTTGGTTTTTGGACGGCTGTCCAAGGCCACGCCGAAATCGCCCTCATCTTCGGGAGTATCTGCTGCCATGGTCCAATGCGCCGTCACAATATTTACCCTCTTATGGCCGATTTGCAAAATCGCTGTCTGACCCTCTATATAAAACTATAGCAGTTAATGGAAAGGGCCAGCTTGCCGAGCAGTATCAAAATTTTGGGCCTCGATGCCGACGACACGCTTTGGCAGAATGAGGAATTCTTTCGCCTCACCCAGGACCGCTTTGCCGATATGCTCAGCGCATATATGCCCCCCGACCCTCTGCACGCAGAGCTATTGGCCGCCGAGCGACGCAACTTGGGACGATATGGCTATGGGATAAAGGGGTTTATGCTGTCCATGGTCGAAACAGCAATTGACGTGTCCAAGGGCCAGGTCCCTGCCCATGTGATCCACGACATACTGACGATGGGACGAGACATGTTGAACCATCCCATTCATCTGTTACCTGGCGTTGCCGAATGCCTGCCACGGCTGGCCCAAGAGTATGCGCTGGTGCTCGTGACCAAGGGCGATCTTTTGCATCAGGAACAAAAATTGGCGCAATCAGGTTTGGGAGACCTATTTGAGGACGTCCATATCGTCAGTGAAAAACATATCACGACTTATCAAAGAATTTTCGGGGCGCAGCTGGCTGCGACGGCTATGGTTGGCAATTCCATAAAATCTGACATTCTACCCGCGCTCGCAGCCGGAGCGGCGGCGATTCATATTCCGGGACGCTATGAATGGGAGATGGAAAAAGCAGATGCGCCGCCCGAAGGCCCAAGGTTTTTTAAAGCTTCCTCGTTTAATAAGGTCAGCGCGCTTTTGATGGAAATGTGACTATTTCAAGGCAAAACTCGCGCAGCATACAAGATTTAGTGGGGAAATTCTAAATTTGCGCAAATGAGCGATCTTCAGTCCTTAAAATAGCCTTATTTTAGCTATTTTTTCACTGATTCGTTTGTGCTAGACTTCTCCTGAGCAAAGCACGGGAAAAATCCCGGCACATATAAAGAGCGAGGCAGCAGGCGTGAAACACCGGCTCATTCCCTATTTCATCGCAACTTTTCTTGCGGTGACCCTACTTCCGCCCGTGGCGGTGCAGGCCGCGCCCTATGCAGCGGTGGTTATGGATGCGCGAAATGGCAAAATCTATCATTCCCGCAACGCAGATACCCGTCTGCATCCGGCGTCCCTAACCAAAATGATGACGCTCTATGTCGCGTTTCAGGCGATTGAGAAAAACGAAATCTCCTTGGACAGCTACGTCACCGTGTCGCGCAATGCCGCGGCCGAGCCCCCGTCAAAACTCTGGCTCAAACGCGGCCAGAAAATCAAACTGCGCTATCTCATTCGCGCTGCGGCCATCAAATCGGCCAATGACGCGGCCACCGCAATTGGTGAGGCCATTTCAGGCTCAGAGGCCGCATTTGCCAAACGCATGACCCGCACAGCCCGCGCCATGGGCATGTCCCGCACAACGTTTAAAAACGCCCATGGTCTCACACGCTCCGGCCATCTGTCGACCGCGCGCGATATGACCATTTTGGGCCGTCATATGATTTATGACTACCCGCAATATTATAACCTATTTTCGCGGCGCAGTGCCGATGCCAAGATTCGCAAAGTGAATAATACCAACCGGCGCTTTCTCGCAGCCTATAAGGGGGCCGACGGGATCAAGACGGGTTACACACGGGCCGCTGGCTTCAATTTGGTCGCCTCCGCCGAGCGCGGCGGGGAGCGCATTGTCGCCACAATGTTCGGCGGATCATCCACAGCGGCGCGCAACAAACGTGTCGCGCAACTTTTAGATATGGGCTTTGACCGCGCGCCCTCAACCGCCAAACTTCAGCGCCCCAGCCTGCCGCCCTATGATCAAAACGAAAACGAGAATGGCGGGAAAACTCTGCGTCTGGTGACTGCCGTCAAACGCTCGCTCCGGCCCAAAATGCGACCCTTTGGCGAGGCCAGCGCTCCCGAGGAGCCACTTTTGGCAGCACTGCCCGATGTGCAGGTGCAACCCGATGACATCCTAACAGCCGTTCAATCAGCGACATCCGGCGCCGTGGCCGTGCAGGTCTCGGCCTCGACCTATGACCCGGAAATGTCCACAACCGCGCCGCGCGCCCGGCCGCCACAATTCTCTTTTGTGGCCGCGCCCGTGGCCGAGCAAGAAACCGAAACCGTAGCGCGCCGCGACTCCTCCGGCAGCCGCAATTGGGGCATCAATATCGGAAAATTCAGCTCCCGCTATGAGGCAGAACGGGTTCTACTCCGCATGGCCTTGGCAGAGATGACCACGCTGGACGGCGCCGAACGCAAAGTCAAAGCCCGCGCCAGCGGCTATGAGGCCCTGTTCACCGGCTTGACGCAACACAGCGCAGACCTCGCCTGCCGCAGACTCCATGCGCAGGAAATTTCCTGCGTCTTGGTGGACCCAAGCTAAAGCGCAGCCCCCCGCCCGCCCGCATAGAGCGGCTTGCTCTTATCCCGAATTTGCCGCATCCATGGCGCATGACAGATTTTATTTTTCGCATCCCGGCGCCCAGCGTCGAAATCTCAGGCCGCACCGAGCGCTTTGCTGTGCGGCGCATTTTCTGCGTCGGGCGAAATTACGCCGAACATGCTCGGGAATTTGGCAATGATGAACGCGATCCACCGTTCTTTTTCACCAAACCCGCGGATGCCATGGTGCCCAGCGGCGCCGCTTTGGCCTACCCGAGCTTGACGCAAGACCTGCATCATGAGGCGGAATTGGTGGTCGCGATCGGCACCGGCGGGCGGGATATCGCCGCCAAGGACGCTGAATCCCATATTTTCGGCTTTGCCTGCGGCAATGATTTAACCCGCCGTGATTTACAAGCCGTCGCAAAATCTCAGCGCCGCCCTTGGGATATGTCCAAAGCATTTGACGAGAGCGCCGTGATTGGCCCGATTGTCCCCGGGCAAAGCATCGCCCCTGAAGCTGCGATCCGCTGCCACGTGGATGGGCAGCTGCGCCAGAATGCAAAAATTGGGGACATGACCTGGCCCATCGCAGATGTCATCGCGGCCCTATCAACCCATGTGACCCTCGCCCCGGGCGATTTGATTATGACAGGCACGCCGGCTGGGGTTGGGCCAGTGGCACGGGGTCAGAGCTGCCGCGTTGAAATTGATGGATTGCCCGACGCAGAGTTTCGCTACACAGTTTAACCCAGGGCCGCCGCCAAGAGCGTTTGGGTATAGGGGTGCTTCGGGTTCTCAAAAATGTCCTGCGCCATGCCATGCTCGACAATATCGCCGTCTTTCATGACCAACACGCGATGCGACAAAGCACGCACAACCTTCAAATCATGGCTGATGAAGAGAAATCCAAGCTGGTATTTTTGCTGCAAATCACGCAATAGATTGACAATTTGCACTTGGACCGTGCGATCAAGCGCCGAGGTCGGCTCATCAAGCACGACGAATTTTGGGTTTAAAATCATAGCCCGAGCAATAGCGATACGCTGACGCTGCCCGCCAGAAAATTCATGGGGATAACGGTCCATCGTGTCCGGATCCAGCCCCACCTCGCGCAGCATCGAAGCCACTGCCTCGCGATGGTGACTGCGATTGCCACGGCTGTGGATCTCAAGACCCTCGGAGATAATCTCCATCACCGACATGCGCGGGCTCAGGCTGCCAAACGGATCTTGAAATACGATCTGCATATCACTGCGCAATGGGCGCATTTGCCGCCGGTTGAGGGCATCGATATCCTGACCCAAAAAGGAAATTTTATTTTTTGACGCGATGAGCCGCATAACCGCAAGAGCAAGCGAGGTTTTCCCAGAGCCGGATTCTCCCACCACCCCCAAGGTCTCCCCAGCCCGCACCGAAAGGCTGGCGGCATTGACCGCCTTCACATGCCCAACCGTACGGCGCAAAATCCCGCGTTGAATGGGAAACCAAACCCGCAGCTGATCGGTGCAAAGCAGCTCTGGGGCATCTTCAGCCACCGGCGCAGGCACGCCTATGGTCTCTGCATCGAGCAGCATTTTGGTATAGGCATGGCCCGGCGCATCAAAAATCTGCGCGCAAGGTCCAGTTTCCACCACTTCCCCCTGGCGCATCACCACCACGCGATCTGCGATTTTTCGCACGACGCCCAAGTCATGCGTGATGAACAACAGGCTCAGGCCCTCGCTGCGCTGTAAATCGGCCAAAAGTTCTAAAATTTGCGCCTCTATTGTCACATCAAGAGCGGTTGTTGGCTCATCGGCAATCAACAATTGTGGCTCATTGGCCAAAGCCATGGCAATCATCACCCGCTGCCTTTGCCCCCCCGACAGCTGATGTGGATAGGATTTGAGCCGCATCATCGGATCAGGGATACCGACCTTGCCCAGCAATTCCACAATGCGGTCCTGCAACGGCTGGCCGCGCAACCCTTGATGAACCGAAAGACTCTCGCCCAACTGTTTTTCGATGGTGTGCAGCGGGTTTAAAGAGGTCATCGGCTCTTGAAAAATAAAGCTGATATCATTGCCCCGAATGCGTTGCAGCCGGTCCTCTGGCGCGCCAATCATCTCTTCACCTTGATAGAGCACTGAGCCGCGCGCCACAGCACTTTCGGGCAAGAGGTCAACAGTGGCCAAAGCGGTCACAGATTTGCCCGACCCAGATTCGCCCACCACAGCGACAGTCTCTCCGGCGCCCACGTGAAAAGACACATTGCGCACCGCGGGCATCTCGCGACCGTCTTGGCGAAAATCAACCGTGAGACCGCGGATTTCAAGCAGGCTCATTGAAACACCTTGCGCGGATCAAAGGCATCGCGCACCCCTTCAAAAATAAAGACCAAAAGCGACAACATGATGGTAAAAACAAAAAATGCGGTGAAGCCAAGATGCGGGGATTGCAAATTAAGCTTCGCCTGCTGGGTGAGTTCCCCCAAAGAGGGCGAAGAGGACGGCAAGCCAAAGCCTAGAAAATCAAGGCCCGCCAGGGTTGAAATCGCGCCGGTAACAATGAAAGGCAGAAAGGTCAGCGTGGCCACCATCGCATTGGGCAGAATATGGCGCATCATGATGGTCCAATTGCTCACCCCAAGCGCTTCGGCCGCGCGCACATATTCAAAATTCCGCGCGCGAAAAAACTCTGCCCGAATCAGGCCCGTAAGCGCCGGCCAGCCGAAGATGATGGACAGGGTCGCCAAAAGCCAAAAGCTGCGCCCCAAGATCGCTGTCATAATGATGATGACGTAAAGCGATGGCAGAGCCGAAAAAATTTCAAGGAACCTTTGGAACAAAAGATCCGTCCAGCCGCCAAAATACCCCTGCACCGCCCCGGCGATGATGCCGATGATCGACGCGAAAACGGTCACCACCAGCGCAAAAACGATTGACAGTCGGAAGCCATAAATCACCCGTGCCAGCACGTCGCGGGTGGTGTCATCTGTTCCCAGCCAATGAGACGTATCCGGCGGCGACGGGGCTGCGCGGCCCAAATCATTCGGTGTGTCGTAGCTATAGGGCACGGGTGGCCAGAGCATCCAACCTCGGGAAAACTCCGCCACCTGCGCCCCAAAATCCCCCGCATCAATGGCGGCCATGGTCCCTTCGGGATCGTCAAAACAGATTTCTAAACCGCCGGAACGGATCAAGCATTGCACCTCTGGATCGCGGTAAGTGGCTTCGGTCTGAAAGTCGCCCCCAAAGGCCGTTTCGGGGTAAAACTGCGTCACGGGCATGAACAGCTCACCGCGATAACTGACCAATATTGGTTTGTCATTGGCGATAAATTCGGCAAATAAGCTGAGGCCAAAGAGCAGAGAAAAGATCCAAAAAGACCAAACTGCGCGCCGGTTTTTCTTGAAGTTATTGAGGCGGCGCCGGTTGAGAGGAGAAAGATTGATCATCCGCGGGCCTCAAAATCAATCCGCGGGTCAATGATGACATACATTAGATCCGACAAAATTCCAACGATCAACCCAAGCAGGCCAAAGGCGAACAAGGTGCCAAACATCACCGGATAGTCGCGTGATATCGCCGCCTCAAACCCAAGACGGCCGAGGCCATCCAGAGAGAAAATCGTCTCAATGAACAGCGATCCCCCGAAGAATACGCCAATAAACAAGCTTGGAAACCCGGCAATCACGATCAACATCGCATTGCGAAAGATATGACCAAACAACACGCGGTTCTCGGTCAGCCCTTTCGCACGGGCGGTCACGACGTATTGCTTGCGAATTTCATCGAGGAATGAATTCTTGGTCAACAGCGTCAGCGTGGCAAAACCAGAGATCACAGAGGCGAAAATCGGCAGGGCCATATGCCAAAAATAATCGCCGATCTTGGCCAAAAGGCTCATCTCCTCAAAACCATTCGAGGTTAGGCCGCGCAGCGGGAAAATCTGCCAATAGGAGCCGCCGGCGAAGAGCACCAAAAGCATGATGGCAAAGAGAAACGACGGGATGCCGTAGCCAACAATCACCAAGGCGCTGGTCACTGTGTCAAATGTGCTGCCGTCACGCATGGCCTTGCGCACCCCAAGAGGTATGCTTACCAAGTAGATCAGCAAGGTGGACCAAAGGCCCAAAGAGATCGACACCGGCATTTTCTCCAGCACCAAATCCACCACCTTGATGGAACGGAAATAGCTCTCACCAAAATCGAACTGCATATATTTCCACATCATGCGGGTGAAGCGCTCTAAAGGGGGGCGATCGAGGCCGAATTCACGCTCCAATTGTTCAATATACTCCTGGGGCAAACCGCGCGCGCCAGCATATTGATCATTGCCCGCGCTTTCGCCAATGCCCGCGTCATCGCCGCCAGTGATAGCGGCAAAGACATCCCCTTCACCTTCCAACTGCGCCAAGACCTGTTCGACCGGGCCACCTGGGACAAATTGGATCAGGGCAAAGTTGACAATCATCACCCCCAGAAGTGTGGGGATGACCAGCAAAAGCCTGCGGATAATATATGCAACCATGTTAGTTTAACACACCTGCGGCCTTTAGCTTTGCGGCTTTATCTGCATCAAACCACCAAAAATCCAGCTCGCCGCGTGCGAAGGGCGGCAGCGGGTCGGGGTAGCCATATTGATCGTAATAGGCAACCGTATGCACCGCTTTGAACCATTGCGGGATCCAGAAGCGTTTCGCCCGCAACACGCGATCCAGCGCGCGTATATTTGTGTTTAGCTCGGCTTTGCTTTGCGCGCGCACGGTTTTTTCGATCAAAGCATCAACGGCAGGGTCAGAAAGCCCCATCAAATTGCGGCTGCTTTGGTCCATGGCCTTGGTGCCAAAATATTGCTCCAAACCCGAAGAAGGTTCAAAACTCATACGCATCGAATGGGTGGTGACATCGAAATCATAGGCACGGGTGCGTTCACTTTCCTGCGCCGTATCCACACGGTTGAGGCGCGCATCAATGCCCAGAGCTTTCATATTCTCAATCATAGGATTGGTGATACGGTCAAAGGCGGGCGAGCTGTCGAGCACCTCAAGAGTGAAGACCTGTCCGGCTTTTTCGCGCATCCCATCGCTGTTGACGCGCCAGCCCGCCTCATCCATCAGCTGCGACGCCCGGCGCAGGTTTTTGCGATCCAATTGCCGCGCGCCGGAAACCGGTGCCATGACCGCCTCATCGGTGAGGATATCGGCGCTCAACAGGCCCTGATCTACCAAAGGTTGCAGCACGGCCCGCTCGCCCTCGCTCGGCACCCCTTTGGCCTCAAGCTCAGAATTGCCCCAAAAGGACTGCACCCTCTCGTAAAGACCATAGAACAACTGGGCGTTTGACCATTCAAAATTAAACATCATTGCTAAAGCTTCGCGCACTCTCCGATCTTGGAACTTTTCGCGCCGCAGGTTAAACACATAGGCCTGCGCCATGGCCAGATTGCCATCGGGCAATTCCGTTTTCACCACATGCCCCGCCTCAATGGCCTCAAAATCATAGGAGGTCGCCCATTGTTTTGAGCTGTTTTCAGATCTAAACGTGTAGAGTCCCCCCTTGAACCCCTCAAAGGCCGCAGCTGAATCTGCAAAATATTCAACTCTAATGCGGTCAAAATTATTCCGGCCGATATTGGCGGGAAGAGCTTCGCCCCAGTAATCATCGCGGCGGACATAGATCACGCGCTGGTTCACCTCATAGCTGTCAAGCACATAAGGACCGGTGCCGATGAAAGGAATAAGCGAGGAATCGTCCAAACGCGCGCCAGTGCTTTCGAACCAGGTCTTTGAGAACACAGGAATGCCGCCAGCCAAATCGATCACATCGCGGCGCGGCGCATCCTCTGTGAAGGTAAATTTGATCTGCAGCGGGGAGAGGATCTCGATCTCGGCCACCATACCCGACACAGCCGCGCGGTAGGAGGGTAAACCCTGCTCCATGAACAAATTAAAGCTGAACTTCACATCTTCAGCCGTCAAAGCCGATCCGTCCGAAAACCGCACATCATCGCGCAGGGTGAAAATGGCCCAATCGAGACTTTCGGGGTATTCAACGGTGGTACACAGGAAACAATAGCTCGCGGTTGCATCATCTGCAAAAGAGGTCATGACTGTTTCAAACGGGATCGCCGATAGGGCAGCTTGATTGCCCTTGCGGGCATAGGGGTTGAAGCTGTCAAAGGCCCCAAAAAACCATTGCGAAATTTCACCGCCCTTGGGCGCCGCCGGGTTCACATAATCCAAATGCGCAAAATCCGCTGGATATTTCAAATCACCAAAATACGAATAGCCATGACTGACGGTAATCGGATCATGCGCCTCTGCAGCAAGCCCGCCTGCGCTCGTCACAACCAGAGCTGCGCCCAATACCAGACTGTCACAAAACCCTAAAGTCATCTGCTTACCCCACTGTTTTTATCAAACTCACCAACAAAGTTTAACTTAGAGGTTTTTTCGCAATTGCGAAGGGGGCAGCGCATTATTTTCCGGCAAATCTGCGCCGGTACGGGCCCTCACAGCGCCCGAAATGCACAAAGGGCCGCCGAAAGGCAGCCCTGTCGCAGTTTCGTGCAGAAAATTGCAGCGACAACATCTTCTTTGCGGTTAGTCGCTGATGGTCTCAAGATAGGCGATTAAATTCGCGCGATCTTCGGGCTTGGACAAGCCATTGAAACTCATCTTTGTGCCTGGCGCGTATTTGGAGGGCTTGGTCAGGAAACCATCAAGGTTCTCAGGGCTCCAAGTCTCGGCCACGGCCACAAGGCTGCCGGAGTAGCCAAAGCCGTCAACCGAACCCACGGCCCGATCAACAACTGCGTAAAGATGCGGCCCAACACCATTGGCGCCCGCTTCCAATTTATGGCAAGCGGCGCATTTCTTGAACACTTTCGCGCCTTTCTCAAGGTCAGCTGAGGCCAGGAGGTCTTCCAACATAGGGCCGTCTTCGGCCTCCGCCTCGTCGTCTTCTTCACCGCTATCGGTTTCGATCCAAGCAACGCCATGGTATTCCCCATGGTGCGCAGGGCTATAAATTTTGTCAGCAATCCAGCCGCCAAGAACAAAAACAAGCAGAGCCGAACAGAGGGCGGCTGCAATTTTGGTCAAAGTCATCGTGTCAAACATGTCGCGATCCATCATTACAATTGGGTTGTATCCCTCTAGTCCCTTCCCCCCCTGTCGTGCAAGGTGTAGATGGCGCGACGAAACGCCCTTTTTCGCGGAATTTGCTCAGGAGACACAAAATGGCCGAAAAAATAGCCTTCCAAGGAGAACTCGGCGCCTATTCTCATGAAGCCTGTGTCGCCTCCCGGCCCGATCATGAGCCCCTCCCCTGCGCCACATTCGAAGACGTCATCGCGGCGGTAAAAACCGGAGCGGCAGAATTTGCCATGCTTCCTGTGGAAAATACCACCTACGGACGCGTCGCCGATATGCACCGCCTGCTGCCCGAAAGCGGTCTATTCATTAATGACGAAGTCTTTGTCCGCGTGCGGATCAACCTCTTGGCCCTGCCCGGCGTCGCTTTGAGCGATATCAAAGTGGCGCGTGGGCATTTGGTAATTTTACCACAATGCCGGAAATTTCTGGACGCCCATGGCATCCGCGGTGAAGCGGCCGCGGATAATGCCGGGGCTGCCGCCGATATTGCCGCGCGCAATGAACGCACCGCCGCAGCGCTGGCCTCTGAATTGGCAGGCCGCATTCATGGCCTGGAGATCTTGCAAAAAGACGTTGAAGATCAATCTCATAACACCACTCGCTTTTTGGTCATGTCCGCGCAAGACCGACCTGAGCGGCGCAGAGGTAAGATGCTGACCAGCTTTGTTTTTCAAGTGCGCAACATCCCCGCCGCGCTTTATAAGGCCATGGGCGGCTTTGCGACCAATGGGGTCAACATGATCAAATTGGAAAGCTACATGCTGGGTGGCGCCTTTCGCGCAACGCAGTTTTATGCGGATATTGAAGGCCATCCCGATGACCCTGAGGTGAAACGCGCCTTCGATGAGCTGGCATTTTTCACCGATATGATTCGCGTGTTAGGAACCTATCCGGCCGATCCAGGCCGGCCTTAACCGCTGTTGACCTGACCGCTTCGGCACATCTGCACGGCCCAATCATGAAGTCGGGATTTGAATTTCCGATCCAATGAGCCTTTTGCAAAGCGCATGGATTGCAGCAAGAGCCGAGCCGATAGGTTTTTGGGCTTCATTTCAACTAATACCAACAATCGGGAGCGGTTTGGCGCCAAAGTCACAACCGAAATCGCCACATCCCCCGTCAGCCCATCTGATTCGTTTGATAGGCCCAAACGCTCCGGCGCTTGCACCTCCGTCACCAAACAGCGCAGTTTTCGCGCCCGGCCGCGGAATTTGAAATCGATCTCCCAAGCCATGCCCGGCCCCACCTCCGGGCGATCATCCACCCGACGCATAGCGATGCCGCGTTGCTGCATCACACGTTGAAACTGCTCATGATCGCACAGGGCGGCAAAAACCGCCTGCGCAGGTGCTTCTATATCTTCTTGGCTTGAAAACTTCATCTGCTGCCTTGGGATTAATAATTTTCACACATGTTATTAATTCAATTTATTCAAAACTTCGGGTTACTCTAAATGATCTGCCAGCCAATGTTCCAGTAGAAAATGCGCAATCGCACCCTTTCGGGCCGGTTTAATTTCAGGATGCACCCCCTCGAACACGTCCAACATCTCTTCGCGGCTGACCCAGAGCGCGTCTTCAATCTCTTTGGGATCGATGACTATATCCGCATTCAACGCCTCGCCGGCACAGCCAAACATCAAAGACGCAGGAAAGGGCCAAGGCTGGCTGGCCAGGTAACGGACCTGCCCGACACGAATACCCGATTCTTCAAAAACCTCCCGACGCACAGCCGCCTCCAATGTCTCACCTGGTTCAACAAAACCCGCCAAAAGCGAATACATCCCGTCCGGCCAGGCATGCGAACGCCCCATCAGAACCTTATTTCCATGCGTAATCAGCATGATCACAACCGGATCAGTGCGCGGGAAATGCGAACGATTGCAGGCTGGGCAATTGCGCTGCCATCCCGCCATCGCCATATCAGACGGCGCGCCACAGGTGGCGCAATACCCATGGGTGCGGTGCCATTCCAAAAGCCCGCGCCCGGTGGCCGCCAGTTCAGCATCACGCGCGGACAATTGCGTCATAATCGCCCGTAATTCAGCGAAATACTCGCCATTCGTCAAAGCCGGATGCACCTGCTGCGACGGATCCAGAAAGGTATTCAAGGTTTCAGGCAGCTCTTCAGGCTCCCAAATGGAGATATCCGCCAAAAACAACGGCTCTTTGGCCTCATTCAGCCCCAAAAAGACCAGAGAATCGGCCGCGCGGCCTAAAGCCGGGTGATCCAACTCCAGCCAAGCCAAGCCCAGCGCGCCCTCCGCCTGGAGCTGCACTAGGGGCTTTCCACGCCAAAACAAGGTGGTTTTGGCCGAACTCAGCGCCTGAAGGTCCGCCTGGGCCTCTGGGCCGCGCAATTCTGCGGCCCGGTTGAGCGCAGAGCCCCCAAAAGTAACTGTTTCCGCATGGCGCATGTGCTCAATCCCAACTTTTTATCACCCGTGCATTCAATTCGCCCCAGCGATGAATTGCAATGTCAATTTCAAAGCCCTATACGGGGCACGAGAGGTTGGCGCGGGCAAGTGCCTCGCCAACCTGGTCAGATCCGGAAGGAAGCAGCCACAACGAGCCCCACTTGGGTCGATGTCCAACCTCTCACCCTCCCATCTCACCGGTAAAAATTGCCAGCATCCCATGCGGGGTTTGCTGGACCAATGCCGGCGCGGCCTGTAGCATCCCAGCAGGATTCGAGGGATATCATGACCGACACCGCTGCATATCAAGTTTTGGCGCGCAAATACCGCCCAGAGACCTTTGCCGATTTGGTTGGGCAGGACGCTATGGTCCAAACCCTGCGCAATGCCTTTGAAGCCGACCGCATCGCCCAAGCCTTCATCATGACGGGCATTCGCGGAACCGGCAAAACCACCACTGCGCGCATCATTGCCAAGGGCATGAATTGCATCGGTCCCGATGGCACAAGCGGCCCAACCATCGACCCCTGTGGCAGCTGCGAGCATTGCACGGCCATCATGGAGGGGCGCCATGTCGACGTGATGGAGATGGATGCCGCCAGCCGCACCGGCGTTGGCGATATTCGCGAAATTATTGATTCGGTGGCCTATCGTGCCGCCTCTGCACGCTACAAGATCTATATCATCGATGAGGTCCACATGCTGTCGACCAACGCTTTCAACGCGTTGCTCAAGACCTTGGAGGAGCCGCCTGCGCATGTGAAATTTATCTTTGCCACCACAGAAATTCGCAAAGTCCCCGTGACAGTTCTGTCGCGCTGTCAAAGATTTGATCTGCGGCGCATTGAACCGGATGTCATGATTTCGATGCTGCAGAGAATCGCAAAAGCAGAGGGCGCCGAGATCACAGAAGAGGCGCTGGGTCTCATCACCCGCGCCGCTGAAGGCTCGGCCCGCGATGCGCAATCGCTTCTGGATCAGGCCATCTCCCACGGCGCTGGAGAAACCACAGCCGATCAGGTCCGCGCCATGCTGGGTCTTGCGGATCGAGGGCGGGTTTTGGATCTGTTCGATCTGATTTTGCGCGGGGATGCGGAAGGTGCCTTGGGCGAGCTGTCTGCGCAATATGCCGCCGGCGCCGATCCTATGGCGGTCTTGCGCGACCTGGCAGAGGTCAGCCATTGGGTCAGCGTCATCAAGATCACGCCCGTGGCCGCCGAAGATCCCACGGTCTCGCCCGATGAACGAAGCCGAGGGCTGGTCATGGCAGAGCGGTTGCAGATGCGCATGTTAAGCCGAATGTGGCAAATGCTGCTCACCGCCCTAGAAGAGGTCGGGCGGGCACCCAATGCGATGATGGCTGCAGAAATGGCGTTGATCCGCCTAACCCATGTGGCCGATCTGCCCACGCCAGATGAATTGATCCGAAAGCTGCAAAACACGCCCGTTCCCACACCAGAACCCCAAAACGCTGGCACCCCTCATGGAGCGGGCGGGGGACCGCGCCAAAGCGCCCCGGCCACCGCCCCACAAGCGACCAACCCATCAGCCTATGGCGCGGACACGATGGCCCCTCGGGCCCAACGATCCAGCGGGACCACAGCCTCAGCCGCGCAGGCAAAGGCCCCCGCGGCAGAGACGCTGGCGCATTTTGCTCGGTTTGAGGATGTGTTGGAGCTGATCCGCCATCACCGCGACGTCAAACTCTTGGTTGATGTGGAAACCAGTTTAAAATTGGTCAGCTATAGCCCCGGCCGGATTGAATTTGAGCCGACAGAAAAAGCCCCGCGTGATCTGGCTCAACGACTGGGCAGCCGGTTGCAAACCTGGACCGGGCAGAGATGGGCCGTCTCTATCGGCACCAATGGCGCAAGCACCATCGCAGAGCTGCGCGATGCGGCCGCCCTTGAGCTCAAAGAGCAAGCCAAGGCGCACCCTTTGGTGCAAGCAGTCCTTGTCGCCTTTCCCAAGGCACAGATCAGTGACATTCGCACCGCCAAAGATATCGCGGCGGAGGCGCAGATCGACGCCCTGCCTGAGGTCGAAGATGAATGGGATCCCTTTGACGACGAATAATCCACTGCCAATGCCCCAGCCCTGCGCTGCGGGCCGCTTTTACAACACGCACAAGAAGAGGTGACACAATGCTAAACGGTCTCGGCGGCCTAGGCGATATGGCCAAAATGATGAAGACAGCTCAGGAAATGCAGGGAAAAATGACCCAATTGCAGGATGATCTGGCAAATATTTCGGTCACAGGCGAAAGCGGCGCCGGGCTGGTGACTGCAACGGCAAATGCCAAGGGCGTTTTGACCGGCTTAAATATCGATGCCAGCATTTTTGATCCGAACGAAAAAGAAGTGGTCGAAGACCTCATCCTTGCCGCGATTAAAGACGCACAGGCCAAAGCGGCAGACAGATCCGCATCGGAAATGAAAGCTCTGCAGCAAAGCCTTGGCCTGCCGACGGATATGAAACTGCCCTTTTAACCCTTAGGCCCAATCCATGAGCAACAGCAGCAAAGATCTCGACCATTTGATCGAATTGATGGCCAAGCTGCCGGGGCTTGGACCGCGTTCGGCGCGGCGTGCGGTTCTGCATATGGTCAAGAAACGTGCACTGTTGATGACGCCTCTGGCGGATGTTTTGGCTGAGGTGGCCGTCACCGTCCGCGAATGCCTAAATTGCGGCAATATCGGCACTGCCGATACCTGCGACATTTGCCAAAATCCCAAACGCGAGAATGGCGAGATTTGTGTGGTAGAGGAAGTTTCTGACCTTTGGGCCATGGAGCGCAGCCATATGTTCAAGGGCCGCTACCATGTGCTGGGCGGAACCCTTTCGGCACTAGATGCCATTGGTCCCGATGAGTTGCGCATTCCTCGGCTGTTACGCCGGGTCCGCGATGAGAATGTCACCGAAGTGATTTTAGCCCTCAATGCCACCATCGACGGGCAAACCACCGCCCATTATATCGCCGATCAACTGGGCGATGTACGCGTCTCAACCCTCGCTCAGGGCGTGCCAATTGGCGGTGAGCTGGACTATTTGGACGATGGGACGATCACGGCGGCCCTCCGGGCACGCAAAACGCTTTAAGCAAGACCTCTGCATAACGCCAGTTCACCACGCAATGAGGGCTGCGCCGGCCTGGGCGGGCGCATATGAGCGATGGTGAAATTACCGGAAAATCTGAGCTATAGCCATATATGCCAGTATACCCAGATGGTGAATGCGCCTGCCGGGGGGCAGGCTGGCGCAGCCCGGTGTTGCCACCGGGCATAATGTTTTGGTTTGTCGGCTGGGTTATGCGGAGGTCTTTTTAAGCAAAACCTCTGCATCGGCAAAAAGAAAGGCGGCCGAAGCCGCCTTGATTTTTTGTATTTAAGAGTCTCAATTCAACCCGGCTGCTCTTCACCATCGCCGCTTGGCAGATTGAAGAAACTGTCGGCATCCAACAAATCACCATGCTGACGCTCGTCTTCCTCCTCCTCTGGCGCATCGGCCAGGGTGAAGGTTTCCAGCCCTGAAATAGCGGCTGGAATGCGCGGCTCTTCGGGCATTCCAAGGCTTTGCTCGGTGCTGACCAGGCGGCGGCGCTCATCGTCAGACATCGCCTCACCATCACGCAATTTCTTGGCATTTGCCTTTTGCACCAAAGCATCCAACTCTGACTGCTTACACAGGCCCAAGGCCACCGGATCAATCGGGTTGATGTTGGTAATATTCCAATGGGTCCGTTCGCGGATGGCCTGAATGGTGGGCTTTGTTGTCCCAACAAGTTTCGAAATTTGACTATCAGAAAGCTCCGGGTGGAACTTAACCAACCAAAGGATCGACGCTGGGCGGTCTTGACGCTTGGACAGCGGCGTGTAGCGCGGACCACGGCGTTTTTCTTCTCCGACAGCGGCGGCATAATACTTCAAAGTCAGCTTATGCGCTGGATCGGCCTGCGCCTTATCCAGCTCTTCTTGTGTCAACTGATTGTTGCCAATTGGATCGAAGCCTTTTACGCCCGCAGCCACATCCCCATCGGCAATGCCTTGAATTTCAAGCTCATGCATTTCAACGAAATCAGCAATTTGTTTGAAGCTGAGGGTTGTATTATCCACCAGCCAAACTGCGGTGGCCTTTGCCATAATTGGTTTTGCCATTTCGGCCTCCATCCTAAACTTTAATCCCAGACATAGCTTCCTCAACGCCTCGCGGCGGTCCCGGGTTTTGGCGGGACGAGTTACCATGTTTGGGGAACTTGAAAGCTGTATAATCCCTTGCGCAGGAAAGGGAAAGCCCCCGCAGGACCATCAGCCCTTATTTATGATCAATGCGCGGAGTTCAAATTTCCAAAACGATTTTACCGATATGCTGGCTGGCTTCCATATGCGCATGGGCCTTATGGGCCTCAGCCAGCGGAAATGTGCTGTCGAGGATCGGGGCAATGCGCCCAGCCGCCAGATGCGGCCAGACCTCATCATGCAAGGCCTGCGCAATTTTAGCCTTGGCCAGATCACTTTGCGGTCGCAGGGTTGAGCCCGTCAACGTCAAACGGCGGGTCATCATTTGCACCAAATTAAGCTCCACCTTCGGCCCTTGCAGAAAGGCGATCTGTACCAAACGCCCGTCATCGGCCAAGGATTTGAGATTGCGCTGAATATAGGATCCGCCGACCATATCAAGAATGAGGTTCATACCCCCATAGGCTTTAAGCACCTCCTCAAAGACCTCATGACGATAATTTATCGCCCGCTCTGCCCCAAGGTCCTTGCACGCTTGGCATTTTGCCTCTGATCCAGCGGTCGCAAAGACCCTAGCCCCGAATAAATGCGCCAATTGAATGGCCGTTGTTCCGATGCCTGATGAGCCGCCATGCACCAAAAATTTTTCTCCAGCCTGCAACGCGCCGCGCTGAAACACATTGGAATAGACGGTGAAATAGGTCTCCGGCAGGCAAGCGGCTTGCTTCAGGCTCAAGCCACGCGGAATAGGCAAGCAGTGGTGGGCCGAGGTGGCGACAAACTCTGCGTATCCGCCTCCGGGCAAGAGCGCACAAACCTCATCGCCGACGGCCCATTCGGTCACGCCCGCACCCACTTCGGCAATGATCCCTGCCCCCTCCAGCCCCGGCAGATCACTGGCACCTGCAGGTGGGTTATAAAGGCCGGCACGCTGTAGCGCATCGGGCCGATTGACCCCGGCATAAGCCAAGGCAATCACCACCTGCCCATGACCTGCGCGCGGACGGGGGCGCGTGGTGACTTGCAACACGTCAGCTGCGCCGGGCGCCGTTATTTCAACAGCCGTCATTTGGGACATAGGTGCCCTCCTTTACAAAATTGCAGACTAAAACTTAGACGCCCGGCCGGGCAAATCATCGCGCATTTGGGGGGCCTTGATTTTTCCCAAAAGCCATAGCGGCCCCGCCAAAGCGGCACTCAAAGGCTTGTTGTCGCGAATCTTTGCCTTGGCCAGTTCGATTTGCATGACATTTTCAATGCGCCGATCCAAAAACGCCCAGGTCGCCGCATGGCCCGGGCTCTCATCGCCCAGCCAAAACAACACCGTTGCACCATAGACAGCGCTTAAGGTCGCGCGCTTTGAATACCAATTCACATCACGCGAGCTGTCTTGCAAGACATCCCAAATGTCATCGGCCGTTCCCCATATCAACTTGGCTCCCTCGCCCGCATGTTGCGGCAAAGCAAAGAGCGAGGTGGCGCGCCTCACCGCCTCTTTATCCGCAATTGCCTCAAGTCGCAGGCGCACCGCCAATGTAATTTTTTCTCTTATTTTCAATGAGTCGGTCGATGAGCCCTGATAGGCCGCGCGCATCTGTGCATCGCCTTGACGATGATAGGCAACGGCCAAATCCAGCGCGCCGCGCGGCGCGAGCATGGCCGCAAAACCCGGGTCCATTTTCAAATCCGCCACTGCGCAATCAAAGCTGGTCTGCGACCAGCCATCAAACACCACATGGGGCAGGATCGCTGCAAGAAGTTCTGATAAGTGTTGTTCGACTTTCATGGATCCCCCAAATATCTGGCCGCTAGACAAAGCAACAAGCCTGCGCTATTCAGCAGCCTCCTGCGATTTTGCAATTTAAACTAGAAAGGTGGTGAAAACCACATGCAGGTTAGTGTTCGCGACAATAATGTCGATCAGGCCCTTCGGGCTTTGAAGAAAAAGCTACAACGCGAAGGTGTGTTTCGTGAAATGAAGCTCAAGCAACATTTCGAGAAACCATCCGAGAAAAATGCACGCGAGAAGGCCGAGTCCATCCGTCGCACCCGTAAGCTGGCGCGTAAGAAAGCTGAACGTGAAGGGTAAATGATGTAAATCATTGCTCTGGGCTACGCGCTCCGAAACACATGAAAACCCCCGCGTTACGTGGGGGTTTTTTGTTGCCTAAAGCGGAAGTGCGGTGGTTTTAAACACGGTGCGCAGCGCAAAGCTTGACTGCATTTGCGTGACACCGGGTAACTTGGCCAGAAAGGTACGATGAATTTTGGCGAAATCATCCGTGTCTTTCGCCACGACTTTAAGCAAATAATCCGCGCTGCCGGCCATCAAATGACACTCCAAGACATCGGGAATCAGCGCCACTGCCTTTTCGAAGGCCACCAAAACATCTTCCGTTTGCCCGCTTAAAGTAATCTCCACAAACACGGTCGTGCGGCGGTCCACTTTGCGCGGATCCACCAGCGCCACATAATCGCGGATATAGCCTTCAGCCTCCAGGCGGCCGACACGCCTATGACAGGCGGAAGCGGACATATTGACCTGATCGGCCAAATCCGAATTCGAAATGCGGCCTTTGACCTGCAAAACTGATAATAATCGACGATCTGTAGCGTCTAGTTTCATATCTTCGCCAAATCTCTCGAACTGTCGCCAAAAGGAGGGTATTTTTACCACCCTAGGCTCAAATGGGTATAATCACAACAGTTCAATAATGCCCAAGGCGCTATGGCTTGGGACTGGACACTGGAAAGGTCAAGTAGATGTGGTCAAGATCCCAAACCCGACGCTAAAGTCCAGGCTTGGGCAACGGTCACCCGCGAAGGCTGCCGCCGGTGGCTTTGGTCACTTTCTCAACAATTTTTTCTGCAACCGCCTCAATATCGGCATCTTTCAATGTCGCATCTTTGGGTTGCAACCGGACCGTCACCGCCAGAGACTTCAATCCTGCCGCCAAAGAGCCGCCAGAAAACTCATCAAAGACGCGCACATCGTCAATCAGCACCTTATCGGCCCCTTTGGCGGCATTCACCAAGGTGATCGCCTCGACCGATTGATCCACAACAAAGGCAAAATCACGCTCCACCGCTTGCAAATCAGAGATATTCAAGGCCGGGCGTGTCGCCGATTTGGACTTTGGAACCGGAATATTTTTTGTATGTACCGCAAAGGCCACGACCGGACCCTTAACATCCAAAGCCGCAAGGATTTTGGGATGAACTTCCCCAAAGCCGGCCAGAGAGGTCTTGCCCAATGCCATGCGTGCGGATCGGCCGGGATGCCACCAATCAGACAGGCCGCGCTGAAACTGCACCTTAGATGGGGCGCCAATCGCCTGCAGCACAGCTTCCACATCCGCTTTGGCATCATAGATATCAACCGCGCGGCGGGTGCCATGCACATCTTTGGGGCCGGTGTGGCCCACTAAGAGTCCGCAGGCCAAAGTTTCTTGATCTTCCGGCTCGCCGCCATGCCAGACCGGGCCCACTTCGAACAAAGCCATGTCGTAAATACCGCGCGCCTGATTGCGCGCTGCCGCTTGTAGCAGCCCGGGCAAAAGTGACGGGCGCATATGGCTCATCTCAGAGCTGATCGGATTAGACAGCATGGTCTCATCTGCGCCACCGCCGAACATTTCCGCCGATTTGCGGTCAATAAAGCTATAGGTCACGCATTCATTATAGCCCAATGCAGCAATCATGCGCCGGGCGGTTTGCTCGCGGGTTTGGGACAGGGACAACACCGGCTTTGGCACACCCAAATCCACGCGCGCAAAGGGCTTGCCCACCAGTTTGGTCAAGGAGGCCATGCGTGCGACCTCTTCCACCAAATCCGCCTCGCCCATCACATCTGGGCGCCAGCTTGGCACATGCGCCATATCGCCCTCAAGACGGAACCCAAGATCAGTCAATGTTGAGCGCTGCATCCGCTCTGGAATATCCATACCCACCAGAGACTTAACCCGCTCCACATCTAATTTGAAAGCCCGTTCGGTATTGGGCACAGCGCCCGCTTGGATCACCTGGGAGGCCTCACCACCGGCGTGATCTACGATCATCCGCACCGCATGCTCCAAGCCCTCAAGCGTGAAGGCGGGATCCACCCCGCGCTCGAACCGATAGCGTGCATCAGAATTAATCTGCAACGCACGGCCCGCATAGGCAATTTGCACCGGGTTCCAATAGGCCGATTCGACGAAGACGTTAACCGTATCGTCGGAGCATCCCGTGTCAGCCCCGCCCATAATCCCAGCAATGCTTTGCGCGCCAGCGTCATCGCTGATCACCATTTGACCTTCGGAAAACTGATAGGTTTTCTCGTCCAGCGCCGCAATTTCCTCGCCACCCGCGGCCCGGTGCACCCGTAAATTTCCAGCAATTTTATCGGCATCAAACACATGCAACGGCCGGTTGCGATCCATGGTGAAGAAATTGGTGACATCCACCAGAAAGCTGATCGGCCGCAGACCGATGGCCCGCAACGCCTGTTGCAACCAATCTGGGCTTGGGCCATTTTTAACCCCGCGAATGACGCGGCCGCAGAAAATTGGACAGCCGTCCAGCGTATCCTCATCAATTGAGACTGAGAAATCAGTGACAAATTCAGCCGGCACCGGCGTCACATCGCGATCTTTCAATTTGCCCAATCCACGCGCCGCCAGGTCTCGAGCAATGCCGCGCACGCCTAGGGCATCAGGGCGGTTTGGCGTGATGGCGATTTCAATCACCGGATCGACACGCGCCGGATCGTTCTGCGCCAGCCAATCGGCATAGCTTTGCCCGACCTCGCCATGCGCCAGCTCGATGATCCCATCATGCTCGTCGCTCAGCTCCATCTCGCGTTCGGAGCACATCATGCCAAAGCTCTCAATACCACGGATCTTGCCAACACCAATTGTGGTGTCAATGCCCGGAACATATACCCCTGGCGCCGCCACGACCACTGTGATGCCTTCGCGCGCATTTGGGGCGCCGCAGATTATTTGCGTCACACCATCCGTTGTCTCCACCTGACAGACGCGCAGCTTATCCGCATCCGGGTGCTTTTCCGCCTTTGTCACCTTGCCAATCGTAAAAGCCGCCAGCTTCGCTGCTGGGTTTTCAATCCCTTCGACTTCTAGACCAAGGTCGGTCAAAGCATATGTGATCTCATCCAAGCTCGCTTGGGTCTCTAAATGGTCTTTCAACCAAGACAGTGTGAATTTCATTACTTTGCCCCTGTGGTTCTCTGGCGCGATGTGACATGTGCCAGCCAGTTTTGCAATTCCAACGTCCGGGTTGCAAGAGCTAGATCGCCCTGCCCATCCTGCTCTTCGCTGTCGGGCAATGATTTGCCGCGATCCGCCAGCCAAGTTGCGACGTCTGCGCGTGAAAATTCGGGATGATACTGCGTGCCCCAAAAGCTGATGTCCGCGGTTTCATAGGCAAAGGCCTGCACCGGCGAATGGGCGTTTCCAGCAAGAAGAACCGCCCCATTGGGCAGGCGCTGCACCTCGTCGCGATGCACGCAAGGCACGCGAAACTGGCTGGCTCGGCCCTGCATCATAGGGTGTTCCCGCCCGATGTCAGTCAAAGTGATGGCCTCCGCCAGCCCCTCTTCATCGCCACGAGGCGAGGCGGCGCATATGCCACCCAGCATAAAAGCGGCCAGCTGCATGCCGTTGCAAGAGCCCCAAATCGGCACCTGCCAACGGGTCACTTGCCTCCAGATATCCCGCAGGGCCTGCCCCTCCGGCGCATCAACACACCAGGCCACAGCTGACCCGGTAAACACCACCCCGTCAAATACCTCGTCAGGCAGGGCCTGCCCCAAATAGGGCGCGCAAAGGCTGCAGGTGATGCTCCCCGAAAGCTTCTGCAAGACCGCAGCAAAGCCCGGCCCCAAAGCCGGCAATCCCGGCCCATTAGAATCGACAATCAAAATTCGGGTCATGAGGTCACGCCCACAACGCCCCCTGGATCGGCGTCATCGGCTCAGCCCGCTGACCAACCCCGGCTTATCCAGCGCCGCAAAACCATAATGGCGCAGCCAGCGCAGGTCGCTGTCAAAGAAGGCGCGCAAATCCGGAATGCCGTATTTCAGCATCGCGATCCGATCAATGCCCATGCCGAACGCAAAGCCTTGGTATTTCGACGCATCAATTCCACCGGCCGCCAATACTTTAGGATGCACCATGCCCGAGCCCAAAATCTCAAGCCAATCATCACCCTCGCCCACTTTGAGCTGCCCATCGGCCCACGAGCAACGAATATCCACCTCCGCGGAAGGTTCCGTAAAGGGGAAATGCGAGGCGCGGAACCGCAACTCCACATCATCCACTTCGAAGAAGGCTTTCACGAATTCTTCGAGGCACCACTTCAGATTGGCCATGGAAATATCTGTGTCCAGCGCCAAGCCTTCGACCTGATGAAACATTGGCGTATGGGTCTGATCATAGTCTGCCCGATACACCCGACCAGGGCAGATCACCCGCATCGGCGCGCCCATTTTTTCCATTGAGCGGATTTGAACCGGGCTGGTATGGGTGCGCAGCACATGCGGCGGGCGGTCATCGCCCTCGGCTCTGTGGGTATAGAAGGTGTCCATCTCTGCGCGGGCCGGGTGGTGCCCGGGCATGTTGAGTGCGTCAAAATTATACCAATCGGTTTCAATCTGCGGCCCTTCAGCCACGGAAAATCCCATATCGGCAAAAATTGCGGTGACTTCTTCCCAGACTTGGGAAATTGGGTGGATGGTCCCCACCGGCCTCTGGCGCCCTGGCAGCGTGACATCCAACCATTCGGACTTCAAACGCTCCTCCAAAGCCGCATCCGCCATGGAAAATTTGCGCGCCGTGAGGGCAGAATTAACCTCATCTTTCAGAGCATTGAGCGCCGGACCGGCCACCTGCCGCTCTTCGGGCGACATTTTACCCAATGATCGCATTTGCAGGCTGATCTCACCCTTCTTCCCAACAGCTTGAACGCGCAGCTCTTCCAGCGCAGCTTCATCGGCCGCCGCTGAAATGAGGGCTAAATATTTTTCGCGCAGATCATCCATCGGATCCTCCAAATTATATTGCGCCCCGTGCTAGCGAGATTATGCGGCGCGAGCAAGGGCGCTTGCGCAAAACTTCCGGTCTCGCCGTGGGTTAGAGCCCTGGGAGATGACTTAGGCGCCCTTCCAACGTCCGAGCAGCCAATACCATTGATCGGGGTTGGCCAAGATGCGCGCTGACAGATTGTCATTGAAGGCCTGGGTCATCGTGATGCTATCCGTGGCGGGAATAGGGGCATCAAATTCTACAGAGAATTTTGTGCCATCCTCCATACGGGTGCCGAAAGCAGGCACCAGCGGTACATCATATTTGATCGCCAATTGCGCCGCGACCAGAGCGGTGAGCGCCGGTTGTCCCAAAAACGGCAACCGTTCCCCATCGGGATATTTCTCATCCAGTAAAATTGCGATGAAACCGCCAGATTGCACATGGCGCACCAGGGCGCGGGTGCCAATTTTCCCAGTGGCCAGAATAGGCTGCCCGCCAGCTGCGATGCCCGAATAGAGGCGCCGCTCATAATGTCGATTGGTTTGCGGTCGATAGACAGCGCCTGTCTCTAGCCCCAATGACTTGAGTGTTGAGCGCACCGCCTCCCATTGGCCAAAATGGCCTGAGACGATGATGGCCCCCTTTCCCTCTGCATGAGCTTTTTGCAGGGCTTCAAGCCCCTGGCCGGACACGGTGTTGCGGTGGTGTAGGGTTTGAAATTCGCTGCAATGCAGGATTTCATACAGGGTGCGCCCCATGTTGCGGCCCATATTTCGGCACAGATCCAAGCGCTCCCGGCGCGGCATATCCGGATAAACACGCCGCAATTCAGCCTCAACGCGCCGGCGTGCCAAGGGAAAGAATCGGACCAAGAGACCAACCAACCCTCCAAAAGCCTGAGCTCGGCGGTCAAAAGCGCGACCACGGGAGATGGTTAAGGCTGACAGCAGCGGGATATAGCGGACGTGCTGCCACAGGGTTTTGACCAAACGCGAAATCATCACCGTCGTATGATGGAATTCGAGCGACCCGCCAAGGGTAAAAGCGCCGTAAGGCGCGATCTCCAACATCAAGAGCCCTGGAAAGCACAGCGCCCTGAGGAAAGGTTGAAGGGCAAAATATGCAGTGACCTTTGGAGTATTGCGAGCGCTTCGGGAAATCTTAGCGTCATTTTCTTCGCATAGTTTTTTTGACAGCAAGCGGCTCGGGATAGATGATTTTGAAGCTTTTAACCGACACATCCTTCGGCACGTTCAGCATGATCAAACGCTGGTTGAGCACCGTGGCCCCCATTCCCGAGCCCTGTTTGTAGGTCACAATGACCTCTGCGCCCTTGGCGTCCAAGTGCTCAATCGTCAATTCACCTTCCACAGCTGCGTTGCCAAGAATATTGCTGGCGTAGACCGTGGGTTCTCCCGAGATGGGCAAATCCAAGCAATCCTGCACATCCCGTATTTGCTCTGCGGTCAGACGTTGTCCCTCAGGAAGAAAATCAGATGTGATTGTCCATTCCACAAAGCCAAAATCATTGGCTTGCGGATCTGCGCTGCAATTGAGCAAAAAGGCAGACGTTAAAATTGACGCGAAAAGCTTAATTCGACCCCCTCCAAATCTGACCTGTCCCAAGAGCCAAAACGTGCCCCAAAATTCAGCGTCCCGCCGTATGTGTCATGCTGCACCGCCACGAAGGGGCGCAGCCGCACAGATCGGTCAAGGCCATATGATTTATGATCATATAGAATTGTCCCATCTTTCAACATGCTGGCCGGCGTCATGAGCGACACGGTCCCCTGTGACAATGCGTAGTCATTTCGCACACCCACCGTTAAATCCGCCTCCGGTAGCTGCGTTTCGACACCCATCATCCAACTGTCTGCCCGCGCCGCGGACATGCCAAAGTCAGACTCAGTGGCCGCCCTGTCGGAATATCGGCTTTGTTCATAGCGCAAGAAAAATCGATTGGCCGCGTTGAGAGTTGCGTTCACCCCGAATTCAGCTTTCACAAGCCCGATAAGATCGCTTTGATCGTCCAGACCGAAATTAATCGCCTGCTCGCCAACTGAAATCGAAGAGATCAGATCTATCGCCCCGCCAAGCCGAACCTTACTTGCCAAACCAATCTCAAGAGATCGATCCGACCCTTGCCCTAAAGCGCCGCTGCCAAAAGATAAAAACGGCATCAAAGATGATATGGAACCCTGGCGGCACTCCCAACTCATGCGCAGCTTAGCGGCCGGGACCACGAAGGGTTGCGGCGCGAATAAAGCCGCCATCCCCTGCCAATAATCCGCAGTGATTGGAGTATCTCCCTGCTGCAAAAAGCTGAAAATCAGCTGTTCTTTTGGCTGGCTGTGTAAGGCACGACGGGCCTTAACGCTGCCACCTATCGCATCAATTGTTGCGGAACCTGCACCGTAGCTCGGCACAAAGCCCGCAGCCGCTGCTTCAAAGACCTGGGATCCTGAAACGGTGAACATGGCATTATCAAAGGAATCAAACACTACAAAATCATCGGCCATGATTTGTTTGGCCAGATCGCGCCCCACGCCGGCCGGGAGCGCTAGTTTTGATTGGCTCAAGTCCTGACCCCGGCTCACGTCAGGTCCCAAAGCATAGGTTAAATTGCCAATCTGAGCGGCGGCAGCGCCAGAATCTACCAAACCGTGACCGAAAATTGCCTCCATAGCGGCGGTCCCGTCATTCGCCAATGTCTCGCCAAAAAAACCCTTAAGAGGCGCAAGTGAGGCGGTGGTTTTGATCCGTGTGGCAATCTGTTTTGGTGTGAGGTTTGGGAATTTTTCCATCAAAGCTGCCGCAAGTCCGCTGACGAAAGGCGCGGCCATAGACGTGCCACTCAAGGAGACATAGCCAGTGGTTCCCGCATCAGCCGCCAGAACTCGATTGCCCGGAGCCGTCACACAAAAAGCCGCCGCCACGCCGCAGCGATTGGTGAATCCGGTTTCCACTCCATTCTCATCTGATGCAACAACCACCAGCCAAGCATCAACAAGCTCAGGCGCATGATAAGGCAACCCGCCATCTATGGACACCTCAGAATTGCCAGAATTGCCCGCCGCAACAACGAAGAGCGTGCCAGCCGCCTGCGCATCAGCAAAAGCCGCAATACTAAGACGATAAGAGCTGCGCACTTGGCTGTTCGTATAGCTGGTCACGTCCCCTTTCCTGCCCCAGCTGTTGTTTGAGACTTGAATATTGTCCGTGATATGGCGGCGCGCAACAGCTGCAGTTCGAGAATCGGTGTTGAGCGCTTCAAAAGTTCCGTCCCCATCTGCATCTACCCGATAAGAATAAAGAGTGGCATCATAGGCCACCCCGCGCATTCCGGTACCATCCGCATCACCGGCAATAATCGACGCCACATGCGTTCCATGCCCATTTGGATCGCCACCATAGCCAGTTGCGCTATTGGAAAAATCATAGCCACGGATCGTCGAATTCAGAAATTCAGGGTGACTGGCGTCGATACCAGAATCCACCACCGCGACATTGATCCCAGTTCCGTCGTAACCATAATTGTTGAGCGGCAATACATTTAATTGCGCCAAATTGGCATTGTAGCGGTATTCGGTGCCATAGGCCCCTTGCGTCGTGTCGCGGTAATCGCCCGTGGGAAGCGCGTTTTGCGACAGGCTTCCCCCAGCGCCCGAGACTTGATCCGTTTGGCCCAGAGCAAGGGCGCCCACCACAGACAACCCAATGCCGGCCATTGCCGCATTGCCGATCACACTATTGAGACCAGAGGCAAGCGACACGGTGAACGGCGCCTGTCGAGTCTCAGTCGCTTGGGCCAATGCACTGTGCAGCCAGAATGAACGCTTAAAGTCTTGAGCTTCGGCGCTGATTGGAACAAGCACCGTAGAAACCATGCAGTATAAAATAGGAGCTGAAATAAAACGAACCATAGGAAATCCAAATTCTGAATAAAATTAGCGTCACAGCCTGATGGGTGACAAAATAAATCTTTAAAATATATAAGAGGTTAACCCTCCGGGACGCAGTTGTCAAAAATTTTAGTAAAATAATCTAACCGACTGGCACCGCCGGAATAAAAACGAAAACAGCCCCGGAGTCACTCCGAGGCTGCATCCAAATTCTGTTGAAGGCTGGTTTAAGCCAGCGCAGCCTGCGCTTTGGTCACGATTGCGCCAAAAGCGTCAGGTTCGTGTACGGCCAGATCAGCCAAAACTTTGCGATCCACTTCGATACCAGCCAAGGACAGACCGTTGATGAAACGGCTGTAAGACAAAGTCTCATCATGGCTCCGGCATGCTGCATTGATACGCTGGATCCACAGGCTACGGAAATTACGCTTGCGGGCCTTCCGGTCGCGCGTGGCGTATTGGTTGGCCTTATCGACGGCCTGGGTCGCTGTTTTGAACAGATTCTTCCGGCGGCCAGAATAGCCTTTGGCAGCTTTAATGATTTTCTTGTGACGGGCGTGGGTTACTGTCCCACCTTTAACACGTGACATCTCTGTGAACCTCCTTAGCGGTCGTAGGGCATGTAGCTCTTGACGATCTTCGCGTCAGGAGCAGACAGAGTGGTCGTGCCGCGGGCGTCACGAATGAATTTACGAGTACGTTTGATCATACCGTGGCGTTTGCCAGCTTGTGCCGCCATGACCTTACCGGTCGCTGACACCTTGAAGCGCTTTTTTGCGCTCGACTTGGTCTTCATTTTGGGCATTTCGATCTCCTATTTTAGAACGTGAGCGCGCGACTCGGCATGCCACTTTTGGCCGGTCCCGCGTTAGAGCTTGGCTTTTAGGCGCGAATGCCTGCAAGAGCAAGCGGTAAATGCTATTTCACCAAAGACACCAAAGCGATCAAAAAGGCCTGCGGAATATCAGAAAGTGTCAGCCCATCGGGCGCCATGATCCATGACCAAGCCACCATCCCGATCCCCAGGATAAACAGACCTTGCCCCAAACGTGCCGAGCGGTCCTCAATCGACGCATTGAGCGCACTAATGACACCAAATATGGATAAAATAATGCCACCGGCGATCATTAAAGCCAAATTTGAATCCATTAGCTGTCCGGTTCAGATCGGAAGATCAACCGCTCCTCACAAGGCGCAACGCGCAGAATATTCGTTGTTCCAGCTTGGTTAAACGGAACCCCAGCTGTCACGGTGATTTGATCGCTCTCTTCGGCAAAACCTTGGCTGACTGCGGCCCGTACGGCCGCCACAACCGCCGTCTTAAAGCGATCTACCGGCCCGGTGATCACGCAATTCGTGCCCCAGGTCAGGCTCAAACGCCGCGCGGTACTGATATTTGCCGTCAAAGCAATGATCGGCACCCGTGGACGTTCCCGCGCGGTTAAACTGGCAGTTGTGCCCGACGAGGTAAAGCATGCAATCGCTTTAACATCGGTCGTTTCGGCAATTTCCCGCGCAGCCGCCACAATGCTATCGGCCACAGATTTGCCCTGCACACTCCGACTGGCCTCTAAAATCGCCGTATAGGTTGGGTCACGCTCGACCTCGATGGCCACATTGTTCATCGTGGTGACCGCTTCAATGGGAAATAGACCGGCAGCCGATTCCGCCGAAAGCATGATCGCGTCTGTGCCTTCATAGATCGAATTGGCAACGTCGCTGACCTCAGCGCGGGTCGGCATGGGGCTTTCGATCATACTTTCCAGCATCTGCGTGGCGACAATCACGGGCTTTGCAGCCGCCCGGCATTTGCGCACCAATTGTTTTTGGATAGGCGGAACCGCCTGCACCGGAAGCTCGACCCCCAGATCGCCGCGTGCTACCATGATCCCGTCGCTAACGCGCAAAATCTCATCAAAGGCCGTCACTGCCGCAGGTTTTTCAATCTTCGACAAAACAGCAGCCCGACCATTGGCCAAAGCACGCGCCTCATAGACATCTTCAGGGCGCTGCACAAAGGACAGAGCCAGCCAATCGACGCCCAAATTGCAGGCAAACTCCAGATCTGCCCTATCCTTGGCAGAAAGGGCTTTGAGCGGCAAAACCACATCCGGCACGTTCACACCCTTGCGGTTTGAAATCATGCCGCCAGCTTCGACCACACATTCCGCAAAATCAGGGCCACAGCTTTGCACCTTCAGGCGAATCTTGCCATCATTGACCAAGAGCCGTGCACCCGGCTCCAACGCCTGAAAAATCTCAGGATGCGGGAGGGTCACGCGATTGATATCACCCGGAAGATCTTGCAAGTCTAAACGAAAAGCTGCTCCGGTGAGCAAATCTTCTTCGCCCTTTTCAAAGGTTCCAACCCGCAGCTTTGGTCCTTGCAGATCAGCCAAGATCGCGATTGGACTGTTCAGATCTTTCTCAACCTGCCGAATGATCGCATGGCGTGCGGCAATTTCCGAATGATCCCCATGGGACATATTCAGACGAAACACATCTGCACCCGCCTCGTGTAAAGCCCGGATCATGTCATAATCATTTGACGCCGGACCCAGTGTGGCGACGATTTTTACGTTTCTATCACGTTTCATGCAAAGAACTCTTTTATGTTACCGCTATCATGTTGAGCCCCTAATGCCCCAATTCACATCCCTGTGCAACTCAGCTAAGAGGGGGCATGAGCGACGAATACCCATTTTCCATTACAGGACCCGAACATAAAGGGCCATGGCTTATTACATGTGATCACGCAGCCAATCGCGTGCCGCCGGAGATAAACAACGGCAGCCTGGGATTGCCGGCCGATGATATGAACCGCCATATTGCTTACGACGTGGGGGCCAAAGGGCTTAGCCTTGCGCTGGGAAGGCACCTAAAAGCGCCCGTCTTATGCAGCAATTTCTCCCGCTTGGTGATTGATCCCAACCGTGGAGAAGATGATCCTACTTTGCTCATGAAGCTCTATGACGGCAGCCTAATTCCTGCAAATCGCAACGCCGATGCGGTTGAAATTACGCGCCGGCTCGAGGCCTATCACCGCCCCTATCATGCGGCCTATGCCAAGCTCGCTGCATCCGACCCTGCCATTGTTGCCATTCACTCCTTCACGCCGCAGCTTGTCGGCCGGCCAAAACGGCCTTGGGACATCGGCATCCTCTTTGCCGACGACCGCCGCCTGGCCGATCCGTTTATCGCACGATTGCAAGCGCGTGGAGATCTGACCGTTGGCATCAATGAGCCCTATGATGGGCATTTGCCCGGCGACAGCATCGATCGCCACGCCCTGCGTCAGGGACGGCTCAATATCTTGATTGAAGTCAGAAATGATTTAATCGAAACTTCCAAGGACCAAGAAGTTTGGGCCGCGCTTTTGGCGCCCCTCCTACAATCGGCCCTGGCAGAGGTGCAATCGCACCCCCCATCACAAGGATGACCCCTATGGACGCGCAACTAAAATTAGAACTTGAAGCCGCCGCCTTCCGCCGCCTGCAGCAACATCTCATCCAAGACCGCCCGGATGTGCAGAACATTGATATGATGAATCTTACAGGATTTTGCCGCAATTGCCTGTCGCGTTGGTATCAGGAAGCGGCACAAGAGGCTGGTGTTGAAATGAGCAAAGCAGAGGCGCGCGAAACTTTCTATGGTATGCCGTTTGAGCGCTGGAAAGACGCGCATCAAACCGAAGCCAGCCCAGACGCCCAGGCAAAATTTGCCAAGAGCCACGACTAGGACTGAGACTGGCCTTTCTCAACCATCAAGGCTTTTGCCTCAGACACCCAATCGTCTCGGCTGGCCCGGCCTTCAAATCCACGCAGCTGTGCATCAATATGGGCAATATCTTCAGCAGTCCAAGCGGCAATTTGCGCGTAGGAATAAATGCCGAGCCGATGACATTGCGCCTCGATTTTTGGACCAATACCTCTAATCCGCCGCAGATCATCGGGTGTATTGTCTAAATCAAAGCCCGGCGGTAAGGCAGGCGGGCCCGGCTCCGCTTGGGGCTCCAAAGGCGGGAGAGTTTTACCCGCGACGGCAGCATCCTCTGGGTTAAGCGCTCTGCCTTTCTTGCCAAATCCCCAGATGATCCAGCCACAAAACAACCCCAACAGACCCGCCAACACAAGCAGGACCCAAATTTCGGTCACAAGAAACATCCAACCTTCAAACATGCGCGCGCGCCCCCTGTGATCGTTTCATGGCTGCTCGTCCCAAATGAATTCAATGCGGTCCGCAGGCTGCGCAAAGGACAGCTGTTGCGTATCATGCGGCCTGCGATCTCCGAATCCCTTTGGCTGAATGCGCTCTTTGGTCAGGCCGCGCGAGGTTAATGCCGCGACCAAAGCCCTGGCCCGTGCCCGGCTGAGTTGGTCATTCTCCGCCTCGCTTTGCATCGAAAAACTATGATCGACCGCGTCAACACGCAGCGCAGAGTTTCGCAAACAATGACCAATCACCCCGGCCAAATGCGCCAATGCGGGCGCGGCGCTGACATCAAAGAGCGCAAGACCCTCCCCGAACCTGAGGTGTTCCTGCTCCAAAATAGTCGATGTGGCAGCGCTGCACCGCGCGGCTGTCGGCTCAAAACTATAGACCGGCACCCAGGCCCCAGGCTCTCGGCGCTCCAAAAGCCCGCTTCGGGCATGAATGCGCTCTGCGCCGATATCCGCGCTCGGCCCAGCCTCCGAAATTTCAGTGGCAATCACAAACCGCGACGACAAAGCTGCAGCCAAACCCTCAGCTGCCACACCCGGCGCAGCCACACCCTTTAGGGCCAGCTGCCCTGCAGAATACTGGAACTCAAACTGCTCAAAGTGCCGCAGCCAATCCGCCAGAACTCTTAAGACCTGCCGCGTAAAATCCGCCCGTCCGATCAAACCCACCTGGGCCGTATCCTCAATATAGGGCAGCTGCAAAATCTGAGTAATCTGCGCGGCATCCAAACCCTTGGGCAATTTCCCGGACAGGCGTGCGCCGCTTTGGGCATCATAGGCAAGTGTGAAATCCGGCGGCGTGCCATCATCCACCAGATCAAACCGGCGCGTGAGCAAAAATTCCGCTGGCTTTTGCGCCAAATGCGCCTCGATTTTCGCCTGTATTTCAGGCGTGGTTACGGTGCCCGACAGGTGAAGCGATCCCGGCGCCACCATCAAACGGCCATGTTGCATCTCGCGCAAACCAGCCAAACCCGCAACCAAGGCGCCTGTCCAATCGCGCGCGCCGTCCGTGATCTCCGCCTGCACCAAATTTTCGGAGCGCTGTGCCTCAAAGCGTGTGGCCAAAGCAGAGAGCTTCACCCCATAGGGGATCTTACCGCGAAACTGAACTTCGGCGCCGTCAAATTCCGCCAAGAGGTAGAACGGCTGGCCGTCATCGTAAATTTCCAGGCGGCGCATCAGCTCAGTGTTCGCAGGTCTTTTCCGCAAAGCGCGCTCAGCACGCAATAGCCCCGCACGGTTGACCAGGCCCGTGATCTCAATTCTCTCCTTTGACACTTCAAGCTGGCCTGATTGCACCTGTGCCATAGCCCTCAAAGCGGCCCGCAGGGCTTGGGTAAACTGGCCGTCAGCATCGTCAATTCTCGCCTGTTCAATGCGCAACGCCCGCGCTGGCCTGCCGATGTCTTCCGGTACAATTTGCGGCAATACGCCCGTCGGAAATTTTCCCATGGCCGTCAGCTGGCCCTGTGAGAGCTGCACCGACAGCGCAAAGGGCTGTCCGTCGTCAAGAACCTCAATCTCCACTTGGCTGTCATATCCCGCCGGCAAAGCCGCACGCGCCGCTTGCGCATCATCGGGCAATCGCGCCGTGGCGGTCAAATGAAGCTGGCTGTCTTCAAGCCGTAATGTAGCAGAGTGCAAATGCGAAAGGCTTTTGATGGCGCTTTCCATGGCCCCCCGCCACCGCGCTTGGGATATGCCAGAGGCCAATTGCAAATCGGCAGCGCCTGCCCCAATCTGCGCCGCGACCGCTTCAAGCGCCGCTTGGCTGGGGGCATAGCCTGACACCCGCAGCCCCTGCGCATCGCGGATGATTTGTGTCACATAGGGGCGGGCCTCCGCCAACACCGACATGCGATCTGCCACAGTGATATCTGGCCCATGGGGGTGCAAATGACGCAACACCCGGGCACGCTCTGCCTCAGAATTGACCCATCCTGACACTGTAACCACGCGACCATTGACCGAAATTTGCAACGGATGGTCCAGCTCAAGCCCGTCTAGCGTGACCCGTTGGGCAATGCGCGCTTCAATGCGGTTCAGCCAACTGGAGTAGGCCAACCATCCCAAAGCGCTCAATCCCACGCAAAACGCGATTAATCCAATTTTCGTTCTGAAAGCCACAACAATACCCTTGCTCGGCTAACAAACTGTATTTCATAGATTCGAGCAAGAGAAAGCGGGCGCACCGCCATCGGGCATCTAGGATATGCGATTAAATTGCCACTTTGCGCGACTCATCAAGATAGATTTCCCGCAACCGTGTGGCCACAGGCCCCGGTGCACCGGTCCCAATCGCCGCACCATCCAGCTCAACCACAGGCATCACAAAGGCCGAAGCCGATGTAAAAAAGGCCTCATCTGCATCCTGCGCTTCGGCCACTGTGAAGGCGCGCTCTTCCACTTCCATTTGCGCTTCACGGGCAAAGCGCAACACCGCGGCACGGGTGATGCCATGCAAAATGTCATTCGACAAATGCCGAGTGATGATCTTGCCACCTTTAACGATATAGGCGTTGTTCGAGGTGCCTTCTGTGACAGCACCATCCTCAACCATCCAAGCATCATCACAGCCGGCGGCCTTGGCCATCATCTTGCCCATGGAAGGATAGAGCAATTGCACGGTCTTGATGTCCCGGCGGGCCCAGCGCTGGTCCTCAATAGAGATCACCTTAATGCCTGTCTTCGCCATCGGGCTGTCCGCAAGACCTGGTTTATTTTGTGTGAACAAAACGATGGTCGGCGGCGTGTCTTCACTGGGATAGGCAAAATCGCGATCAGCAGCCGCGCCGCGAGTGATCTGCAAATAGATCAGCCCCTCAACGATGCCGTTCGCTCGGACCAACTCCCGGTGCACCTCAAGCAAATCTTCGGTCGCAATCGGATTGCGCATGCCCAGCTCGCCCAGTGAACGCGCCAAACGCCGCGCATGGCCATCAAAATCAATAAGCTTCCCATCCAAAACCGACGTCACCTCATAGACGCCATCGGCGAAAAGAAAGCCTCGATCGAAAATTGAAACCGTCGCTTCATTTTCCGGCAAATACTTGCCGTTTACATATACGGTGCGTGTCATTGGTCTATCCCCACAAGGCTGCGACGGGCGGGTGCACACCGTCTGCGTCAAATTTCAAAGCGTGATCTCGGTCTTCGGCCAAAAGCAGCGGCCCGTCAAGATCGGTGAACTGTGCGGCCTGCGCCAAAAGCACTGCTGGAGCCATCGCCAGCGAACTGCCAACCATACACCCCACCATCAAACCAAAACCCGCCTCCAACGCCGCATCGCGCAGGGCAAAGGCTTCGGTCAAGCCGCCTGTCTTATCCAATTTGATATTGGCATAATCATACTTCCCACGCATATGCGGCAAAGAGCTCCGATCATGGCAGCTCTCATCGGCACAAATCGGCAATGGGCGCTCAAGGCCCAAAAGCGCGTCATCTTCTGATGCTGGCAAAGGCTGTTCGACCAATTCGACCCCAAGGCGCAGCAAATGCGGCGCGAGATCTGAGTATACCTCAGCGCTCCATCCTTCATTGGCGTCCACAATGATCCGTGCCTTGGGCGCGCCGCGCCGTACCGCCTCAAGCCGAGGCATATCATCAGGCGTTCCCAGCTTGATTTTCAGCAAAGGCCGATGTGCATTGAGCCGGGCTTGACGCTCCATGGCCTCCGGACTGTCCAAAGACAGGGTATAGGCGGTGATTTGCGGCTGAAGATCTTGCAAGCCAACGCGCTGTGCCACCGAAACAGCGCTGGTCTTGGCCTCTAAATCCCAAAAAGCACAATCAACCGCGTTGCGCGCCGCACCCGCAGGCAGGGCCTCGCCCAGCTCCTCATGCGATATATGGCCCAGCGCGTTGATCTGCGCAGTCACCGAAGCCAGGCTCTCGCCATAGCGCGCATAGGGCACACATTCGCCCCAGCCAATAACCCCATCCTTCTCAATCCGAACGGTCAAGACCTCTGCTTGACTGCGCGAGCCCCGCGAAATTGTAAAAACCTGCGCCAATTGAAACGTCTCTGGCTGAACCGTGATCCGCATACCCATCCTTATGTCCTTTGCCGCGTAGGCTGTCGCGGCAGCCCGGGCCTGTCAAGCGGCGACGCCGCGCGACAGGCATAGAGTTGTGCGGCGCCGACAGGCGCCGCTCCTTTGGATCAAAGCGCCATCAACGCATCGACCAGGCGGCCGGATCCGATGCGAATGGGATCCACAGTTGGAAGCCCCATACGCTCTTCCACTTCCGCCAAGTAACTTTTTGCTTCGGCCTCAGACATATGCTGGGTATTGACCGATATCCCCACAACCTGGCACGCGGGATTGGCCACCCGCGCCAGAGCCAAAGCCATATCGCGCAGCTCTTCCAAGCTGGGCTGCTGATAGTCCGGCAAGCCGCGCATGTGGCTGCGCGTGGGCTCATGGCCCAAAATCAGCGCGTCAGGTTGACCGCCATGAATGAGTGCCATGGTCACGCCCGAATAAGACACGTGAAACAGGCTGCCCTGCCCTTCGATGTGATCCCAATGATCGGCGTCATTATCTGGTGTTAAATACTCCACGGAGCCCGCCATAAAATCGGCAATCACCGCATCCAAAGGCACACCGCCCCCGGTGATCAAAATCCCCGTCTGTCCCGTTGCGCGGAAGGTGGATTTCAACCCCCGTTGACGCATCTCCGCATCCATTGCCATCGCCGTATACATCTTGCCCACAGAGCAATCCGTCCCCACGGTCAAGCACCGCTTGCCGCTTCGCTTTTTGCCATTGGCGATGGGATATTGCACAGAGGGCACGCGCACATCATGCAGCTGACCGCCATATTTCGCGGCTGTTGCCACCAAATCGGCTTCATCGCGCAGCAAATTATGCAGGCCCGACGCAAGATCATAGCCCATCGCCAGAGCCTCTTTCAGAACAGTTTTCCAGGCCTCAGAAATCACCCCGCCACGATTGGCCACGCCGATGACCAAAGTCTTGGCCCCCGCGTGTTTTGCCTCTTGCAACGACATGTCAGCAATCCCAAGATCCGCGCCGCATCCCGACATGCGGAACTGCGCCACAGCATTCTCAGGGCGCCAATCTTTAATGCCGATGGCAACTTTGGCGGCGAGCTGATCTGGCGCATCGCCGAGGAACAATAGATAGGGGGTCTGGATCATGGCAATCTCCTAGTGCTGTTACGCGCAATCTACGTCACATATCGCGAAATTTCACCCATTGTTGGGCAGGAAATTACTGTTTGATGGACTTATATTCGATAAATTAGTATATTGTTAGAATATTAATGCTGATTATATTTTTTACTGGTTCTTCCTCTCGATCCAGCCAGCATTCGTCGCAGAATCATCCCCGCACTCCGGGTGACAGAATTGCGCTTGCGACTGCCTGCGCAAGATTATATTGCAAAGCCATCCAATCTTGAAATTTCCTTACTCGAGGTCCAATATGTCATTTCGTTTGCAACCCACCCCTGTCGCGCGCCCCAACCGCTGCCAATTGTTCGGCCCCGGTTCGCGCGTCGCCCTGTTTGAAAAAATGGCAGCCAGTGCAGCAGATGTGATCAATCTTGATCTCGAAGACAGCGTGGCGCCCAGCGACAAAGACAGCGCACGCGAAAACATCATTCAAGCGACCCATGACGTTGATTGGGGCAGCAAGACCCTCTCGGTACGAATTAACGGTCTCGACACCCCCTATTGGTACCGCGACGTTGTGGATCTTTTGGAGCGCGCCTCAGACCGGCTTGATCAAATCATGATCCCAAAGGTTGGCTGTGCCTCTGATGTCTACGCCGTCGATGCCTTGGCCACAGCCATTGAAACAGCCAAGGGACGCCGCAAGCCCATCACCTTTGAAGTCATTATCGAAAGCGCCGCAGGTCTGGCCCATGTCGAAGAGATTGCCGCCAGCTCACCGCGGCTTGTGGCCATGTCCTTGGGTGCGGCTGATTTTGCGGCCTCTATGGGCATGCAGACCACGGGCATCGGTGGCACGCAAGAGAATTACTATATGCAGCATGGCGAGAGCAAGCATTGGTCAGATCCTTGGCACTGGGCCCAGGCGGCTATCGTCGCGGCCTGTCGCACCCATGGGGTTTTGCCGGTTGATGGACCCTTTGGCGATTTCAGCGATGACGCGGGTTTCCGTGCCCAGGCCCGCCGTTCCGCCACCCTTGGCATGGTTGGCAAATGGGCGATCCATCCCAAGCAAATCGCACTGGCCAATGAGGTTTTCACCCCCTCTGAAGAGGCTGTTGCCGAGGCCCGCGACATTCTCGCTGCCATGCAACAGGCAAAAGAAAACGGCGAAGGTGCCACGGTCTATAAAGGCCGTTTGGTCGATATCGCCTCCATCAAACAAGCCGAAGTGATTGTTCGACAATATGAAATGATCAACAGCGCCTAAAGGGACGCGGTCGGGCAAAACTTGCCGATCTGACGCAGTTCTGTTGCACTTTGGTGCCACCGGGGTCATATAGGTTTCAAATCGTCATTTTGAGGCCAGACATGACCAACTATCTTGAATTTGAACGCCCCTTAGCAGAGATCGAAGGCAAGGCTGAAGAGCTGCGCGCTATGGGCCGTGATAATGAGGATATGGACATTGAGGCTGAGGCCAAAGCGCTGGACAAAAAAGCGCGTGCCTTGCTCGATGAGCTTTATGCCAAGCTCACCCCTTGGCGCAAATGCCAGGTGGCGCGCCATCCTGATCGGCCCCATTGTAAAGATTATATTCAAGAGCTGTTCCAAGAATACACCCCGCTGGCCGGGGATCGCAATTTTGCCGATGATCATTCCATCATGGGCGGGTTGGCCCGTTTGGGTGACCGGCCTGTTGTGGTCATTGGTCATGAAAAAGGGCATGATACCAAATCGCGCATCGCCCGCAATTTTGGCATGGCGCGGCCAGAAGGCTATCGCAAAGCCATCCGCTTGATGGATCTGGCCAACCGGTTTGGCCTGCCCGTCATCTCCCTGGTCGATACCCCCGGCGCCTTTCCCGGCAAGGGCGCAGAAGAGCGCGGTCAATCCGAAGCTATTGCCCGATCAACAGAAAAATGCTTGCAGCTGACAGTGCCTCTGATCTCTGTCATTATTGGCGAAGGCGGATCAGGTGGGGCGGTGGCCTTTGCTACGGCCAACCGTTTGGTGATGCTTGAGCATTCGATTTACTCGGTCATCAGCCCGGAGGGCTGCGCTTCCATCCTTTGGAAAGACGCCGAAAAAATGCGCGAAGCGGCTGAGGCGCTGCGTCTCACAGCGCAGGACCTCACGACATTAGGCATTTGCGATCAAATCATTGCAGAGCCAAAGGGCGGCGCGCATCGCGACCCGAAATCCACCATGCAAGCGGTTGGACAGACTTTGGCCAAATTGCTCGACGAGCTTGGCAAGAAAAAGCCAGACAGTTTGATGAAAGATCGGCGGCAAAAATTCCTAGATATGGGCACCAAGGGTTTGGCAAGCTAAGGGCCGACCCCAGCTCACCACATGGATTTTGTCACCCGGGCCTGCCAGTCTTTTTCATAGGTCGCACTGTCGATCCGTGCCGACTGCTCGGCCGCTGCGGCAGTTTGAGCTTGCAAAATATCGCCCATGCTCGGCAGATCAGGCGCAGCCTGCCCCTGCCAAAGCCCCGACCGCAAGATCGCCCGGGCGCATTGGCTGTAAACCTCCGATACGGATATCACGACCAGGCTGCGTGGGTGCTGGCCATTGCGCTCAAACCTTGCAAGATGCGCCGCCGACACCGAAAGATGCGCATCGCCATTGACGCGTACCACATTCGAATTTCCGGGCACCATGAACATGAGAGACACCCGGCCATCTTCGACGATATTGCGCAGGGAATCCAAACGGTTATTGCCGCGCCAGTCGGGCATAAGGAGGGTCTGCGGATCTTGGATATGCACAACTGGATCCGCATCCCCGCGCGGGCTGCCATCAGTACCGTCAGGGCCCACTGTGCTCAATACACAAAACCGCGCGGCCCCGATCCAAGCGCCATATTCCGGCGTAATATGTCGCGCGACTTTGAGCAAGCTGTTGCGCGAAGGCTCGTCATAAAGCGCCTCAAGCTGCGCCAAATTTAAAATCCGATCACTCATGGCGCCCCCAGTTGCTTTGAAATTTCGAAGGCAGCATCTGTCATCCCCCGACCGGCGAACAAATTTCGACAAGACACCCATTATTATCGCGCAGGTAACCTACAATTTGCCCCCAAGGCTTTGTTTGCGGTGCGGTCACAGCCACAGCGCCGGCACTCACGGCCTTGTCAAAAGCGCTTTCCGGGTCATCCGTGACCAAGGCAATCTCATAGCCCGCAGGTCTCTCATCAGCGCGATTGGGGCGCATAGGCAAGCCATTTACCTTTGCCATTTCATCGGCCGCAAAAGCCAGGGTTGTGGCACCGGTTTTGAGCTCTCCATAAAGTTCACTTTCATGGAGGAAACCCGTTTGCAATCCAAACGCCTTGTCATAGAAGGCCAGGGTTTCAGGAACACTTGCAACATATATAATGCTGTATCCAAAGTGCATTTTACGCTCCTCGTGATGTAGTGCGTTAAACCGTAGAAGCCAAAACACCCGATTTCAAGGCAAAACTCACGTCAATGAACTTCAGCGAAAACCATCGCGCATCGCCAGCTTGCCCGGCCTTTCACACATTATACGCGACGCTGATTTTCACACCATGCACTGAATCTGAGACGGGCGCAGCGATGCTACGCCATGTCCGATTTGAACCTTATTGTCTTAGAATTCCGCCACGGGTTCATCGCCAACCCGTGGCGCAGCCTCACTCGTAGAACCCCACTTCGGCCATCAATTCGCGTGAGCGCCCTTCCACGGCCGCTTCCATCAATTCCATGAACTCCGCCACAGGTTTGCCCTTTGGGATCGGCTCCATGAACTCGACGGTCGCGATGCCCGGCTTGCGGTAAATGCTGCGTTTTGGCCAAAAAATCCCCGTATTCAGAGCCACCGGCACGCAATCTTGCTGCAATTCGCGATACAAAACACCCGAGCCCATCTTATAGACTTTCTTGTCGCCTGGCGCGACGCGCGTGCCTTGCGGGTAGATCACCAATTGCCCTGGCGCCACGCGGCCGGAGGCAACATCGGCAAGCATTTTGCGTATGGCAGCCGCTCCCTTGCCACGATTCACAGGAATGCATCCGAGCCGATAGGCGTATTGGCCAACAATGGGCGTAAACAGCAGTTGTCGCTTCATGATGAACTTCGACCGCTCCAGGCAGTTGAAAATCACAATGATATCGAAAAAGGATTGGTGTTTGGCGGCGATCAAGACTTCGCCTTTTGGAACCGTGCCGCGCACTTGGACTTTGAGTCCAATCATCCAACGGGCTGACCATACCACCCACCAGCAATAGACATTGGCCGCAAGCGAGGCGCCTTTTTGGCTGAAGATCATGGGAATCAGAAAGACGATAGCCACGATGACCATTGCCACATACATCTGAATGTTGAACAGCAAAGAGCGAATCCATTGCACTGCATAGGCCATAACGGCTCCTTATCGGTTTCTTGCCCTTGGTATAGGAGCAAACGCGTTGCAAAACCAGCGTCATTGGGCGTATTTACTGCCGTGTGAAAACCCGTCTCGTGACATCGGCAGGAATCTGCAGGTGACGCATAAACAGTGGTATTTTAAGCACGTCAGCTGTAGCGTTATCGTATCGATATCGTCTACATCCTGGACACGAAATAGAATCGAGGCCTCGGTGCGTTTACTCTGCCCAAAATGCGATGCGGAATATGAAATCCCCGACGATGTAATTCCCGCAGAGGGACGGGACGTGCAATGCTCTGGTTGCCAAGAGACTTGGTTTGTTCCAGCCAACACTCCGCCCCCCGAGCGCACCACGATTGATCCCAAGGTCAGCAGCATCCTACAACAAGAGGTGCAGCGTGAAATGGAGGCGCGCAAGGCTGAAAAGCGCATGGCCCATGAAACAGAACCTGAGCAAGCCCCTGCAACGCGAGGGCTGGACAGACCGCCCCCCCCAGTCACGCCGCCTATAGAGCCGCGCCCACAACCAATGGCCGCGCCGACCTCTAAGAATTTGCCGCCGATTGATACGGTCAAAATTTCCTCAGTCGTCAGCGCAACTGATGATGCAGCACCCCTGACAAAGCCTGTGATGCCAAGCAAAGCACCAGAGGAAGTTGCACCGCTCGACAGCCGGCAACGCGGCACAGTCGCGGCGTTTTTGATTTTGGCCGTGTTGACCGCGATATATATCTTTGCGCCGCAAATCACAGAGAATTTTCCCAGCCAAACAGATCGGATTAACGCCTATGTGTTTTGGGTCGATGATATGCGCCAGCGGCTTCAGCATGGCTTGCAGGCCATTTTGGACTATCGCATGAGTTTCAGCCTTTAAGAGCGGCACCGCCTTTTGGGCAGGCCCCCAATTAAAAGCGATCCAGCAGCCGTTGGAGATAATTGCGCTCCTCTTTGGGACGTTCGAGCGACCCGGCCCGGCGACGAATTTCTTCCATCAATTCTTGTGAGCGCAAACGCAATTCTTCTTGCGGCACCATCTGCTCGCCAGCACCCAATTGGCCATTGCCCCCAACATCCCGTCCCAGAGGATCACGCGTGGATGGGCTTTGCGATTGCCCCGCGGCGCGGCGGTCATTGGGGGTGGCCCCCTGTCCGGGCGCGGCCTGCTCATCCAGTGTTTCGCCCAAACGGCGCATGCCTTCACGCAGCGCGTCGATGGCCTCCGATTGATTGTCCAATGCGCCCGGAAGATCTCCGGCGCGCAAATCTTCCGCGGCTTGATCCATGGCCTCAGCGGCCTCATCCAGCGCCCGGCGGGCCGCTTGCCCCGCTTCGGTGCCCGCGCCGGGCAAATTGCCCCTTTGCCGTTCAACGTCACGTTCCAATTGTTTTTGCTGCTCGGCTAAACTGTCTTGGGAGGATGGCCCCTCTTCGCCAGCGTCATTGCCGCCCTCGGCGCCGCCACCGCCGAGCTGATCGCCGGAGGTTTGGCCCTGCAAATCACGGAAGGTTTGGTCCGAGAGCTCCTGCTGCTGGCGCAAACTATCGGCGAGATCTTCCATCTGTTGCCCGCCGCCCTCTTGACCCTCCTGCCCTTCTCCACCCGATTGCCCGGGTGTCATTTGAAGATTTTGCATCAAACGGTTAATCTCTTCCAACAGCTCTTGCGCCTCGGCCATGCGACCCTCTTCCATGAGCTTTTGCAAACGGTCCATCATCTCTTGCAACTGATCCTCTGACACGGCCTCATCATCCGGCAGGCGCTCGGGTTGCTCGGAGGGCGGATTGCGTTCCGCGAATTCTTTGAAATATTCCCGCTGTGCTTGGCGCAATTCATCCATCAGCCGGGCAATTTCTTCTGGCGTGGCCCCGTTTTTAATCGCTTCGGCCAGTTTATCTTGCGCGCGCGCGAGCTTTTGTGCCGCCTGCTCCAAATCGCCGTCCTCGACCTCAAGCGCCAATATCCAAAGCAGCTCGGCTGCGGGCTCAAGATCCGTACCCGCCTCAAGATCGCGGATTATATTGGACAGGATTTCGGCATCCTGCGCGTCGCGGAACAGAGTTTCAGGGGCCTGTGATATCGCGCGCAATAGTTGCGACACGCGTCTGCGGTTATCGGGAGACCACAGCAAATCGCGGCGCTGCTCAACCAAAGCCTTGGCAAGGGGGTCAAAGAAATTGCGGGCTGGCAAAGCCAATTCCAACGCCGTCGATTGCCCCAATTGCCCGCGCATGTCTTCCACTTCGAGACGGAGCGAGACCGGCAAATGCGCCCAGACATGTTTGGACAGATCCTCGGTTAAGACCTCGGTGAACTCCGCGCGATCACCCGAAATGATCAATGGCAGGGTCAATTCGATATCGGGCTGCGGCGCAGGTTCAGCCGCCAGCCCATAGCGGCGATCCACCTCGTCTATATTCAGATACACCCATGCCCGGCCCGCAGTGACCGCGACATCGTCCCGCGCGGTGAAGCTCAGGGAAAAACTGCCCTCCGCATCGCGTGCAACCTCGCCTATGACCTCCACTTCTGGCGGCGCATCAGGCAACATGGACACCCACCATTCGGCGCCATCAGGCCCAGAAATGGCCAATCGACCCGACCGGGTCACGAGAAATTTCTGACTGGGCTCTGCCGCATCAAACGTGTCAGCGGGCCGGCTGGACAGCGTTTCCTCAATCGCGTGCAGGCCCGCATCCCCGTAAAGGCGCACCAGAACCACCGTGTCTTGCGGCACGCTTAACTCAACGCCCATCACATCATTGAGATATATCACCGGGCGGCGGGTATTGGCAGGCGGTTGCAACCAGACCTCCCATTGCGGGCCTGCCGCAATCGGCACTGAGGCATCCCCCAGCCCTGTGCGCATCGTCTGCACAGAGCCGAAAAGCCCGCCAATGACAAACACCAAAAGCGCGATATATCGAAGGGCAAACGGATCCCGCGGTGCCAAGTCCAACTGCGGCCCAACAGCCGATGCCTTGGCGGCAGCAGCGCGCATTTGCGCCAAATGCGCCCGCCACAACGCCGCCGAGGCCGGATCACCTTGACCGAGAGCCTGAATATCGCGCAGCGCCGCCAAGGGGCGGTCCGGTAGGTTCTGATCCAGACGCGCACGCGCCGCGCCGAGGGTCGGCGCTGCAAATCGCCGGAAAAAATACCATAGCCCGTAAAGCCCGCTGAGAAGCCAAATCCCCCCCGCCAGCTTAAGCACGACAAGCGGCCAGAGATCTGGCGCGGCCAAAAGCAGCACCCCAATCCCCAAAACCAGTGTTGAGAGCAGCGGCCAGGCTGCGCGCATAATGCGTTCCGCCCAAAGGCCGACAAAGGTCAACCAAAGAGCAAAAATTATCCTACGCGAGAACAGTTTGGCCATCAAAGCCCCTCATGACATGGCCTCTTAATGCCACTGAGGGATTATATCGCGGTTAATGATATCTTCCAAGCTCGGTCTTGGGCGGATCACCGCAAATTGATCCCCCTTCACCATGACCTCAGGCACCAGAGGGCGGGTGTTGTATTCGCTGGCCATCACAGCCCCATAGGCCCCAGCGCTGCGAAAGGCGATGAGATCGCCAGCCTTCAGCGGCGCCAAAGCACGCCCTTTGGCGAAAGTATCCCCGCTTTCACAAACAGGTCCCACCACATCATAGGCTTGATATTCGGTCCCAGCAGCCGGCGCCTTGATCGGCACGATGTCATGATGTGCATCATACATGGCCGGACGAATAAGATCGTTCATTGCCCCATCCACGATCAAAAACTCGCGATCTTCACCCTGTTTGACGTAGATGACTTCTGACACAAACACCCCGGCATTGCCGGCAATAAAGCGGCCCGGTTCGATCTCGATTTCACAGCCCAAATGGCCCACCTTCTCGGCGATCAAGGCGCAATAGTCCTCAGGGCTGGGCGGGTGGTGGTTGTTGCTCTCATAGGGGATACCAAGCCCGCCACCCAGGTCGAGGCGGCGGATGTCATGGCCATCGGCGCGCAGAAGTTCTGTGAGCTCGGCAACCTTTTCATAGGCCACCCCATAGGGCGCCAAATCCGTCAGCTGCGAGCCGATATGCACATCAATGCCCACAACCTCCAGCCCCGGCAGACGCGCCGCCATGGCATAGACCTCGCGGGCCCGCGAAATTGGGATGCCAAATTTGTCTTCTTTTTTACCCGTCGAAATTTTCGCATGGGTTTTGGCATCCACATCGGGATTGACCCGGATGGTGATGGGCGCGGTTTTGCCCAGCATGGATGCCACCTCCGACAGCGCGCGCATTTCCGGCTCGCTTTCCACATTGAATTGCCGCACGCCGCCCGTCAAAACCTCGGTCATTTCCGCCCGGGTTTTGCCGACACCGGAAAAGACAATGCGATCGCCCGGGATGCCGGCAGCGCGGGCGCGGGCATATTCACCGCCCGACACCACATCCATCCCAGCGCCTGCCGCGCCCAGAAGGGTCAAAATGGCTTGGTTCGAGGCCGCCTTCATCGCGTAGCAAATCAGGTGATCCATACCGGCCAAAGCGTCGTCAAACAGCTTAAAATGGCGCAGCAATGTGGCAGAGGAATAGAGATAGAACGGCGTGCCAACTTCTGCTGCAATCTGTGAAATCGCAACATCTTCGGCATGCAAACATCCGTCCCGGTATAAAAAGTGATCCATCTTTTCGCCTCACTCCCCAAAACTTGCGCATATCACGCTTACAAAAACAGGCAACACCCTTGCCCCATTATTCTTGCCGCTGGCGTCACCGGGGGTCACGATCGGGCGCGCTGCGCAGATAGAGGTAGAGCGGCAAACCGCAGCTCACGCCGATGCCAAAGGTGGCGGCAATGGCGACCAAATGGAAAAATTTTCGGTTTCTAATAACCTCTGCAATAATCCATAGGCTCAGGGCCGTGGCAGCAATGGTCAGATCCCAAACCAAGCCGCTACTGGCCGCATTCACATGCCAGGCCTGCACCATATCGCCCAAATTCCACCCCTCGGCTCGAAACCAAGTGATGAAATAATACATCGGGTGAATGGCGCCCCAGATGGTCAATCCCAGAAATACATGTCGCATGGCTATCTCTCCTCTTATGACGCAGCCTGAACGGCCAAAGCTGACGCCGCGCGTGCTGGCCGTTCTGGCGGCCCATCGGCTCCGCAGGCACAGAGAAGCGCAAAGATGAACAGGCACAGATATCTCATGACAAGATCGCCTCCCAGCGTGCAATTTGACTGCGCACCTGTGCGGGCGCTGTGCCGCCGTAGGACAGGCGCGAGGCTACTGAATTCTCGACGCCCAACACCTCAAAGACATTCGACGTGATCTGCGGGTGCACAGATTGCATCTGCGCCAAGGTCAAATCCGGCAGATCGCAGCCTTGCTCTTCGGCCATGGCAACCAGGCTGCCCGTAACATGATGGGCATCGCGAAACGGCATGCCCAGGGCACGCACCAGCCAATCGGCCAAATCGGTGGCGGTAGAGAACCCAGAGGCGGCAGCCGTTTTGAGGCTCTCTTGATTGGCAGTCATATCGCCAACCATGCCGCTCATCGCCGCCAATGCCAGCATTAAATTATCTGCGGCATCAAAGACTTGCTCTTTGTCTTCTTGCATGTCCTTGGAATAGGTCAGCGGCAAACCTTTCATCACCATCATCAAAGCCACATTGGCGCCGAAGATCCGGCCAATCTTTGCCCGAATCAATTCCGCGGCATCGGGGTTCTTCTTTTGCGGCATGATCGACGAGCCTGTTGAAAACCGATCCGAAAGGGTGACGAAGCGAAATTGCGCTGAGGACCAAATCACCAGCTCCTCGGCAAAGCGGCTGAGGTGCATGGCGCAGATGCTGGCGCAGCTGAGATATTCCAAAGCGAAATCACGATCCGAGACCGCATCTAAAGAGTTGGCGGCCGGACGGTCAAACCCCAAAGCCGCCGCGGTCATATCCCGGTCAATCGGAAAAGAGGTGCCCGCAAGCGCCGCCGCGCCCAGCGGGCTTTCATTCATCCGGCGGCGCGCATCTTCAAAGCGCGATTTGTCGCGGGCCAACATCTCTACATAGGCCATCATATGATGCCCCCAGGTCACCGGCTGCGCAGTTTGCAGATGGGTAAAACCCGGCATCACCCAATCGGCACCCGCCTTGGCTTGCTGCAAAAAGGCCTTCATCAGCGCCTCAATGCCTTCAATGGCTGCATCGGTTTGATCGCGGACCCAAAGACGAAAATCCGTCGCCACTTGGTCATTGCGGCTGCGGCCCGTGTGCAACCGGCCCGCAGGCGCGCCGATTACCTCTTTCAGGCGTTGCTCAACATTCATGTGAATATCTTCCAAATCCACCCGAAACGGAAAATTGCCCGACTTAATTTCTGACAAAACCGTGTGGAGCCCTTCCCGAATGGCCTCACTGTCGCTATTTGAAATGATACCGGCTGCCCCCAACATGGCGGCGTGGGCGCGGCTGCCTTGGATATCTTGAGCCGCCATCCGTTGGTCGAAACCAATCGAGGCATTGATCGCCTCCATGATGGCATCTGGTCCAGCGGCGAAGCGTCCGCCCCACATTTGATTTTGGGATTTGGTCATGAGTGAACCCTTTGGGAGTATGATATGCGTTACTTGCTTGCTGCTGTTCTCTATACGGCCCTCGCCGCCACTGCAAATGCAGACATGAGCGATCTTGAAGCGCTGCGCGCGGGAGATATGCGAAAATTGCAGATTCACAGCGCGGCGCGCCCTGCACCCGATACGGTTTTTCTGCATGCAGACGGGTCAGAGCTGCGCTTGTCCGATTATCGAGGCAAAGTCGTGGTTCTGAATTTCTGGGCCACCTGGTGCGCGCCCTGCCGCAAGGAAATGCCCGAGCTCTCCGCCCTGCAAAAGACCTTAGGCGGCGCTGATTTAACAGTGCTTACCGTTGCCACGGGCCCCAACCCACCGGCTAAAATGGCCGAATTTTTCGACCAAATCGGCGTGAGCAATCTGCCGGCTCATCGAGACCCGCGCCAAAGCCTGGCCCGCGCCATGAATGTCTTGGGCCTGCCGGTCACTGCGATCTTAGATCGCGATGGCGCGGAGATTGCGCGACTTTTGGGCGATGCCAATTGGCACAGCGACAGTGCCTTGGCGATACTCGAGGCCGTTATCGCGCAAGAGCCGTGACCGCATGGTGACGATGACAGCTTAAGATGTGATTGTTGAACAGACCACAAGCCTCCATCCAAGCATAAACGATGGTCGGGCCACAAAACTTGAACCCGGCTGCTTTGAGATCTTTTGAAATCTTTTGGCTCAGCGGTGATTGGGTGGGCACTTGTGCCAATGTCTCATAACCAGCGACAATCGGGCGCCCGTCCACATAGGCCCACATCCGGTCAGAAAAGGGCATCTCTTCGGCCAAGCGCAAATAGGCCTGCGCATTGCCGATGGTGGCTTCAATCTTGCCACGATGGCGCACAATACCAGGGTTTTGCAGCAAAACCTCCACCTCAGCTGCACCCCAGCCCGCAATTTGATGCGGATCAAATCCCGCAAAAGCCGAGCGGAAAGCCGGGCGTTTTTTTAGGATCGTGATCCAACTCAACCCCGCTTGGAAGCCATCTAAAATCAGTTTTTCCCATAGAGCCCGGCTGTCATATTCCGGCACGCCCCATTCCGTGTCATGATAGTCTTGATAAATTTTATCTATTCCAACCCAAGTACAGCGGTCCATTTCGCCTCCAATTTACCTCATATTAGGGCTCTGCGCCGATGCTGCCAAGCACTATGACCGAGACCTTCACACAAGGGCGAAGACATCCCGATGGACCAGAATTTCTCCGACTCATTGAGTGCTGCGGTGGCGAAACGGGACGCGAATGTCCTTGAGACCGTCCGTGATGCACTGAAATACGGACGAACGGCCTTGGCTTTCCAACCGGTCATTCAAGCCGGTGCGCCCCAAAATGTGGTGTTTTATGAGGGTTTGATCCGGATTATTGATCCCGCGGGACGCCATATCCCGGCGCGCGATTTCATTGCAGAGGTTGAAAATACCGAGCTGGGACGACTGATTGACTGCGCCACATTGCAGCTGGGCCTGGCAACATTGGCCGAGCAGCCCGACATGCGGCTATCAGTGAACATGTCGGCGCAATCTATTGGTTACCCCAAATGGGTGCGCACGCTTGAGGATGGTCTGCAAAGATCGCCAGATTTGGCAAGAAACCTCATTCTGGAAATGACTGAGAAAAGCGTCATGGCCGCGCCAGAAGTCGCGCGATATTTCATGAACGACATGCAAAAACTGGGGCTGTGTTTCGCCATAGACAACTTTGGCGCTGGACAAACGTCGCTGGTGCAGCTGCGCGATTTTTATTTTGACATTATCAAGATGGATGGGCAATTCACCAAGAACTTGGCGCAATCAGCTGACAATCAGGCATTAATTCAAGCTGTTATCGGGATAGCCAGAAGTTTTGAAATGTTTTGCGTGGCGCAAAATGTTGAAACGGCCTCGGATGCAGAGGTGTTAACCACACTGGGCGTTGACTGCCTTCAGGGCTACCATTTGGGCGTCCCAACCTTAACCCCACCCTGGCGGCAATAGCCGAAAAGGCCGCCGGTTTTCGCCCTCAAATTGCCGCACTGCAGCAATTATTTTCGCATTTGCAGCATTTTTCACCGCTATGGCATTGTCAATGGGTTAAATAATACATACAAACGCGCGGAAATGAGGACCAGACTGCGCATAGTGAAGGATTCCTATGCCGAAGGTTGACCTCATCAATGAGGAGAAACTTTGTGACAAATATCGTAATCGTATCCGCCGCCCGGACCGCTGTCGGCAGCTTTGGGGGCGCCTTCGCTAATACACCAGCCGATGCCCTTGGCACATCTGTCTTGAAAGCTATCGTGGAACGCGCAGGCATCGACCCTTCAGAAGTCAGCGAGACCATCCTCGGCCAAGTCCTGACAGCCGGCCAAGGCCAAAACCCGGCCCGCCAAGCCCATATTAATGCCGGTCTGCCAATCGAATCGGCGGCATGGAGCATCAACCAAGCCTGCGGGTCAGGATTGCGCGCCGTCGCTTTGGCCGCACAGCACATCCAACTGGGCGATGCAGATATCGTGGCCGCGGGTGGACAAGAGAATATGACCCTCTCTCCCCATGTTGCGCATCTGCGCAGCGGCACCAAAATGGGTGATGTCAAATACATCGACAGCATGATCCGTGACGGCTTGTGGGACGCATTCAACAACTACCACATGGGCCAAACCGCTGAAAACGTCGCAGCCCAATGGCAAATCAGCCGCGATGTACAAGATGAATTCGCCGTGGCCAGCCAGAACAAAGCGGAAGCTGCGCAAAAATCCGGTAAGTTTGCCGACGAAATCACCCCTTTCACTGTGTCCACCCGCAAGGGCGACATCATTGTTGAGGCCGATGAATATATCCGACATGGCGCCACTCTCGAGGCCATGCAAAAAATGCGGCCCGCCTTTCTGCGCGATGGCGGCACAGTCACCGCAGCCAATGCCTCCGGCCTCAACGACGGCGCCGCCGCAGTGTTGCTCATGACTGCAGAGGAGGCCGAAAAGCGTGGCCTTGAACCATTGGCCCGCATCGCCAGCTATGCCACGGCCGGGCTTGACCCAACGGTTATGGGGGTCGGCCCGATCTACGCCAGCCGCAAGGCCCTAGACAAAGCAGGTTGGTCTGTCGGCGATCTGGACTTGGTCGAAGCCAATGAAGCCTTCGCCGCTCAAGCCTGTGCGGTGAATAAAGACATGGGCTGGGATCCAGCTATTGTGAACGTCAACGGCGGCGCGATTGCCATCGGTCACCCCATCGGCGCCTCCGGCTGCCGGATCTTGAACACTTTGCTGTTTGAAATGCAGCGACGCCAAGCCAAACGCGGCCTGGCCACGCTGTGTATCGGTGGTGGAATGGGTGTCGCAATGTGCCTCGAGCGGCCCTAAGCTGCCCCTCTCCAAGCAAAGTATGAATTTTCGCACGAAACATTATTGCCAATTCAGATCACATCTTGTAATTTGATTGCGCAATAAAAACACATAGGAAGAAAAATGTCCCGTATCGCACTCGTCACTGGAGGCTCCCGAGGGATCGGTGCCGCCATTTCCACTGCCCTGCAAGCCGCAGGCTACACTGTCGCGGCCACCTATGCAGGTAATGATGAAAAGGCTGCCGCATTCACCGCCGAAACTGGCATCAAGACCTATAAATGGGATGTCTCTGACTATGACGCCTGCGCCGCCGGCATTGCCGCTGTGGAAGCCGACTTGGGTCCGGTTGACATTTTGGTCAACAATGCGGGCATCACCCGCGATGCGCCGTTTCACAAGATGTCCCGCGATCAGTGGACTGATGTGATGCGCACGAATCTCGACGGCGTATTCAACATGACCCATCCGCTTTGGAATGGCATGCGCGAGCGCAAATTTGGTCGCATTATCAATATCTCCTCGATCAATGGGCAAAAAGGCCAATTCGCACAGGCCAACTATTCCGCAGCCAAAGCTGGCGATATTGGGTTCACCAAGGCGCTGGCCCAAGAGGGCGCGCGGGCCGGCATTACCGTGAACGCGATTTGCCCGGGCTACATCGCAACAGAAATGGTGATGGCCGTGCCAGAGAAGGTACGCGATAGCATCATCGCACAAATCCCAGCGGGTCGCCTCGGCGAAGCCTCCGAAATCGCGCGCTGTGTGGTCTTTCTCGCCTCCGACGATGCCGGCTTCATCACAGGCTCCACAATGTCCGCCAATGGCGGGCAATATATGAGCTGATCGCCGCGATCATACGAATATTTCCCAGACGGCCATCCTATCGGGTGGCCGTTTTTAGTCCTAAAGCCGCCGCCGCCGCTATCCCCCTGAACCACCGGACAATCGGGAAATCTCTTCTTTTAGGAGGAGTTTTTTCTTTTTCAATTCCGCCACATGGAACTGATCTGACGCTGGGGATTTCTCTGCGATCTCCACGGCTTGAGATAGGCTCATATGCTTGCGTTGCAACTCGGCGATTCGGGAATTTAAGGTCATGGTTCCTCCTCTTGATTTGCCTATAACATCAGTCGAGCATATTCCTGACAGGCTGTCACGCATTGCTTTTCCTGGGGTGCTACCCGCGTAGTAAATGCGCAAAAGCTTGCTCAAAGGTTAATTGCGCCACGAAAAAGCCACGCCGTCGCGCAGTATCGCCGAGACCTCTGGCGCATAATCTGGCTGCCCCTGAATATGTTCGTCCCCCGAATGCAGGCTCTGCGCCGACAAGAGCTGAAAAGCGGCCCGTCCAGATTTCCGCGCCCGTAGGAGGATCAAATGCGCCGGCCGTCCGGCCCGCGGGGCAAGCGGCTGCACGACAATTGACCCCAAGCACCCTTCAAGCGCCGCCAGCAGATCCGGCAGACGCTCCGCCCTTTGAATGACGGTCAAATATCCCTTTGGGCGCAACCGCTTGGCGGCCATGTCCACCCAATGGGACAAGGCCACTTGCTCCGAACGTCCCGAGGCGCGCCCAGCTTCGGGTGATATGGAGGAGGCCTCCGCCGCAAAATAGGGGGGATTCATGATCACATGGTGAAAACTACGGTCGAAAAACGGCGTCGGCCGCGCAGACACATCCCCCTGACGCACGTCAAATTCGATGTCATTTCGAGCGGCGTTTTCACGCGCAATTTGCGCATATTCGCCCAAAATCTCGACCCCGTTGAGCGCAAGGCCCGGCACGCGCCGCCCCAAACAAAGGCTGGCCACGCCAACGCCGCAGCCCAGCTCTAACACCTCTTGCCCGCTTTGCGCCGGACAGGCGGCCGCAAGAAGCACCGGATCAATGCCCGCGCGATAGCCGGTTTTTGGCTGTGCCAAACGCAGCTGACCACCCAAAAATCCATCAACGGTGACCTGCACTATTGCCCCAAATCTACATCATTGTCGCGCATCACAGCGGCAGCGACAAAATGGTCTCTATCAGCCACCATCAGCCGGCGCGGCAAAATGCCAATGCTGCCTTCGATAATGCTGGTATTTACGTCAAATTCGAAGCAAGCTATGTCTTCCCCGCGAAGCAGCATTTGCGCGAAGGCCATAAGCGTCGGATCGGTGGTGCGTAATAATTCTTTCATGCCCTATGACATAGGGTCTGATATGCGGGTTTGTCGAGAGCCTTGAGGAAATTCGAACATGTCGTTGGACGATGCAGTATCAAAACCCCATGATCGCTTGGCAAAGGCCTTGGCCGAAGATCTGACCGCCGTCAATCATTTGATCCGCCAACGCATGGCCTCCGAGCATGCCCCCCGCATACCTGAGGTCACCGCCCATTTGGTTGAGGCCGGGGGCAAACGCCTGCGCCCAATGCTGACCTTGGCCACCGCACGTATGTGCGGCTATACCGGGCCTTATCACATCCATTTGGCGGCGACGGTTGAGTTCATCCATACCGCCACTTTGCTGCATGACGATGTGGTGGACGACAGCGCCCAACGCCGCGGCAGGCCCACCGCGAATTTGCTTTGGGACAACCAATCCAGCGTTTTGGTTGGCGATTATCTGTTTTCTCGCTCCTTTCAACTGATGGTGGAAACTGGAAGCCTGCGCGTTTTGGACATTTTGGCCAATGCCTCTGCCACCATTGCAGAGGGCGAGGTGCTGCAGCTCACGGCCGCGCAAGACATTACGACCAGCGAAGAGATCTATTTCAAAGTCATCCGTGGAAAAACCGCCGCACTCTTTGCAGCCGCCTGCGAAGTGGGCGCGGTCATTGCGGGCAAAGAAGATCAAACGGTCCGGGCCCTTGCAGCCTATGGTGACGCTTTGGGCATTTCCTTTCAAATCGTTGATGACCTCTTAGATTACACTGGCAGCACGGCGACCGGTAAAAACATTGGTGATGACTTCAGAGAGCGCAAACTGACCCTGCCTGTGATCAAAGCAATAGCTGCCGCAGATGACACTGAGCGGGCATTTTGGCATAAATGCATTGCCAAGGGCCAGCAGGAGGCGGGGGATTTACCCCATGCCATCGCCCTAATGACACGCCACGGCACGCTTGAGGCCACCCGGGCCCAAGCCCTTTATTGGGCTGAGCAAGCCAAATCCGCCCTTAGGGATTTGCCAGATCACCCGCTGAAGCCCGTACTCACGGACCTCAGCGATTACGTCGTGGCCCGCTTAAACTGACGCCCCGAAAGACCAGTCAGATCAGGAGCGCGCCGCTGGCCACCCACCAGTCGCGCTGATTGGCTTGAATAGTGGAGGCACAGTCTTGCGCGGCGGCCAAGCTCTCAAACAGAGCAAAACACGTGGCACCCGACCCGGACATGCGCGCCAAAAGCGGCGCCTGTGCAGCCAAAGCCTCCAGAACATCAGCAATCATCGGCTCCGCCGCCAGAGCTGGCGCTTGTAGATCATTGCGCTGCCGTTTGAGCCAGGCGCAAAATTCTGTGGCTGCGGGTGGTGGCGGTTCAAGCGGCGGGTTAGATTTGGACGCCAATTGTTCAAACACCCGCGCGGTGGACAAACCACGCCCTGGGTTGACCAAGCACGCAAATAGAGCCGGCACATCACCCAAGGGGGATATCTGCGCACCAATGCCCTGCATCAAAACCGGTGAACGCCCCATACAAACAGGCACATCAGCGCCCAATAGCACCTGCGCCGCCACATCGGGCAGAGGAAGATCCCAAAGCGCGGCCATCGCATGCAATGTCGCCGCCGCGTCCGCGCTGCCCCCACCAATACCAGAGGCAACCGGCATGGTTTTATGCAGCCGGATGTCGGTCTGACAGTGGCGCGGAAAGAGCGCAGCAGCCTTCAGGATCAAATTATCATCCGGCCGAGGAAGCTCTGCGGCCTTTGGGCCAAGGATGTTCAGCTGGGTGCAACCGGATTTTCTCACCTCCACCCATTCACCGCAATCGAGGAAGGCAACGGCACTTTGCAAGTCATGCAACCCGTCGTCACGCTGTCCCACGACATGCAGGCAGAGATTGATCTTTGCCGCAGCGCTGCGCCTAATCGCCATCAGCCACTTTCAGAGGCGCCGCCCCCTCCTCAGCCAAGACCTCCGCGAGACCCACCTCTAGCTTGCGTTGAATGCGCTTTGGATCAACCGCCTCTGGGCCAGAGTAATCGATGGCAAAGCTCAAGGCCCGTCGCCATTGAAATTGCGCCTCGGTTTTGCGCCCAACGGCCCAATAAACATCGCCCAGGTGGTCATTCACAATTGGATCTGTCGCCATTAACTCCGCCGCGCGCTCCATATGCACCACGGCCTCGTTGTAAAAGCCAAGCCGATACTGCGCCCATCCAAGACTGTCGATGATATAGCCTGCATCGGGCTGTGCCGCGACGGCCTTTTGGATCATCTCAAGCGCCTCATCGAGCTGTTCACCGCGATCCACCAGAGTATAGCCCACATAGTTAAGCACCTGAAATTGATCGGGCGCCAGCTCCAAGGCACGATCAAAATCACGCATCGCCGCCGCCCAATCTCCCAGCCGATCATGCGCTGTGCCTCTGACATAATGCAAATACCAATGCCCCCGCGCCGGTTGATCAATCAACGCAATCGCCCTGTCATAACTGCGCACCGCGCGCGCATATTGCTCATCTTGGCGTAAAAAATCGCCCAAGGTCATGTGAATAGAGCGCAGATTCTCAAAAGATCCAGCCAATTGTGTCAAAACCTCAATCGCAGTTGTGGCTTCGCCGATCTCTTGCAACGCCTGCGCCCGGCCCAATTCGGCCTGGACATAGGCCGGATGGCTGCGCGGCACCTGCGCATAGGTTTCAATCGCCAACTGCGGATTGCCAAGCTGTTCGAGCAGCTGTGCTGACAGCAAAACTGCCTGCATATTGCGCGGGGCCATATGGCTGGCCAGGCGCGTGTACAGCAGCAGCCCGTCTTGACCTTCGCCATTTTGCAAAGCCTGCGCCAAGAGGTGCAAAACTTCACCGGCGCCTTCGCTGGCGTTGCGCAGCAGATCAAACTCGACCAATGCCCCGGCCTCAATTTGTGCCATCAAACTGTTGACCGCGTGATCCGCACCAGATCCATGAAAATCACGCAAAAACGCCAGGGCGTCATCTGACCTGTCCAACTGCACCAATATCTGTGCCCAGACCAAACTGCCGCGATAATTCAAGGCGGGTGCTGCCTGCCCCTGGCCGCTAAAGCTTGCCGCTGCACCTTCAAAATCTCCCACCAAAGTCAGCGCGAGACCTTTTTGATACAGCGCAAAGCTGCGCATACCCTCCACCGGAATGACGGCATCAAAGCGGCGCAACGCCTCAGCCATTTGCCCCAAGCCGACGAGCGCCCAGCCTTCAAGCAACTCATCAATGGCCCGGCCAACGACGGTTGTCGCCTCCAGATGATCCAGCGCTGCCTGATAGTCATTGCGTTTGAAATGTTCCGACAGCACCAAAACCTCAGCCAAAGGATAGCTGCCCTCACCGGCCACCAACAGACGCGCCAAAGCATGGGCTTTTTTCACATCACCCGAGGCCAGAAAGGCCGTCATGGTTTGCGACACCAAGACAGAATCGCGTGGAGATTGCGCCAAAGCGCGGGCGAAATAATCTGCAGCGGGTTGGTAATCATGCGCAAGAGCCGCTTGGCGCGCCGCAATATAGGGACCAGAGGCCTGTTGCGCCGCTGCGCTGGCCCCGAGCGTCATGCTCAGCAGCATCACATAAATTATTTTTGCAGATCGTTTCAAAACCGGCCTCCCTGATAGGTCATTCTTAGGCTGAGCCTTGGGCAAAAACAATTGGGCCGCGCAGCTTTTTGCTGGCGGCCCTCGAAGATCACGCTTTGGCGTGGTTACATATTGGGATAATTCGGCCCATCCCCACCCTGCGGCGTCACCCATGTGATGTTTTGACTTGGGTCTTTGATGTCACAGGTTTTGCAATGCACGCAGTTTTGGAAGTTGACCACAAAGCGGGCCTCTTTGCCCTCTTCCTGCACCACCTCATAGACCCCGGCCGGGCAATAGCGCTGCGCAGGCTCAGCATAGTCCGGCAGGTTCACCAAGATCGGCACATCAGGGTCAGTCAGTTGCAAATGTGGCGGCTGGCTTTCCTCGTGGTTTGTCATGGCAAAGCTGACATTGGTCAACCGGTCAAAGGACAGTTTCCCATCGGGCTTCGGATAGTCAATCGGCGCATGATCTCCGGCTTTTCCGGTGGATTGCGCATCGGTTTTGCCATGTTTGACCGTGCCAAACAGGCTAAATTTGAAGATGGATTGGAACCACATATCAAAGCCGCCCAAGGCCAATCCGCCCAAAGGTCCAAAGCGCGCGGCGAGCGGGGCCACATTGCGTACAACCTTAAGATCTTTACCGACAGGACCCGAACGCAAAGCCGCGTCATAGCTCTCGAGCACATCGCCAGAACGCCCCGCGCTGATCGCGGCAAAAGCCGCCTCTGCCGCCGCCATGCCCGAATGCATCGCATTGTGATTGCCTTTAATACGCGGCAGGTTCACCAGCCCGACCGAACAGCCCAGCATCGCGCCCCCCGGGAAGGCCGCTTGCGGCATAGATTGAAATCCCCCTTTGGTGACCGCGCGCGCGCCATAGGCCACCCGCTTGCCGCCCTCTAAAACCTTCGCAATCCGCGGGTGATGCTTAAAGCGCTGGAATTCCATATAGGGGAAGAGATGCGGATTTTTGTAATTTAAATCAATAATGAAGCCGACATAGACTTGATTATTTTCTAAATGATACATGAAGGAGCCGCCAGATTGTTTGAAGCCCATCGGCCAGCCCATAGAATGGGTGACCTCGCCCTGGTTATGGTTTTCCGGCTTCACTTCCCAGATCTCTTTCATACCAAGGCCAAACTTTGGCACATCGCATGCTGCATCCAAATTGTACTTGGCAATGACCTGCTTGGACAGCGAGCCCCGCACTCCTTCGGAAAGGAATACATATTTGCCATTGAGTTCCATACCCGGCTCATAAGCCTCCGACGGGCTGCCATCGGCATTCTTGCCAAATTCACCGGCCACCACACCTTTCACCGCGCCATCTTCATGAAACAACAGCTCGGAACAGGCCATGCCGGGGAAAATTTCAACGCCCAACTCTTCGGCCTGTTCGGCGAGCCAACGGCACACATTGCCCATCGAAACGATGTAATTGCCGTGATTGTTCATCAAAGGTGGCATGATCGCATTGGGCAGACGTATTTGCCCCGCCTCGCCCAAGACATAGAAGTTGTCTTCCTTCACTTCGGTATTCAAGGGCGCGCCCTTGGCTTTCCAATCTGGGATCAATGCGTTGAGGGCCGCGGGATCCAGCACGGCGCCAGAGAGGATATGCGCACCCACTTCTGAGCCTTTCTCCAGCACCACAACCTCAAGGTCGGCATTCAACTGTTTCAAGCGGATCGCAGCAGACAATCCCGAAGGACCGGCGCCCACAATCACCACGTCATAGTCCATGGTCTCACGTTGAATATCTGACATATTACTTCCCTTGCTGCCGGCCCATCTCGTGAAAAAATGGGCAAAATTTTCAAACTCGCTGAAAGGTTTATGCCATGATTCAAACGCAGGTCAATCGTGACGCGGCTGTCCAAGGCCAAAGGCGACGTTATTTCGCATTTCTCACAGGCACCGGCCGAGCCAAAGGCCTCTATTTCTGAAGGAACTGTTTAAAATAAAATCAATTGGTGCGCAGTCACAAAAAAAACATGGCAATCGTAATCTAACCCCTTGCCAAACCGCGTCGCCTTCGGTCAGGTAGATCAACCTTCAATCATGAGTGTTGTTTCAATGGAAAAAATCCCGTTAACCAGATCAGGTGCCGTTCAGCTGGAGGCTGAAATGAAGACCTTGAAATCTGTAGAACGCCCAACCATCATCAAGGCGATTGCGGAAGCGCGGGAATTGGGCGATTTGAAAGAGAACGCCGAATATCACTCGGCGCGCGAAAAGCAGGGATTCATTGAAGGACGAATCAAAGAGCTGGAAGCCATCTTGGGCCGAGCCGATATCATTGATCCGGCCAAATTGTCCGGGTCGGTGAAATTCGGTGCGACGGTGACTTTGGTCGATGAGGACACCGATGAAGAGAAAATTTATCAAGTCGTGGGAGAGCCAGAGGCGGATATTGAGAGTGGCAAGCTCAACATGCGCTCGCCATTGGCCCGGGCTTTGATTGGCAAGGACGAAGGCGACAGCATTGAAGTGCGCACGCCTGGCGGTGCGCGCTCCTATGAAATCTTAAAAGTCGAATTCATCTGACACGGCAAGCCTGGCGCCCCGGCTCCCGGGGCTTTTATGGCAGGCCAAAACTGGCGTAGGGCAAAAAACATACCGTTTGGCCGGGTTTAATCTCGGCCGCCGCCTCTGGTAATTCTACAAGGCCTTCTGCCCAAGACAGGCCTGAGACCCGGCCCGATCCTTCAGACGCGAAGACATGGGCCGCGCCATCGCGCAAGCGTGCCCGCAGATATTCGCGACGCCCAGCTTTTTTCGTTTTTGAAAATGCAGCTGGCATATGCAGCGCTTGCGGGACTTGGAATCCGGCCCCCGCCAGTTGCAACAACGCGGGGCGGGCGAAAATCAACGTACAGACAAAGGCTGCCACCGGATTGCCCGGCAGGCCAAAAACCGGCACCCCGCCCCAAACGCCCAAAGCCAAAGGCCGTCCCGGCTTCACCGCAATCCGCCAAAGCGCCATACCGCCGCTCGCGCGCAACACCGCAGACATGTGATCCTGATCCCCGGCGCTCGCCCCTCCCGAGGTCATGATGACATCCGCGCAGTCTTTGGCCCGGTCAAGCGCCGCGCGCACAGCGGCGGCCTCATCGGGCACAATGCCAAGATCCACCACCTCCATACCCCAGCGTCGCAGCACCGCGCAGAGCATCGGTCGGTTGGCATCAAAAATTTGGTCCACACGCGCCGCCTGCCCTGGCGCGCGCAATTCCGCACCTGTGGAGATCACTGCGACCTTTAGGGGCTTGAATACAGAAACCTCGCCCAGACCCGCCGCGGCGATCACCCCAAGATCTTCCGGCCTGAGTTGATGGCCTGCCGGAAAAATCTGGGCCCCTTGTTGCATATCTTCGCCAGCCGCGCGGGCATTGGCCCCTGCTTTGAGCGGACCTGTAACCTGAAGCCGGCCGTCGTCTATCCGAACATCTTCTTGCAACACCACCGTATCGGCACCACCCGGCAAAGCCGCGCCTGTGAGTATGCGCAGGGCTTGGCCGGGCAAGAGCCGCCCTTTAAAGGCCTCTCCAGCCGCAGAGCGCCCGTCCCGCAGTTGCAAACTCTGCGCACCCGCCTGCAGACCGCCAGCGAAGGCATAGCCATCCACCGCTGAGTTGGCACAGGGCGGATGCGATCTCGCGGCGATGACTGCATGTGCCAAAATCCGCCCATCGCTGTCCTCAACGGCAGATTGCTCCACCGGAACACAGCACTGCAAGCGCTGTTCCAAAAGGCGGAGCGCCTCGCTCACCGGTGTCCAATGCACCCCGGCAGGCAGTGCAAAACAATCATTGCTAAGTTTGCTTGGCGCGCTCACCTGGCCATCTCCAAATGCGCTAGAATAAAATCGGCCACTGCCGCCGTGTCATCCAGATCAAACACCGGGCGATCAAGCTCTAGAGCGGTGTCACTGGCGACAGCTAAAATCGTTGGATCATTCGGCGCAATCAGCGGGTTGCCGGTTTCCGCCCGCCATGCCTCAACTTTTGGATGTTTATCGCGCTTCCAACCCTCGATCAGCACCAGGTCTACCGGGTCCAATTTGGCCAAAAGCGCGGCCAAGCTCGGCTCCGGCGCACCGCGATGCTCGTTCATTAAAGCCCAGCGCTCTGTTGAAGCCAGCAGAACCTGTGACGCGCCCGCCATACGATGCCGGTGGCTGTCCTTTCCGGGGTGATCCACGTCAAAGCTGTGATGGGCATGTTTGAGGGTTGAGACCCGCAAACCCCGGCCACAAAACTCCGCCACCAACCGTTCCATCAAGCCGGTTTTACCAGCATTTTTCCAGCCAGTTACGCCAAATACATTCATGCCATCGCCTCAGCCTGCGCCAGGTCTTCTGGCCGATTGATATTGAAGAAGGGATCATGGGGATCCACCGAGAACAGCGCCTCGGCGCAGCCATGTTGATCGGTCCAAAGCACCACTTTGCGCAGACCGCCCGTCAAAGCGCGCCGCAAATCCTCACGCAGCGCCACGGGCCAAAGTCCGAAGGTGGGGTGACGGTATATCCTATCGGGCCCGGGCGTTGCCGCCAAAGCAATCGGAACCCCCGCCGCCTCCCGAGCATCCGCCAAACGTGCCTGAAGATCCGCAGGGAAAAACGGCGTATCTGCCGCCACGGTCAGGATATGCTCTGCGCCCTGGTCGGCCGCCCAATCCATTCCGGCCAAGACCCCCGCCAGAGGCCCTGGAAATTCCGCCATAGAATCGGCAATCACAGGCAGATCAAGAGATTCAAAACGTGCCGGATCGCCATTGGCACTCAGCGCCATGTGAGCCACCTGCGGGCGCAATCGCTCGAGAACATGATCAATCACCCGTCGTCCGGCCAGAGGGCGTAGAGATTTATCCCCCCCGCCCATGCGGCTGGCCCGCCCGCCGGCGAGAATTACCCCAAGAGGCGCAGTCATTGCGCGGATTTCCGGCGGTGCTTGCGGTCCTCTTCTTCCGAGGAGGGATCCGCATCAAAAACGAGCCGCTCCTGGCCCGATAAGCATTGAAACCTTTGCCCGCGCATCCGTCCGATTAATGTCAGTCCGACCTGCCGCGCCAATTCGACGCCCCAGGCGGTAAACCCCGAGCGGCTCGCCAATACCGGAATGCCCATCAAAGCGCATTTGATCACCATCTCGGAGGTCAAGCGCCCGGTGGTATAGAGAATCTTATCGGCGCCTGAGGTTTGCGTCGCCCGCATCCATCCGGCCACCTTATCCACCGCATTGTGTCGCCCCACGTCTTCCATATAGACCAAGGGCGCGTCGCGGAGGCAAAGCACCGTGCCATGGATCGCGCCCGCGCTGAGATAGAGGCTCGGCATTTGGTTGATCTGGTGCGAAAGGCTATAGAGCCAAGAGGTCCGCAGCAGCGCTGGCGGCAAACATAGCCCCTCGATCCCCTCCATGATGTCGCCAAAAACAGTGCCCACCGCACAGCCAGAGGTGCGGGTCTTTTTCTTGAGTTTGGCCTCATAATTGGTTGGCCGATTGGTGCGTACCACCACGGTTTCCAACTCTGCGTCAAAATCAACCGCCTCAACGATCTCGTCTTTGGTCAACATGCCTTGATTGCTTAAAAAACCCTGCGCCAGATATTCGGGATAATCGCCAATCGTCATGGCGGTCACGATCTCTTGACCATTGAGCCAGATGGTAAGCGGCCGCTCCTCCACCACATTCAACGAAATTTCCGCGCCCAGGTGGTCCAGACCTGCGACCTGCCGCGTCAACCCTTTTGCCTGAGGGTTCGGGGCAATCAAACAAGGCTTGGCTTGGATCATGGAAATCTCCTATACAGCGCATACAATGACACTCCGGACAGATAGGTCAAGCATATGCAATCCTCCAGACATGACTTTTGGGCTGGGCTCTGGGGGGCTTTGCCATTTTGCATCGTTGTCGCCCCCTATGGGATGGTTTTCGGTGTCCTAGCCGCCGAATCTGGCCTGGATATTTTCACCGCAGTGGCCTTTTCCATGGCTGTGATCGCCGGTGCCGCGCAATTCACTGCTCTATCGCTCATGCAAGATCAAGCGCCGGTTTTCATTGTGATTATTGTCGGCCTGGCCGTCAATCTGCGCATGGCGCTCTATTCGGCGACGCTGGCCACCCATTTGGGCGCCACCCCATTTTGGACCCGCGCCTTCGTCGCCTATGCAATTTTAGATCACAGTTTCGCCCTCGCCGATCAGAAGTACCAAAATGAACCTGACATGAGCCTGCCCCGCAAATTGGCCTTTTATTTCGGCGCCACAAGTTTGGTGGCAGTGATCTGGGTTGTGGGTACAGGTTTTGGCGCCTGGCTGGGCACGCGCATTCCCGATTGGCTGGCCTTGGATTTCGCCATGCCCATCGCCTTCATAGCCTTAGTGGCCCCAGCGCTGCGCAGCTTACCGCATGTGGTTGCCGCTTTCACCGCAGCGACACTGTCCCTCCTCTTTGCGCCCGCACCCTATGGGCTTGGCTTGATCATTGCAGCATTGATCGCCCTCGCTTTGGGCGCTGAGGTGGAGCGACGCATGGGGGCGAGATCATGAGCATTTCGACCGCAACACTTTGGCTTGTGATTGCAGGGCTGGCCTTTGGTTCTTGGCTCCTGCGCTTTTCGTTTTTGGGTATCATCGGCAACAAAGAGCTGCCCGAATGGGTCAAACGCCATCTTCGCTATACGCTTGTGGCTGTCATGCCGGGCATTATCGCACCCCTGGTTTTCATGCCGCGCGCGACAGATGGGGCCTTTGATCTGCCGCGATTTTTAGCAGCGCTGGTGACGCTTTTGGTGGGCGTTTGGAAAGGTAATCTCTTGCTGGCGATCGCAGCCGGCGGCGTTACGCTTTATTCAATGTTAAACTTCGGCTTTTGACCGATCCAGCCGTAAAAATCCGTGCGTTTATCCCTGTCCTCTGGTTGCGAGAATCGCACCGTTCTCACACCGGGTAACGCCGCAAAACGCTCCATAAGCGTCTTGGGAAAAAACGTCGGACCTATGGCCTCAAAGCCCGGAGTGGCGCGCAAGAGCGCGCTCACATTCTGCGCACAGAAGGATTGCATCACCGGCCCATGATCCATCACGCGAGCAAGAAGATCGCCGGCCACCGCATCGGTGACATCTCGGGTTTGCGCCACTGTGTCATGGGTGTTGCGGGTGTGGTAATCGATATAACTGTCCACAACCGCCGGGTTGGCACCGTAAATCACATCGCCGCGCTCTGCCAAACTCGCATGTGACAGACTCCCAGCCGGATCAAAAATGACCCTCTGCGCGCCATTCACGATCAAAGCAGAATGTGCGCCGCTGCCGTCTTGCGTGCTCAGCACAGTGATCAAAGTCACTTTTGCGCCGCCAGGATGCCGATAACGCGGCAGATCAGCCTCGCGCATGGCATCGCCCCTAAAGGCCGCGCTGCATCCGACAAGGCACAAAAGCGCCAAGGTCAATGCAGCATATCTCATCGATTTAACCGTTTATGAGATACAAAAGCACCAGGGCCACGAGGATCACAACTGTGCTTTTCGACACGAGGCCCATAAAACCTGCAAAAGTCTTTTCTTGCACGTCTGTATTCATTGTGCCGTGTTCGTGTTTTTGGTCAGCCATAGCGACAACTCCGTTTTGTGTTTCGCACTCCCTAGCCTCCAACGCGGCATTTGTCACGCGCGCAGACCCGCCCAGCGGCAAAAAAGCGCGCGTCAGCCTGCGCTAATTCATCACCCAGCGATAAGCGCCGTCTTGGTGCAAACTGCGGGTCACCTCACCGGCATGCCACAGATAGTTGCAATGGGCCAAAGCCTCGACCAGACCAAGCCCATATTCTCCATCGCCGATTTGGCGCTTGAAGACGGCCATCATGACCTCTCCGGCGGTTTTTGGAGTTTTCAAATCGGCCCGCAGCCGCGTCAAAGCGCCGTGGTGGTTTTCCTCCAATTGCCGCAGCCGCAGGGGCATGCCGACAAAGGGCAATTTATGACCGGGCAATGCCAAATGATCAGCGCGGGCAAAGTTTTGCAATCGCGCACAGCTGTCAAGCCAGTCCGCCAAAGGATTCGCATCCGGCTCAGTGGGGTAGACCCCGATATTTGAGCTAATGGACGCAATGACCTGATCGCCGCAAAGCACCAAATTATCATCCCGGCTCCAGAACGTCGCATGATCGGGCGCATGCCCATGATCGACGCGAACATCCCAACTGCGCCCGCCCATTTCAATCACGTCACCCTCTTCAATGCGGGTAAACCCAATGGGAATGGGATGCACGATGTCAGAAAAATTGAAGGGGCGCTCATCCTGCCGGGCCGCGAGTAAATCAGCCCGCATCCCAGCGCGGCGGTAAAACTCAATCTGACCCTCGGTATAGCGCTCCTGAATATCCATTGTGAGCATACGTCCCATCAGATAGGCCACCTGCGTTGAGACATATTCCGCGCCAAATTCTTCAACAAACCAGCCGTGAAACCCAATATGATCAGGGTGGTGATGGGTTGCCACGACCCGCTTAACCGGCTTGCCGCGCAAAGGCCCGTCAAGCACGGCTTGCCACATCGCCTGCACCCTGCGCGATTTCATCCCCGTGTCGATCAGCGTCCAACCGTCACCGTCATCCAGCACATAGATGTTCACATGATCCAATTTCATCGGCAAAGGCAGCCGCAGCCAATGCACCCCCTCGGCAATTTCGATCATCTCGCCATTTTCAGGGGGCGTTTCCCAAGGGTATCTTATCGTTGTCATAGGCTGGGGTTACGCGGCAAAATCATCAAGCTCAAGCGCATAAAGATCTGCCGCGCCCGCCTGCGCCTGAGCACACAGAGAAGCAGCCTCCGGTAAAAGGCTGTTGATATAGACCCGCGCCAAACGCTGGCGCTTGGCTTGGCCAGACATAGACGCCACCAGATGAAAATATCCGCCCAACACCCGGGCAAAGGCTTTTTGATAGGCCACAGAGCCCGCAAACCGCTCATTGAGCTCCTGGGACACCACCCATTGCGTGGTGGCGCGTAACTGCGCAATAGCTGCCAAAACCGCTTTGGCCAAATCACTGTTTGAGGCGGAGGCCAGCGCTTCCATATCATCCATCAGAGCAAAGGCGGCGGCACCCCCATCCATCATCTTGCGCGCCACAAGATCCATAGATTGAATTCCATTTGTGCCTTCATAAATCGGGGTGATCCGCGCGTCGCGCAGATATTGCGCCGCTGCGGTTTCCTCGACAAAACCCATACCGCCGTGAATTTGCACCCCAAGATCGGCCACGGCGACGCCTGTGTCGCTGCCAAAGGATTTGGCAATGGGGGTCAAAAGCGCGGCACGTGCCTGCCAATCGGTATCGCCCGTGGCTTTGGCCATATCAATCGCAATCGCACAGGCCACTCCAATGGAACGCGCCGCAAAAATATCGGCCTTCATCTGCGCCAACATCCGCCGCACATCGGCGTGATCGATAATTGTTCCAGTGCCATCGGCAATGGGCGCGCGCCCCTGTTTGCGGTCCATCGCATAAGCCAGCGCGTGTTGATAGGCGCCCTCGGCCACCCCAACGCCCTGCATCCCCACAGCCAGGCGGGCGTTGTTCATCATGGTGAACATACAGGCCATGCCGTTGTGTTCTTCGCCCACTAGCCAACCAGTTGCGCCCGAAAACTCCATAACCGCGGTCGGACTGCCGTGAATGCCCAGCTTATGCTCCAAGCTGACACAGCGCAGATCATTGCGCGCGCCAAGACTGCCATCGGCATGGGGGATGAATTTTGGCACCAAAAACAGGCTGATCCCCTTGGGACCGGGCTTGGCACCCGGAAGCCGGGCCAAAACCAAATGGCAAATATTCTCTGCCACATCATGTTCACCCCAGGTGATAAAGATTTTCTGGCCTGAAATTTTATAGCTGCCATCGGCTTGCGGCTCGGCCTTACTGCTCAATGCGCCCACATCGGAGCCGGCATGGGGTTCTGTCAGATTCATCGTGCCGGTCCATTCACCAGAAATGAGCTTTGGCAAATACAGCGCCTGCAAATCAGCATTGGCGTGGTGTTCCAGCGCCTCAATCTGACCCTGCGACAAAAGTGGGCAGAGATTGAGAGAGATACAGGCGCCGCACATCATATCATGCATCGCCGTGTTCAAAGCCATCGGCAAGCCCATGCCACCATGCTCTGGCGTGGCAGAAATACCGACCCAGCCACTTTCGGCGATCGCCGCATAGCCATCGGCAAAGCCCGGCGGGGTGCGCACAACGCCGTTTTCCAATTTGGCAGGATGCAAATCCCCGGGCCGTTGCAGCGGCGCCATCACTGTATCGCACATCTTACCGCATTCATTTAAAACCGCATCCGTCAAATCCTGTGTCGCTTCCGAAAAACATTCATTGGCCACCACCGGCGCCAAGGGCACCACTTGGTCGAAAATGAACTGATATTCGCTGACAGGGGCTTGATAGGGCATGAGGAACTCCAAGGATGGCAGTAATCTATTAAAAGCGTCTTACCCAAGCCGCTGGCACAAGGAAATAGCTATCGGCCGAAACGCCGCGTCAGGCCCGGCCCGCTTGCCCCGATAATAGGGTTGGATCGACCCCGATTGAGGCCAGAGCCGCCGCCCATTTGGCACCATTGTCCGGGCTGAAAACCAAGTCAAACTCAGCCTCACAAATCAACCAGCCATTGGCCCGAATTTCCGCCTCCAGCTGCCCCGCCGCCCAGCCCGCATAGCCCAGCGCCAACAAACTGGTCTTCGGCCCCAAACCCCGCGACAGGTCTTTGATCGCATCGACCGTGGCCGTCACAGCAAAACGGTCGTCAATCCGCAGGGTATCAGGATCGCCAACATAATCTGCCGAATGCAGTAAAAACCCGCGCGAAGGTTCGACCGGTCCGCCAAAATGCACAGCAACCTGCGGGGTAAAAGCGCCGATGGGGATATCGAGATGCCCAAGAAGCGCTTTTAGATCTAAGGCCGCATTGGCCTTATTCACAATGAGCCCCATGGCGCCATCCTCGGAATGGGCGCTGATATAGACGACCGAATGCTCAAATCGCGGATCACCCATGCCCGGCATGGCCACCAAGAGTTTTCCAACAAGAGTCGTCTGCGCGTCAGTCATGCCAAGAACATGAATAGGAAAGAGCAAAACAACAAGTGCTGTCACTGAGATTTTTCTGTACCCTGGCGGCCTGCGCCAAATTGTGCCACCTGCCAGCTGGCGCGGACACTTGCGAAGACGGGCTTGCTCAATAAAAAGTGAGTTCGTATTTCAGCGTAAATACGTTAGAAGGAACCCCATGAAACACACTGTGCACCGCATCACCACATTCCTCCTCTGCGCTTTTTGCCTCGCCCCTGCCGCCCTCGCACAGGATCTGGACGATATTTTGCAGGCCGAATTGCGGCCAGGATGGCGCACTGAGGATGGCATCCATATGGCGGCGCTTCAACTCAATATGGCGCCGGGGTGGAAAACCTATTGGCGCCAGCCGGGAGACAGTGGCATCCCGCCGCGCTTTGATTTTTCTCAATCTGTGGGTGTTCAGGCCTTCGAGGTTTTTTACCCAACGCCAGAAATTTCGTGGCTCGGGAGCAGCCGCAACATCGGATATGAAGAGCAGGTCATTTTTCCGGTGCAACTCTCCGTGGACCGCGCTGCAGACATCACCTTGATCGGGCGTATTGAGATCGGTGTGTGCCGGGAGCTGTGCATCCCTGTTACGCTTGATCTGTCCGCGCAATTATCCGCACAGGCGCCTGTTGACCTTCTGATTAAAGCCGCACGCGCCGTTGTGCCAAAACCCGGCGCGGGTCAGATCACCTGCGCTTTTTCAGCAGCAGACGATGGCATGGAGCTAAAGATTGTTTTGCCATCCCCCGATCGCGCCTTTGACAATGCGGCCATTGAACTGGACAACCCGCGTCTTTGGGTCAAAACGCCCAAGCTTGAGCTGCGCGATGGGCGGTTGAATGTCACCGCCCAAATCATGACCCCCACGGGTCAGCCCGTGGCCATCGGGCGCGACGGGGTGACAACCACGCTCTTTGCGCCCGACGGAGCCACCGAATATCGTGGCTGCCTGGGCGCCTAGCGCCGCAAATTCCGCGCAAAGATCACGGCTGACACCGCGTAAAGCAACAACACAACGAGCGCTGAGCCGCTCAAAAATAGCGAAAGCCCAAATGGCAAGGGCGACAGATGGGCCGCCAATGGCAACCCCATCCAAAACTGCGGCACCCCTCCACTCACGATCACCGCCCCAAGGGTCGCGGCGAAAAGGGCGGTCAGGCTGATGAGCGCTGCAACAACGGGCAAGCGCGGTCCGCGGCCACGCCAGAGGCCGCGCAGGGCCCGTTTGACGCTCGCCACCTGCGCGCCCACATCCGCTTGCATCGCCATCAAGGCTGGCACGACGATCAATACTAAGATCACCCCAAACCCAAGCCCATAGACTAAGGTTATCACCGTTGGCTTGAGAAACTGCGCTTGTGACGAGGTTTCGTAAAGCAAAGGGGACAGGCCGAGCACCGTGGTCAATGTCGTCAACAACACCGGTCTTAACCGATCTGTTACCCCATCGACAATCGCTGGAAATAGGCCCCGCTCTTTGGAATATTCATCAATCGTCGTCACCAAAACAATGGAATCGTTGATGATAATCCCCACCATGCCAATCAACCCAACCACAGAAAACAGCGAAAGCGGGATGTCATACCACCAATGGCCATAAATCGTCCCGATCAAGCCAAACGGAATAATGGCCATCACCACCAAGGGGCGTGTCCAGCTGGAGAAAATCCAAGCCAAAGTCATGAAGATCCCGGCCAAGGTCAAAATCAAACCCCGTGTGGCGTCATTGCGGAAATCATCTTCCTGTTCCGCCAATCCAGCCAAGGTAAAGGCAACTTGAGTTTCCTCAGCGATTTTTGGCAAAACTGTTTCTTCCAATTCCGCCACAATCGCCTGCGCGCGCGCCGGGTCATCCTCAGAAATATCGCCCGTCACAGAAATCACCTGGATGCCATTCTCACGCCGCACCGTTGAAAAACCGGTGCGCTGCTGCACGGTGACAATATCTGCCAGCGGCACATAGCCCCCGTTCGGTGTGCGGATCAGCATGCGATCGGTGAAATCAGCCGTCAATTCACCGGCCGGCAATTCCACACGGATCGTGGCCGAGCGCGGCCCATCGGGGAAGCTCGCCGCCTCAATCCCATTGAGGCGATTGCGCAACACCCGGCCCAATGTGTCGATGGTAAGCCCCAAAGATTGCCCCTGCGGCGTCAACTCCAACACCAATTCCTCTTTGTCGTAGGAGAGCGTGTCTTCAACAGCTGAGACTTCTGGATATCGTGCCAAAGCGGTTTGCAAGGCCTCAGAGGCGGCTTTAAGTCGGCGCGCATCAGCCCCGGAAAATTGCACATCGAGCGCATCGCCGCCCGGACCGGAGCGCCAACCGCGAAAGCTAATCGTCTCCACCCGAGGATGCCTAATCACCGCATCTTGCAAATCCGCGACAAAGGCAAAGGACGAATAGGGCCGCAAATCCGCATCAATCAACTCAACGGCAATGGAGCCCAATTGATCGGCATCTTTGGTATCAGCGCCCGCCAAGCCACGGCCGGTATTGCCCCCAATTTCGGCCATGGAGAAATCCACTGGATTGCGGCCATATTTCTCCTCATATTGCGCGCCAACGGCTTCTACAGCCGTTTGAAACGCGCGCATTTGCTCAAGGGAATCTTCCCGCGTTGCCCCCGGGGCCATCGCGAAATTACCCGTCACCGAGCCGCGCTCAGGAGCGTTGAAAAACCGCCATTGCACATCCCCATTGATGAACAGCACCGCTTGACTGGCCAAGGCCACCACCACAGCTGCAAACACCGGATATCGCGCCCAAATGACAAATCTGATAAACGGGCGGAACAGGTAGAACTTAAATTGATCCAGCAGGTAGTTCATGAAGTGTGACGGCATGTCATACCAACGGATCCGTGAGCCGACGGAAATAGAATGCGCCATGTGATGGGGCAAAACCAAAAAGCATTCGGCTAGCGAGGCAATCAAAACCACGATGACGGTAAAAGGAATATCGGCAATCAAATCCCCAAACCGCCCACCAATCGCCACCAAGCCAAAAAAGGCGATGACGGTCGTCAGCGTTGCCGAAAATACCGGGGTGAACATGCGCTTGGCTGCATTCTCCGCCGCCACGACAGGGCTTTCCCCCAAAACACGCGCGCGAAAATCTGCGTGTTCCCCCACAACAATGGCATCATCGACCACAATCCCAAGGGTAATGATCAAAGCAAAAAGCGAGATCATATTGATCGTCAGCCCTGACAGATACATCAGCGCCAAAGCCGCCGCCATAGCCGCCGGAATTCCTGCGGCCACCCAAAAGGCCGTGCGCACATTCAAAAACAAAAATAACAGCAAAAGCACAAGCCCAAGCCCTTGAAGGCCATTTTCCAACAGCATGGCCAGCCGCGCAGAAATCGCCTCTGATCGGGTGCGGATCAATTCGACATTCACATCAGGGGGCAAGGATTCCATCATCGCAGCAGCGGTGGTTTGAACCTGCTCCTGGATTTCAATCGCGTCGCCCTGATCAGAGCGGTCAATGCGGATGGAAATGGCCGACGCCGCGCCCACGAAATAGGCGCGATCTCGGTCAACCCCCTCTTCCGTCACCCGCGCCACATCGCCCACGGTGAGCGACGAGCCATCGGCATTGGAACGCAAGACAATCTGCCTGATATCCCGGGCGCTGCGTTTGGCGATCCCTGTACGAATGCGCGCACTCCCGGCCACATCGCCTGCGGGATCCGCCTCAGCTTCCTCAGCGATGGCACTGGCGATCTGTGCCATGCTCACGTCATGACGAATAAGCGACAAGCTGTCGACTTCCACGATGGTTGAGCCCGCAGCCACGCCGCGAATAGTGGTGCGGGTCACGCCTGCGGCGAAAAGCCTTGTGACGAACTCATCGGCAAATAGAGCCAATTGCGCCACCCCAACCGGACCGGAGATCACCACATCTGTGACCCGGTCGCGCCAGACCCCACGGGTGACTTTTGGATCATCAGCATCATCGGGGAACTGGTTGGCGACGGAATCAACGGCGATTTGGGCATCATCGGTGCCACGGGCCATATCCCAGCCGGGCTCAAATTCCATGGTAATCCGCGCAGAGCCTTCCGAGGAGGTGGCAGAGGTGCTGTTCACCCCTTCAATCCCAAGCAACGCCGGTTCAACCACCTGCACAATTGCCCGGTCAACATCCTCCGGTCCAGCGCCATCCCACCGCACGCTGACCGTGACGCGGTCAATAATCACATCGGGAAAAAACTGCGCCCGCATTTGCGGAAAAGAAACAGCCCCGGCGACCAGCATAATAAGCAAGAAAAGGTTTGCCGCGGTGCGATGTCGGGTCATGTAAGATAAAATCCCGCCAGTGGCGGTGCGTATCACAGACATCCCTTATCCCCCCATCCGGCCTTCCAGCCGCTCAACCAATTCTTTGCGCACTTCGGGCTCTTGCAACTGCGCCAAGACCCGCTCCTTGGCCTGTTTGGGCATGCGTTTGTTGCCCTCGACAAAGGCAATCAACTTGGCCCGCCGCTCTGGATCAAGCGCGATGGTCTCTGGGGCCGCCTGTGGCGCTTTTCCCTCAGCGCTCAACACGCGCACCTTGATGCCCGCACCCAGCAATGGGGATCGTTCCGCTACAATTTGCGCTCCGTTCAGCTCACGCGAGCGCACCAAAACATCATCCCCCTGACGGCGCACAAGGGTCACATCGGCCTCCGACAGGCGCTCATCTTCGCCCACAACCAGAACCTTGTTATTCCCGCTCACGGCCGTGGCCGGCAGGCGGGCAACCCAATTCAAGGCGGGCTCCGTTATGTTTACAGTCACAAAATCACCCGGCCGCAGACCCTTGGAGGTTGCAAGGCTGGCAAAGAGCAACCGCCCAGTCAAACCTTCGCCCACGACAGCAGCTTCGCGGGTGATCTGGCCGCTGGAGCTCATCTCCGCGCCGAGCAGATCCAGCGTCACCGAGACCTCAGCAGCCCGCAACTTGCCCGCATCATCGAGCAGTCGCCGATGCTGGGAGGTACTCACACGAAAGGCCACTTCCAGAGCCAATGGATCCACCAATTGACCAATTTTTTCATTGTTGGTCACAGTTCCGCCCTGCAGAACAGTGACATTGGCCAGCAGCCCAGAAAAGGCCGCGCGTACAACGGTGTCACGCACATTGCGCTCCGCTTCCGCCAAAGAAATATCCACCCGCATGACCCGCGCACGCGCTTGATCCAAACGCGCCTCAGCGGCCTGCAAAGCTTGGCGCCGCGCCAGAACGGATTGGCGTGCCGAGGAAGCAGCCAGTTCCGCAGCCTCCACAGAGGCCGCAGTGCCGACCCCACGGGTCACGAGATCTTGTTGCCGGGCCAATGCTTTTTGGCGCAGGGCGGCTTGCTCTTGCGCGGCGCTGATCTCATCCTTGGCCAAGTCTAGCGCCCGCATCGCCTCTCGCAAATCCGCTTGAGCATCGGCCATATCGGCCTGTACCAAAGCCAAGGCGGTTTGTGCATTTGACGGATCAATTCTCAGGAGTACATCGCCCTCCAAAACAGAACCGCCATTTTGAAAATTCGGGTGCAACTCAATGACCGTTCCGCCAACCGCCGGCCGAATATCAAGGCTACGCTGGCTTTGCACCTCGCCAAAGACCTGTAGGACCGGAATATGCTGGCCCGGCTCAAAGGGCACGGCATTCACTGCAAAAACTCTCTCACGACCACCGCCACCGCGCCGCTGATCGTCACCTTTGTTCTCAATCGCGCCCCGAACCATCATGATGGCATAGGCAAACAGCGCCAGAGTCGCCGCCAGTAAGAACAACCCCATTAAACTTTTGCGTAGAAACCGCATACGACAGCCCTCTCGATCATCATTACAGTTGTTCTAGTACAAAACTTCTCCGCGTCACGCAGATTCGACAGCGGGGCTTATTTTCTTTGCAGATGCTCATCAAGCCGCGGCATGATTTCGACAAAATTGCAGGGTTTATGTCTTATATCCAATTGCTTGACGAGTATTTCGTCCCAAGCATCTTTGCAGGCGCCCGGACTGCCCGGCAATGCAAACATATAAGTGCCATTGGCCACACCGCCCGTTGCTCGGCTCTGAACCGCAGATGTGCCAATTTTTTGCATGGAAACAAAGGTGAAGAGAGTTGAGAACGCGTCAATCTCTTTTTCATAGACATCCCGATGTGCCTCGACGCTCACATCACGGCCCGTGAGCCCAGTGCCGCCCGTGCTCAGAACCACATCAATAGACGGATCGCGCGACCATTGACGCAATTTTTCGGCAATCGCTGCGCGATCATCGGGGAGAATGTCACGGTCGGCCAGGATATGTCCGGCCGCTTGCAAGCGCGCAACCAGCGTGTCGCCGGATTTATCATCACTCAAACTGCGGCTGTCGGACAGGGTTAAAACCGCGATGCGCACCGCGATAAACTCTGTTTTTGCTGGTGCATCGGTCATGTCTTGCCCCCTTCAGATTGCGCGCGCAGCCAAGCCTTGAGCATCAACAAATCCTGCCATGCCTGTTTCTTCCGATTAGGCTGGCGCAACAGGCCCTGCGGATGCACCATCGGCAAAACTGGCAGGGCAAAACCCTCTTGCCAGGCTCCGCGCAGCTTGCTCAGGCCGCGTTTGCCCAAAACCGCCTGACAACTGATATTGCCCATACATATGACAACCTGCGGCGCGGCCAAGATAATATGACGGCGCAAGAAAGGCTGCATCATGGCGATTTCAGCCGCGCTGGCCTCTCGGTCCTGCGGTGGGCGCCAAGGAATCACGGAGGCTGCATAGACCTCCTCGGCCCGATCCAAACCAATAGCGGCGCACATTTTGCCCAGCAATTGACCGGCCGGGCCGGCAAAAGGCAGACCTTGCAGATCCTCCGCCCGCCCGGGCGCATCTTCCAAGATCATCACCCGAGCCCCAGCCCTGCCCCCACCAAACACCAAATTGCGGGCTCCGCGGCGCAAATCACAATGCGAAAAATTTTGCAGCGCAAGTTTCAACGCCGGCAAATCCCCCGCCGCAGCTGCAGCCTCTTCGGCCAGTGCAACAGGGTCCACAGCCGGCGCGGCTGCCATCACAGCCGGAGGCCGCTCCGCAGCCTGTGGCGCCCCGGTGGGTGCCGCCGCTGCAGTGGATCGTTTGGGGTTTTGCGCCGGCACCTCATAGCGGTCAATGGGCACATCACCCACGGCATCGCTCACTCCGAGCTCTGCCTGCCACTGCAACGCGGCGCGTGCCATATGCCAATCCAATTGATCCATGGCCTCAAACTATGCCCTTCTGAGAGGAAGGTAAATCATTCAATCAGTGACGCAGCGCGTCAAAAATAACCCGCCTCAGGCTCAAATGACATTTCCTTGCCCCCTGCCCTTGCCGTGGGCGGCCACTCTTTCTATAAAACGCCAACCGGAGAGGTCTATATGCAGCTTCAGCATCTATTGGGGATAGAACCCCTACATCCCCAAAGCATCACCGAAATATTGGATTTGGCAGATGATTACGCCGATCAAAACAGATCCCGTGCGCGCGACAGTAAAGCCCTGGCTGGCTGCACTCAGATCAATATGTTTTTCGAAAACTCAACCCGCACTCAAGCCAGCTTTGAAATAGCAGGCAAGAGATTGGGGGCGGATGTGATGAATATGGCCATGCAAGCCAGCTCAATCAAAAAAGGTGAGACCCTCATTGATACAGCGCTGACACTCAATGCCATGCACCCCGATCTTCTGGTGGTGCGCCATCCGCATTCTGGCGCCGTCGATCTCTTGGCGCAGAAAGTCAATTGCGCGGTGCTCAACGCTGGGGACGGGCGGCATGAACACCCCACGCAAGCCCTGCTGGATGCGCTCACTATCCGCCGATCCAAAGGCCGCTTGCATCGCCTCAACATCGCCATTTGCGGCGATATTGCCCACAGCCGCGTGGCCCGCTCTAACCTCATTTTGCTGGGCAAAATGGAAAACCGCATTCGCCTTATCGGCCCAGCAACGCTGATGCCGGCGGGAATTGGCGAGTTTGGTGCGGAAGTCTTTCACGATATGCAAGAGGGTTTGAAGGATGTGGATGTGGTGATGATGCTGCGCCTGCAACGCGAGCGTATGGACGGCGGCTTCATCCCCTCCGAACGCGAATATTATCACCGCTATGGTTTGAATGCTGAGAAACTGAGCCACGCCAAGCCAGATGCCATTGTTATGCACCCAGGCCCAATGAACCGCGGCGTTGAAATCGACGGGGAAATCGCCGACGATTTGAACCGCAGCGTCATACAAGAACAGGTTGAGATGGGTGTGGCAGTGCGCATGGCGGCCATGGATATATTGATGCGCAACAGGCGCCAAGCTGCAAAAGAGGCGCAGGCATGACCCAAAGCCTCCTTTGCGTCCCCCTTGACAGGAGACTGTGCGAATGAACGAACCCAAAGATCCCCGCATGTCGGGAAAAATTGCCATGTATGTCCTGATTTTCAGTGCCGCTTTGGTGGCTTTGATGGTGTGGGTGGCCGGATGACCTCACTGCGCATTACAAATGTTCACCTGGTTGACCCAGAGAGACAGACCGTCGAGCTGGGCAATTTGAGCGTCAAAAACGGCCGCATTGCCGCCGATGATCCGACCCTGCCGAGCCGTGACGGCCAGGGCAAATATCTTGCGCCAGGCATTGTTGACATTGGCGCAAAGGTCTGCGAGCCGGGCGAGCGGCATAAGGAAAGCTTTCGCTCCGCTGGCCTGTCCGCTGCCGCTGGCGGGGTGACCACTTTGATCACGCGGCCAGACACAGAGCCGGCCATTGACAGCCCCGAAACCCTTGAATTTGCCAACCGCAGGGCGCAGGCCACCTGCGCCGTACGCAGCTATCAAATGGCGGCGCTCACAAAAGGGCGTTTGGGCAAGGAAATGACCGAGATCGGATTTTTGCAAGACGCAGGAGCAATTGCCTTTTCCGATTGTGACGCGGTTGTCACCAATACCAAAGTCCTGTCGCGCGCGCTTACCTATGCGCGGCAATTGGGGGCTTTGGTCATTGGACACCCGCAAGATCCAGGCCTGTCACAGGGGGCTGCGGCCACCTCTGGCAAATTTGCAACCCTGCGTGCGATCCCGGCGGTCTCGCCCATGGCTGAGCGTCTGGGGCTTGAGCGGGATTTGGCCATGGTAGAGATGACCGGCGCGAAATATCATGCCGATCAACTCTCCACCGCCCTCGCTCTACCCGCCTTAGAGCGGGCCAAACAACAAGGTCTGGATGTCACCGCCGGGGTCAGCATTCATCACCTAACGCTCAACGAGTTGGACGTCGCCGATTATCGCAGCTTTTTTAAAGTCAAACCCCCGTTGCGCTCCGAAGAGGATCGGCTGGCGATGGTTTCTGCGCTTGCAAGCGGGTTGATTGACATCATCAGCTCCATGCATACGCCGCAGGATGAAGAGTCCAAACGTCTGCCCTATGAGCAAGCCGCCTCTGGAGCTGTGGCATTGGAGACAGTTTTGCCGGCTGCCTTGCGCCTTTACCATGCCGAGCAGTTGAGCTTGCCACAGTTGTTCCGGGCCCTGTCCCTCAACCCCTCGCGGCGCTTGGGTCTGGACAGTGGTCGCCTGAGCCTGGGGGCTCCTGGGGATCTCATCTTATTTGACCCCGATGTGCCCTTCGTTCTGGATCGCTTTTCGCTCCGGTCTAAATCTAAAAACACCCCTTTTGATGGGCAACGCCTGCAGGGCCGTGTTTTGGCGACATTCGTCGGGGGCAGGGAAGTCTACGCAAGATGAATTTTGAACTGACCAGCGCAGCTGAACTCTTAGCCTTTTGGGCCATTACCGGATATTTACTCGGCGCAATCCCCTTTGGCATCGTCACGGCGCGCGTCTTGGGCCTTGGAGACTTACGGCAAATTGGCTCGGGCAATATCGGGGCCACGAACGTGCTGCGGACCGGCTCCAAACTCGGCGCGGCTTTAACTTTGATCGGTGATGCGGGCAAAGCGGGTGCCGCGGTGCTTTTGGCCCGCGCATTGGCCGCCGAGGATGCGGCGCAAATTGCCGGCTTCGCCGCCTTTCTGGGGCATTGCTATCCGATTTGGCTGAAATTCAAGGGCGGGAAAGGCGTGGCCACCTTCTTTGGCCTGCTCTTTGCCCTAGCCTGGCCGATTGGTGTCGCCGCCGGCGCCACATGGCTCGCCGCTGCAGCCATTTTTCGTTTTTCCAGCCTCGCCGCACTTCTCACCGCTGTGATGACGCCTCTTTGGATCATCCTTATGGGCTTCAATAGTTTATTTTTGCTGTCCCTCTGTCTCACCGGGGTGATTTATTGGCGCCATAGAGAGAATATTATCCGCTTGATCCGCGGGCAAGAGAGCAAAATCGGGCAAAAATAGAGGGGCTTCGCGGCTGGGTTATGCAGAGGTCTTCAGTAGGAATAATCTGCGTAAATCCGGGTCAAATCCCCTTGCCAATCGCTATGGTAGCGCGCCAAAAGCTCATCGGCAGGGGTTTGGCCGGTCTCAAGACTGTCTTGCAGCGCATTTAAAAAATGGGTTTCATCTGGCACAAGCCCACCTGCCCCACTGCGCCCACGCGCGGTGAGGCCTGCATGTGAAATCGCCACTGCTTGCCGGGCCAGATCCATCATTTTGACCCCGCCAGCCTCGGCTTGCAGCCCATCGACGGAGGCCGCAATCCGCAATTCATCACGGGTTTGCGCATCCATGCCTTTGACCAAATCCCAAGCCGCATCCAGCGCAGTTTGATCGTACAACAGCCCAACCCAAAAGGCTGGCAACGCGCAAAGACGTCGCCATGGCCCACCATCCGCGCCGCGCATTTCCATGAATTGCTTGATCCGCGCTTCCGGGAAGATGGTCGTCAGATGATCGGCCCAATCGCTGAGCGTGGGCACTTCGCCAGGCAGCGCAGGCAATTTACCTTTGAGGAAGTCGCGGAAAGATTGGCCTAAGGCATTGATATATTTTCCATCACGATAGACAAAATACATCGGCACATCTAAGGCATAGTCCACATAGCGCTGAAATCCCATCCCATCTTCAAACACAAAGGGCAGCATCCCTGTGCGGTCTGCATCCAAATCCCGCCAGACCCGCGCGCGCCAGGATTTATGGCCATTCAGCTGACCCTCAAAGAAGGGAGAATTGGCAAAAAGCGCGGTCGCGACCGGCTGCAGAGCCAGAGCCACGCGAAATTTTTGCACCATATCCGCCTCTGAGGCAAAATCGAGATTAACCTGCACTGTACAGGTGCGCCGCATCATCGTGCGGCCCATTGTGCCAACCTTGCCCATATAGGCGTCCATCAACTGATACCGGCCCTTTGGCATCAAGCTCACGTCTTCATGCTTCCAGATAGGCGCGGCGCCAAGGCCGATGAAGCCAACACCAATTTTATCGGCGATTTCCTTCACCTCACGCAGGTGCACATTCACCTCGTCACAGGTTTCATGAATGGTTTCAAGCGGAGCCCCCGAAAGCTCTAGCGCGCCGCCCGGCTCAAGGCTCACATTGGCGCCGTCTTTCGTCAATCCGATGAGATAGCCATTTTCCTCGACTGGCGCCCAGTTAAACTGATCGCGTAGCCCTTGCAAAATAGAGAGCACAGAGCGCTCGCCCTCATAGGGCAAGGGCGCCAGCGTGTCTTTGCAATAGCCAAATTTTTCATGTTCCGTGCCAATGCGCCAATCGCTTTTCGGTTTATTGCCCTTTTCAAGCAACAAGGCCAATTGGTCAAAGCTTTCGATCGGGCCTCCGCCAGATTGTGGAATAGACATAGGGGAGACTCCGCTTTTCGTAATGTTTACCCTTCACAGGTGGCCCCTCACACAGGGCAAGTCAAGACAGGGTTAATGAAGTTTCCGGCGATTGCGTTGCCAGATGAGAAATAAATCCGGGCCGCGCCCCTGACTGGCGGCCTCCGCTTGGGCATAATTCACCCCAGGCAGGGCCACCAAAGCATCAAAGAGCTTGCCCGTGCCCTCTGCATCTCCCGGCACAGACAGCATCCCCTCTGGGCCAAAAAAGACCCAAGTGGTGCGGCCGCGCATGTTGCGATGCAACTCAATGCGCTCCAGAGTGTCGAGTGATATGGAGCGGCCCGTACCAGCGGCCAAATAGCTCACTTGCCGTTCATCGACCTCCACCACCCCAGCCCCGCCTTGGCCTGCAGGGAATTTGAAGCGGCGATAGGCGTCATGGCCGATCAATGCGCCCATAACGGCGATCACCGCGCCTGCAAGCCGGGTCGTGCCAAAGCTGCTGACCACGATCATCAGCCCGGTCGTCAGGACCAATCCGGCAAAGATAAATCCCCGATATTTTCGCAAACTGCGAAGTGCTTCGGGACGGATAAAGCTCATTGCCAATCCCCCAAAGCACTCTGCCACAGGGTCAATGCCGCCACTGCGGCCGTATCCGCACGCAAAATCCTGGGACCGAGCGACACCCCATGCGCCTCGGGCATCTCATTGAGCCGCCGCCGTTCGGCTGGGCTAAATCCCCCCTCCGGTCCGATCAAAACCGCCCAAGGACCCGCGAGAGATGGCAAGGCCTCACCGGATCCCAAGCGGGTTTCATCACAAAACATGATCTGGCGCTGCACGTCCCACCCGTCCAGCAGCTTCGAGAGTTTTTGCAGCTCATGCACCACAGGCACATAGGTGCCACCGCATTGCTCGGCAGCCTCCACGGCATGATTTTGCAAGCGATCTTGGCGAATGCGCTCAGAATTGGTAAAATCACTCTGCACCGGCAGGATCTGCGCCGCGCCCATCTCTGTGGCTTTTTCGACGATGAAATCCGTGCGCGCCTTTTTGATGGGCGCGAAGATCAGCCACAGATCAGGCGGCAGCTGCATCGGCTTGGACTGGCGTTCACAAAGCAAGATGCCATTGCGTTTACCAGCCTGCACCACACGCCCCAACCACTCACCGTCGTGACCGTTGAACAGTTCAAGAACCTCGCCCACGCCTTTGCGCATCACACCGAAAAGGTAATGAGATTGCTCGCGGCTCAAAGGAACCGATTGCCCCGCCCCCAGCGGGTGATTTACATAGAGTCGAATAACTGAAGCCATGGAGCATAGGATATGACGCAATCGGGCAAATCACCAGAGGGGCAAGTTGCCGATGCGGTAAAAGATAATTGGGTCGATCGCCATGCGCCAGAGGCCAGCCGCCCCTATTTGCGCCTGTCCCGAGCCGACCGTCCCATCGGCACTTGGCTGCTATATATCCCCTGTATTTGGGGCATCCTTTTGGCGGCGCTCCAGGTGGGAGATTTCCAGAGCTGGGACTTGTGGTTGATCGTTGGCTGCGGCGCCGGCGCCTGGTTAATGCGCGGCGCGGGGTGCACATGGAATGACATCACCGACCGAAAATTTGATGCCCAGGTCGCCCGCACCCGCTCGCGCCCTCTTCCATCGGGGCAGGTTACGGTGCGCGGCGCGCTGCTTTGGATGGTGGCCCAGGCGCTCATTGCATTTTGCATTCTGATCAGCTTTGGCATGCCTGCAGTTCTGATTGGCGTTGCCAGTCTTGGCTTTGTTGCGATTTACCCCTTTGCCAAGCGGTTCACCTGGTGGCCGCAGGTGTTTCTCGGCCTGGCATTTAATTGGGGCGCTTTGCTGGGATGGGTGGCCCATAGTGGCCGATTGGATTGGCCCGCCGTGCTTCTATATCTTGCCGGCATTGCCTGGACCCTGTTTTATGACACGATCTATGCACATCAAGACACAGAGGATGACGCGCTGATTGGCGTGAAATCTACTGCGCGCCTGTTTGGGAAAAGCAGCCCGCAATGGCTGCGCGCCTTTGCCGTTCTGAGCGCTGGTTTGATGGCGCTGGCAATCTATGTCGCCCTCCGTGCCGCCAGCCCGGCACAAATGATCATCGCCCAAATGGGCACAGCAGGGTTTGCGGCCCATATGCTTTGGCAAATGCGTCAGCTCGATATCGACAATGTGCCCTTGCTGCTCCAGCTGTTTCGCGCGAATCGGGAGGCGGGCCTGATCCCTGTGCTGTTTTTCGCCGTCACTGTTATGCTGTGATTGATCCCACGGCGGTCCCGTTCTAGAAGGCTTCGGGAACGTAGGAAAAATTGATGCGCATTATTCCAGTGATTTTATCTGCACTTGCCTTCGCAGCTGCAGGCGTTGGGGCATATTTTGCCGCGGGCCTCACTGTGTCTTGGATTGAAAATAGCTCGGCCACGGCCGTCGAGAAACGCCTGGCCTTGGAAGGCTTTGACTGGGCCAGCGTACAAACCGATGGGTTAAAGGTCGTGTTGGAAGGCGAAGCCGCCTCTGAGGCCCTGCGTTTTAAGGCCTTGGCCGCAGCGGGGCAGATCGTTGAAGCCGCGCGGGTGATTGATAATTTCACCATCACCGACAGCCGCCCACCCGTTGCGCCCAAATTTTCTGTCGAAATATTGCGCAATGACAAAAGTATTTCTCTGATCGGATTGGTTCCCACCAAAGCTGATAATGCGAATTTCAAAGACCGAGTCGCGCGCATCGCCGGCGATTTACCCGTAGCCGATTTTCTCGAAACCGCAGATTATCCGGTGCCGGATGCCTGGTCCTCGGTCATATCCTATGGTCTTTTGGCTTTGGAGCGATTGGAACGCTCGAAGATTTCAATTGGCGAGACACAAGTTGAAATTGAAGCCATTGGCGAGTCCGAAGCGCAAAAATCCAAGCTTTTGGAGGAGCTGACCCGCCGCGCCCCTGCCGATATCACCTCAAAGATTGACATCAGTGCGCCGCGCCCGGTGATCACCCCCTTCACATTACGGTTTCGCATCACCGCCGATGGCGCTTCCTTCGACGCCTGCAGCGCAGACAGCCCGGAAGCCGCCGTGCAGATTCTGGCCGCGGCAAAGGCGGCGGGCCTGGCCGAAGAGGCCATCTGCCGGCAGGGTCTTGGTGTGCCGTCCCCGCTGTGGAGCAAGGCGGCAACACAGGCCATTGCGGCCCTTGCCAAACTGGGCGGCGGATCTGTAACCCTGAGCGATGCCGATGTAACGCTCACCGCCCCGGCCGGAACTGATCCAACCCTGTTTGACACGATCACCAGCCGGCTGGACGGCGATTTACCAGAGGTCTTTGCGCTCAATCCCATCCTATTGGTCGCCCCTGAAACCCCAGAAGATGACGCGGCCATCCCGGAAATGGTCGCCACCCTCTCACCCGAGGGCCAGGTACAAATTCGCGGGCCCGTCATCAGCCCCCGCGCGCAACGGACTCTGCAGACCTTTGCCTATGCGGTTTTTGGAAGTGAGGATGTTTACCTATCAACCAAGCTGCAAGACAATCTGCCCGAAGGTTGGATGGTGCGCAGCTTGGCAAGTTTGGCGGGTCTCAGCAAACTCAACTCTGGTATTGCCACAGTCTCTCCCAATGCCATTGACATCACTGGGTTGACAGGCCGCCGCTCGGCAAAAACCGATATTGCGCAAATTTTAATTGATCGCCTCGGCGATGGGGCGGAGTTTGAGCTCGAGGTGACCTACCTAGAAGAGCTGGACCCTCTGGCCCGGATGTTGAACGGTGCGGAATGTGTGGCCGAAATCACCGACTTGGCCAGTCAAAATAAAATCAAATTCGAGCCAGGCTCTGCCACCCTTGACGGCGACAGCCGCGACACGGTGCAAGCCATTGCAGAGGTGTTTGAGCGTTGCCTCGAAGCTCCCATTGAGATCGGCGGCCATACCGACAGCCAAGGGCGTGAGGAAATGAACCTCAACCTCAGCAAGGGCCGCGCGGAGGCCGTGCTCACGGCTTTGCGTGGCGCCCGTGTCAAACTCAAGTCCTTAACAGCAGAAGGCTATGGGGAAACCCAACCCATCGCCGATAACGGTACCGAAGAGGGCCGAGAAGCCAACCGGCGCATTGAGTTTAGCCTTGTGACGCCTGCCACTCTTGAGGCGCCAGAAACGCAGTCCGAAACATCCGATACGGCCACCGCTGAGGAGACCAGCAATGAATAGAACCGAGTTTATCGTCACAATCGCAATCATCCTCTTTGTAGCATTTTGCTTGGGATGGTTCGCGAATTGGCTGGTTCATCGCTTTAGCCGCGTCAGCCAATCCGATATTGGCGAATTGGATAAATTGGCCCAATCGGTGCATGAGGCCGAAGACATGCGCGACAAGGCCATCGCCTATATGGAGCAGCGTGAAGCCGAAATGAGCAATAAATTGTCACAAACCGAAGCGGAGCTCGGCGCGGCAATGGAAGGTCTGCGTGTCGCAAGGACGGAAGCCGAGGAATTGCGCAGTTATATTGAACGGCAAAACTCTGGCGGATAGCCCCCGCGCTCAGCTCTCTTTCGCGGCGCCCTCAGAGCTCCATGCGGCCAGGGCAGCTTCGTCTTGATCTTTGGCTGCCACCCAAGTGGCCGACTCTTTAGACAGTTCTTTTTTCCAAAATGGCGCGCGAGATTTGAGATAGTCCATGAGATAATCGGCACCCGCAAAGGCATCTTTACGGTGAGCTGCAGCTGTGGCCACCATCATGATCGCCTCACCGGGCTGCAACCGCCCATAGCGATGGATGACCAAAGCTTTTTCCAATCCAAACTTCTCAACTGCTTGATCGGCAAATTTTTGAAGCGCAGCATGGGTCATGCCAGGGTAGTGTTCAATGAACATATGATCGAGACTGCCCGTGTCATCACGCACCACACCAGTGAAGCTGACCACCGCCCCGGACCGGGTTAACGTCGATTGAAACGCGGTCACTTCCGCCGCAAAGTCAAACGCGGCCTCTTGCACCCGTGCCGACATCTCAACCTCCCGTCATGGGTGGAAAGAACGCCACTTCGCGGCAATCAACAAGCGGGGTGGTAAAATCACAAAGCTCTTGATCCACCGCAACACAAATCGCAGATAAATCTGCAAAGGCCGCGGCATATCCGGCATCCCGCGCCACAAGCTCGGCGATCAGATCGGCGACCGTTGCGGCAGAAGTCTCATAGGTCTCTTGGCTGTGGCCGACCCGTTCGCGCACCCAGGCAAAATAGAGAATATCCAATTTCATGACGTTCAATCTCGCAAATGCGGCAGGGCTTTGCGGAAATAATCAGCTCCTGTGATGATCGTCAAAGCAGCCGCGATCCAAAGCAAGGCCAGACCGCTGTACCAAGTGACATACATGCCATGGTAGATCAGCCGCAAATGCGACGGATCTTCGAGTGTGGCATCCAAAATTCCAGAGACAATCTCACCGTCCATGCCCGCTGTGCCCATCACCAGATAATGCTCAAAAATTCCCACGGCAAAAAGCAAAGCAATCGCCAACATCTGCACGGTGGTTTTCCACTTGGCGAGTTTTGTGACCTTCAAGGTACCGGCCACATCGCCCAAAAATTCACGCAAACCAGACACAAAAACTTCGCGGAACACGATCAATGCGGCGGGCAGAAGAATCACGGCATCCAAACCGAAGACGCTGGCCAAAACCAATAGTGCGATCACAACCATCGCCTTATCGGCAATCGGATCCAACATGGCGCCTATCTTGCTTTCTTGTTTCCAAGCACGCGCCAGGTAGCCATCAACCCAATCGGTCAGCGCCGCACCAACAAATAGCACCAGCGCGGCCCAATCGGCATAGGGACGCGTGAAATACAAAAACATCACAGCCACCATAGGCGCAGCGACCAATCGGATCACAGTCAATATATTTGGCAAACTCCACATACCGGGAAACTTAACCGGGTTCGAATCTGCGTGCCAGTGGTATCGAAGGGATTCTGCGCATTCCATCATAGTTTTTTGCACGCGCAAACCGTCCGAGGCATTGCGCGCACGGCGTTCGGAGCCTCAACCTAGGGTTGGAAATGGTTAAAGATCTGCTCCGCCATCGCATCTGACACCCCATCAACAGCTTTGAGATCCACCAAATTGGCCCGCATGACAGCCTTAGCCGAGCCAAAATGTGCCAGCAGCGCTTTTTTGCGTTTGGGACCGATGCCATCAATATCATCCAAGGGACTTTTCAAATTGGCTTTAGCGCGTTTGGCGCGGTGTGTGCCGATGGCAAAACGGTGTGCCTCATCGCGCAAACGCTGCACGAAATACAAAACAGGATCATTATGCCGCAGCGCCATGACAGGTTTGCCGGTGCGATAGAATTCTTCCTTGCCTGCATCGCGGTCAACGCCCTTGGCCACACCGATCATGGCGATATTTTCCACACCCCACTCCCGCATGATCTCGCGCACAGCGCTCACTTGTCCCGCCCCGCCGTCGATCAACAGCAAATCCGGCCAAGCCTCAGATTTGCGCTCGGGATCTTCTTTCAAAAGCCGTTTGAAGCGGCGGCCGAGAACTTCTTTCATCATGCCAAAATCATCACCAGGCGTGAGATCATCACCCTTGATATTAAATTTTCGGTACTGTGACTTGAGCAGACCTTCCGCACCCGCCACAATCATCGCCCCAACCGCGTGGGCGCCTTGGATGTGGCTGTTGTCATAGACCTCAATGCGGCGCGGTACCTCAGGCAGTTCAAATGCCTCTGCCAATCCTTGGAGCAACTTCATCTGCGAGGCTTTCTCCGACATGCGCCGCGCCAAGCTCTCACGAGCGTTACGCTGCGCACCTGCCACCAGATCCAGTTTTTCCCCGCGCTGCGGCACGGAAATCTGAACCCTTCGGCCCAGTTTTCCACTCAGCGCCTCGGCCATCAATTCAGGATCTTCAATTGCATCAGACAGTAAGATCACACGCGGCGGCTCACGATCCGAATAAAATTGCCCCACAAAGGCCTGCATCACCTCAGTGATCGAGACATCGCCCCCAACCCTTGGATAGTAATCGCGATTGCCCCAGTTTTGATTGCCCCGAATAAAGAAGACCTGAACGCAGGCCTGCCCGCCCTCCATATGCACCGCAATCACATCCGCCTCTGGCACGCTCTGCGGATTGATCCCTTGCGCTGTTTGCACTTGGGTCATCGCTTTGATGCGGTCGCGCAGGGCGGCGGCCCGTTCAAATTCCATAGACTCAGAGGCCGTCTGCATCTCTTGCGCAAGCTCTGCCTGAATATGCTTGGATTTTCCGCCTAAAAATCGCTCCGCATCTCTGACCAAAACCGCATAGTCCTCTGCGGTGACATAACCAACGCAGGGCGCACAGCAACGCTTGATTTGATATTGCAAACAGGGCCGCGTGCGTGTGTCAAACTGGCTGTCAGAACAATCGCGCAGCAAAAAGAAACGCTGCAATTGATTCAGCGTCCGGTTGACCGCGCCCGCGCTGGCGAAAGGGCCGTAATAAGTACCTTTCTCCGTTTTCGCCCCGCGATGTTTTTTGATTTGTGGAAACCCATGTTCCCGGCTGACCAAAATATTTGGAAAAGATTTATCATCTCGCAAAAGCACATTATATTTTGGCTTAAGCTGTTTGATCAAATTTTGTTCCAACAAGAGCGCTTCGGTTTCGGTCTTGGTGGTCAAAAACATCATACTGGTGGTTTCGCTGATCATGCGGCTGATGCGGGCCGAATGTCCCTGCGGTCTGGCATAACTCGACACGCGATTTTTGAGGCTTTTAGCCTTGCCAACATAAAGCACGCGGCTCTCTCGATCGAGCATGCGATAGACGCCCGGCGAGCCATCTAGGCGGGTCAAATAATCAGCAATCAGATCGTGGCCCGTCAAAGGCGGTGTATCATCTGTCATTACGACTTTAGCTCTATGCGATTCGCGAAGCGGCTGCATCGAAATAACGCTGGCTGCAAGAAATAACCCATCCACATTTTCTGTGGATAAGTCTGAGGGTAAATTGGAAATCAGTGCGTGAAACCCATGTTTCGAAGGTGAATCCCGAAACTGCACAATTTCCATGCACATAAATAATGGCTTGTAATTAAATGAAAAAAATTAGTATATTTGGCAAGTTTTTGTAATTATTTACTTTTTCCAATTTCCGGCCATCAAGCGGATCACAAGTGCACAACTTTACTCATAATTTCTCAATCAAGGCCCAAAACATCCGGCGTTTGCCAGGCCAAATGCTGCCCACCATCTACGCAAAGCAACTGTCCAGAAACCGCCGGCGCGTTCAAAAAATACCCCAAAGCGGCGGTAATATCGCTGGGATTCGAGCCACGCCCTAAAACCGTGGCCGCACGTTGCCGTGTAAAGTGTTGATCCGATTGCCGCACCCCTTGCATCGTGGGGCCAGGTCCAATTGCATTTACACGCACATGCGGCGCCAGCCCTCTTGCCGCAGTTTGGGTTAAGGCCCAAAGACCCATTTTTGCCACCGTATAGCTGGCAAAATCTGGCGTCAGTTTGCGCACTCTTTGATCGAGCATATTGATCACCAGCCCCGAGGCGATCGGCTCACCGGCCGCATCCTCTTGCGCCTGCGGCACTTGCTTGGCAAATTCCTGCGTCAGCACAAAGGGCGCGCGCAGATTGCTTTCAATATGCCGGTCCCAACTGGACCGGGTCGCGGTCTCAAGCGTGTCATGCTCAAAAATCGAAGCATTATTGACCAAGACAGTCAGCGGACCGCCAAGCGCCTCCGCGGCGCGCGCAACCAAGGGCTGTGAGCCGGCATCGCTCAATAAATCGGCCTGTAGTGCAACAGACTTACGTCCCAATGCTGTGATCTGCGCACAGGTCTGCAAGGCCGCCGCGTCAGATTGCGCGTAATGGACAGCCACGTCATAGCCTTGCTCCGCCAGATACAAGGCCATTTCGCGGCCCAACCGAATGGCCCCACCAGTTACCAATGCACGCATGTGATCCCTCCTCAGAGCAGTACCACAAAGAGATATGCCATATACAGCAGCGTCAAGCCCGCGCCCCACATCCGCGTGAAATTTATCTTGAAAAACACCATGGGGAACAACAGAAGTGACGCGGCAAGCATGATCCAAAGGTCAAACCGTAGGAAGGCCGCATCGACCGGGATCGGCGCAACAAAAGCTGCAATCCCGATGATTGCCAGCAAATTAAACATATTTGACCCGATGACATTCCCCAAAGCCACATCGCCTTGCCGCCGAAACGCCGCAATTGTGGTCGTGGCCAGCTCAGGCAAAGAAGTTCCAACGGCAATCAACGTCAAACCAATGGCGGTCTCTGGCACACCGTAATCTTTGGCGATAAGTTCCGCATTGACCACCAAAACCTGCGCACCAATGGGAAGCCCCACAAGGCCAAACATCAAATACAGCGCAATTTTCCATCCCGGCATTGTGGGATCCACGCCCTCGAGCCCGTCCTCCTCAACGGCCACCAGCGCTGCGGTTTTCGCCGCTTGTCTGTCTCGCTGCGCGCTGCGTCCCTGGTCCCATAGAATGCTCAACAAAACCGCCAATAAAATGCCGCCATGCCACCATGTAAACGGCCCAAAGAAGGCCAGCCCGATGAACAAAACCGTGGCCAGGATCATCAGCAAAAATGATTTCTTCGGGAAAAAATCGGCTGTATGCAGCCCGGCGATCAGAGCCGGCAGGCCCAAAACCAGCAAAATATTTGCGGTATTCGAGCCGATCACATTGCCCATCGCCAAGCCCGATGCGCCATCGGCCATAGCAGACAAAACAATCAAGAGCTCAGGCGCTGAAGTCCCAAACGCCACCACGGTCAAACTCACCAGCAGTGCAGAGATCCCAAGACGCAGCGCCAAATTGACAGCGCCGCGCACCAAAAAATCTCCAGCCAACAAGAGGGTGACCAGACCCAAAGCCACAAAAATCCAAGCCAATTTCTATCCTTTGCGATGACCAATATGGCCACAGGAACAGGGGCCTTTTCCAATAGAATAACGCCCACATTTGCCGCATTTTGCGTTCTTCAATCGCGTTTGTCCGGGAAACCGCAAGCGCCCAAACATCGCCAAAATGGCAATGGCGATCAAAAAGAAGGTGACAGCTTTAACCAACATTCCCTACATCCCAAAACGGGCAAAGGCGGCGCGTTCCTCAATGCTATGGGTGACATCGCTCAAAAGAGACATGCCAAATCGGGACAGCAGAGGCTTCTTTTGACCCAAAACCCGAAAGCGGGTTTTTTCGCCAAATTTTTCCTTCATCGTCGGCACCAGGTGACCAATGGCATCGGCAAGACCATCATCAATTGCCTTTTGTCCGATCCATATCTCACCGGTAAACAGATCACGCTCGGCCAGTTTTGCGCCGCGCCGGTCAATAATATGATCTTTAAAGGTCTGATGGACCCCATCAAGTATGGATTTCAACCGGGTCACATCCGCTTTTTTCTGCGGTTGGAAGGGATCGAGCATGGATTTCGAGCTGCCCGCCGTATGGACACGGCGTTCAATCCCATGTCTTTCGATAAATTGGTTCAAGCCAAATCCAGATGAAATCACGCCGATGGACCCAACCACGGAAGAGGCATCAATATAAATCTCATCGGCACTGGCCGCCAGCCAATAGCCACCAGAGGCGGCCACATCTTCCACAAAAGCATAGACCGGCGTTTCAAACTCTTGGGCCAATCGCCGGATGCGCGCGCCGATCAACGACGATTGCACCGGGCTGCCGCCTGGTGAATTGATCGACAAAGCCACTGCGGCGGGTTTCTTTGCAAAGGCTTTTTGCAACACAGGGGCCAGACCGGCATCATTAAGACCGCGGCCCGTGGAGATCATACCGTTCAAACGCACAACACAGACGGTATTGACGTCACAGCGAAAGGGATTTTTCAGTTTCATACATGCCAGATAAGACACCTCTCGCCCTGGAACAAGGCAAGCGGCAAAATTTAGCTGCGAATGCGCCATCCAGTTTTGAAAATCCACCAAATGAAGCCCATACAAGCGAGCGTAAACAGGCCAATTGCCCCAAGGCTGATGCCAATCGCCACATCCGCTGTTCCAAAGAACGCCCAGCGAAACCCAGATATGAGATAGACGACCGGGTTAAACAGGGTGACGGTTTGCCAAATTTCTGGAAGCATTGAGATCGAGTAAAAGGATCCGCCCAGAAATACCAAAGGTGTCACCACCAGCATTGGCACCAGATTGAGCTGCTCAAAGTTCCCCGCCCAAATTCCGATGATAAAACCCAAGAGCGAGAACGACAGGCAGGTTAGGAGCAAAAAGCTCATCATCGCGATGGGGTGTTGGATATCCAAATCGACAAAAAGATAGGCTGTTCCAAGAATGACCAACCCGATAAATAGGCTCTTTGTCGCCGCGGCCCCCACATAACCGATGACAATCTCCAGGAAATTCACCGGCGCTGACAGCAGCTCATAAATCGTCCCGATAAATTTTGGGAAATAAATTCCAAAACTGGCATTTGAAATTGATTGTGTCATGACCGAGAGCATGATCAGGCCCGGCACAATAAACGCCCCATAGTCCACGCCATCCACCGCCTCCATTCGGCTGCCAATGGCGGTACCGAAGACGACGAAATAGAGGCTGGTCGACAGCACGGGAGAGATGAAGGATTGCTTAAGCGTTCGAAAAAAGCGCGCCATCTCAAATGTGTAGATCGCCGCGATTGCTTGAAAATTCATGCCCCATCCTCCTGAACCAAATCGACGAAAATATCTTCCAGGCTCGATTGCTGGGTTTGCACATCTCGCATTTGCAGACCGGTGGCCTGCAAATCATTGAGCAAGCCGGTAATGCCAGTGCGCTCAGCGTTGACATCGTAGGTATAGGTGAGGCCACCGCCATCGGGCGCCAGCTCCAGCCCATAGGGGGCCAGCTTGATCGGGATCGCTTGCACAGGCTCCAGAAGTTCAATGCGAATTTGCTTTTTGCCCATACGCGCCATCAATGCGGCTTTATCTTCAACCAAGAGGATTTCACCCCCGTTGATCACGGCGATACGGTCAGCAATCGCCTCTGCCTCCTCGATGTAATGGGTGGTCAAAATGATGGTGACGCCCTGCCCTTTGAGCTTGGCCACCGTGTTCCACATATCTTTGCGCAGCTCCACATCCACGCCAGCGGTTGGCTCATCCAAAAACAGGACCTTTGGTTCATGGGCTAAGGCCTTGGCGATCAAGACCCGGCGCTTCATCCCACCGGAGAGCGCGATAACTTTGGAGTCTTTCTTGTCGAACAAGGAAAGCGTTTTGAGAATTTCATCAAGGTAGGCTTCATTCTTCGCCTTGCCGAATAACCCTCGTGAAAAGCGCACCGAATTGATCACAGTCTCAAACGGCTCAAGGGCGATTTCTTGCGGCACCAAGCCAATCATCGCGCGCACCTTGCGATAGCAAAGGCCGATATCCATGCCGGCAACTGTTATGCGTCCCGATGTCAGGCTAGAGATACCGCAAATCGTGGAAATCAAGGTCGTCTTCCCGGCCCCATTCGGGCCGAGCAGGGCGATGATTTCCCCCTCCTGAATATCCAGGCTCGCGCCCTTCAAGGCTTCAAACCCACCGTCATAGGTTTTGCGAACATTTTGAACGGAGACGATGGTCGACATATTTGATCCCTTATCACTTCGGCAGGTCTACACCCCATTTACCCAATGACACTGAATGACAACCCCTCACGGTGCGACGCAGGCGGCCTTTGCCAATAGTCTAGCGGCTGCGGCTGCGTGGATCCAGAGCATCCCTGAGGCCATCTCCAAGATAATTCACACTTAGAACCGTCAATGAGATTAATGTCCCCGGCCATATGACGCGTTCGGGATAGAGCGTCATCCGGTCCACCGCGTCATTGAGCAATTTGCCCCAGGTCGGGAAATCGGGGGGAAAACCGAAGCCCAAAAAGGACAAAGCACTTTCAGTAATGATGGCCGTGGCGATTCCCAGGGTGGCGGAGACTAAGATCGGTGACATGACATTGGGCAGGATGTGATTCAAAATCAGATTGCGCGGTGTGGTGCCAATCGAACGGGCCGCAAGGATGAATTCCCGCTCTTTGAGGGCCAAAACATCGCCCCGCACAATACGCGCCGTCTGCATCCAGCTGGTCAGGCCAATCAAACCGACGATCAACAGGAACGTGCCCATCTCGGGTCCAAGCGACAGCGCCAGGCTCTCTCGAAACAGCACAGAGGCCACCAAGATCAAAGGCAAAATGGGCAGGGCCAAAAACAGATCGGTCAGGCGCATCAAAGGGCCGTCAAAAAGCCGGAAGAAACCTGCAATCAGCCCAACGAAAGTGCCAAGAACAATCGACAAAATCATCGCGGTCAAGCCCACGGAAATTGACACCCGCCCCCCGGATAGAAACCGGGCCAAATTGTCCCGGCCCAGATTGTCTGTGCCCAGCACATAGTGCCAATTCACCTTCGCGCTCGGGTCCCAGAGCGCAACATAGATCGGCCGCGTGTCCCGCAGGGTGATAAAATCACGGCCAGAGGGCAGGTATTGCGGGTCATGCGGATAGATAAAAGGCCCGAGAAACACCCCGGCAATGATTAATCCAAAGATCACAGCTCCGGCCATCGCGCCCTTATGGGCGCGAAATTGCCGCCAAACCTCTGCCCAACGATTGGACGGCGGGCGGTCGATGTCGAGGGGATCGGATATCTCAGTCATAGCGGATCCTTGGGTCTAAAAGGCCATAGAGCACATCGGCAATCAAATTGAACAGCACGATTAAAATCGCGAAGATGAAGGTCAAAGTTTGCACCATCGGCAGGTCATTGGCCTGAATGGCCGTGATGAGCAATTGGCCAATGCCATTCACTTTGAAAACCTGTTCGGTGATGATCGCACCGCCAAAAATCGACGGCACCCCAAGGGCAATCACCGTCACCACTGGGATCATCGAATTGCGCAGAACATGCACCAAGACCACCGTGGCTTCGCTCAACCCTTTGGCGCGTGCGGTGCGCACATAGTCATGGCTGAGGTTGTCGAGCATGGAGGCGCGCATGAAGCGGCTGATCTGGCTGGTGATCTGCAAAGCAAGAACCATGACGGGCAGGAACATCTGCCAAATCTGCACTTTAAAACTGGCCCAATCATCGACCACATGCATCGTGTCATAGATCGACGGGAACCAGCCCAGCTGCACCGAAAAGATCACAATCACCAAGACACCGGAAAAAAATGGCGGCACGGAAAAGCCGATCATCGTGATGAATGTCCCGGCTTGGTCAAAGATGGAATATTGCCGGTAAGCCGAGATTATTCCAATCGGCAGGGCAATGAGAATGCCCACCACATAGGCCACACCCACAACCCAAAGCGTCTGGGGCAAGCGCTGGATCACGATGTCAATCACCGGCGAGCGGGTCTGCCAGGAGATCACTCTAAGCTGTCCTTCGGCCAAGCCCGTACCGAAAAGCGCATCAATCCCATTGAGCGGCTCTATCCAAAAAAACTGAATGATCCATTTGAAATACTGAATATGGATCGGCTGGCCGAGGCCAAGCGCCTCGCGCATCTGTTGCTTGACCTCGGGCGGCACGGTCAAAGGCACCTGCGCCATCGGATCTCCGGGGGCCAATTGCAGCAACAAAAAGATCACGAGGGAAATGAACAAAAGCGTCGGAATCGCTAGGACAAGACGTCGAATGGTAAATGTTAGCATCGGCGATTTAGCTCATTTTCTTGATGACAGTCTTCAAAATCGGCGCCCCACCCCTCGGGCAGGGCGCCGCAAAATTTACTTCAGACGATGCCAATCGGCAGCATTCCAAAGTTCGCTGTCCCAAACATTCAAGACAACACCACCCAGAGTGTTGGAATGGGCAGACAAGCGGCCCCGATGAACCAGTGGGATCATCGCGCCTTCGGAGACGGCCATATCGTTCAGCTGGCGGGCAATGGAGGCGCGCTCGCCGGCATCGGCCGTTGTGGCCAATTGCGCGTGCAAGGCGTCATACTCTGCCGAACAGAAGCGCGAGATATTCTCACCCTGCCATTGTGAGGCGGGCGATGGCGCTTTGTCACACAGAAGGTTCGCCAGATAGGACTGAGGATCTGTACCGTTGAAGGTATTGGCGTACATTTCCAAATCTGCATAGAATTTTTGGAATGTATCAGGTGACCCAGGGTCGCCGCCAAAGAAGACAGAGGCGCTGATATTGCGCAATTCTACGTCAACCCCAATCTCGCTCCACCACTGTTTGATCAGAGCTTGGAAGTCCTGACGCACAGCATTTGTGGAGGTTTGATAGGTCATGCGCAGCGGCACGCCGTCTTTTTCGCGCACACCATCGCCATCGGTATCTACAATACCAGCCGCATCAAGCATCGCATTTGCACCGGCGATATCTTGGGTCGAGCAATCGAAGGTGTCGGAATTCACCGCCGCTGGTGCCGGCACCCAGTTACAAGTCACTTTGCCCGCTTTGCCATAGCCGATTTCAACCAGAAGCTCCCGATCAATCGCCAAAGACAAGGCTTTATAGACCGCAGGATCTTGCAGGAATGGATGCGGACGGATCACCGCACGCTCATCCGGGCCTAGCGATGGATCTGGGTTGGTGTGGTTGAGCATGATGCGCTCGACCAAAGGACCAAAGCCAGCCACAGGCGTGCCTTTACCAGCAGCTTCCATTTGCGCAATCACATCCGGTGCCAATTGCAGGTTCCAAGCATAGTCATATTCGCCAGTTTCCATAACCGAGCGACCCGCGGCCGCCGCATCGCCGCCGCCTTTGAAGGTGACTTTGGCAAAGGCTGGCTTGCCCGCCTCGCGGTAGTTGTCATTCGCTGACAGAACAATCACGTCATTGGGACGGAATTCATCAACAACGTAAGCCCCGGTGCCGACGGGGTTAAAGTTCTCTTCCGTGCATTCTGATGCCTTTGCGCCCACACAATCGGCAAATTGCGCCGCTTGCAAAATTGGGCTTTCGCCGCCCACGAAGGGTCCGTAGGGGAAGGGTGTTTGCTGTTCAAAATTCACAACAACGGTCAGTGCATCCGGTGTTTCAACAGAGCTGACGCCATTGAATTTTGTCACCTGCGCACAGCCACCATCGGGATCAGTGCAATAGTCATAAGTGAACTTCACATCCGCAGAGGTGAAGGGCGTGCCGTCGGACCACATAATGCCGGGCGTGATGTTCCAGGTGATGGAGGTGAGATCTGCGCTCACGCCACCATTGGCTACGGTCGGAACACTGTCCGCGAGCCAAGGCACCAATTCGCCTTTCTCATTATAGCGCGCCAATGGCTCAATCACCAAAGATGCCGCTTCCACATCCTTTGTGCCACCAGACAAAAATGGATTAAGAATCGATGGCGCTTGCCAATAGATGATCTTAACTTCGCCGTCTCTTCCACGGGCTTCATGGCCACCGGCCACCGCCATTGTGCTCATCCCGACCAGCGCCGCTGATCCGAACATGAGTGCAATATGTTTCATGTTTCTCTCCCTGATTAATCGCATCTGCGGGAATTTTTTCAAAACGCATTTTCAAATCTTGAGCAAAATTCTTGTCGAACTTGGCTAGAAAACACACTCCGCATCCCCATCGTAGAGTCATGAACAACCGGCTTGACCGAAAAATCAAGTATTTTTTAACTAGACAAGTGACAGTGCCAAACGCAGAGTAACCCCAGTGGGAGCCAATACACAGCTGGCAAGTTTGTGTGTAATCCTTTGAAAATATAACCGATCACCTGAAGAGGCTATGATGCTAGATCATCCGATTGCGCGTTTTGAAAACTTGAAAGTGGAGTTTCAAACTCAAGATGGGCCGGTCGAAGCCGTAAAAGGGGTAAGCTTTGACATTGCCGCTGGCGAGACTGTGGCCATCGTAGGCGAAAGCGGTTCCGGCAAGTCTGTGTCATCCCTCAGCCTCATGCGCCTTGTGGAATATGGCGGCGGAGAAATTTCGGATGGGCGCTTATTGTTCGACCGCGGCGCCGCCGGGCAGGTTGATCTGCGGACGATGAACCCCAATGACATGCGCGCCATTCGGGGCCGCGAGATTGGCATGATTTTCCAAGAACCCATGACCTCCCTGAATCCGGTCTTCACCATTGGACGGCAACTCATGGAAGGTCTGCGGCTGCATATGGGTCTGAGCAAGGCCGCCGCCCGCAGCCGGGCAATTGACCTGTTGCGGCAAGTGCGAATCCCCGAACCAGAACGCCGGTTGGGCCAATATCCCCATGAATTATCCGGCGGTATGCGCCAAAGGGTGGTCATCGCCATGGCACTCGCCTGCGAGCCGCGGCTCTTGATTGCCGATGAGCCAACCACCGCCCTGGATGTGACCATCCAAGCGGAAATTCTTGGGTTGATGAACAAGTTGAAAAAGGACACCGGCACCGCCGTCATGTTCATAACCCATGATATGGCCGTGGTTGCACAGATGGCCGACCGCGTTGTGGTGATGTTTCGTGGTGAGAAGGTCGAAGAAGGCCTCGTCGAAGATATCTTCGAAAATCCACAACACCGCTACACACAAAACTTACTCGCCGCAGTGCCCAAGCTGGGCGAAATGCGCGGCCAGCCCACGCCGAAACCCTTGAGCTTGATTGGCCAGCCAGAAAAATCGCTCATCGGCTCTGTCCCACCCACCGAGGAGGTCTTGCTTGATGTGCGCAATTTAACCACGCGCTTTAACGTCAAAGGAGGCTTCTTTCGCCGCACTGTGGCGCGGGTACATGCTTTAGAGAATGTCTCGTTTTCGATCAAGAAAGGCGCCACCCTCAGCTTGGTTGGCGAGTCAGGATCCGGAAAATCGACCTGTGGCCGCTCAATTTTACGCCTAGAAGAGCCGCAATCAGGCTCCATCAAGCTCGGCGATAGGGATATTTTGGCGCTGGATTCGGCCGGCCTTCGCGAGGCAAGGCGGGATATGCAGATGGTCTTTCAGGATCCTTTTGCCTCATTGAATCCCCAAATGACCCTCGCCGATCAAGTCGCTGAACCGATGAAAAACTACAATATGGCTCAGGGCTCTGAACTGATGGACCGCGTGGCAGGGTTATTCGATAGGGTCGAATTGCCCCGCGCCTTCATGCGCCGCTTTCCCCATGAGCTTTCCGGCGGTCAACGCCAACGCATCGCCATTGCCCGCGCTTTGGCCCTCAACCCGAAACTGCTGATTGCCGATGAGGCCGTCAGTGCACTGGATGTCTCGGTTCAAGCGCAGGTCTTGAACCTTATGCTAGAGCTGCAGGCCGAGCTCGGCATCTCGATGCTCTTTATCAGCCATGATATGGCCGTAGTTGAGCGCGTGAGCCATCACGTTGCGGTCATGTATCTGGGGCGGATTGTCGAGATCGGCACGCGCCAAGAGGTCTTCGAAGACCCAAGACATGATTACACCAAAACACTTATGGCCGCGGTGCCGGTCGCAGACCCGCGGCAAAGAACCCTGCAGGCTGACTTTGAAAGTAAGCCAATCCCCTCCCCTATTCACCCGCTCGATTATGATCCCGGCCCAACAGAATACACGCATTTGGGCGGCGAGCATTATATTCTTAACTCGTAAACCAGAGGTGCCCTATGGCCATTCGCAACCGTTTTTCAGAACTGCTGCCCGAGATTACCGCTTGGCGGCGTGACATTCACGAAAATCCCGAGCTTTTGTTCGAGACCCACCGCACATCGCAATTTGTCGCCGATCGACTCGCAGAATTTGGCTGTGATGAGATCGTCACAGGCATCGGCCGCACGGGCGTTGTGGCGCTGATCAAAGGGCGCTCGGACAGCCAAGGGAAAGTTGTGGGCCTGCGCGCAGATATGGACGCGCTGCCGATAGAAGAGGCCACCGGATTGCCCTATGCCTCCAAAACCCCCGGTGTGATGCATGCCTGCGGCCATGATGGCCACACCGCCATGCTTCTGGGAGCTGCAAAATATCTCGCCGAAACACGCAATTTTGATGGAACCGTTGCGGTGATCTTTCAGCCGGCCGAAGAAGGCGGCGGCGGCGGGCTTGAAATGTGCAAAGACGGCATGATGGAGCGGTTTGGCATCGATGAAGTCTACGGCATGCACAATTGGCCCGGCCGGCCCATTGGCACTTTCGCCATTCGCCCCGGTCCGTTCTTTGCCGCAACTGACACGTTTGAAATTGTCATCGAGGGCAAGGGCGGCCATGCGGCCAAACCCAATGAAACAGTCGATTCTATCGTTATGGCCGCACAATGCGTCACCGCCTTACAAACCATAGCCGCCCGAAACGCCGATCCTGTGGAGCAAATCGTTGTGTCGGTGACGTCATTTGAAAGCTCGTCCAAAGCCTTCAACGTCATCCCGCAGTCGGTGACCTTGCGCGGCACTGTACGAACTTTGATCCCTGAAATGCGGGCATTGGGGCGCGACCGAATTCATGAAATTTGCACCCATACCGCAGCCGTCTTTGGCGGCATGGCGCATATTACCTATACCGAGGGCTACCCAGCCACAGTCAATCATGAAGCTGAAACCAAATTCGCCGCCGAGGCCGCCGCGAAGGTCGCAGGGGATTGCGATTTTGCGCCTCTGGTCATGGGGGGTGAAGACTTTTCCTATATGCTTGAAGAACGCCCTGGCGCATATATTCTTATGGGCAACGGCGATGGCGCCAGCGTGCATCATCCAGAATATAACTTCAATGACGAGGCCATTCCGGCTGGATGCTCCTGGTGGGTGGAAATGGCTGAAACCCGACTTGGCGCCGCACAATAGCCCGGCACAGGCCAACCATCGCACAAAAATTTGCCTTGGCCGGAAACTCTGGCCAAGGCATATAAATCTGATTTCAAATTCTGAAAAAATCGTTAGAATAACTTAATATCTTTCACAAACTACCATTTTACATTCGTTTTTATTTTAGGCCATTTCATGACGTTTTCCATTCTGCGCCGCTGCTGCGTCGTGACCATTTTTGCGACAGTGGTTTGCATGCTGTCCTCACCCCTGCTGGCGGATTTGACCACAGCACGCATTGCCCTTCAAACCCGTCAATTTGAGTTGGCTTTGGCGCAGGCCGAGGATCTTGCAGCAACCCATCCCTTCGACAGCGCTATGATCGCTGCTCGGGCTCATGTGGAGTTAAGGCAATTCCAAGACGCGCGCACAGCTGCCACGCGCGCGCAGAGATTGGCGCCCAAGCTGGCGGGTCCCCGCATCCTAAAGGCCCTCGCGCTGCACGGCCTGGGCCAACCGCGGCGGGCCATGTTTCACCTGCGCCGCGCCGTGGACCTCAGCACACAGCGCAACGAGCGGCTCATGGTCACCCGCCTTTTGCAACAGATCCAAGCGGGCTTAGCGGTTAAAATTTCTGGGGGTCTGGGCATTGCCCCCTCCAGCAATATCAACAAGATTTCCTATTCAACCACACATACCTCGATCAACCCACTCACGGGAACGTTGCAAACCATTCCTTGGACGGCAAGTGAACCACAACGCAGCGGGTCCGGCCTCCGGCTCTGGAGCGGATTGAGCTACACCCTGCCCAAGACCCAATTTGGCACGCAGAGCACGAGCCTCAATCTGTCCGCCGATGTTTATAATGAGCCGCGTTTCAATCGCAGCTCATTGAGCTTCAATCATAGGCTGACATTGACGCCTGCCGCGCAACACCAGACCACTTTGACGCAAGCCTTCACAGCCGTTCACCAATTCAACGCCCTCGAATCGCATATATTTTCTTCAACTTGGTCGCGCCGCTATGCTCTTCGAGATCCGCAAAACCCCCGGCAAACCGCCCTACGCGATTGGAACCTTGGCGCCGATATCATCACCCGACCAGATGGCAAAGACAGCCGGGTGCTGAAAACCAGCTTGCGCCACTATTGGCCGGCCAGCGCCTCTCATCAGTTCAATCTTGGGCTTGGCTATACAAACCGATTTTCCGATGCAGTGGATGTGGGCAATCAAGAGCTGAAAATCGATCTGGGATGGCGCCCAATTTTTCAAGCATCGCCCTACATTCTGAACGTTAATGTCTCACTTTCCTATGCAAAATGGAAAGAGCTGGAGATCACCTTCCCAGAAAAAAGGCGGGTCCACGAACGCAAAATTTCATTGAACCTGAGCAACCCGAATGTGAGCTATTTTGGCCTAACCCCTTCGCTCAATTACACATTTCTTGATCGTGACGCCAATATCGAAATGTTCCGCGTCCGCAGTCATGATATGTTCATTGGGCTGACAAATGCGTTTTAGAGCATGTTTTATACAGGCCTCACGTGAAGCAATATCTAAAACCTTGGTGGAAAACTGGCAGGGGCTGAGGGACTCGAACCCACGACCCTCGGTTTTGGAGACCGATGCTCTACCAACTGAGCTAAACCCCTGCAACTGAGAGGGTGATTACGCATAAATGCGCGCCATTGCAAGGGGCCGATTGCGGGATCTGAGCGTGAAATGTAGATTTTTCCACAATGTCTTGCACGCGAGGTGCCACCAAAAAGGGCGGCCCGAGGGCCGCCCTAATACCATAAATCCAAAACAGAATTACTCGTTGATTTTGGATACGACACCGGCGCCGACGGTGCGGCCGCCTTCGCGGATGGCGAAGCGCAGGCCGGTTTCCATGGCGATTGGGGCGATCAGCTCAACGTCGAATTTGAGGTTATCACCTGGCATCACCATTTCAGTACCCGAAGGCAGAACAACTGTGCCGGTCACATCGGTGGTCCGGAAGTAGAACTGTGGACGGTAGTTGGCGAAGAATGGCGTGTGACGGCCACCTTCTTCTTTGGTCAGAATATAGGCTTCGGCTTCAAACTTCGTGTGAGGCTTCACAGAACCTGGCTTACACAGGATCTGACCGCGCTCAACGCCATTGCGGTCGATGCCGCGCAGCAGAACACCTACGTTGTCGCCAGCTTCACCGCGATCGAGCAGTTTGCGGAACATTTCAACGCCTGTGCAGACAGTTTTCGATGTGTCACGGATGCCGACGATTTCAATCTCTTCGCCCACATTGATCACACCGCGCTCAATACGGCCAGTTACAACTGTACCACGGCCGGAGATTGAGAACACATCCTCGATCGGCAGCAAGAAAGGCTGGTCAACCGCACGCGCCGGTGTTGGGATATACTCATCCACAGCCGCCATCAATTTTGCGATGGACTCAGAGCCAATAGCCGCGTCGCGATCTTCCAAAGCGGCCAAAGCAGAGCCGGCAATCACAGGGATATCATCGCCAGGATATTCGTAGCTGGACAGCAGCTCACGGATTTCCATTTCAACCAATTCGAGCAACTCGTCGTCGTCAACTTGGTCAACTTTGTTCATGTAAACAACCATGTAAGGAATGCCAACCTGACGGCCGAGCAAAATGTGCTCACGGGTCTGTGGCATCGGGCCATCGGCCGCGTTCACAACCAAGATCGCACCATCCATCTGCGCCGCACCGGTGATCATGTTTTTCACATAGTCAGCGTGGCCAGGGCAATCAACATGCGCGTAGTGGCGGGTCTCTGTTTCATATTCAACATGCGCAGTCGAAATCGTAATACCACGGGCCTTCTCTTCCGGCGCGCCGTCAATCTCGTCATAGGCTTTAAAATCACCAAATTGCTTGGTGATCGCAGCTGTCAAGGTTGTCTTACCATGGTCAACGTGACCAATCGTGCCGATGTTAACGTGGGGTTTCGAGCGTTCAAACTTTTCCTTAGCCATGGGTGGGCAGCCTTATATGTTAAAGGGGGCACGGGGCCCGCGATTGTGATATGGCCGGGCAAATATTGGAGAGTGCGGCGAAAATCAAGACCCTTGTTGCAAAGCCGTCAAACCCGCGTTCACTCGCTGGTGATTTGACCCGAGCTCTCAGGCGCTTCATCGGGTAAAATGACAATGGTATCGGGTCCGTCAAACCAAGGCTGTGTGCGCAGCCATTCTTCGGTTTTTCTTGCGGCTTGCTCGGCGAGATCTTGCATTTGCTGCGCGCGGCTGCGGGTGAAGCCCGAACCCAAAATGGATCCACCGGTGAGCCGTTCAATCACCGTTATTTGATGCGGCTCCTCTGTGAGGACTTTGCCCGTATGATCCTCAACCACGATGACTGTGAAAATCAAGATAGACTTCGGCGCGGCAAAAAATGGAATGCCCGGCTTGGCCAAGACATATCCGCCCGCCGTGATGCCCAGGTGGTAATAGGATCCGCCTTCAAATCTGGAGAAGCGCTCTTTAAAGGCCAGGTCCAGGGCCTGCATCCATTCCTCACGGCTGGCGCTGCGTGACAGCGGGCCTTTGGCCAATTGCGCCTCGGCACGTGGCACCATTTGTCCCAATCTAAAATTCCCAATGGGCACAGTCTCTTCGGCCAGATCGCGCGTCGGGGCCGCACAGGCCGCAGACAAGAGCACCAAAACGACCGAAACAAAACGCATTAACATATCAGATCCTTTTATCGCCCAATCTGCTAACAAGCCCACACCTGCATGGCAATATAAAGACGGCAGTCCTGCCCTATTTGGCACAAATCTTTTGGATGGCTTGCCACTCTTGTGATGAGATACTCTTTTGGTAACTCCGCGCCGTCTGCACGGCTTCTCGGGCATGGGCGGCGCGCGCGGCACTGGGTGGATGGGAGCTGATCCACCCCATGTCATAGGCAGGATCCCCCATCTCCTCAAGCAACAGTTCGAAAAATTCCGCCAATGCCTCTGGGGACACACCCGCCTGGGCCAGTTGCGCCAGGGCGAAGTCATCCGCCCGAGCCTCAACAGCGCGAGAGTTTTTAGCCGTAATCAACGTCTCCCCAGCAAGGGCCAAAACGGTCCCGCCAGTGGCATCGCCGAGAACCAAAGACAGCAAACCCGCCGCACCTGCCGCGCGCAATGCTTGTTCAATTGGATCTCTTTGCGCCACATGGCCCAGCTCATGGGCCAAGACCGCAGCCAAGTGTTCTGGCGCCTCAGCCATTTCAATCAAACCGCGCATCACGATGATATGCCCGCCGGGTAGGGCAAAGGCGTTGATCATCTCATGATCCACCACGCCCACTTGTATGGGATAAGGGAACTCTTGCCCTTGCTGCAAGGCCTGCACCATCTGCTCCAAAGCCATTTGCCCCTCGAAATTGGTGCAGTACCAATCGCCAGCCTCTTGCTCTGAAAACAGGCGCTCGATTTGTCGTAAGACGGCACTGCCAACTTTGGCTTCCCGTTCCGGCGGGATCAAAACGGCCAATTGACCGGCCAGGGCCGGAACAATGACAAAGATCATAAGCGCAACCGCCGCCATGCTGGCCCCGATCCAAACCCAAATTTTCCCCCAGGTTCGGTCCGTGACTGTGGTCTTGGTGAGGTTCGGGCAAGCGGCTTTGATCGCTGAGATCGCACGCGTGTTGCTCAGAACAATGCGCGCCTCACCCGGATCCACTGCCCCCGAGCATAGAATCAACCCTCCCCCTGCATCATCGCGCAATTGTCGCAACGTCTCCAAAGGCCAATTGTCCAATTCTGCGCCGGAGCTGTCATGGATGGTCAAACGCTGGCTCTCAACATCAAGCGAGACTAAAACCTGCCGCCGCTGCGCTGAGAGCCCATCAAAATATCGCGCATCCACCCATGCGAAGGCCACCTTAGAAGGCCCCGCCAACATCCAACGCATCGGCGAAACCATCCGCGTCATCCATGAGATCCCCCGCGCGCTGACGTATCTGTTCGAGCTGTCCTGAATTCTCTACCCGCAGCGTGTCAACGATATGGCCAAGAATGGGCGCTGAGATAAACACGGTCGCAAGCGCGCCAATAAGCTCAAAGCACGCCAAAGAACCCAAGATGACAACCAGAAGAGCCCAAAGCAGGCCGCTGCCTCCAAAGATTTCCGCCCCAGCGCCGCCGCCAGGCATGCCATTGCTGCCCAACGCCGAGAAAACAAAATACAAAGCGACAAAAATCAAGATCAAGACAATAGTCAAAATCGTAATAAGAATAATGCCCTGTACGAAAATGCCAATCACCCGCTCACAGGACGCTTGAGAGGTGAAGCGCACCTGGCCGTCCAGGACTTTTTGGGCGGTTAGATATTTGAAACTTTCCACTTGGTAGTAGATAAATCCAAAGAGCAGCCAAATACAGCCAGCAAAGGATAAAATGGAGAGAAACCCCAAGAATAGAAAACCCAAGAATAGCCCCCAGTAGATGATGACGCCAGCCGGCAGCAACAAACCCACAGCGATAAACAGATGCTTCATTGCCCCATAGAGCGCCGTCCACTGCCCCTCCTGCTCAAAACTCGCATCACCATACCACATACGATCGGTCATGTATTTTTCCAGACGAAATGTCGTCAGGGGCATGAGCGCGCCGAGGGTCACAATAGACAGTCCAAAATAGAGCAGCGCGCGCCACGCATATCCCACGGCCGCGGCATCCATTGCAAATCGCAGGCCCCGCCAGCGGGTGCGCGACAGCATGTAGCGCCGCGCGCGGTATTGCGCGAAAAAGATCAAAGGCAGCACAGCGAGACCGGTCACATAAGTTGCCCCAAGCTGCGTCACCACATCCATAGGGCCGCGGGGCTCCGAGGTGATCGCGCCCCAAAGACTAAATCCTATGAAACTTAACACAACCTGCAACAGGCCTAAATAAACTGCGAGAACGACCAGGGCGATCAGAAAGCCCAGGAATTTTTCCAGCCCTGTGCCGGTATATTCAAAGGAATCCCCCCCCGGTCTAATCGACGACCAGATATACCGGCGCAGGCGTGTGCGGGCCCAAAATCGGTAGATGCCCAAGGTCACAATGGTCAAAGCGCCCGTCCAAGTGACAAGCCAAAAAAGTTTGGAATTTTCAGATAAAAAAAACGCCGTAAAGATGCGTGGGGGCGGAAGTCGCGCCCTCGCCTTGCAAAGTCGATGTGTCCGTCATAAATTTAATCCTGCAATTACATGGCAATATTATGCAGCGTAATCACTTCGTAAAGCAATTGTCACGCGGAAATCCGCGTGGCGCCATGCGGCCAGCACTGGCGCGTTTGCCCATCCATTCGGCCAGTTCCGCAGCCTCAACGACGCGTTTTCGCCCGGCGGGATCTTTCCAAGACAACCCCTCTTCGCGGGTAAACGTCGTGGCATCGGACAGGCCGCCGTCTTTATATTTTTGCAAGCGCACCCCTTTGCCTCGGCCCATTTCCGGCAGCTCATCGACGCCAAAAATCAAAACCTTGCGGTTTTCACCGACACAGGCCACATAATCTCCCACCACAGGACAAGACAGGAGTGCCTTCACATCTCCCTTGACGTTGAGCACCTGCCGACCGCTGCGCGTCTGTGCGACGATCTCGGTTTCAGGCACCACAAACCCGTCACCGGCCGTTGAGGCCACCAAGCGCTTCACCGACGGATCATGGATGAAGAAATCGACAATTTCGACATCATTGGGCAGATCCACCATCAAGCGCAGAGGCTCGCCCATGCCGCGCCCGCCCGGCAGATTGTCCGCCACCAGCGTATAGAAACGCCCGTTGCTGCCAAAAACGATCAGCTTATCTGTGGTTTGCGCATGGAAGACAAAACGGCCCTCATCACCATCTTTGTATTTCAGCGGCTTGTCCAAGGCCACATGCCCAGACATAGCCCTTATCCATCCCATTTTTGAGCAAACAACCGTCACCGGTTCACGCTCAATCATGGCCTCAAGCGGCACCTCTTCGACCTCGCCCGCAATGGCAAAGGCCGTGCGGCGGGCGCCGCCGGCATAGTCTTTGCCAAAGGCCTTGCGCGTGGCGCGCAATTGCTCGCTGATTTTCGCCCATTGCAGACCTTCATCCGCAATCAAATCGTCCAAAGTGGCCCGCTCTTGTTGCAAAGCATCGCGCTCACGGCGCAATTCCATCTCTTCCAAACGCCGCAAGCTGCGCAGGCGCATATTCAAAATAGCCTCCGCCTGAACTTCCGACAGCTCCTCTTGCCCCTCCACCGCCTTGCGATAGCTCAGCGGGCCGATATAATCGCTTTCGGACATAGCCCGCGGATGATCCCGGCCCCAGTCTTCAAACATCAGCGCGGTTTTTGGCTCCTCATCGTAGCGGATGATATCAATCACCCGATCGAGATTGAGGAACGCTAGAATAAAGCCCTCCAAGACCTCCAGGCGGTGATCGATTTTCGCCAAACGATGCTCAGAGCGCCGCACCAGAACCTCTTGCCGGTGGTCGAGAAAGGCGCGCAACACCTCTTTCATACTGCAGACCTTTGGGGTGAGCCCGTCAATCAGCACGTTCATATTCAGACTGAACCGCAGCTCAAGATCGCTGTTTCGATAGAGCATATTCATCAGCAATTCCGGTCCGACATTCTTGCTGCGCGGCTCCAATACAATCCGTAGATCTTCTGCCGATTCATCGCGCACATCGCCCAGGATGGGTACTTTTTTGGTTTGGATAACCTCAGCCAATTTCTCAATCAGCTTTGATTTTTGCACCTGATAGGGAATTTCCGTGACCACAATTTGCCAAAGCCCGCGGCCAAGATCCTCAACCTCCCATTTGCAGCGCAACCGAAAAGAACCGCGCCCCGTGCGATAGGCCTGCGCGATATTTTCTGGTGGCTCGACCAAAATACCGCCCGTCGGAAAATCGGGACCGGGCACATATTGCAACAATGTATCGTCACGGGCATCGGGGCTTTTGATCAAATGCAGACAGGCATCGATCAGCTCCGAGATGTTATGCGGCGGGATATTGGTGGCCATGCCCACGGCGATCCCGCTGCTGCCATTGGCCAAAAGATTGGGAAAGGTTGCGGGCAGAACCACGGGCTCGGTGAGCGTGCCGTCGTAGTTTTCCCGGAAATCCACTGCATTTTCCGACAGGCCCTCCAAAAGCGCCTCGGCGACAATGGTCATCCGCGCCTCAGTGTATCGGCTCGCGGCGGGATTGTCGCCGTCGATATTGCCAAAATTGCCCTGACCATCCACCAGCGGATAGCGCACGTTGAAATCCTGCGCCAAGCGGGCCATGGCATCATAGATCGCCGCATCCCCATGGGGATGATAATTGCCCATCACATCGCCGGAAATCTTCGCAGATTTGCGAAATCCGCCGTTGGCAGTCAGCTTCAGTTCGCGCATTGCATAAAGAATGCGGCGGTGAACCGGTTTCAAACCATCTCGTGCATCAGGCAAAGCGCGGTGCATGATCGTCGAAAGCGCATAGGTGAGATAACGCTCGCCAATGGCCCGGCGGAGCGGTTCAGTCGTTTCACTTGGAATGGGCGCGGTATCGTTCATCTGTTCTGACATGGGTTGGGTGTATCTGTCGAAAACTTGCAGGTCTAGCCCTACTCAGCCGCGATCCGCGCGAAAATCTCCTCGCGCGCTCAAAACCAATGCGCCGGAGCCCTGATACCCCAATCAACCGTTGACCCGCCTGCTGGAATGCAGGCAAGTGGGCGCTGAAACACAAGGGGCCAACGGGGGCGTTTATGCAAAAATCAATACTCATCACGGGGTGTTCTTCAGGCATCGGTTTGGACTGTGCCGAAACCCTGCATGCGATGGGCTGGAAAGTCTTTGCCAGTTGCCGCAAGCAGGCCGATTGTGACCGGCTTGAAGCCATGGGTCTCACCTCACCCCGCCTAGATCACGCGGATGCCGCCTCAATTCGTGATACGATTGAGCAGGTGACGCAAGCCACCGGCGGCACGCTTGATGCGGTATTTAACAATGGGGCCTTTGCGGTGCCCGGCGCGGTCGAGGATTTACCCACCGACGCGCTGCGCGCCATTTATGAAACCAATGTTTTTGGCTATCATGAGGTCATTCGACAGGTCCTGCCGATTATGCGGGCGCAAGGCCATGGGCGCATTCTCAATTGCTCCTCGATTTTGGGATTCATCACCCTGCGTTTTCGCGGCGCATATAACTCAACCAAATTCGCCCTCGAAGGCTTGAGCGACACTCTGCGCATTGAGATGCGAGGCACCGGGATCAAGGTCATCTTGATTGAGCCCGGCCCCATAGGCACAAAGATTCGTGAGAACTCCATTCCGCATTTTGAGAAATGGATTGATTGGAAAAACTCCCCACGCAGAGCGCAATATGAGCATGGGTTGATCAAGCGGCTCTATAACCCGCCTGAAGGCCCCGACGCCTTTGAGCTGCCCGCCTCAGCTGTCACAGCAAAGGTCGTGAAGGCCTTGAACAGCGCCAACCCAAAGCCGCGCTACTATGTCACGACGCCGACCTATGTCATGGGGTTCTTGCGCCGCATCTTGCCGACCCGTGCGCTCGATTGGCTTTTGGTGCGGATGTAATGTCGCATGGGATTGGTCTTTGACAGAAATTCCCCTAAGTGAAGCCTAACCATTAGGAGGTGCTCAATGGGCAACGATCCACTTTTTATCATCGCCACGCTCGCCTGCGTTGTTGTTCTGGCCATTTTGGCTTTGGGTATTGGCAGTTTCGCTAAGGGCGGCGAGTTTGCCCGCAAACATTCCAACCGCCTCATGCGCTACCGAATTGCGGCCCAATTCGTCGCCGTTGTTTTGATTCTCCTCGCTGTCTTCTTTGGAAAGGGCTAACCATGGTTGTGCTTAATAAAATCTACACAAAAACCGGAGACGCCGGCACCACCGCGCTTGGCAATGGCACGCGCGTTGAAAAACATGCCTTGCGGGTCAACGCTTATGGCACAGTGGACGAAACCAACGCCACGGTTGGCCTGGCACGGCAACATGCGACGGGTGACATGGATGCGCAATTGGCCGCCATACAAAACGACCTGTTCGATCTTGGCGCAGATCTCTGCCGGCCAGATATGGAAAAAGACGCTCAGGCAGAATATCAACCACTGCGCATGAGCGAGGCCCAGGTGGCGCGCCTGGAAGCAGAAATCGACGTGATGAATGACGCTTTGGAGCCGCTGCGCTCTTTCATTCTTCCCGGTGGCTCAGCGCTTGCAGCACAGCTGCACCTGTGCCGAACCGTCTCACGCCGCGCAGAACGGATGACCGTTGAATTGGCCGGGCAAGAGGCGATCAATGCCTCAGCCTTGCAATATCTCAATCGCCTTTCAGATTGGTTTTTCGTCGCCGGGCGCATCGCAAATGATGATGGGCGTGCCGATATTCTTTGGGTTCCCGGCGCCAATCGTTAAGGAAAGAAGCTGACCGAGTGTAACACTTTGGAAACAACCAATCACAATTTGGCCGCGGCAATGCGCCGAAATGTCGATTTCCCCCTGTTTCCCAAAGAAAAACGCAGGTAACACTGCGGCAACTGTGAACTGAGAGTCGCCTGCGGCTCACCTATGTACGGAGATATACACCATGAAGGTCTTAGTGCCGGTCAAACGTGTAATCGATTATAACGTGAAAGTCCGTGTAAAAGCGGATGGCAGCGGCGTCGATTTGGCCAATGTAAAAATGTCGATGAACCCTTTCGACGAAATTGCTGTCGAACAAGCAATCCGCTTAAAAGAGGCAGGGCAGGCCGATGAAGTGGTCGCAGTTTCCATCGGTGTGAAACAAAACCAAGAAACCCTGCGCACGGCCCTGGCTATGGGTGCGGATCGCGCAATCTTGGTTGTCGCAACCGAAGATGTGCACACCGACATTGAACCTCTGGCGGTTGCAAAAATCCTAAAGGCTGTCATCGACGAAGAGCAGCCCGGTATCGTGTTGGCCGGCAAGCAGGCGATCGATAATGATATGAACGCCACGGGCCAAATGCTGGCTGCTCTGACCGGTTGGTCACAGGCGACTTTCGTTTCCGAACTCGATATCCAAGGGGACAGCGCTTTGGTCACCCGCGAAGTGGACGGCGGCTTGCAGACGATCAAAGTCTCCATGCCGACCATTGTCACTGTGGACCTGCGTCTCAATGAACCACGCTACGCCTCATTGCCCAACATCATGAAGGCGAAGAAAAAGCCGATGGATGAGAAAACACCCGCGGATCTAGGCGTTGATATCGCGCCGCGCCTGACCATTGTCTCCACCGGCGAACCTGAAGCAAGAGCGGCGGGCATCAAAGTAGGCTCTGTCGATGAGCTGGTCGAGAAACTTAAAGAAGTGGGGGCTGTATAATGGCTGTACTCCTGATTGCTGAAGTGAACGGCGGCGAATTATCCGTTGATTCAACTGCAAAAGCGCTCACCGCTGCAAGGCAAATGGGCGACGTGACCGTTCTGTGCGTCGGATCCGGATGCTCATCCGCAGCTGAAGCGGCCGCGAAGCTCGAAGGCGTGTCCAAAGTGCTTTGCGCGCAAAATGACGCCTACGGCCACGACCTTGCTGAACCGGTCGCCGCTTTGATTGTATCGCTCGCCGGCGATTACAGCCACATTGTCGCGCCTTCCACCTCGGCCTCTAAGAATATTCTGCCGCGTGTTGCGGCGCTTTTGGATGTTATGGTCATATCCGAAGTGACAGCGGTTATTGACGCAGAGACATTCGAGCGTCCGATCTATGCGGGCAATGCGATCCAAACGGTGAAATCCACCGATGCCACCAAAGTCGCCACGATCCGCACCTCTACCTTCGATGCAACCGGTGAAGGCGGCGCAGCCTCGGTCACCAGCATTGATGCCGCCGGCGATCCTGGCTTGTCCTCTTGGGTGGAAGACAAGGTTGCCGAAAGCGACCGCCCTGAACTCACCTCAGCGGGCGTTGTGGTCTCTGGTGGCCGTGGAGTTGGCTCGCAGGAAGACTTCAAGATCATCGAAAATTTGGCCGACACATTGGGCGCCGCAGTGGGGGCCTCCCGCGCCGCGGTCGATTCTGGCTATGCTCCGAATGACTGGCAAGTCGGGCAAACTGGAAAGGTTGTGGCACCGGATCTCTATGTTGCGGTTGGCATTTCTGGTGCCATTCAACATTTGGCTGGCATGAAGGACTCCAAAGTCATCGTTGCGATCAACAAGGATGAAGAGGCACCTATCTTCCAAGTGGCGGATTTCGGTCTCGTGGGTGATTTGTTTGATGTCGTGCCGCAACTGACAGAGAAACTGGCCTAAGCCAGAACGCAACTATTATCAGATGCAGCAAGGGCCCGTCGCAATGGCGGGCCTTTGTCATTTGCGATACCAAGATCCGGCCTAGGCGGCTTCCCCAAAACGATTGGCCACCAAATCGCGCAAAGCCTCGGCCAAGGCCACTGCCTCCGCGCCGCGGGTTTCAACCTCGATGGAGGTGCCATTGGCCGCAGCCAGCATCAACAATCCCATGATGCTGTCCCCTTCAGCAGAAAGCCCATCTTTGCGCACAACAGCGCCCGCATCAAACTGCTCAACCGTTTCCACAAATTTCGCTGAGGCCCGCGCGTGGAGGCCTTTTTCGTTAATAATATTCAATATTTGCTGCACGTTTTCGTCCTATTGAGTCTCGGGAAGGCAATCCATGTATTTTCGCCCCGCATCTATGGCCCGCGAAATCGCCTCTGGCACGGTCTGACTGCGAGATTTGGCGAGTTTGACCAGAAGGGGCAGATTGGCGCCATAGAGCACCCGGCGATTGGCACAATTACAGGCAGAAAGTGATAGATTGGATGGCGAGCCGCCAAACATATCGGTCACAATCACCACGCCGCCGCCAATATCCACCCCATCTGCCGCTTGGCAAATTTCAATCCGCTTGGCTTCACGGTCACAATCTGCGCTGATGGCAACGGCCGCAATGCCCCGTTGAGCGCCCACAACATGCTCCACCGCCGCCTTATATTCGGTGGCCAGCCCGCCATGCGCTACGATAACGATACCTATCAACTGCTCAAAACCTTAGAGTCTGAAGTGTCCGACGGAGCCGCCTGTTCCAGCAGCTCTCTATGCCGTATGCTCACATGCCAGCCGCGCAATTGCAATTCTTTCTGTAACATTTCGACCATTGTGACGGATCGATGTTTGCCGCCCGTACAGCCAAAGCCAATGGCCAGATGCGACCGCCCCTCCGCCACATGGGCTGGGATCACAAGATCGATCAAATCGAGCACTTTTTGCTTGAAAGCCGGAAAATTACTATCCTCGGCCACATAGGCCTGCACCTTCGGGTTTCGTCCATCTTCTGCTCTGAGAGTCTCATCCCAATAAGGATTGCGCAGGAAGCGACAATCAAACATCATATCAATGCCCCGCGGTGTGCCACGTTTATACGAGAAGGACTGCACAGAAATCGCCATTGGATTGACTTTGTCCGGAGCAAAATAACGGGTGACCTCCGCGCGCAGGTCATGGGGCGACAATTGGGTGGTATCGATCAAAACATTGGCCCTGACCCGCGCCGGCTGCATCAAATCCAAATCCAGCTGTATCCCCGCAAGCGCCGCGCCATCTGGCGACAGATGGTGCCGACGTCGCGTTTCGGAGAAGCGGCGGATCAGAACATCCTCCGAACAATCCAAATACAGGACCTCAAGAGTCAAAGACGGATTGGCAGACAATGTCGCAATTGTATCCATCATTTGCGCGGTCGAGAAATCGCGATTTCGGGTATCAAGGCCTAGAGCCATTGGCCGACTTAAGCCCGGCTGTTCGAACAACCTCGGTGCAAGGCTCAAAGGCATATTATCAATAGATTCAAAGCCCGCATCTTCCAAAGCATTGATCGCAGTGGTTCGCCCGGCCCCAGATGGGCCGGTCACGAGCACAACATGCACCGGTTGCGTTTTGTCAGTCATAGGCTGCAAATCCATTTTGAAGCAAAAGCAGGAGCGCCGCAGCCCGCGGCACGTCCGGCCCACCGGGAATAACCGAAACTGTATGACCCAATCTTGTGACTTCTTGAACAAAAGGCAAGCGGCGATCACTATATTGTGACAGATCTATGCAGAATTTTAGGGACGCCTCGGACCTATGCGCGCAGGATATAAGGCCAAGACCGCGCGCCTCGATACGCCCTGCGATGGCGTCAGGCGCCTGAAGGAGCAACCCATTTTGCGAAGCGCGCAGCCAGACGCGATCATCTGAAACCAACTGCGCCCCAAGCGCCAGCATTTCAATCGCGAGGCTGGATTTGCCGGCGCCTGAAGGACCTAATATCAACAACCCGCTCCCGCCGACCGACACGGCGGAGCCATGCAACAGCAACGCCTCATCGTCATTGCTGTAATTTCTCCAAGCCTCAAAGCTCATGACATCACACCGGCAGGCCAAACAAAAAGCGCGCCCCAAACGCCTGCCCCGCGCCAGCAGGCTGAACCGGTTCTGCGCGAATGACCCCTGAATGGGCCGCAACGATCTGTGCCGCCTCCGCAAGACCCGCAGTAAACTCGGCCACGCCCTGATCGCCCAATGTGGGCAAGTTTCCGGTCCCAAATAGGGTTTGGCTCAAACCCTCCGGCAACGGTGGGCCTGTGTCTTCGACCACGACCAAAACCATGCCATCTTGAATCCGCGTCCAGATCCGAATCTCGTCCCCCCAGGCGCATCTTTGAATGGCATTCGACAGAAAAGCCGACAGGATCGAGCCCACACTCGTGGGCAGGCCCTCAATGATCACAGGCACTTTTGGTGTCGATTGCGTCAAGACAAGACCGCGAGTAACCGCGGAGGGGCGCAGCGCCGCCACCCGGGACGTAATCAGTGAAATCAGTTCAAACCTTTCCTTCTTGCCCATCTTGGGCCTTGGCACCTCTTTGGCAACTGCCGGTGCAGGCGCCGCCGCCTGGGTGAGCGGAGCGGTCACCCGCTCCAATCGCAGCAAATCATTGTCAATCACATCCAACAGTTTTGCCGATGCCGAAGGGTCCTTTTGAAGACGCAGAGCTTTGATCGCGGATTTCATCGAGGCCATCGGGTTGTTGATTTCGCCCGTCACCTCTGCGACAGCGGCCTCTGCCTCTCTAATGCGTATGAAAAGCGCGCCGATTGTATGGTGCAGCGCCTCGGACAGACGACCAATACTGTCTCTGCGCTGCGGCAAATTAGGCGCTGTGATATTTTTGGCGGCAACACCGTGGCGCAGCTGATTAGAAAACCGCTCCACAGAGTCCGCCATGCGGTTGACCGGTCCGAACATCACCCAAGCGCTCACCACCGAAAGAACAATCGCAAGAGCCACGGCTGTTAAAAGCAAGCGCAAGGCCAATTCCAGAACCATCTTCCGCCCCGCCGGATCGCCAGCCTTGCCTGGATATCCAAGAACAATGCCACCCACCATCTCCTGACGATGCAGGATCGGTACCGCCACCCAGATCTCGGACTCGCTGCTTTGACTCTGGATATGTCGCGGGAACCCTGGGCCATTTCGCACCGCCGCAATCATCGACGCCACCCCGTCCGACCGATCCAGCGCCTTGGTCACCTGCGGAGAGATTTGCCGATAAATTTCCGCCAAATGATCCAACAGTACAGGTGACGACGGTCCAAGCCAGACGGGCCAGGCGCGGGGGAGGGCCATGGCAGGTTGCGCCTTAAGGCTGTTTCCTGGCGTGAGGCTTCGCTGTTCCCCCAGCGGGCCGAAGGCGATCACCTCAGCACCGGCAGGCAAGGTGAGCTTGTCAAACAGCCCGTCAAGATCCACCCCGTCACCTTGCACAAAATCCACCGGCACGCGATGCGGCAATCGCCCCTCAACCACCTGCGCAAGCAAAAGCACCTCAGAAGTCAATTGCGCCCGTTTGACATCGCGGTCGTCAGGGTGGAGCTGCAGCAGCCAAAACGCGCCCACGGCTGGCAGCAAAAGCACCAGCAGATGGAAAAATGTGATCCGGCGGGTCATGGGCGATAGGAGAAGCCCCATAAACCATCGGTTTCGGCGGTAGACGATGAGATCATTCATTGCGACCATCCAAACCGCACAAAAATATGGGCAAAGATTGGGGCTTAGGCTTCATTATATCGGTAACCGATACCATAGAGTGTTTCAATTGCATCAAAGTCTCCGTCTACCCGTCGCATCTTTTTTCGCAGCCGTTTGATATGGCTGTCTATTGTTCGGTCATCGACATAGACCTGATCATCATAGGCCACATCCATCAGTTGATCGCGGCTTTTGACAAAGCCCGGCCTGACCGCCAGCGTCTTCAGCAAAGCAAATTCCGTCACGGTCAACGCAACGGCCATGCCGCGCCAAGTCACCCCGTGGCGCATCGGGTCCATCGACAAAGGACCACGCACCATGATGGTCGTCTCGTCCGCCTCTAAAGCTTGATCGCCCCCCAGCACGTCCCATCGTCGCAAAAGCGCGCGGATACGTTCGAGCAAGACCCTTGGTGAACTTGGTTTTTTCACATAATCATCGGCCCCCATGCGCAGGCCCAACACTTCGTCAATCTCATCCTCTTTTGTGGTGCAAAACATCACGGGGATGTTCGACACATGCCTCAGCCGCTGCACCACATCCATGCCATCGAGGCCTGGAAGCTTGACGTCCAGCACCAAAATATCGGGCAAGGACTTTGACAAAGACTCCCAAGCGGCAAGCCCATCGGAATGGCATTCAACTTCAAACCCTTCCGCTTCAAGCATCATGGAGAGAGACATCATGTGACTGCGATCATCATCGACAAGAACTATTCTTGGCATGGGTATCGTCCTCTGATCGGCTCAACATTTTAACACTGATATCTGCCACCACTTTCTTTAGTTTTGCCGATCTGTGCAACATGTAACTACGAATCAGCCTCAAACTCGCAGCACTATGATCGGCAATTCGCTTCCATGACGTTAATTTTGCCATCGTCAGAAAATTTATTGCGCCAAACTGCCACTGATTGCGCTAACGACCCCGGCCGATACTGTTGATGGTCCACCATGGCATGTTAAAGGCAGGGTGTACTATGCAAGCCTCAGGAGCAATGGCATGACCAATGGACGCGTAAACCCCCAATTCACCCTCGAAGATCAAGGCATCACTGGGCTGGGGACTGTCTATTATAACCTGCTGGAACCCACGCTCATCGAACAGGCTTTGGCACGCAAAGAAGGCGAGCTTGGTAAGGGCGGCGCCTTCTTGGTCTCCACTGGCAAATTCACGGGCCGATCTCCAAAAGACAAACATGTGGTCAAAACTGCCTCTGTGGCTGATAGCATTTGGTGGGAAAACAATGCCGAAATGTCAGAGGCGGGTTTTGAGGCCCTCTTTGAGGATATGATCGCTCATATGCAGGGGCGCGATTATTTTGTACAAGACCTCTTTGGCGGCGCAGATCCCGCCAACCGCCTCGATGTGCGCATGGTGACAGAGCTGGCCTGGCATGGGCTGTTTATTCGCCATATGTTGCGCCGGCCTGATGCGGAGGAGCTGGAAGAATTTACAGCCGATTGGACTGTAATCAATTGCCCCTCCTTCCAAGCAAATCCTGAGCGCCACAATTGCCGCTCTGAAACGGTTATCGCGATGAATTTCGACCGCCGGATCATCCTGATTGGCGGCACGGAATACGCGGGCGAAAACAAAAAATCTGTCTTCTCACTGCTCAATTACTTATTGCCTGAAAAAGGCATAATGCCGATGCATTGCTCGGCCAATCATGCCCCTGGAAACCCCGTGGATACGGCAGTTTTCTTTGGATTGTCGGGCACGGGTAAAACCACACTTTCAGCGGATCCCTCCCGCGTATTGATTGGCGATGATGAGCATGGATGGTCTGATCGCGGAACCTTCAATTTTGAAGGGGGGTGCTATGCCAAAACCATCAACCTCAGCGCAGAGGCCGAACCAGAAATCTTCGCCACCACCTCGAAATTTGGCACGGTCATTGAGAATATGGTCTATGATCCCGAAACCAAAGAGCTGGATTTCGATGATGACAGCCTAACGGCCAATATGCGATGCGCTTACCCTTTGGAATACATCTCAAACGCTTCACCAACGGCGCTTGGCGGGCATCCGAAGAATATCATCATGCTGACCTGTGACAGCTTTGGCGTTTTGCCACCGATTGCGCGGTTGACGCCGGCCCAGGCCATGTATCACTTTTTGTCGGGCTTCACCGCCAAAGTGGCCGGGACAGAGCGCGGGGTGACAGAACCGCAGCCGACCTTCTCAACCTGTTTCGGCGCCCCCTTCATGCCGCGCCGTCCTGAGGTTTATGGCAACCTCCTGCGCGAGAAAATCGCCAAACATGGCGCAACCTGCTGGTTGGTGAATACGGGTTGGACAGGTGGCGCATATGGAAAAGGCAGCCGTATGCCGATCCGCGCCACCCGCTCGTTGCTCAGCGCCGCGCTCGATGGCACGCTGGCCAATGGCACATTCCGCACTGATCCAAATTTTGGCTTTGAAGTGCCAACCTCAGTGCCAGGCGTGGCAGATCTCTTGCTCGAGCCCAGACGGACATGGGAAGACAAAGACGCCTATGACGCACAGGCCGAAAAGCTTGTCGCAATGTTCAGCGAAAACTTCCAGCAGTATCTGCCCTATATTGACGACGACGTGCGTGCGATTGCCTTGGGCGGTTAAATTCGACCATTTCGCTGCGGGCGTTTCGCTGCGGGAGTGCCGATCACATCACCCCGCGGCGGATCAAATTCAGGCCCGCCAAGATTAAAACGCTCAAGGTCGCGATGCGGAACATATTTTGGTTGATACGATCCTGGATTTGAAAGCCGATCCATATGCCAAAACAGGCCGGAACAATCGCAAAGCCGCCGAGGCCCAATGCCTGCGGTGTTGCGATACCAGAACCGAGGTGACCAAATAACAGCAGCACGGCACCAAGGCCATAAATCACACCCTGCGCCCGCATCTGTGCCTGCTTTTCCAGCTGATGGGTGGATAGATACATCACCGTTGGCGGGCCCCAAACTCCAGAAATCCCACCGCCAATGCCAGCAATCACCGCACAGGCAAAGGACAGGCTCGCCCCGCTGCGCCCCTGGGGCTTCCAGCCGCTCAGCATCAAACTGGCAAATCCCACAACCAAAACCCCAAGGCAGAGAAAGAACACATCCTGTGACAAAAGCGGGACAAGCTGGGTGGTCGCCAACAGCACCCCGTAACCCAGACCCAAAAACCACCGATGATCGTAGAGCGACTTGAGCGCCGCAGAAAACCCCTGTCGGCCCGCCTGCCAACCATTGGTGACAAGTGTGGGCAGAATCAAAATGCCCAAGGCCAAATCTGGAGCGACGAAAATGGTCATGCCGGTGATAAAGATCATCGGCATGGCAAATCCAACAATGCCCTTCACCATCCCGGCAATCACGGCTGTGACGGCAATCAAAAGAAGTAAGTCCAGCGTATACAGGCTCAATATATCGGTCATATGGGCAGCATAACGGCACTCATCGGGCGCCGCACTGCAATTCGACTGCGACATAATACTTCAAAATAGCATTTTCTTTTGAATGAAAGTTGTGCTGCGGTTGCAAACAACCTAGGTTTCCCTTTAAGCATAAACGCGCGATCGCAGAAATAGGATGTGAACATGACGGCTCCGGTAATTCTTCCAAATTTGCTCTCCCTCACCGCCGAGGCTCTGCCTGCGGCTCAAGCGGTCTGCGAGGCTGCACGCATGTGCCTGCGCGACATGGTCAGCGCTGATGGCCGGGTCCAAAACACGCTGATTGAAGAACATCAAACCGCAGCGCATGGCTTTGCGTGGCTGGCCACCTATGTGCAAAGTCTCGAGCAAATGCAAAGCTGGGCCGAGGCTTTGCAAGCGCAGCAAAAATTCGGTGAGACCGAACAGCTTATTCACCAAATCGCTTTTGGCGAATATCTTTGCCAATTGACCGGTGGCATTGCGATGAACCAGACCGAAGTCATTCGCCTGCAAGACATGGGCCTGACCGCTGAGGCGGCCGCTCCGCTGACAACCGGCGCTGCGGCCCAGCTGGCACGGGACGGCAATACACAAGCCGCGCGGTTGCGCCTGGTGGCCCTCATGCAGGAATTTGAAGCCAATACGATCCTCGGGGCCTCTGGCCTGGACGAAGAACTTGAGATGATCCGCGAACAATTCCGCCGCTATGCCATCGAAAAGGTCGAGCCCTTCGCCCATGAATGGCACCTAAAAGATGAGCTGATCCCGATGGAGGTCATTGATGAGCTGGCCGAAATGGGCGTCTTTGGCCTGACCATCCCGGAGGAATATGGTGGGTTTGGCCTGTCAAAAGCCTCAATGTGCGTGGTCAGCGAAGAATTGTCTCGGGGCTATATCGGTGTTGGCTCGCTCGGCACGCGGAGCGAAATTGCCGCGGAATTGATTATCGCCGGCGGGACAGAAGCGCAGAAAGAAAAATGGCTGCCCGCATTGGCCAGTGGGGAAAAACTGCCCACAGCGGTGTTCACCGAGCCAAATACCGGATCCGATCTTGGCGCCCTGCGCACCCGCGCCGTCAAATCAGGAGACGATTGGAGCGTGACCGGCAATAAGACTTGGATCACCCATGCCACGCGCACCCATGTCATGACGTTGCTGGCCCGGACGGATCCAGACACCACAGATTACAAGGGCCTGTCCATGTTCCTGGCCGAAAAAACGCCTGGCACCGACGAAGTTCCTTTCCCAAGTGACGGCATGACCGGTGGTGAGATTGAGGTTCTGGGCTATCGCGGTATGAAGGAATATGAGCTGGCCTTTGATGGGTTTCAGGTGAAGGGGGAAAACCTTTTGGGCGGGCAAACCGGCAAAGGGTTTAAGCAGTTGATGGAAACCTTCGAAAGCGCCCGTATTCAGACAGCCGCGCGGGCGGTGGGGGTGGCCCAATCGGCGCTTGATCTGGCCTATCGTTACGCCATGGATCGCAAACAATTTGGCAAATCTCTAATCGCCTTTCCCCGCGTGGCCAATAAATTGGCAATGATGGCGGTGGAGCTGACGGTGGCGCGGCAATTGACCTATTTCAGTGCCTTCGAAAAAGATGAGGGTCGGCGCTGCGACATAGAGGCGGGCATGGCCAAACTTCTGGGGGCGCGTGTCGCCTGGGCGGCCGCAGATAACGCGCTGCAAATCCATGGCGGCAACGGGTTCGCATTGGAATATAAGATCAGCCGTGTTCTGTGTGATGCGCGCATCTTAAACATCTTCGAAGGCGCAGGGGAAATTCAAGCGCAGGTCATCGCGCGGCGGCTCTTAGGCTAAGCAAGCCTCCAACACAGGAGATCTTGTAGAAAGATTATTGACCAAGGGCGCGATGCGTGGGACTAGTTTTTGAGGCTGCCAGAGTTCTGCGTGGCAAGATACGTCTGGAAAAGCTATGATCTTAAATGTTCTGACACTGCCCGCCGCGCGCGCAGCCCAAAGCTTGCCAAAACGCGGTGGTGATGTTTCCGGGCATCGCAACCCTCTGCGCGGGCCCGCACGATGAGTTTCTTCAGCGAGTTGGTCTCGACGCTTTTTGAACGCCGCTATCAAAAATTCCTGTCCAAAGAGGCTGAGGGGCGCAGCACCACCGATCTGGCCCGTGCGCTTTTGGGCAGTATTGGCGAGGTCTCTGGCGTGGCCATGGCCCATACTGTTCTCGATCGTTATGAGACGATGAATGCAAATGAAAAATTGGCCTTTTTCGAGTTCATGACCCATGAGCTTGAAATTGATCCCGAAGAGGTGATCGAAACCCTGAAAGCCTATAAAGCCGATCCCAACAAAGACAGCTATCGCAGCTTTGCCATCGCCAGCGAGCCAAAACGCCAAGAGCTGGCCCGGCGGCTCAATCAGGTGCCTGGTGCAACGGGGCAATTGGTGCAACTGCGCAAAGACCTCCTACAGGTCATCAAAGACCGGCCCGATTTGGGGCCCTTAGATGTGGATCTCAAGCACCTTTTCGCCTCCTGGTTTAACCGTGGTTTCTTGGTGCTACGCCCAATAAATTGGAGCAGCCCCGCCGATATTTTGGAAAAAATCATTGCCTATGAGGCCGTGCATGCCATCGACAGTTGGGATGATTTGCGCCGCAGACTTAAGCCTGAAGATCGGCGCTGCTTTGGATTTTTCCACCCATCCATGCCGAATGAACCGCTGATCTTTGTGGAGGTTGCGCTGACCAAAGGCATTCCCAATTCTATCCAAGACCTGCTGACAGATGAGCGCGAAGCCATCAGCGCCGGCGATGCAGATACGGCCGTTTTCTATTCCATCTCCAATTGCCAAGCGGGGTTGGCCGGCATTTCTTTTGGCAATTCCTTGATCAAACAAGTGGCCGCCGACTTGGCGCAGGATTTGCCGGGGCTGTCCACATTTGTCACCCTATCGCCGATCCCAAGCCTAAACCGCTGGTTGAAACAAGCGGATTTGGCCAAGGGCATCGAAAATCAAAGCGCCTCGCTCGCAGCCTATTATTTGCTGGAAGCCAAGACCGCCGATGGCAGCCCCTATGATCCCGTAGCACGGTTTCATCTGGGCAATGGTGCGCGCATTCACGCGGTGCACACCGGTGCGGACACCTCGGCCAATCGCTTGGCACAATCCAATGGAACCATGGTCAATTACCTTTACGATCTTGCAAAAATTTCCCACAATCACGAACAATTTGTTAAAGATAAAACAGTGGTGGCCTCGGCCCCCGTGCGCACGCTTTGCGCCTCAGTGAGGACCAAAATAACAGGGAAGTGACATGGCCAATCCACTTTATGACGCCTTATTCGGTCGACATTCGGGACAGGCGACTGTCTTTTTGCAGATGCAAGATGGCACGGCGCTCACCCATGGCCAATTTTTGCAGCAAGCGGCGCAATATGCCCATGTTTTAAACAGTTTTGGCCTGCACCCTGGTGACCGGGTGGCCGTACAGATTGAAAAATCTCCTCAATCCCTGGCCATCTATGCCGCCTGCGTACAAGCCGGCCTGATATTTTTGCCGCTGAACACAGCCTATACCGCCAGTGAGCTGTCCTATTTCCTGGAGGACAGCGGCGCGCGGGTGGTCATTTGTGATCCCAAATCTCAAGAAACCCTAGCCCCGATTGCCCAGGCCACTGGGGCGCAGCTGGAAACTATGGATGCCGCGGGAGAAGGCAGTTTTGCGCAAAAGGCGGCGGCGCAGCCTATGGAGTTTGCAACCGTTCCGCGTGAGGCAGAGGATTTGGCCGCCTTCCTCTACACGTCCGGCACGACAGGTCGATCAAAAGGCGCAATGCTGACGCAGAACAACCTTCTGTCCAATGCCGAGGTCCTAACCCGCCATTGGGCCTTCAGCGCCACGGATGCGCTCTTGCATGCTCTGCCGATTTTTCACACCCATGGGCTCTTTGTGGCGACCAATATTGCCCTATTGTCTGGCTGCAAAATCCTCTTTGTTCCAAAATTTGACCTCGAGGCGATCCTCGCTTTGATGCCGCAAGCAACCTGCATGATGGGCGTGCCGACCTTTTACACCAGATTGCTTGATGATCCGCGCTTCGACAGGGCGCTGTCCCAGCATATGCGGCTTTTCATCTCTGGCAGCGCGCCGCTTCTGGCGGAGACCCATAAGCTGTTTGAAGAGCGCAGCGGTCATCGCATCCTTGAGCGATACGGCATGACAGAAACCAATATGAGCACCTCGAACCCCTATGAGGGCGAGCGCCGCGCGGGCACGGTCGGATTTCCGCTCCCAGGAATAGAGCTGAAAATCACCGACAGCACCACCGGCGAGACAGTGGCACAGGGCGACATCGGCGAGATCGAAGTGCGCGGCCCGAATGTGTTCAAAGGCTATTGGAATATGCCTGAAAAAACTGCCGAAGAGCTGCGCAAGGATGGGTTTTTCATCACTGGAGATCTGGGCATGATTGATGCCGATGGCTACGTCCAGATTGTCGGACGCAATAAGGACCTGATTATTTCGGGCGGATTTAACATCTACCCCAAAGAAATTGAGACGGTGCTGGATGCGCAAGAGGGCGTGCTGGAAAGTGCCGTGATCGGTGTTCCCCACCCGGATTTTGGCGAAACCGTGCTGGCGCTCCTCGTGCCCGCAAAAGGCGTCACGCCCGATCTGGACGCGATACAAAGCCATATCTCCGAGAAGCTGGCTCGTTTCAAACTTCCCAAAAAACTAATCCTCTTGCCTCAGCTGCCGCGCAATACGATGGGCAAGGTGCAAAAAAATGCCCTGCGCGATCAGTTCCGCGATTTATTCACCAAATCCTAACCCGCGCCTACAAAAAGCGGTTCATCAGATTTTCCAAACGCTCTTGGCGGCCAGATTTTGGCTCTGGATTGATATCTTCGGCCACCACCCGCGCAGAAATTTGCTCCAAATCACTGTGCAAAAGCGCTTGACCCTCCGCACTGTCCCAGCCGGCATAGCGCTCTGTGCGCGCTGTCTCAAGCCGGCCGTCCTCGAGCATGGCCGCAGCCGCCTTTAACCCCGCCGCGCAAATGTCCATCGCCCCCACATGGGCGAGAATTAAATCCTGTGGATCAAGAGATTGCCGCCGCAGCTTCGCATCAAAATTGGTGCCACCGGTGGTGAACCCGCCGGCCTTTAGCACCTCATAGTAAGCCAAAGCCGTTTCCGGCACATTGTTTGGAAATTGATCCGTATCCCAACCCGATTGATAGTCATTTCGGTTCATATCAATGGAGCCAAAAATTCCCAAAGCGCGCGCCAGAGCCAGCTCGTGCTCAAAGGAATGACCCGCTAAGATCGCATGTCCCTGCTCAATATTGACTTTAACTTCCTCCTCCAGACCGAAGTCCTTAAGGAAACCATAGACCGTGGCGACATCATAATCATATTGGTGCTTTGTCGGCTCTTGAGGCTTGGGCTCGATCAAAATAGCGCCTTTAAAGCCGATTTTATGTTTATACTCGACCGCCATCTGAAGCATACGCCCAGCCTGTGCGCGCTCCCGTGCCAAATCCGTGTTCAGCAAGGTCTCATAGCCCTCGCGCCCCCCCCAAAGTACATAGTTTTCACCGCCGAGCTTTGCGGTCGCATCCATGCAGCTCTTAATTGTGGCAGCGCTAAAGGCAAAAACATCAGGATCCGGGTTTGTCGCCGCCCCCGACATAAAGCGCCGATGAGAAAACAAATTTGCAGTGCCCCAAAGCAAGCGGGTTTGTGAGGCCTCCATTTTTAGGGCAAAATAATCCACCATCTCTTCGAGATTGCGGGTATTTTCAGCAAAATTCTGCCCCTCTGGGCGCATATCGGCATCATGAAAGCAAAAATAGGGTACGCCAAGAATATCAAACATCTCAAAGGCCACATCGGCCTTGAGCTTGGCCAAAGCCATCTGTGAGCCGAACCAAGGGCGCTCAAAGGTGCGTCCTCCAAAAGGATCGCCGCCCTCCCAAGCGAAGGAATGCCAATAGGCCACGGCGAAGCGCAAATGCTCTTTGAGGCTTTTGCCCATCACCCTTTCATCTGGATTGTAATGACGAAAGGCGAACTCATTGTCCGTTTGCGGCCCTTCATATTGAATTTGGGGAATTCCTTGGAAGAAATCAGTCATCGAACACCTTTTTTAGACAGGTTAATACCCATGATAGGGCAAGAGTGGCACATCTTGAGATGGGCGCAAAGGCCCCAATGCTTAGCCAGCCGCAGATCCGCCAAGCCCTTTCAGGGCCTGATAGGCCGCGCGATAGGCGCTCAGACCTGCCATGAACTCATCGGTGAGCCCTGGGGCGGGATCAATCACCCGCGCGATTTTTGGCGCATAGGCCACATCGCTCACTTTGGCACCTGCGGCCATCATAGCCAGCCGCGCCGCGCCAAAGGCACCGCCAAAATCTCCTGAGACCGGCAACTCGATGGGCAGCCCCAAGATGGTCGCAATCGCCTGCACCCAATAGTCAGATTTCGAGCCGCCACCCACGGCGAGCAAGCGCTCAATCTTTGTTCCAGTCGAGGTCAGCGCATCAAAGCTGTCGCGCACCGCATAAGTCACCCCTTCCATCACCGCCCGCGTCATGGCGACATGATCCGTGCTGTGATCAAGGTTTAGGAAACTGGCGCGGATCACCGCATCATTATGCGGCGTGCGCTCCCCGCCCAGATAGGGCAGAAACAGCGTTGCGGAGGGCGCTTGCAGCGGTCCAAGCCCGGAGGTCATATCCTCTGGCGCCGCGCCCAGCACGCGGCCAAACCAACTCAAAGCATCAGAGGCCGCCAAAATTACCCCCATTTGGTGCCAGGTCTGCGGCACAGCATGGCAAAAACTATGCACCGCACTGGCCGGATCGGGTTGATAGGCGTCGCTGGCCGCGAATAAGACGCCCGAGGTGCCCAGGCTGACAAAGGCCTCACCACTGCGCACCACGCCCACACCGATTGCGCTGGCCGCATTGTCCCCACCGCCGCCAGCAATGACCACATCGGCCCGCATGCCCCAGCGCGCCGCGAGATCCCGGCGCAGCATGCCGGAGGGCTCGGAGCCCTCTACAAGATCCGGCATATGTGCCCGCTGCAACCCTGTCGCCTCAAGCAGCTCATCGGACCAAGCCCGCGCGCCCACATCCAGCCAAGAGGTGCCAGCCGCATCAGACATCTCTGCCACATGCGCAGCGGACAACCAAAGCCGCAGATAATCTTTCGGCAAAAGAACCTTGGCCACTTTGGCAAAAACCTCAGGTTCCCACCGCCGCACCCAGGCCAGCTTTGGGGCGGTAAAGCCCGGGAAGACGATATTGCCGGTCAGCTTGCGAAAGATTGGATTGCGATCCATCACGTCAGCCTCAGCCGCAGCGCGGGTGTCGTTCCACAAAATACAGGGGCGCACCACCCGATCTTGGTCATCCAGCAGCGTCGCCCCATGCATGTGAGCGGAAAGACCAATGGCGCGCACGGCGCTCAAATCGGCCTGCGCGGCCAAGGACGACAGAACCGCCTCTGCGGCCTCAAGCCAGTCTTGCGGCGCTTGCTCTGACCAGCCCGCCTTGGGCCGGGTGACCTGTAAGGGCGCCGTGGCTTCGGCACAAATAGTTTGGGCATCGTCAATGACGATGCCCTTTAAACCTGAAGTCCCAAGATCTAAACCAATATACATTCGCTAACCGGACTCTTTCGGATTTTTACCAAGAATGATCATCGACAGAATATCATCTTCGGTCACATCCGCAACACGCTCCGTGCCAACCAGCTGCCCATTCTTCATCACGCTGGCCCTGTCACAGAGCTTCATGACGTTGTGAATGTCATGCTCGATTAGAAAGATTCCCAAGCCTTGCTTTTTCAGTTCTTGAATAAGCTCCGCCACCATTTCACTTTCTTGCGGGCCAAGCGCCGCCGTGGGCTCGTCCATAATCAGGATTTTGGCATCAAAATAAACCGCTCTCGCAATGGCAACAGATTGACGCTGACCGCCAGACAGGGCGGACACGGGCTCGGCGAATTTGGTGAAATTCGGATTAAGACGGCCCATGATTTTGCGCGTCTCAGCTTCCATCTTGCTGTCGTCCAAAAACCCGCCCGGACCGACAATTTCACGCCCCAAAAACAGATTGGACGCCGCATCAAGGTTATCGGCCAAGGCCAGTGTTTGATAGATGGTTTCAATATTGTGCCCACGCGCATCACGGGGGTTATTGATCACCACTTTCTCGCCATTGATATAGACATCGCCAGAGTCGGCCTTATAGGCGCCAGAGAGGCATTTGATCAAAGTTGATTTGCCGGCGCCATTGTGGCCCAAAAGCCCCACGACTTCACCCGGATAGAGATCAACACTGACCCGGTCCACCGCTTTGATGCCGCCGAATGCGATCGAGATATCCTTCAACTCGACCAAAGGAGTGCCTGAATTGCTCATGATCTGTCTCCTCACTTCACGCGTTTATTGTAGAGAATATCGAGATAGACAGCGAGCACGAGAACCACACCCACGACGATCCGTTGAATGGCGCTGTCAAATCCGATGAGCACCATGCCCGATTGCAAGCTTTGCATCACCAAAGCCCCCAAAATCGCACCGTAAATTTTACCTACCCCGCCAGCCAGTGAGGTGCCGCCAATCACTGCGGCGGCAATCACATAAAGCTCGTCAAGCGTGCCCAATGCATTGGTTGCGGAATTGAGACGGGCCGAAGCGATGATTGCTGCAATGGCGGTCAATGTGCCCATCAAGGAGAACACCTTGAGCGTCACCCAACGGGTATCGATCCCCGCCAAAGCGGCGGCCTCCGGGTTGCCCCCGATGGCAAAAACATAGCGACCAAACCGCGTGCGTGTGACCAAAATAGTCATGGCAATGCCGACTGCAACCAAGATCAAAACTGGAATGGCAAAGCCGTGAGAGATGAAGGTGCCCTCTAGGTCTTGCCCAATCTTGGCACCATATTGGCGTACGATGCCCTTGGGCCAGGGGTATGAATTAACCAGCATTACAGCACCGATGATGGTCGCCCATCCAACAAGGGCTAAGAAGGCTTCGGCCCAGAGGGGGCGCAGGCGGAAATTGTGCAGCACGCGCGCCTTGCGGCCCGAGTAAATGATATAGGCCACGCCGATACAGGCCAATATCCCAACAATCCAACTGCCCATCGCACCAACAGCGCCATAGGGACCACCGCCCAGAAGCGCAAACTTGCTGTCCACGGGCGAGATCGTCCGGCCACCGGCCGATAAAAACGCCATGCCGCGCCAGACCATCAAACCGCCCAGGGTCACAATAAAAGCAGGAATTTCGCGATAGGCGATCAGCCACCCATGCAGAGCCCCAATCAATGTGCCAACGATCAGGCCACAAATCACGGCGAGAACCCAGATTGACCAATGACCAAGCCCGACAAAATGCGGCAGCACCTCCACCTGCAACAGCCCCATGGACATTGCAATCACCCCAATCATCGATCCCACCGAGAGGTCAATGTTACGCGTGACAATCACCAGCACCATGCCGGTTGCCATGATCCCAATGGAAGAGGTTTGAACCGATAGATTCCAAAGGTTGCGCGGCGTCAAAAAAGCTCCGAAATTATTGAAGATCACACCATAAAGGTGAAATCCTCCCCAAATCAGTGCCAACGCGCCCAGCATGCCCAGCAGGCGGGTATCTATCTCAGTGTCGCTCAAAAAGCGCGCAATCAAACCCTGTGGGCTTTTGGTTGCGGCCTTTGATGTCGAAGTATCAGTCATGGGGAATCCAAAATGGCTATAGGCTCAACTCTGATCAACAAGGAGCGGGCGCGCAGACCGAAGTCTGACAGAGCTACTCGAACATGTCCAAATCAAATGGCCAAAGAATAAGAAGAGGGGCGCCGACCCATCAATGGATCGGCGCCGCAGGTCTTAGGGCTTAGTTACAGCCGTCAACACCAGGCAAAGCACCGGCGCAGGCCTGCTCTTTGGTGATGTGACCACCATTGATTGCAACGCTCAGATTGTCGCGTGTCAAAGGTGTTGGTTCGAGAAGGATTGCATTGATTGCAATGCCTTTTTCGCCACCCGTAAACTTGGTCGCGCCCTCGATGGCATCCATGGATGTGCCAGCTGCCAGAGCAGAGGCAATCTCACCGGCCGCTTTGCCCAGATCGCGAGCATCTTTCCAAACGGACACAGTCTGCGTGCCACGTGCAACGCGGTTGATCGCTGCCAAGTCGCCATCTTGACCGCCCACTGGGATCACAAGACCCTGCGCGGAAAGCGCGGCAACAACACCGCCAGCCATGCCGTCATTTTCTGACAGAACCGCATCCACGTTGTTGTCATTGGCTGTCAGGATTTGCTCCATGTTTTTCTGAGCATTTTCTGGCTTCCATCCATCGGAGAAAGATTCACCAACGATTTTGATTTTGCCCGCGTCAACATCGGCGCCGATGACTTCCATCATACCTTGCAGCAGGAACATCGCGTTTGGATCGCCCGGATCGCCCTTGATGATCGCATAGTTGCCACTTGGCTGAACCGCCTGCACAGATTTCGCAATGATGCGGCCAACGCCGATATTGTCGAATGTCAGGTAGAATGTACGGTCATCTTCAATCAGGCGGTCATAGCCGATCACAGGGATGCCTTCGTTTGCAGCAGCTTCAATAGCAGGTGCAATTGCGTCTTTATCCCAAGCGTTGATAACCAAAGCGTCCACGCCCTGTGTGATCAGCGCTTCAATGTCGGTCAACTGTTTGGCGGAAGATGATTCCGCATCTGCGGAAACATAGGTGTTGCCAGCCGCTTCAATGGCAGCAACCATTGCCGCTTCGTCGATTTTCCAACGCTCCTCTTGGAAACTTGCCCAAGACACACCGATGGACATGCCCTCTGCCAAAGCAGCGGACCCTGTAAAACCAGCTGCCGCGACTGCGGCTGCGATGATTAGCTTATTCATTGTAGTCCTCCCAAAAATTTAGCCCGATCGAGCAGACGCCAGATCTGAGCCACTTGGACATACTGCGCGATTTAATTCAGTTGTCAAATTAAAATTTACTATTTTTAGCCGACAAAATGTGTAAAATGGCAAATATCAGCGGTGCCAATCGCAAATAAATACAGGTTTTGCGGCATAGCTGGAGAAATTCGGTAGCTTATAGTTCAAAGGGTGAATTTATGTTTGAGGATGGGTTTCATGAGGAAATCGAATCAGCTGCGCTGGCCACCGGCTATGGGCCTATTCTACGCACCTCGGCGCGCGAATCTTTCTCGCTGCGCCAGCAGATCTTTGAGCAGGTCCGCGCCAGTGGCCGTGTCGCCCGTGCAACCATAGCCCGAAGCCTTGATGTCAGCCCGGGCTCGGTCACCGCACTCACCGCTGAATTGATCGCAGATGGATTTTTGCGTGAGGTCGAGGGCGCCGCACGCGAAACCAGCCGGGGCCGCCCTCCGGTCGCTCTGGAGGTGGTGCCCGAAGCGCTGCGCGTGGTCGGCGTGAAACTCTCTGACGAAACACACACAGCGGTCTTGACCGATCTGGCCGGAAATCTACTGGCCAGTGCCGCCCTAGGAAGCAACACAGACAAGAAGACGGCAGAAGACCTGCTGAAAGACACAGAAAATCTAGTGACCCAGCTTTGTACCGCAGCCGAGATCCCCATGGATACGATTTCCGCCATTGGCGTCGGGATTGCTGGGATCGTGGATTTCGAATCCGGCATGGTCGCCTGGTCACCGCTGCTGCAAAACGCCGATGTACCGCTGGGCCAGATCTTTGCCGATCACTTCGAAACCCCGGTGCGCATCGACAATGACGCCAATGTTTTGACCCTTGCCGAATTATGGTTCGGCGCGGGGCGCGCTTTGAGCAACTTCGTTGTGGTGACGGTTGAAAATGGCGTCGGCATGGGCTTTGTCAGCGACAACCAATTGTTCCGCGGTGCCCATGGTATGGGGTTGGAACTTGGCCACACGAAAGTGCAGCTTGATGGCGCGCTGTGCCGATGCGGTCAGCGCGGATGTTTGGAGGCCTATTTGGCCGATTACGCCCTCGCCCGCGAGGCTTCCACGGTATTTGGATTGTCGCCAGAAAAGCCCCATAACCTGCCCGATGCGCTCAAATCGCTCTACGAAAAGGCCGCCAGCAGTGATCCGCATATTCGCACCATTTTCAAGCGCGCAGGCCGCTACCTCGCGGTGGCTTTATCAAATATTATCCATCTCTTAGATCCTGAATTGATTATTCTATCAGGCCAATTGATGCGCTATGATTTCCTCAATGCCAAAGAGATGCAGGCCGAAATGCGCGCGCTTGCACTCTATCACAGCCGCCATGAGACGCGGGTTGAGGTGCAAACTTGGGGGGATATGGTTTGGGCCCGCGGCGCAACGGCCCTTGCTTTGACCGAATTGACCCGCACTGTCATTGTCGAAGGGCGTCAAAAACTGTGAAATCTCTTTGGGTAATCTTGTGTCTTCTCGCCGGGGTTGGACAGGCCGAGCCGCTGTTTCGCGACCTCTCACATCGCCTGCCTGAGCACCGCTATTTGGGGGGGTGGAACCATTTTGTCGGCGGCGGTGTCGCGGTCCTGGACTGCAATGGCGACGCGCTGCCCGATATTTTCGCCGCTGGCGGCACCGGGCCGGCCGGCCTATTTGTCAATCAAGGCAATTTCACCTTCACCGCCCACCCCTTGCCCGACATCCGCGCCACCACAGGTGCCTATCCCATCGACATCAATGCCGATGGCTTCATGGATCTCTTCGTGCTGCGCATTGGGCAAAACATGATCCTTATGGGTGGCCCGGACTGCAGCTTTGCCCAGGCCACCCCCGATTTCCCCCTCCTGCCCGCCGATCAATGGTCGACAGCCTTTAGCGCTTGGTGGCTGGATGACGGACGCCCACATATGGCCGTGGGAAATTATGTGGATTTAAAGAACCCCGAGGGTCCGTTTTTCGCCTGTGACAGCCATGAAATACTCACGCCGCTTGCGGATGGGTATCACTCCACCCCGCTGGAACCGGGATTTTGCAGCCTATCCATGTTGGCCACAAAGGATGCCAGCGGTGCGCAGCGCCTGCGTATCTCAAATGACCGGCAATACTATGTGCGCGGCGGATATGAGCAAATGTGGGATCTCAAAGAAGGCCGGTTTCTGGGGGCTCCAGACGGCTGGGAAAAAATCTCTATCTGGGGCATGGGCATTGCCAGCCGCGATATCACTGGCGACCAGCGCGAAGAGGTCATGCTCACCTCCATGGGCGATCAGCTGATGCAAATAGCCCAGCCCGACGGCACCTATGCCAGTGCTCCGTTTTCCATCGGAACCTATGCGCATCGCCCCTATTTTGGCGATGATGGGCGCCCTTCAACCGGCTGGCATGCGCAATTTGGGGATATGGACAATGACGGGCGGGTTGATCTGTTCATCTCCAAAGGCAATGTGGATCAAATGCCGTCCAATGCGATCAAAGATCCCAATAATCTGTTGATGCAGCAAGCGGATGGGACCTTTAGAGAAATGGGCCAAAGTGCCGGCTTGGCCAGCACGGAACGCGGGCGCGGAGCTGCGCTGGCAGATTTCGATGGTGATGGCCGGCTGGATGTCGTGGTGCTGAACCGCCGCGCGCCATTGGAAATTTACCGCAACGAAACCCCAGATGCCGGTCACTGGCTGGCGGTTTCACTCCTACAACCGGGCGGCAATCGCCATGCGATCGGCGCGAGTATAACCGTCAACGGCGATATGCAGCGCACGATAATCGGTGGCGGACATGCCGGCGGACAAGCCGGGCCGCTGCATTTCGGCCTTGGCGCTGCGACCCAGGCCGAGATCACCGTCGCATGGCCCAGCGGGCGCATCACACATCACAATGCAGCGGCCAATCAAAGCGTCACTCTGACCCCTTAACTTCCTGTAACTGAAAGGCTCCAAACCAAAACACCGCCATGAGATGCCGCCCCTAAGGGGCCATCACCAACTTTTCGCTATTTCTCTCTATCGTTGGGGTCAAATCGACATTATTTAAGACCTCTGCATAACGCCATTTCAACATGAAATGAGGGCAGCGCCGGCCTGGGCGGGCGCCTGTGAGCGGTGGTGAAATCCCTGCAGAATTTGAGCAGTCACCATAGGTACCAGCATGCCCAGATGGTGAATGCGCCTGCCGGGGGGCAGGCAGGCGCAGCCCGGTGTTGCCACCGGGCACAGTGTTTTGGCTTGGCGGCTGGGGTATGCAGAGGTCTTTATTTGTGAATGGGCAGTTCAAGAAACGCTGGTTTGTCATACGGCGGCGGCACTGAATTCACACGGCAATTTTGTCTGTTTACGGTATCTGGAAATCAACCTATACATTTTGGCCATTAGATTGAATACTCAGACGGTTTTCCATGCTCATTGGCTTTGCACGCGTATCGACCGAAGATCAGAGCTTGGCTGTGCAGCATGATGCATTGCGCAGGGCGGGGCTGCCGATATGAGGTTTTTGCTTGTTGCAGTCCTGATGGTGCTGACCTGTGGCACTGCTCAGGCAGAAGAATACAATATCGGCGTGCGCCGCATCACCACAGAAGTTGCAGGTATCGAGGCACCGGTTCGGGTTTTCTACCCGACGCATGAGAGCGAAGCTGAAACAAGGTTCGGACCATGGGAACTCTCGGTTGCCAGAAATTCCGCGCCTGCGTCAGGCCACTTTCCATTAATTGCGATCTCGCATGGCCTTAGCGGAAACGATTGGAACCATCACCTGTTGGCAAGTCGCCTGGTGAAAGCTGGCTTTGTTGTTGCAGCGGTTCGACACCCTGATGATCTTCTGCGGGTTGGGCAACCAGAGATCACAGTTCTCAGACCTCGTGAATTGACAGCTGCAATAGATGCTGTGCTGACAGACAGTCGCTTTGGCCCAATAGTCGATGCCGAGAGAATAGGTGCATTCGGGTTCTCTTTGGGCGGGTTCACAGTTCTTGTCGTTGCTGGCGGGCGCATCGAGTACGAAAAAATTGCCCGGCATTGTTCGAACGCTGAGAAAGATCCCGAATATTGTATTGGCGAAGAGGGCGGTGAGCCGTTGCCAATGTGGTTGCGAGCGCGCCGCTTGATTTATTCAATCCCCCAAGTAGATTTGACCGAGGATGTGCTTGATCCGCGGATTGATGCTGTCGTTGCCGCCGCGCCGGTTGGCTTGCCGTTCAACGATATGTCCCGCGTTCAAATGCCCGTACTGTTGTATAGAGCTGGTTCCGATCATGCCCTTCGCGCCCCGTACCACGCCGAAAATGTTCACAAACTTCTCCCTGATGCTCACCGCTACGAGGTGATTGGCAACTTGCATCACTATGCATTCCTGTCACCCTTCCCCGACAGCATTGCCGCCGAAGTTGGTGAGCCAGCGCAAGATCCAAGCGGATTTGACAGGAGTTTGTTTCTTGATGAAATCAACGATGAAATCGTCGATTTCTTCCGCGAAAATCTCATTCGCAAGTAACGTGGTTTGGCCCGGATAATTGCAGTCGCGACAACCCAACCGCGAAGCCAAAACACTTTGCCCGGCGGCAACACCGGGCAGCACCTGCCTGCCCCCGGCAGGCGCTGCCCTCATTTCGTGTTGAAATGGCGCTGTCAGAGGTCTTCTCTAGGGGTTCGGCACTGGCAAGCCGCTTGGCACGGCTTTGGGCACTCCGAGCCGGCCAGCGGTCATCGCGGGGTCGGTTAGGCTGTTCAAAAAGGCGATGATATCGGCAACGTCTTGCGCCCCAAGCGCCACGGGCGCCACGGCAACCGCGGCTGAGATCGCTGCCACCTCTGCGGGGTCATCCATGATCCGCCAATCGGCCGCTTCAAACTCTGGCAAGACGACCCCGCTGCGGTCATAGCTCTCAAGGGCCGTGCGCGGATCGGCATGGGCCGCAACAAAGCTGGCGAGATCCCCATAGGCTCCGGAATGCCCCCAAGGGCCAGTCAGCGCGACATTGCGCAGGGAGGGCGTGCGAAAGGCAAATCTATCGGCTTCCCGCCCGGTCACGCGAAACCGCCCTTCATCCCGCGCATGGCGCTCAAACCGCGCCGCCTTGCCCGGTCCAAGCTGCGGTTGACCCATGGCATGAAACTCAAAATCGGTCAAAAGTGGCCCGCTGTGACAGGCCGCACATCCCGCCGCGCCATAAAACAGCTCAAGCCCGCGCTCTTGCGCGCCCGAAAAGCTGGCTTCACCGGCCAATAGCGCATCAAAAGGAGCCGTATCTGAGCGCCATTCAAATTCCATAAAAGCGGCAATGGCATTGGATATATCGGTAAAACCAATATCCTGCGGCCCGGCCAAATCAGGATAGACCGCCCCAAAACGCGCCGCATAGTCCGGCACGGCGGCCACCCGTTGGGCAATCAAATCCCAGGCCCCATCCTTGCCCGTAAGCGTGCCGCGCCGCACGGCTTGGGAAACTTCATTTTCCGAATAATGCCCCGCCATTTCATCACCTGAAAGCACCGGGAACATGGTTTGCGCCGAAATGATCGAAGCAAAGCCGCCGACCATTTCCTCTTCAAGAGGCGTGCGCAGACCGGACGGCCGGGTTGCGTCAACCTCCACCCGCCCATCATGAAACAATACGGTCATTTGCTTGGCGCCGAGGTTGAACAAGGGCTGCGCATTGCGCGGCACTCGTTGCTCAGGCAGGTTTTGCGGATCCACCACACGGTTCACGCCCAACCCCATGCCGCCATCTCCTAAAGACAAAGACAGGCCATCTCCCGTCCCAAAGGCGGGATGGTGACAGGTTGCGCAGGCCACCTCTTTATTGCCAGAGAGCAAGGGGTCATAGAACAGCAGCTGCCCCAACTGCGCTTCTTCAAAGCGCAGGGGCCGAAAATCAGCCTCCTTGAGGGGCGGCGGCAAATCCACTGCCCCAACTCCAGGCGCCACAGCAATGCCCATGCCAATCGCAAAACTCAAAAGGACTACACGCATTCCCACCTCTTCCAATCTTCCGCCGACAATGGAACAGTCCAACCAAAATGAAAACCCACCTGATGAAACCCCGGCCAAAATCACAAATGCCGATACTCTGCGCTGTGAGGTCGCAAACGATCTTGACGACTCCCATCAAGCAAGCCACAGATGTTCCTGTAAGGTGTTCATTGGATGCAAAGCATTCGGAACTGAAACGGGAATTTGGTGCGGGTGACCCATATCGGGACCCAAAACCAAAGCCGCCCCCGCGACTGTAAGCGGTTTGGGTCTGTCATATACCACTGGGAAACCGGGAAGGAGACAGATCATCATGCCGCCAGCCAGGAGACCGGCCTGCAAGACCAATAACCCCCTGTCGGGTGTGACAGGATTAGGAGAGACGAAATGACAACTCAAAGCAAAGCAATTGCAGCTTCCATGCCGGCCACTGCGGGCATCACTTTGGTCTTTATCACAGGGCTCGCCCTGCTGATGGCCTCCGGCTATGCTCAGGCCAATGCCCTGCATGATGCGGCCCATGACGGACGCCATGCCATGGCGTTTCCCTGCCATTAAGCTGATCTCATGGTGAAAAACCTGTTTGTCAGCGCGATCTGCGCCGGCATCGCCGCTGGGCTATTGGCCTCAGTGCTTCAGTTCACATTCGTGATTCCGGTGCTTTTGGAAGGTGAGCTCTATGAGACCGGAGCGCGCGTACATTTTAGCACGGACGGATCCCCTCAGAGCGACCGGGGTGCGCCCTCTTTGGGCAGTGATTGGACCCGCCATTCCATGACAGTGGCCTTTAACATCGTGACCTACACAGGCTACGGGCTGTTGCTGGCCGCGCTGATCAGCTTCGCGGCTCTCAAAGGTATCACGACCTCTGCCCGACAGGGTTTGATCTGGGGGCTCTGTGGCTTTATCGCAGTGCAACTGGCGCCGGCGATTGGCCTGCCTCCTGAGTTGCCGGGCACTATCGCGGCTGAAGTGGGACAGCGGCAACTGTGGTGGATCAGCACGATTTTGGCGAGCGCCACGGGGCTTGGTTTGATCGCCTTCGGCCGCAGCTATCTGCCGCTCGCGGGCGTGATCTTGATAGCGATCCCGCAGCTTTTGGGCGCGCCACATCTCGATATGTTTTTCGGTGTGGCACCTCCTGAGCTGGCTGCCGAATTTGCAACGCTGAGTTTGGGAGCCGCCGCGGCGGGATGGGTCATGCTGGGCTATGTGGTGGCAGCCACTCTGACGCGTTTGGAAACTTAGAGGGCGGCTAGAGCCTTGGAACCCGGCCCTGCAGGCAAAGCCGCAAACGCCCTGCGGCCTCCGCTTCGGTGATCCAGCCCTCCGGCGCATCTGCGTATAGCTTGAGCAGGCCCAGCATATCTTGCGTATCCTGCGCAGGATCTGCACCAGAAAAGAGGTAGGTTGCCTTCTGCGCCCCTTGCAGCGCAAAAGCCACGGGAGACTGACACATGTTGAGACAAGAGCAGGTCACAATCTCGACCTCCAAACCGCAGTCCTGTGCCGCTTTGCGAAGCGCTATCGCCCATTTGGCGCCGGGCGCCGTCCCGCCGGGCTCCGCACAGGTATCACATATGGTCACACGAGCTTTCAAAATCGCCCCTTTTGGCTGACATCTATTCGGCGTAAAGCACTCCAAGCCCGATCACAAGGAATACTGACATGGTTTCGAAAATCCCCGCAACAATCATTACCGGCTTTCTTGGCGCGGGTAAAACCACCCTCATCCGCCATATGTTGCAAAATGCACAAGGCCGCAGGATCGCCCTGATCATCAATGAGTTTGGCGATCTTGGCGTGGATGGCGATATATTGAAGGGCTGCGGTGATGAAACCTGCCGCGAAGAAGACGTGATGGAGCTGTCCAATGGCTGCATCTGTTGCACGGTCGCCGATGACTTCATCCCAACAATGGAAAAGCTATTGGCCCGGGAAGATAAGCCCGACCATATCGTGATAGAGACCAGCGGTCTGGCCCTGCCGCAACCTCTTGTGCGGGCCTTCAACTGGCCGGGCATTTCGACAAAGGTGACGGTCGACGGGGTTGTGACTGTGGTCGATGGCAAAGCCGTCACTGAGGGGCGATTTGCCCATTCGGTCGCCGCGGTTGATGCGCAACGCCAATTGGATGAAAATCTGGACCATGAAACGCCCCTATCGGAGCTTTTCGAAGATCAAATCGCCTGCGCCGATATGATTGTGGTGAACAAAACCGACCTGCTCGAGGAGGCCGAGGCCCAAGCTTTGGTCAATACTCTCAACGGCTCCTCGCGCGCCGGCGTGCAAGTGGTGACAACCTCCATGGGTAAATTGCCGGTTGATGTGCTGCTGGGACAGGGTATTGGCGCGGAGGGCGATCTTGAGGCCCGCCATGAGCTGCACCATCACCATCATGAGCACGACGATGACCACGATGACCATGACCATGACCATGATCACCACCACGATCATGACCACGATGCCTTTGAAAGCTTTGTCGTGACCCTGGGCGAGATCACAGATCCCAAGGCCTTTTCAGACCAGGTCAGCGCGATCATAGGCGCCCATGATATATTGCGGCTCAAAGGCTTCGCGGCTGTCTCAGGCAAACCTATGCGTCTGACTTTGCAAGCGGTCGGGCCACGGGTGGAGACCTATTTTGATCAACCCTTCGGTGATGGCGCGCGCGCCACGCGCCTGGTCGTGATCGGCCAGGCAGGTTTGGATCATGCTGCAATTGAAGCGGCATTGCGATCCTGCGCTGCGCTGCACTAAACCATGATCGTGATCGAGCGCAGTGATCCCAAAGAACCGCAGGCCACCGCATTGTTGCAGGCCAGTCACGCGCTTATGCAATCGCTCTTTCCGCCAGAGGACAACAGCTTTCTGTCCATTGAAGACCTCTGTGCGCCCAACATCTATTTTCACACCGCACGCCGGGGTGACAAGGTGCTTGGCACCGGCGCCTTGGCCGTCAAACCTGGCTATGGGGAGATCAAATCTATGTTCGTAGATCCAAGCGCAAGGGGCCAAGGGGTGGCCGATGCCCTTTTACGCGCGCTGCAGGATCTGGCCTTCGAGCAAGGGCTCAGCGCGTTAAAGCTTGAAACCGGAAATTCGCTGCAGGCCGCCCTGCGCCTCTATGCGCGGCACGGTTTTACAACCTGCGGTCCATTTGGCGATTACACCGCCAATGACAGCAGCATCTTCATGACCAAAACCCTATGAGTTTAAGAGGCGTCTTGACGGGCTTTCGCAGCCGCTTTCATCCGCGCCAAAAGCTCGGCCTTCCCTTCGCTTTTGCCAAAGGGGTTTTTACGACTGCCTTTCGCATTATGCTCGCTATGCCGCGGCTTGTTGCTGCCTTTCTTAATGGCGCCGGCGTCTTTATAATCCATAGTCTATCCTTTACATCGGCCCCAGGCCTCAGCGCTGCTGATGCCCCATTCGCAGGCCTTGAGCAAGACGGAACCGCATAATGCATCTTTTGGCCGCCACCCCCGGATCTGTAGATGAAGGTCAAGAGCCCGTTGACCTTGGTCAAAGCCCCGCGGATGTCGTGTTCATCTCTGCGGCCGATACGGAGCTGGCCGCCCTATCATCGGCCCGCGCGGACATGACAGATCCCCCAGGGTTGCGCCTGGCCAGCATGATGCACTTGCAACATCCGATGTCGGTTGATTTGCATATTGACGCCTGCGCCTCACGGGCAAAATTGGTGGTGGCCCGGGTGCTTGGCGGGGCGAGTTATTGGAAATATGGCTTCGAACAATATGCCGCGCGACTGGCCGATGCGGGCGTGGCCTTTGCCGCCCTTCCCGGAGATGACAAACCTGACCCTGATCTGCGCTTGTTTTCGACTGTCTCCGATGAAGACTATGACGCGCTTTGGGCCTATTTGGTGGAAGGCGGGCCGAAAAACGCGGTCAACTTCCTTGGCTATTGCCAGCATATGATTGCGCAAACCCCCATGCCACAGGCGGCCGAACCACTGCTGCGCGCCGGGGTCTATTGGCCGGGGGCTGGCATTTCGGATCTATCTGCCGCGCGCGTCCATTGGACAAAGGATGCACCCGTTGTTCCCGTGATTTTCTATCGCGCCTTGGTGCAGGGGGCTGGGCTCAACCCAATCAACCGGATGGTCAAAGCCTTGCTGCAGGCCGGGCTGAACCCCTTGCCGATCTTCGTCGCTTCCCTCAAAGATCCGATTTCTGTGGCCACTTTGGATCAACTCTTCCAAGCGGCCCCACCCGAGGTGATCTTGAACTGCACCTCATTTGCCGTTGGTAACCCGCATGGGGACAGCAGCCCCAATAACCCGCTCACCGCCGCCTCAGCCCGCCAAGCGCCTGTGCTGCAAGTCGTGCTGGCAGCCAGCACTGAGGCCAGTTGGGAGGAAGGCGCCAACGGCCTCTCTGCCCGTGACATCGCGATGAATGTGGCTCTGCCTGAGGTGGATGGCCGCATTCTGTCGCGCGCAATCAGCTTTAAGGGCGAGGCCTTTTTCGATGAGGCCACCGAATGCCCGATTGCGACCTATAAAGCCCGCGGAGATCGCGTCACCTTTGTCGCAGCCCTCGCGGCCAATTGGGCCCAGCTGCGCAGATGCGCACCGGCGCAACGCCAAGTCGCGCTGATTCTCGCCAATTACCCCAATAAAGATGGCCGCCTGGCCAATGGGGTGGGGCTCGATACCCCCGCCTCCGTGGTTCATACACTCGCCCTTTTGCAAGAGGCTGGGTATGGCGTGGGCAATGCGCCCGAGACAAGCGCCGAATTGATGGCGCAAATCATGGCCGGTCCAACCAATTGGCTGACCGATCGGGCCACGCGCACAGGTGGCGTGCTCTTGCCAATCGCCGATTACATGGATCACTATCAGACCCTGCCTTATGAGCTGCGCGCGCGGCTTGAAGAGCGTTGGGGCGCAGCTGAAAATGATCCGTTTTTCGACCCAAAGGAGGGCGGATTTAAGCTTTCAATTTTGCGTTTCGGAAAGATCACCTTGGGCCTGCAGCCGGCGCGCGGTTACAATATTGATCCGGTGGAAACCTATCATTCCCCCGATCTTATCCCGCCGCACAACTATTTGGCCTTCTATTTCTGGATCAGGCATCACCAAAAAGCCCAAGCGATTGTGCATATGGGCAAACATGGCAATCTTGAATGGCTGCCGGGCAAGGCTTTGGCTCTAAGTGCCAGCTGCCTGCCCGAGGCAATTTTGGGACCCATGCCGCATATCTACCCTTTCATCGTCAACGATCCCGGCGAAGGCACCCAGGCCAAGCGGCGCGCGCAGGCGGTGATCATCGATCACCTCACCCCACCCCTGACCCGCGCGGAAACCTATGGCCCGCTGCGAGACCTCGAAGCTTTGGTGGATGAATACTATGAAGCTGCCGGAATAGATCCGCGGCGCATTGAACACCTCAGACGCGAGATTCTCACCCTCACCGCCACCAGCGGCTTGGACAAAGATATCGGTTTTGAGGGTCATGAAGCCGGAGATCTGGCCAAACTCGATGCCTATCTCTGCGAGCTGAAAGAGGCGCAAATTCGCGACGGGTTGCATATTTTTGGCCAAACCCCCGAAGGGGTGCAGCTGCGTGATCTGACCATCGCCCTGGCGCGCATTCCCCGCGGCTCTGGGCTGGGCGCGGATGCCTCCTTGCTGCGGGCCATGGCAGGCGACCTTGCTTTGGGTTTCGACCCGTTGGATTGTGATCTCGCCGCAGCTTGGCAGGGCGACAAGCTTGGCCCTCTGTCTGATATCAGCGCGGACATTTGGCGCACCACCGGCGATACGGTTGAGCGGCTGGAGCTCTTGGCGCAGGCGCTCATGGACGGCACGCGCGACGCGCCCGGCACCCAATCGGCGCAGGTTATGGATCATATCCGCCAGACGATCTCTCCCACCGTGGCGGCTTGCGGTCCGATGGAGGCGCAGGGATTGCTCACGGCGCTGGATGGGAAATTCGTCCCCCCCGCCCCCTCAGGCGCGCCAACACGCGGGCGGCTCGATGTGTTGCCCACAGGGCGAAATTTCTACTCCGTGGACAGCCGTGCCGTGCCCACGCCCACGGCCTGGGCCTTGGGATGGAAATCGGCCAATCTGCTGATTGACAAACACCTACAAGACCATGGCGATTGGCCACGCGCCCTGTTGCTCACGGCTTGGGGCACGGCCAATATGCGCACGGGCGGTGATGATATTGCGCAATGTCTGGCCCTTATGGGTGTCAAACCGAAATGGGACAGCGCCAATCGGAGGGTCACCGGCTTTGAGGTGATCCCGGCCAGCACCCTCGGACGGCCAAGGGTCGATGTCACATTGCGCATTTCTGGATTTTTCCGCGATGCCTTTCCCGGTTTGATAGATCTTGTGGACAGCGCCGCGCGGGCGGTTTTGGCCCTTGATGAATCTGAGGAGGTCAATCCGGCCAAAGCCAATGGGGCTGGCGCCAGGGTCTATGGCTCAAAACCCGGTGCCTACGGCGCGGGACTACAGGCATTGATTGATGAGCGCATTTGGGACAGCCAAGCGGACTTTGGCGAGGCCTATTTACAATGGGGAAGCTATGCCTATGGCAAAGGCCGCCAAGGCGCGCGCGACCGCAGCGGTTTCGAAACGCGGCTAGGTCAGGTGGAGGCGATTGTGCAAAACCAAGACAATCGCGAGCATGATCTGCTCGACAGCGATGATTACTACCAATTCGAAGGCGGGGCGGCCGCTGCGGTGCAAAGCCTGCAAGGGCAAGCCCGACCGATTTACCACAATGACCACTCTCGCCCGGAACGGCCCCTCATCCGCAGCTTAGACGATGAGATGGCGCGCGTGATCCGGTCGCGCGTTCTCAATCCCAAATGGATCGATGGGGTGAAGCGCCACGGCTATAAAGGCGCCTTTGAGATTGCCGCAACCGTCGACTACATGTTTGCCTTCGCCGCAACCACCGGTGCTGTCAAATCCCACCATTTTGACGCCGTTGAAGCGGCCTTTTTAGAGGATGACGACACCCGAGACTTCATCGCTGAGGCCAATGCGCCCGCCCTGCGTGAGATTGCCCAGCGCCTTCAAGAGGCGATTGATCGTGACCTGTGGCAGCCCCGGTCAAACTCGGCCCGCGCGCGCATTGCCGGGCTTGTCTAGCGCGGCGGCTCCGGCCGGCGCGGGCCATTGGTCCAAAACATAGCGCGCGGTCATCAGGTCTAAATGCGCGCCACCGCCGTTTTTGAATACGGTGATGTCATCCGGACCGGCCTCAAAGGCCTCCAGATCATAGTAATCTGCCCGCAGATGACTGCGGTCAATTGCGCCGCTCTCTAAGGGAATTTTCAGCTCGCCAATATGCCCCAATGTGGTGTCATAGCTGTCAACGAAGAGCTTAGATTTTTGCAAAGCCGCATCATCCGCTTCACGCATATCCGGCCTATAAGCACCAATCATATTAAGATGTTGCCCCGGACGCAGCCAGTCCCCCTGAATGATCGGAGCCGTGGTCATGGTGCAGGTTAAGATAATATCGGCAGCTGCAACGGCGCTTTGCAGATCGCGCACCACCTGCGCACCTGTCTCTTGCGCAAAAACCTCCGCCGCCTTGGGGCTCCGGTTCCAGATGCTGAACCGGGCTTCAGGAAATCCGGCGCCAAAGGCCTCCACCAAAGAGCGCCCAACCGTGCCGGCACCGACAATCAATATCTCCCGCGCCCCCGCCGGGGCCAGCGCCAGCGCCGCCATCAAACTGTCGCCGGCGGTTTTCCATTTGGTGATCAGGTGAAAATCAATCACCGCCGCAAGCGCCCCTGTGGCATCATCAAACAACATCACACCGCCGCCGATCATCGGCTGGCCGCTCTTGGGGTTGTTCGGGAAAACCGTGGCGGTTTTGGTCAAAAGACCCATCCCATCAATCCAAGCGGAGCGGCTCAAGAGCGTGTCGGATCCGCGATATAAAAACAGATCCTCAATTTCTGCCTTTGGTGCCTGATGCCCCCTCTTCAAAGCGGCGACCAAATCCAGCCAGTCCAGACGCTCTTGGCCGGCGTCAAACGGAATCATCGCGGGGGTCACTGGGCCTGCTCCGGCGCCAACAGCCCAGCGGCCACCAAACAGTCCGCCCAACCCTGAGGCGTGATAAAGTGATGGGTTTGCCAACCGCGGCTCGCCGCCATGGCGATATTGTCCGCGCGATCATCAGCAAAGAGCAACCGCTCGGGCGGCACGCCGCAATCTTGCTCCAACATCTGATAAATCATCGGATCGGGTTTGATGACCCGCATACGGCCCGAGACATATTCACGATCAAATTCGGTCAAAAAATCATAGTGGCTTTGCGCATAGGCAAAGCTCTCCACTCCGAAATTGGTCAGAGTAAAAACCGGCACGCCCGCAATTTTCAGCGCCCGCAGCAAACGCACAGAATGATCAATCGGCGGTGCTGCCAGCTCTATCCAATTGTCGTACCAATCGCGGATTTCCGCGCGCCAAGCGGGGTAGGCTTCTGCCGTGGCATAGATCACATCTTTGAACCCTTCGCCCAAATCAATGCGATCGTTCATTGCATGCAGATCTACATCGGCAAACATCGCTTTGCGGCGTTCAGGGCCGATGGTGCGGTCAAAATAGCGCTCCGGATGCCATTCCAGCAGCACATTTCCAATATCAAAAACAACGGCCTCTACGGTCATAAGATCTCCTCACTTTGCACAAGTGCTAACGTGGAGAATTGGGCGGCGCAACCCTTGGGCGGGCATTCACCCGCTCGCGCCAGACTGTGACCAAGCCCGAGATCAAGACAAGGCTCATCCCGGCCCATTCATAAGAATCCGGCCATTCCGCAAAGAGCAGATAGCCAAATGCCGTGGCATAGATTAGGCCTGTATATTCAAAAGGCGCCACAAGCGCCGCCTCTGCCACCCGATAGGCTTGGCTAATCGCCGCGCCGCCAACGGTGACCCCGACGCCGATAAATACCATGATGGATAAATCCGCCCAACTGGGCCATTGCCACGCGCGCAGCAAAAATTCGACCGAAGGATGCCCACCACCTGCAAAACCACCCTGCCCAAGGGTCAAGCCGATCACCGTGGTCACGGCCAAAAACACCAGCGGGACATAGAAAGTCAGTGAAATCAAAGTCTCGGTCTGACCGATTTTGCGGGTTAAAATATGAAAGGCCGCATAGCACAGCGCCGCCAGGGCGGGCAGTATCGTTGTCAGGGTAAAGGCTTCCGTGCCCGGCCGCACGATGAGCAAGACGCCGATGAGCCCCACCACAACCGCCAACCAGCGCCATTTACCCACGGTCTCCCCAAGGAAAATAACCGAAAAAATCGTGATTAGAAACGGGGCAATAAAAAAGATCGCCACGACAATCGCCAGGGGCAAATCCGCCAGCGCCATATAGAAAAACAGATTGGCCGCCACCACAAAAAGTGCTCGGATCAGATGCAGCCCAAGCTTTTGAGTGCGCAGCGCGCCGTAGCCGCCGGTTAAGGGAACAATGACGATCATCAACAGCAAGACGCCCGTCAAAGAGCGGGTGAACACGATTTGATGCAATGCATAACCGTCGGATAGAAATTTGATCAACATATCATTGACCGAAAATGTCAAAGAAGCGAGAAGCGCCCAAAGCGCACCGATTGGCGTTTTTGTCTGTCCCATGCCTCACCGCTACGCCGGGTTTGGTTACAGGTCTGATCCAAATACGACCCGGCCGATGACGCGAAAGGCCTGTCGAAATCCAAAGCGCTCAGCGCCGCAAGGCCTGGTCCAACGCATTGAGAAACCGCGAGCGATCAGATTTTGCAAATCCTTTCCCGCCTCCCTGGCGAAAAGGATCAGCGGCGCGTAGATCATACATGAGGTCGCGCGTGGCCAGTGCGTTGCCAATATTGGCCTGGGTCAATGGCTCACCATTGGGCTTGAGCACCTGCGCTCCGGCCTCAACAACTTTGGCGGCCAAGGGAATATCTGTGGTGATCACAACATCACCGGGCCCTGCCCGCTCTGCGATCCACATATCAGCCACATCTGGCCCGGCATCCACAACCACCAATTCAACAAGCGGGTTGGCAGAGGGGCGAATACCACCATTGCAAACAAGCTTCACAGAGACCTTGTGACGCGTGGCCACCTGCTCCACCTCAGCCTTGACCGGGCAGGCATCCGCATCCACATAAATCACAAGCTCTGCCCTTTGCTGACTTTCAACTCTTCAGGAATGGGCATCCGGTTAAACGCGTCCAGCCCAGCGATTTTGTAAGCCTCCGCCAATGTCGGATAATTGAAGGTATTTTGCACAAAGTAATCAACCGTGCCCTTCAGGTTCAGCACCGCTTGCGCGATATGGATCAGCTCGGTTGCCCCTTCGCCAACGATTTGCACCCCCAAAACCCGGCGGGTTTTGAGCGAAAACAGCATCTTTAACATCCCATGCTCCAGCCCCATGATATGCCCGCGCGAGGTTTCACGAAACCGCGCAATGCCGACTTCATAGGGAATGCCGCGCGATTGAGTCTCCTCTTCGCTCATGCCGCAAGTCGAGATTTCCGGCACGGAATAGATCCCATAAGGAAACCATGGGCTTTCCGGCAGGCTTGGGGTGTCCAGCGCATGACAGGCCGCCACGCGTCCCTGCTGCAAGCTGGTTGAGGCCAGCGACGGGTGCCCAATCACGTCCCCCACCGCATAGATATGCGGCACATCTGTTTGATAGCTCTTACGATCCACATTCAACCGTCCGCGGTGATCGGTCTTGAGCCCAGCGGCGTCCAGCCCCAAGCGCTGCGTCGCCCCCATGCGTCCGGCTGCAAAGAGCAGCATTTCTGCGCGCACATGACGGCCATTTTCAAGCGCAACTTCCACATGGCTGTCGCAATCTTCGATCTTAACCACCGCCGAGCCCAGCCTCAGATCAACACCGTTTTCGCGGATCTCATGCGTAAATTCCTGGATCAACGTCTTATCAATAAAGTCCAGGAAAGTTTCCCGAGGCTCAATCAAAGTCACTTTCACATCGAGAGCAGAAAACATCGTGGCGTACTCCACACCGATCACCCCGGCACCGATCACAATCAAAGATCGCGGAATTTGCGCCATTTCCAAGAACTCATCGCTGTCCAGAATGGTGGTGCCATTGAATGGCACGTTGTCAGGCCGATAGGTATAGGTGCCGGTGGCAATCAGAAAATGCGCACCGGCAACCGTGGTCACTTCGCCATTTTCGGCGGTGACCTCCACCTCATTCGGGCTGATGAACCGGGCCAAACCGCTCATGGTTTCCACATGATTGCGGTTGAATTGATGCTCCAGCACATCCACCTCATAATCGAGTGTCTTGTGCAGGCGCATCTTGAGATCATCGGCGCCAATCTCATCTTTCACGCGATACGACCGGCCATAAAAACTCCTCTCCCGCCATCCCGAGAGGTTGAGCACGGTCTCACGCAGAGTTTTGGAGGGGATTGTGCCCGTGTGGACCGAAACGCCACCAAAGCGATCCTTGCGATCGATCACCAAAACCCGCCGCTTGAGCTTGCCCGCCTGTATCGCCGCCGCGCGCCCTCCGGGGCCCGAGCCAATAATCACCAAATCATATTGCGTCATAGCTCACTCCGCATAGAGGGCTTCGGCATGGAAAGCGATGTGATCTTCCATAAAACTCGAAACGAAAAAATAGGAATGATCATAGCCCTTTTGCATCCGCAGATGCCCGTCTTGGCGCCGCTTGGCTATGGCAAAGGCCAGGGTTTCGGGTTTGAGGAGATCCAAAAATTGATCTTGCGTGCCTGTGTCGATCAGCACCGGCCCATCAAAGCCAACCTCTTGCATTTGATGGCTGGCGTCATGCGGCTTCCAGAGGCTTTGATCATCCCCCAGATAGCTGGTGAACTGCTTTTGCCCCCAATCTGACCCCATTGGATTGCAAATGGGAGAAAAGGCCGAAACGCTGCGGTATTGCCCCGGCCGGCCCATGGCGAGGGTCAAGGCCCCATGCCCGCCCATGGAATGGCCTGTGATGGATTGGCGTTCCAAATCAACGGCAAATGCGCGCCCGAGCAGCGCCGGAAGCTCTTCGGCAATGTAATCCCACATGCGAAAATGCCTGTCCCATGGCGGCTGTATGGCGTTGACATAAAACCCAGCGCCTTGCCCCAGGTCATAGGCCGCATCATCGACAACATCGGCGCCGCGCGGGGATGTGTCTGGAAAAACCAAGGCAATCCCCTCTTGCGCCGCCCAAGCCTGCGCACCCGCTTTGGTCATGGCATTTTCATGGGTGCAGGTCAGTCCTGACAGATACCACAGCACAGGCACCGGGCCGAGCTTGGCCTCTTCGGGCAAAAACAAACCGAAGGTCATCTCGCCCCCACAGGCCTCCGACGCATGGGCATAAACCCCCTGCGCTCCACCGAAACACGCGTTCTCAGATTTGATTTCCATGGAAAACCCCTTTGCAAATGTCACTTGGTGAAAACTCAATTCGCTCCGGTTTGCAAGGGCCAAGCCCCCAGATCACACCGTAGCACAGCCAAAAGGGGCGATTAGCTGTACAGGGCGCTGACCCATGCGATGATCAAAGACACCGTAACCACAGAGGCGACGGTCGAGAGGAAAATTGACGCCGAGACCCGCTGCGGCGCCACCTCATAATGCGTCGCCAAAATAAAGATATTGCCCGCCACAGGCAAAGCCGTCGCCGCAATCAAAACCGCAGCGGGATAGGCGGCAACCGGAAAGATAAAAAGCGCGGCAATCGCCACAGCCGCCGGATGTAAGATCAACTTACAAAAGGCCAGCCAACTGGCCACAGAGAGCCGCTCAGCCGATTTGCTGGCCAAAGAGGCGCCGATGGCAAAAAGCGCACCGGGCGTTGCGGCCGCGCCCAAAATGTCGAAGAATTCTGTCGCGGGGGCGGGCAGGACGACCCCCGATGAGGAACAGAGCAAACCCACAATCATCGCCATGATCATCGGATTTTTGATCAACCCAAGTCCGACCGTGCGCAGCACCCCAAAGCTCATGCGCCCATCGCGCGAGCCGACAATTAAGATCACAATCAAACTGCCAAACACCAGTTGATCAATGGCCAGCACCAACATGACCCACAGCACAGCCTCCGGTCCCATCAGCATGGCCAACATCGGAATGCCCAAAAAACCCACATTGCCAATCGTGGCACATTGCGCCTCCACCGCCGCCTCAGCCACATTGCGTCGTCGCAGCATCGCAACCCCCGTGGCCAGCAAATAGATCAGCAGTGAGGCGGATAGATAGGCAGATATAAAGGGAATATTGATCAAATCCGCAAAGGATAGATTGGCAGAAAACCGGATAATCATCGCCGGCAAAGCAAAATAAAACACGAATTTCGTCAGATAGGCCGTAGCCACTTCAGGAAAGAACGCCATCCGCGCCGCGCCATAGCCAAGACCCACAATGGCGAAAAAGGGCAATGTTTTGAGAAGAACGTCAATCATCGAGGGATACACTTCATGCGAAAAGGGCGCATAGCGCGCGCCCTCACATTAGCTCTAATTTCACCGGGCGAAAGCCCGAAAAGCGCATATCCTGGCGCGCGGCGAGCTCTGGCGTTAAAATTCAACCACTGCGCGGATGGATTTGCCCGCATGCATCAGATCAAAGCCTTTGTTGATATCCTCCAAAGGCATGGTGTGGGTAATCATGGGGTCAATCTCAATTTTGCCGTCCATGTACCAATCGACAATCTTTGGCACATCCGTGCGCCCACGGGCGCCGCCAAAAGCCGTGCCGCGCCAAACGCGGCCCGTAACCAGCTGGAACGGACGGGTGCTGATTTCAGCTCCAGCAGGCGCCACCCCAATAATCACGCTTTCCCCCCACCCCTTATGGGCCGATTCCAAAGCGCTGCGCATCACATCAACATTGCCTGTTGCATCAAATGTGTAATCCGCCCCGCCGCCGGTCAGCGCGACCAAATGGGCGACCAAATCACCGCTCACCTCGGCCGGATTGACAAAATCAGTCATCCCAAAGCGGCGGGCCATCTCAATCTTGCCGGGATTTAGATCCACACCAACAATCTGATCGGCCCCAGCCAATCGCAAACCTTGGATCACATTCAAGCCAATACCGCCCAAACCAAAGACAATCGCCGTACTGCCAATCTCGACCTTGGCCGTATTGATCACCGCGCCAATGCCCGTGGTCACACCGCAGCCGATATAGCAAATCTTGTCAAAGGGCGCATCGGGGCGCACTTTGGCCAAAGCAATCTCTGGCAAAACCGTGTGATTGGCGAAGGTGGAACAGCCCATGTAGTGCAAAATTGGCGTACCATCGAGCATGGAAAACCGACTGGTGCCATCTGGCATCAGGCCTTGCCCCTGGGTGCTGCGGATGGCTTGGCACAGGTTGGTTTTTGGATTGAGGCAATAGTCACAGCTGCGGCACTCTGGCGTGTAAAGCGGAATGACATGATCGCCGGGCTTCAAGCTGGTCACACCCGGGCCGCATTCCACCACGACCCCTGCGCCCTCATGGCCCAAAATCGCAGGGAACAACCCCTCGGGATCAGCGCCAGAAAGGGTGAACTCATCCGTGTGGCAAATACCGGTGGCTTTGATTTCCACCAAAACCTCGCCGGCCTTTGGGCCCTCGAGATTGACCTCCATGATTTCAAGTGGTTTGCCGGCTTCCATGGCCACCGCAGCGCGTGTTCGCATCCTGTAACTCCTCGTATTTTCTTTGACACTAGGGCAGTCGAGCACCGTCTGACAACCACTTTTACACCTGTTTATACCCGGTGATAGGGGCCGCCTGCGAGGATGGAGGCCGCGCGGTAGAGCTGTTCGGTCAGCATAACGCGCACCAGCATATGCGGCCAAACCATCGCCCCAAAACTCAGCGCAAAATCTGCGCGTTGCAGAACTGCGGGGTCCAGACCATCTGCACCCCCGATGACAAAGACCAACTCGCTGGGTGCGGTATCGCGAATTTGGGCAAGATGCGCCGCAAAATCTGGAGAGCTCTGCAGCTTGCCCCGCTCATCCAATGCAATCACCGTCGCGCTTGGCCCAAGGGCCTTGAGCAACAAAGCCGCTTCCGCCGCCTTGCCACCACCTTTTTTATCTTCCAATTCGGTCAGCTCAACAGGTCCAAGCCCCAACGGGCGACCGCTGCGGTTGAACCGAGAGATGTAATCTTCAATGAGATCTTTTTCAGGCCCGTTGCGCAGGCGTCCAATGGCGAGAATACGCAGGCGCATTAAGCCTCAGTCGGGCTTGGCGCTCCAGGCTCGAGCCACATTTGGTCCAACTGATAAAATTCGCGCACTTCCGGGCGGAACACATGCACAATCACATCGCCCGTATCCACAAGCACCCAATCGCCCGTGCCCTTGCCTTCGACCTTTGACAGAATACCAAGATCATCTTTCAAGCGGCTCTTCAACTTTTCGGAGATGGCCGCAACTTGGCGCGTAGAGCGCCCTGAACAGATCACCATATGATCGCCAATCTCAGAGATGCCCCGCAAATCTATTTGCACGACATCTTCGGCTTTATCATCGTCTAGGGATTTTAACACGGCGGCCAAGATAGCATCGCTCGTAACACTCGATTGGCCTTTGGCCAATTTGCGCGCGGATCCTTCCGCGTCAGACGTCAAAGACAGGACCATGTCCTCCAAAAAAATCGCCGCAACATCCCGGCGCCGGGTGGTTCACCCTTAGCAGCCTCATTTAGATTCCTCAATCACCTGCTTTGATCGGCCGTAAAACTGTGGCCATCCGGCCCCAAAACGGAAAAATACCGCATTTCGTGCCGTTGATGTCGCCTCAATATTGACAAATTAGAAAATTAATTATTAATAAACGATAATTAATTTCCTTCACAAGGCATTTCTCAGGAGTCTCATCATGTCTCGCAAAATTAGAATTATATCTTCGGGGTATATTCTCTTCTCAACCCTCTTGGCAGTGTTCTTGGTTGCGCATTATGGGCATTTTCATTGGGTTCATAACTGGCGCGATCCAGCCGCACTCGCCCAGCTCTTGCAGTTTTCAGATCCCCCGATCGAAATCCCGCGCAGCTCACGGATCTTTATTGCCATTCTGGACATGCTTCCTCTCGTGCCTAGCCTATGTGCACTCTATTTTGGAGCGCGCGTGATGGCCGATTTTCGATCCGGGCGCTATTTCACTGTCACTGTAACCCGCTCAATGTCCCGCGGCGGGTTGAGCCTTATTGCCCTCGCATCATTGAAGTTTCTTTCCCTCAACATCATGATCCCCTATGTTTTTCGCTACGATCCTATGGCTGACGTGCCCATCCGGTTTATGTTTGAACCCACCGACGCCGGTTTCCTTCTAGCTGGGGTGATGATCTGGATCATCGGATGGGTTCTGACCCAGGCGCTTGTGCTCAAGGCCGAACATGAGAGTATTGTGTGATGGCGATTATCATTCGGTTAGATGTCATGTTGGCACTGCGCAAAATGCGCTCAAAAGATCTCGCCGCTGAAATTGGCTTAACAGAGGCCAATCTCAGCCTGCTTAAATCTGGCAAAGCCAAAGGGGTGCGATTCGACACTTTGGGGAAAATTTGCCGCGCATTGGACTGCCAGCCTGGCGATTTGCTGGAATTCGCAGAAGCGCCCACTTCGGCAGGGAAATAGGCGTAAACCTGCAACATCTGGAGGCTTGTGCCGGGCCTTGGGCCGGGGTATTCAGCGGCATGAGCATGAGTATGGTCTTTGATATCGCCGATAGAGCGCGCCTGCCTTGGCGCTTCTTTGGTGTGGCAAAATCCAACCTACGGCCGCGTCTTCACGGCTAATCCCCTCTGTAAGACACGACACATTCGACGAACAACAAAAGGAACGCCTCACATGGCCCCTAAAACACTCTATGATAAAATCTGGGACGCGCATGTCGCCCATGAAGCCGAAGATGGCACCTGCCTGCTCTATATCGACCGCCATTTGGTCCACGAAGTGACCAGCCCCCAAGCCTTTGAAGGCTTGCGGATGAATGGCCGGACGGTGCGCGCGCCAGAAAAAACCATCGCTGTGCCCGATCACAACGTGCCCACAACCCTGGACCGTCTGAAGGGCATTGAAAACGAAGAAAGCCGCATCCAAGTGGAAGCTCTGGACACCAACGCGCGCGAATTCGGGCTTGTCTATTACCCGGTGGATGACGTGCGCCAGGGTATTGTGCACATCATCGGCCCTGAGCAGGGTTGGACCCTGCCCGGCATGACAATTGTCTGCGGCGACAGCCACACTGCCACCCATGGCGCCTTTGGCGCGCTGGCCCATGGCATTGGCACCTCTGAGGTGGAGCATGTTCTGGCCACGCAAACTTTGATCCAGAAAAAATCAAAAAACATGAAGGTCGAAATTACCGGCAAATTGAGCCCGGGCGTGACGGCGAAAGACATCACCTTGGCAGTGATCGGTGAGACCGGCACGGCCGGTGGCACAGGCTATGTGATTGAGTATTGCGGCGAGGCCATTCGCAGCCTCTCTATGGAAGGGCGCATGACTGTGTGCAACATGGCCATCGAAGGCGGCGCACGCGCAGGTCTCATCGCGCCGGATGAGACCACATTCGAATATTGCAAAGGCCGCCCCAATGCGCCCAGCGGCGACACATGGGAGGCCGCGCTGGCCTATTGGAAAACGCTCTACACCGACGATGATGCGCATTTCGACAAGGTCTTAACCTTGAAGGGTGAGGATATCGCCCCTGTGGTCACTTGGGGCACCAGCCCAGAGGATGTCTTGCCGATCACCGCAAGCGTGCCTTCGGCGCAGGATTTCTCTGGCGGCAAAGTCGAGGCGGCCCAGCGCAGCCTAGACTATATGGGCCTCACAGCGGGCACACCCCTGTGTGACATTGAGATTGATACAGTCTTCATCGGCTCTTGCACCAACGGGCGGATCGAGGATCTGCGCGCGGCGGCGAAAATTTTGAAGGGTCGTAAGATCAAAGAGGGTATGCGCGCGATGATCGTGCCAGGCTCGGGTTTGGTGCGTGCGCAGGCCGAAGAAGAAGGGCTGGCGGACATCTTCAAGGAGGCCGGCTTCGAATGGCGCCTGGCGGGATGCTCAATGTGTCTGGCGATGAACCCCGACCAATTGCAACCGGGCGAACGCTGCGCGGCCACGTCAAACCGCAACTTTGAAGGCCGCCAAGGCCGCGGCGGGCGTACGCATTTGATGAGCCCTGCCATGGCTGCCGCTGCGGCCCTTACCGGAAAACTGACTGATGTGCGGGAGATGCTCTAATGGAAAAATTCGAAAAACTCACCGCCATTGCGGCCCCCATGCCGTTGATCAATATCGACACCGATATGATCATTCCAAAGCAGTTTTTGAAAACCATCAAACGCTCCGGGCTTGGCGTCAGCGCCTTTCATGAGATGCGCTATAATCTCGATGGCAGCGACAACCCCGATTTCGTGCTCAACAAAGACGCCTATAGAGGCGCCAATATTTTGGTTGCCGGTGACAATTTCGGTTGTGGCTCCTCACGCGAACATGCGCCTTGGGCTTTGCTCGATTTTGGCATCCGCTGCGTGATCTCAACCAGCTTTGCGGATATCTTCTACAACAACTGCTTCAAGAATGGTATTTTGCCTGTGGTTGTCACTGAAGACCAGCTGCAACTTCTGATGAAAGATGCCGAAAAAGGCAGCAATGCGCGCATGGTGGTTGATCTGGAAAACCAGCAGATTGAGACCTCTGATGGCGAGGTCATCGCCTTCGATTTGGATCAACACCGCAAGCATTGCTTGATTAATGGACTCGACGACATCGGCCTATCGATGGAAAAAATTGCTTCTGTCGACGCCTTTGAAGCGCAAATGGCGCAGAGCGCTCCTTGGGTCTGATCGCTTTGGCCAGCCAAAGATCGGCTGGCCAAAACACCCCCCCGCGCGACAGGGGATTTGAAAAACGTCGCGTAATTCACTTAATAATTGATCGAATATTAAGAGTTTTGATCTCCACTCAGGCTCGCCATGAGCCAGACATTCGACCCAAATGCCATTTTGTTCATCCACCCGTCGCATCCATCGATGCGCCGGCGACGATATCTGCGCAGGTTTCGGGCCTGGATGCGCGCGCTCGCTCTTTTGATCCTTTTATGTCTGATCTACCCTGCGCCAGCCGTCAGTGAAACACTGCGATTGGCCAGCTACACCGCCGCGCTTGAGCGTAATGCGCCGGGGCTCTTATACCGCGACATCCTATACGGAAAATCATCCCAAATTCGCGCAGCGCTCCGGCTTATAGCCACAATCAAACCGGATGTTTTGGCGCTGCAACGCTTTGATTGGGATGCAGAGCTGCGCGCGGCGCGCGCCTTTCAATCGGCGCTCAAAGCGCAGGGTTGGGAGATGCAAAATCTTTTGGCACCACGGCCCAACACCGGGGTGGCAACCGGCGTCGATATTGATGGAAATGGGCAGATCGGTGGGCCCGGGGATGCGCAAAGCTATGGCATTTTCGCCGGGCAAAGAGGGCTTTTGCTTCTATCGCGCCTGCCATTCGACGTGCAAAATAGCCAAGATCACAGCCAAGTTCTTTGGGCGGAGGTGCCGCAAACGCAAAGTACAGACCCGCCTGAAATTGCCAAGGTGCAAAGGCTGGCCTATGTGGCGATGCTGCAGACCTCGATCACCTGGCGGCAGCACCCCATTTCCCTCCTCACATTTCACGCCAGCCCACCAGTCTTTGACGGGCCAGAGGACCGCAACGGCCGCCGCAATGCATGTGAGATTGCCTATGCCGCCGCCCTGATAGATCAACTCCCCACACCCTTCGTGCTGCTGGCCAATACCAATCTTGATCCTTTTGATGGCGAGGGGCACAATGAGGTGATGCGGCAGCTTCTGGCCCATCCCAAGCTGCAAGACCCGACGCCTGCCAGCCCAGGCGGGCAAGCATCTGCCAACCCGCGGCATCGCGGTCCGGCGCAGCTCGACACGGTGGATTGGCCCGATCCGCGGCCCGGAAATCTGCGGGTCAATTATATCCTACCCTCTCGGGACTTTGCCTTGCACGACGGCAGGGTTCATTGGCCAACCAAGGATTTTCCTGACCCCCATGGAAATTCGCACAGATTGGTCTGGCAGGATGTCTCACTTCCTTGACCCCATAGGCCCATGGGGCTAGTCAGCAAGTTGACACAAACGAAAGGGCTATCCATGAGCACTCACTCCCTCCTAATTTTGCCCGGCGACGGGATTGGACCTGAAGTCATGACCGAAGTGCGCAAAGTCATTGCCTGGCTGGCCGAACATCGGGACGTCCATTTCGACGTGTCCGAAGATCTGGTTGGCGGCGCGGCCTATGATGTGCACGGCGTGCCTTTGCATGATGACACAATGGCAAAAGCACAGGCCGCGGATGCGGTATTGCTTGGCGCTGTTGGCGGACCAAAATATGACACTCTTGATTTTTCCTTGAAACCAGAACGCGGCCTGCTGCGCCTGCGCAAGGAGATGGATCTCTTCGCAAACCTACGTCCTGCGCAATGTTTTGACGCGCTGGCCGATTTCTCCTCGCTCAAACGCGATGTGGTTGCGGGCCTCGATATCGTTATCGTGCGCGAATTGACCTCCGGCAGCTATTTTGGCGAGCCACGCGGCATCTTCAAAGAAGGCAACGAGCGCGTCGGCATCAACACCCACCGCTATACTGAATCCGAAATTGAACGCGCCGCGCGCGCGGCCTTTGAGCTGGCCCGCCGCCGCAGCAATCGGGTTTGCTCAATGGAAAAAGCCAATGTGATGGAAGCAGGCGTTTTGTGGCGCGATGTGGTGACAGAAGTGCATCAGGCCGACTACGCCGATGTCGAACTGTCGCATATGTACGCGGATAATGGCGCGATGCAGCTGGTGCGTGCACCGAAGCAATTTGACGTGATCCTCACCGACAATTTATTCGGCGATATCCTCTCCGATTGCGCCGCGATGTTGACAGGCTCGCTGGGCATGTTGCCCTCTGCCAGCCTTGGCGCGCCAATGGAAAATGGCCGTCCGAAAGCACTCTATGAGCCGGTGCATGGCTCCGCACCAGATATTGCCGGACAGGGCAAAGCCAATCCAACGGCCTGCGTTTTGTCTTTCGCCATGGCGCTGCGCTATTCTTTTGATCTGGGCGCGGAAGCGACACGGATTGAAACTGCGGTCGAAAAAGTCCTCGCCGATGGGGTCCGCACGGCCGATCTGTTGCAGGCCGAAGGCGATACCGCTGTTTCCACAACACAGATGGGTGATGCCATCGTGGCCGCTTTGACCGCGAGCCTGTAAAAAGGTCCTCAAAAAACAAAAAACGCTGGGTCCGCCTGGCGTTTTTTTTTGACAAAGCCAGTGAAAACCGGTGCACTGCGGATATGGATATTATTGACACCGACCGCTACCCGATTGACCAACCTGACAGTGCCGAGTTCCGCGCGCTTTGTGCGCGATGCCAGGCCGATCTTGACACTCAAGGACTTTTCAACTTGCCTGGCTTCCTACGCCCCGAGGCCATAGAACGCACGCTCGATTGGGTCAAACCAGTCATCGCGCGAGATGCTTTTGTGCATAAGCGGGCCCATAACATCTATTTCAAAAAAGAGATTCCCGGCCTCGCGCCCGGTCATCCAGCCTTGCAAGAGCTGCAAACGATCAATCATACAATTTGTGCCGATCAAATTGAGGGCAGCCCCATAACCCGGCTTTATGACTGGCCTGCTTTTGCCAGTTTTTTGGCCCATGTCATGAATAAGCCCGCGCTTTACACAATGGATGATCGAATCGCCGGGGCCAATGTCATGACCTATTACCATGGCGAGGCGCTGAATTGGCATTTTGACCGCTCAGAATTTACCACAACGCTGCTTCTACAAGCCCCAAAGGCCGGCGGAGAGTTCGAGTATCTGCGCGATCTGCGCACCGCAGAGGATCCCAACTATGCCGGGGTGGCAGAGCTTTTGATGGGCAAGCGCCAGACGCAGATTTGCCCGCAAGACGCCGGAACCTTGAACGTGTTTCGCGGCGTGAATACCGCGCACCGGGTCACGCCGGTGGAGGGAGACCGGCCGAGAATCAATGCGGTTTTAACCTATTACGAAACCCCCGGCCGGCGATTCTCAGAGCAAGAGCATCTCGGATTTTATGGCAGAACATTGGCCTAACGGCCCATTCTGTCGCAGATAGACCTCTCTAGGGTCGTCTTTGTAAAATTATTGTATGCAATATGTATACAATATAAGGCAAGGAGACCCTATGACGACTAGCCGCAAATCTCAATGTCTGGGCGCGATCCGTCACCAAATCCTTTCGCTCGCGCTGCCACCGGGCAGTGATTTGGACGAGGCCAAACTCGGTGCAGAATTTGGCATGTCACGCACCCCACTGCGCGAAGTTTTGCAAAAACTCGCGGGAGAAGGCTTTGTCGATATCACCCAAAATAAGGGGGCAAAGGTCGTCTCGATGGACATGGCCGTGATGCGCAGTTTTTTTCAAACGGCGCCACTGATCTATGCCAATATCGCGCGTCTTGCCTGTGAAAATCGTAGCCTGCCACAGCTGAAGGCGCTTAAAGTCAGCCAGCAACACTTTAAAAAGGCCACCCTCAACAATGAGCCTGCACAAGCGGCGATGTACAATCATCAATTTCATCACATCATTGGGGATATGTCGCAAAATTGCTACTTGATCCCAAGCCTCCAGCGCATGCTCATTGATCATACGCGCCTGAGCCAAACCTTCTATCGACCCGCGTCACCGGCTGAAAGCGCGCTGGTCAGACAGGCCTGCGAACAACATGACCAGATGATCGCCGTCATTGAAAACCGGCATGCAGAGGGCGCAGTTGATCTGACTTTGCAGCATTGGGCCCTGTCGCAAGACCGCATGGAGCGTTTCGTGCGCCCTGATCCATTGCCCGTTGAACTGGCCAGCCCGAAGGAGACAGCCAATGCAATTTGAAGGCATCTATACCCCCGTGATCACCCCTTATCACAATGATTTTTCGTTAAATCAGGATGCATTGGAGGCCACGATCAACCGTCTGATCGAGGCTGGAGTTCATGGTTTGATTATCGCGGGCACAACCGGCGAGTATTACGCTCAGAGCACCGATGAGCGGGTTGAAATGATGTCTGTTGCGCATGAAATCATTGCCGGAAGGCGGCCGATGATTGTGGGCACGGGCGCTATTCGTACGGAGGATTCAATTCTCTATGCCAAGGCGGCCAAAAAAGCGGGTGCAGATGCGCTTTTGATTGCCACCCCGCCCTATGCCTATCCGACAGGTCGCGAGATTGCCCTGCATGCTTTGGCGATCGACCGCGCGGCAGATCTGCCGGCCATGCTCTACAATTATCCCGGCCGTATGTGCGTCAATATGGATGAGGAGACCCTCGACCGTCTGGGCCGCAGCCCAAATTTCTGCGCCATTAAGGAAAGCTCGGGCGATCCCAATCGGCTGCATATGCTGGCCCGCGATTATCCGCATATTGCCCTGTCTTGCGGCATGGATGATCAGGCGTTGGAATTCTTCGCCTGGGGCGCGCGCAGCTGGGTCTGCGCCGGGTCCAATTTTGCCCCCGAGGCGCATATTGCTCTGTACCAAAGCTGCGCTGTGGAGGGAAATTTCACCAAAGGGCGCGCGATCATGTCGGCCATGCTGCCCTTGATGCGGGTGCTCGAGCAGGGTGGGAAATTTGTTCAATGTATCAAATACGGCCTGACCCTACGCGGCATTGACGCAGGCCCGCCCCGCAAGCCGCTGCAACCGCTCAACAAAGACGACAAACGCCAACTGGCTGAGGTCATCGCAACGATGGACATCGCCATTGCACATATCATGGGAGAAGGCGCATGAGCGACTTACTAACAACCGCAGAGTATAAGGCGCTGGCCGCAGATCTCGACCTCCCGCGCACCGCTTTTATTGACGGCAAATACCGCGCCGGCCATGGCGCCGCTTTTACCACTTTCAACCCTGCCACCGGGCTGCCGCTGGCCGAAATTTCCGGCTGTGATGCGACCGATGTGGATCTGGCAGTGTCCAGAGCCCGCGAGGCCTTCGATCAAGGCCATTGGGCCAAACGCGCACCATCGCAACGCAAAGAGGTGCTGGTCCGCCTGTGCAAGTTGATCACACGCAACCGCCGGGAATTGGCGGTGATGGAAAGTCTCGACAGCGGCAAGCCGATCTTAGATTGCGAAACCATCGACATTCCCGAGACCATCGAAACCTTGAAATGGCACGCGGAGTTGATCGATAAAATTTATGACCAAATGGCCCCGGCGCAAGAGGATGCCATCGCCATGATCCTGCGCGAACCCATTGGTGTCGTCGCCGCTATTTTGCCCTGGAACTTCCCACTGCTCATGATGGCGTGGAAAATCGGGCCCGCTTTGGCTGCGGGCAATTCTGTCATCGTAAAGCCCGCGGAGCAAACCAGCCTCACCGCCTTGCGCTTGGCCGAATTGGCCGCAGAGGCCGGCCTGCCCCGCGGGGTCTTGCAGGTCTTGCCCGGTGATGGGCCGACTGTCGGCGCGCCGCTTGGGCTTCACATGGATGTGGATATGGTCAGTTTCACAGGCTCGACCGAGACCGGGCGGCATTTCCTGCGCTACGCCGCTGACAGCAATTTAAAGAAAGTTGTGCTGGAATGTGGCGGCAAAAACCCCTGCGTGGTGTTTGATGATGCTGAAAATCTCGATGCAGTGGCCAGTCATGTGGTCAATGCTGCCTTTTGGAACATGGGAGAGAATTGTTCCGCCGCCTCGCGTCTGATTGTCCATCACGCCGTGAAAGAGCCCCTCTTGGAGCGGATCTTGGCGCGGTTGCGAGATTGGAAAACAGGCGATCCGCTCAACCCCGCTCATCACCTGGGCGCGCTTATTGATGCAGAGCATTGCGCCAAAGTGGCCAGCTATCTGACAGGGACCGCATTGGCTGGTGGCACGGCAGAGGGGCCCTTTGTGCAGCCAACAATTTACGAGATCAGCCCAAAAGATGCCAAAGCCATTGATGAAATTTTTGGACCAATCTTGAGCGTGCTCACCGTGGCCAGCAATGATGAGGCCATTGCGCTGGCCAATGACACCAACTACGGCTTGGCCGCCTCCGTCTTCACCGCCAATACCCGCAACGCCATTCGCGCTGCCCGCGACATCAAGGCCGGAACCGTGACCGTCAACACCTATGGCGAAGGGTCCATCGCCACGCCCTTTGGCGGTTATAAACAATCGGGCTTCGGCGGGCGCGAAAATGGTATTCATGCCCATGACCAATTCACCGAAATCAAAACCATTTGGATTGATCTCACCGATCCAGCCGATGGCGACAATGTCGGGTAACGGGAACGGGCCGCAAGTCTTGCCAAAGAGGAGGAACACTCATGGCTGATGCCGTTGGCACCACGCGGCGCGGCCGCGGCGCGCGAAAAACCATAAGACAAACCCGCGATGTTACGATGTTGCCCGCGCTGAAACGCCGCCTGCCCTTGACCGAACCCATGGATCAAGACCAGATCGAGAAGATCGATGCGGCCTCAATGAGCGTGCTTGAGGATGTCGGAGTGGTGTTTCGCGACCCCATCGCCATTGCAGATTGGCGTGCCGCGGGGGCCGATATTCGCGATGGCGACCGGGTGCATTTGGACCGCGGTCTTGTGCGTGAGCTGATCTCCTCCATCCCCTCAAGCTTCACCTACCACGCGCGAAACCCCGCCAATAACCTGCCGTTCGGTCACGATCACTCCATCTTTGTGCCGATGACCGGCGCGCCCTATCTGCGAGACCTCGAAGATACCAGGCGCAATCCAACCCTGGAAGACTTGGCAAATTTTCACAAGTTATCTCATATGCTGCCCGCGATGCACTCTTCCGCTCACCACATTGTAGAACCCTATGATCACCCGATCAGCCAAAGGCATTTGCGCATTACCTATTCGTCGATGAAACATTCCGACAAGACCTTCATGGGCATGACCACCAGTCCCAAAAATGCCGAGGATGTCATGGAGATGTGTGTCCTGCTCTTTGGTGCGGATTATATGCAAAGCCATCCGGTCGTCACAGGAAATTGCAATGGAAACAGCCCGCTGGTTTGGGATGAAACAATGCTGGGCGCGCTGCGGGCCTTTGCCAAATACAACCAACCCATCCTATGCAGCCCCTTTGTTCTGGGCGGCGCCAATACACCCGCATCCGTCGCCCCAACCGTGGCGCAGCTCAATGCCGAAGCCCTCAGCTGTCTGGCCTATACGCAGGTTGTCCGCAAAGGCATGCCTGCGATCTATGGCCATTATTTGGCCACCGTCAGTATGCGATCCGGCGCCCCTATGGCCGGCACGCCAGAAATCAGTTTGATGAATTTCATGATTGGCCAAATGGCGCGCCACTATAACGTACCCTGGCGGACTTCAAATACTTTGGGCGGGGCGAAAACCCTTGACGCGCAGGCGGGATATGAAAGTGCCATGACCTTGAATGCCGTGCTCATGGCCGGGGCGAATTACATCTGGCACAGCGCCGGATGGAACGAAGCCGGTATGCATTGCTCGATGTCAAAATTCGTGGTGGACGCGGAGCTTTGCGCCATGGGCTATCGTATGGCCGAGGGCATACGCTGGGATGATTTTGATGCAGCCATGCAGGCGGTGCGCGACATTGGGCCGGGCGGGCATTACCTTGGCCATTCCCATACGCTTGAAAATTTCCAACGCGCCTTTTTCATGCCAGAGATGTTTGACAATAATTCGATTGAACAATGGCAGGCGGATGGCGCTCTGGACACAAACACCCGCGGGTTGATACGCGCGCGTCAGATGCTCGACGAATATGAGGAACCAAAATTGGATCCTGGCATTGATGAAGCCCTAGGCGACTATATCGCGCGGCGTGAGCGGGAGATCCCGGCTGCCGACGCGCTGAACCAAGAGTATTGACCATGAAAGTCTCGCGCCTGCCCATAGATCCCGGCCCGGCCGCTTGGGCGGATCTTCTGCCGCCCGCCGCAGCGGCCCAAAGGCTGGAAGGCAGGCACACCGCCGATTGGTTGGTGATTGGCGGCGGCTTTGCTGGCCTGGCGGCACTGGCGCGGCTCAAGCAGCTGCACCCGGCAGATAAAATCATTCTGCTTGAGGCCAGCCGGATTGCCGATGGCCCTGCCGGGCGCAATTCGGGGTTTATGATTGATCTGCCCCATGATCTGGCGTCAGAGGATTACGGCGGCGCGCTTAACGAAGACCGGCGCCAGATCGCAGCCAATCGCGCCGCAATTGCTTTCGCCCGCCAGATGGCCGAGGAATTTGAGCTGCCCTACGAAGCGTTTAACCCTTGCGGCAAGTTCAATGCGGCTGCCAGCGCAAAGGGTCATCGCCACAATCAAGACTATGCCCGCCATTTGACCCGGATGGGCGAGCCTTGGGAGATGTATGATGCGGCGCAAATGGCGGAATTGACCGGAACCGGCTATTATCAATCTGGCCTCTTCACCCCCGGCACGGTCATGCTGCAACCGGCCATGTATATCCGCGGCATTGCCCGCGGCTTGGCATCACATCATGCTCTGATTCTCGAAAATTCGCCCGTGACAGCGCTTGACCACAATGGTGACTGGTCAGCCACCACCCCATCGGGCCAGGTAACAGCGCCGCGGGTTATTCTGGCCGTCAATGGCCACGCCAATTCCTTCGGGCTTTACCCGCAACAACTTATTCATGTGTTCACCTATGCCAGCATGACCCGCGCCTTGACCGCTCAAGAGGTGAAAACCTTGGGCGGGGCGCGCAATTGGGGCGCCACACCCGCCGACCCTTTAGGAACAACCGTGCGGCGCATATCTGGGATGGGCGGCGACCGCATCATCATCCGAAATCGCGCCACTTTCGATCCGTCCATGCAGGTCTCTGAGCGGCGCATTCGCGCTGTGTCGCGCAGTCATGACGCAAGTTTTTCCGCCCGTTTTCCCGCGCTGCGCCATGTATCCATGCAATATCGCTGGGGCGGGCGCCTGTGTCTTTCGCGCAATAATGTCGCCGCGTTTGGTGAGGTCATGCCGGGGCTCTATTCGGCCTGCTGCCAAAACGGTTTGGGAACGGCCAAGGGCACATTGCATGGCATGCTGGCCGCGGACCTGGCCAGTGGGCATGACAGCCCACTGTTGCAACAGGTCCAAGAGCAAGCCGCCCCGCGCCGCCTGCCCCCGCCGCCTTTGGCCTGGCTTGGGGCCAATGCGCTGATGAAATGGGGCGAGTGGACCGCCGGAGCGGAGCTCTAAACCTGCGCCCCTACCTCATAAGCGACCTATCTGGGTGGCAGTCCAACCAAAGCGCGCGAGGCGGGTTCACGCAGATGGAAATCTTCCCCCGCATAGTCCGCGCCGCCGGGCCCGCAGAGATAGGCAATCGCCTGCGCCACATCGGAGGCCGCAATGTGGTCAGACAGCTCCAATTGGCTGACCGGATTAACCCCGGTGGCTTTGATCTCAACCTGCATCTGCGTCGCCACAGTGCCAGGGCTCAACCCCAAACAGCGAATGCCTTGATCGCCATATTCAGCATGGCCAGAGCGGGTCAATTGCAGCACCGCAGCCTTAGAGGCGCAGTAATGGCTCCAGCCTTCCAGCACCCCATAGGCCGCACCGGACGAAATATTGAGGATCGTCCCGCCCCCCTGTGCCGTCATGATCGGCAGGGCCGCCTTCATCATGTAAAAGACACCTTTAACATTCACATCAATCACCCGGTCCCAATCGGCGGCTTCGAAATCCGCCATTCGATGCACAGGCAAGAGCATTCCTGCGTTGTTGACGACAATATCAAGACGACCGAAGCGCGCCACGGTCTGATCAACAGCCGCCTGCACCTGTGCAAAATCGGCAATATCGCAGGCGATCGCCAGCGCTTTTGACCCAATTTTCTCTGCCAATTTCGCCAGTTCAGCCTCAGAACGAGCCGTCAAAACCACCTGCGCCCCAAGGGTTGCAAAATGTTCAGCCGCCGCCGCTCCAATGCCGCGGCTAGCGCCGGTTATCAACACTGTTTGCCCTGAAAAATCCATTCTTGTTACGCCTTTTGCTGTGTCTGACCAAAGGCTAGCTCTGCCGGCCAATCTACACAAGTCATCACTTCTGGCTTTACCCAGCCGGCAAGCCATGGCACCACAGCTTCAGATTGGAGATTGCCATGCGCGCGACATTGATAATTTTGACTTTTGCCTATGTCTTGTCCCAATTTTATCGGGCATTTCTGGCCGTTTTGGCAGCCCCCTTGCAGGCAGATATTGGCGCCACCGCTGCGCAGCTCTCGGCGGCCTCTGGCTATTGGTTTTTAACCTTCGCTCTGATGCAATTACCCGTCGGCTGGGCCTTGGACACTTTGGGTCCACGGCGGACCAATGCCGCGCTTCTCGCTCTGGGAGCCGGTGGCGGCGCTTTGGTTTTCGCAGCCGCAACCGAACCGTGGCATATTTCCGCCGCGATGACGATGATCGGCATCGGTTGCTCATCGGTTTTAATGGCCGCATACTATGTGATCGCCCGCAGTTTTCTTGCCGCGGCCTTCGCCACGATGGCCGCCTTCATCTTGGGTATCGGCTCGGTCGGCAATATCGGCGCAGCCTTCCCGCTCACGCTGCTTGTTGACGTCCTAGGTTGGCGCTTGTCGATCGTCATCATCGCGCTCATCACCCTTGCAATTGCCGCCCTATGCTACGTGATCGTCAAGGATCCACCAAAGGTTGTAACCGATGAAAAGGGCAGCTTGCTCGACCTGCTCCGGATGCGCGCCATCTGGCTCATCTTGCCGCTGGTGCTTGTCAGCTATGCCCCCTCTGCCGGGTTGCGCGGCCTTTGGGTGGGTCCCTATTTCACCGATGTATTCGGCGCCTCCACAGCCCAGGTTGGCACAGTGACCACGCTGATGGCTCTGGCGATGATTGCCGGCACTTTTTGCTATGGTCCGCTTGACCGCTTATTGGGAACGCGTAAATGGGTGATTTTCACAGGCAATCTCATCGGCGGCCTGTTGTGCTTTGCCCTTTATCTCTATGGCGACGCGGGGTTCTGGAGCACCGCCGCCCTGATGGCCGGAATTGGTTTTTTCGGTGCTTCATTCCCGATTTTGGTCGCCCATGGCCGCAGTTTTTTCCCAGATCATCTGATGGGGCGCGGCGTGACTTTGATCAACCTGTTTGGAATCGGAGGCGTTGGCATCATGCAAAATGTCACTGCGCGGGTTTTTGATGCCAAGATAACACAAAGTCAGGCGCCGATTGTCTCATATAACGCGGTCATTTTGGTATTTTGTGTGACATTACTGCTGGGATTGATAATTTATATCTTCTCACAGGATAGAACTGACTAGCTGCCTCTTTCCATTGGAGACCTGGCGCGATACACAAGCCCGTCTTTGAAACAAGGAAGAGACCTATGTCTTATAAAGTTGTTGTTGTCGGCGCTACTGGAAATGTGGGCCGTGAAATGCTGAACATTTTGGACGAACGTGAATTTCCAATCGCGGAAATTGCTGTTCTGGCCAGCCGTAAATCCCTCGGCACGGAAGTGAGCTTTGGCGACAAAACTTTGAAAACCACCGATCTGGCGAGTTTTGATTTCGCCGGTTGGGATATGGCGCTCTTTGCGGTGGGCTCTGAAGCCACCAAAGAATATGCCCCGAAAGCGGCGGCGGCGGGCTGTATTGTGATCGATAATTCGAGCCTTTACCGCTACGATCCGGATGTGCCTTTGATCGTGCCAGAGGTGAATGCCGATGCAATTTTCGAATGCCACAAAAAGAACATCATCGCCAATCCCAATTGTTCAACCGCGCAGATGGTTGTGGCGCTCAAACCCTTGCATGATCGCGCGAAGATCAAACGGGTGGTGGTCAGCACCTATCAATCCGTTTCGGGCGCAGGCAAAGAAGGGATTGATGAACTTTGGGATCAAACCAAATCGATTTACAACCCGGTAGACAACAAACCACCCACCAAGTTTACCAAGCAAATCGCCTTTAACGTGATCCCGCATATTGATGTTTTCCTCGACAGCGGCGACACGAAAGAGGAATGGAAAATGGTCGCAGAGACCAAAAAGATTCTCGACCCCGCGATCAAGGTTACCGCCACCTGTGTGCGCGTGCCAGTTTTCGTGGGCCATTCCGAATCGATCAATATCGAGTTTGAAGACTTCCTCGATGAGGATGAAGCCCGCGATATCCTGCGCGAGTCACCTGGCATTATGGTGATCGATAAGCGCGAAGATGGCGGCTATGTCAGCCCAGTGGAATGCGTCGGCGATTACGCCACATTCATCAGCCGCATTCGGCAAGATGTCACGGTCGACAATGGCATCAACCTGTGGTGCGTGTCCGACAATCTGCGCAAGGGGGCGGCGTTGAATGCCGTTCAAATCGCGGAAGTCCTGGGCAATAAAGTCCTGAAAAAGGGCTAAAATCCTGAATATGGAATGAAAAGGCCTCGCTAAAATGCGGGGCCTTTTCATTGGCTCTTGGTATTGCCGGTTGAACCGGCTCTAAATCCGCACAAAATCCTTCAAGTTTGAATCAAACTGCTCCAAAGAACCCTCGGCGATGTCCGTCCACAGGCCATGCAGGGTCAGCTCGTTCTTTTCGACTGCGGCTTTCACAAATGGGAAGGTCATGAGGTTTTCAACGGAAACCAAAACAGCCTCACGTTCCAATCGCGCCACACGCGCCGCCTCATCCTTGATATCTTTGACCCGTTCATAGCCTGGGCGCAAAATATCCATCCAGCGGCCAACAAAGCTGCTGCTTTTTTCCAAATCTGGCGCATGTCCGGTGCACATATCGTGACAGCCCCGCACCCCGCCACAGCTGGAATGACCCAAGACGATAATATGAGATACTTTTAACGCGGTGACCGCATATTCAACCGCAGCAGAGGTGCCATGCGGCTCGCCATCCGGAAGATAGGCCGGCACCAGATTGGCGATATTGCGATGAATGAAAAACTCCCCCTGCTCTGCACCAAAAATCGCCGTCACATGAACGCGACTGTCACAGCATGAAATGACCATGGCGCGCGGGCGCTGCCCTTCACTGGCCAATCGGCGATACCAAGCATGATTGTCTTCAAACGTCGTCGCTTTCCAGCCATGATAACGTTGAATTAAATAGTTTGGCAGCGGTTTCACGTAGACCATCGGCACCCCCTTATACATAAATATTGAATTGAACTTACCAAATAGTTACAAAAAACTCGAGAGGTAATCCTCATTTTGGCTTAGAGTTTGGTAAACTTTTTTGGGCAAAAAGCAGCCAGCTGTGGGGGCGTAGTAAATAGGTGAGTTCATGGCTCAAATTAGCATGCTTTTACATGACGAACATCTTCCCTTTTGCAGCAGCAAAATTGACGAGATCTATTGTGAGTTTGAGCCCCAACGGGCGAAAGCAATTATTAACGGCGCCTTAGATGAATTCGCCATCCGCCTTTCCGTTCTGGAATGCGCCGGCAAGCAAAACAATCGCTCTGCCGTACGCAAGGCCGTTGATGCTTTGATGAGCATCGGACATCAAATTGGACTGGGCGGGTTGACCAATGCCGCCCATAATGTGCGTGCGTTAACCGCAGCATCCGATGATCCCGCTCTGGCCGCCGCGGTGGCGCGGTTGGTGCGGCTGGGCGACATGTGCCTGGCATCGCTTTGGGCGATACAGGACCAAAAGAACAGACAGCTTTAGTCAGCCCCCCGCATTCACGGATCCACGCAGGTTTTTGCCCGCCAAAGACCGCGCCGCATTGCATTCGCCACAGGGCAATGTTTACCTATGATAAAGCCATTCGAGGGATCTGCCATGTCAGCGAGTTTTGCCGCACCCACACCCAACGCCGTACCCTTGCACCTCATTGCCCGCGCGGAGGCGGAGAACTGGCTGGCCGCAAGGGGCGTCGCGGCGCAAAACGCCGCCAAAACCCAAAATTGGTCGGGTAAATTGGGCCAGATCTTGTGCCTCAATGAGCAGGGTCTGCCGGTGCGGCTGGCCATTGGCTATGGCGATACCACAGAGCGCAAACGCAAACGCTTCGGTGTGGTTGCCGGATTGTCCACAATGCCGGCACAGGTGTTTGACCTGGTCGAGAGCGATCAAGACCGAACCAGGGACTTCGCTTTGGCCTTTGCTTTGGGCAAATATCGATACGATCGCTATGCCGCCAATGCCGCCCCAAAAGCCGAGTTGATCTGCCCAGAAGGAGTAGATGCTGAAAAAATTGAGGCGATTGTTTCCGGTGAATTTCTCACCCGAGATTTGGTCAACACACCGTCCAACGACATGGGCCCGGCAGAGCTTGAAGCGGCGGCCCGCGACTTGGCCAAAACTTATGCGGCAGATATATCAGTCGTGACGGGTGCAGAGCTGCTCGCGCAAAACTTCCCCCTGATTCACACGGTGGGCCGCGCCTCGCCGCGGGCGCCACGTCTCATTGATCTGTGCTGGGGCACGGCAGGTCCGCGGCTCACTTTGGTGGGCAAGGGCGTGTGTTTCGACACAGGTGGCCTGAACCTCAAACCCGGCGCCTCTATGGGGTTGATGAAAAAAGATATGGGCGGGGCAGCGCATGTTCTGGGGCTGGCCAAAATGATTATGGCCAGCAATATGCCAGTGAGGCTAAGGGTTCTGGTGCCCGCCGTTGAAAATGCAATCGGTGGTTCGGCCTTCCGTCCGCAAGACATTCTGAAGAGCCGTAAGGGTCTGACGGTCGAGATCAACAATACCGATGCCGAGGGCCGGTTGGTGCTCGCCGATGCCCTCACCTTAGCCGATGAAAGCCCCTGTGACGTGATGATTTGCATGGCAACACTGACCGGTGCTGCGCGGGTCGCGGTGGGGCCTGACATTGCACCCTATTTCACGCAGGATAATGGCTTGAGCCATGAGATCGCAACCGCCGCCGCTGAGGTTAACGATCCAGTATGGCAATTGCCCTTGCATGCGCCCTATGAGGCCATGATTGAGCCCGGCATTGCAGATTTGGACAATGCCCCTGCCGGTGGTTTTGCCGGTGCCATTACTGCTGCGCTTTTTCTACAGCGCTTTGTCACCCAAACCCAAAAGTTTGTGCATTTTGATTGCTATGGTTGGCAGCCCAGCGCCGCCCCAGCCCGCCCCAAAGGCGGCGTGGGTCAGGGCACGCGCGCCTTGTTTCACGCCTTGCCGCGCATTTTGAATCTATGAGCGCGCAGTCTCAAATCATCCAAAGCCTCAGCGATCTGTGCCGCAAGCCGCAAGGACCACGCGACCGTCAATTGCTGTTTGGCGATGGCTTTACGATCTTAGAGCGCGCGGGCGACTGGTGTTTTGGCAAGGCGACGAAAGACGGCTATCAAGGCTATATAAAAACCGCAGATTTAGCCCCCTACACACCCGCAACACATTGGGTGAGTGCCTTATCCACCCATGCCTATGCGGCACCCAATCTTAAATCACACGATCAGATCCCCCTGCCCTTCGGCGCGCGGGTGACAGTGAGCGCAGAGCACGGCAATTTTTATCAAACCCCCGCCGGCTTCATCCCCCGCCAACATTTGCGCGCAACGGGCGATTTTCTGACCGATCCGCGAGAGGTGGCCAAGATGTTCCTTGGCTGCCCCTATTTATGGGGAGGCAATTCAGCGGCAGGCATTGATTGTTCGGGTCTGATACAGGCCGCCTGCCATGCCACGGGGCGCGCTTGTCCAGGAGATTCAGGCCCACAACAGAAATTTTTTCCTGCAACCGAGGGGGATTGGGCGCCTGGGCAATTGATTTTCTGGCCCGGCCATGTGGCTTTGACCCTCAGCGCCACCCATCTGATCCACGCCAATGCGCATGCAATGGCCGTTGGCATTGAAGCGATTGACGTTGCAATGGCCCGCATAGAGGCGGCCGGGGATGGGCCCATGCTTCAACGCTCGCAACTGACCCAAAGTGCAAGCCCCTAATCAACCGCCCGGATCAACCGCCGCTCCAAGACCCCCAAAACAGATCCGAGATCATGGCCGCGTTTGAGAATTTGCCCCTGCGCCCCGATCAAAGCATACATGCCCTGTTTGGTGCGCAGCTTGGGGCGTTTTTCGATGCGGTAGAGCGGGTTTTCCGCTGTACGCTTGAAAATCGAAAAGACAGCCACATCGCGCAGGCAAGAAATACCATAGTCACGCCATTCGCCCGCAGCGACCATACGCCCATATAGCGTAAGGATGGGAGCCAATTCCAACCGATGAAAGGCAATTTTTTCGGGAATTTTCCGCAGAGACTCAGATCTAATATTTACAACATTCATGAGCGTAGAGTTGCGCCGAATTCACCAATAATCAACCCTGTCGTATTCCTGCCCTGAAATGGTCCCGCAACTTTCCGTTTCAGGTCATCACATGGCCTTTGTAACTTGCAATATGGGCGTCAAGCAAACGGGAGATTGGCTTTAAGTGTCATTCCTGCCCCCACTCGGATACGCGATGCTGATCTTTCGTTTGCTTGCTTCCAACGTCAGGGCTGCTTTGTCCTAAGCAAAGCGGCCCTGGCAAAACCACCCGCCCGAGATGGCACCACCATGGGCGAAATAAAGCCAAAACCGGTCTCCGGTTTTGGTGACCACTTGCCAATAATCACGCGTCCCGCTGCGCCAGGCTCTTTCAGCCAGCCACCACTCCGGGGCAATCCGCTCTGGCCCCTGAGCGCTGTGCACCTCATGAAGCTGACCGCGCCATTTGAATGTCAGTGGCAATGCCGCCTCGCTATGGGTCTGCAGGGCCTCTGGTGAAAAATGCACCAAAGGTCGCGCGCGCGGCGGGGCCGGCCAGTGCAAATGTGGCACTGACCAGGCAGCGGCCTGCACCTGCGCGGCTTTTTCCGGTATATGGCTGTCACCGGGATGTAAGCGGGTCAGGGCCTCCAGTCCGATGCGGGCACCCAATGTGCCAATCAAATCATCCAGCTTGGTATTTTCCAACACGCGCGCCGCAACCGCTTGACCAGCATCAATATGCCCTTTGTGCTGATGGGCATGGATTGGCTCTGTTTGCGCCGCGACCAAGCGCAGCACATCAATGCCAAATTCTGCTTTGATATCCCCTAATTTTGATGCCAAAAGTGGCCGCATTCGCGCAATATCGGCGGAAGGTCGGGCCAATCCCACCTCAAGCGATTGCATGGTTTGATCTGTGCGATAGGCTTCCAGTCGCAATCGCCGTACACCCTGACCTTTCTCGTTCAAACGCACCGCCAAGCGCGGCAGCAGCTTGTCCAAAGCGGCCAACAGATCTTCAGCCAGACCAATTGGCTCCGGCAGGCTCAAACGGCAGGCGAAATGTGGCGCTTGTTTCGCCGGGCTAATGGGTTCGGGGGCCACGCCCAAGGCTTGATCCATCCGATAGACCGTCCCCTTGCCAAACCGCCGTGCAAGGGCGGCGCGGGGCTGAGCCATCAAATCTTCCACCCGCCGAAGCCCAAGCCTGCTGAGCGCTGTAACAACATGCCCCTCCAATCGCAGAGCTGCCACAGGCAAAGGCGCAAGGGCTTGGCGCGTCAAGCCAGGCTGGGCAATACGGCCCGATGCGCCTCGATTGCTGCGCAGCTGCGGCGCGGCGCCTCCACGCTCCCAATTGCGGCGTTTGACAGCGCGCGACCGGGTGGCTGGGGCCTCCTGATCAATCGCATCGCCCGTGCGGCTCACCCCCAAGGGCTGACCTGCATAGCGCGCCAAGGCCCATGCGGCGCCTTTTGTATCCGCCAGGCCGATATGCACAGAAAGGCCAAGATCCAGGCAATCTTGCTCCACCTGCTCGATAACCCCTTCCTCACCCCCAAATAAATGTGCACAACCCGTCAAATCAATGACCAAAGAATGAGGCGGTTCTTCCGCCACCCAGGGCGAAAACTTAGAGGCCCAGCGGCGCAGACTGTTTAAAAACCGCGCTTCACTCTGAGGATTTCGAAGCCGTGTGATAAGATCGGGGCACATGGCCATAGCGTCGCGCAAGGGTTGATCCAAGCGCAGCCCCCGCTCCTCCGCCATTTGTGACAGGGAGGAGATCACCTGCATCTGCCCACGATCTTGCACCACGGCAAAAGGCAACTCTTGCGTCATACGGGCCTGTCGCAACAGCCGCTCTGCACCCATCCGAGGAAACCATAATGATAAAACACGTCGATGTGACATAACCGCAGACTTTGTTCACTATATGTTCTATATGCCAAAGCCTATCTCAGAGTCGAGTCCTGCCCAGAAGGGCCTGTGCAAAAACGGTGGAATACCGCCAGCGATCAGGTAAACAGAGGCGCGTCGAAAAGGAGATTGTCATGACCAAACCCGTGGTACTTTGCATTTTGGATGGATGGGGTTTGAGCGACACCAAGGAAGGCAATGCCCCTGCCCTGGCGCATACGCCAAATTTTGATCGCCTCATGGCGCGCTGCCCAAATGCGCGTTTAATCACCCATGGGCCTGATGCCGGTCTGCCCAGCGGACAGATGGGCAATTCCGAAGTTGGCCATACCAATATTGGAGCAGGCCGGGTGGTGGCTATGGATTTGGGGCAGATTGATCTGGCGATTGAGGACAAAACTTTCTTCCAAAACCCTGCTATTTTGGACTTTGCCGCCAAACTCAAGGCCAGCGGTGGCGCGGCGCATCTCATGGGGGTGATTTCCGACGGCGGGGTGCATGGGCATCTTGACCATCTTCTGGCCGCCAGCAGGTTACTTTGTGACATGGGCATTCCCGTCCTCATCCATGCCATTGCCGACGGGCGCGATGTCGGCCCCAGCTCAGCTCCGGGCTATTTCGCCAGCCTGCAAGAGCAGCTGCCACAGGGCGCGCAGATTGGCACAGTCATTGGCCGCTACTATGCTTTGGACCGCGATAACCGTTGGGAGCGGGTGCAAACCGCCTATAACGCCATCGCCCATGGCACAGGCGTCAAAGCTGCCACCGCCCAAGAGATGATTGCCCGCGCCTATGCGGAGGGCCAGACCGATGAGTTCATCCCCGCCAGCGTGATTGGCGATTACGCGGGACTGCGGCCGCAAGATGGCCTATTTTGCCTAAATTTCCGCGCCGACCGGGCGCGTGAAATTCTAGCCGCCCTTTGCCAACCCAATTTTGACGCATTTGACACAGCGCCCCGGGTCACATTAAGCGCACAAATGGGGATGGTGTCTTATTCCGATGACCATGACACCTATCTCACAGCCGCCTTCCCAAAGCGCGATATCCCCAACACGCTGGGCGCCTGGGTGGCGCACCATGGCAAGCGCCAATTTCGCCTCGCGGAGACAGAAAAATATCCCCATGTGACATTTTTCATGAATGGCGGTCTGGAAGTGCCCGCCGCTGGCGAGGATCGTTTCATGCCCAGCTCACCCAAGGTCGCCACCTATGATATGCAACCTGAAATGTCAGCCGCAGAGGTCACAAAGCGCTTTGTTGCCGCCATTGAGCAAGGCTATGATCTGATCATCACCAATTATGCCAATCCTGATATGGTTGGGCATACGGGCGACTTAGCGGCGGCCATCGCCGCTTGCGAAGCGGTGGATCACGGACTTGGCCAGGTGGTGGAGGCATTGGAGCGCTGCGGTGGCAAGATGATTGTCACCGCCGATCACGGCAATTGCGAGATGATGATTGATCCCATCACCGGCGGGCCACATACGGCCCATACGACAAATCTGGTGCCGGTCATCGGGGTGGGCTTGCCGCAGGGTTGCCGATTGCGCGTCGGCCGATTGGCCGATCTCGCACCCACGGTTCTTAAGCTGATGGATCTGCCCAAACCTGAAGAAATGACAGGTCACTCTTTGATCACCCACCCCTAACGGCAAAATCTCGCCCATTCTCGCCTATATCTGCCCATAGACGCGCCGAGCTGCCATCTTGGGCCGAGAATAACGGGTTTCGGCGCGCGATTGGCGCAGTAGGGGCTGGAAAGCCGGGGCAAGACAGGCTTTATATAGGCAAAGACGCAAGTCGGGTGGCGCAGGGTGCAGTGCCCCTATGCAAAAAGGATTGTAACATGAAAAAGTTTTTGATTGCAGCGATGCTCGGCGGGCTCCTCGGGGTGGTGGTCGCCCCGCAATTGGCTGGACCGCTTTTGGCCAAGGAAACCGACCAAGCAGAAACCTATAAACAGCTTGAGCTTTTTGGTGATATTTTTGACCGCATCCGCGCGGAATATGTGGAAGAAGTGGATGACAAGAAGCTGATTGAAGCGGCAATCAATGGCATGCTGACCTCTTTGGATCCACATTCAAGCTACCTCTCGCCCGATGATGCCAGCGATATGCGCATTCAAACCCGGGGCGCCTTTGGTGGGCTGGGGATTGAGGTGACCCAAGAGGATGGGTTTGTAAAAGTCATCACCCCAATTGATGACACCCCCGCGGCCGAGGCTGGGGTCGAACCTGGCGATTTCATCACCCATGTGGACGGGGAGAGTCTTTTGGGCCTGACATTGGATGAGGCGGTGCAATTGATGCGCGGTCCGGTCGGTTCGGAAATCGTGATCACCGTGGTGCGCGAAAGTGAATCTGAGCCTTTTGACATCAAAATCATCCGCGACACCATCAAACTGACCGCCGTGCGTGACAAGACAATTGGCCAGTCCATTGTGATGCGGGTCAGCACATTTAATGACCAAACCTACCCAAATCTTGAAGACGGAATCGCCAAGCAAATTGAGGCGGCAGGCGGTATTGAGAATATCAACGGCTTTGTCATTGATCTACGCAATAATCCCGGCGGATTGCTGAACCAAGCGATCAAAGTCTCGGATGCGTTTCTTGAAAAGGGTGAGATCGTTTCAACCCGTGGACGCGCGCCCGAAGATGGCGACCGTTGGAATGCGCGGGCCGGCGATTTGGCCCAAGGAAAACCGATTGTGGTTTTGATCAATGGCGGCTCGGCCTCTGCCTCTGAAATTGTCGCAGGCGCATTGCAAGATCACCGCCGGGCGATTGTTGTGGGCACCAAGAGCTTTGGAAAGGGCTCTGTTCAGACCATCATGCCCGTGGCCGGCGATGGGGCGATGCGCTTGACCACTGCGCGCTACTACACCCCATCAGGCCGGTCCATCCAAGCGCTTGGAGTCTCGCCCGACATCATTGTCCAGCAGCCCCGCAAAGACCCCAACAGCACCGAGGATGAAGCCGCTGAGGACGAAGGCAGCACGCGCACTGAAGCTGATTTGCGCGGGTCACTCGACAACGACAGCCTGTCAGACGCGGACCGCGATCAAATTGAGCAAGAGCGCGCCCGCGCCGAGGAGGCCGCGAAGCTGCGCGATGAAGATTTCCAGCTGTCCTATGCGATCGATCTGCTCAAAGGCCTATCGGCCATCCAACCGGCACAATAGCAGATGCGCCACTCTGATATTGAACAGCTGCCCTATAGACCCAATGTTGGCGTCATGCTCATCAATCGGGCGGGCCTGGTCTTTGTCGCCCAAAGGCTCGAGCATTATTCTGAGGCTTGGCAAATGCCCCAGGGGGGCATTGATCCGGGCGAGGATGCCCGGGTGGCTGCCCTGCGTGAACTGGAAGAAGAAACCGGCGTTCCAGCGCAAAAAGTGCAAATCCTTGCAGAAACCCCGGGCTGGATTCCCTATGAGCTGCCCGCGGATTTGATCCCACAGCTTTGGGGCGGCAAATACCGCGGCCAGGAACAAAAATGGTTTTTGATGCGTTTTCTAGGCGAAGATTCAGATGTGAATATTGACACAGATGAGCCTGAATTCTCCGCCTGGAAATGGATCGCCCCCGCCGATCTGCCCGAGGCGATTGTGTCTTTCAAGCGCGATGTCTACCGCTCCGTGCTCGCCGCATTTAAAGAGCATCTACCGTAAAGGCGGCGGATCTATGCAGCCATAGATATTTTGCGCCGGCCCTGCGCGGTCAAAATGCTGCACCTCAGCTCTTCAAAGACCGCAGCCGTAAGTGGATGGCCATAACCGGCGCCGCTGTCGAGATTGACTCTGTTGCCATAATGGCAGGCCCGCTCGATCGGCGAATGGCCATGCACGATAATCTTTGGATGCCGACCGTCAAAATCCAGGAACTCTTCGCGAATCCACAAAAGATCTTCTTCATTCTGATCGCACAATGCGACACCGGGGCGGATACCTGCGTGACAAAAGAACAAATCCTCTGTCTCAAAGGTCAAAGGGCACCCCTCAAGAAAATCAAGGTGCGCCTTTGGCACCGCGCGCAACGCCTCGTCATGCACCGCGGAGAGCCGCCGGCGCGCGCTGAAATCCAGACCGTAAGAGCGCAGCGTGTCTTGCCCGCCCAATCGCTCATGCAGCCAACTCAAATCGGTAAACAGATGCGGATCTGCCCGGCTTGGAGTTTGCAAAAACCACTCAAACATCCGGTCATGATTGCCCTTTAAAAATGTCCAATTGCGCCCCGCATCGCGGCCCTGGATCAAAAAATCCAAAACGCCACGACTGTCAGGCCCCCGATCGATATAATCGCCAAGAAAGACGATGGGGGCCTCGGGCCCACCATCTTTTTCAATCCATTCAATCGCTTGGGTCAGCCCGGCCAATTGGCCATGGATGTCACCAATCGCATAGAGCGCCGTCATGAGACATCAAACTCTAAACGACTGACTTGGTTGAATTTTCCAGTCGCCTGCAAATCGGCCAATACCAGATCAGAGACCGGCGCATCCACATACAGCAAGGCAATCGCCTGCCCACCTTCCGCTGCGCGCCCCAATGTAAAATTCGCAATATTCACTTCATTTTTCCCCATGGTCGAGCCCAATACACCGATAATGCCCGGCACGTCATTATTGGTGGTATAGAGCATGTGACGCCCAATTTCCGCATCTACATTGATGCCCTTGATCTGGATAAAGCGCGGCTTGCCATCGCTGAACACTGTGCCCGCGACAGAGCGTTCCCGGGTTTGGGTAACCACTGTGACTTTAATGTAGGCATCAAAGACACCAGATTTATTTTGATTGGTCGTGCTGATCTTAATGCCGCGCTCTTCTGCAATCACTGGAGCGCTCACCATATTCACATCAGGATTACCCGCTTTCATGATCCCGGCCACAACGCCGCAGTTGAGCGCTGCGAGATTCATCGAAGCGACCGTGCCATCATATAAAATATTAATCGCCTTAATGGGCTCGGAGGTCATTTGCCCGATAAAGGCCCCCAAATGCCCAGCCAATGCCAACCATGGCCCCATGGTCTTAGCCTCTTCAGCTGTCACCGATGGCATATTCAGCGCATTGGTCACAGCGCCCGTCAGCAGATAGTCAGACATTTGTTCAGCCACTTGCACGGCCACGTTTTCCTGCGCTTCCGTTGTGGCAGCGCCCAAATGGGGGGTGCAAACCACATTGGGCAAGTTGAACAAAGGGCTGTCTGTTGCCGGCTCCACTTCGAACACATCGAAGGCTGCCCCGGCCACATGACCCGATTTCAGCGCCTCGGCCAAAGCGACCTCATCGACCAAACCACCACGGGCGCAGTTGATGACCCGCACACCGGGTTTCATCTTGGCAATCGCCTCAGCATTCAAAATATTGCTGGTCTGCTCGGTTTTGGGCACATGCAATGTGATGAAATCGGCCCGCGCCAAAAGCTCGTCCAGGTCCACTTTTTGCACGCCCAATTTTTCGGCCCGCTCTTGGGAGAGGAAGGGATCATAGGCCACAACCTTCATCTTGAGGCCCAAGGCACGCTCACAGACGATGCCGCCAATATTACCCGCGCCAATCACGCCAAGGGTCTTGCCCGTAAGCTCTACCCCCATGAATTTGGATTTTTCCCATTTCCCCGCGTGGGTAGAGGCGCTGGCCTCAGGAATTTGCCGCGCCACAGCGAACATCATCGCAATGGCGTGTTCTGCGGTGGTGATCATATTGCCAAAGGGCGTGTTCATCACGATCACACCTTTTTTGGAGGCAGCGGCCCGGTCGATATTATCCACACCGATGCCAGCCCGGCCAATCACCTTTAGATTGCTGGCCGCATTGATAATTTTTTCTGTGGCCTTGGTCGCAGAACGAATGGCCAAGCCATCATATTGATCAATGACAGAGAGCAATTTGTCTTTGTCCTTGCCAATGCTGGGATCAAAATCCACCTCAATGCCACGATCGCGGAAGATTTGAACAGCAGTTTCAGAGAGTTTGTCAGATACGAGTACTTTCGGGGCCATATCGGCGCTCCTTATTTTATGAGGGAAGAAAGTGGGGCTAGCCCCACCTAAAAATTATTCTGCGTCAAGCTCGCAGCGGTAAGCCCATTCCAGCCAGGGCAACATCGCCAGGACATCTGCCGTTTCAACCGTCGCCCCGCACCAAATGCGTAGGCCTGCTGGCGCGTCGCGATAGGCACCGATATCCAGGGCCGCGCCCTCCGCCTCTAGGCGTTTGGCGACCGCTTTGGCAAAACCTGCCGGATCTTGAATGCGCGGATCGGTGAATTTCAAACACACTGAGGTGACCGAGCGCGTCGCCGGATCCACAGCAAGATTGTCAATCCAATCCCGGGTGTCGCAAAAATCCCCAACCGCTTTGGCATTGGCCTGCGCGCGGGCGATCAACCCTGCGAGACCACCAAGGCTTTCAGCCCAATCCAACGCAAACAAATAATCCTCAACGCAGAGCATCGACGGGGTGTTGATCGTCTCGCCTCGGAAAATGCCTTCGATCAGCTTGCCGCCCTTGGTGAGGCGAAAAATTTTCGGCATGGGCCAGGCCGGGGTGTAGCTTTCCAGCCGCTCCACCGCACGGGGTGAGAGAATAAGCACCCCATGCGCCGCTTCCCCGCCGAGCACTTTTTGCCAGCTGAAGGTTGTCACATCAAGTTTGTCCCAAGGCAGGTCCACGGCAAAGGCCGCAGAGGTTGCGTCGCAAAGTGTCAAACCCGCGCGATCGGCCGCAATAGCAGAGCCATCAGGCATACACACGCCGGAGGTCGTGCCGTTCCAAGTGAAGCAAACGTCATTGTCATAATTCAGCGCCGCCATGTCGAAAATTTCGCCATAGGGCGCGATATGTTCGGAGGCCTCGATCTTCAACTGTTTCACAACATCGCTGACCCAGCCAGCGCCAAAGCTTTCCCAGGCCACCATCTGCGCCGGGCGTTCGCCCAGCAAAGACCACATGGCCATCTCAAAAGCGCCAGTATCGGAGGCCGGTACGATGCCGATTTTATAATCTGCCGGGATTTTTAGAACGCGGCGGGTTTGCTCTATGGCCTCAGCCAATTTTGCCTTGCCGCCTGCTGCGCGATGCGAACGGCCAAGCCAAGCATCACTCAAAGCGCTCTGGGTCCATGTGGGGGGTTTGGCGCAAGGGCCAGAAGAAAAACGCGGATTAGCCGGCCGCGATGCCGGATGTTCAATAGCCATCAATGCTATCCTCTCAGATATGCGCCCTTCGTTGGGGAAGGGTGTCCCATCTGCTGAGCTACCCAATTGCCCATTCAGCCACAAGAGCAGAAATGTCGGATTTTACACAAATTGCATCGCAGCCGGGCCACATTCTGAGCCGATCGGAAACTTCGCCATCCGGGCAAAGTGTTGTGGCTTGGCGGTTGGGGTATGCAGAGGTCTTTTTAAGGATAGGCAGCGCGCAGTTGAGCTATTTTTTCATCGGTGACGTCACCCTCGATGAGCACATGCACTTGGCCGTCTCGGCCCACCAAAGCGGTATAAATCTCGTTGCGCCCATCGATGCCCAATGCCTTATTGAACGCACGCTGGCTCGAATAAATCGTAATCGTCCGACCGCGCATCGCCGTTGAGGTGATGCCGGAGCGCATGCCATTATCGACGAAGCTTCGAAACAGAGCCGCGCCGCGCCCGACCACGGGCAGCTCAACCCAGGCCGGTCCCCCACGCTCTTGCAACCCCAAACGCGCCACCCAGGCGTTGATGCTCGGCTGTTGGTTCCGTTTATAGGCAATGAAAACAATCGTGGGATCACCCGGAAAATCTTGCGGCAGGCTGACAGCGCGCCCGTTCAAATCATCGGCATCCAGCGAAGGAAACTGTAACTCCGCTATCGCCATATTCGCCCAAAACACCACGACCAACGCCACGAGTATCCGCATTGTCCTATCCCTTTGCCCAAATGTCTTTCAAGGTTGTTTCGCCCGGCAGGCGGCTTTGGATCACTTGCAACTGTGCAAACTTCTTGGCACATGGCATCAAAGAAGGAATATCGCGGATGTTTGTAACCACTTTATTGTGCCAGCCAGGCCAAACGGCCATCACCCCCAATCTGGCGCAATCGCTCTGCAATGCCTGGGGCGGGCGGGACCTCACTTGGTTAGCACCGCGCGAGGCCGTGGAATTTGAATGCCTGCAAAGCCCCGACACCCTCTGGCAGGTGTGGCAAGAGATGCAGGCGCAGAACATTGATCTGGTGATGCAGCCCAGCGCCGGGCGACGCAAGAAAATGTTGCTGGCCGATATGGACAGCACCATGATTGAGCAAGAGTGCATCGATGAACTGGCCGTGGAAGCCGGCGTTGGCGATGAGGTCTCACAGATCACCGCAAGAGCGATGAATGGCGAATTGGATTTCGAACAAGCCCTGCAAGAGCGCACCGGGCTGCTCAAAGGCCTGGCGGTTGAGATCATCGACAAAGTCTATCAAACACGCATCACCTATATGCCCGGTGGCGCGCAGCTTTTGGCAACGATGAAAGCGAATGGCGCCTATGCGGATCTTGTCAGCGGCGGCTTTACGGACTTCACAGCCAAGGTTGCCAGCACGCTTGGGTTTGATAGCCACAGGGCCAACCGGCTGTTGCAGGCGGATCACTCTTTGACCGGTGAGGTGGGACTGCCCATATTGGGCCGTGAAGCAAAGGTGACAGCGCTCAACGAGCTTACAGCCGCGCGCGGCCTCACGCCTCAAGATGTCCTGGCCGTTGGAGATGGCGCCAATGATTTAGGCATGTTGCAGCTGGCCGGGACCGGCGTGGCGCTTCATGCCAAACCCATGGTGCAAGAGCAGGTGTCGGTGCGCATCAATCACGGAGATTTGACCGCGCTGCTCTACCTGCAAGGCTATTCATCTTCGCAATTTGTCACACCCTAGCGCTTGATCGACCAAAGTGGACGCCGCTTTGGCCGGTTGAACATATCCCAATTCAATACCTTAGAGGAGCGCCGAAATCTGTCCCGTCTGCAGCCCATCCCAATTGTGGATCGGGCCCAAGCGTTTGAGAGCGGCGGGATGATCCGCCTCCAGCACCCCAAGACGGATCAGCAAAGCCGCGATCAGCGCCTCACTGGCGCGGGTCGCCCCATCTTCAATCTTCACCGCGATCCCCGCCCGCAGACCTGGGATAATCGCGATAAACACAGCCTCTGCCCCCGTCTTCAGTGCAACGCCAGGAGCCGCGCGCATCAATTCCGTGCAGGCACGGGTCTCGCCCGCCACCAATTCCGGATGCGCCATCATGGCATCGCGCAACTGTGAAGCGGCCTTTCCAAGCGGATCGGCGCCGCCGGCGGCACAGCGCGCCATAGCCCGGGCCAAACCGGCTATACTGCAGGCCCAATTGGGCGCAGAGCAGCCGTCAATGCCATAGCCAGGGCTGGTCTCGCCCGTCATCTCTTCAAAGGCCGCCCGCACGGCAATTTGAACCGGGTGATCCACCTCGTGATACTCGGGCCCGGCCCGCAAATGTTGCGCCAAGGTCAAAAATCCGCAGTGTTTTCCGGAGCAATTATTGTGGTAACGGCAGGCGGATTGATCGGTTTTCACCAGGTGATTACTGGCCGGTATATCCCGGGGCCACTGGGTCCCACAGCGAAAATCCGCATCGGTCTTGCCGAGCTGCCCCAACCAGTCCAGCACAAGCTGCGAATGGATATCAGCCCCCTGATGTGAGGCGCAGGCCAATGCCAGATGCCGCGCCGTCAAGCCTTGGGCCGCGGCCGCGCCAGAGGTCACGAGGGGAAGGGCTTGCAATATTTTGCACGATGACCGGGGCAGGATCACATGCTCAGGATCACCCCAAGCCTCTATAATTTCGCCTTCGAAATTGCACACCACCGCATGACCGCGATGCTGACTTTCTAAAAATTCGCCCCGCCAAACTTCGATCAAGGGAGTTGCGTTTAACATTTCGGTCTCCAAATAAGCATTTTTTTGCCAAGAGTACCCTTTGAGGGCTTCCCCCACAGGTCTCTGGTGCGTTAGGTTCCCCATACCAAAGGACGACCTCTACGGCCAGATGAAACCTCTGCGCCCATGGGGCGACCGGCGAAATTAATAAAGGCGTATCTAATGTTAAAGACAGTGATTTCTTCTGTGGCATGTGTTTTGGCACTTCTTTGTTCGGCCGCTTCCGCGCAAGAAACCTCAAACCGGGTGGCCGCCAAAACCGATTGGTCGGTTTTCGTAGAAAGTGACCCAAAAGAATGCTGGGCCGTGACGGCTCCCAAAGAAACTGTCAACACCAAGGGCGGCAAGGTCGTTTCGGTGCGCCGTGGCCAGATCCTTCTGTTTGTATTTCACCGCCCCGGGAATGATGTGAAAGGCCAAGTGGCCTTCACCGGTGGTTATCCTTTCGCCAAGGATCGCCCGATCATTTTGAACATCGACGGCGCCGATTTTGAGCTCTCAATCGATGGCGAATGGGCCTGGCCGCCCAGCCCAAGCGATGACGCTAAGATTGTTGCAGCCATGAAACGCGGCGCAAAGGCCGTGATTACAGCGCAATCAGAGCGCGGCACGGTGACAAAAGACACATTCAGCCTGAAAGGCTTCACCGCCGCAGTCACCGATTCTGAAAAACGCTGCACCGGCTAAAATGCTCCGTACGATTGGCAAACACCCCGGGCCCTGCTAAAGCAGGGCCTTCTTCATATGGATAACAGCCATGACCTCTGCCTCCGCTCCCATCACCCAAGATCTCGTGACCCTGCCACGCAAGTTGCCAGAAGGGCCCATCAATCTGGTTGGCCTGACGCGGGATGCGCTGCAGGAGGCTTTGATCACAGCGGGCACCCCTTCGAAGCAGGTGAAAATGCGGCTGGGGCAGCTCTGGCAATGGATCTACGAAAAAGGCGTGCGCGATTTTGAGCAGATGACAAATCTGTCCAAAGACTACCGCGCGCTTTTGGCGGACCATTTTGTGATCGCAATTCCCGAAGTGGTCTCAAAGCAAGTGTCAACTGATGGCACACGCAAATATCTGGTGCGCATTGCGGGCGGGCATGAGGTGGAAACGGTCTACATTCCTGAATCTGATCGCGGCACGCTCTGCATCAGCAGTCAAGTTGGCTGTACCCTCACCTGTTCGTTTTGCCACACGGGGACGCAAAAACTGGTGCGCAACCTCACCGCAGGGGAAATTATTGGCCAGGTGATGCTGGCTCGGGATGATCTGGGCGAATGGCCCGCTCCGGGGCGCAATCCGGCCACCTCCGCAAGGCTTCTATCGAACATCGTCCTTATGGGCATGGGCGAGCCGCTTTACAATTTTGGAAATGTCCGCGATGCGATGAAAATCGCCATGGACCCTGAAGGCATTCAACTGTCGCGGCGGCGCATCACCCTCTCGACATCCGGCGTCGTGCCAGAGATCGCGCGAACAGCGACAGAAATTGGCTGCCTTTTGGCCGTCTCCTTTCATGCCACCACAGACGAGGTCCGCGACAAGCTTGTCCCCATCAACAAGCGCTGGAACATCGAGGCTCTTCTGGAGGCCCTGCGCGACTACCCAAAGGCGAGCAATTCAGAGCGGATCACCTTTGAATATGTGATGCTCAAAGGCATTAACGATAGCGACGCCGACGCGCATCGCTTGGTTGACCTGATCAAAGGGATACCCGCCAAAGTTAATCTCATCCCCTTCAACCCTTGGCCCGGCGCGCCCTATGAGCGCTCTTCTAACAATCGTATCAATGCGTTTTCAGAAATCGTCTATCAAGCTGGCTATGCCAGCCCCGTCCGCAAGCCGCGCGGCGAGGATATCTTTGCCGCCTGCGGACAGCTCAAATCAGCCACCGAACGCGCCCGCAAGAGCCGCAAGGACATCGCAGCAGAGACCGGCATTCATTCAACCTAGCGAGGGAGACAAACTATGGTGACAGCAAAGGATGTGTCCCACGCCTGGACGCGGATCAAACCCCATGTGCTGCGCACCCCCGTCCTCGAAACCGATGTCTTTGGTATGCCCCTCACCCTCAAACTCGAACAGCTGCAGCATACGGGCAGCTTCAAAGCCCGCGGCGCAATGAATTCTTTGCTCTCGATGGACGTACCCAAAGCCGGCCTGGTCGCTGCCAGCGGCGGCAATCACGGTGCCGCAGTCGCTTGGGCCGCAGCACGCTTGGGTCACAGAGCCCGCATTTACGTGCCCGAACTGGCGGGTGACGCAAAAATTAATCTGATCCAAAGCCTTGGCGCTGATTTGGTCGTTGTGCCCGGTGCCTATGCCAATGCATTGGAGCAGGCCTTGAGTTATGAAAAAGACAGCGGGGCGGCGCAGATCCATGCCTTCGATGCCCCCGGCACGGTGGCTGGGCAAGGCACGGTCATGGCAGAATGGGAAGAGCAAGGCCTCATGGCCGATACCGTGTTGATCGCCGTAGGCGGTGGCGGTTTGATCGGCGGCGCCATGGCCTGGCTTGAAGGGCGGCGTAAATTGGTTGGGGTCGAGCCATTCAATGCCCCGACGCTGACCCAAGCATTAGAACACGGGCCGCAGACCACGGTCGAAGTCTCCGGACTGGCCGCCAATGCCTTGGGCGCGAAACAGGCCGGGCGCATTTGTTATGATTTGGCGCGCGCGACCGGCACAAATTGTGTCAATGTGGAAGATGAGGCCATCGCAGACGCGCAAAAGCGGCTTTGGACCGCGCTGCGGCTTGTGGTTGAGCCAGCCGGGGCCGCGGCCCTCGCGGCCCTGCTCAGCGGAGCCTACCGCCCCCAAAAGGACGAGCGCCTGGCGGTACTTCTCTGCGGGGCCAACCCGGCCGCCTCGCCCTTTGGACCCGCAAAGCTGCAATAGGCCGTGGACCTGCGGCGCAAGTTTCAGTATGAGGCAGTAAATTTACATCAACCGGAGGCCTTTATGTCCAACGCACAGCTAGAAATTGCCATTGAGGCCGCGTGGGATACACGCGACACCATCACCCCCGCCACCACCGGCGAAACCCGCGACGCGATTGAAACAACGCTCAATGCGCTCGACAGCGGCAAGCTGCGGGTTGCTGAAAAGCAAGAAACAGGCGATTGGCATGTCAATCAATGGGCCAAAAAAGCGGTTCTCTTGGGCTTTCGTCTGAAAGATATGGAATTACAGGCCGGCAGCGCCCAGGGCGGCAGCTGGTGGGATAAAGTCGACAGCAAATGGGCCGGTTGGGGCACGGACGATTGGACCTCCGCAGGCTTCCGCGCTGTGCCCAACTGCGTTGTGCGTAAATCGGCCTATATTGCCCCCGGCGTTGTTTTAATGCCTTCTTTTGTAAACCTGGGCGCCTATGTGGACAGCGGCACTATGGTCGACACTTGGGCCACTGTCGGCAGCTGCGCGCAGATTGGTAAGAATGTGCATCTCTCCGGCGGCGTGGGCATCGGCGGCGTTTTGGAGCCCATGCAAGCGGGGCCGACCATCATTGAAGACAATTGCTTCATAGGCGCACGCTCGGAAGTCGTTGAAGGCTGCATCGTGCGCGAAGGCGCGGTCTTGGGCATGGGGGTCTTTATCGGCAAATCCACCAAAATTGTAGACCGGGAAACCGGCGAAGTGATGTATGGGGAAGTGCCGCCTTACTCGGTTGTGGTGGCGGGCTCGATGCCCTCCAAAAACAACATCAATCTTTATTGCGCAGTGATCGTGAAACGGGTGGACGCCCAAACGCGCTCCAAGACAGCCATCAATGAGCTTTTGCGCGACTAAACCCTTCATCTGCATGGCCGCGCGCGGAGCGGGGCCATGCAGACGGGTCACGGCAACCAACAAAGCAGCAGGGTCATGACTGAAAAAATTAAGCGCACCCACCATGTCTATACTTTGCTTGTCGAAGTCGGACGCAAAGAAGGCGACGGTCTGCCTGAGGCGGCCACAGGCGGCGCATTGATGATCTATGCCAGCGGCGTCGATGAGCCCGAAGCCGTGCGCGAAACGGTCGCCATTCTCAAACAAGCCGATCTCGCGCCCTTGGATGTGACTGGCTATGGGAGTTTGGAAGAACGGCTTGAAGAGGGCCATGATATCACAGACGACGAACGCGCCTTGATGCAACGAGCTTTGGATGAGAACAGCGTTGTTGTGGCACAGATGACACCCTTCTTCGAAAATGCCCCAAAAGGAGCACATTGATGATTGATCCGGCCGCCCTTACCGAAGATCTCATTCGCTGCGCCAGCGTCACCCCGCAAGAGGGCGGCGCCTTGCAACTGTTAGAGCGGCTTTTGACCGCCCATGGGTTTCAGTGCACACGGGTGGATCGCGGCGATGTGTCCAATCTCTTTGCCCGCTGGGGACAAGGCAAAACCTTTGGCTTCAATGGTCACACCGATGTTGTACCGGTCGGAGATCTCAAGGCTTGGAGTGTCGATCCCTTTGGCGCAGAAATTCGTGATGGGTTTCTCTATGGCCGCGGGGCCACTGATATGAAATCTGGTGTTGCAGCTTTCACCGCCGCCGCGATCGATTTTGTCACCGAAAGCCCGCCGGATGGCTCGGTTGTTCTGGCCATTACCGGCGATGAAGAAGGCCCGGCCAAAGATGGCACCGTCGCACTTCTTGATTGGATGCAAACGCAGGGCGAAAGGATGGATCATTGCTTGGTCGGCGAGCCGACCTGCCCTGACGTCATGGGAGATATGATGAAAATCGGGCGTCGCGGCTCGATGAACGGCTATTTCACCATCACAGGTGTTCAGGGGCACGCGGCCTATCCGCATCGGGCCAATAACCCACTGCCAGCTATGGCACGCCTCATGGACCAACTCGGCACGGCCACGTTGGACACGGGCACAGCGCATTTTGACGCCTCAACCCTGGCGGTGGTCACCATTGACACGGGCAACCCGGCCACAAATGTCATTCCAGCGCAATGTCGCGCCACGGTTAACATTCGGTTCAATGACGCCCATTCCGGTGCCAGCCTGACCGATTGGCTGCAAGAGCATGCCGACGAAGTGTCGAAGGACTTCAATCTGCGCGTTGACCTCGACGTCAGTATTTCGGGCGAAAGTTTCATGACGCCACCTGGGGAATTGTCGGACCTTGTCGCGCGCGCGGTACAGGTGGAAACAAACCGGACCCCGGTGCTCTCAACCAGCGGCGGCACGTCTGATGCCCGCTTTGTGCAGCATCATTGCCCCGTGGTCGAATTTGGCCTGGTCGGCAAAACCATGCATCAAGTCGATGAGCGGGTGGAAATCGCGCAAATCCATCAACTCAAATCGATCTATACTCGGATCTTGCGTGACTATTTCGCCTAAATACCGACGACGTTTGGTGGTCATGGTCAAGGAACCACGGCCAGGGCGGGTCAAAACCCGGCTCGGGCGTGATATTGGTATGACCGCCGCTGCATGGTGGTTTCGTCACCAAACGCGCCGGCTGCTGCGGCGCCTGCAAGATCCCCGCTGGGAGCTCATTTTGAGCGTCGCGCCCGATCATGAAGGTCTGCAAAGCCGCATTTGGCCGGCGCATTTGCCGCGCATTCCGCAAGGCTCGGGAGATCTTGGCCAGCGGATGAAACAGGTGTTCGACAGCCTGCCGCCCGGCCCGGTTTGCATTATTGGCGCCGATATCCCCGAGATTTCGCGGCGCCATATCTGGAAGGCCTTCGCCAGCCTCGGCCCCCATGAGGCCACGCTCGGCCCCGCCCCAGATGGCGGTTATTGGCTGATCGGGCTCAAACGCTGCCGCCCCAGCCCCAAAGGCTTGTTTGAGCAGTTGCGCTGGTCAACAGCCCATGCATTGCAAGACACGCTGACCAGCTTGTCAGATTTCACGGTCGCCCGCGTCGACGTGCTGCGCGATATTGACAGCGCGAAGGACCTCAAAGATCTGGGGTCTGTGCCCTAAGCGGCCATGGCTGCGGATAACGCCGTGTCCAAGAGCGCTTTGATTTGTTTTCTGGAGGTTCCGGCAACAATACGGCCAAGCTCTTGATCCCCATGCAGAACAACCAACGTCGAGCGGCGTGGAATACCAAGCTCTTTGGCCAGTTCTGCGCGGCCAAATTGATCATAGTCAATGGTAACAAATTCGATCTTCTCACCATAGGCCGGGTTGTCCTTCAAAAGTCGGGCCAGCGTTCGTTTTTGAGCGGCACAGGTGGTGCACCATTCGGTGGTGTAATCCACAAATACGGTCTTACCTTCCGATAGCAATTGCTTAACCAGCCCCGGCTCATAGGCTTGGGCGGCCAGCGCGACAGCCGGGGTTGCCAGAAAACAGCTGGAAGCCATTAAAAATTCACGACGGTTCATGACACGATCTCCTCAAAAGGTTTTAAAATCGAACAGACAAATCTTGCAGCCAATAGGGTAGGTTTTGCACGGCCCAAACTTCAATCCGGTGGTGCACACCAAATAGAATGGCCCCCCCCACCAGAACGAAAACCACCCCCAAAATAGGACGGGCGCGATGGGACAAAGCCCGCATCCACTGTACCCGGCGTTGCAACAGGTTACGCGCCCCATAGGCCAATACACAGATGATGCTAGAAACGCCCAGAGCAAACCCTGTCATGATTGCTCCGGCCCAAAGAAGTGAGCCACCCCCGCTGGCCAGAGCAATCGCCCCACCCAGGGTCGGGCCAATGCAGGGTGACCAGACCATACCCAATAACAAGCCACCGATGAATTGCCCGGACAGCCGGCCACGATCAACCTCGTCCAGCTGCGCGTCTGCTCTGGAGGCAAGCCCATTGGTCAGCCGGGTGAAGACCACGCCCAGGCCAGGCGACATTAACGCCAAGCCAAAGAGCACCATGACCCCAGCCGCAACCTGCGCCACAACCTGATCATTGATCCCCAACGCCGGACCGAAGGCTGAAATGCCGATGCCCAGCACGATAAACATCACGCTCATCCCCGCCGCCAAGGCCAGGGGGCCCCATTTGCTGGCCTGCAAGGCCGTCGCCAGAACGATGGGCAGGACCGGCAACACACAGGGGTTGATCAAGGTCAGCACCCCCGCGAGATATGCAAAAACGATCTCCATGGAGCCATTATGCGTCACAGCAAAGCCCCTGTCACGCAGATACGCAGTCCGATGCGATCACATTATCGTGCCGTTATTGCAATGTTTGCCGGGCCATTTGCACCGCCAAAATACCAAACATGATGATGACAACCCCAACAATATCCCAAATCCGCAGGGTCTCACCCAACAATACCGCTGCAATCATCACCCCAAAAAATGGATTCAAGAAGTGGAAAGTGGCCGCCTTCACCGCACCGATCCGCTGGACCAGCCAGAACCAGATAAAGGTGGCCACGAGACCGGGCATCAAGACCGTATAAGAAAAGGCGAGCACCAATTTCATCGACCAATTGACCACGGGCTGATCAAGAATAAGGCCCGGAATGACCAGAAAAGCCGACCCCACCAGCATTTGCAATCCGACGATCATCAACAAGTTGCCCCCCGATGAGGCGCCGCGCACCATCAAAGTCGCCACGGTCAGCGAAGCCACCGCGATGAAGCAGAGAGCAATACCATAAAAATCTGCCCCCGCCTGCATCCGAGCCCCCATGATGAGCGCAACGCCACCCGCACCAGCGCAAAGCCCCAGGACGCCCAGCGCAGAGAGGCGTTCTCGAAAGATCACCCAGCCAGCAAAGCCCACCGCCAAGGGCATCGTCGAGGCGATGATCGAGGCCAAAGAGGCTTCCACAGTCTGCATCGCCACGAAATTCAAACCTAAATACAAAGCATTTTGGCAAAGTCCAAAAATAATCGTGGCGCGCCACTGCCCGGGTGTGAGGCGCCATGTTTGCCCCAAAAACCGCGCAAGAGCGATGCCAATCAATCCTGAAATCAGAAACCGAAGGGAAAGGGACAGAATCGGCGGCGCGTCTGCCACAATGATCCGCGCAGAGGTGAATGCAGAAGACCAGATCAACGCGAACGCCAAGCCAGCCAAAATAGCGCGTATGTCCATCGGTATGTATCCTTAACCTACCGGCAGGAGCTTTGCGCAGTATTGCGCCCTGGGCAAGGCCATTTTGCGCAACCCAGACCAGTTGCAAATACAAAAGCCCGCGCCAGAGATCCGGCGCGGGCTTTCATAAAAAACTTATTTTTATTTAACCGTTTACGCTGTCTTTGAGCGCTTTCGCAATGGTCATTTTGACAACTTTATCCGCATCTTTTTTGAAGCTTTCACCAGTGGCGGGGTTGCGCACCATCCGCTCTGGACGCTCACGGCAATAGATTTTGCCAACACCTGGCAAAGTCACAGCGCCGCCGCCGGAAACTTCGCTGGTGATCAACTCACAGATCGCATCCAACGAGGCCGCTGCGGATTTTTTATCCGTGCCCATTTTCTCTGCCAATGCGGCAACCAATTGTGTTTTCGTCATAGGTTTCGACATATATTTTCTCCTAACAAGCCCAACACCTTGGGCACCAATCTCCAACAGTTAACTGCATATTGTAGAAAGACACAACAAATTGTATCGTATAAATTGAAAAAAATGACCAAAAGTCTCAATTTTATAGAAATGCTGTCTCCTCAAAACTTCTTAACTTACGCGAATGTATTCTCTCAAGCGGCATTTCGCGCAAAAGCTCCATTGCGCGAATACCTATTCGAAGATGACGCGAAACTTGAGTTTTGTAAAAGCTTGTCGCCATGCCGGGCAATTTCAACTCCCCATGCAGCGGTTTATCGCTGACGCACAGCAGGGTCCCATAGGGCACGCGGAATCGATAGCCATTGGCAGCGATCGTGGCACTTTCCATGTCTAGGGCAATGGCACGCGATTGGCTGAGCCGGTGCACCGGGCCGGATTGGTCTCGCAGCTCCCAGTTGCGATTGTCGATGGTTGCCACCGTTCCTGTGCGCATAATTTGCTTCAAATCATATCCCTGCAGGGCTGTGATCTCAGCCACAGCCTGCTCCAGGCTGGTTTGGATTTCGGCCAAAGCTGGAATCGGCACCCAGACCGGCAAATCGTCATCCAAGACATGATCTTCGCGCAAATAGGCATGGGCCAGGACAAAATCGCCCAGGCTTTGCGAATTGCGCAGACCGGCACAGTGCCCCACCATGATCCAAGCGTGCGGGCGCAGCACCGCTATATGATCGGTAGCGGTTTTGGCATTTGACGGGCCAACGCCGATATTCACCAATGTGATGCCACTGCCATCTGCGCGGGTCAGGTGATAGGTCGGCATCTGCGGCATTTTTTGCGGCGCTTGCAAAGGGGCAGCCGCGGTTGTGATGCGATGATTGTCCGGTCCAACAAAGGCCAGATAGCCACTGTTTGGATCTTCCATTTGCTCACGGGCGAAGGCCTCAAATTCCTCCACATAGAATTGGTAGTTGGTAAACAATACATGGTTCTGGAAAAATTTCGGATCTGTGGCGGTGTAATGGCGCAAACGGGCCAAGGAATAATCCACCCGCTGCGCATCAAATAAGGCCAAGGGTTGCGTGCCATCCGGCTGCACAACATCCGTTCCGTTGACAATATTATCATTGGTTGTGGCCAAATCAGGCACATCGAAAACATCACGCAGCACAAATCCAGCCGCATCCGCTGGAACCACGAGGCTTGGATCATGCGCCACGGCAAAATGGACCGGTATGGGCGTGTTCGAATAGCCAACCTGCACAGTGCAGCCATGATTTACGATCAACAACTCCAACTGTTGCTCTAGATAGTTCTGGAACAAGACCGGTTGGGTGATGGTCGTGGCAAAGACGCCCGGCCCATAGACATGACCAAAAGACAGGCGGCTATCCACCGACGCATAGCTTGAGGTTGTGATCCGCACCTCCGGGTAAAAGGCCCGATAGCGGGTGCTGCTATCGCCTGAGCCCAGAACCGATACGAATTTTTCGCATAAAAAATCAGAGGCCTTTTGGTACAGGGCAATCAAATGTGCAACAGCCTCTGGCGCTTGCGCAAAACTCTGCGGGGCCGCGTCATCAGGCAGGGTGAAAACAGGATCAAGCGTCCGCATCTTCTTGCCCCCCCTCTTGCACCACGGGCACAAGTTCAAATTTGCGCACATCCACCAGCCCGAGATCCGAAATGCGCAGATCTGGAATCACCACAAGCGCCAAAAGGGAGTGCTGCATATATGCATTGTTCAAGTTACAGCCACAGTCAGCCATGGCCTGCACCATGGCCGCAGCCTTGGCCGCAACCTCTTCAGCTGGCGCATCAGACATGAGGCCGGCAATGGGAAGTTCCACCAAGGCCAATTCCCGCCCGTCTTTCCATACGCTCACACCGCCGCCCACCTCTGCCAAGCGATTGGCGGCAAGGGCCATATGCTCGGCACAGGTGCCCACCACAATCATATGATGGCTGTCATGGGCCACGGTAGAGGCGATGGCCATCTCGCCCTGATAGCCAAAACCCGACACGAAGCCATTGGTCACACTGCCCCGTGCCCGGTGCCGCTCAACCAGGGCAATTTGGCAAATATCACCCTGCCCGCAAATGCGCCCGCCCCGCACCGGAAGCTCCGCCTCCAGCGCCTGCGTCGGCGCTTGGTTTTCCACCACGCCAATTACGCGCACTTTCGCCACCTCAGCGCCGTCATCTGGCGCAGGAATGGTAAACTCAGCGGCAGATTTTTCTGCCCCCATGTGAACCGTATTGCGCGCCTCGGCCGGCCAGGCGATATGCGGGCATTCTGTGGTGATCTTCCCCGCCAGCGCCACGGTTTTGCCCCTTGCAATCACCCGTTGAATCGGCAGCTCTCGCAAGTCAGAGGTGAAAATCACATCCGCCCGCCGGCCTGGTGCAATACTGCCCAATTCCCGCTCAAGACCGAAATGCGTTGCCGTGTTGATTGTGGCCATTTGCAGCGCGACCAAGGGATCACAGCCGCAAGCAATGGCATGACGCACCACACGGTTCATATGCCCGTCCTGCACCAGAGTTCCGGAATGGCAATCATCGGTGCATAAAATGAAGTTGCGCGGATCCAGCCCTTTCTCGGTGATCGCGGTGATTTGCGTTTCCACATCATACCACGCACTGCCCAGGCGCATCATCGAGCGCATTCCTTGACGCACCCGCATGACAGCATCCGCCTCACAGGTGCCTTCGTGATCATCCGCCGGGCCGCCTGCGGCATAGGCATGAAACGCCGGCCCCAGATCGGGGCTGGCGTAATGGCCGCCAATTGTTTTGCCCGCGCGGGCTGTGGCCGCCATCTCGGCCAACATCTGTGCATCGCCGTTGACCACACCGGGAAAATTCATCATCTCCCCAAGCCCGATGATCCCGGGCCATTGCATCGCCTCTGCCACATCCTCGGCGCTAATCTCATAGCCGGTGGTCTCCAGACCGGGCGCCGATGGCGCGCAGCTTGGCATTTGGGTGAAGATATTCACCGGCTGCATCAACCCCTCGTCATGCATCAGCTTCACCCCGGGCAGGCCCATAACATTGGCGATCTCGTGAGGGTCGGTGAACATCGTAGTGGTGCCATGCGGGATCACCGCGCGGGCAAATTCCGCTGGGGTCAGCATACCACTTTCCACATGCATATGCCCGTCACAAAGGCCGGGAATCACATAGCCACTCCAGCGCAACACCTCTGTCTTGGGCCCGATGCAATGGCTGGCATCCGGGCCAACATAGGCAAATCGCCCCGCCGCAATTGCCACATCCCATCGCAAAATTTCGCGTGTGTGCACATTGGCCAATTGGCCGCCTAAAATAACCAAATCTGCTGGCCTGCGCCCCGCGGCCACCGCAACCAGATCGGCCGCGCATTCAGACCAAGCCCTAAATGAATTGTCCATAAGGTAGATTTTCCGATCTAGACGGGCTGCGCAAGTCCCATTACAGTTTTTTTCACAGTAAAATACCTTTGGGTAAAGGGTTTAGTATGAATATTGTTATTTTCCACAATCCCAATTGCGGCACATCGCGTAATGTGGTGCAAATTGTTAAAGATGCGGGATTCAGCCCAACCGTGGTTGAATATCTCGATACCGGCTGGACAAAGCCACAGCTGCAAGCGCTATTTGCCACCGCAGGCCTGAACGCCCGGGATGCCTTGCGCACGTCAAAATCACCAGCGCAGGAGCTGGGATTGATGGGCTCTGATGTGACCGAAGAGCAATTGCTCGACGCTATGGTTGCCCATCCCATCTTGGTGAACCGCCCCTTTGTCGCCTGCAAAGGGCAGGTGCGACTCTGCCGTCCCTCGGGGCAAGTGCTCGATATGTTGCCACACTGGCCCGCCGCCCCCTATGCCAAAGAAGATGGCAGCCCGCTCATCACGGCCGATGGCGCTGTGGTGCCGGGCGCCTAGACGGGAATAGCTTATCTCAACGACACCAGCCTATCTGGCCGCAACCGACAAAGGACACTTCCATGACAGCCCCCGATCTGCGCCCCAATATGGACAATTGGCAAGAACGTGTCGATCTCGCCGCCGCCTTTCGCTGGACGGTCCGATTAAACATGCACGAGGCGGTGGCCAATCACTTTAGCTTGGCCATTAATCCCGAGGGGACCAAATTCTTGATGAACCCCAATCAAATGCATTTCTCTCGCATCAAGGCTTCCGATCTCATCGTTGTGGATGCCAATGATCCGGCCAGTATGGAAGGCCCCGATGCGCCAGATCCCACCGCCTGGGGCCTACATGGCGGGCTCCATCGCTATTGCAAACACGCGCGCTGCGCCATGCATGTGCATTCCCCCTATGCCACGGCCTTGGCGTCTCTCGCGGACAGCACGCTGCCGCCTGTGGATCAAAATGCCTGCATGTTTTTCAACCGCTATGTCATCGACAACAATTACGGTGGCTTGGCCTTCGAGGAGGAAGGCGCGCGTTGCGCCAGCCTATTTGAAGATCCCAAAAAGAAGGTCATGATCATGGGCAACCATGGCATTTTGATCATCGGCGAAACCGTCGCTGAAACCTTTAATCGCATGTTTTATTTTGAGAGGGCCTGCCAGACTTATCTCCTGGCTCTGCAAACCGGCCGGCCGCTGCGCATTCTTGATGCCGAAATTGCGGAAAAAACCGCGCAGGAGCTGGAAACTTATCCCGAGCAAGACGCCAGACATTTGGCCGAACTCAAGGCCATCTTGGATGAAGAGGGCTGCAATTACGCCGCATAGACCACCGGGCGCACAGGCGACAATTGCGCCTAGCCCAACTCCCGGCGCAAAGCCTGTGGCGTGGTGCCATATTCTGAGCGAAACGCACGGGTCATCGCACTGGCGTCTTGATAGCCGCAACGCACAGCAATCTCCACCACTGAGATGGAGGTTTCAAGCGCCAATCCCCGCGCCCGCTCGAGCCTGATCCGCCGGTAAATGACCTGCGGCGCGGCGCCAAGCCGGGCCAGGGTTTGCCGTTCCAAGTGCTTTTGACTGCGCCCAAGCTGCTGCGCCAATTGGGCAATCGGCAAAGGCTCCTCAATGTTGGCCCGCATCAGATCCACCGCCCGTGCCGCAATCCCGCCGCGCCGATCCGGCCGCTGCGCATAGGCGCCAGAAAACAGATTTTCAACCCGCAAGCGCAGGGCCGCCCCCTGTTGCTTTTCGATCAATTGCATCGCCAGAGCAAAGGCTGTGGACGCACCGCCGCAAGTGATCCGATTGCGATCATAGATGACGGCCTCTTTTTGCACATCGACCTCCGAAAACCGCTCCGAAAACCGATCAAGCTCGTCCCAATGTATTGTCGCCCGATGCCCGTCCAACAGACCGGCTTGCGCCAACAGCCAACTGCCCGTGTCGAGCCCCGCAAGCGTGTCAAACCGCCGTGCCGCCGCGCGCAAAGCCCGGCTGCTTGTCACATTGGCATGGGTCAAAAACCCATAAGACGGCATGACCATCAATATATCTCCGCGCATATCGACAAGCTGGGCATCCGCTTCCAGACGCAGACCCGAAGACGAGTGCACCCCCTGTCCGGCGAGGACCACAATATTCCAGTCAAAGACCTGTTGCCCCGACAAATCATTGGCCGCACGCAGCGGTTCGAGAACATTGGCCAAACAATGATTTGAAAAGCGATCAAACAGCAGGATCGAAATCTGAAGGGGCGCGGCAGAAGGATTTTTCGAATAGGGCATGATTTAGTCTATTACCGCATGATATAGCCTGGCAATAGCCCTAGCCTCACATCAAACAGCCGTGAAGGAGGCCCCCATGCTTTATGGATTATCTGCCGAACAAGATATGATCGCACAAACTGTACGCTCATTTGTTGAAAAAGAAATTTACCCTCATGAAGAGCTGGTGGAACGCACGGGCGAAGTGCCCAATGAAATTGCCCAACACATCAAAGAGAAAACGCTGGAGCTGGGCTTTTATGCCTGCAATTTTCCTGAAAGCGTGGGATGCGCGGGCCTGTCGCATGTAGATTTTGCATTGGTCGAGCGTGAATTGGGGCGCGGATCTATGGCGCTCAATCATTTCTTTGGTCGACCACAAAATATTCTCATGGCCTGTGAAGGCGATCAGATTGACCGCTATCTCATGCCCGCCGTGCGCGGCGAGCGCATGGATGCTCTGGCGATGACGGAACCGGGCGCCGGCTCTGACATCCGCGGCATGAAATGCAGCGCCCAGCGCGATGGTGGCGATTGGGTGGTCAATGGCAGCAAACATTTCATCAGCGGCGCAGATCATGCAGATTTCTTCATTGTCTTCATCGCCACAGGCGAAGACCAAACGGACAAAGGCCCCAAGAAACGGATCACGGCCTTTCTGGTCGATCGCGGCACAGCGGGATTTTCTGTGCGTAATGGTTATAAATCCGTCAGCCACCGTGGATATAAGAATATGATCCTAGAATTCGATGACTGCCGCCTGCCACAGGCACAGGTGCTTGGCGAGGTGGATGGCGGCTTTGAGGTTATGAATACTTGGCTCTATGCCACACGGATCACTGTGGCCACCATGAGCGTTGGCCGCGCGCGACGGGTCTTTGACTATGCCCTGCACTATGCGGCCGAGCGCGAACAATTTGGTCAGAAAATCGGAAAATTCCAAGGCGTCAGCTTTCAATTGGCCGATATGATTACCGAAATTGATGCGGCAGATCTTCTCACCCTAGCCGCCGCTGACCGCTTAGATAAGGCGCTGCCGGCCAACCGCGAGATTGCCTCCGCCAAGCTCTATGCCAGTGAGATGCTGGCGCGTGTGACCGATGCGGCCATTCAAATCCATGGCGGCATGGGCCTTATGAGCGACTACCCGCTTGAACGCTTCTGGCGGGATGCGCGGGTCGAGCGCATATGGGACGGAACATCCGAAATCCAGCGCCATATTATCAGCCGCGACCTGCTGCGGGCTTTGGGGGCATGATAACCCGGTGCCCTGCCGCCTGCAAAGCGCAGCTTGTTGCGTAGGTAAGACATGCGAGACCTAACAAGACTTCTTAAACCCAAGTCTATCGCTGTCATCGGCGGTGGCGCTTGGTGTGCCTCAATTGTCTCAGCGGCCGAGCAGATTGGGTTTGACGGTGTTTTGCATCCGGTGCACCCCAGCGGAAAACAGATCGCAGGCCGTAAATCATTGCCCAGCCTAGAGGCGTTTCCCGGCCACATTGACGCCGCCTTCATCGGCGTGAACCGTCATGCCACCCTAGAGGTCGTGGCACAGCTGCGCAGTTTAAAGGCCGGGGGAGCCACCTGTTTTGCCTCGGGTTTTTCCGAAGCGGCTGCCGAAGATTCCGCGGCGCAAGATCTTCAAGCGCAGCTGATTAAGGCCGCCGGGGATATGCCAATATTGGGGCCCAATTGCTATGGTTTTGTGAATGCTTTTGATGGCTGCGCTATTTGGCCTGATCAACATGGGTGCCGCAGAGTGGACAAGGGCGTCGCGATTTTGACCCAAAGCTCGAACATCGCCATCAACCTCACGATGCAGAACCGCGGTCTTCCAATTGGCTATATGCTCACCTGTGGCAACCAAGCTCAAACCTCCCAAACCGATATCGCGTTGCAGCTGTTGGACGATGCGCGTGTCACAGCGATTGGCCTGCACATCGAAGGATTTGGCAATCTGCGCGGGTGGGAGACCCTCGCCGAGAAAGCCCGCAGCAAGGGCATCGCCTTGATTGCCTTGAAGTCTGGAGTGTCGCAGCAAGCCCAAGCGGCAGCTGTGTCCCATACCGCCTCCTTGACCGGCAGTGATACCGGGGCTGACGCCTTTCTCCACCGTTTGGGCATTCGCCGGGCGCGGAGCCTGCCGGTATTTCTAGAGGCCCTTAAACTTGCCCATCAATTTGGGCATTTATCCAGCAACCGCATTGCCTCAATTTCCTGTTCAGGGGGAGAGGCCGCCTTGGCTGCCGATACTGCGCAGGGCACTGGGTTGGTTTTTCCACCGCTCAACCCGCGGCAAGTCAAGGATCTCGGTGCGGCCTTGGGGCCGATGGTGGCCCTGGCCAACCCGCTGGATTATCACACGTATATTTGGCGCAACCCCGCGGCCATGACACAGGCTTGGGCGGCGATGGCAGATGATGATATTGCCATGACCTTGCTGATCAGTGACTACCCACGGGCGGATCTTTGCGATGCCAGCGATTGGGAGTGTGTCACGCAGGCCGCGATAGAGGCCACGCGGCGCACCGGGCGGCCCTATGCGGTGGTGGCGAGCCTGGCGGAACTGTTGCCAGAACACATTGCCAAAACCCTGATGGACCATGGCGTTGGTGCCATTCACGGGCTGGATCATGGGCTGGACGCTTTGGATCTTTTGTCCCGCCCCATGACGCCGCCGGCCGACCCTGTGCTTTTGCCGGGCAGCGACCGCGACGCGGGGCTCCTCGATGAGCAAAGCGCCAAACTGGCACTGGCGGCCTGTGGTCTGAAGATCCCGAAATCCGTCGCCGTCACCGATCGCAGCACGGCCGGGCCGGCTGCAGCTGAGGTCGGCTTTCCTGTCGCGCTGAAAACTCTGGGGCTTGCGCATAAGACCGGAGCCAATGGGTTGGCTTTGGGCTTGACCACTCCGGCGGAGGTCGAAGCCGCAGCACAAAGCTTGGCCGATGGGCCGCTCTTGGTCGAGCGCATGGTGGCCGGGTCTTTGGTTGAAGTTTTGGTCGGCGTCACGCGCGATCCGGCGCATGGGTTTGTTTTGACCCTTGGCGCAGGCGGTACGATGACCGAAGTGTTGCGCGATCGTGCAAGCCTGCTCATTCCTGCAAGCCGCAAGGAGGTGAAAGCGCGGCTCATGGGATTGAAAATCGCGCCGCTCCTAAAGGGGTTTCGCGGCAAGCCGCCCGTTAATCTAGACGCACTCCTCGACTCCATTGACGCGGTGCAGGCCTATGTGCTTGCCAATGCAGAGCAGGTGGAGGAAGTTGAGATCAACCCGCTGATCTGTACACAGGAGGCGGCAATTGCCGCCGATGCCTTGATAAGGAAAGCCCAATGAGCCCGATTAAAACCTATGTTGAAGATGCAATCTTGCACGTCACGCTGGACCGTCCAAAAGCCAATGCGATTGATTTGGCCACCAGCAAGATCATGGGCGAAACATTTGCCGCCTTCCGCGATGATCCAAGCCTCCGGGTGGCGATCATCACGGGCGCGGGGGACAAGTTTTTCTGTCCCGGTTGGGATCTCAAGGCTGCCGCCGACGGGGATGCGGTGGATGGCGATTACGGGGTCGGCGGTTTTGGCGGCTTGCAGGAGCTGCGTGACCTCAACAAGCCGGTCATTGCTGCGGTGAATGGTATCTGCTGCGGCGGCGGTTTAGAATGGGCGCTCTCAGCAGATATTATCCTCGCCGCAGATCACGCCAGCTTCGCCTTGCCTGAAATTCGCTCTGGGACAGTGGCCGATGCGGCCTCCATCAAAGTGCCCAAGCGCATTCCCTACCATATCGCGATGGAATTGCTCCTCACCGGGCGGTGGTTTGACGTGCAGGAAGCAAAATCATGGGGGCTCGTCAACCATTCCTACCCCGCGGAAGATTTGATGGCAAAGGCTTGGGACATGGCGCGATTGCTGGCAAGCGGTCCCCCTCTCGTCTATGCGGCGATCAAAGAGATCGTGCGCGATGCCGAGGACAGTAAATTTCAAGACAGCATGAATCGCATCACCCAAAGGCAATTGGCCTCAGTCGATATTCTCTATGCCTCGGAAGATCAGCTAGAGGGCGCCAAAGCCTTTGCCGAGAAACGCGACCCAATCTGGAAGGGCAAGTAACGAAATTGATCTACCCAGCCAGCTGGGTAGATCGCGCAATACCTTCAGAATGCAAACTCAGATCACATGCTGCAGCCTTTTTTCGTGCTCAATGCAACCAAATGTTCTTTGCGCTCTTTTGCGGCTTTAATCGCGTCATTTGCATTGGAATATGTCCCAATAATCGCCGGCCAGAAGATCACCGCCGCGGCCACATTTGTGCCGGTAATGCCCTTTTCCTTCTGCGCTTTGCTCTCAAACTCGTTCGCTTCTTGAATTTCAGCGGCCAGTTGTTTGCAGCTGAGCTTGTCATCGCCCATTTGCTTTGTGTCGACCACCTCAGGCGATGCACAGGCTGTCAAAGATGCCGCGATACCGGCGAATACAATCCATTTAAAAGTCTTTATCATAGGGTCTCTCTCTTTTCCCATTAAGAATGCCCTCACCTACCGAGAATTAGTTTACAATTGTTCAAGCCCAAAATAACAAAAATATCGGCTCAATTTTACGATTGGGCCCAACCCAATTCGCGCAGCGCCCAGCTGGAATTCCAAATTTTCGTGACATGCGCCACCTTCCCTGCATCATTCATTTTAATGACATAGACATAATGGGAATTGGTCTCTTTTCCGGTTGGCGCAACCGGGCCGCCGTCGCCTGTATGCGCGGCAATAAAGGTGCTAAAAAACAATGCACAGTTACTTTCCGCATCCCACGCTGAGCTGTGCAACTTATAGCGTGCGCCCGCCAAAGCCGTCGTGCCCAAACCGGCCAACCATCCGGCATAGTCTTGGACCGTTGCTATCCCAGAAAGCGCCTGAGCCTGGCACTCAAAGCTTGCACCTTCGGCAACATAGGGCGCCGTGCCGCTGGGGCCCTCGAGCCCTTCGCAGGCGTGAAAAAATTTGGTCGCGTTGTTAAATGCAGACATTGATATCTCCCTAAATCACTTTGGCAGGAAACTGCGCCACCCAAACGAAAACTTGAAAACCGAAACATCCCTCAAGAATTGGGCTTTGTGGTCACCAATTAAAAAAATTGAAACTAATTATGTAAATCATATACTTATAAGAGATCCTGTCAAGGTGGAATCCCGTGAGACGGTCCAAATCATAGCGCCGCCTTATCTGTAAACCGGCGGGGTTTGGGCGGGCCTTGACAAAATCACCCCTTCTCGCAGCCGCCTTTTGCCCCTATGACCCCCCTATGACCAAGACACTTCTTTGCATCGGCTATGGGTTTTCCGCCCGCGCCTTGACCCCTCTGCTTCACCCCCTGGGTTGGACCATCACCGGCACCACGCGCAGCGCCGAAAGGGCGGAGGCTATGCGCGCCGAAGGGGTTATCCCGATCATCTGGCCGGGCACTGATCTCGATGGCGCGCTCAAGGCGGCGTCGCATCTTTTGATCTCTGCCGCACCAAGCCCAGATGCTGGTGATCCTCTGCTGGCCCAAATGGACCTCAGCGCCTATAGGTTTGACTGGGTGGGATATCTGTCAACCACGGGTGTCTATGGCAATCACGATGGTGCCTGGGTCGATGAAGCCACCCCTCTCACCCCCAGCACCCGGCGTGGCAGATTGCGGGTTGCAGCTGAATCCGCTTGGCAAGCCACTGGCCTGCCGCTGCATATCTTCCGCTTGGCCGGCATTTACGGGCCAGGCCGTGGTCCATTTTCCAAAGTCCGCAATGGCACCGCACGCAGGATTATCAAGGCAGGGCAGATGTTCAGCCGCATTCATGCCGATGACATCGCCCAAGTCGTCGCCGCGTCAATCGCGCAACCACGCCCGGGAGCGGTCTATAATCTCTGCGATGATGATCCAGCCCCGCCGCAAGACGTGCTGGCCTATGCAGCCGAGCTCTTGGGCCTGCCGCTGCCGCCCGAGGTGGATTTTGACGCCGCTGATATGACCCCCATGGCCCGAAGTTTTTATGCGGAGAACAAGCGCGTGCGCAATGATTTGATCAAATCAGAGCTTGGGGTGCGCTTAAAATATCCAAGCTACAAGGAAGGGCTGCAAAGCCTCCTGAAATTGGAAACCCCTCAATCCTAGGCGTTAGGCTCGGACTTTGAGAGAGGCGATGCCGAGCGTTTGCAAAACTTTGTCGTGAATATCCTGCGCAGACAGTTTGGCTTCGCGGTACATATCCGCCGGGCTGGCGTGATCGATGAAACTGTCCGGCAGAACCATGGAGCGATATTTCAGCCCGCGATCAAACACCGCCTCCTCTGCCAAAAGCTGGGCCACATGGCTGCCAAAACCACCGATGGCGCCCTCTTCGATGGTGATTAACACCTCATGATCGGCCGCCAATTTAAGGATCATCTCCCGATCCAAGGGTTTGGCGAAGCGGGCATCGGCGATGGTGGGGACAATCCCTTGGGCCGCCAGAGTTTCCGCCGCAATACGCACCTCTCCCAAGCGGGTGCCAAATGACAAGATCGCAACCTGACTGCCCTTTTGCACGATGCGGCCCTTGCCGATGTCCAGCGGTGCCGGATTTTGTGGCAGGTCACAGCCAATGCCCTCACCGCGCGGGAACCGGAAGGCAATCGGCCCATCGTCATAGGCCGCTGCTGTTGCCACCATATGACACAGCTCTGCCTCATCGGCCGCAGCCATGACGACAAAACCCGGCAGATTGGCCAGAAACGCAATATCAAACGATCCCGCATGGGTCGCCCCATCGGCGCCCACCAAACCCGCCCGATCAATCGCAAAACGCACGGGCAAGCGTTGAATCGCCACGTCATGCACAACCTGATCATAGCCGCGCTGCAAAAAAGTGGAATACATGGCGCAAAATGGCTTCATGCCACCCGCGGCCAGGGCAGCTGCAAAAGTCACCCCGTGCTGCTCGGCAATCCCCACGTCAAAACATCGGCTGGGATAGCGTTCGGCAAAAAGATTAAGCCCCGTGCCATCAGGCATGGCGGCCGTCACCGCGCAGATTTTTGGATCTTGTTGCGCCTGCTCAAGCAAAGACTTGGCAAAAACAGATGTATAGGAAGGTGCATTGGGGATGGATTTGGCCTGTGTGCCGGTCACCACGTCAAATTTTCCGACCCCATGACCTTTATCACGCGCAGCTTCCGCCGGGCCGTACCCCTTACCCTTTTGGGTGATGACATGGATCAACATCGGACCGGTTGCGCGGTCGCGCACCATGCGCAGCACCGGCAGCAATTGCTCAAGATCATGCCCATCAATGGGGCCGAGATAGCTAAAGCCCAGCTGCTCAAACATCGTGCCGCCAACGGTCATATGTTTCAGCATTTCCCGCGCACGCTTTGCCCCTTCCTGAAATGGACCAGGCAAAAGCGACACCGCCCCTTTGGCTGCCGCCTTAAACTCTTGGAAGGGCGCGCCGGTATACAGCTGGCTGAGATAAGACGACAAGGCGCCAACAGGCGGGGCAATCGACATTTCATTGTCATTTAGAATGACAATCATGCGTTTTTTCAAATGGCCCGCGTTGTTCATCGCCTCAAAGGCCATGCCGGCACTCATGGACCCGTCACCAATCACGGCAATGGCATCACCAATCCCATGTTCGGGCGCACCACCCAAATCACGCGCCACAGCAAAGCCGAGTGCCGCCGAAATGGAGGTTGAGGAATGTGCGGCCCCGAAAGGATCATAGGGGCTTTCGCTGCGTTTGGTGAAGCCGCTGAGCCCGCCTTTTTGCCGCAGAGTTCGAATGCGATCGCGCCGCCCTGTCAAAATTTTATGCGGATAGGTTTGGTGCGACACATCCCAAATCAAATGATCTTTTGGCGTATCAAAAACCGCATGCAGCGCAACAGTCAGCTCAACCACCCCGAGCCCCGCCCCAAGATGCCCGCCGGTTTCAGAGACCGCAGACACCATCTCCGCCCGCAGCTCATCTGCCAAGAGCCGCAACTCTTTGTCGCTCATGATCTTCAAATCCGCAGGCGTGGAGACCCGATCAAGCAAGGGAGTGTGGGGAGGTGTTTGTGTCACGCGCGCTGCCTTTTCATAGATCTCGCGACACAACAAATCGCGCCGCTGCTTTTAAGATATTGGCGCGATCACCAAAATCGTCCAATGCCACACAGGCTTCATCCACCAAGTCTTGCGCCCGCAGCTTGGCCCCCTCAAGCCCCAATAAGGAGACAAAAGTGGCCTTGCCAGACGCGCTGTCTTTCCCGGTGGCTTTGCCCACCACATCAATCGTGCCTTCCACATCTAATATGTCATCAGCAATTTGAAAGGCCAGACCCAGAGATTGCGCATAGCGGCGCAGCAGCGCTGGGTCAGCGCCCATCATGACAGCGCCCGCTGTGGCGGACCATTCAATCAGCGCGCCGGTCTTATTGTTTTGCAAATGTGCAATTTCGGTCAAGGTCAAAGGCACGGCGGAGGTCTCGGCCGCCATATCCTGCGCTTGCCCCAGAACCATGCCCTCTGCCCCGCTGGCCTTTGCTAAACCTGTGATCAGATCCAATTGTCGCTGTGCACCCAAGCACGAAGCAGGCCGGGCCAGCAGCTCAAAGGCCAGGGTTTGCAACGCATCGCCGACCAATACCGCAGTGGCCTCATCCCATTTCTTGTGCACGGTCGGCTGACCGCGCCGAAGATCATCGTCATCCATACAGGGCAGATCGTCATGCACCAAAGAATAGGCATGCAAAGCTTCTACCGCCGCGCCAGCATAGACTGCTTCTTGCTCTGGTGCGCCCATGAGCCGGGCGCTCTCAATCACCAAAAATCCGCGCAGGCCTTTGCCACCCGTCACCGCATGGCGCATGCCTTGAGCGATCGGCAAATCACCAAAGGGGCGCATGGCCGTTGCAAGACAGGACTGCGTTGCATCGGCCGCGGCCTTGAGATGGGTGGAAAAATCAGACAGCATAAGTGGCCTTGGCGCGCCCAAAGGCTCAACCCGCGTCCAACGGAGCAACGCCCGCGGGCTGCCCATCGCCAGTCAAGGTTATGGCTGCGACCTTCTCCTCGGCAGATTTCAACTTGGCTTCGCAATGCGCTTTGAGAGCCGCGCCCCGTTCATAAAGGGTAATGGAGTCATCTAAAGCCACATCACCCCGTTCCAATTGCGTCACAACCTGCTCCAACTCGGCCATTGCGGTTTCAAAGCTCATTTGCGCAATCTGTGCATCAGCCATGGGTTTGCTCCTTCAAAATACTCACATGCGCCGCAGCACTCGCGGCCAGCGCCTCCAGATCGTACCCGCCTTCGAGGCAGGATACCACCCGACCTTTGCAATGTTTGGCCGCCAAGTCGCACAAACGCTGGGTGATCCACGAAAAATCATCTTCCGTCAAATTCATCCCCGCCAGCGGATCGTCAACATGGGCATCGAACCCGGCTGAAATGAACACAAATTCAGGGGCAAACCGCTCCACCGCTGGCAGAACCTCTGCTTCCATCACTGCGCGAAACGCCGCACTGCCCGCCCCATCCGGCAAGGGACAATTCAACACATTGCCATAGCCGCCCGTCTCATGGGCATGGCCTGTTCCGGGATAGAGCGGCATCTGATGGGTGCTGGCGAAAAAAATACGGCCATCCCCTTCCACCAAGTCCTGCGTGCCATTGCCATGGTGCACGTCAAAATCCACAATCGCCACACGCGACAGCCCATGGTGCTCCAGCGCATGTTTGGCCGCCAAGGCCACATTGCCAAAAAAACAAAAACCCATCGGTGTTTCGCGCTCGCAGTGATGGCCCGGAGGCCGGGTTGCAACAAAGACATTGCCCGCTTCACCGCTCATCACCATATCCACCGCCCGAATCGCACCACCCGCCGCGCGCAAAGCCGCTGTAAGCGTACCTGGCGACATATGGGTATCCGCATCCAAACGGCTCCACCCCTCTTGCGGCGCCGCGGCGCGCAGAGCGGTAATATGACTTTGTGGATGACACCGAAGCAGATCATCATCAGGAGCCAGGGGCGCAGACACCGTCTCCAAACCCAAAGGCGCGAGTGCCATCAAAACATACTCCAAACGCACCACTTGTTCGGGATGACCCTGCGGGTTCACATGGTCCAAGCAGTCATCATGGGTGATTATTTTTGTGCTCACAACGCATACCTCTGTTCCAGAACCAACATATATCCCGCACCGCGCACTGTCTGTAAATAGCGCGGCTGCTTCGGATCCGTTTCGATTTTCCGCCGCAACCTTGTGATTTGCACATCCACAGCGCGCTCCTGCGCTTGGCCGCCATCACGCCCAAGCTGTTCCACGAGTTTACTGCGGCTGAACGGCACGCCCGGCGCGCTGGAAAAAATTCGCATCAACTGGCTCTCGGTTGCGGTCAAGCGTACCCGCGCCTCACCTTGCCACATCTCGCCTCGGTCGACATCATAATGCACCTGACCCAGATGCATGACCTTCGGCAAGGGGGCGACCTCTTCTTGCACGGGAACTCTGCGCAAAATCGCATTGAGACGCAGCAACAGCTCCTTGGGCTCGAAGGGTTTGGCCAGATAGTCATCCGCCCCAGCCTCAAGCCCCAAGATCCGATCTTCGGTCTCACCCTTGGCGGTCAACAGCAAAATGGGCGTGTCGCTGTTCCGCCGCACCTCTTTGGTCAAAGAAATGCCATCTTCGCCGGGCATCATCACATCCAAAACGATCAAATCGAAATCGAGACCCGCTAATATGCGCCGTGCATGAGCGGCATCACGGGCGGCGGATACTAAAAAACCATTCCTAATAAGAAATTTTTGCAACAAAGTCCGAATACGCTCATCATCGTCGACGATAAGCAAATGGGCATCTGGAGTCATACTATATCTCCGCCAGTGAGCTGATCATAATGTTTTTTCAATTCTGGATCCATCATAGCCTCAAGCACGGTGCAAAAGCCATAGACAGCCTCCGCCCCCGCTTGGCGATAGGCCGCGCGCATACGATCACGTTGAGCGTTCGACAGCGCTTGCTCCAATTCTCTGCCTGCATCGGTCAAAGACAAATGCCGCTGGCGCTTGTCTTTGGTGCCGACTTCGTTGAGCACCAAACCATCGCAAATCAAGGTCCGTAGCACGCGGTTGAGGCTTTGTTTGGTCACGCCGAGCGTGGACAGTAAGTTATTGACGGTTGTGCCAGGGCTGCGCTGAATGAAATGCAGCGCCCGGTGATGCGCTCGGCCATAGGATTTTTCAGCCAATATGCGGTCTGGATCCGCCGTAAACCCACGATAGGCAAAAAACATAGCCTCAATGCCTTTGCGCAGCTGCTCATCGGTTAAAAACAGCAAACCATGGGTATGTTCTGATCTATTTTGCCCCTGCGCCATGATATGCCTTTCTGTTTAAATCGATTTCAACAATATGTCAGTGTTGTTGACATTCCAAGAATAAATTGTTAGCGATTATCACATTTTGCGCAATATTATGTCCGAAACGGACGTAATTTGCGACACAATTGGAAACTTGGCCGACCAAAGGGAGAACTACACATGGCTGGCGCATATGACGACCGTGACGGTGTCATCTGGATGGATGGCGAATTGGTGAACTGGCGCGACGCTAAGGTTCACATTCTGACCCATGGCTTGCATTACGGCAGCTCTGTGTTTGAAGGTGAACGCGCCTATAACGGAAAGATTTTCAAGTCTCGTGAACATTCCGAGCGGCTTTTGAAATCTGGCGAATATATGGACATTCCAATTCCATATTCCGTGGACGAAATTGAGGCCGCGAAAGAGGAGGTCTTGACCGCCTCTGGTCTGCAGAATGCCTATGTACGGGCGGTTTGCTGGCGCGGTTCAGGTGACGATATGGGGGTCGCCTCCGCGCGCAACCCAGTGCGCATGGCCGTGGCGGCTTGGGAATGGGGCGCCTACTATGGGGACGCCAAATTCAAAGGCGCAAAGCTCGATATCGCCAAATGGAAACGCCCAAGCCCAGAAACAATCCCATGCTTTGCCAAGGCCGCCGGGCTTTATATGATCTGCACCATGTCCAAACATGCAGCCGAAGCCAAAGGCTGTTCAGATGCGATGATGCTTGATTATCGCGGCTATGTGGCTGAGGCCACTGGCGCCAACCTGTTCTTTGTCAAAGACGGTGAAGTGCACACGCCGAAACCCGATTGCTTCCTCAATGGCATCACGCGCCAGACCGTGGTGGGCATGTTGCAAGAGCGCGGCGTCACTGTGATCGAACGGCACATCATGCCCGAGGAGCTGGAAGGCTTTGAACAATGTTGGTTGACCGGCACCGCGGCGGAAGTCACACCTGTGGGTCAAATCGGCGATTACACATTTGAGGTGGGCGCTCTGGCGCGAGACATCGCCGAAAGCTACGAAAAACTCGTCCGCGCATAAGCACGCGACGGCACGGCAGAAACATCGGCCTCAACCCTTTGGGTTGAGGCTTTTTTATTATCAACACTGCTGGCCGCAGCCAGAGTAGCGCTTGGGCTTTACATAAAGCTGCGCTCAAATGCCCACCACAGGCCCACGAAAGCAATGGCCACAGATCCAGGGATCACCACCACACGGCGATAGATAGCGCTGCGCCCAAAGGGCAGCGCAAAGAGAGCAAAGGCGGCTGCAATCACCGCCAATTGGCCAAGTTCGACACCGATGTTGAAGGCAATAAGAGAAAGAATAAATTGCCCCTGCGCCAGGCCAAGATCTCCCAATACGGAGGCAAACCCCAGCCCATGTAAAAGGCCAAACCCGAAGACCACAAGGATCCGCCACCACCCCAGTTTCGGGCGCAGAATATTCTCAATCGCCACATAGGCAATGGAGATGGCAATCAAAGCCTCTACCAGCCACATCTGCGCCGGTGGAATGGTGATAATGCTCAAAGTTGCAAGCCCAAGCGTGACCGTATGGGCCAGTGTAAAGGCCGTGACCTGCGCCAAGAGCGGGCGCCAAGCGAGAGAGAAGAGGAACAAACCTAGGACAAAGAGAATGTGATCCAGACCCTTTGGAATAATGTGCTCGAAGCCTTCGACAACAAATCGAAGGAACACAGCGCCCGTGCTTTCGTCAACAGCACCCGACCGAGGCAGCGGTGCGCTGACCTCGCCGCCCTGCAGAAAGGCCGCATAGGCGTTTGGACCCTCCCCATGGCGCACCACCAGCCCGCCATTGCGCGCGGCCCAGCCCAAAGAGACCGGAGCCGTCCCGGGCGGCAGCTCCGCAGACATGGAAACCACCGTATCGCGGGGCAGTTCGAGATCTGGCTCTGCGATCACATCCACCGATGCCAAGCGCAAGGGTCCAGCCCCCTCAAGCAAAATCCCTGCGGAAATATCGGAAAATCGCTTTTCAACCATTTGCGCCAATGCGCGATCCGGCAGGCCGCGCAACCGGTCATAGACCTCTGCTTCGGGCGCCTCATCGGTATCTGCGACTTGAGACTGATCTATGCCCGCCAAAAGAGTTTCTACGGCAAGGCGCAGGGAGATTTCAATTCTGTCCTCGTTAACAGAAACTTCCGCCACTGCCGGCCGCAACTCATGGGCGCGGGCCTGTCCTGGCAAACTGAGAAACCCCAGAAGTGCACTTGACATCAATAGGAAACACCACACCATCAACAGCTGAATTTTCGGGAAAGGTCTCAACATGTTTAAGCGCTCCTTTAAATTACTTTTCGCTCTTGTTTTTGCTGGGCCTATCTATGCACATGAATTTTGGATTTCGCCAGTGGATTTTGAGGTTGACGTCCAAAGCCCAATAGCTGCGCATTTCCGGGTTGGGCAGGAGTTCAAAGGGGGCAGCCATTCCTACCTCAGCCGCTATACAACCCGCCATGAGCTGCATCAGGGCGGCGCAATCCTTGAGATGAGCCCGCGGGAAGGTGACCGGCCCGCCATGCAATATCCCGGGCTCGAAGACGGGTTGGCTGTTTTGGTGCATGAGACCACCGACAGCACCCTCACCTATCGGGAATTTGACAAGTTCGTGAACTTCATCAAACACAAAGATTTTGAAGGACTGCCTGAGGCGCATCTGGCGCGTGGCCTGCCAGAGGTTGGTTTCGTCGAGAGTTATCGCCGCTTTGCAAAATCCCTCATTGCTGTGGGCAGCGGGGTGGGGCAAGATCGGCCAGTCGGGCTGGAGATTGAGATCGTCGCGCTCTCCAACCCCTATACCGAAGATCTCTCAGAGGGCATGGCGGTTCAAGTGTTGTTGAATGCCGCGCCCCGCGCTGATGTTCAGGTCGAAGTCTTCTCACGCCCTGCGGGCACGAAAGAGCCGGCCGGGATCCAACTGTATCGCACGGACGCCGATGGAATTGCGCGGTTCCCGGTGCGCACCGGTCACGACTATATGATCGACAATGTTGCGCTGCGCCCTGTGGAGCCCACCAATACAGATGACCCAGTCTGGCACAGCCTTTGGGCCAATCTCACCTTTGCCGTTCCAGCAGATTAGGGCGTAATGCGCGCCAAGGCCCAGCCAGCAGCCTCTGCCACTGCCGGATCGGCATCCGCCATCAAAGGCTGCACCAACGGCTTATAGGATGGGTTGCCCGAATTTCCAATGGCATAGAGCACGTTGCGGATAAAACGATCGCGGCCAATGCGTTTGATGGGAGAGCCTGCGAATTTCGCGCGAAACCCGGCATCATCCAAGACCACGAGATCACGCAGCGGCGGCGCCGCCAAATCCCCCTGAGCGGCGTAGCGCATATCAGAGGCCACAACAGCGAATTTATTCCACGGGCAAACGGCCAAGCAATCATCACAGCCATATATATGGTTGCCGAGGCCCGGCCGCAGCGCCAGATCAATCGGGCCCTTGTGCTCAATGGTCAGATAGGAAATGCAGCGCCGCGCATCCATTTTGTACGGCGCAACAAAAGCCTCGGTCGGGCAAATGTCCAAACATTTCCGGCATGACCCGCAGTGATCCACCTCCGGCGCATCCGGCTCCAGCTCCAGCGTGGTAAATATCGCGCCCAGAAACATCCAATTTCCAGTGGTGCGGCTCACCAGATTGGTATGCTTGCCTTGCCAGCCCAAACCAGCGGCCTGCCCCAAGGGCTTTTCCGCAACCGGGGCCGTATCGACAAAGACTTTCACCTCACCGCCCCCTTCGGCAATCAACCAGCGGGCCAAGCGTTTCAGCCGTTTTTTGACAATGTCGTGATAGTCTTTGCCCTGGGCATAGACGCTGATATTGCCAATATCAGGCCTGTCGAGATTGGCCACAGGATCGCTTTGTGGGCCATAGCTTTCGGCCAGCATCACCACAGATCGCGCCTCAGGCCACAAAACCTGCGGCGCGGCGCGCCAGTCTTTGCGCGCCTCCATCCATGTCATTTGTCCGTGATAGCCGGCCTGCAAAAACGCCTCCAACTGCGCCGGTACCTGCGGCACGGCATCGGGCGTTGTGATCTTGGCATTGCTAAAGCCCTCGGCCAAGGCCTGCGCCAGAAGCCTGGATTTCAGATCAGAAGTCAAGATTGGCATAATGGTGCGGAGGGGGGAAGCCCGGCACATTATCGGCGAGTATCGACCGGAACGCCGGGCGCGACTTCATCGTGGCATACCAATCTTTCACCGCCGCGGATCGGTTCCAATCCACATCACAAATGTAGTCCAGCGCCGACAGCTGCGCGGCGGCGGCGAAATCTGCAAGGCTCATCTCATCCCCCGCAAGCCAGCGGCGATTGTCCAAGAGCCAGTTCATGTAATCGAGATGAAATTTAATGGCCTTTGCTCCAGCCTTCACATTGGCAGCAACCGGATATCCCGACCCATGGATTTTTCGATTAACCCGCTCATACAGAAGATTTGCCGTCACCTCATGGTGGAACTTATCATCAAACCAAGAGACCAAACGGCGCACCTCATAGCGGGCCTGTGCATCTTGGGGCAATAACCGTGGCTCGGGGAAGCGCTCTTCGAGATATTCACAGATGGCGGAGGATTCCGTATAGATCTCCCCACCCATCTTGAGCACCGGGACTTTTCCTGCGGGATTGCGGCGCAAAAAATCCGCATCCCCTACCCAATAGCGCTCTTCCACCAGTTGCACTTCGATTTTCTTTTCTGCCAGGCTCAGACGCACTTTACGGCAAAAAGGAGACAGGGGGACGTGATACAGGATATTCATTGGGTTTCACTTTACTCGGGTCATCTTGTCATAACCGCCCTTTGTCGGTGCAATCAATCCTCAAAACACCCCGCGCGACCATCCTTTCGGATCAAGTCGGCTCCAGCTATCACCGATGCCGCGCGTTTCTTTGTCTCTTTGCTCGGACGAATTGCACTGCGGCCTTTGGGATCGGGCAAGACAACCGCAAGGCGACCGGCCTGAACGCGGCTCAAATCTTTGGCCGCAACCTCAAAGTGATGCCAGGCTGCCGCCTCAATCCCAAACACCCCGGTGTCAAATTCGGCGATGTTAAGATAAATTTCCAACAGGCGCCGTTTGCTCCACACCATTTCAATATAGGGGGTCAACAGTGCTTCAACAGCTTTACGCAGCCAATTGCGCCCAGGCCAGAGAAAGGCATTTTTGACCGTTTGCTGGCTGATGGTTGAACCGCCGCGCATAGCCCCTTCGCGCAACGCTTGACGCACTGCCGCACTGTCAATTCCCCAATGGGTGCAGAAATTAGCATCTTCCGCCGCCACCACCGCACGGCGCACCATCGGGGCAACCTCTTCAATATCGACCCATTGATATTGGATTTCACCAAGCCGGGCGCGCTCTTGCATCATGTAAAACGTGATCGGCGGATTGACCCATCGGTAGATCAATCCCCAAGCCAAAAAGGCCAACGCCGCCGCAAGCAGGCTCCAAAGCAGAACCCGCCGCGCGCCGCGCAGCAAAGGCCCCAATCGCCCAGGCCATCGCCGGCGGGGGCCATCAGGGCTATCAAGATGATCCTCAATTGGCTCAATCATAGGTATGCCACACCATATCAGAGGCGCTTCGTCAACTTATCGGAGGCCAGGCCTGAGCCCTCCTTAGCAACTGGTCCTGCGAAATCACCAATCCCATGCCGAGCTATTCTGCCGGCATGGATTGAGATTGACCATCTTGCAAAGGCGCTGGCAAATGCACCAGCATTTCTTTGGGGCAGACTTGCACAAAATTGTGCATTTCTTCTTCCCAATGCTGCAAAATATCCGCAGCTTTGACTGAATTGGTCTCCGCGACATGGCGGGAGATCAGAGCCTTCAGCTCCTCTTGCCAATGGGCAACCGACACAGGGCAGGTCACCAGAGTCTCCATATTCATCATCGGGGCCGTTTTTCCAGCCGGATCATAAAGATAGGCCATGCCGCCCGTCATCCCGGCGCCGAAGTTGGCCCCAATGGAGCCCAGAACCACGGCAACACCGCCCGTCATATATTCACAGCCATTCGAACCGCAGCCTTCGATCACGGTTTTTGCGCCTGAGTTGCGCACCGCAAAACGCTCACCGGCGCGGCCGGAAGCGAAGAGGAACCCATCGGTCGCGCCATAAAGCACGGTATTGCCGATAATTGTGTTCTCCGAAGCCACCAAAGGGCTGATCTGCGCTGGGCGCACAACGATCACGCCACCCGAGAGACCTTTGCCGACATAGTCATTGGCCTCACCGGCCACTTCCAGCTTCAACCCGGGTGCTGCAAAAGCGCCAAGCGCCTGACCGGCCGAACCTTGCAGCTTAATGGTCAAGTGATCCGATTGCAGGCTATTGCGCATGCCGAATTTGGTCACAATATGGCTCGACACCCTTGTGCCAATGGAGCGCGATGTGTTTTGCACCGCATATTGCAGCTGCATCTTCTCACCATCTTGTAAGAAGCGCGCGGCGTCTGTGACGATCTGCGCATCCAATGTATCAGGCACCGCGTTGCGCGGCTTATTGCGATCATAGGTTATCTCATCGGCACCATCGACCGTAATCAAAAGCGGGTTGAGATCCAAATCATCCAAATGCGCAGACCCGCGCGACACCTGGCTGAGCAAATCTGCACGGCCAATCACCTCATCCATGGAGCGCGCGCCAATACTGGCCAAAATCTCACGGACTTCTTGCGCATAGAAGGTGATCAGATTGACGACCTTATCTGCCGACCCGGTGAACTTGTCTCGCAGCGCCTCATCTTGCGTGCAAACACCCACAGGGCAGGTGTTAGATTGGCACTGCCGCACCATGATGCAGCCCATCGCGATCAGAGCGGCGGTACCGATGCCATATTCTTCCGCACCCATCATGGCCGCCATCACGATGTCGCGGCCCGTGCGCAATCCGCCATCGGTGCGCAATGTCACCCGTTCACGCAGATTGTTCATGGCCAGAACCTGATGCGCCTCGGTCAGACCCATTTCCCAAGGCAGGCCGGCAAATTTGATCGACGTCGCAGGCGAAGCGCCCGTGCCGCCATTATGGCCGGAGATCAAAATCACATCGGCCTCAGCCTTCGCCACGCCGGCGGCAATCGTGCCCACCCCAGAGGCCGCCACCAATTTCACCGTCACCTTACAGCGCGGGTTGATCTGCTTGAGATCGTAAATCAACTGCGCCAAATCTTCGATGGAATAGATATCATGATGTGGCGGTGGGCTGATCAAGGTCACACCTTTGGTCGAATGACGCAGGCGGGCAATGAGGTCCGTAACCTTCATACCGGGCAGTTGTCCTCCCTCGCCGGGCTTGGCCCCCTGCGCCACTTTGATTTCCAATTCCTCACAGTGATTGAGATATTCCGCCGTGACGCCAAAGCGGCCTGAGGCCACCTGTTTGATCTTCGCAGAGGGATTGTCTCCATTAGGTTCGGGCACGAAATGCGCCGGATCTTCTCCGCCCTCACCACTGTCAGACTTGGCTCCAATCCGGTTCATCGCCACGTTGAGCGTCTTATGCGCCTCCGGGCTCAGAGCGCCAAGGGACATGCCGGGGGTGACAAAGCGCTTACGGATTGAGGTGATGCTTTCCACCTCATCCACAGAAATTGCCGCGCCCAAAGGTTTAATCGCCAGTAGATCGCGCAGGTGGATCGGCGGGTTGGCTTGCAATTTCGCCGAATAGTTTTTCCACATCTCAAAACTGCCGCGGTCACAGGCCGATTGCAGCAAATGCATGGTTTGCGCTTCCCAAGCGTGTTTTTCACCAGAGCGGCGCGCTTTATAAAAACCGCCAATCGGCAGAACATCCGAGGCAGCAGTATAAGCCGAGGCGTGAATGGATTCAGCCTTGCGCTGAATGCCGACCACACCAATACCAGAAATCCGCGATGTCATGCCGGGGAAATACTCAGCGCACATGGCGCGTGACAGGCCAACAGCCTCAAAGTTCAAGCCGCCGCGATAGGACGAGATGACCGAAATCCCCATCTTCGCCATGATTTTCAACAGCCCCTGATCAATCGCGGAGCGATACCGCGCCACAGCTTCCGTCAATGAGCAATCGAGCAGGCCGCGATCAATGCGATCGGCCAGGCTGTCTTCGGCCAAATAGGCATTCACGACCGTTGCGCCGCAGCCGATCAACACAGCAAAATAATGCGGATCAATACACTCCGCAGACCGTACATTGAGCGAGGTGAATGTGCGCAACCCCTTACGGGTCAGCCAAGAATGCACCGCGCTGGTGGCCAAAATCATCGGCATGGCGACGGAGGTCTCGGAGGCATGTTGATCCGTCAATACCAAATGCCCTGCGCCCGAGCGCACCGCATCTTCGGCTTCCGAGCGAATGCGATTGAGCGCCTTTTGCAAGTCCCCAGGTGCACCACCGGTTGGGAAGGTACAATCGATCTCCACCATCGGCGCGTTGAAATTCTCCAACAAGCGCTCAAATTGCACATTGCCGACAAAGGGCGAATCCAGAACCAAAATTTCGGTCTGGGCACTGCTCTCATCCAGCACATTTTTCAGATTGCCAAAACGGGTCTTCAAACTCATGACCCGAAATTCGCGCAGGCTGTCAATCGGGGGATTGGTCACCTGGCTAAAGTTTTGCCTAAAGAAATGTGACAAGGGGCGATATTTTTCGCTCAAGACCGCAGAGGGCGTGTCATCGCCCATCGAGGCCAAGGTCTCTTTGCCATCCTCGGCCATCGGCGCCAAGATTTGCTCGAGCTCCTCAATCGTGTAGCCCGCTGCAATCTGACGTTGGCGCAAATCTGCGCCTTTAAACATCGGTTTTTCAACCGCTTTAGCCAGATCGTCGTCAAGCTCATTGATCTTACCAACCCAGGCGCTGAAGTCTTGGCTTGCGGCCAGCATATCTTTCATTTCAGTGTCGTGATACAAGCGGCCCTCGGCGATATCGACCGCCAAAAGTTGCCCGGGGCCCAGCGCGCCTTTTTCTTTTACATTGGCCTCATCGACCGTGACCATGCCGGCTTCCGATCCAGCGATGAGCAAGCCGTCACCTGTCACCACATAGCGCATGGGCCTTAGACCATTGCGGTCCAAGCCCGCACAGACCCAGCGCCCATCGGTCATGGCCAAGGCTGCCGGACCATCCCATGGCTCCATCACGGAGTTGCAGTAAGAATACATATCCCGCCAAGATTTCGGCAAATCCACTGCCTGCTTTGACCAGCTTTCCGGCACCAGCATGGTCTTGGCCATCGGCGCATTGCGCCCGGCACGCACCAACATTTCAAACACCGCATCCAAGGCTGCCGAATCTGACGATCCGCCTGGGATCACTGGTTTGATGTCTTCGGCCATATCTCCAAAAGCATCCGAAGACATGCGAATTTCATGACTCTTCATCCAATTGGTATTGCCTTTCAGCGTATTTATTTCGCCGTTGTGGGCCAACATACGGAAGGGCTGCGCCAGCCACCATTGAGGGAAGGTATTGGTCGAATAGCGTTGGTGATACAAAGCAAAGGCGGACTCGAAGCGTTCATCTTTCAAATCTGGATAGAATTCCGACATATCCTCTGCCAGGAACATGCCTTTATAGATAATCGACCGACAGGACAGGCTGGCCAAGTAAAGGCCGTGAATTCCGGCAGATTGCGCGGCTTTTTCGATCCGGCGGCGAATGACGTAAAGCTCGCGCTCAAATGTCTCCTCGTCTACGCCTTTGGAATTGGACACCAAGAGTTGCTCAATTTCAGGTCGTGTGGCATTGGCCTTTTCCCCCAAACAGGAGACATTGACCGGCACATGGCGCCAGCCGTAGATATAATAGCCCATGCGCAGAACTTCGGTTTCCACAATCGTCCGGCAAGTTTCTTGGGCTCCGAAATCCGTGCGCGGCAGGAACACCTGCCCCACGGCCATCAGCTCATCCATTCGCGGCGTATGGCCGGTGCGTTCGATTTGATCATAGAAGAATGGCACAGGAATTTGCACATGGATGCCAGCCCCGTCACCTGTTTTGCCATCTGCATCGACCGCGCCGCGGTGCCAAACCGCTTTGAGCGCATCAATACCGGCCTGAACCACCTTGCGGCTTGGCGACCCATCGATGGACACCACAAGCCCCACACCACAGCTGGCGTGCTCTTCAGCCTCAGAGTAAAGGCCATTTTCAGCCATATACTTGCGCTTGGCTTCTTCCGCTTTCACCCAGTTCGCATCAAATTTTGTCATGCTCATCTCCTAAAATGCCCACGCGGGACATTGTTATGTCGCAAAGGTCCAGATCCACGCAGGCGCTTATTCAGCGGCGATGGATCGGGCCTCGTCAAACTGTGCTAAAATTGCAGCGGCGCAGTCGCGACCGTCGCGAATGGCCCAAACCACGAGCGAGGCACCGCGGACAATATCACCGACGGCATAAACGCCCGGCAGCCGGGTTTGGCCGGTTTCAAAATCCGCCCGGATCGTGCCCCAGCGCGTCACCTCGAGACCTTCAGCGCCCCAAAGCTGCGGCAAATCTTCGGGTTCAAACCCCAAAGCCTTGATCACCAAATCCGCAGGTTCCACATAATCTGCCCCGTCAATCAACTCTGGGCTTTGGCGTCCGGTCGCATCGGGCAGACCCAAACGCATTTTCTGGACGTTAACCCCGGTGACAGGATTGCCAACAAACCCATTGGGCGCGGTCAGCCAGACGAATTCAACACCCTCTTCCTCAGCGTTTTGGGTCTCACGCAGAGATCCAGGCATATTTGCTTTGTCGCGGCGGTAAAGGCATTTGACGGAGGTGGCGCCTTGCCGGATCGCTGTGCGCACGCAATCCATTGCCGTGTCGCCGCCGCCAATGACCACAACCCGCTTGCTGGCCGCATTCAAGCTGCCATCTTCGAATTCAGGCACAGTGTCGCCAAAACCATGGCGATTGCTGGCGGTCAAATAGTCAATGGCTTTTACAATGCCATCCGCTCCTGATCCCGGCCCCGCCAGATCGCGGGATTTATAAACGCCCGTGGCGATAATCACTGCATCATGTTTACTGCGGATCTCATCAAAGCTTATGTCCACGCCCACATTGCAGTTGGTGACAATTTCTATGCCGCCCTCTTCAAGCTGGGTCACACGCTGCATCACCACATCTTTTTCAAGCTTAAATCCGGGAATTCCATAGGTCAAAAGCCCTCCCGCGCGATCATAACGATCATAGACCGTGACCTGCACACCGGCCCGGCGCAGCATATCGGCCGCAGCCAATCCCCCTGGGCCCGCGCCGATGATGCCGACGGATTCCCCGCGGGTCGCGGCGGGCTTAATGGGTTGCACCCATCCCTCAGCCCAGGCGGTATCGGTGATATATTTCTCAACTGACCCAATGGTCACCGTTTCATGGCCCGACTGTTCGATGACGCAATTGCCTTCGCACAAGCGATCCTGCGGACAAATACGGCCGCAAATCTCAGGGAATGTATTCGTGGCCTGGCTGATGTCATAGGCCTCTCGAAGCCGCCCCTCTGCCGTCAGGCGCAGCCAATCGGGGATATTATTGTGCAGCGGGCAGTGGGTTTGGCAATAAGGCACGCCGCATTGGCTACAGCGGCTGGCTTGCTCTGCGGCCTTATCCTCCGAAAATTCTGCATAGATCTCGCCAAAATCATGCGCGCGATCTGACGCTTCACGCTTTTGAGGCATGAGCCGTGGAATTTTCACAAACTTCAGCATCGGATTTTCAGCCATAACATCCTCGATTCGCAACATCGCTATATTTTTAAGTACTTCTGACAAATTAATGTCAGCACAGATGACCTATATAATAGGGAATTCGATATGGCGACACTTTCATGAAATTTTCAAGCTCTTTTTAACTCCGGTTCGGACCTATATTTTTGCTGGCGCTTATACGCCATGGGTATATGGTCCCCTGGATTGCAGAGGATCCCAACACATGCCGCTTTATCATCTGGTAATAATTGCGCTTATTCAGGGCATAACAGAATTTCTACCGGTCTCCTCATCGGGGCATTTGATCCTCTTGCCCGGGCTGACCGGCCTCACCGATCAAGGCCCCGTGATTGATGTTGCCGCCCATGTCGGAACTTTATTGGCGGTCATCGTCTACTTCTGGTCAGATGTGCGCCACATAGTGCAAGGTGTTCCGCAGGTCCTGCGCGGCCAGTTTGATACCCCCTCCGCGCGGCTGCTCATCGCCATGAGCTTGGCCACGCTGCCTGTCATGGTGCTGGGCTTGATTTTGAAACTCACTGGCCTGTCAGACGCCCTGCGCTCCATCACCGTGATCGGCTGGAGCATGCTGGTATTCGGCATTTTACTCTATTGGATGGATCAACGTGCCCAATCCACGCGCCAACTCCAAGACCTGACATTGCGAGACGCGTGGATCCTTGGGCTGTGGCAAGCACTGGCGCTTATCCCAGGCACCTCGCGTTCCGGCATCACCATCACCGGCGCCCTCAATGCGGGCTTCACGCGCAAAGAGGCCGCCCGCATCGCCATGCTGATGTCGATCCCGACCATTATCGCCTCTGGCGCGCTTACCTCTTTAGATTTGATCGGCGGCACCGTGCCCCTGCGCGATACATCTATCGTCGTTGCCCTCAGCTTCGCAGCAGCGCTCTTGGCTCTCAGTCTGATGATGCGCTTGCTAAACAGCCTGACCTATACGCCTTATGTGGTTTACCGCATAGGACTCGGCCTCACGCTGCTCACCATAGGCTACAGCGGCGGCCTCGGGTCGTGACGCCCTAGGCTTTTAGATTTTTTGCAGAGGCTTTGATATCGGCATATTGGCCTGACACACGGAAGGGCCATAGATAATCTGGCAATACGCTTTCCAATGCCGTTGGCTCAATCTGTAGATCCGCCAAGCCCATACAGTCGCCGCTCGGCACATTGTCCACGCTCAGACTGTGGATCTGGTCACGGGTGATCGGCATCGGCGCCAAGCCAAAACTCAGTTTATTGGCAAGCGTAAAGCCCGTGGCCATGAGACGCGCAACAAACATCGGCAAGCCGATGATCAACCGCCGACGCTGGATGACATCCAACATGCGCTGCATCAGACCGCGGAAACTATCCCGCTCGGGTCCAGCCAACTCATAAATGCCGCCCGCCGCGACACCTGTCGCACCCAGCACTACGGCCCGTGCGACGTCATCTACAAACACCGGCTGAAATTGCGTCTCAGCCCCGACGATCGGCAAAATAGGACCAAAGCGCGCCATACTCGCAAATCTGTTGAAAAATTGATCCTCTGCCCCAAAGACGATGGACGGTCGCACAATCATTGCGCCCGGCATATGCGCCAAGACCTCCGCCTCACCCGCCGCCTTTGAGCGGGAATAGGCGCTGTCGCTCGTCAGATCCGCACCCATGGCCGAGATATGCACCATTTGCGCGATACCACCTTCAGCTGCCAAGCGCGCAATGCGGCCGGCGCCATGAGTTTGCACGGCGTCGAAACGATTGCGCCCTGATTCTTGTAATATGCCAACGCAATTGATCACAGCATCGGCGCCGCGCAAAGCCCGCTTTACCGATGCGTCATCGCGAATGTTGCAAAAGACCGGCTCAACCTGACCTACAACCCCATAAGGCTTGACAAATATCGCCTCATTGGGCCGCCGAACAGCCACCCGAACCCGCCAACCAGCCTTTGCCATGCGCCGCGCGACATAGCGCCCAACGAAACCTGACCCACCGAATATAGTTACAAGCTTAGACATGATGACATCCCAAGTATTTCTCTGTGGAAGGGAGGTACTCCGTGCACCGCCTCATGACAAGTCCATTCCCCATTCGACAGCCGCCGCACCCCGATAAGCGGCGCGCGAAACCTGGCGCCTAAGGGGGCCGCCCAAAGGCATTTACCCTCTTGACCCGCCCCGCCCAGAAGCTTAAACGCCCCTCTACGACATCAGCCCAGATGGCGGAATGGTAGACGCGCTAGCTTCAGGTGCTAGTGTCCGTATGGACGTGGAGGTTCGAGTCCTCTTCTGGGCACCAATAAATCACCCAAAGCATTGTAATACCTCACTAATTAGACTTAGCAAGTGAGCCGTAGACCATGCTGGCAACCAAATCTAATAGCTATACGTTCCAAAAGGACGGGATCTGGTATTTCTCCCGTAGAGTGCCCGCTGATTTACGGCGGCATTATCGGACGGGCAGAATTGCTTACTCGCTGAGGACTAAATCAGTCAGGGATGCTCGTGTGAGGGCGATGAATGATGCCGCTAAGTTGGATCGGCATTGGCACATTCTGCGGATTTCCTCGGATGATTTGCCAGGCAAGCATTTACTAGCAGATGCAGTTCAGGAATCACCCGCTGTAACTTCAATCGATGACCATTCTTTCAAGGCTGCTGTGGCAGTGTACTTGCGGTTAAAGGGCAATGACCGTCCTGCGACTTTTGCAGCCGCTGTGAGGCGTTCCTGTGGCTACCTGATTGATTGCTGTGGGATGAAAGACCTCCATGATTATGTTAGGTCTGATGCTACCAAGTTCCGTGATTACCTGTTTGCTAAGGGGCTTAATGGAGCCTCTGTGGCAAGGATATTTGGGACTGTGAGGGCCGTTATAAACTTGGCCCTGAGTGAGTTTGGGCTAGCAATCGTCAACCCTTTTTCAAACGTCTATTTTGATCACAGTGTTGGGGTGAAGAAACGCCACCCTGTAAAGCCTCAAGACATCAAAAAGGTACAAGCTGAGTGCTGTAAGGCTGATGATGAGAAGCGATGGCTGATCGCCATGATAGCGGACACAGGGATGCGTTTAGCAGAGGGCGCTGGGCTTCTACGTTCGGATTTTATTGAGCAGGATGGCATCCTATGCGTGAACATCAGGCCTCATCCTTGGCGATCCTTGAAGACTGCAAGTAGTGAAAGGGTAATACCTCTGGTTGGATCAGCTAAGTGGGCAGCAGAACGCATATTAGCACAGCCTGACAGTAGTCAGTTTGCATTCCCAAATTACAATGATGGTCAACGCACCAATGCAAACTCAGCTAGTGCTGCTTTGAACAAGTGGCTGAAAACCAAGATTGGGCAGGGGTACACCATTCACAGCTTCAGGCATTCGATGCGGGACAGGCTCAGGGCAGTTGAATGTCCCAGCGATGTCATTGATCAGATTGGTGGTTGGCTAACGCAGGGAGTAGGGGCGTCCTATGGCGAGGGGTATTCAGTTGGAGTGCTGCAAAAATGGATGCACTACCTTTGAGCAAGAATTGCTTTTGGACAACGTAAATGAAAGAACATCTCGACCCGACTTTATCCGTGACGGTTAAAGCAGTATTGAAGACAACATGGATTTAAATATTCTCAATTCAGCAGACCAACCTATACCGTTCCATGCTTATGCCGCATTCTTGGCAGTCATCTTGGGTGGTATCCAGTTAACAAGGCCAAAGGGAACAGGCTCACATAAGTACCTTGGATATATTTGGGTTCTGCTGATGTTGTGGGTCAGTATTAGCAGTTTTTGGATTCAAACCATCAAGATTATTGGACCATTTAGTCCAATTCACTTTCTATCCATCTTCACTATTTGGTCTGTTTTTGAAGCCATTAGATCAGTTCGAAATGGCAATATCAGGCGACACAAAACAATGATGAAACTGCTTTACTTGCTGGCACTTATTGTAACAGGTTTGTTCACATTACTTCCTGAGCGCACAATGAATGCGGTACTCTTTGGTCTTTAATTTAGCCGCAACACTTGTAGCCCGAATACGAGCATCCCTGTTGGGCAGGGCTACACCATGCATAGCTTCCGTCACTCCATGCGGGATAGGTTAAGGGAAGTTGAATGTCCAAGCGATGTTATTGATCAGATTGGTGGTTGGCTGACGCACGGCGTTGGGCATGGCTATGGCAAGGGTTTCCAGAAGAAAACGTTGTTAAAATGGATGCTGTTTATGGCGGACGAATGTATCTGAGATTTCGTTAAGCGTTTTGTGCGGCAATTAGCTTCAGGCAATCTTAATTGATTTGGCAGAGATAAGGCCAAAATTGCTACATAACATCAACTAAATTCTTTATTATCAATCTTATAAAGAATTGGTTTGGTAAGTGATGAAAGTGAAATTATAGGTTTCTGTTGATAATTAAAGTTATCGTCAGACAAGTAAGACTCGAATGCCGCTTTAATTCTGGGCCACTCGTTATCTATCACTGCAAACCATGCCGTGTTTCTATTTCTTCCTTTAGTTATAGACATTTGCCTGAAGACTCCTTCGTAAGAAAAACCCAGTCTTTGAGCCGCATATCTACTTTTCAAATTTAGGGCATTGCACTTCCACTCATAACGCCGGTAGCCATTTTCGAATGCCCACCTCATCATGAGGTACATTGCTTCTGTTCCTTCTTTTGTTTTTTGAAGCAGTGGAGAGTAATTTATGTGGCCAACTTCAATTGATCCATCAGGCCTGTTTATTCGAAGAAAACTAGCAACACCAACAGCCTTACCATCAGTGAGATTAATAATCGCAAAGAAGGTTGGGTCGTCATTAGCAGCTTCAGTTTCTAGCCATTTTTGGTATTCATCTAATCTTTCAAAGGGGCCATAGGGTAGATAAAGCCAATTCACTCCTTCGAGATCGATTAAATTAGCATTGTGTAAATCTTCGGAGTGTTTTTGAACATTTAATGGCTCCAATTGCACGGATTTTCCGACTAAAGTAATGCCTTTTGGGTGTGGTGGAGTTGAAAAGCCCTCTACGAAAAAGTCGTATTTCATTTGCTGCCCGTCCGATAATGCCGCCGTAAATCAGCGGGCACTCTACGGGAGAAATACCAGATCCCGTCCTTTTGGAACGTATAGCTATTAGATTTGGTTGCCAGCATGGTCTACGGCTCACTTGCTAAGTCTAATTAGTGAGGTATTACAATGCTTTGGGTGATTTATTGGTGCCCAGAAGAGGGGATGACTCCGCCTACAGGCACCAACGCTTAGCATTAACCTAACAAAACAAGGCTACTGTCTCATTCTGGTTCCTGCAACAGGCGTAAAATGGTCTACGGTTTGGTCTACGATAGCGAGGGGCGAGTGGTAGGCCGCCATAGGGCGGTATCATGTACAAGCCTGACCTGAGAGGCTCTTTTGACTTGAACTGAGGCACGTTAGGCGCACAATCCACAACCATGAGTGATGATGTGCCCCTACAACTCCCCCGCTATGTTTTTCGCAGAGCCAACGGCAGCTTTCGCTACAAGAGGAATGTTCCAGAGCGGCTTAGGCCCCTCATTGGAAAGGCGACCCTGTATCGCCAGCTCGGGGACAGCTACCGAGAGGCCATGCAGGCCCTGCCCCTGGTGCATGCCAGAATCGAAGCTTTGCTGAACGATGAGGCCAACAAGTCAGCCAGAGAACGCAGCTTGGAGATAATCCGCGGAGCACTGGGCGATGAGGTTGCTGAAATGGTACTGGCCGAGACAGTCCCGGAGTACTCTCCTATTGAGGATGCTTTGAATGAGCTGGGCAAAGACCTGCACAAGCAAAAGATGCCAACAGAAGTGGTCCAGCAAGTCTACACCGGTAAGCTGAAGCCTGACGTCCTGACCCTCGCCATGACCCTGGACCAGTATGAGGCCTACAAGTCAGACACCCCTAAGGCTGCCAGGGAGATTGGACAGCGGGTAGAACGACTGCGCACAGACATGAAGAGCGTCTTCGGCAAGCAGAAGCTGAAGTACACGCCCCTGACAGACATCACGAGACAGGATGCCAATGACCTGCGGGACCACCTCCTGAGCAGGGTCTCAGCCAACAGCGCAGTAAGAATGCTTGGTGTTGTGCGGACAGCCATCAACCATGTGATTGTGGAACACTCCCTGACCATCCCGAATGTGTTCACGAACCTGAAGATCAAAGGGGCGGGGGCCAGCAAGCACGACAGACTTCCCCTGACAGACAGTCAGCTCACCCTCCTTGAACCAGCCTTCTCGGGTGATGCCATAGCCTGGGCTCTGTATGTCACGCTGAGAGATACTGGAGCGAGGGTGTCAGAGATATCTGGCCTGAGGGTCAAAGACTGTGACCTCGTGGCCAAGTGCCTGGACATAAGCCCCACCCCTTGGAGAAGCCTGAAGACCACCAACTCGCAGCGCTCTGTCTGAATTAGTGGCGCCAACTATTGAGCGCATAGATTAAAGCTGCGCCAGCAATCCGATGCGAGTTCTCATTTGTCTGACATCACCATTACGATCCATAAGGATACTATTAGAAAAGTTAAACAGGCTGAACGCCTGCCTAAGCCCCGCCTGCCTAGCACATCTCATTGGCTTATGGTCGCATAACATTTGACCGATCTGGGATGATAACCGAGAGTATAACCTCAGATAATCTTGCCAAAGCGCGCTTTGGCAATCATGGTAAGCGCATCGTTGCATAAAGTAGGGGGTGTGCATGTCAAAATACCGCGAGGTGCAAAACCGGCTCAATCAGATTTTAGAGCGAGCAGATGTGGGCGACAGGGTCAGCCGAAGTATCGACTTGTTCCTCACTGCTTTGGTCATCATCAACATCATCTCCATCACCTTGGAATCTGTGCCTCGGTTCTACGCCGCCTATAAATTACTGTTTATATGGATAGAAATAATCAGTGTAGGGATCTTCACAGTCGAATATCTCTGCCGTGTTTGGGTCGCACCGAGCAAGGTCCCTGGCCAGTATAGCTTTGCTGTCACGTGCAAAGCGCGTGCCAAATACATGCTCAGTTTCAGTGGCCTTGTGGATCTTTTGTCCATCCTGCCCTTCTATCTACGCGCATTTTTCCCCTATTTAGATTTGCGGATTTTGCGCGCTTTGCGGCTGCTTCGCATTCTGAAATTATCTCATTATAATTCGGCTATGGAAGATCTGTTTGAGGCTATTAATGAGGAAAAGCGTTCGTTTTACGCTGCCAGTTACCTTTTCGCGATCTTGTTCATCCTCTCGTCGACATTGATGTATTTTGCTGAATATAGAACCCATCCAACGGGCTTTCAGTCAATTCCAGACTCAATGTATTGGGCGTTGATTACGCTTACCACAGTTGGCTATGGCGACATCACCCCCATCACCGCGGCAGGGAAACTTATCGCTGTTGGATCGGCAATTTTAGGGGTGATTGTGGTCGCTCTGGTCACCGGTATTGTCGCCTCTTCTTTTAATTCACAGATGGAGCGGCGGAATATCATTTTTGAAGATCAGGTGCGCAAAGCGCTTTTAGATGGAATTTTAGATCATACGGAAAAAGCGGATCTCGAGCGGTTGCGCAAAGAATTTGGCATGACCAAACGCAGAGCCGATGCGCTCATTAAACAGGTGCAAAGCATGCGTGCAAAGAAATAGCCCGAACCGATGAAGAGCCTGGGTAAGACCAGAGTAGCCGCTATTGGTAACATTCTATTTAATACCCACTGAACGGCACTGTCAGATTAAACTCGGTTGAAGCGAGCAGGGTGTATTTGTAGTCTCGCCGTATGACATAATACTCTCCATTCAGGTACTTTAAAACTAGCCGAGAGATCATCCGCCTGGCTGTGATGCTGTACGTTCGGTTTCCGCTGTCACTATGTAATGTGGAATGACCGCTTTACGAGCAAATCGAAGTAATGCCCAACTGAACATAAGCCCGAACAAAAGAGGCTGAGCCGCTACAGCCCAGCCCTAAAGTTTGTACATTTGCTTCGGGAAAAGAAATGTTACTCTCTTTACGCTGCAGCTGAGCAGGTGGATTACTTTAAGTTTAAGCGTGGTCATATTCTGTAAACGTACTAGCTCAACAGCAATGAAGGTAGATGGTGTTTACATGCACTGAGACCATGGCGAAGAGTTCAGTAGTCCCATCCCCCGTCTGCCTAAAGCTTTGATGTGGGATTCCTTGCAGGGGGAGTGTTGAGATTATGAATAAGCCAATCTTTACTTACAATGTCCCCAATGCGTCATGCACTTTCTGTGACCGAATTCAAAACCCGCATCCTGATTATAGCGATGAACCCATCGTTATTACACGGTTAAAGCTCCATCAATGCGATCATGAAGTGTGCATTAACTGTTACTGGGATATGGTGGCAGTCGCCAATGCCTCTAGTGCAAGCATCATGGATATTGCTACTGAGAAACTCAATGTGATGCGATTGTTAAGCAAGCAAGCCTCACCTAATGCTCGAAGCAGTTAAGCTTTAACGTGGTCTGTAAGCCCATTAACGCCAAAACTTCACCAGACTGCCTAAATGAGTGAAACCACGATACAGACCACCTTAAAATGGCTATCCAGCTACACTGGGTGCAACAATCACGTAGACCTTAGCCAACAAAGCGGCGGCTATGATGATTAGGCAGACTTGTTTTGTTCGGTTTTGCATGGACGGAGTTTAACACCGATGAAACCTCAGCCAACCAGCAAGAAAGCTTTGCTGTACTTATTAGTAAAGTATCGTTAGCGTTAATAAATAACTTTCTTACTATTAGTACATTGATCTAAATACCGCATTTACCCGTATCACGAAAAAGACCAATAACTGGGATAATAAACGATGGATACGCATGAAGAGTTTCTGAGGTTCTCAGCAGTTCTTAGCCACTGTTACCAAAAAGCTAAGGCTCAAAAGCTTGGCCTCACCGTTGAGTATGGAAAAAAGGCAGGCTTGCTGAACAGTCATAACAGGCTGTCGCCACTGGGCGTTCTAGTGGGCAATGTCCTAATGCTCAAGCAATCATAAGCCCTGCAGGTAAGCTGCCAATACAAGCCCAGCGCTCAACCAAACTATCATACTCCACGTGATAGCTCAGATGCCGCCACTTTGGATTGCGCCACTGTTGAAAGATGTACTGTATATCGTCACAGCAGCGGATGATGCGATACGTGCCACACTCTGATTGCCACAGACATGGGGAATGCTCGTGATGCTCTGGGAGGGTTATGACTTGATGCTTCACGACTGCACCGCAAACTTATCTGTAAAGAACGAGATTTAATCTGACAATTTTGTATATTTGAACAAAAGGAGTCAGAGAGATGACGAACATCGAAAGTAAACTAATCAAGCCCAAGCTTGGCGTTTTGGAATTGGCAAAGCAGCTTGGCAGCGTCAGCGCGGCTTGCAAAACCATGGGCTATTCGCGTGACAGTTTTTACCGCTTCAAGAAGCTTTATGAGAACGGTGGCGAAGAAGCCTTGCGCGAGATCAGCCGTAAGAAGCCGATCATCCGCAACCGTGTACCGGAACATGTCGAACGCGCGGTGATTGAGCTTGCGATTGAAAATCCTGCCTTGGGCCAGCTGCGTGTCGCCCAAGAATTGTTGCAGCGGGGCATCGTGGTCTCCAGTGGTGGGGTGCGGTCGATTTGGTTGCGCAACGAGCTGGAAACCATGAAAAAACGCCTGAAAGCCTTGGAAACGCGGTCCGCGCAAGAAGGGTTTGTTCTGACCGAAGCGCAGATTGTGGCGCTGGAAAAAGCCAAGTCACAACGTGAAGCGGCTGGTGAGATTGAGACCTACCATCCCGGCTATCTTGGCAGCCAGGATACCTATTTTGTCGGCACAATGAAGGGGGTTGGACGGATTTACCAACAAACCTTCGTCGATACATATAGCCGCGTGGCAATGGCAAAACTGTACATTGAGAAAACGGCGATCACTGCCGCCGATATGTTGAATGACCAAGTCGTACCCTTCTTTGACGAACAAGAGGTGCCCCTGCTGCGCATCTTAACAGATCGGGGCACGGAATATTGCGGCACCGTTGAGCGTCACAGCTATCAACTGTATCTGGCCATGGAAGATATTGATCACAGCAAGACAAAAGCCAACCATCCCCAAACAAACGGGATCTGTGAACGCTTTCATCGCACCATGAAAAATGAGTTCTATGACATAGCGTTCCGCAAGAAAATCTACGGATCGCTGGAAGAGCTGCAAACAGACGTTGATCATTGGTTGGCAAAATACAACGAACAGCGACCCCATTCGGGAAAACATTGCTACGGAAAAACGCCCATGCAAACATTCCGTGAAGCTCGACATTTGGTAGGCGAAAAGACTATCCCTATCACAAACCAATCTGACAGCATGTACGAAATGACACACGCTGGATGATAACAATGTCAGATTAAATAATGTCTTTTACAAAATTAATACCTCGTATTTACTCTGTTTATATGACGATTATTAAAAAATAAATTTTCCCAACCACACACATTTAACTTTGCCTAACCCCAGCCCATCCATCGCAATGTCAAAGTTACCTGTATTGGAGGGTCCCAAAGCGGCTAAGACGCTCTTTTGGGGACGCCGGTCAGAAATTGTCAGATCAATTCTCATCCTTTACAGCTAAGCACAATTGGCTGCTTGTGCAGTTTGGTGAAATGGGTATGGTTTTTAGTGGGATCTTGAAAGGTAAAGGAATTGCGATGACTTGTCTTTTTGTACAAATACGCTGTCGGCCCGGTACGGCCTATGACGTCGCCGCGCAAATAGTGATGCGTGAAATTCACTCTGAGCTTTATTCCACCAGTGGTGATTTTGACTTAATGATGAAACTTTATCTGCCAAATGATGAGGATATTGGGTTGTTTATAAATGACAATTTACTCAATATTGATGGCATCGAGCGCACTTACACGATTCAAACTTTCAAAGCGTTTTAACAGGTTGGATCCTCTTGGTCGGTGATTGCCAATACATCGCAGCTAAACCACACTTACAAAATTTGCACTGCTCCACATATCAATATCCAGATAATTACCTTGGAATACTGCGAGCTGATCAACTGTTAGCTCTCCGGTCATAGTCGAAGCTGTATACAATCGCTGTTCTGCTCCAGTTTCTTGACTGTCCGCGCACACTAAGATCGAGTTTAATTGTCCAGATAGATCCAAACTCGTGAGGCTCCCCGTATTGAGCTCCCGCACCACATCATCTGAGGTATCGAGATTTGCACCTACAACACGCACAACAGCTGCGGCGATGTTTAACTCAGGCACATTGGTCACAGAAATCAACGGCAAAAAATCAAAACTAAGGTGCAGGAGATCCCCAAGATCAAGGCAATCACCGCTAACGCCCTGCGTGAAACCGTATATTATGTCCGGCCTATCCGCTGTGCTTTCGCCATTAAACTTCACGGTATCCCGCGCCTGAACGTACTCCGACAGATCGATGACGTCCGCACCCCTGCCAGAAATGACCGTATCACGTCCTTCACCGGCAAAAATACGATCGTCACCACCCCCGCTGCTCAGCGTATTGTTGAGTGCGTTGCCAATAATAGTGTCGTTGCCGGACCCTGTTGTCGCGTTCTCAATCAATGAACCATTAGAAATCGTAAGCTGATTTGCCGAAGTGATATAAGCGGACTTTGAACCAATAAAGCTGTGACCACCGGACCGCAAATCTACAAATACGTTTTGACTGCCTTGATATGCGACTGTGTCTCGCCCACCACCATCGACAATAAAAACACCCGAAGAGTTTGAAAATTCATAGGTGTCGTCTTCCAAGCGGTATGACGGGTTCACACCATAAAGCTCTGTTAACGCCATGAGATCCAACACCCGTGCATCACCTGCAAAAGTGGATGGGTCGAGGTTGTAGGACATAACAGTGTAAGGGCTTGTATCTTCGCGAGAGCCAAGCACATTCGTATTATCGCCATCGGCTTCAAACGGATGTTTGAGACCAAGCGCATGATAAATCTCATGCAACATGATTTCATAATCGAAATTAGTGGTCTCAGACCCAACAAAACGAGGGGCCACATAATCATCGGATATAAAAACATCCATACCGACTTCAAAGTCTGGATTCGGGAAATAAGCAAAACCAACTGCTTCAGTTTGGTTACTTACGCCTATTGCAATAACGTTCATGTCTAATGGGTCGGTAACCTCAATAAATGAAACATTTAGATAGGCCTCTAATCGATCAAAGATTTCCCTTCCAGCAGTTTGCACTACCGCGTTTGCCGTCTGCCAACCTATGACGCCCGGCTGCTCATAGGACGGTTGCACGACTGGAAATGAATACTCAATTACACGCGAATATCGTTCCAAAATCGGATCAACCGAGCGTTCAGGAGCATCCATAAGCAATGACGCCGTCCAATATGGTTGCACCAGTTCAGCTTCTAATACCTTGAAGTTTAGATCAACCGAAACAGGGGGGTCGTAATTTGCAGGTGGTGGGACATAGGACCCCAAGGACCCGTCGCCTCCCTGCTCACCACCTCCTCCGCAGCCCGCAAGGCCAAATAGCGTTACGCTGGAATAGGTCGACTGTTTAACTGCCGGCCGAAGGCGCTTATGCTTTGAACCAGGTCGTGAGGGGTTCGTCATAAGCGGTATCATTTCATTACAGTCCTCACCGGGATTACACAGAGACATAGCCCGTCAAATCTACTTGAACAAGCCTACGCCGACAAGAGCTGCACCGAGTATGAGCTGTTTCATTGGATGGCTTACTTTGGGCGTGGGTGTTCGACAACCTTTGCATCACCCACGGAAAAAGCCCCCCAACTATCTCTAGTTAGAAGGCCTTCCGTTGCCGTGAGCAAGTGTACGACTGGAGATCATTAAGTTAAACCCACAGCGTGTTCCTTAGGTGAGCAGCCCAAGTTTCCAAGGGGGGCTCAAGTTTTAGTTTTTAGGCGATAACGAAGTTGTCTGTTGTCAGCGTATCCAGATCAAAATCCAAAACTGTCTGTCCAACCAGTGTTACTTCATTAGTGTCTGCAACGTCACCATCACCATTCGCATCATGTAAGAAGATGTAGAGGTTTTCATCGTCTGCAGTACCGGTATCTACGGCAGTATCACCTGATACGACGACAGCGGTGCCGGCAAGCCTAGGGATCTTTCTGTATGGCTTTCTGACGTTCTCATGGACATAAAAAAAGAACCTAAGAATGGTAGAACTGGCCCAAATAAATCACAAACTGAACATCTCTTTCTGCTGGGTCTGGTGGCTACAATTGCCACCGTTTATTCCAAACCTGTTTATCCAAGCGTCTCAACAGGTGACAATGGCAGTGTTCTGGACGTAGTAGCAGTGGCTAGCAGTCGAGCAAAAAAGGAAACTGGTAAAACCATTTTTCCGGCTGGCTCCTCCGCAATGAAGAATCGATTTATAAAATCGAAGAAGATTTTATCCTTCTTGCCCAAAATTTCTGCGAAATAAACTAATTTTGTGACCAAGCCAGAGCCATAGTGACTACGTAAATTATGCACATCTTAACAAGATGGAGCAGACTATGCGTATTCTAAAAGCCCAACAAGTATCAGACCTCACATCCATATCGCGATCACACCTACATCGCATGGCTCGTGAAGGTAACTTTCCCAAATCCATAAAAATCAGTCAGTGCAGAAGCGGCTGGTTAGAAGAAGACGTTCAAGCATGGATTTCCGAATGCGTACGTAAGCACCGCAGTGGAGGTAACTAATGATGACCGCCGTGGATTTTGAAGTTGATGATCCGTGGGATACTCCACGGATCGGACGGCCGTTAATGAGCCTGCTCACTGAAACACTCGAAGAGCGAGAGCAGCCGCATAGCTGGCTGCCACCCGGCTTAACGCTGCTGAGTGGTAAAACAAAATCAGGAAAATCTACGCTCGCTGAGCAAATCGCTGAGGAGGTATCAACTGAAAAGAAAGTTCTTTACTTAGCGCTAGAATATAACAAGCGGATGGCTAAAGGCCGTTTCGAACGCTTCAATGAAAGCCATCAGATACACCTTGTACTCGAAGGTGAAATTGATCGAATAGGCCAAGGCGGTGAAAAAGGACTGGAAGACCTATTACTCACTTACAATCCAGAGCTAATGATCATTGATATTTTAGCGAAGCTGAAGCGACTGAACACAGGTCACTATGACGCTGAGTATAAAGCCATGACAGAGATTAAAGAACTAATCGATAAGTACGACAAAGATTGCTTGGTACTCACACACTCGGGGAAACCTACTGGCAATGATAGTGATGACCCCTTCGATAAGATAATCGGTTCGACAGCCTTACAGGGGGTGCCGGATAACCTTATGGTGCTTACTCAAAACGGTGGACAAACCAAGCTTCAAGCTAAAGGACGTCTCATATTTCCAAGCGAAAAAATTCTTACCTTTGACAGCGGAAAATATAGTGAGAGAGCTGGAGTTGGGGCTGAATATGAAGACAAGGCGCCCGTACAGGCAGAAGTATTGAAACTACTGAAGGCCAGCCAAAAATTGACAGTGAATGAATTGGCCAACACACTCGGAAAAGACAAAGGCCAGGTAAGTATTATATGCAGGAAGCTTTCTGAAGATGGGAAGATTAAACGCAAAAATCGCAAGGAGCCTTGGGAATATGTTCAGCAAATACCAGACTACTAAAGCCTATCTCAACTGTCTCAACTCTATCAACTACTGAACTAATTGTTGAGAGAGTTGATAGAGTTGAGTTGATAACTTTAGCTCTAATGAGAGACCAAGCCGATGCACCTAATGCGTAGCTTCAACTCAATCCACAAGAGTCAGAGGAATACGCTTGGCCTTTTATTCAGATCGCGTAGTTTGATACGAAAGTAATCAGTTACAGTGAATGCAGAAAAGGTGGTAACTTTGGAAATTTCGGGAAAAATTGTAGAGATATTGGAAGTTAAATCTGGGAAATCAGCAAATGGAGAGTGGCGTAAGCAAGAGTATGTTATGGAGACTGAAGCCCAATATCCCAAGAAAGTCTGCTTCATGGCTTGGGGCGATAAGATTGATCAGTTTAATATCCAGAAGGGAGAAACCGTTGCGGTTTCAATCGATCTGGAAAGCCGAGAGTATAACGGTCGTTGGTATACGGATGTAAAGGCTTGGAAGGTTTCACGGGACGATGCTACCGCGGGTAGTCCACCACCATTTGCCGATCAAGGTCGTTACGAACCGTCAAGCATGGATAGCTCGCCGATAGGTAACGACGATATTCCTTTCTGAGAACGTATAGAGATTGAGCGAGCCTTAGGGCAGAATATGTACCTATAGCGTTGCTGCTGGTTTTACCGCCCGCACCTCGCATAATGCTCCACTAGGCCAAAATTATTCCAACCACTTCAAGATTTAGACTTGAACGAAAGTAATGCGCAGGGTTTTTTGTACGTAGCGGGATATTAATCTTAGGAGCTAAAAAATGTCGGAAAATTTCTACGTCAATACAGTTGGAGCTGTACCAGCTGGCAAACTATCAGAAGCTGTTTCGCTAGGTGTAACGCTTGCCGAGGAGTCCAAGGCAGCTGGATCAACTAGAGCTAGCGTTGGTACCATAATGACCGGCGACAACGCAGGCAGCGTAGTCTTTCAGCAATTCTTCCAGTCTCTGAACGATTTTGCAAATGTGATGGATGCCTTCGCTACATCAGACACTTACGGAAAAATAATGGGAACTGGATTAACAGTCACGATGCGCAATATAGCAAAATTTTGCGACGTACCTTTTGATGCACCGACTAACCCTCAAAGAAAATACGTAATTTTAACACGTGGTAAATCTCATATCTCACAACCAGAGTTAATGGAATTGATGGCAGAAGCATCCCCTATGTTTGCAGAGACTGGGGCGCAAACTTTTAGGTTTGCTAGAATAATGACAGGCAATAATGCTGGTGATTTTTTATTGGGTGTAACATATCCCTCAATGTCAGAAATCGAGGCTACTTATGACGCAATCGCTAGTAACCCTATTGCTGCAAAAATATATAATGCACTTGATGTAAACTTACGTACCATCATCAAAGTTCATAGTACGGCAACGTAGAATACTTGGTATCAAAATCGGCCACTACTTCGCCTTTCACTAATTATTAACTCGGTCAGCCGGTCAAAAGTTTTAATGCTGGCTGATCCGACCTAATAAATTTCACAGCAGAGTACATTTTCTGTAATGGATGCTCAAAATATTACTTCTGCGCTTCCCGAATTATGAAAAAGAATGAACCTTTTTTACAAAAAATGTGAGAGCAGGACATATCACTGTAAAAGAGTGGCTGTTTTTCGCCCCCCCCTCACCTATTGAGGGTTATGCAAAGTGATTTTCCTTAACGAATACCAGTTCCATCCATAGCAGCATCTGAAGCACCCTTGTGGACGATCTGATACGTGTTGTTACACTTCACGCCACAGTTGTTGCATCTGGCTATCTGACCTACCTCGTGGGCTATGGTGTTTATGGAGCAAAAACCACTCCCGAATTTGATATAGATTTTCACTAAAAGTTGCCTTACGATAATCACATTAATAGAAAGTTTGGAGAACAGTAATGTCAAAATCCTTATCAAGTAAGTCATTCACCAATCCCGATGTTTTGAAAGAGCCGGACAAAACACATTCAGCTTCGGTTGACTTAGGTGTGGCGACAGCCACCAAATTAGTGCTGCAACCGGGCTGGAAATGGTCAGAGTGCGTCAAACCTTTGGTGGGTGGTCATAGCTGTCAAGCAGCGCATGTTGGCGTTGTAATTCAAGGTTCAATGACCGTTGCACACGACGACGGGTCTGAAATAACGGTTCATGCGGGTGACGCATACACCTTCGCACCGGGCCATGATGGTTGGGTAAATGGAGATATTGAGTTTATTGGCTATGAAGTCACCGTATCCGCCAAGAATTTCGGAGCGTGGAGTACGGCTAATACGTGAGCCACGTCACTAACCACTGCGTGGAGCATCGCTGAATTAGCCACGCGTGGGACCAACAAAAAAGATGACAAAATGACAACCATTAAAAGACTAAATGTAAACACCTTTACTTCTGAAGCGGACAACGACTCGTTTATCGCCGAATTATCCGAGCTTTGGCAAACTTGGTCTGGGCCAACAAGTTCTTCTCGAATAACTGTGGATATCAACAAAGATCGAAATAACCCCGCTAGAATGACTGCATTTGTAACGGTTGAAAGCGAGGAAGCTTTAGAGGACGCTCTAGTGGATATGAATAAATGGAGCTTAAAGTTCGTTGTACCCATACGTAGTAAATACAAGCACGATAACTTAATGATTGATGCCGACTTGATTGCCTCGATCTCAAAGTAGTTCCGTAAAGCCAACAAAATAATAATGAGGGTACGAAATAATGATTTATGATAAATATGCTGAGGCATGGGATACACAAAACATAAAAATGCTGGCTAGCCTTTGTCATCCCAATTTTGAGATGGTCATGCATTCCTCCGGCACTATCGTTCAAAAAGCAGACTATATCGAACGCCTCGAACCGCTAATCCAAAAGTTCAAACCAGAAAACAGGCGGTGTCTTTATGAAAATGAAGATGTTTTGCTTATGCACTTCATAATGCCTTTTCCAAATGGAACGAAAGATGCTGTTCTATACTATATCCAAAAAGAAGATGGCTTAATGCGAAGAATAGAGACTGGCTCAACACCAATAAAAATAAATTTGAGTGAGGTAGATCAATGATCAAAGCAGAAACAGTTTTAACTGCGTGGGATAAAACTCTCGAAACCCGCGACTTCAGCCATTTATCTGTATTTTTGTCGGATGATTTTCAGTTCGAAGACACAACTGGCGAAGTTGAAGATTTAGCAACTACCAAGAGCTGGTGTATTTTGGGTGAAATACGCATAAAAAACTTTAACATAATACGGGAAAATGAAGATTATATAGTGGCAACGCATGATGTCGTTCAAGATGGGAAACCCCGCTCAAACGTAATGGTTTACGCTGAAAAAGCGAACGGAAAATTCATTTACTGGAAAATTCAGCGCGCCTTTGAAATGTGATGTGAAAGGAATATTTGATGTCAGTCTATAGCGGTAGTTGTTTGTGTGGTTCTGTTACATTCAAAGCTAAGGGTGAACCACGGCGTGTATTCGAGTGCTACTGTACTTGGTGCCAAAAAATTTCCGGTGGGTCCTCCAGAGCCTACGCTGTGTTTGATATGGGTAAGGTCACATATGAGGGTGGAAAAGTTTCTGAATTCGTGGACACCAAAACCGAACATGGCTTTAAAATGACTAATCGCTTTTGTTCGAAATGTGCCTCACCGGTAGAAATGCTCGTTGAGAGAGTGCCTGATGGTCAGTTTGTTCCCCTTGGTACGATAGACCAAAGACAAAATTTTGACATTCATGAGGGTCTATGGGGGCAAGAAGCCTTACCACATGTCGCGTTTAAAGACGGGCGTGAAGTGCGAAAGCAAGGTGGTGCTAGCGCATTGGTCTAAAACGTGCTGTGAGACAAAGCAGAACACCCAAAACATTATTGGCACAGCCTAAGTATATATAAGATCATCAATTCAGACCACAGTTATGACATCTGGCTCTCTGACGTACCTCATGGGCTGTCGTATCGCCTCCTACGACAGCGATCAGGTTTGCTACCTCTAGCATCGTATGGTGCTTACAGAGGCCGCAGGTGATGCTGAGTTGGTGCTGCGGCATAAATCCTACGATAGTGGCAGCCACCCTAAATGTCTGCAGCCTTTTCGCATTGTGTAATTAATCGCACTTTTCGTACTGGCTTGATAGGCAAGTCGTTGCCTTGGCTTCTATTCCCTTAAGCTCCTCTTCGTTAAATACAAATGCAGCGCCATTATACAGTCCTTCAATAGCAGTATTTCCGTTTGCCATACTGACCGAATACCAAATGACAGCTAGTTCGCTACTTTTAGGCAGGCCACCTTGTCCAAAATGATAAAGTTGCCCTAACAGTCCCTGCGAGTTAGCGTTGCCTTTTATAGCTTCTGCCCTTGCAAGTTTTGCAGCCGCTTCCCAAGCTCTTGCGTCAAAAGCATCCTGTGCAGTTTCATAAGATTGTGCTGAAACGCTTGAGCCAAAAAGTGCAAGCACGCATAAAGTCATAAGTTGTTTCATTTAATTCTCCAAATAACTATCCAATGACCGATTAGAAAAGCCTAGCACGAACGGCACCTAATACCACACCATATCTTAAAGCGGTTTTATGATGCTGTTTGGATTGCTAACACCGTCTATTTTTGAGGTTTATAGGAAAATTTATCCGACCTAACCCCAGCCCCATCCATCGCAACGTCAGAATTACCCGTGTAAACGATCTGATACGTGTTGTTACCCTTCACGCCACAGTTATGGCATCTGGCCCTCTGGGGTAATTCTTAGACTTCTCGCTCACCGCTTCAACATACAGACTAGACGGCCTGTGCGATTCCAATGGTAGAAGGGATTAAGACGCATTTCTTCATCACTCGAGGCAAAAGGAAAGCTCAAATGTCATCACTAGAATTTTATACAAGTCTCTCTGCTATCTGGATCGCAATAGCATGGGTTCCTTATATTTTGGATAGGATCATGGTTCACGGTCTTGCTGGCACAATGGCAAATCCAACTCCCAGTTTGGCGCAACAATCTAATTGGGCGATGCGAGCCAAGGCAGCCCATGGTGTGGCAATACAAGCATTCGCAGCATATGCGCCTTTAGCAATTCTTGCTATGATACGTATTCCTGAGGATGGCTATCCAGGTATTTTGGCTATGACATTCTTTATTGGTATATTTGCTCACTACATCATCTATGCAATCGGAATAACTGTTTTGCGTACTTTGAGTTTTGCGCTTGCTTCATTATCCACACTGGCACTGGGTTTAAGGATAATTGGTATCATTTAACCTTTAGTTAATATGCTTGAAGCGGCATCGCCTCCAACGACAGCTATAAGGTTTGCTACTTCTAGCCTCTTATGGTGCTTACATAGGCCGCAGGTGATGCTGAGTTGGTGCTGTGGGTCTAGATTATAAACGAACCTCATCAAAGGTGAAAATTTTCCATAAGGTAAAAGACCATGAATGAACCTAAAACTCTTCTCCTTTTTGGCGACTCAAACACACACTGCACAATGCCTATGCGAGAATTAGGTGAGCGCAACCGTCATCCCTTGAATATCCGTTGGACGTCCCTTCTTGCACGCAAACTTGGAGACAATTGGAGAGTAATTGATGAAGGCTTACCTGGCAGAACTACAGTTCACAACGATCCTATTGAAGGCGAACACAAAAACGGAGCAAGCGTTTTACCCGCTATCCTAGAAACACACCAATGTATTAGCGTTATTGCTATAATGCTCGGTACTAATGATCTTAAATTTAGGTTCGGAGTAAATGCATTTGATATCGCGCAATCCATAGGAAAATTAATACGGATTATTCGCGCATCAGGTTGTGGGCCGAAAGGGGAATCGCCCAAAATTATAGTCATCGCTCCGCCTCCAATCAAAGAGGTCGGTGCCTTAGCAAAAATATTCAAAGAAGGTGAGAGACTATCATTAGACCTAGGAAACGAGATCAAAATAGTAGCTGAATGTGAAAATGTATTGTTCGCAGATCTCAATAGTCACGTATGCGTTTCAAATATTGATGGCGTTCACTATGACTCCGTAGCTATGGAGCCAATTGCTACTCTCATGTTTGAGTCTGTTAGGAAGTTGAGCTTTTGAATATTTTCGTAGGCAAGAGATTTTTGGCTCCTACAAAATCAAACACAGCCATCTCATCGGGCGTGGGTCGAGAGTTTGGTCAGCCTCTCTTATATCCAAAAGCCAAGTTATGGTCTGTATCACAGGTATCACCAGAGCAGCACTCAAAGATATTAGACTTACAGATTACACACTGCTCATGCCCATGCACTACGACAGTGTTCAGAGGTGACTGGCATCTGGGGCAACGCTGCTGGTGTGCGTTGGCTGGGTTCAAGAGGTTATCCAATCAGTAAAACTCCAAACTCTGCACCGATACATCAGCCGTATAATCCTTACCGTATGCGACAATGCCTATAGTTTTGATCTTGCTTTGGTTGAGTGTAGTTCTCATAAGGGATGACGACTTTACAAAAGTCTCAAACGGAAGCCTTACCTCACTCCATGAGCCGTTTGTTTGAAAACTATGATGATAATAGTGCCAAGGTAAGCGAGTGTTGGTACTCCTGATGTTCAAATAATAAAGATCACCGTTACCTTTAACCGTCAGTTTGATACCTGTTTTTCCCTTCGCCGCCTCCCATTCCACTGGTGACCGAACCTGAATAAAACCACCATTATTAGCTGTAGAAACTTCACCGCTCAGCCGAATGACTTGGGATGTTCCTTGATCTTCAAACTGTGCAGTTCCCTCAGAAATACCACCCATAACTGTGTCTGCCAAATAAGCCCATTGTCCTGTTTTGATGAGGTTATCAGCCATTGCGCTACCATTTGTGAGGAGCAGTATCAGAGTAAATAAAGATGCCGCAATAGTCTTCATAGCTTTCTCCTTTTGCTGGTATTGACGACATATTGTGAGTTGCCCGTGAATTAAGACTTACTTAGTAAGCCGTTCCGTAATGTGATCCTAATAGTCGCTCTTCTTTTTGAACATATCTATCATCATCATAATTCTCATCACGAAGCCTTTGAAGGATTGTTTAGCGAACTCAGGCTTATCTGCATCAGGCATATCATATTTCCGATCTTCTCAGCTTAATAGATGTTTCTGTAAGCCTAACTCCGCACGCTGTAACAGGTAAATCGTTACCTTGGATTCCCACCTGTAAAACGGGCCAACCCAATTCATTTGGTTATGAGTCTAAGGGACCTGCAGGCTCCTACCGGTTATCTTAGACGCCCAATGACGTAGCCAAAAGGGAGCATGTCAGTCAGGAGGATCTTTCCAATGGCTGCAATTAGCCTGTTCAAAGCATGGATACCCTTCAGTGCAAATAAATGGTGAGCAGGGATCAAGGTCAAAAAGCCATATTTCCAGCAGCATGTATGCGGTAGCCAATACAATAGGGGTCAAAAGAACCCAGCCTATCATTCGTAGCGTGGACGCTCTGAACATTGTACAATCCGGGTATAGGTTGAAGTTTCATAGCCAAACTACATGAATCAACGGACAAGAACAGCAGCTACACAAACTTATCACAGGACACGACTTCGCGTGCAAAAGTATTGCTATAATGTTTCCCCTGAGTTTCCCCAGCAGGCACCATTGCTAGCTGATTATATGTAAGTTATTGATTTAATGGTGCCCCCACACGGGGATGGTTCCGCCAGTAGGCACCAACGCTTAGCATTAACCTTACAAAACAAGGCTACTGTCTCATTCTGGTTCCTGCAACAGGCGTAAAATGGTCTACGGTTTGGTCTACGGTAAGAACCCCGGGCATGTGCCACCCCGCCCCCTAGGGGATACCGTACATAGCTCTGACCTGCGATTGGGTTTTGGGTATCGTCAACCAGCAGCATCAGCCTGTTTAGGTCCGACTTGGCGGTTTCATCTGTGCGGTAGGGTGCAGGCTGTATGTATGCCTCTGACACTTCGTAGGGAGCTTATGCACGATGCCTGCGGTTGTTACCCAGTATCCCAGAATACCGTTACAGTAACACTAGAGGGCCTGTGCATGGGCCACAGGGGGGCTATGGGGTAAGTATATATGGCCTCTGACAGTGATCAGCCCTGTAGTGATGTAAACCACTATTGGTTCAGTTTCGGGTTAGATGACCGTGATTGAGTTCTTATTGTAACAAGGTCCTATATAGTCTTATAGCACTTCGTTACATTAACGGTGTCACTCCCCCGAAACTTCAGGCTCTGGCCCGTAGAGATACTCCAGCTTTAGCTCACTGATAGCACCTTCACCCCAGCCTGCTGTTAGATGGGACAGTACTTCTGCTTCAGTCCAAGGCGTGTAGAGGCTGGCGGTAGGATTTAATTTTAAATTACTGGTATATTGCTGATTTAAATTTTTGTGCATAATGTTCTCGAAAGGGGCTAATTCGTTTTTTAGTAGAATATTGTTCCGCATTATCCAATATCAAGTTCTCTCTGGTAAATTGGCTGATCTGGTCTAACACTTCGTGTGGCTTTAATAAAATGTCTTCATATTCTATTTCGAGGGTACGTTGTGGAGTTTTACGTTTTATCTCTTCCCAGATAACGGAATAAGTATTTAAATATTCCTGAATGCTCAAATGAGTATAAAAAAAGAAGTTTCCTTTTCTGTATTCCCGTGTGAAAATCTCCGATGCAACATCGGTTTGGTCTCTTTTTACCAGAACACAAAAAGAATTAACGAAACCATCAAGTAATTGGTCAATATGGAAGATACTTTCTGGTAAAGTGGAGGTTACAAACCTATGCCCATCATTTAACAAACACTTTTCATCATGATAAAACATTTCCGTCATATTGAGGCTTTTGACTTTACTGCTCCCCAAGTCCGATTCCTGTAAGGTATTTAAGTTAATATTTTCGTACATAGGGTAAATTTGTGGGATGCGCATCAGTAGGTTTTCTAGGCTAGATTTGCCTGACCGTGACGGGCCTAAAAGAAATAATTTCTTTAATGAAGGTTCAGTCCACTTTAGTGAATGGGGTGACCAATTTTGTATACGTTTAACATTCTGATAATATTTTTGAGACAGATTTTCCAGAGCGGAAGCAATTTCATTTGCCTTTATGTTATTTGCTTCCACAAACCTTTTAAAGGCCTCGTCGTACTCACCGTTATGGGTAAACAAGTTTGCCTCAAAAAATAGCCTTTTGCTTTGATCTTGTATATTTGAAGATAAAATTGAAATCTTTTTATTCAATCTCAAAATTGTTTTCTCATCGATATTACCAATTGGGAGTTTTACTAAGTTTTGTGCTGCCTCAGCATAATCAGGCTTGATGACTAGAGCTTTGTTGTAAGCCTCTATAGCCTCATCCAGCTTATCTTGGTCTTTGAGGGCATTGCCCATGTTGTTGTAGGCTTCAGCGTAATCAGGCTTGATGGCTAGAGCTTTGTTGTAAGCCTCTATAGCCTTTTCCAGCTTACCTTGCTCTCGGAGAGCATTGCCCATGTTGTTGTAGGCCTCAGCATAATCAGGCTTGAGTGATAGAGCTTTGTTGTAAGCCTCTATAGCCTCTTCCAGCTTACCTTGCTCTTTGAGAGCATTGCCCATGTTGTAGTAGGCGTCAGCATTATCAGGCTTGATGGCTAGAGCTTTGTTGTGAGCCTCTATAGCCTCTTCCAGCTTACCTTGCTCTTTGAGAGCATTGCCCATGTTGTTGTAGGCCTCAGCATAATCAGGCTTGAGTGATAGAGCCTTGTTGTAGGCCTCAATAGCTTCTTCCAGCTTACCTTGCTCTTGGAGAGCATTGCCCATGTTGTAGTAGGCGTCAGCATTATCAGGCTTGATAGCTAGAGCTTTGTTGTAAGCCTCTATGGAAGCATCAAGTTGTCTAAGGCCTTGCAGTACAGCCCCTTGGATATTGAACAAGATGGCTGACTGTGGGAACTGTTGAACTAAGGTTTCAGCCTGTTTTAGAGCCAGCTGAAGCTGCCCTTGGCTGTAGAGGTTAACCAATGATTGCAATTGATCTTGTGGTGGGTCCTGAACTTTGGATGCTTCACCAACAGTCTTACCGGCTGACCTTTTCATCCCATCACTAGCCCGTTTGTTTTTGGGGAACTTAGTCAGAATATCCTGGTAAACACGTTTAGCTTCTTCAGTAGAGCCTGCCTTTGCTTTCTTCTTCGCAAGACTGATCGCTTGATCCAGTTTTAGGCTGTCCAGGATGTTCGGCTGCTTAGGCTGTGGTTCAGATGCTATCTGCTTGGCCAGTAGAGGCTCTTGTCCAGCATCCTGCAGCCTTTGCTCCAGTTTATTAAAGCCATCACCCTTAGCACCTTTGCTCTTGGCTTGATCCAGCACAGCCTTTGCATCGGTTAATTGATCTAGCTTAATCAAAGCGTCAATGTAGCTCAGCCAGAACTGTGCTGTGGCTGGATTAGCTTCCAGCGCTGTCTTTAAGAACGGCAAAGCTTCCTGAACCTTACCAACACCAACCGCCAGTACACCCATATTGTGGTTCGCATCAGGATGCTTGGGCTGGGCTTTTAAAATGGCGGTATAAAGGCGATCAGCCTCTTGAACCCGACCAGCTTTATGCGCCTCGATAGCCTGCTGTAGGGCTTGATCAATTGTAAGTTCTGCCACTGCTATCCCAGCCTCTAGTTAATCTCATTTTGAGATCATCACTTATTGGTACTTCTCAGTTTCCATGTTTAGGTTCTCTGACCAAGTTTGGAAAGGGATGCAAATGGGCGAAGTAATGACACTCCTGACATCTGCTACTGGTCATGCCCTTGTTAAAAGCTTCAGCGGCACAGATGAAACTCAACAGCCATTTTCCACTGGTAAACTGTTCAACGTATCTGAAGAGCCAGTGTCTGATCTTCAAAGCCTGTCTGTACTGCTACAAAGACTTGAGGACTATCCCACACATACGATCATCAGAGGGTCACTTCCGGAGAACAAAAGCAGCCAAGTGCCTCGCAACAAGGAAACCTTCACCGCATTATCCCGCCAGTGGTGCATGATCGACATTGATAGCCTTTCTTGGGATGGTGATATGTCTGACCAACAGGCAATGGTATCATATGCAATCCAGCAGCTTCCTGCTGAGTTCCAAGCTACCGACTGCTGGTATCATTTGTCATCCAGCATGGGCATCAAGGCTGGTATCAGAGTGCATCTCTGGTTCTGGCTAGATCGTCCATGTTCTGATGATGAAATGAAAGCGTGGCTGTCTGGCTGTCCAGTGGATATGCGGATGTTCAATCCCATCCAAATACATCTGACGGCTAACCCTCTATTTAATGATGGTGCTGTTGATCCATACCCCAATCGATCTGGCTTGTTTAAAGCTGGCACTGGAGTATCAACCGTAACGGTTCCATCTGATTTAGCCTTCAGAAGTGCTGTCGCTTCAAGGTCTTCAAAGCAACGAACAAGTGGTAAATCAGGACTGCTTGATCCTGCCGATATTATCCGTGATCCAGATACTGGTCTTGCCGTCGATGGTAGGGAACAACTTATGTTCTTGCTGTCCACCCAGGTCATGCAGCAGTTGGTCACCCTAGAACACGCTCCCAGCGAAGAACAAGTGACTGCGGCCCTCTGGAACCGTTTCTGTGAAGAAGCAGATATAAGCGTGGTATCTGACCGTGGCGCTTGGACGATTGCTGATGCTGCTTCAAAGGCCAGAGGAAGACTGCAGGAACTTGATAGCGGTACGTATGGCTTTGTATCTCGCTCAGACAGAACGATACTTGTAGCAGGTGCAGGCAAGGTGGAACCCCCAAAGCTTGTCGGAGCCGTGGAAGCACAATCAAAACTTGATGCCATTCTAAGCGGCTTCTTCGAGAACTTGGCTGAAGGCGCTAACCCAAGAGCCGCTATCCGTCTGACTATGGGAGCAGGTAAAACCAAACAAACAATAAGCCACTTGAAGTCTTATCTTGAGGATAAATTCCAGCAGACCATAGAAGTCTATGTGCCAAGGCATGATCTAGCTGACGAATGGGAACAAAGCCTAGAAGGCATCAATGCCAAGGTCATTCACGTTTATCCTCGTACAGGCGGTGAATGGGACGAAGAACAGAACTCATACCCCAACCCGATCATGTGTCAGAGGGCTGATTATGTCAGGGACTTGGAGGAAAAGGGTCACAGCATATATGGCAATGCCTGTCTAAGCCGTACCTCAGGAGAGCAATGCAGCTTCTTTGGCAATTGCAGCTATTTGGATCAGTTCAGGCAATCGGGCAATGATCTGGGCGTTGAAAATACGATCCGTATTTACACTCATGCGTCCTTGTTTCTGAGCAGGAATGAATTTGAACGCCAATCAGAGCCTGATCTGGTAATAATAGATGAGGCGTTTATGTCCTCTGCCGTTAGCAATATGCCATCCATGCCAGTGGGTGATGTGACACAGCATATTCGTTTGGAAGGCCTTCCCAGTTTAGGCTTTGATCTGGTAGAGTGCCTAACCAAACATCAAGGTGATCTATCCTACCTACGGGACAAAGACATTGGAGCCTTTGAGTTCAACGCCGTGTCGGTTGAAGGGCTAAATCCAGCTACTCCCTTCAGTGCTGATACTACGCAAAGCCGCAATGTGAGATCCGCCAAGCAATATAAGGCCCTGACCAAACTGCTTGAGATCGCAGCACGGGAGATTGAGGATCAGGGTAGGTACAGCTTTGGGCAGTTGGTTCACGACAACAGAAAAACTCCCAACAACAACCGTAAGAACGATATTGTGATCTGTGAGCACAAACCCATTCGAGTGACACGGTCTGCGCCAGTGCTTTACTTAGATGCTACGGCTGATCCCATAATCACAGAAGCGTATCTACCAGCCCTGCAATATCATCGGATTGATGTTCACCAATTAGCTGTGGTCAGTCAGGTACATGATCGTACTGGCAGTAAAAACTTCTGGAACAGTAAGATCGGACCAGAACAAGAGAACCTGTCAGAACCAACCTATGATGCTCGCCACAATGACTTAGCCAGCTTAATCTCAATCCTAAATGAATGGGTGTCGGCAGGCGACAGCCCCCTAGTGGTGGGAAATAAAGATTTATGTGAGTTCCTACGAGATCACCCTAGACTTGATGCAGGTGTAGCTGTGGCACACTTCATGTCCCTGCGTGGTTCTAATGCTTACGAGGACAGATCAGTTGTATTTATTACGGGCCGCAACCAGCCACCAATCGATGGCATCGAACAACAAGCGAGGGCAATCTTTGGTAACTCAGGCAATCCACTAAGCTATGATGATAAAGAGAACCTACCTTTAGATCAGGTTGATTATTGGTTGTCTGCACGTAGCCCTCATGCTCCAGCAGCTATGACAGTTCCATCATTTAGTGATCCCCGCATTGAAGCAGTTCAAAAGCAAATCAGGGAGGCTGAGACTGTACAAGCTATAGCCAGACTGAGGTTAGTTTGGGCTGATTATCAGAAGCGAGTATTCTTGCTATCGAACCTACCTGTCGAGATGCCAGTAGATCACCTGATTGAGTTCAACGACTTGATGCCTGACCGACTAGAAATGGAACTAATCAAAACAGGTGACTTACCTCTGACACCATTAGGATTGGAGAAGATGAGGTCTGATTTAGGGTATGCTGGGGCTAAAGCACGTATGCTCTTTCAGCCTGACCGTTCCAAAGCCTCTGATCCCAAGCGGCTATTAACTCAACTGCCCACACTCGTCAGAACAGCCACCCAAATAGCCACCTTCAAAGCCAAAGTAAAACGCAAGACCACCCACCGTCACCTCTACCTCCCGAAGGATTACTCCGGCAGTCCCACCACCAGCATCTACACCCCTTGGTCTGAGGCAGAAGTACTGGCGCATCTAACAGCAGGCTGGGGTGAAGGTGCTATCAGTGAGCTAAAGCTGGAGTATCATACGGGCCAGAGCCTTAAGTTTCGAGTGAGTGATACCGTTAATGTAACGAAGTGCTATAAGACTATATAGGACCTTGTTACAATAAGAACTCAATCACGGTCATCTAACCCGAAACTGAACCAATAGTGGTTTACATCACTACAGGGCTGATCACTGTCAGAGGCCATATATACTTACCCCATAGCCCCCCTGTGGCCCATGCACAGGCCCTCTAGTGTTACTGTAACGGTATTCTGGGATACTGGGTAACAACCGCAGGCATCGTGCATAAGCTCCCTACGAAGTGTCAGAGGCATACATACAGCCTGCACCCTACCGCACAGATGAAACCGCCAAGTCGGACCTAAACAGGCTGATGCTGCTGGTTGACGATACCCAAAACCCAATCGCAGGTCAGAGCTATGTACGGTATCCCCTAGGGGGCGGGGTGGCACATGCCCGGGGTTCTTACCGTAGACCAAACCGTAGACCATTTTACGCCTGTTGCAGGAACCAGAATGAGACAGTAGCCTTGTTTTGTAAGGTTAATGCTAAGCGTTGGTGCCTACTGGCGGAGCCATCCCCGTGTGGGGGCACCATAATCCAAGCCAATGTATTGTAATACCTTACTAAACTGAAGTTTTTAGTGAGCCGTAGACCATGCTGGCAACCAAATCTAATAGTTATACGTTCCAAAAAGATGGAATCTGGTATTTCTCCCGTAGAGTACCTGCTGATTTACGGCGGCATTATAGAACAGGCAGAATTGCTTATTCTTTGAGGACTAAGTCTGTCAGGGATGCCCGTATTAGGGCGATGAGTGATGCGTAGTGAATTCAAACAAGTCGTTCTACATCTTGTAAAAGGGTCAGCCTTCGCCGTTAAATGCCCCCGAGGTAATACCCAATCGCTTCTTCTAATTCCGCTTCCTCGTAGCCAAAATGAGAACGCACAACCTCTTCTAGCTTTCGATATACCTGCGAGGCACCGATGAAGTTAGCTTCGCTTGGATTTGTCGCCAACTTGTCTGCGGCTCGGCCAAGGCGAATGATCAATTCATGCACTACCTCGTGCTCTGAAATCAGCTTGGCTACAATCTGCTGGAACATGCCTCCTCCTGCTGCCTCGATTCGAGGAAACATGTCTGAACTTTCGATGTCATGATGAAACTTCAGGACTTTGCATTCACGCCCACAAAGTGATCCAAACGCTCGAAAGTTTTCGGCCATATCAAGTGCAAGCACAATCTTCTTTAGGTGCTCAGGTGGTGTATCTTTCGCTTCGATCCTTTCCAATACCGCACCAATCTGAGCCATTTCCATCAGATAATGACGATGAATTGCCGCAAGCTGTCGACCTTGGCGGCGGTGCATATCTGTGGCGGCTGCAACCTTAGGCGCTTTAGGCCGTGAGGCCTCATCAATTGTTAGGTCATGTAAGGGCAGGATTGAGAGATCAGTCATGCTGACTAAGAAAGCCCTTACTGTTGCTAAGTCAAGAATATCGTCACTGCGCAGTAGCCTCTAATGGATCATTCAACTAAGCAGCAGCCACTTTTGCATATTCGTTGGACTGTAGCCTTCTCCATACGATGCTCCTACTCCTTGGGTAAGCCATCCACCAATCTGATCTATGATGTCGCTAGGACACTCAACCGCCCTTAGCCTGTCTCGCATGGAGTGACGGAAGCTGTGCATAGTATAGCCCTCGCCAATCTTACCTTTCAGCCACTTGTTCAGGGCAGCGCTGGCAGAGTTAGCACTCGTTCTCTGACCGTTGTTGTATTTAGGGAATGCAAACTGACTGCTATTGGGTTGTTCAAGCATTCGTTCTGCGGCCCACTTAGCTGAGCCTACCAAAGGTATTACTCGCTCACTGCTAGCTGTCTTTAATGAGCGCCAAGGGTGAGGTTTGATGCTTACGCATAGGATATCGTCCTTAGTGATGAAGTCGGAGCGTAAGAGCCCAGCACCCTCAGCCAACCTGATGCCAGTGTCTGCGACTAAGGCTACCAGCCAGCGCATTTCATCATCAGCCTTATAACACTCAGCTTGTACCCTCTTGATATCATCAGGCTTCACAGGCAGCCGCTTCTTTACCCCTTCTCTTTGGTTGAAGTAGACGTTTGAGAACGGGTTGACGATTGCTAGCCCAAACTCACTCAGGGCTAAGTTTATAACAGCCCTGACTGTACCAAAGATCCTTGCCACAGAAGCCCCATTTAATCCCTTAGCGAATAGATAATCACGGAACTTGGTAGCATCGGATCGAAGGTAATCTTTCAAGGCCTTCATGCCGCAGCAATCAATCAGGTAGCCGCAGGAACGCCGTACAGCAGCTTCAAAGGTAGGCGGGCGATCATCCCCCTTTAAACGTAGATAGACAGCCACAGCGTCTTTTAGGGAATGCTCTTTGGCAGCAAGCTCAGCGACGGGCGCCTGCACAGCGTCAGTGAGCAAATGCTTGCCTGGTAAATCATCAGAAGAGATCCGCAGGATATGCCAATGCCTATCTAACTTAGCAGCATCACTCATCGCCCTAATACGGGCATCCCTGACAGACTTAGTCCTCAAAGAATAAGCAATTCTGCCTGTTCTATAATGCCGCCGTAAATCAGCAGGTACTCTACGGGAGAAATACCAGATTCCATCTTTTTGGAACGTATAACTATTAGATTTGGTTGCCAGCATGGTCTACGGCTCACTAAAAACTTCAGTTTAGTAAGGTATTACAATACATTGGCTTGGATTATGGTGCCCCCACACGGACTCGAACCGCGGACCTACTGATTACAAATCAGTTGCTCTACCAGCTGAGCTATAGGGGCACTGAGCGAGGATTTAGGACAAAAAAACTGCCTATGCAAGCCCTACCTATGCGCTTTTGCCAAAAGAAATATCGCTCCGAGGGAAAGTGTGATGATGAGCAATGCGGCGGGGGTGGAGCCGTGGAAATTTTCCAGGCTGGCTTGTGCGTAGACATGGGTGGACAGCGTGTCGAAATTAAACGGGCGCAGCAGAAGCGTTGCGGGCAGTTCTTTAACCGTATCCACAAAGACAAGCACCATAGCAGATGCCAGACTTCCCCGCATAAGCGGTTGATATATATTTACTAAAACATCTTTTGGCCCGCGCCCCAATGTGCTTGCGGCCAGTGGGATATTGGTTGAGATCGCGGCCAAGCCGGCCTCAGCAGCCCCAACACCAATCGCGAAAAAGCGGACGCAATAGGCAACGATCAATGCGCCCGCACTCCCGGTGAGAAGGAGGCCGGGATCGCGACGGAAGGTCGCAAAAACGAGGTCTGCCAGCCAATTGTCAAACGTAGCCAAGGGAATCAATATCCCCAAACCGAGGACGGCACCAGGAAAGGCGTAGCCCACAGTCGTCAGGGTCAGCAAAGATTTTCTCCATGCCGCCGGGGTTTTCTGCAATCCCAAAACCATAACAGTGGCGAGCGTTACGACCAATCCAGCGCTTGCGCCACCCAAAGCCAAGCTGTGCGCCGCCGCGCGCCAAAGGCCGGTGTCGCTCCAAAGGCTCAGATCCGACACGACAGGCGCCACCAGAACCATCAATGGAATTAAAAATCCCAACCCCATAGGAACCAAGCAATAGAGCAGCACGGCGGCCCCCTGCCGCGAGGACAGAGGTTGCGGCTGGATCGGGGCCAATTGACGACCCGATTTGTGAAAGCGCGCGCGGCGGCGGCCAATTTTCTCGACCCCAAGCAAGCCCGCCACAATCAAGGCGGCCAGCACTGCCAATTGCGCCGCGCCCCCCGGGTCATAGCTTTCCAACCAAATCGAAAAAATGCCCGTGGTGAGAGTCTGCACGGCAAAATAATCTACTGTCCCGAAATCGTTTAAGGTTTCCATCATGACTATGGCTGTTCCAGCGGCAATGGCAGGGCGCGCTTGTGGGAGGCTCACGCGCAAAAATTGCCGCATATGCCCCAAGCCAAGTGAACGGGCGACATCCTGACCGCTGGCCGGCAGCTCGCGGAATGCCGCTCGGGCCAGAAGATACACGTAAGGGTAGAGTGTCAAAGACAGCACGAATATTGCGCCAGGCAACGAGCGAATATTGGGAAACCAATAGTCCCGAACCGAAGACCATCCAGCCAGATCACGCAAAGTTGTTTGCAGCGGACCGGCATATTCCAAGACATCTACCCAAGCGTATGCGGCCACGAAAGAGGGCATCGCCAGCGGGAGAAACAACCCGTATTGCACCCATTTGCGCCCTGGAAACTCGAGATGCGTAATCAAATAAGCCAAAGATGTGCCGAGGAGCAGACTAACAGCACCAACGCCCAACATCAGCGAGAGGCTATTGCTCAAATACCGCGGAAACACCGTGGCCAAAAGATGCGCCCAGCGCGCGCCATCGCTGCCAAAGCCCATCCAAGCAATCGAAACAATCGGCAAGAGCACACAGCCAGCAATGGCCAATGCAAGCCATCTGCCCAATCCCGCGCGTTTCTTTAATTTTTCTGCCACGAAGCCCTCATTTTTGATTTCGGCTGTTTTATATTTATAAACGGTTGCCTATACTCTGTCCGCTCAGACTTATTTCCAAGGCAGCATATTTCGATGCAAATTGTTTATCATATTGGCGCCCATTGCACAGACCAAGATGCCCTGCACGCTTCGCTTGTGAAGAACAAAGCCGCGCTTGTCCAGAATCAGGTCGCCCTGCCCCACCCGCGCAAATATCGAAATGTCATTCGAGAAAACCTGCAAGCCATGGCCAAGGGCGCACGCCCGGATATGTCGGGAGAGGAACTTTTGGCCGATATTCTGGGCGATTCAGATGCTGAGCGGGTGATTTTGACCAATGCAAATTTCATCTGCGTGCCAAACCGAATTTTCGAGGGCGGAGATTTCTATGCTTTGGTGGTGGAAAAGCTCCAGGCCTTTGGCAGTTTGTTCCAAGGCCATGACATTGAACTGTCACTGTGCATGCGTGATCCCGGCACCTTTATTCCAGCGGCTTATGGCAAATCTCACGGACGGTCGTTTCAGCGCTTTATGGCGGGGGCCGCGCCCACTGTGGTTCAATGGTCCGGTTTGATCCATCGCATGCGCACTGTCTTGCCAAATGCGCAGATCACAGCTTGGTGCAACGAGGATACACCCTTTATTTGGCCCAAAATCCTGCGTCACCTAATTGGAATAGATGCAGAAGAACCGTTAAAGGCTGGCTATGATCTGATTGGGTCTTTGTTGACGGAAATTGGCACTCAAAAAATGCAAAACTATTTCAAGGCCAATCCGCCCAACTCAGAAAAAGAACGGCAACGAGTCTTAGCGGCTTTTTTGGAGCATTATGCCAATCCGGCGGCGGTGGAGGAAGAAATCACCCTGCCCGGCTGGACGGATGATCTGCTCAACCGCCTGTCTGACCTATATGATGAAGATGTGAATGCCATCATCTCACGCGGAGATGTTGAAGTGATTGAGCCGGCCCTTTGAGGGCCAGCCGCGCACTCACATGCCCAAGGCTTCTTTATACATTTCCAAAATAGCTTCTTCTTCGGCAATATCATTTTGGTCCCGCTTGCGCAGGGTGATGAGTTTGCGCATGACTTTGGTGTCATACCCACGGCCCTTGGCCTCTGCCATCACTTCTTTTTGTTGTTCTGCCAGATCTTTTTTTTCGGCATCCAAACGCTCAATACGTTCTATGAACTGCCGCAATTCATCGGCCGTGACGCGATAGCTGCTGTCGATTTCTAACATGGGGGACTCCATTGTAATAAGTGATTGTGCAGCGATACCCTTCGTTTTCGACTTGCACAAGCCGCCTTCCTTCGCGACTGTGGCGCAAATTTAAAGTTTTCGGAGTAGACTATGGATTGGCTCATCATCCCGGGGATTGTCGTGACCTTTATCGGACTTGGCCTGCTATTTTACACCATCGCACGGATAATGCGGGCGAAGAAACAAGGTCTCAGCGACGAACAAATGAAACTGCAGCTTCAATCGGCCGTAGCTTGGAACCTGGGCGCCATGGGGTGCTCTGCAATTGGGCTGATGATGGTGGTGATTGGCATCATGCTGTGACTCCCCGCGCCCTTTAAGACATACCAAAAACGAGGACCCCACAGCCATGCAGATTAACACCCTTTCCGACGATTATTCCGTATCACCACAAATAGAGGTCTCGGATGTGCCAAGCATCATGCAGGCAGGTTTCAAATCTGTGATATGCAATCGCCCAGATCAAGAAAATCCTGAACCCCGCCAAATCGAGGCCATTAAGGCCGCCGTCGAAGCCGCCGGCATGGAATTTGCGGAAAATGTTTTCGATCCGTCAAGCTTCGGCCCCGATAAGATAGAGCGGCAAGCGGAGCTTTTGGCGCAACTGCCAAGCCCCGTCTTTGCCTATTGCGCCTCGGGCAATCGTTGCAGCATTGTTTGGGCCTTTGCCCAAGCCGGGCGCATCGCGACCGATACCATTTTGGACGCCACCACCCAAGCCGGGTATCAATTGGCCCATCTGCGGCCACAGCTGGAGATGCTGGCGCTTAATCGCGCGGAAGACTGACCCGAAACGCCGCGCCGCGCTGGCCCGGCAGATAGGAAATCTGCCCTCCCAAGTTGCTGACAATCTCCCGGCAAATCGCCAGACCAAGCCCCGCGCCGCCAGCTTTTGAATGATCTGAGGCGCGGGCAAATTTCTCGAAAATCATATCCTGATTGGCCTTATCGACCCCGGCGCCATTGTCGATAAAGTCCACGGTTATGGCCGCGGGCGTCTCGCTGACACTGACGATCAACTCTGGCCGCTGCGCCTCGCAATATTTCGCGGCATTTGACATGAGGTTGATAAATACTTGGGTCAAACGATCGGGGTCTGTGAGGATCGAAATGTCCTCACGCCCAGCGCTTCGGCGGATCCTTATATGCTGCTCCACATTGGCCGAGGCCTCCGCACGATCCAATATATCGCGCAACCGTGCTTGGCGAAGCTCCAGTGAGACCTGACCATTCTCCAGCACAGAAAGGTCCAAAAGATCATCCAACAACCGGGTCAATCTTTGGGTTTCATCCTCGATGATCCGCGCATATTTTGGCCGGTCACCATCCGAGAGATCTGGATCTTGCAGAATTTCCGAAAACGCTCGAATCGATGTCATGGGCGTGCGCAGCTCATGGCTGATTTGACTGAGGAACGCATCCTTTTGGATCGAAAGCTTTGTGAGTTTGTCGTTGGCATCGCGCAGTTTGCGCGCGGTTGTGGTCAATTCGCCGGACTTGGCCTCTAACTGGTTGGAATATTCCATGATCTGCGCGGTTTCATCCGCCACTGCCATCAAGTCCTCGACCGTGACAGAAGACCCACCGGCCATTTGCCCCAACATCGCATGGGCTGTGGCCGCTCCAACACTGCCGGCCAAGCCTCGCTCAAGGGTTTCAAGAAATTGCGGCGTCGGATCAGGCAGATAGCCCTGTTTTCCCTGCCGTTGTGCCGCCGTGCGAAACAAGTTTTGTGCTTGAGCCGCGCCAATAATGCGCTGGGCCATGCTCAAGAGATCCTCTGCGTCTGTCGCCCCTCTTTGCCAGCCGCGTGCCGAAGGGCCGCTGTCAAAAGCGCTGATAAATTGCACCGCTTGCACCCGCTCCAAGGGAGATGGTCTCGATAAAATAGAGCCGGCCACAAAGGCGAAGCTGTTCAGCAAAATCGACCACAAGACCGCATGGACCACCGGATCAAGACCTTGGATGCCAAATAGCGCGGTAGGGCGCAGCCATTGCAGCCCCCAAAGCCCGTGGTCGATTGTCTCCTGGGAAATCAACACTTCGGGACCAAAGGACGGCAGGAACATGGTGTAGCTCCATACCACCAACCCGCAAATCAACCCAGCCAAGGCCCCAATTTTGGTCGCCCCTTGCCAAAAGATCCCCCCCAGCATCACAGGCAAGATTTGCGCGACACCGGCGAAGGATATCAAGCCAATGGACGCCAAGGCCGCCCCACCGCCAGAAATGCGATAATAGAGATAGCCCAGCGTCAAAATGCCGATGATCGAAATGCGCCGCGACGTCAAAACCACACTGCGCACATCGCCGGAAATGGTCGCCCCCTGACCGCGCGCGCGCAACCAAATCGGGGTGACGATATGGTTTGAAATCATAGTTGATAGGGCAATCGCCGCCACAATCACCATCGAGGTCGCCGAAGAAAACCCACCCAGAAAGGCCAGCATCGCCAGGCCATTTTGCTCAGCAGAGAGCGGCAGGGTGAGTACGAAAAGATCCGGGTTGGACCCTGCAGGTAAAATATCCAACCCCACCACCGCGATGGGGATCACAAATAGTGACATGAGCAGGAGATAAAGTGGAAAGGCCCAACTGGCTGTCGCGAGATGGCTTTCTTCAGAGTTTTCCACCACCATCACCTGAAACATGCGCGGCAGACACAAAAATGCGGCGGCCGAAAGGAAGGTGACACCAATCCAGCGCCCGGTACTGACCTCCCATTGTGAGATCGGCGAGGCATCAATGCGCGCCAAAACATCACCCGCGCCACCGGCCAACCCCCAGACGACAAAGACTCCAACCGCCAGCAGCGCTAAGAGCTTAACAATCGCTTCAACAGCAATGGCCATGACAACGCCGCTGTGCCGCTCGTTCACATCAAGATTGCGGGTGCCAAACACAATCGTAAACACTGCAAGGCCTGCTGCGGTCCACAAGGCGATATTTGTTGAGCTGAGAATGTTCTGCGTGCCCTTTGCGAAGACCGAGATCGACAAGGTCACCGATTGCAGCTGCAGGGCAATATAGGGCGTTGTGCCGACCACCGCCATCACCGTCACGAACCCGCCCAAAAGCGCATTTTTTCCAAACCGCGAGGACACCAGATCCGCAATGGAGGTGATCCGCTCAGCCCGGGCAATCCGCACCAAACGGCGCAGGATCAACCACCAACCGATGAGCACCACCGTGGGACCGAGATAGATGGTCAAAAACTCCAGCCCCGACCGCGCTGCAAATCCCACAGCGCCATAAAAGGTCCAAGCAGTGCAGTAGATTGACAATGACAGGGTATAAATGAGCGGCGTGCGCATCCAACCGCCGCGCCCGGCATCACTCGCCCGTTCAGCCCAAAAGGCAACGCCGAACAGGAAGGCCACATAAATAAGCGAAACAAAAATCAGAAGATCGAGAGACAGCATTCAGCTCCGTCCCACGCCAAATCGTTTGATCACAAGCGCCAGCCCCAGGGTGAAACAGATCAACCCTGCCCAGACGATAAACAGATAGATCAAAGCGGTCGAGGTCGAGGTTCCCGCATCTGCGCCAACCTCGGAGCTGCGCGGCCACATGATCGGAAACAAAAAAAGGATCATCCCCACGAAAGGTAGGATCAGGGCGGACTCTTTCACGCGCTGCCCGCGGGCGGCATTGGCAACTCTTTTCAGAGTTTGATCGCGCTTGCCGCTCACGGTGCGTGTCCGACCAACGCATTCATGGTTTTCAACACCTCTGCATTGGAAAAAGGCTTTGTCATATATTGGGATGCACCGCGGGCTATGGCGATGTCGCGATCTTTTGTTTGGCCTCTTGCGGTGAGCATCAAGATTGGAATGTCTTTGTAGTCGGGCAGGCTGCGCAACTCTTCGAGAATTTCAAAACCGGAGCGATTGGGCAGCATGACGTCTAAGATAATAGCATTGGGGGCCGTTTGCACGGCTGTGGCCACAGCATTGGCCCCGTCGGAATGCGCATCAACTTTCCAACCGTCGCGCAAAAATATGAAACTGAGGGCTTCAATGATATTCGGTTCATCTTCGATCAGCAAAACATGCCGCATTTTAGCCTCCCTTCGTTCAAATTTACCATCTTTGGCACTAGAGCCGAATTAAACCTGCTTTGTCAAAACCCATCTGAAAAAATTGACGGCTCACGCCGCGCTGGGCAGGCGTCGATATTGCACAAGCGGCACGTGCTGCCAATTGGCAAAGGCTGGTTGTACGTCGGCGTTTCCGCGCGCAAGATCAACATGGTAGAGCGCAGAACCGGCACGCCCTCAAAACTGGCTGAGGTCACGCGCTCTGCAATAGAAAAGGTGTCAAAGAGATTTTCTTCGCCCAAAGTTCCTGGCCGGCCGCTGTGCAAAATCTGATGACGCGCTGCAACACCAATCTGCGTCAGCGCGCCATAAAGCGGCCAGAGCGCGCAGGCCGACCCAACCCGTGGCGCTTGGAAATCATCGCAGGGCTGCTTGAACAACAAGCCGCCACTGCCATCGCAAATCATCAACCCAACAGGTGGGCGGTTGGGATCAGGAGGTAGGCTGGCCAAGCGCCGAAAGATAAGGGGCAATGACAGCTCTGTCTCTCTGGCGATTCGCACGGGATCCAGTCCAAACTCTGCCACCAGCTGTAGCAATTTCGGCAGGCGGAAGTTCTGCGCATCGCGCCAATACTGTCGAAAATACGCTAACCCCAAGGTTTTTACCGCCGCCGAAGCCTCTGCCAACAGGCCCTCCGCAACGGGGGCGCTCCATTGGCGCATGTCTTCCAGCTCGGCAAAATGATAGCCATTTTTTGCCAATAGGCTATCGAGCTCATCCAGTGGCGACAGCGTATCAAGCACCCGATCCGAATCGCCATCCAGATAGTCCGCAAGAGATTGGCTGGCGGTGGCCAGGCGAATACTGTCCTGAAACACGTTGGTTTGGAATCTGCGCTGCCAATTTTGATCCATCTCCCCCGGCTCCGCCAAAATACTCGCGGTAGATCGAATGGCAGACACCGTTGAGAGCACCTCATGCAACGCCTCAGACAGAAATGGGTCATGCGCGAGACGGTCCGATAGGCTACTGACTGTTTGTTGCAGCGCGGTAATTTGGCTCTGCTGGGCCGAAATTAGGCGCGCCCAATCGGTAAAGCGATCCGCAAAATCCTCTGTCTGGCTGAGGTCAACCTCCACATCTGGCCGCGCAATGGCCGCGTCGCGCAGGCTGGTCAGGAGGCTTTTTTCAGCCCCTTGTGCCAGCGCGCCGGGTTCTGTTTCCAAGGCCGCAGCGATATTCAAAAGAACTTTGCCGCCAATTCGGCGCCTATTGTGCTCAATGAGGTTGAGGTAGGATCCAGAAATTCCCGCGCGCAGGGCGACCTCGGCCTGACGGAGCCCAAGCGCTACACGTCTTTCGCGTATTCGACTGCCGGCAAAAGCGCTGCGCTCCATCTCGTGAGTCCTTGACGGTTTTTTTTATGGGCCTTGAGGTTTTGTAAATTTATTTACATTTTTTATCAAGCATTCGTGCAATAATTTACAAAATATTTGAATCAAACAAGACCACCGTTGCACAACAATCCATCAAAGAGCGACACTAAGACAACACTGTGAAGTGTGTTTTCGGGGGAACCGCATAATAAAAGCGGGCCCCTTTATTCAATCGGGAGGACTTCAATGTCTAAATCAATTCTGACCCGTCGTAACGTGTTGCAAACCGGAGCCGCTGCTGGCGCTGGATTGGCACTGCCGACAATTTTGACCGCAGGAAGCCACAGCGGTTACACCAATGCGCCAACTGGCAGCACAGTCACCTTGGGCTTCAACGTTCCCCAGACCGGCGCCTATGCTGACGAAGGTGCCGACGAGCTGCGCGCTTACATGCTGGCTGTTGAGCACCTCAATGGTGAAGGCGACGGCGGCATGCTCAACACCTTCTCTTCCAAAACTCTGGAAGGTAACGGCATCCTGGGCAAGAAAGTTGAATATGTAACAGGTGACACGCAAACCAAATCCGACGCGGCGCGTGCCTCTGCCAAATCCATGATCGAAAAAGACGGCGCCGTGATGATCACAGGCGGTTCGTCTTCTGGTGTTGCGATTGCCGTACAGGGTCTGTGCCAAGAAGCTGGCGTGATCTTCATGGCGGGTCTCACCCACTCCAATGACACGACAGGTAAAGACAAAAAAGCAAATGGCTTCCGTCACTTCTTCAACGGTTACATGTCTGCGGCAGCTTTGGCACCTGTGCTTCAAGCGCGTTACGGCAGCGACCGGAACGCCTATCACCTGACCGCTGACTATACTTGGGGTTGGACACAAGAAGAATCCATCGCTGCAGCCACTGAGGCTATGGGCTGGAACACTGTCAACAAAGTGCGCACACCGCTCAAAGCGACAGACTTCTCCTCTTACATTGCCCCAGTGCTGAATTCTGGTGCGGATGTTTTGGTTCTGAACCACTACGGCGGGAACATGGTGAACTCTTTGACGAACGCTGTTCAGTTTGGCCTGCGTGACAAAGTTGTGAACAACAAGAACTTTGAAATCATCGTTCCGCTGTACTCTCGCTTGATGGCGAAGGGTGCGGGCGCCAACGTGAAGGGCATCTTTGGCTCGACAAACTGGCACTGGTCCTTGCAGGATGAAGGCTCCAAAGCCTTTGTTAAATCCTTCGGCACAAAATACGGCTTCCCTCCTTCACAGGCGGCACACACCGTATATTGTCAAACTCTGCTCTATGCAGATGCGTGTAACCGCGCTGGCACATTCAATCCATGTGGTGTTGGCGAGGCCTTGGAAGGCTTTGAGTTCGACGGTCTGGGCAATGGGAAAACATTGTACCGCGCCGACGATCATCAGTGCTTCAAAGACGTGCTGGTTGTGAAGGGTAAAGAGAACCCAACATCCGAGTTTGACCTTCTGGAAATCGTTGAAGTGACACCAATGGAGCAAGTAAAATACGCTCCAGATCACCCAATGTTTGCCGGTGGCGACTTGGGCGCATGTAACCCAGGTGCTTAAGTAAAAGCGTGCAGAGGTGCCTGTCATCTCTGCACAACCACGCAATTAGGGTGCGCAAAAGCGTACCCTATTTTCCAATAAATAGATAACCCGCAGGTGGGGACCATGGACGCCATCATTCTTCAAATCCTGAACGGCTTAGATAAAGGTTCAGCCTATGCGCTTATCGCACTTGGCCTGACTTTGATCTTCGGCACGCTCGGTGTTGTGAACTTCGCGCACGGTGCGCTATTTGTAATCGGGGCGTTCTGCGCCGTTACATTGAACCGAATTTTTTCGATCAGCTTTGAGACCATCGATCCGACAAAAGTGGATTTTCTGGGCAATCCGGCCACGATCAAAACCACGTATTTGGAACATTGGTTCGGCGCAGGTCCGGCCGCTTGGATGACCGATTGGTCAGTGCCTTTGGCAATCTTACTGGCCATTCCCGTCATGCTTTTGGTCGGCGTGATTATGGAACGTGGCTTGATTAAGCATTTCTACAAACGGCCTCATGCGGATCAAATCCTGGTGACATTCGGCTTGGCCATTGTGTTGCAGGAAATTATCAAGTTTTTCTACGGCGCAAACCCCATCCAAACCGCCCCGCCTGATGTTTTTATCGGGACAATGGATCTCGGAGTCTGGCTGGGATTTGAGGCCAATGCTATTGCCTATCCCTATTGGCGAATGGTCTATTTCCTCTTCTCGACCGTGATCATCGGCGGCGTGTTTGCCTTCTTGCAATTCACCACCTTTGGGATGGTTGTGCGCGCTGGTATGGCCGATCGCGAAACCGTCGGCCTGCTGGGCATTGATATCGACAAACGTTTTACCATCACCTTCGCCATAGCCGCCACGGTGGCTGGACTTGCGGGCGTGATGTACACGCCGATCACCCCTCCGACCTATGATATCGGTGTGGAACTGTTGGTCCTGTCCTTTGTGGTTGTGGTTGTGGGCGGCATGGGTTCGCTGCCAGGCGCGGTTCTGGCCGGCTTCTTGCTGGGAATTGTAGAGAGCTTTGCCTCGATGAACGAAGTGAAAAACATCCTTCCGGGCATCGACCAAATCATTGTCTACTTAATGGCGATCATTGTTATCCTAGTACGTCCGCGCGGCCTTATGGGGCGCAAAGGCGTGATGGAGGATTGAGAATATGCTTGGTTTAGAAAAAAAAGACTTCACCCTATTGCTGATCGTAACAGTGATGGTGATTTTCGCGCCCTTCGTGCTCAATCCCTTCCCCGAGGGCACAGCCATGGCGCAAATGTTCAACGCAGGATATCCCGACCTGATGCAGCGCTTCGCTATTTTCGGCATCTTGGTCATTGGGTTTAACATCCTTTTTGGCCTGACGGGCTACCTCTCTTTCGGTCATGCGGCCTTTCTGGGCGCAGGATCCTATGCCGCGGTCTGGATGTTTAAATTGCTCGGCTATGACATCATCCCGGCCATTTTGATGTCCATCGCAGTCAGCGGGCTTTTCTCACTGGCCGTGGGATACGTCAGCCTGCGGCGCTCTGGGATCTATTTTTCGATCCTCACGCTCGCGCTGGCGCAGATGATGTTCAATATGGCCTATTCGGTCTTGGGCAACCCATCTTCGAGCTACAACCTCACCAATGGGGAAACAGGTTTGCAGGTTTATAACTCTGACCCGCAGGTTCTCTTGAGCGCCACGGATCCGAATTTCCCACATCTGTTCGGCCTGTCCATGCGGTCAGAAACCCACCTGTTGATCGGGAATTGGGATTTCACGCTGAATGCTGGCTATTACCTGTCTGGATTGTTCTTACTGCTGGCCTTTTATATTTCCATTCGCATCTTTCGCTCTCCTTTCGGGCTGATGCTGCGGGCCGTCAAATCGAACCAACAGCGGCTCAACTACACAGGTCTGAACACACGGCCCTATACATTGATGGCCTTTGTCATCTCCGGCATGTACGCCGGGCTTGCTGGCGGATTGCTGGCATGTATGGACCCATTGGCTGGCGCGGAGCGTATGCACTGGACCGCCTCGGGAGAGATCGTCATCATGTCAATCCTGGGTGGCATCGGCACCTTGATCGGTCCCATCTTGGGCGCCGGGTTCAACGAATATTTCAAAAATATCCTGTCCAAAATCAACGACAGCGTTCTGCATGAGTGGCTGTCCTTCCTGCCTGATGGCTTTGAAGACATTATGGTTACGCTGATCCACCCTTTCGTAGGCAAGGGCTGGCATCTGACTTTGGGCTTGTTGTTCATGATGGTGATCATCTTCCTTCCAGGCGGATTGGTCGAAGGTGGGCAGCGCATTGGCAAGCTGTTTCGTCGCAAGAAGGCCGATACGCCTTCCGATGAAACGCCGGCAGAATAGGAGACAGACGAATGGGTATCCTTGAAGTCAAAGGCGTCAACAAACGCTTCGGAGGCCTTCAGGCCTTGGGGGATGTAAACCTCAGCGTGCAGGAACAAACAGTTCATGCCATTATCGGTCCAAATGGCGCCGGCAAATCCACCTTGCTCAATTGTTTGGTAGGCAAGCTGATCCCAGATACGGGATCAGTGATGTTTGATGGGCAATCCGTGCTCGGCCGCACGCCCTATGAAATTAACCAAATGGGCATTTCACGGGTGTTTCAAACCCCTGAAATCTTCGGCGATCTGACCGTTATGGAAAATATGATGATCCCCTGCTTTGCCAAACGCGATGGGTCATTCTCCATGACGGCCATCGCCGCGGTGCGCAACCAAAAGGACATTATTGAGCACGCGATGCATGCGCTGGAAGACATGAATATGGCCGACAAACGCCATATGCATTCAGCCAGCCTGTCGCGCGGCGACAAGCGTCGGCTTGAGATCGGAATGTGTCTTGCGCAAGAACCACGACTGTTGTTGCTAGATGAGCCAACCGCAGGCATGGCCCGCGCCGATACAAACAACACCATCGATCTTCTCAAGCAGATCCGCGACACGCGCGACATCACCATTGCCATCATCGAGCATGATATGCATGTGGTCTTCTCGCTGGCGGAACGCATCACCGTTTTGGCGCAGGGCACACCTTTGGTTGAAGAAACGCCAGAAAATATCAAAGGCCACCCGAAAGTGCGCGAAGCGTACCTCGGCGAAGCCCAAGTATAGGAGTGGCCGCGATGACACTTTCAGACACACCCGCCTACTTCTCGGTCCGTGACATTCATGCCTATTATGGCGAAAGCTATATCGTGCAAGGCGTGAGCTTTGAGATCAATGAGGGCGAAATTCTCGCTCTGCTGGGCCGAAACGGCGCTGGCAAAACCTCGACATTGCGGGCGATTGCGCGCACGGGCGATCCACAGGTGACACGGGGCGAAATCTGGCTTGATGGGGATCCACTGCACGCAATGGCCAGTTTCGAAGCCTCGCGCGCGGGGCTTGGTCTCGTGCCAGAAGATCGTCGTATCATCCAAGGCCTGACAGTTGAGGAAAACCTCAAACTGGCCCAAATCGCCCCTCCCGTTGGTTGGTCTTTAGATCAGATTTACGAGCTCTTCCCAAGGCTTGAAGAGCGCCGCAAACAAGAGGGCGTCACCCTGTCGGGCGGCGAGCAACAAATGTTGGCCATCGCACGCGCCTTGGCCCGTCAGGTCAAGATCCTGCTGCTAGATGAACCCTATGAGGGGCTGGCCCCGGTGATTGTGCAAGAGATTGCCAAAACATTGAGCCACATCCGCGAGCAGGGTATCACCACGGTGATTGTGGAGCAAAATGCCGTGGCAGCCTTGAAGCTGGCAGATCGTGCCGTCATTCTAGACACCGGAACAGTTGTCTATGACGGCTCTGCGCAGGCTGTTTTGGACGATGAAAAATTGCGCGCTGAATATTTGGCCATCTAATGGCCCCGGCGGAGGGGCTTACCCCCCTCTGCCCCCTTAGACGCTATATTACAGAGAGATTGCACCTATGGCTGATACTATTTACCCCCCCGCAGCTGCATTTGCGGCATCTGCCCATGCGGACAAAGCAACCTATGAGGCCATGTATGCCGCCTCAATCGCAGATCCAGACGCCTTCTGGGACGCGCAGGGCAAACGCCTTGATTGGATGACCCCTTACACAAAGGTGAAAGACACCACCTTCGAGCATTCGGGCGTCTCGATTAAATGGTATGACGATGGCGTGTTAAATGTCAGCGCCAATTGCATTGACCGCCACCTGGCCACACGCGGCACGCAAACCGCCATCATATGGGAAGGCGACAACCCGGAGGACAGCGCGCATATCACCTATGCGCAGCTGCACACAGAGGTTTGCAAACTAGCCAATGTCTATAAATCACTGGGGGTGCGCAAGGGCGACCGCGTCGTGCTCTATATGCCCATGATACCAGAAGCCGCCTACGCGATGTTGGCCTGTAACCGGATCGGCGCCGTGCATTCCATCGTCTTCGGCGGCTTCTCCCCGGAAGCCTTGGCAGCCCGGATCACCGCTTGCGACGCCAAATTGATCGTCACCGCAGATCAAGCACCGCGCGGCGGTAAGGCGACACCGCTCAAAGCCAATGTCGACAAAGCGCTGGAAATTTCCGGTGATGTCCCGACCTTGGTGGTTGAGCGCACCGGCGCGGATCTTCCAAACAAAGCTGGCCGTGATCACAGCTATACGGCCGCCATGGCGCAGGCCTCGGCGGACTGTGCGCCAGAGCCGATGAATGCTGAGGATCCGCTGTTTATTCTCTACACTTCCGGCTCAACCGGCGCGCCGAAAGGCGTGGTACATACGACGGGCGGCTATCTGGTTTATGCCTCCATGACCCATCAATACACCTTCGATTATAAAGACGGGGATGTCTTTTGGTGCACCGCAGATGTGGGCTGGGTCACCGGCCACAGCTATATCGTCTATGGCCCCTTGGCCAACGGCGCGACAACCTTGATGTTCGAAGGTGTGCCCACCTATCCAGACGCAGGAAGGTTTTGGGCGGTTTGCGAGAAACACAAGGTCAATCAATTCTACACTGCCCCAACGGCCATTCGTGCGCTGATGGGTCAGGGGGAGGCATTTGTTGAGAAATATGACCTCTCTTCCATCAAAGTGCTCGGCACAGTGGGCGAGCCAATCAACCCAGAGGCTTGGAACTGGTACAACGATGTGGTTGGCAAAGGCAAAGCGCCAATCGTCGACACATGGTGGCAAACCGAAACAGGCGGGCATTTGATGACCCCACTGCCCGGCGCCATCTCCACCAAGCCCGGCTCGTGCACCCTGCCATTTTTTGGCGTGCAGCCAGTCATATTGGAGCCCACAACTGGCCAAGAAATTCTGGAGACCGAAGCTGAGGGCGTTTTGTGCATCAAGGACAGCTGGCCTGGTCAAATGCGCACGGTCTGGGGCGATCATGATCGCTTCGTTTCCGCCTATTTCAGCGATTACAAAGGCTACTACTTTACAGGTGACGGCTGCCGCCGCGATGCGGATGGCTATTACTGGATCACAGGCCGCGTGGATGATGTCATCAACGTCTCTGGCCATAGAATGGGCACCGCAGAAGTGGAAAGCGCTTTGGTCGCTCATCCAAAGGTCGCAGAGGCCGCGGTGGTTGGCTATCCTCATGATATCAAAGGTCAGGGGATCTACTGCTATGTCACCTTGATGAGCGGCGAAGCGCCCTCCGACGAGCTGCGCGTCGAGCTGCGCAATTGGGTGCGCAAAGAAATTGGCCCCATTGCCTCACCAGATCTGATCCAATGGGCCCCAGGCCTGCCGAAAACGCGCTCAGGCAAGATTATGCGCCGCATTCTGCGCAAAGTGGCCGAGGATGATTTCGGCGCCCTGGGCGATACTTCCACTCTGGCGGATCCCTCTGTCGTAGATGATTTGATCGAAAATCGGATGAATCGCAGCTAAACAGACAAAGCAAGACAAATTATAGTAAAATTTTAACTCTTTGGCCGGCCAATATAACAATTGGCTGGCCTTTGAACTTTTGAGAGCGGGTTTTCGCGGGTCTGAGATAAGGATCTTCTTCCACTTTGTCCCAAGTTCCCATATATGAAGAGGTATCAGGCGCCCAACCGACGCGAAAAGGGATAAAATGACTAAGAAACCGAATGAGAATGATGTTGTGTTTATTCAAGCCTTGGCAGAATTGCTGTCGGCGCAGGATTTGACGGAAATCGAAGTCAATCGTCTTTATGGCGAAGACAACAGTCTCAATGTCCGTATTTCCAAGACGCAAAACGTCGTGCATATGGCTGCCGCGCCCGCAGCTCCCCTTGCCGCAGCAGCGCCTGCCGCCGCCCCTGCCGAAGCGCCAGCCGCGATCGAAGATCCCGCCGCCCATCCGGGCGCGGTGACATCGCCCATGGTTGGCACCGTCTACCTTCAGGCCGAGCCGGGCAGCCCACCTTTCATCACCGTCGGCGCCAAAGTGTCAGAAGGTGACACGATTTTGATCATCGAAGCGATGAAAACTATGAATCAAATCCCCGCACCCAAGGCCGGAACCGTGACGCGTATTTTGGTCGAAGACAGCGCCGCTGTTGAATTTGGGTCTCCTTTGGTAATTATCGAATAATGTTCAAGAAAATCCTTGTCGCCAATCGGGGTGAAATTGCCCTTCGCGTGATCCGCGCCGCCCGTGAGATGGGAATTGGCAGTGTTGCTGTGCATTCCACCGCAGACAGCGATGCCATGCATGTGCGTATGGCCGATGAATCCGTTTGCATTGGCCCAGCCTCAAGCACGGAAAGCTATTTGAGCATTCCGGCCATCATCGCAGCCGCAGAAATCACCGGTGCAGATGCCATTCACCCGGGCTATGGCTTCCTGTCTGAAAACGCGACCTTCGTGCAGGCTCTGCAAGATCATGACATCAATTTTATTGGCCCAACCGCTGAGCATATCCGCGTTATGGGCGATAAAATCAGCGCGAAAGACACGATGCGCGCCCTTGGTGTGCCCTGCGTGCCAGGCTCTGAGGGCGGCGTTCCCGATTTGGATGCGGCCTTGAAAATCGGTGAAGAATTTGGCTATCCCGTCATCATCAAAGCGACCGCCGGCGGTGGTGGACGCGGGATGAAAGTGGCCAATTCCGCTGAGGAAATGCCGACGGCCTTTAGCTCCGCCCGCTCCGAGGGGAAGGCGGCCTTTGGCAATGACGAAGTCTATATCGAAAAATACCTCACCACGCCGCGCCACATCGAAATTCAAGTATTTGGCGATGGCAAAGGCCGCGCTGTGCATTTGGGCGAGCGAGATTGCTCTTTGCAACGCCGCCACCAAAAAGTGTTCGAAGAGGCGCCAGGCCCCGCAATCAGCGCAGAGGAGCGCGCACGCATCGGGGAAGTCTGTGCCAATGCGGTGGCGAAGATCAATTACATTGGCGCCGGCACGATCGAATTTCTGTATGAGAAGGGTGAGTTTTATTTCATCGAAATGAACACCCGCCTGCAGGTGGAACATCCGGTCACCGAGGCCATCTTTGGTGTCGATCTGGTGCGCGAACAAATTCGCGTTGCCGAAGGCCATGACCTGTCCTTCACTCAAGATGACCTCATAATCAACGGCCACGCGATTGAAGTGCGGATCAACGCAGAGACTTTTCCTGGTTTCGCTCCGCGCCCGGGTAAAATTAACGCCTATCATGCCCCTGGTGGGCTTGGGGTGCGCATGGATTCCGCGCTTTATGACGGCTATTCGATCCCGCCTCATTATGACAGTTTGATCGGCAAATTGATTGTCCACGCCCCCGACCGCAAGGCCGCTCTGGCGCGTTTGGAACGCGCTTTGGGAGAATTGATCATCGATGGGATTGAAACGACCATTCCGCTGTTTCACGCCCTGCTACAAGAACCGGAAGTGCACTCAGGCGACTACAATATCCATTGGCTTGAGCATTGGTTGGAGCAAAAGTTCGACGATAAATGAGCTTTGCGGCTGTGAGTCCGCAGTTGATGCTGCATGCCTACGCCCAGGGTATTTTTCCCATGGCGGAGAATGCCGAGGATCACGACCTGTTTTGGGTCGATCCCAAGCGGCGCGGGATCTTGCCGCTGGACGGCTTCCATATCTCGCGCTCTCTGCGACGATTCCTGCATGGTCACAAGATTACGGCAACGTTGAACCAGGCTTTTGACAGCGTTTTGCAACATTGCGCTGACCGTGAGGAGACTTGGATCAACCCAACCCTCCACGCCAATTACACAGCGCTAAACGAAATGGGATGCTGTCACAGTCTGGAGGTCTGGGACGATGGCGCACTCCTCGGCGGGGTGTTTGGCATCGCAATAGGCGGGGTGTTTTGCGGGGAGAGTATGTTTTCACATCGCACCAATGGCTCCAAAGCTGCCCTGGCTTTTTTAACCACCCATCTGCGCAATTGCGGCTTTGCCCTGTTTGACACGCAATTTATCACCGATCACTTGCAAACTCTGGGGGCGCTTGAGATCAGCCGGGCACAGTATCGCAGTCGATTGGCAGAAGCGCTTGCCTTGCCCGCCACCATCACCGCTCAGCCCCTGCCCGATGTTCACAACGTCTTGCAGCGCAGAACCCAAACATCGTAGCGCGGATGCTCCAGGGCGTTAAGCGCGGGAGAGGATGCCACCATCCAGCCTTCAAAGATAGTCTCATCGCGTTGCCAATCGGTGATTTGCACAAGCGCAAAGGCGTCGGGGCTCACCTCACCGAGCGGAGAGCGACAGCTGTGCACATGAATTTCGAGCGGGCCCTGCTTGACGGGGGCCTCCTGCGCCACGATGATATTTTGCAATGCGCCTGTGGTCCGGTCCAGCCAGCGTAATTCCGCAGCACCGTTTTCACGCGCCTGCTGCGCCGCGCTAAAAGCTGGGATAAGAAAAAACAGAATAGCCGCAAAGTGGCGTCGCATTAATTATTGCCGCCGGACGCAAATTTCATCAACAGATTCAATAGGCTAACCGATCCCTGCGTATCTGTAATTATATCTCCAGAGGCATAGTTGAAAGGCGACCCACCCGGCTGCAGCTCAACAAAATTGCCACCCAGCAAACCCTCCGAGGCAATAATGATGGCAGTGTCATCGGGCAATTCCACGCCCAAATCCAAAGAAATCTGCATATCCGCGCGAAAACTATCCGGGTTCAGAGAAATGGCAGACACTTTGCCCACATTCACACCCGCCAAGCGCACGTCCGTGCCGACCGTGACCCCCTCGATAGATCTAAAGCTGGCGTTCAACACATATGATTCGTCAGAGGCTCCAAAGCCACCGCGCTGAAATCCAACCACGGCAAAGCCGATTGCCAAGACCAAGACACAGGTTCCAGTGATAAATTCTGCCCAAGCACCGCGCATCAGATCACTCCGGAACCCATGCCTCGTAGTCAGACGTCGACTGCGGCGTGGCATTGCGCAGAGAGCCTGCAGGGGCATGGGCCATTACTGTGCCCGTCAGGTTGGCTTGATGCGGTTTTTCCCATGTTTTATGGGCCAATGGTGTCTGGGTCGGTGGTTCATCCCATGTGTGATGCAACCATCCGTGCCAATCAGGGCTCACCCGAGAAGCCTCAGCCTCCCCGTTGAAAATCACCCAACGTTTGACCCGATCCTTGGTTTCATAAAACATGTTGCCCGCATCATCTTCCCCCACCTTCACGCCGCGGCGCCAAGTGAACAGCTGCGTGTTTAATGTTTGCCCATTCCACCAAGTTGCGGCACGTAATAGGGTTGAGACGATGCCCATAGGATCCTCCAAAACAAATTTGAATTAGCTATGCCCCAGAAGTGGTCGATGGTCCAGTACTACTGGCCTTTGAAACGAAAAGCGGCAGGATTTTCAACAAAATCCTGCCGTTTATGCGATTTTCTGTTCACTCAACCCGCTGTCGCGGGTTCACGTTTCTTGTCGGCGTGTATCATCAATGGCGCCGCATCGGATGTGACAGCCTCTTCATTCACGACCACTTCCTCAACACTGTCCATCCCCGGCAGGTCAAACATCGTATCGAGTAGAATATCTTCCAAAATCGAGCGCAGCCCCCGCGCGCCGGTTTTGCGATCAATCGCCCGTTTGGCAATGGCCGCCAGCGCCTCAGGCGTGAAGGTCAAAGTCACGTCTTCCAACTCGAACAGCCGTTGATATTGTTTGATCAACGCATTCTTCGGCTGTGTCAGAATGATCACCAAAGAGTCCTCATCCAGATCCGTCAGGGTCGCGATAACTGGCAAACGGCCCACAAATTCCGGGATCAGTCCGAATTTCAGCAGATCTTCCGGCTCCAACTCGCCAAACATTTCGCCCACACCGCGGCTGTCATTCTCTTTCACATCCGCCCCAAAGCCGATCGAGGTGCCCTTGCCGCGCGCAGCAATAATTTTTTCCAGCCCGGCAAAAGCCCCGCCACAGATGAATAGGATATTGGTCGTATCCACCTGCAAGAATTCCTGCTGCGGATGTTTGCGCCCGCCCTGAGGCGGCACGCTGGCCACAGTGCCTTCCATGATTTTCAGCAAAGCCTGCTGCACCCCTTCGCCCGAGACATCGCGGGTGATGGAGGGATTGTCGGACTTGCGGGTAATCTTATCGACCTCGTCAATATAGACGATGCCGCGCTGCGCCCGTTCGACGTTATATTCACTGGCCTGCAGCAATTTTAGGATAATGTTTTCAACATCCTCACCCACATAGCCAGCCTCGGTCAATGTGGTAGCATCGGCCATGGTGAACGGCACATCCAAGATCCGCGCCAAGGTTTGCGCCAGCAAAGTTTTACCACAACCGGTTGGACCAATCAGCATGATATTGGATTTTGCCAGCTCAATATCACCAGATTTCTCTGCAACGTTGAGACGCTTATAGTGATTGTGCACCGCAACAGAGAGCACCCGTTTGGCGTGGCTCTGGCCAATGACATAATCATCCAAAACCTGACAAATTTCCAAAGGCGTCGGAACACCCTCAGAGGTTTTCAATCCGCTGGCTTTGGTTTCCTCACGGATAATATCCATGCACAATTCAACACATTCATCGCAGATGAAGACGGTGGGGCCCGCAATCAGTTTGCGCACCTCATGCTGACTTTTACCGCAAAAACTGCAATATAGGGTATTCTTCCCGTCGCCGCTTGCTTTATCAGCCATGTCTCACCTTCAATATTGTTGGGTCGTCTCTGTGGAGGCAATCCCAAACGCAGTGTCTATAAATCACGATGAGCTTATGGCAGCTAAGATTGAGCCACAACCGCGATTTTGGGGTCATTCTTGCCTATTCGGCCTCTTTTTCACGATTGGTGACGATTTTGTCGATCAAGCCCCAGGCCTGTGCCTCCTCAGGGGACATGAAATTATCCCGCTCCAAAGCGGCCTCAACCGTATCATAGTCCTGCCCGGTGTGGGTGACATAGATCTCATTCAAACGGCGCTTAAGCTTTTGCGTAAATTCCGCGTGAATCATGATGTCGGTCGCTTGGCCTTGGTAACCACCAGAGGGCTGATGCACCATGATCGAGGAATTGGGCAGAGAAAACCGCATGTCCTTGGCGCCCGCGGTCAAAAGCAATGAGCCCATAGAGGCCGCCTGACCCACGCAGAGTGTGCTCACCTTTGGTTTGATATATTGCATGGTGTCGTAGATCGACAGGCCCGCCGTCACAACACCGCCGGGGGAATTGATATACATGCTGATCTCTTTGGTTGGGTTCTCGGCCTCAAGATGCAAAAGCTGAGCGATCACCAAAGTGCTCATCCCATCGTGGACCGGGCCATTCACAAAAATGATCCGTTCTTTCAGCAGGCGCGAGAAGATATCATAGGCTCGCTCGCCCCGGCTTGTCTGTTCAACGACCATGGGGACGAGGTTCATATAAGTTTCGATTGGATCTTTCATGAGGTGCCCCCGCTAGTGTCTCTTTTGGCATAATGCCGTTTTGCTAATTGAGTCTTAGTATTGCGCCCGGGGTAGAACAAGGGGCGCAGAAATTTTAGATACATTTTGAAGCGACTCTTACGTTATTTTTGCAGCCACATCGAACATTCGGGCTGAAAACCCCCATTCATTGTCATACCACCCAAATATGCGCAGCAAGTCTTGTCCCATCACCGCGACCTGCGGGGCGGCAATGACCAAACTTTCGCGGCGCGCCCGGAGATCTGAGGAGACCAACGGACGATCAGTCATGCCCAAGATGTCCGGCCGCGCTTGCCGCAAAAGCTCTATCAGCGCTTCTTGCTCCACCGGATGCGCCACCTGGCAGGTGAGATCAACGGCAGAGACGCTGGCCGTCGGCACACGCACCGCACAGCCTTTCACGCGCCCGGCCAAGTCAGGCAAAATTTTATCAATCAACACGGCCGCAGAGGTGCTTGTCGGCACCATCGACAGCGCCGCCGCGCGATTGCGCTCAAGCGCCGCGCCGCGGGGGGCGTCGACGGTGGGTTGGCTGCCAGTGTAACAATGGATCGTCGTCATATGACCGGCCAGAACCCCATAGGCCTCATGCAACACCCGCAACAAAGGCGCCAGCGCATTGGTGGTGCACGAGGCGTTTGAGACAATGCGTTGCCCGCTTAAAACATGGTCATTCGCGCCTAAGACCACAGTCACATCGGCACATTCAGAAGGGCCAGAAATCAAAACACGCTGAGCACCGGCGCGCAGTCCCGCACTGGCAAATTGCGCGGTCACAGCCTTACCCGTGCATTCAAACACCACATCAACATCTGACAGATCCACCGCCGCCAAATCCGATTTCTGGCTAAACCGCACCGCATGGCCGTTGACAATCAAACGATCAGAACTGCTCTCAATCGAGCCCACAATAGGGCCATAGACACTGTCGAATTCCAGCAGATAGGCGCAGGTCTCCAAGGGGGCGATGTCATTTATCGCCACCAGATCGAAACGACCCTCTGCCTGCTGCTCCACCCATTGCCGCGCCACAGCTCGGCCAATCCGACCAAATCCGTTAATGGCAAAGCGTATTGGACGGCCCATTGTCTCTTCCTTTCCGAGCATTCGCCTCCAAAATTGAAAAAATGGATGCGCTGGGGCTGAAACCATGCCAAATACTTCGGAAAGTCCAGCGCCAAATTGCACATTGTGAAAGTCCAAAGGAAGCCAAATGTATCCGCTTGAAGGTTTGAAAGTCGTTGAATTGGCCCGAGTCCTGGCCGGCCCTTGGATCGGGCAAACTTTGGCGGATTTGGGCGCAGAGGTCATCAAAGTGGAAAGCCCGGAGGGCGATGACACGCGCAAATGGGGTCCAAACTATGTCACAAAAGGCACGGACAGCTCTGCGGCCTATTTCCACAGCGCCAACCGCGGCAAACAGGGCATCACGGTTGACTTCAATGATCCCGCCCGGCTGACCTATCTCAAAGATCTGATCGCCTCAGCAGATGTCTTGATTGAGAATTTCAAAGTCGGCGGGCTGGCGAAATTCGGTCTCGACTACGCATCCTTGGCGCCGCAAAATCCTCAGCTGGTGTATTGCTCTGTCACCGGCTTTGGTCAGGACGGCCCGCGCGCCCAGAAGGCAGGCTATGACTTTATGATCCAAGGCATGACCGGCATCATGGAGATCACCGGTGAGCCCGACGGGATGCCGCAAAAGGTCGGCGTAGCTTTTGCCGATGTCTTCACCGGGCTTTACGGGGTCATCGGCATACAAGCCGCCCTGGCCCAACGCGCTCGGACGGGCAAGGGGCAGCACATCGATATGGCATTGTTTGACTGCATGTTGGCCGCGCAGGCCAATCAAAACCTCAATTACCTCACCACCGGGAAAAGCCCACAGCGGATGGGCAATGCCCATACCAGCATCGTGCCCTATCAAGTGTTTCCTGTGTCTGATGGCCATATCGTCATCGCTTGCGGCAACAATCGACAGTTTCACAATCTCGCACGCGCGTTAAAGCGTGACGATTGGATCACCGATCCAAGATTCGCCGACAATGCCGCTCGGCTGGACCATCGCGCCGAAGCGGTTGGGCAAATTACTGAAGTTTTGAGCCACTGGCGCAAATTGGACGTCTTGCCGGTGTTGGAAAGCGCCGGCGTGCCCTCCGGCCCCATCAATACGATCGCCGAAGCGCTGGAAGATCCACAAACGCTGCACCGGCAGATGCGCATCAAACCCGAAGGCATCCCCGGCGTACGCACCCCGATCAAATTTTCAGATGCCCAGCTGCAACTGCTGCGCGCGGCGCCCGGTTTGGGCGAGCATGACGAGACTTAGATCATGACCTAGCGCAGGCCCTCTGGCGCCAAATCCCCGATGGAGGCTTCTTCGGCGACAGCTGCACGTTTGCGTTGGGTTTGCGCCGTCGTTGGAAGCGGTGTGTCGAATTGGTAGCTCGGGTCACGTTTCTGCCGCTCCCAAATCTCCAGCATCTCGCGCCAAGCGCCGGTCAAACTCCGTGGCTCTGGCATATCATCTTTGACCGCCTGATGCAGCTGTTTAAGATTATAACAAGGCACGCCTGCATACATATGATGCTCGGTATGCCAATTCATGTGCCAATACAAAAACTCCAGAACCGGGTGCAGGCGCATAGAGCGCACTGTTTTTCGAAAGTCCGGTACATTTTCACGCAGGCCGCAATGTTGCGGCAGACCCAAAAAATAGCCCAGCCAATTGCCAATAAAGTTGAACAGACTCAGAACAATCGGCAAGATCCAAAGGCCTGTCGCCCAAGCCAGAACGAGCAGACCGCCATGAAACACAAGCAATAGGCGTGACCATTGAACCGACCGCCTGTGCTGGTCGGGTTGATCTTTGTGCAGGCTCTCAAGCCATTCATTGCTTGCGATATCGGTCGAACCCACCCGACCGAGCGCATGTAAAATGGTCTCCCGCAGAGTGGAAATGAGCCCGCCCTTGCCAAAAGTGCGGCCCGGCTGCGTCATAAGATTGATGGTGAAAAGCTGCAGGAGGAACACCTTGTCGGTATTGGGATGCAGCGGCAAAAGATTCTCGCGATCCCCCTCAGGGTGCAGGGTAAACCTGTGATGGTAGGTATGGCTGGCCGCATAATCAAATGGGTTCCACCAACTCAATAGACTAAAAACATACAAGAAAATTTTATTTAGCGCCTTGGTTCGGAACACCGTGCCATGGCCCAGCTCATGGGGCGCCGTGCCAGAGAAAAAGCTGCCAACAGTGCCATGTAAAAACAATGCAAGGGCAAAAGCCGCCCATTGCCCCTGCGCCCAAAACAACCATACCAAACTGCCGGTCGCCGCAAAGAGCGCCAAATGACCACCGGCCTGTTTCCATCCCTTCAGATCGCTGCGTTGCGACAGGGCGCGAAAAACCTCCGGCGGCATGGGCGATCGGTACCACTGCACATTCAGAGTGTCTCGGGCCTGTGATAAAGGAGGATATGTCATGTCTCGCCGCCGCTTATTAGGAAATGATACGCACCTGCCCAATATTCACCAACGAATGCCTTCAGAGTCAAATGCCATGCGCGCCGCTTTGTCTTCACATGACACATGGCGGCAAAACGACGGCTATGCACGGTCCCGCGAAGGACATTCATCACATTAGTTGAAGATTATGCCGAATTTGGGCTTGGATGTGTCGCTTGCCTATGTTCCACTGCGCAAGTTAGGTCCATGTTGATGGCGATGACACGCCACAGCAATAGGCCAGTAAGGCTGCTGCATGGGTCAAAAGGCTGGAGAACCGGCTGATACGTAAAGAAAGATAATAGGGAGACACAAATGAAACTCAAAATGTTGACGGCAACAGCCGCATTCGCACTGTCACTAGGCGCCACATCGGCCACGGCAAGCTGCGGGAAAGTATCTATCACCGAAATGGACTGGGCCTCATCTGCGGTTGTCACTGCGGTTGCGAATTTCTTAATGACCCAAGGCTATGGCTGCGATGTGCAAGTCGTGCCCTCCTCGACGGTGCCGGCGCTCACCTCTTTGGCCGAAACGGGCGAGCCCGATATTTTGACCGAAGTCTGGGCCAACTCGACGCCAGCCTACGAAGGCCTGCTGGCCGAGGGTAAATTGGTTGAGCTGACCAATGTTCTGTCCGATGGCGGCGTTGAGGCCTGGTGGATTCCAGCCTACCTTGCAGAGTCAAATCCAGAGCTGACCACATGGGACGGCATCATGGCCAATCCAGCGGCCGTTGGCGGCAAATTCCATGACTGCCCAGCTGGTTGGGCCTGTGACATCATCAACAACAACAACCTCAAAGCTGCCGGTGCTGAAGCTGGCGGGCTGGAGCGTTTTCAACACGGTTCCGGCGAAACGCTGCAAACCTCCATCGCTGCGGCCTATGCAGATAAGGCGCCTTGGTTTGGTTACTACTGGGCACCAACCGCCGTGCTTGGCAAATACCCAATGGTCCGGGTTGAAGTGCCGGCCTATAATGCGGATGCGCATACTTGTAATGGCGACGTAGATTGCGCCAACCCTGAATTTTCAGCCTATCCTTCCGCCAAAGTTGTCACAGCGGTCTCCGGCGCCTTTATGGACCGTGAACCAGATGTTGCGGCATTGCTGAAAAATATTGCGTTCACAAACGCACAGATGGGTGACGTTTTGGCCTGGCGTTTGGATAACAACGCGTCCTATGACGAAGCTGCTGTTTACTTCCTGACCACATATAAAGACGTATGGGGCGATTGGTTGAGCGATGATGCAAAAGGCAAATTGGCCGCAATCCTTAACTAATTAAAAAATCGATCCCGCGGACCAAAACCAGTCCGCGGGATTTTGACCTCAGGGAGACAAATCTATGGCCACTTACGATTGGCTTTTCAACATGCTTGGCTTGCGCAAATGGTGCGATGCAGGCGCCTCCGACGGCCCGATGTCCATGGCGCAACTGCTCGCCAAAACCGGAAATGCAGCCCCCGAGTCAGGCTTCAGTTTTGCCTTTCCGTCGCTGGACGAGTTGAACAAAGCTTGCGGTCAAATCAGCCAGACCCGCGATGTGGTTAAAGGCCTGGAAAATGGATTTCTCGCCATTCGCCCCGCGCTGCGAACGGTTTTAGACCCGATCACTCAGCCACTGTCATGGATGCTCGATGGCACACTCTATCTGTTCATGACCGCCCCTTGGTTCCTGATTATGGCCGTCATCTTGGTGGCGGTGTGGTTCTCCACGCGCTCTCTTTCTGTATTGCTTTTTAATGGGTTCTGCCTTTCGTTTTTCGCCTTTGTTGATCATTTTGAACCGGCGATGCAAACCTTCGCGGTCATATTGGTCTGTACCATCATATCCGCGCTCTTCGGCATTCCAATTGGCATTGCCATGTCCAAACACAACCGATTGCAAAAGGCGATCATCCCAATTTTGGATCTGCTGCAAACCCTGCCAACCTTCGTTTATCTGATCCCGCTGATCTTCCTCTTTCCCATCGGTGAGTCGCGGCTCTACGGCATTGCGATTATCCTCTATGCCATTGTGCCGGTGATCCGTCTGACCGATCTTGGCGTCCGGTTGGTCGACAAAGATGTGGTGGAAGCTGGCAATGCCTTTGGCATGAGTCCGGGACAAAAACTCACCAAAGTTGAGCTGCCCTTGGCGCTGCCCAACATCATGGCGGGCCTCAATCAAACCATCATGATGAGCCTTGCCATGGTCGTCATTGCCTCCATGGTCACGGCTCCAGGTCTCGGGGTTCTCGTCTTACGCGGCATTCGCAATCTGGAGCTTGGCGTCGGGTTGATGGCCGGGGTCTGTATCGTATTGCTGGCGGTCATGTTGGACCGCACCTCAAAGGCGGCGCTCTCGCGCATCGACCGCACTAAGAACGAAATGTGAGGGGTGAGGATATGACACAAACAACAAAAGTCAGCCTGCGCGGCCTGTACAAAATATTCGGCAATGATGACAAATCTGTATTGCCGCATGTCAAAGCCGGCATGGGCAAAGAAGAGCTGCTGACCACCCACAAACATGTTTTGGGTCTGCGAGACATCAATGTCGAAATGCAATCTGGTGAAATCACAGTGGTGATGGGCCTGTCAGGCTCGGGCAAGTCCACCTTGATCCGCCACCTCAACCGTCTCATCGAACCCACCGATGGCGAGATTTTGGTGGATGGGGTTGATGTCATGAACCTCTCGACAACCGATCTGCGGCAAATGCGCCAAAACAAAATGTCGATGGTGTTCCAAAAATTCGCACTTCTCCCGCATCGGACGGTGTTGCAGAACGCCGCCATGGCCCTTGATATCAAAGGTCTGCCAACGGAAGAGCAAGAACAAGAAGCCAAAAATTGGCTGGCCCGTGTCGGGCTTGGCGGATTCGAAAACCATTATCCGGCGCAATTGTCAGGTGGGATGCAACAGCGGGTGGGCATTGCCCGCGCGCTGACCTCAAACTCTGATATCATGCTCATGGATGAAGCATTCTCCGCGCTCGATCCACTCATCCGCACCGACATGCAAGATTTGCTTCTGGAGCTGCAAGTGGAGTTGAAAAAGACCATCATTTTCATCACCCATGATCTTGATGAGGCGCTGAAACTGGCCGATCATCTGGTGATCTTGAAAGATGGGGCGGTGGTGCAACAGGGCGAGCCACAGGGCATTTTGATGAACCCAACCGATCCTTATATCGAAGATTTCGTCTCTGATATTAACCGGGCGCGGGTGTTGCGTGTAAGGTCAGTCATGCAGCCCTTATCCGAGGGGCAATTTGCCGGCGATGTGCAGGCCAATGATAACCTCGAAAGCCTCATCGCCGCATCCGGTGGCGACACGGCCCTGCGCTACCGGGTCTTGGATGACACCAACAAACCCGTCGGCACGCTCGATATGCGCGATTTGGTCAAAGCTCTGGTGCCGCGCATCTCCAGCTCCGAAGCCGGCACCCGGTATCATTGAAAAGACCGCCGGCACCCCAGGCGCCTGCCCGATGAGGGCGGGCGATTAATCTGCCGATATCAACGATCCAACGGCCCAGAATCGGGGACAAATATTTGTTTTAAAGGGAGTAGAGACCGATACTGTGGGGAGAGCTTTGCATAGTGCTCAAAAATCAAGTCAACAACTTGGTCTCCGCCCAAAAGTCTTAACTTCGCTCTGTTGCGCTCCAATTCAATGGCCCCTCTCGCAAAAGAACCCAGGTTGATGAACAGCCCATATTCCCCATCCCCTAAAGTACCCAGCAGTTGATCCACCTCAGGTCTCTGGGTCTTTCCCGTGGTTATTTTACACTGGACTTTCACGATCGGTGGTTGAAATCCCAACGGGTCCATATGCGCAACCACATCGACGCCCCCATCGCCGGATTTTGAGGTGACCCGTGCTTTATACCCCATGCACTCCATTAAATGCGCAACAAAGAACTCGAATTCATGCCCCGATAGCTGTGTCGTTAATCTACGAATGACAAAATCTCGCGCACTTGTTTCGGCCAGCGCTCCTGCGACCCCAATTGCCGTTTCGTCATCCGTGAATTCCTCCGATTGGTCAGCAAGTTGCGGCGCCCTGTCCTGAACACCCTGCTCAGGATTCACACCAATCTTCCCCAAAAATTCAGCTGCATGACGCTGAACACGAAACAAAGATATAAAACTGCCAATCTCATTTAAAGCGCTTTGGCTAAACTCGTCACGCGGAAAGTGGCCAAGCCATTCAACGTCATGCTTATTTGGATACTCATCCTGATCCCCAACATCATGGCGCAGCTTCCCTTTCAACCGCCCAATGTTAACCATACGATCCCCTTTGGACGGATAAATAACGATATCGCCCGCTTTGAGCTCATGAGCGAACTTAAATAATGTTCCTGCATCGACTGGGATCGCACCCGGCTTTTTGTTTGGGTAGGTTTGGTCAAGGCACTTTTTAAAGGCGTCGCGCGTGCTCTCAATAGTGGCCAAGTCTCCCAATTCAGGCCAGCCGACCGCAATATACCCACCCTCAATTGGCCGATCCGAAACATGCACGCCCATATGAACGCCCCAAACTTTGTAATTTGTCATAAAATTTCTCAAAATGTTGATTTAAATATTGTTTCATTAAATTTTATGCAACAAATGATCTTTGTTGACAAGAAGTGTTGCTCGATGGTTCGTCCGCTGCAGCAGCACCCCTAACCGGCGAGACCAAGCAGCGCCTCAAGCGCTGCGGTATCCAAGGCGCCACGGCGGCCGATACACACCAAACCAGCAGGGTCTAGCTTTTGACTGCGCTGCGCCTCAAAACGCTGTCCGACCGTTTGAATGACCCAACTGGCCTCTTCACAGTCGCGCAAAAAGCCTTTCGCGCGGATCACGCCGTAAGGACCGGTCGCCAGTTTTTGCGCCAAATCCCCTGGAACACAGGGTGGTATGTGTCTGAAGGCCCGGCTTTCATAGCCCGCATCCGCATGGGGACTGGCCTGCGGTTTGGCGTTAGGGCCTGTGAGGCCGAGTATAATGTCAGGGGGTACGCGCCCCTGAGTGGTGGGCACGATCTTGGCCTGTGGCGCCATCGCTTGAAGCCAGGACTCTACCGCCTCAACGGCGCCGTCATCAGGCTGCAAATCGGTTTTACTGTGCACAATCACATCCGCATCCGACAATTGCCGTAAGATCGTATCACCGATGTAATCATCCTCCGCCTGCGCCTGTACCCTTTCACCATCGGCCAAGACCACGACCCCGGCCAAAGCAAACCCAGGCAGGATCGAAATGCTGAGTGCCACAGTCCCCGGCATCGCCACGCCCGAGGCTTCAATCACCACATGGTCTGGCGGCGGCGCAAGCTCGGACAATTTGATCAAAGCGGCCGTGAGATCCGAGCCAAAAGAGCAACAGATACAGCCGCCTGAAATGGCGATCATATCCTCCCCTTCCGCTTCAATTAAATCTTCGTCAATCGGCAGATCGCCGAATTCATTGACCAAAATTGCAATTCGGCGCCCTGCGGCATGGCGCAGAAGATGGTTGACCAACGTGGTCTTGCCAGCGCCCAAATAGCCCCCAATTACAGCGACCGGAATATGTGCCTTCAAAGCTCTGCCGCCGGGAAAATACGGCCGCCCTGCACGGTGCCCCACACTGGGATGTCCTTAAGTTCCATCGGGTCACAGGCGGTCGGGTCTGCCTCCAACACGGCAAAATCCGCTTTTTTGCCGGTTTCAATTGAGCCGATTTCCCCATCCAGATGCAGCGTATAGGCCGCGCCCATGGTGACGGCATAAAGTGCTTCTGACACGTCGATCCGCTCTTCTTCCCCCTGCACCCGGCCCGAGGCGGTGATGCGATTGACAGCAGCCCATGCGGTGAAGAGCGGGCCCAGCGGGGTCACGGGCGCGTCGGAATGGATCGCCATGGGCACGCCGCTGTCCAGCGCCGTGCGGCAGGCATTCATGCGCGTGGCCCGGTCCGGCCCTACGGTGAGGTTATAATGCTCATCTCCCCAATAGTAATGATGGTTGGCAAAGAGGTTAACACACATCCCAAGTTTTGCCGCCAAACGGAACTGCGCAGCATCTGCCAATTGGCAATGCTGCAACGTGAAACGGTGATCCGGATTGGGATGCGCTTGCAAAGCCGTCGCCAATTTTTCCAAAACCAATTGCGTGGCCTGATCGCCGTTGGTGTGGGTATGCACCTGCACCCCAGCCTCCAAGGCCAAATGCAATAGCTCTGACAGATGCTCCGGTGCGATATACCAAAGCCCGTTCGGCGCACCGTTGTGATAACCGGGCCAGCGCAACCGAGCGGAAAACCCTTGGATCGAACCATCCGCCACAATTTTAATTTGCCCCAAACGCAACCGATCCGTGGCTCTTTTTTTCATCGCCAAGACGGTCTCAACCAGCTCCGGCGCAGACAGGCCGAGAAAAAAGCGAAACGGCATGAGACGTATGGGATAGTGCGGCTCACTGGTGACACGCAGCATCATATCAACAGTGTCCTCATCCATACGCGAGGCAAGGTCTGTGATCGTGGTTGTGCCTGTACGCACGCAGAGTTTCGCGAAATTGCGCAGGCCAGCCTCATCGGCGTCCAGAAGATTGCGCTCAAAACCAACAAAGGGGCCAACGGGTGTCATCACCTCGGGTCCTTTGAGCTCGCCCGTGGGTAAACCATCGGCGCCCAAGGGGATGCCGGGGTGATTATGCCCAGTCTTCATCATGCCGGCCAGTTCAAGCGCTTTGGTATTCACATTCATAATATGGCCAGAGGCATGCAGGACCCCAACAGGCCGGGTGGTTGAGACCCGATCAAGATCAGCACGGGTCACGGTGATATTGTCCATATAGATCGGGTCCAACTGCCACCCCGAGACGGCCGCGGCGGGATCCTCAAGCGCGGCTTCCGCCGCCCGCAAACGTTCAACGACCGCATCGACGCTTTTCACCCCAGACCAGAGTTTACCATCGGGGTCGGCGCGATCAAACCAGCCACAATAGACTTTGCTCCACAAAGACCCTTCCATAACATGTGCATGACCCTCTACGAATCCAGGCATCAACACCTTGTCTTTGAAACGCTCATCGAGCCTGACGTCGCCCCAAGTCTGTAATTCAGAGAGGCTGCCCGCTCCCAAAATACGCCCATCACGCACGGCCACATGAGTGGCCTCCGGGCGACTGGGGTTCATGGTGATGATTTTTTTGGCACTGTAAACGATCGTTTCGGACATGGGTCACCTTGCAATTTGACGGTCACGGAAAAAGGTAAAGAGGTTTTATTATTTGGAAAAATAGATTTAACTGTCCTCAATGAACTTTTTTTTGGGGGAATGGTCGGTTGAATTTCACACTCAAACAATTGCGCTATGTCGAGGCAGCAGGGCGGCTTGGATCCATCGCCAAGGCCGCCGTTGAAGTTTCGATATCGCAATCCTCGATCACCGCGTCGATTGATGCATTGGAAGCCTCGTTGGACTATGCATTATTCGTCCGCACCCCTGCCAAGGGCATCACCCCAACATCTGCGGGCCGCGAGGCTTTGCAGCTGATCCGCACCTATTTAAACCAAACCCGGCAGTTCGAGTCCGAATTGCAATCGCAAGGCGGAGATGACGCCGGTTTGGTGCGTATTGCCTGCTACGCCACCGCTGCACCGACGTTTTTGCCGCCAATCTTGAAATCGATCACCGAAAATTTTCCTGGTATTTCCGTGAAAGTGATGGAGGGCAATATGATGGCAATCTTAGATTATCTGGACAACGGCGAAGTTGATTTGGTCTTCACCTATGACCGGCATGTGCCTCCGGCACAGGCCTTTGAGCCGCTTTTCCCTGCTCCACCCTATGCCCTAATCTCCAAATCAGATACGGCCAGCCAGCTGCCGGCAATTTCCTTTGAGCAATTGAGCAAAAGACCCATGATCATGCTCGACCTGCCCTATACGCGCGACTATTTTCTGGGGTTGTTCCGGACCCGCGGCTTGGAACCTGACCTGGCCCATTCCACAAGATCCTCAGAAATTGCCCAAGCCTTGGTTGAAGGAGATTTTGGCTATACTTTGTTAAACATCCGGCCACGCACCTATAGCGCAAAAGACAGCCGATTTAGCGCCGTGCCCATATCAGACTCCTCTCACGTGCCGGTTTTCGGCATCGCGACGCTCAGCAATCTGCGCCAACCTAAAAACGTACGCTCCTTTATCAAGATCTGCACGCAGCTGCGCGACGAGGGGGTATTTGACAGCTGCACAGTCTCTGCACCCACCTAGGGCAGATCTAAACATAACCCACCGCTTGGCGCGACAGCTGGGCGGGTTGCTTTGCAGAGGTTTATTAAAGCTTAAAATCAGAGATCTGGAGGCTTGGCTCATGATGGCACCGCCACCATAAACCTCTAAAAATTGTAGTAAGGAAGACCAATTAATCTGTTTTCTGTAAAAAACACCTTGGTCTAGGCTTGGCTCAATAAAAAGCAAAAATAACTCGGAGGTCCAACAATGAAACATATCTTAAAATCCATGCTCACGGCGACCGCCGCTGTCGCCATATTGGCCAGTGGAGCCATTGCAGAGGATGCCCCACGCAAGGGCGGCACCTTGATCACAGTCATGGCAACCAATGTGCGCAACCTCAATCCTGCGGTGCAATCGGGCATCGTGACCGGCTACCCTGGTGCACAATTGTTTGCCGCGCCCCTGCGCTATGACGAAGATTGGACCCCACAGCCCTATCTTGCCAAAAGCTGGGACGTGAGCGAGGATGGTCTGACCGTCACTCTCAACCTCGTCGATAATGCGGTGTTCCATGATGGCACGCCGATCACATCTGAAGATGTGGCCTTTTCCGTCGATACGATCAAAGCCCATCACCCGTTCAAATCTATGTTTGCTCCAGTCGTGTCCGTTGATACGCCCGATGCCCATACGGCAGTGCTGAACCTCAGCAAGCCGCATCCGGCGCTGATGCTCGCCATGTCCGGACAATTGATGGCCATTATTCCAAAGCATATCTATGGCGATGGACAAGACCCGAAAACCCACCCCCGCAACACCGAAAACGTTGTTGGCTCTGGCCCATTCAAACTGGTTGAGTATAAATCTGGCGAACATGTGATCCTGGAAAGATTTGATGACTTTTTCATTGAAGGCCGGCCCTATCTCGACAAGGTGGTCATGCGGATCATCACCGACCCGGCCGCGCGGGCCATCGCTTATGAGAATGGCGAGGTTCATATGGGCGCCTTCGAGTCTCTGCCCCGCATCATCAACCGCCTTAAGAAAGTCGACAGCCTGACCGTAACCGATGAAGGTTATGGCGGCATTGGTCCGCTTGATTGGCTGGCGATGAACACCACAAAAGGTCCATTAGCCGATGTTAATGTGCGCAAGGCCATTGCCTATGCGGTCGACAAGAACTTCATCCACAAGGCTTTGATGCAGGGCACGGCCTCGGATTCCAAAACTGGCATCCATCCCGACAGCCCATTTTACAATGCCAATGTGGAAGGCTACGATCTCGACCTGGATAAATCACGGGCCTTGCTCGATGCCGCGGGCTATCCAATGCAGGGCGACTCGCGCTTTAGCCTGACAATTGATTTTGGCTGGCCCGGCGTAAAGCCACAGGTTGAATATGTCAAAGCAGCCTTGAAGAAGGTCGGCATCGATGTAGAAGTCCGCGCCTCTGCTGATTTCCCCACCTGGGCGGCCCGCATGGGAGAAATGGACTTCGATATGTCCTGGGATACAGTGTTTAACTGGGGTGATCCTGTGATTGGCGTCCACCGGACCTATTCCTCCGACAATATTGCCAAAGGTGTTTGGTCCAATACGCAGGGCTATTCCAACGCCCGTGTCGATGAGCTGATCGCCATGGCAGCGGTGGAAACAGACCCCGCCAAGCGCACGGCACTATATGCAGAGTTCCAAGAGATCATCGCAGATGAGGTGCCTGTTTATCACACAAACACCCTGCCCTATCACACCGTCTATAACGACAATGTGGGCAATCCACCGCTGGGCATTTGGGGCACATCAACACCGATTGATATGACCTACCTCAAAAAGTAACCTCCCCCGCGCGGGCCGCGCAAAACCGGCCCGCGCATCTTTTCAAGTAAGGCGAAGACTTTGGGCATTTTACGCACCATTATCATCCGCGTTCTCTATGCCGCCGCATTGCTGTTTGCGGTCTTGGTGCTGAATTTCTCACTCATGCATCTGGCGCCTGGCGATGTGGCCGATACCATCAGCCAATCTATGGGCGGGGCAGATCAAGAAATTCTTGATGAGATCCGCGTGAGCTACGGGCTTGATCAACCCTTCATCGTGCAGCTGGGAAAATACATTGCCAATGTGGCTCAGTTTGATTTGGGCTATTCGTTCTTTTACAATCAACCAGTCAGCCGATTGATCCTTGAACGCCTGCCAGCCACGTTGCTCTTGGTCCTTACGGCGCAGATTGCCGCCCTAATCATCGGCGTTGTTCTGGGTGTCATCTCAGCGCGCAAGCCCAAAGGCATCTCCAACTATGTCGTGACATTCCTGGCGCTGTTTGGCTATTCCGCCCCCGTCTTTTGGACCGGTATTTTGCTGCTCATCACTTTTTCGCTCAACGTGCATTGGTTCCCGGTCGCTGGCATGCGTGACGTGACCGTGGAAGGTGGATTTTGGACCCATTTTGTGGATGTTGCGCGGCATTTGGTTCTGCCCGCCGTCACACTTGGCTCCATCTTTCTCGCGCTCTATTCGCGCCTATCGCGCGCCTCAATGATGGAAGTCTTGGGCTCCGACTACATTCGCACCGCCAAGGCCAAAGGCCTAAGCGATCATCAGGTGGTCTATAAACATGCGCTGAAAAATGCGCTCTCACCGGTGATAACCTTGGCGGGCCTGCAGTTTTCCGCAGTGCTCTCGGGCGCGGTGCTGGTCGAGGCTGTATTCAGCTGGCCAGGCCTTGGCACCCTCGCCTTCCAATCCATCATCGCCCGCGATACGCCCACAATTCTTGGCATTCTTTTCTTCTCAGCTTTGGTGGTGATTGTCGGAAATTTGCTCACCGATCTGGCGCTGCGGCTTGTCGATCCACGCGTGGGAGGCCGCAAATGACCCGTCCAGAAATCCACGAAGAAGAAACGCCGCAGGCCCAGCACCCTGTTACAGAAAGCTGGGCGATGTTTCGCAAGAATACGGCCGCTGTTGCCGCTTTGGCGCTTCTCATCCTGATCACCTTCGGCGCGATCTTTGGCCCTGCGCTCTATCCCACAGATCCCTTCGAAATGGTCTGGGCGCCGTTCTCCCCTCCCGGCGAGGAAGGGTTCTTGCTGGGCACCGACTATCTCGGACGCGATCTGTTGGCGATGATCATCAATGGCGCCAAAGTATCCCTGATGATCGGCCTTTCGGCGGCGCTGATGACTGTGATCATTGGCGTCACAGTGGGCGCCCTTGCCGGGTTTTATCGCGGAATTGTGGAAGAGGTGCTCATGCGGATCACGGAATTTTTCCAAGTGTTGCCAACCTTGCTGTTTTCGATGGTCTTGGTGGCGCTCTTCGGAGCCTCGCTGCCGATGATCACCTTTGCCATAGGCATCGTCAGCTGGACCGCCGTGGCTCGGATCACGCGCTCAGAATTTCTGCGCATCCGCGAGCTGGAATATGTTATGGCCTCGCGGGCCTCGGGCGCGTCCAACATGAAACTGATGTTTCGCGTGATCCTGCCCAACGCCCTTCCGCCGATCATCGTGCAATCGGCGCTTATGGTCGGATCGGCAATCCTTTTTGAAGCGGGCCTGTCTTTCCTTGGCCTGACCGATCCCAATGTCGTCAGCTGGGGGCAAATCATTGGCTCCAATCGCCAATATATTCTGGATGCAGGCTATACGGTCACCATCCCCGGCGTTGCTATTTTTGTGACGGTGCTGGCGATTTCTTTGGTTGGAGATGGGTTGAACGACGCGCTGAACCCAAAGTTGAGGCAAAGATGATGCGCCCACTTTTAGACGTTCAAAACCTCACCATTGAATTGACCACACGCGACGGGGTTGCCCCTGTCATCGATGATCTCTCCTTCAGCTTAAACGCGGGCGAAACCCTAAGCTTTGTCGGCGAAAGCGGCTGCGGCAAGTCGATGACGGCATTGGCGCTCATGGGGCTTTTACCCGCCAATGTTGGCCGTATTGCCAGCGGGCATATTTTGTTTGAAGACGAGGACCTGGCACAGGCCAGCGATGCCCGACTGCGCAAAATTCGCGGCAATGACATCTCTATGATTTTCCAAGAGCCAATGACCTCCCTCAATCCGGTACTGACCATCGGGGAGCAAATTGCAGAAGTGCTGCGCGCGCATCAAGGACTCTCACGCAAAGCGGCCTGGGAACAGGCCATCGCGCTATTGGATGCGGTGCGCATCCCCAACCCCAAGGGCCGCGCCGGCGATTACCCGTTTCAAATGTCCGGCGGGCAACGGCAAAGGGCGATGATCGCAATGGCTCTGGCCTGTGCCCCCAAAATTTTGATCGCGGACGAGCCGACAACGGCGCTGGATGTCACCGTTCAGGCGCAAATTTTTGATCTGCTGGGCGATTTGCGCAAGCAAACCGGTGCGGCCATTATTTTGATCACCCATGACATGGGCGCGGTTGCGGAAATGGCGGAGCGGATGATCGTCATGTATGCGGGACGCAAGGCTGAGTTGGGACCGGTCGATCAGATCATCGATCACCCCCGTCACCCTTATACCAAAGGGTTGATTGAATGCGTGCCGCATATTCAAAGCGAATTGAGCTCAACCCGTCATGATTTGGTAGAGGTGCCCGGTATTGTGCCCAGCCTGCGAGAATTTGGCAAAGACCAATGCCTCTTTGCCTCCCGCTGTCGCTATCTCACAGAGGCCTGTTTGGCCGGCCGGCCAAAGCCGAAGGAATTCGCCAATGCGCAATCCGCCGATTGCTGGCATGCGGAGGAGCTGTGATGTCTGATCTTTTGAATGTCGACAATCTCACCGTCAGATTTGAAGTCAAGCGCGGCGGCGGCTGGGGCAAGAAATCCTATCTCTATGCGGTCGATGACATCTCCTTTGCCGTCAAAAAAGGCGAAACCCTCGCCATTGTTGGCGAAAGCGGATCGGGCAAAACGACGGCTGCGCTGGCTGTTGCGCGCTTGGTTAAAGCGCATAGTGGCTCAGTGTGCCTTGGCGGTGAAGATGTGCTACAAACCCAAGACGAGGACCTACGCGCCTTCCGCCAAAAAGTGCAATTCATCTTCCAAGACCCCTATTCCAGCCTCAATCCGCGCCAGCGGGCGGAGGCGATTGTACGCGAGCCTTTAGACAGCCTATCCAACAAGTCGGCGGCAGAGAAAACCCAGATTGTTGAGGGTTTATTCCAAGCGGTGGGTCTGCGGCCCGAACAACAACGGCTTTTCCCGCATCAATTCTCAGGCGGTCAACGCCAACGCATTGGCATTGCACGCGCTCTGGCCACCCAGCCCGAGTTAATTATCTGCGATGAGCCCGTATCCGCCTTGGATGTGGCGGTGCAGGCGCAAATATTGAACCTGCTGCGCAAACTGCAAAAAGACTTTGGCTTGACCTATTTATTTATCAGCCATGATCTCGGCGTGGTGCAGCACATGAGTGACAGCATCGCGGTGATGTATATGGGCCGGATCGTTGAGCATGCAGACCGCATGAGTTTGTTCACAGCGCCGCGCCATCCCTATACGCAAGCGCTGCTCTCTGCGGTTCCCACCGTCGACCGGGTGAAACGGGCCAGCCAAAAACGCATTTTGATCCCAGGCGATCCACCGGACCCGGTAAACCTGCCCAAAGGCTGCCGCTTCGCCAATCGCTGCCCAGTGGCGCAAGAGCTCTGCCATCAGCAGGAGCCCGCGTTGATATCAGACGACAATGGGCATCGCACCGCCTGCCATTTGGTGTCCTGACTACGCAGCACAAAAGCGCGCATTACCCGCCCGGCACCGCCACCGGATAAATTTCGTCACAAATCATAACCCCCGGCGTGGTCTCAAAGATGCTGCAATCCAGTGAGCGCCGTTGCGGCAAAGGGTTGCTGCGCCGCGGGATGTCGCACTTCAGCCGTGCCTGCATTACAACCTGGTCGCCCTGCATGGAATAGGGACGCAGTTTGCAACCGCTGGCCGCTTCAAATGCGCGGGCGAACCGAGCGGCTGTATAGTTCAAACTTGGCGCCCATTCGCGATTGATACGGATCGCTTCGGCCCGATCCCCAACCATGCGCACATCGAAAACCGATTTACCGACGATCACCCGCTGCGCCGGCACACCGGAAAACTCAAAGGAAGGCGTATTGCAGGCCAAAAGCGGCAGGAGCATCCAAAGAAAGCGCATAAACCGACACTGCCAAGACATGGTTAACAAAGCCTTGCTTGCGTCCCTCCCCCAAGGCGATAAACTGACGCAAAATTACAGGAGCCCACCATGAGTGAAGATGTTGATCGCCATGCCATGAAAATGGCTAAGAAAAAAGCCGCGCGTGACAAGATCATGGCAACCAAGACGGATGAAAAAGGCTTGGTGATCGTCCATACCGGCAAGGGCAAGGGCAAATCCTCCGCAGCCTTCAATATGATTTTCCGCCACATTGCTCATAAGCGTAAATGTGCCGTGGTGCAGTTCATCAAAGGCGGAATGAGCACGGGCGAGCGGGATCTAATCTTAGAGCATTTCACCGATCTTTGCGCCTTTCATACCATGGGCGAGGGATTCACTTGGGAAACCCAAGACAAAACCCGCGACACCGAAATGGCGCAGGCCGCTTGGGCCAAAGCCAAAGAGCTGATCAGGGATGAAAGCAATCACATGGTGCTTTTGGATGAGATCAATATCGCTCTGCGTTATGACTATCTTGATATCCAGGAGGTCATCGCCTTTTTGCGCGATGAAAAACCGCCCATGACCCATGTGGTGCTCACTGGGCGCAACGCCCATGCAGATTTGATTGAAGCGGCCGATTTGGTGACGGAAATGGAGCTGATCAAACACCCCTTCCGTTCAGGCATCAAGGCGCAAATCGGCGTTGAATTTTAAAATAAAGTGAGGGCATGACCATGGCCGTAAAACGATTGCTGACAGAGTTTGGCATGGGCGCCTCCCTGCGCCGGCAAGATTACACACAAGCGGCAGTGCGCGGCGTCAAGGACGCGCTGTGGCACAATTCGATCAACCTGGCAGAATTATTCGGCAAGGCCAAAAAGGATATGCTGATTGATGTGGAAGTGGCCGTTCAAAATCCCGCTTCAGTAGATGTCAACGCCGTGGCAGAGATCTTCCCCTATGGGCAAGTGCAGGTCACAGTCGTCCCGGGTGGTCTTGATGTGCCGCGGCCAGATGGGCTGCCCACGGTGATGGCAAATGTCGCGATTTCTGTTTCCTTAGATTTGAAGGTGGCCTCATGAGCGATCAAAGATTCATTATCGAAATGGGCATAGGCAATGATCAATATGGTCAGGATTATACCAAAGCCGCAGGCCGCGCGATTGAAGACGCTTTTCGCCATTCCGCTATTCCGATGTTCCAAGCCCTGGAACCCACGCTTGGCCTTACCCCGCAAGAGATGCGTGTTCAGGTGACCATAGGTGTCCAAGACCCGGCGCAAGTGGACACAAAAGCGCTGGCAGAAACCCTGCCACGCGGTCGCGCCGAGGTGCGCGCCGTTTTTGGGGGGCAAAATGTGACCAATCCAGATACCGGCAATGTCATCGTCATTGCCACTGCAGCGATTGAGGCTTTCCTGCCCTACCAAGGCGACCGCACATAGGGGCCACTCCAGGAATTCTTCTAAATCTGGTTGGCAATTTCCAGAAGATTTCCATCCGGGTCACGGATATAAAGCGAGACAATTGGACCAAGCGCCCCACTGCGCTGGACAGGCCCATCTAGCACCCTTTGCCCACAGGCTTCGAAATATGCGGACCATTCATCCAGTGGGATTGGCGACAAAAAGCACAGATCCGCCGCCCCGGCCCGCGGCTCTGCCGCATGGGGCGCAAAAGGGGCTTGTGCCGGATGCAAATTGATTTTTTGCGCGCCAAAGGCCAAGGCCCAACGCCGGCTGCCATCAGCCGCTTGAAATTCAAGCGGCTGCAGTCCCAAGATGTCGCGATAAAACGCGACGCTTGCAGCCACATCCGTCACCGTCAAGACCAGGTGATCTAGGCTGGCAACTATGGGGGGAGTTTTATGTATCATTTTTGCGCCTCAAACTTGCCGCCGCTCTAAAATCATCCGGGATCTGATCCTCACCATCCAAGATAAGCGCGGTCATCACTTGCGCAATCTTTGGAGCCATCCCAAAGCCAATTTTAAACCCGCCATTGGCGATAAACCAATCCGAATGAACCGGATGCTGGCCCAACATAGGCGCGCGGGAAAAAGCCCGGGGCCTCACCCCGGCCCAGCGTTCGATAACAGGGGCGCAGCGCAACTCAGGAAATAATCGCTTGGCCTTGGCAATCAAGTCATCAAGCTGGCCGTCGGTCTGATCTGGAGACTTAAAATACCGCTCACTGGTCGATCCAATGGCCACTGTGCCATCCAAATGCGGCACCACATGCAGCCCCTCTGCAAAGAGCTGCGCCGCACCGGGGCGGGCCAGATCTAACAAGGCCGCTTGCCCCTTAACCCCATTGCCGATCTCTGTGCCAAGAACTTGTGACAACTCGAGCAAGCCGCGCCAGCCACGCGCATCCACAATCGCACCTTGGCGTGCACCCGCGGCTGTGATCACCCCGCCAAGCTCCAACACCGCCTGCCCCAGAGCTTTGGTGGCCTGACGCGGGTGAATATGGGCCGAAAGCGTATCACGCACCAGCTGCCCCGATGCAGAAGGGGGCGCCCAAGGCCCGGCTTTGCTGGCTGAAATGACCTCCCAAACCGCCGCATCACCCCAATTTGTCTCAGCATCTCCAATGCGTGATAGCGCAAGAGCAATCAATCTTTCTTCATTGATCGGTTGCAGCCGCCCATGATTGGCATAGCCGGTCGGCAGACCCGATATCCGCTCCACCTCAGGCCAAAATTCACGGGCAAGCAGCAGGCTTTCCAGCTGGAATTGCTTTTTGGGCAGCCATAGATCGGGCGTATGGGGCGCCAAAGCTCCAACCAGCCCGCCACTGGCCCCCTGCGCCACACCATTGGGATCAATCACCCGCACCCGCGCCCCCCGTTGCGCGGCACAGAACGCAATCGACAGACCAAACACTCCGGCCCCGAGAATCGTTACATCAGCAGTTGCCAAAATCATCGCCCTTCTGCATGGTCGTGAAAATACTTAGGGTAGACCATGCTCAACCACCAGCCCCATAGCATAGAATGGCGCGCAGACACGCCCTTCTCCACAAAATTTGATGACCCTTACTTCTCGCTCGACGATGGGCTGGCGGAAACCGAGCATGTGTTTCTCGCAGGCAATCATCTGCCCGAGCGCTATTGCGATGGATTCCATATCGCCGAATTGGGGTTTGGCACGGGGTTGAACCTGTTAGTCTCCTTGGCCGCTTGGCGACGATCAGGGCAGTTCGGTGTTTTGCACTACACGAGCTTTGAAGCCTTCCCTTTGTCGCCAGATCAAATGATCGCAGCCCATAAAGCCTTTGCCCCGCTACAAGAGCTCGCCAGAGAATTGGCCCCCCTGTGGGGCAGCCGCATCACCCTGCCTGATCTGCACTTTGAGTTGATTTTGGGAGACGCCCGCGACACCCTGCCCGAATGGTCAGGCCAGGCAGATGCTTGGTTTTTAGATGGGTTTTCTCCTGCCAAAAACCCAGAGCTTTGGGAAGCCAGCCTCATGGCCGAGGTCGCCGCACATACCAAAACGGGCGGAAGCTGCGCCACCTATACGGCCGCAGGCTTTGTCCGCCGCGGGTTGCAAGCGGGTGGATTTGAGGTCACCCGTTGCCCTGGCTTTGGCCGCAAAAGACACATGACGCAGGGATTTAAACCGTGAGTGCCGGCACCAATACACGGCTTGGCGTTCTGCTCATGGTTGCGACCACCATGATCTTCGCGCTGCAAGATGGTTTGAGCCTGCACCTCTCCTCGACCTACAACGTCTATATGGTTGTCATGGTGCGCTACTGGTTCTTTGCCGCTTTCGTCATGACTGTTTCGGCCAAACAAGCCGGGGGATTGCGCAATGCGGCGCGCACCAAACAGCCCGCACTTCAGGCCTTCCGCGGGGTGCTCTTGGCCGCAGAAATCTGCGTGATGGTCACCGGCTTTACCCTGCTCGGTATGGTGGAAAGCCTGGCAATTTTCTCAGCCTATACGCTCATCGTCGCAGCGCTCTCGGGCCCCATTCTCGGCGAGACAGTCGGTTGGCGGCGTTGGCTCGCGATTGCCGTGGGGTTTTGCGGGGTTTTGGTGATCTTAAAGCCGGGCTTCGGGGTCTTCTCCCCCTATGCGATCATTCCTTTTTTCGCGGCTTTCATGTTCGCCCTTTATAGCCTGCTCACGCGCTATGTCGCTCGCCTCGACAGCACCGCAACCAGTTTCTTTTGGACCGGCGTCATGGGGTGCCTGTTGATGAGTGTCATTGGCGCTTTTCATTTTGAGAATATGAGCCCCAGCGACTGGGGCTTGATGCTCTGCCTGTGCTGCACTGGGTCCGTGGGGCATTGGCTGCTCATTCGCTGCTATGAGGTGGCCGAGGCCAGCGCCGTACAACCCTTCACCTATCTGCAATTGGTGTTCGGCGCCTCCATCGGCGTTTTGGTTTTTGGTGAGGTGGTGCGTCCGAATGTGGCCATCGGCGCTCTTTTGGTTGTCGCTGCCGGACTGTTCACCCTCTGGCGCGCAAGAGTGGCCAAAAGCTAAGCCGCGCGCTGCTAAGGCAGCACCTGGGCGGTTGTGGGGCGACGGCGTTACCGGCTGACCGGGCGCAGAGAAACCGCGGGAGCGGCAAAAATCGGCTCTGGGTTATAGGCACCTTTCAGTTCCTGCAAAAACTGCAAAGGCACCGCCTGCCCCGCCAGACGCGCACGATAATTGGGCAGGCTTTCCGTCACCCGCATGACGTAATTGCGAGTCTCGCTAAACGGAATTTGCTCAATCCAATCGATCACATCTACCTCTGGCGACCGCGGATCTCCAAGTTTGGCCGTCCAAGCATGGGCGCGGCTGGGGCCTGCATTATAGGCGGCGGCAATATGGACGGGGCTGTTGCCGAATTCTTCGGTCAGCTCCTCAAGATACCGAATGCCGATTGTCGCATTGTAATCTGGATCTTTGAGCATCCTGCTGCGCGAATAGCCTATCCCCAGCTTGCCCGCCATTTCCTTGGCTGTTCGAGGCATGACCTGCATCAAGCCCAGCGCCCCAACCCCTGAGATTGCACCGGCAAAAAATTCGCTTTCCCGACGCGCAATCGCCAAAGCCAACTCGGGCGCGATTGTGTCGGGCCGCATCAGTCGGGAGGTGAGCGGATAGAAATGCCGCTCCATCATCGTGCCATAGCGCGAGGCGCGCTTGCCCAGCATGAGCTCCAGATAAGGGTGGCCCAGCTCTTCGGCCATGCGCCCCATTTGCGCGAGCCCCTGCGGGCTTTGACTTTCGGCCAAATGGGTCAAAAATCGCACGCCAAACCGCGAACGATCGACCTGAATCAACAAGATCCCAGCCTCATAGACGCTGGACTTCACAAACTCTACCCGCCGCCACTCTGTTACCAGCTCATTTCCGGCTAAACTGGATTGCATCGGCAGGCGCGCCTCTTGGGCGGCCAGCAATCCATAAAACGAGGTTTGATAGCCCGCGCCTTGGACAAAGGCCTGCTGCGCCTTGTCCGCTTGGCCCATGGCCCTCAAGGCCCGACCTTGCCAATAATAGGTGCGGCCCAGTGAAATTTCGCTGCCCACAGCTGATCCATGGTTTTTGAAATGCACCAAAGCCGTCTCAGGGCGCTTCAATTTTCGCAAAGCGATAAAGCCCGCCAGCCACTCTAGGGCCGCATAGTCATCTCCCGGCGCCAAATGGTGATTTGCGGCCAGATCATAGGCCTTTGCATAATCCCCATCCCACAGGAAATCCCGCGCAAAGGACATGCGCCGGCTGGCCCATTTCGCCGGTCGTCCCAAAGCCAGGGCGGAGGAGGATCGTTGCAACATCAGATCGATGGCGCCATCCCTTAGCCCGCGCGCAAGGCGCCATTGAAACCGGTCATAGGCCAACCCGGGATCGGATTTCAGGGGTTTGGGCACATTGGCCAGCAGAGGCGTGACGCCGTTTTCTTTCTTTTGCAGCGCTATTCGAGCCTTGGCCAAATGCGCCTGCCCAGCGTTGACGCGCTCAAGCAATCGTTCAGCACCGGTCACATCGCCCTGCCAGAGCAACTGATCCAAGCGTGAGTCATGCAGGCTTTCCAAATGCGGCCCAAACATCTCGAGATACTCGTCCTCGAGGCTCCTCAGCATGCTGAAACTGCTCCAGCCCCATTGGGCCGCTGTAATTGCTGCCGCCTTCTGCCCCGTTTTATGGAGCGCCTGCGCCAGTCGCAAAGAGCCCTTCGCGGTCTTCGGCGGAGTGTCCGAGAAAAAGGCAATCACATCCTGCGGCGCGGCATCGGCCTCAATAGTGGCCTCAGAGCGCTTTCGCAAATAGGGTAGACCCGGCCAATCGGGGCGGCGGTGCAAAAACTCAATGGCTTGTGAAAATTGACCACGCCCAGCGCGCAGACGATCCCATTGAATGAGATCAACAGCCACCTGCCCTGCCGGCGCCGCCAGACGCAGCGCCTCGTCCCATTTGCCCTTCGCTTGCGCCGCATAGGCCGCACGCACAGAGGCCAGCGCCGCCGCGTCTTGTGCCGAGGCCGAGGTTGCAAAACACAAAGTGACCACAAGAAAAAGGATAATACGCATAGCGCCCAACTTGCGCTCTGAGACAAAAACTTTCAATCGCAAATCTTGGCAAATCCGGCGCGGCAAGCTAGTGTCCGCCGACGACTGCCCGGGCACTCATGCCCCAGATGAAAGGAAGCGCTATGATTACAGGATCTCTGCCTGCACTTGTCACGCCGTTTGCAAACGGCAAAGTGGATATTGATGCGCTCAAGAAGCTGGTCGATTGGCATATTGACCAAGGCAGCCATGGGTTGGTGCCAGTGGGCACAACCGGGGAAAGCCCGACCTTGACCCATGAAGAGCATGACAGGGTTGTGGAAGTTGTGGTTGCCCAGGCGGCCGGACGGGTTCCGGTGATTGCCGGTGCAGGCTCCAACAATACCGCCGAAACCGTGCGCCTGGTCAAAGCGGCCAAAGAGGCGGGCGCCACTGCGGCTTTGGTGGTAACCCCCTATTACAACAAACCCACGCAGGCCGGGTTGAAGGCACATTTTCTGGCCGCGGCCGACTGCGGCATGGATATAATCATCTACAATATCCCCGGCCGTTCCGCGGTGGATATGAGTGTTGAAACCATGGGCGAGCTGGCCGCTCACAAACATATCATTGGCGTCAAAGATGCCACAGGGGATCTGTCGCGCGTTCCAAAACAGCGCCTTACCTGCGGTGAAGATTTTGTCCAACTCTCGGGCGAAGATGCAACGGCCCTAGGCTTCAACGCCCATGGCGGCATCGGGTGTATCTCGGTGACGGCCAATATGGCCCCGGCGCTTTGCGCGCAAATGCAAGAGGCCACTTTGGCTGGCGATTATGAAACCGCGCTCAAAATTACCGATAATTTGATGCCGCTGCATCTCGCCACATTCCAAGAACCCGGTCTGGTCAGCGCCAAATACGGTCTGTCCAAGTTGGGGCTGTGCACGCAAGAGGTGCGCTCACCTTTGGTTGGCTTGAGCGATGACGCCAAATCCGCCATGGACGCCGCCCTGCGCTATGCGGGTTTGATCGACTAAGCCCACTGCCCCCAAGCCATTAACGTGGTTTGGGGATCTTGCTTGCGCAATACTCGGCTGGCCCATTGGCAAGCCGATCTGCCCTACCTATATAGGCGGCATCATGGCCCAAACGAAATCAGATCCCAATTATCGAATCATCGCTGAATACCGCCGCGCGCGGTACGACTATGCGATTGAGAGCGATATCGAATGCGGCGTCATGCTCATGGGGTCGGAGGTGAAATCTCTGCGGGAGAAATCTGGCAACATCGCCGAAAGCTACGCGGCGGTTGAAGAGGGGGAGCTGTGGTTGGTGAACTCCTATATCGCCCCCTATGAGCAAGCACAGACCTGGGGTCATGTGGAAAAGCGTCGTCGCAAATTGCTGGTTTCCAAACGCGAGCTGTCGCGGCTTTGGAATGCCACGCAACGCGAGGGAATGACGCTTGTGCCATTGGTGATGTATTTCAACCATGTGGGCCGGGTGAAAATCAAATTGGGCATCGCCAAGGGCAAAAAGAACCATGATAAACGCGCCACTGAGGCCAAACGCGACTGGGGCCGGCAAAAACAACGTCTCTTGAAGCAAGGCATCTAAAGCGCCGCAGCTGCAAACTATAGGCCTTGCCCCTCTTGTTTTGTTGCCCCGCAGCCGTTAAATCCAAAGCCATCCCAAGGGGGCTGCATGGCACAAGACGATCCCAAGACACTTGTCTCGACACAATGGCTCAAGAACAATTTGAAACATCCCGACCTGCGCGTTCTGGATGCAAGCTGGCATTTGCCAAACGAAGACCGCAATGGTTTCGCTGAATTTGAAATAGGCCATATTCCGGGCGCACGGTTCTTTGACATCGATGATATTTCCGATCATCGCTCCAGCCTGCCGCATATGGTGCCGCCGGTTGAAAAATTCATGTCTCGTGTGCGCGCCCTGGGTGTTGGCGATGGGCATCAAATCGTGGTCTATGATTCTAAGGGCCTGTTTTCAGCCGCGCGGGTCTGGTGGCTCTTTCGCATGATGGGGCATGATTCAATTGCCGTTCTGGATGGCGGCCTGCCAAAATGGATTGCAGATGGCAATCCGGTCGACACAGGCGCCCCAATCATTCGCGATCGCCACATGACCGTGCAACCGCGCCCCCATATGGTGCGCGACGTCACACAGGTCGCCCATGCCGCCAAATTGCGCGATCATGAGATTATTGACGCCCGCGCCGCCGCAAGGTTTCGCGGAGATGCGCCGGAACCGCGCCAAGGCTTGCGGGCCGGCCATATTCCAGGCTCAAAAAATCTTCCCTTCACCCAAGTTCTCAACGGTGATCATACGATGAAAACCACAGCCGAGCTGAACGAAGAGTTTCGCAAAGCTGGGGTGGATTTATCCAAGCCTGCGATTACAACCTGCGGATCTGGTGTCACGGCTGCCGTGTTATCGCTGGCCCTCGAACGCATCGGCAAGACCGATCACGCGCTTTATGACGGGAGCTGGACCGAATGGGGCCAGTTCCCAACCCTCAATGTTGCCACTGGAGATAGCTGATGCTCAGCAACCTAACCGCCCAACCACAAGATAAAATCTTGGCCCTCATGGCCGCTTACCGCGCCGATCCACGGGAGACCAAGATCGACCTCGGCGTTGGGGTTTATAAAGACGCCACAGGCGCAACTCCGGTGATGCGCGCGATCAAATCTGCAGAAGAGCTCTTGTGGAAAACTCAGGAGACCAAAGCCTACGTCGGATTGGCCGGAGATCCCGCATTTTCTGCGGCGATGATAGATTTGGTTCTGGGTGGAACAGTGGACGCAGATCGCCTTTCAGCCGTCGCCACTCCAGGCGGCACAGGGGCCGTGCGCCAAGCTCTTGAGCTGGTGAAAATCGCAGCGCCAAGGGCTACGGTTTGGCTGTCCAATCCGACTTGGCCCAACCATCCTTCCATCGTCAAATATCTTGGTATGCCCCTGGCAGAGTATCGCTATTTTGACTCGCAAACGGGCGATGTGGATTTTGACGCCATGCTGGCGGATATCAAAGCCATTCCCGCCGGCGATATCGTCTTGCTGCATGGGTGTTGCCATAATCCAACCGGGGCAAACCTAAGCGCAGAGCAAGAAGATCAGATCATCGCAGCCCTAGCGGCCAATGGCGCTATTCCATTTGTTGACATCGCCTATCAAGGCTTCGGAGATGGGCTCGAAGACGATGCGCGCTTCACCCGCAAGATTGCCAGCCAATTGCCCGAGTGCCTGATTGCAGCCAGCTGCTCAAAGAATTTTGGCATCTACCGCGAGCGCACTGGAATTTTAATGGCCATCTCGCCATCCGCCTCACTTCAGGCAGTCACCCAAGGCAATATGGCCTTTTTGAACCGTCAAAACTTCTCCTTTCCACCCGATCACGGCGCGCGGCTGGTTACGATGATTTTGGGCGATACCGGGCTACGCAGCACCTGGTCCAGCGAGCTGGAAGATACCCGCCTAAGCATGCTCAACCTGCGCCAACAGCTGGCCGATGAGCTGCGCCAGCGGACAAATTCAGACCGTTTCGATTTCATCGCAAAGCATCGCGGCATGTTCTCGCGCTTGGGGGTTTCTCCTGAAGTGGTCGAAACCATTCGCGCGGATAATGGCGTGTATATGGTCGTTGACAGCCGGATCAATATTGCCGGGCTCAACGCGCATACCGTGCCAATTTTGGCACAGGCTTTGGCCACGGCCCTCAAGTAAAAGTCATAAAATGACGCGCTTCTGGCGGCATTGCGGCTGCCAGAAGGTTTAAATTTCCAAACCTCATTGAAAGCCAAGACAGCCGGCGATGGTCAATTATCGCCGAGCGTGCCAAACTGGGCTCAACAAATTCATTCCAGCGCAGTAAACTGCGTTAAAAGAGCAAATAACGAACAGGCATATGGCAAAAAAACATTCAGGGCCAAGCAAGCCCCTCGTCGCAGATCGCAGAGGACCGCCGCCAGCCCGCAAGCAAAAACAGGAACAAACCCCGCAAAAGCCCCCCGCCAAGGGAGGGTTTGGGCGGCTCCGCGCGCTCCTCTGGCGCGCCTTTTTGCTGCCCTTTCGCATGCTCTGGGCCTTAATCTGGCGGCTTGGGCTGGTGGTTTGTTTGTTGCTCGGCCTTGGCGTGGCCTATTTCGCGTCCACCCTGCCGGAGGCTGGCGAGATGATTGACGGGCGCGCGGCCGGGTCGGTCACGCTCATGGACCGCAAAGGGGCGGTCTTCGCATGGCGCGGCGATCAATTTGGCGGCATGATCACCGCTCAAACGATTTCCCCATTTTTGAAGGCCGCGGTCGTAGCCACGGAAGATCGGCGTTTTTATCGCCATTTTGGCATCAGCCCCCGCGGCATGGCCTCCGCAATTCGCATCAACTTGAGTGAAGGGCGGGGTCCCCTATCTGGTCATGGCGGCTCAACCATCACACAACAAACTGCAAAGCTGCTCTGCCTGGGTGTTGCTTTCGACACAGATGAATGGCCCTCTGAGCGCGAATATGAGCGTCAATGCCGCCGAACCACGCTCTGGCGCAAGATCAAAGAGGCAAGTTTCTCGCTCGCGATGGAGCTGCGCTACTCCAAAGATGAGATCCTGACAATCTACCTCAACCGCGTCTCATTGGGCGCCGGGGCCCGCGGCTTTGAAGCCGCAGCTCAAAGGTATTTCGGAAAATCTGCCAATCAAGTGAATGCGGCGGAGGCCGCCATGCTGGCCGGCTTGCTCAAAGCCCCATCCCGGCTGGCACCTACCCATAATCTGAAGGGCGCACAGGCCCGTGCGGAAGTGGTCCTTGGCCTCATGCGGCGGGAAAATTATCTCTCCTCGGCCGAGGCCAGTTTCGCGATAGCCAATCCCGCAACCCTCAGCCCTGCGGCCACTGCCCGCGCGGGGGGATATTTTGCCGATTGGATCATGACGACAGGCCCAAGATATTTCACCCGCAACACCACGGAAGATGTGCTGATCCAAACCACTTTGGATCAAACCATTCAAACCGCGACAGAGCAGGCTGTACGCCGGGTGTTTGATGACAAGATCTCAAAGAGCTCCAAGGCGGAAGTCGCCGTTGTTGTGATGAACAAAGAGGGCGCCGTTCGGGCCATGATCGGCGGGCGCGACACGCGCACGACCGGGGCGTTCAACCGCGCCACCCAGGCGCGGCGACAAACCGGATCTGCCTTCAAACCTTTCGTCTATGCCGCTGCGCTTGAGCTTGGACATACGCCCTTCGATCGCATCCGTGATGAGCCGATCACTCTCAATATCCCCGGATCCGGCGCTTGGAGCCCCTCCAATTACAGCAAAACTTTCGCCGGAGAGGTGAGTTATACCCAAGCTTTAGCCCAATCGCTCAATATTCCAGCTGTGAAGATTTCCGAACACATCGGCCGCGATATCGTTCAGAAAATTGCCTGGGATTTCGGCCTGCAAGATGCGCTGGCGGATGGGCCCGCTCTGGCCCTTGGCACCTCCGAAAGCACCTTGATCGAAATGACCGGTGCCTATGCGGGCATCCTCAACGGCGGCATATCGGTTCAACCCTATGGCATCACGTCGCTCAGGCTTTTGGGAGAAAGTGAGCCCCTAGCGGGCCGCACAGGTGGCATTGGCGAACGCGTTATTCGCACTCAAACCGCCCAAGAGCTCACATTTATGATGCATGAGGTGATCCAATCGGGCACCGGGCAGCGCGCTCAAATTGACGGCATTGAAATTGCCGGTAAAACCGGAACCACCCAAGCGGCAAGGGATGCCTGGTTTATTGGCTTTACCTCTGATTTCGTCATTGGCGTCTGGATGGGCTATGACGACAACCGACCTCTCAAAGGCGTGACCGGCGGCAGTATCCCGGCCGATATTTGGCGAGAAACCATGCTGGCCATAACAGATCAATCCAAACCCGGCCCGCTGCCCATGTTGCGCGATCGCATCCCGCCCGAAGCTGGGCGCTCACCAATCGACAGCTCTCCAGAAAAGCCGGAAACAAAATCCCTCACGCAGCTTCTTTTCGGACTGTTCTCAAGGCAAAATTAGGCTGCCCAAAGGCCTTGGGGTCGATCATATCCGCCAATCGTCACGGTCTAGAGCGCGGAGCCCTCTAGCCTAGCCGCGCCAAATCTCGGGTCAATTTCGCAATATTGCCTTTGCGCGCATCCAGCAGAGCGCCGATCTCCACGCGTTCCGAGGACAACAGGCTGATGCCTTCAACAATGATATCGAAAAACAAGTTCCGGCCAGAACGATCAGACACCCGGAAGGCCACATCAAATGGCGCAGAACCGCGCAATTCGGTCACGGTCATCACTTCAAAAAATTTGCCGCGATCCGTGGTTCCAGTCACCACGATTTTACCACCGATAAATTCATGAAACCGCTTGCCGTACTTTCGAGCAATATATCCGCGGAACGATGCGATATAGGCCTCCAACTCGGCAGGTTTGGCCGAGCGAGCCGCTGGGCCAAGCGCCGAGCGCGCGATGATATTCACATCGGCATAGTCGGAGAAAATGCGTTCAAACCGGCCAATCATTTTGGTTTCAGACATGCCCGAGTCTATCGCCGCATTAATCTCTCCCACCAGTTGATCAACCAATCGGGTCGCAGTGCGCTTGTCCAAAGCAAAGACAGGGCCGGCCAGGGCGCAGGATGCAAGTCCAGATAACACAGTACGGCGGGCAATATTTATTTTATTCAAATTCGGCATAGGGGTCGATATAGGCATCGTTAGCAATGTCTTTCAATTCAAAACGGCGGCTTTGGAGATATACGAGCCGCGCTTGGGCGTAACTGTCGGCGCTACCATAGAGAACTTCGTCAATCTGGGCACCATAAATTTGTCTTTTTTGTAAAATCGCACCTATGTTAGAAACGGTACGGTACTTAGAAACAGGCGGTTTTAGGATTTGACCGGCCGGGTCCAACAGGAGCATGTCTACAAAGCGCGCGAAACCATCACGCAGGTTCGAGGGGCCGAACACAGGCAATTCCAAATAAGCGCCCTCAGCCACGCCCCATCCTTGCAACGTCTCGCCAAAATCAGTGTCTTTTTCTGTAAACCCAATTTTTTGGGAGGGATCAAACAGACCGGCCACACCGACCGTACTGTTGAGCACAAACCTTGTCGTATTGCGCGCCGCAGACGGTAAATCCAGCTGCAACACGTTGTTGACGACCTTCCCCGGCAAGCTGAGGTTGCTGGCGAAATTTGACACACTGTCCTCAACAGGATCTGGAACGACATCTGCATAGGTTTTGGAAAGCGGCGACAGGATCTTGCGGTCCAAGTCTTTGTTAAACGCATGGTTGTCACGATTCGCCCGCTCGAACGGATCACCCGCCACAGCACCCGGACGGGGGCTACAGGCAGAAACAACCATCACGAGAGATGCGACCGCAAAAATTGACAACCGTTCGATCATGGACTCACCTTTGATTTCAAACTCGTAATAGTTTCTCGTGCTCTATTGGGCAAACGTTAAGCACACGTCCCTTATAAGTTGTGGCAAACCGGTTACAGCCGGCGACACCGTCGCACCTCTAGGTCTAGGGCATGAATGACATATATCAATATGAGAGAAGTGAGTTGGCACAGGTTCGTGCCCAATTACTGCATCTCTTTTTTATCGTGGGCATCTTTAGTTTTCTCGTCAATCTCTTGCTGCTGACCGGCCCACTTTACATGTTGCATATCTATGACCGAGTTCTGCCCTCTGGCGCGGTGCAAACGCTCGTGGCCTTGTCTCTGATGGCCTGTCTCGCCTATGCCGTCATGGGGGTTTGGACCATACGCGCGCGCGCATCACCGCCCGAATAGCTGTGCGATTTTTGACGCAGCTCGATCAGCGGGTTTTTTCGCTCGCCATGCAGAGCGCCCAATCCGGGCGGCGCAAAGAGCCGCAAGCCGCGCTGAAAGATCTCACGTCCATTGAAAAGTTCATCGCCTCACCCGCCCTGCTGGCCCTGTTCGATCTGCCCTGGATCCCGGTATTTTTTGTCGGCATATATCTATTTCACCCCCTGCTTGGCGCCATGACCCTGATCAGCGGCGTGGCCCTCATTGCCCTGTCATTGGGAAATCAATGGGCCAGCCGATCGGCCTTTGCTGCCGCGATGCTCTGCACGGAAGATCTCGAGGTTCAGACGCAGCAGTATTTGAACCGCGCAATGCTCATTCGGGCCTTGGGCATGCAAAGCACCACCCTGACCCGGCAGCACCGACTCCAACACGCCGCTCAAGTCGCGCAGCTTCGTGCCAGCGATATTGCTGGATTATTTACGACCATTATCAGGACCCTACGCATGGCCATGCAATCGGCCATGCTGGGACTGGGCGCTTGGCTGGTCCTGCAAGAGCAGTTGAGCGCGGGCGGCATGATCGCCACATCCATTCTCTTTGGCCGGCTCCTTAACCCTCTTGAGGTCCTGATCGGTTCTTGGGTCGTGCCCCAACGGGCGCTCCTGGGTTGGGCGCGTTTGCGCAGCCAGCTCAGCCAGATGCCGGCCCGCCACAGGCCTTTGGCCTTGCCCCGCCCGGCGGCGCAACTCACCATGCAAAAAGCCACGATCGTGCCACCGGGCGGGCAAATTGCCACCTTAAAACTGGCCTCCTTTTCCCTTCAAGCCGGCAGTGCCTGCGGCATCATCGGCGCCGCGGGATCGGGCAAATCCACCCTGGCCCTGGCCGCCATGGGTGTGCTGCCGCTGGCCAATGGAACGGTGCAATTGGGTAGAACAGCCCTCGCCGCCTATGACGCCGACAACCTCGGACAGTATATCGGGTATTTACCGCAAGAAATGCAGCTATTGCCGGGCACGGTGGCCGAAAACATCACCAGATATCAAGCAGACGCGCCGCAAGACTTGCTCTTCGCAGCCGCCCGCAATGCTGGCGCCTTTGACATGATAACCCAATTGCCAAAGGGATTTGATACGGATGTGCGCCAACTGTCTGGCGGCCAAGCACAGCGCATCGGTTTGGCGCGGGCCCTTTTTGGCGATCCGGTGCTTTTGGTTTTGGACGAACCCAACTCCAATTTGGACAATGAGGGCGTCGCGGCGCTCAACGCTGCGGTGCGGCGCTTCAAACGAAAAGGCAATACGGTTCTGATCATCGCGCATCGTCCGGCAGCCATTCAAGAATGCGATACACTCATGGTGATTGAAAGCGGCCAGATCACAGCCTTTGGCCCCAAAGAAGACATCCTGCGAAAAATGGTGAAAAACCATGCTGATATTTCCACACTACCGGCCGGTGGGAGTGCGCCGCATGGCGTTTAGTGTCACAAAATATGTCGCCATAGGGAGCTTATACGCCATAGTCTTTTTGGGTGGTTTCGCGCTTTGGTCTGTCTGCGTCACCCTGTCGGGCGCGGTGATTGCCTGGGGGCATGTCGCCCTCATGGGTCACAACCATGCGGTCCAACACCCTACCGGCGGCCAGGTGGCCGATCTATGGGTCAAAGAGGGTGACATTGTACAAATGGGCGCGCCCCTGCTGCGGCTGGATGGGCATGCACAAAACGTGCAACTTGATCTCACGGAGGGGCACTTGTTCGAAATCATGGCTCGGCGCGCACGTTTGGTGGCCGAACGTGATGATCGCCTATCCATCGAATTTGATCAGGTTTTGAAGACCACAGCCGCCGTGGATCCAGAAGTTCGGCGCATGTTGCAAGGGCAAGTGCAACTCTTCAAAACCCATCTCGCCTATCGCCGTCAAACGGAAAAAAAGTTGCAAAATCAAGCAGAGCAAATTGCCCTGCAGATTGAGGGTTTGAGCGCCCAAGCCCAGGCCGCAGAGCGGCAGCTTGCGCTGCTGGGCGACGAGCTGGAAACCCAACTGTCCTTGCGCGCCAAAGGGCTTGCCGACCGCGCAGAGCTCTCTGCGCTTCAACAGCAGGAGGCTGCTCTGCTCGGAAAGATCGCGCAACTGAGCGCCAGGCAAGCCGAAGCACAAACGCAGCTTCACGAAATTGAAATCGACAGGTTGCGACAGGCCGCCGCCGATCACGAGGCAGCCATCTCGGCCCTGCGCGACCTGCACCCGCAAGAGCTCCGGCTGCGCGCAGATCGCCGCCGGCTGAAACAAGAGCTGGAGGGCCTCACCCTTACCGCGCCCATCAGCGGGTTTGTCCATGGGTTGACCATTTCCGGCGCACAAGCGGTCGTACAACCGGCCAAGCCAATCTTGCATCTTGTGCCCAATAATCAGCCATTTGTTATCACGGCCAAAATCGCGCCCGATCAGATCAATCATCTCTTTGTGGGGCAGACCAGTATGATAAAATTCCTGCACAAAGGCGCGGCGCAAGATTTACAAGGCAGGCTCCAAAAAATTTCGGCAGATACCTTCCAAAGCAGGCCAGACAGCCCACCCTTTTATGTGGTTGAGATTGCGTTGAACCTCCCCCAAAGCACCGCCCTCGACCAGGGGGCGCCGCTGTTACGCCCGGGCATGCCGGCACAGGTATTTATCCGCAAACAAAACCGCCGCCCTTTGGACTATCTGCTGGAACCCATCCGCAACTATTTCGCGCAAGCGCTACGCGAATATTAATTTTCGCTTTTCTCACCGCATGTTTCCGCCTATCGCTGGGGTCGAACAGTTCAAAGGAGTGACGATATGACCGGAAAATTTGAAACCCGCCTGGCAGAATTGGGCGTGACCCTGGCCGATGCTCCGGCACCTGCGGCCAATTATGTGCCCTTTGTGCAGGTGGGCGATTTGGTCTTTGTTTCTGGCCAAATTAGCCAAGACGCCAATGGCTTCATCACCGGCAAACTGGGAGACACGATGAGCACCGAAGCGGGCGCTGTCGCCGCACGCACCTGCGCGATTTCTCTTTTGGCACAGGTTAAAGCTGCCTGCGGCGGTGATCTCGACCGGCTGGTCCGCGTGGTCAAACTATCCGGTTTTGTGAATTCCACACAAGATTACACCGAGCAGCCAAAAGTCATCAACGGCGCCTCTGATTTCTTGGTCGAAGCCCTCGGCGATGCGGGCCGTCATGCCCGCGCAGCGGTCTCTGCCCCCTCCTTGCCTTTGGGTGTTGCGGTTGAAATTGAAGGTATTTTTCAAATCGCATGACAGCCCTTCCCGCCTGTTTTTTGACCCGCACTATTGCGCATCGCGGCTTACATGACGCATCCTGCGGGCGGCCAGAAAATTCTCTAGCGGCGTTTCGCGCAGCCATAGCGGCGGGATACGGGATAGAGTTGGACGTGCAAATGAGTCTCGACGGGGCGGCGATGGTGTTTCACGACTATCACCTTGGCCGCCTCACCGACCAAACCGGCCCCATCGCGCAAAGGCGTGCCGCAGATCTAGCGGGCATCACTCTCAGCGGTGGGCAGGACAGCATTGCAGATCTCACACAGGTCTTGGATTTGATCGCAGGCCAAGTCCCGCTGTTAATTGAAATCAAAGATCAAGACGGCAACATGGGGCCGGCTGTTGGCCCGCTTGAAGCGGCGGTGGCAGAGGCTTTGAGCCCCTATCGCGGTGAGGTGGCTGTCATGTCATTCAACCCGAATTCAGTTGTTGCCTTCGGCAACATCCGAGCAGATATCCCATTGGGATTGGTCACAGATCGGTTTGAGCCAGACGATTGGCCAAGCCTCAGCGCCGAAAGGCGCAAATATCTCGCTCAAATCTCAGATTTTGGCACCTCGGGCGTGGGGTTTATTTCTCACAATCAAACACAATTAACCGATCCCCCGGTCAGCGCCCTAAAAGCACAAGGGGTTCCCGTGCTGTGTTGGACCGTCAGGTCACCAGATGAAGAGCGCCGCGCGCGCCGCATCGCGGACAATATCACTTTTGAGGGATATCTGCCTTGACCTTTCGCTCACATGACGCATCTTGAGTTTAGGCAATAAATTGAGAGCCCCGTGAGCCAAGAGACGCAAATTGAGATCAATGTGCTCACCAGCCTGTCTCAAATATCTGAGACCGAATGGGACCGCTGCGCCTGCCCAGAGGCCCTGGGCCGGCCGCCAATTGACCCGTTCACCACACACCGCTTTTTGAAAGCTCTGGAAGATAGTCAGTCGGTGGGGGCGGGTACCGGCTGGACACCGCAGTACCTCCAAGCCAAACTCGGTGATGACACCATCGGCGTGGCGCCACTCTATGGCAAATCTCACAGCCAGGGCGAATATATTTTCGACCATAATTTCGCGCAGGCCTTTGAAAATTCTGGTGGGCACTATTACCCAAAATTGCAGATGGCCGTGCCCCATACCCCAGCCACGGGACGCAGGCTGCTGGTGCACCCTGAGCATCAAGCGGTCGCGCAATCGGCCTTGGTGCAAGCCGCAGTGCAGCTGGCTGCGGAAAATGAGCTCTCCTCGTTACACGTCACGTTTTGCACAGCCGAAGAAGCAGAGGCGGGTGCGCAGATGGGCCTCATGCCGCGCCGCTCACAACAGTTTCACTGGATCAATAACGGCTACAAGACCTTTGACGATTTTCTGGCCGACCTCAGCAGCCGAAAGCGCAAAAACATCCGCAAAGAGCGCGCCCAAGCGCAGAGTTTTGGCGGGCAAATCGAAGTGCTGACCGGCGATGAGATCGAGCCACACCATTGGGACGCCTTTTGGGTTTTTTACCAAGACACCGGCGCGCGCAAATGGGGCACACCCTATCTCACGCGGCAGTTTTTTGAGCAAGCCCATGCGCATCTGCGCCACGATATGCTGCTGGTGCTGGCCAAACGCGACGGGCGTTATATCGCGGGGGCTCTGAATTTTATCGGCCAAAACACGCTTTTTGGCCGCTATTGGGGCTTCACCCAAGATTTCCCCTGCCTGCATTTTGAGCTGTGCTATTATCAAGCCATCGATTTCGCCATCGCGCAGGGATTGCAGCGGGTAGAAGCCGGCGCCCAGGGTGCGCATAAATTGGCCAGAGGCTATTTGCCCGTGGCCACCCATTCCCTGCATTGGTTTGGCGATGCAGGGTTTTCACAAGCCGTCGCCCGCTATCTTGAAGCGGAACGCGAGGCGGTGGATGATGAAATCAATGTGCTCACAAGCTATGGGCCGTTCAAAACTATAACCGTAGAGGAACAACAATGACCCAAGCCCTCAAAGACCGCAGCGCTCTGACCGCCCTTTTCGCCTCCGGGTGGGAGATGGTCGAGGGGCGCGATGCGTTGCACAAGAATTTTAAATTCAAATCCTTCCGCTCCGCCTGGGGCTGGATGAGCGAAATGGCACTTTGGGCCGAACAGCTGGATCACCATCCCGAATGGTCCAATACCTACAACCGCGTTTCTGTGGTTTTGACCACACATGACTGCGGCGGCCTGTCGGAACTCGACATCAAACTGGCCCAGCAAATGGATGCTGCGGCCAGTTGATTTAGATTCCTCAAGACCTCTGCATAACCCAACCTCCAAGCCACAACACTTTGCCCGGTGGCAACACCGGGCTGCGCCTGCCTGCCACCCGGGCAGGCACTGCCCTCATTTTATGTTGAAATGACGTTATGCAGAGGGCTTTCCTCAGTGGATCTAGCCGAGACTCTCCAACAGCGTCTCACCGCCGGAGATATCACACACCCCACGCTCGGTTTCCTGATTGAGCTGTGTCACAACACCGTTTTCCACGATCATCGCATAACGCGACGAGCGACCGTAAAAACCCAGCACCTCCACGTCAAAATTCATGCCGATGGCGGTGGTAAATTCACTGGCCGGATCTGCCCACATGCTCAAACCCGCAGCCGTGGCCCCGGTGGCCTCGCCCCACTGGCGCATGATATGCACATCATTGACGGACACACAGATAATCTCTTCGATACCTTTTTCGAGGAAAGCATCTTTCGTGCGCATAAAGGATGGAACATGCGCCGATGAACAGGTCGGAGTGAAGGCGCCCGGCAGGCCAAACAAGACGATTTTTCGGCCTGCGGTCAATGCATCAATGGTGATCTCTTCGGGCCCGTTATCTCCCATCCGCCGCAGCACTGCATCCGGCAGTTTGTCACCTTGCGATATTGCCATTTTGGTATTCCTTCATCGGTTGAAAATCACGAGACCTTAGTTATAGGTTACTTGAAACAACTTACCAGAGGTCGTGCGCAATGTCGGGAATTGTTATTATCGGAGCAGGGCAAGCCGGATCCTCTCTCGCGATTAAGTTGCGGACCTTGGGATATGAGGGCGCGGTCACTTTGATCGGCGAGGAACCCTATGCGCCCTACCAACGCCCGCCTCTGTCGAAGACCTATCTTTTGGGGGAAATGGCGCTGGAGCGCCTCTATTTGCGGCCCCAAGAGCTTTACCGCGATCAGAATATTGAGCTGCGCCTCGCCGCGCAAGTCACCGCCATTGATCCGGTCGCAGGGGTGGTTTCCCTGGGCCATGAAACATTAGCCTATGACCAGCTGGCGCTGACCACCGGCTCAACGCCGCGCCTGCTGCCCGAGGCAATTGGCGGCGGATTGAAAAATGTTTTTGCGGTGCGCGGGCTGGCAGATGTTGATGCCATGCGTCCAGCGTTTGAGCGCGGCGGCCATGTGTTGATTATTGGCGGCGGGTATATTGGCCTCGAAGCCGCTGCCGTGGCGGCAAAACGCGGCCTGAAGGTCACATTGGTTGAAATGGCAGAACGCATTTTGCAGCGGGTCGCCTGCAAAGAGACCTCGGATTATTTCCGCGATCTGCATCAAAGCCATGGGGTGACCCTCCTAGAAGGGGTTGGCTTGAGCCGCTTGACCGGAACAGATCAAGTCACGGGCGCGATCTTAAGCAATGGCGAGACCTTAGATATTGACTTTGCCCTCGTTGGCGTCGGTATCCAACCCAATACAGGGCTGGCCGAAGCCGCGGGTCTCACGCTCAATAACGGCATTGAAACCAATGCGCTGGGTCAAACCTCAGAGGCCAGAATTTGGGCTGCCGGCGATTGTGCGAGTTTCCCCTACGAAGGCGGGCGCATTCGCTTGGAAAGCGTGCCCAATGCCATCGATCAAGCCGAGGTGGTGGCGGAAAATATGCTGGGCGCTAAAAAAGAATATCATGCCACCCCGTGGTTTTGGTCCGATCAATATGACGTAAAATTGCAAATCGCCGGGCTCAATCAAGGGTTCGACAATGTTGTCGCACGAAAGGGAGACGCGGGACGCTCGCATTGGTATTATAAGGCCAGGCAATTGTTGGCGGTTGATGCGATGAATGATCCGCGTGCCTATATGGTGGCCAAACGCCTGATTGAAGAGGGCAAAACTGTGGATCCCGCCCTTGCGGCGGATCCCAGCAGTGACCTCAAAGCCCTGCTGAGCGGATGAGGATCATCGCCGGTCAAAACCGCGGTTTGCGCTTGGCTGAGATTGGCGCGGGCGATCCCGCAGCGCATTTGCGCCCGACCACGGACCGTGTACGCGAGACATTGTTTAACGTGTTGCGCAATTGGATCGATTTCCAAGGTCTTCGGGTCCTAGATCTCTTCGCAGGGACCGGCGCGCTCGGCTTAGAGGCCTTATCGCGTGGTGCCCAGCATGTCACTTTTGTGGAGAACGGCCGGGTTGGGCAAAAGCTGATCGGCGAGAATATCGCAAGAATGCGCGCCCAAGACCGCTGTCAACTCCTAGCCCAAGACGCCACAAAATTGCCGCCCGGCACCCCCTGCGATTTGGTATTTTTAGACCCCCCCTATGGCAAATCCCTAGGGCAACAGGCCTTGCGCAGCGCTTGGGCTCAGGGCTGGATCGCGGCCGATGCATTGGTCATATTTGAAGAGGCCAGCGCCGTGACGCCCGAAGGATTTGTGCTGCGTGACAGCCGGAAATTTGGCGGCACGACGATGACATTTCTTCAACCCATCCAAGCGCCCGCCGAAAGCGATGAGCGCTAGGGCGTGCCCTTGGGTGATGAGCACATCACCTGTGGGATTGACTTCCGCCGCATGAGCGCCTAGCTGCGGCCCTGTCCGGTTGGCAATTATGACTGCACCTGCAGCACTTTGACCTAACCGACCCTAGGGGCTGTCCTTAGGGGTGCGTGTTACAGTCAAAGGGCAATCCCGCCCAAATGATCGAAGTGATCCGCTACAACTGCGCCGTCTGGCGCAAGGGATAAATTATGACGTTTGAAGAACTGGGCCTGATGCCCCGCCTTGTGGAACAACTCAAAGAACAAGGCATTGTTGATCCAACTCCAATCCAAATCCAAGCCATCCCACCTGCTCTTGCTGGGCGTGACGTGATGGGGTTGGCTCAAACTGGGACCGGCAAAACCGCCGCCTTTGGATTGCCGATCATGAATCATCTGCTGAAAGTTGGCAAAAAACCAGCGCCAAAGACCGTGCGCGGTTTGATTCTAGCGCCTACGCGGGAACTGGCTGGGCAAATCAAAGACAATCTCACAGCCTATTCGCAGGGCACGCATATCAAAGTTGGCCTGGTTGTTGGCGGCATGTCGATCAGCGCTCAGGTCAACCGTCTGGCCCGAGGCACAGATTTGTTGATAGCCACCCCCGGCCGTCTCATTGACCTGATCGAGCGCAAGGCCGTTGATCTGTCCGAGACCCAATTTTTGATCTTGGATGAGGCCGATCAAATGCTTGATCTTGGTTTCATACATGCCCTGCGCCAGATCGCGCCTTTACTGGCGGCCGAGCGCCAAACCATGTTGTTCTCGGCGACAATGCCGAAACATATGAACGAATTGGCCGCAACCTATCTGAAAAACCCCGAACGCGTGGCGGTCTCTCGTCCAGGCGAGGTGGCTGACAAAATCACCCAAGAGGTGCATTTCGTGGCCGGGGCTGCCAAGACCGATTTCTTGATTGAGAAACTCGCAGAACACCGCAGCGATGCGGCCATCGTCTTTGCCCGGACCAAACACGGCTCTGAGCGTCTGATGAAGACCTTGAGCAAAGCGGGCTATGCCACCGATTCGGTCCATGGCAACAAATCCCAAGGCCAAAGACAGCGCGCCATTGATGCGCTGCGGGGCGGGACGATCAAAGTTTTGGTTGCCACTGATGTTGCAGCCCGCGGTCTCGACATTCCTGATGTGCGGTTCGTCTACAATTACGATCTGCCCAATGTGCCAGAGAATTATGTGCATCGCATTGGCCGCACCGCGCGCGCCGGACGCGATGGCCGCGCGATTGCCTTTGTGGCACCCGATGAGATGGGTGAATTGAAGGATGTTGAAAAAGTGTTGAAAATGGAAATCCCAATTGCCTCCGGTCGGCGTTGGGATCTTGTGCCCGGCGTCGACACCCGCAAACCGAAGCGCAAACAACCCAGCGGACGTGGCGGCGGCGGTGGCGGCGCTGGCGGTGGCCGGCGGAATAACGACAATTGGGGCAAAGAGCAGCCGCGCGGCGGTCGCGGCGGCGCCCCAAAGGCCCATACGGCGCGCGCTGAAGCCAAGCCAGCGCTCGAAGGGCGCTGGGATCCAACCAATGACGGACCGGCCCTAGAGGCGCCAAAGCCCAAAGGCCGCAAATCAAAAGGCCAGGCGTCTGACCAGGCGCAGGGACCCGTTGGCAATGGCGGACGCCCGCAGCGTGGTCCTTCAGGCGCCAAATTCGCCGGTAAACCAAAGGGGCGCGGCGGCAAGCCAAAGGGCAAACCAAACATGGGCGGCAACGCAAAACCAAGACGCCCACAAGCCTAGGGCGCTGATCTGTCACATATCTGGGCTACATAGGGGATAACCCCTATGTAGACCTAGCCGTAAGTTGGGTGAAAAAGACCCTTTGGCGACAGTGTAAAAATTTCCACGCCCCTCTCAGTCACGCCCACCGAATGCTCAAATTGCGCAGATAGCGATTTGTCACGGGTCACAGCGGTCCAATCATCAGCCAGAACCTTCGTTTCGGGCCGTCCGAGATTGACCATCGGCTCAATGGTAAAGAACATGCCCTCTTCCAAAACAGGACCCGTGCCGGCACGGCCATAATGCAAGACATTGGGCGGCGCGTGAAACACTTGCCCCAAGCCGTGACCACAGAAGTCTTTGACCACGCTCATGCGATGGGCTTCCACATAGGTTTGAATGGCATGACCGATATCGCCAAAGGTATTGCCGGGTTTGACCGCCTCAATCCCTTTGAACAAAGCGTCATGGGTCACTTGGATTAACCGTTCGGATTTGCGCGGCAGTTTTCCAGCCACATACATCCGGCTGGTGTCCCCATACCAACCATCGACGATCACGGTCACATCAATGTTGAGAATATCGCCATCTTTGATGCGCTTGTCCCCGGGAATTCCATGGCAGACCACATGATTGACCGAAATACAGCTGGCGTGCAAATAGCCCTTATAGCCAATCGTGGCCGAGATTGCCCCATGCGCGGTCACCATATCGGTGATGACCCGGTCAATCTCGCCCGTGGTTTGTCCAACGGTGATATAGGGGATGATGTCATCCAAAATGGTCGCTGCGACGCGGCCAGCCTTTTTCATGCCCGCAAAGTCACCGGGCTCATAAATTCGGATACCATCTTTGGTCAGTCGTCCACGGGCTGAGGTCACGTGAATGCTCCTAAATCAAATCTTCATCCTGTATAGGCCAAGGCCAATCACTCGGCCAGACCATGACAGGAAAAATTCACCCCTGCCCCGGCGCGGGCAAATCAAGCGGTAACGCCCGCTCAAGAGTGATTTGCTCATGGCTCACCGCACAGCTGTAGCACAGCATCTCAACCCCACGCTGCAGGGCGCGTTTGCACGCCTCCGCGTAGGCTGGATCCAAATCTTCCGCCAGGCGGAACCGTGCGCAGCCCGTGTGCTGAACACAGTAGATCAGCACCGCAAGATGACCCGCCTCCGCCATATCGCCCAGAACGCCCAAATGTTTTAGCCCGCGCGCCGTGACGGTATCGGGAAACTCAGCCCAATCTCCGCTGCGCCAAAGATGCACATTCTTCACCTCAACATAGGCCTCCGGCAAAGCTGGCGCGCTGAGCAAGAAATCCACTCGCGAGTTTGCCCCATATTTCTGCTCGGGCCGGATGGTGTCATACTCTGCAAGTTCCGCGATTTTTTGGTCGCGCAGGGCCTCATGAATGATTTTATTCGGCAAGCTTGTGTCAATCCCAACCCATGCACCGGTGTCCAGTTGCGCCACCCGCCAGCCAAATTTGAGCTTTTTCTTGGGATCATCATTGGGCTCAAGCCAAACACGCAGGCCCGGTTCCTTGAGGCCAATCATGGCGCCAGGATTGGCACAATGAGCGGTCACCTGCCGACCATCATCCAAAATTACGTCGGCTAAAAAGCGTTTATAACGTTTGATCAGCCGACCTGGCACAAGAGGGGTTTGAAAGCGCATAGAGCAGGCCTATACCTAACAGATATTCGAACGCAAGGATGCCCAATGCCAAATCCAACAGCCGCGATGCTCGTCATTGGCGATGAAATTTTGTCTGGACGGACCCGCGATGCCAATATGTATCATCTGGCCGGCCAACTGACCAGGCAGGGCATTGATCTCAAAGAAGTGCGTGTGGTGAGCGATGATCCAGAGGCGATTGTGAGTGCGACGCGCGCCCTTAGCACCGCCTATACCCATGTGTTCACCAGCGGCGGCATTGGCCCCACGCATGATGACATCACCGCCGATTGCATTGCCGCTGCCTTCGGCGTCTCAATAGGCGTGCGCGCCGATGCCCGCGCCATTCTGCAAGCCCATTATGACGCCAATGGCCAAGAGCTCAATGACGCACGTCTGCGCATGGCACGGATCCCAGACGGGGCGTGCCTGATCGACAATCCGGTGAGCAAAGCGCCCGGTTTTACGTTGCAAAATGTGCATGTGATGGCGGGAGTGCCCTCAATTTTTCAGGCCATGCTTGCCAGCATTCTTCCCAGCCTCACCGGGGGCAAGCCATTGCTCAGTGTCACCTATCGGGTCGATCGCGGCGAGGGGGATATCGCGGCACCGCTTGGCGCCTTGGCCGCTGCTTTCCCGCAGTTATCCATCGGCTGCTATCCATTCCAAAAAGACGGGCTATTTGGCGCGAATATCGTCATGCGCGGCACAGATGACAGCCAGCTGCAAAAAGCAATGACAGCATTAAAGGGCGAATTTCCGCAATGACCCTGCCCTCTGCTCAGCGATTGTATCAAGCCACAAACACCACTTGGCCCGCGCGCAGGACCCGCCAAGAGGCCGGCTGGGAGATTCGCGATGGGGCGGGTGGCGGCAAGCGCGTGTCAGCTGTCACATTGGCCCAAAAAGAACTGCCCGATATTGATTGGATCGAAGCCACCCTAACGGAGCAGGGGCAAGAGCATCTGTTTATGATCCGCGACGGCGATGAAGCCCTCGACGCATCACTTGCAGCCCGCGGCTATGAGATCATCGACCCGGTGACCCTTTATCTTTGTGAGACCGCGCATCTGCAGCCCGCGTCCCTGCCTCGGGCGCAAAGCTATTGCATTTGGGAGCCCTTGCACATCATGCGTGAAATTTGGGCCGCGGGCGGCATTCAGGAGCCGCGCATCGCTCTGATGCACCGGGTGCAGACGCCAAAGACCGCCCTGCTCGCCCGCAGCGGAGACACGCCCGCCGGGGTGGGATTTCTGGCGCTTGATGGCGAGATTGCAATGCTGCATGCGGTTGAGGTCCTGCCATCCTACCGCCGCAGGGGCGTGGCAAAAAAACTGATGGCACAGGCTGCAAAATGGGCGGAAGATCACGGCGCAAAATACATGGCCCTGATGACCACCCGCGACAATCAAGCCGCCAATGGTCTTTACAGCTCTTTGGGAATGCGTCCCGTCGGGCATTATCATTACCGCATAAAGGACACAGCATGACCTCTTCTCCCACCGCTTTGGACCTGCCCATGGTTTCACCGTTACCTGAAGCCACGCAAAAATATTTTGACATCTGCCAAGACAAGCTGGGCATGGTGCCGAATGTGTTGCAAGCCTATGCTTTTGACATCGATAAATTAAATGCGTTCACCACGCTCTACAATGATGTCATGTTGGCAGACAGCGGCCTGTCGAAACTGGAACGGGAGATGATTGCCGTGGTCGTGTCCTCGATAAACAAATGCTTTTATTGCCTCACCGCCCATGGGGCAGCGGTCCGCGCCCTATCCGGAGATCCTATCTTGGGAGAGCAATTGGTGATGAATTACCGGACCGCCGATTTGGATGCCCGGCAAAAAGCCATGCTTGATTTCGCCGCCCTAATGACCGAAAGCAGCCAGCACATAGAAGAAGCAGACCGCGCCGCCCTGCGCGCTGTGGGGTTTTCGGACCGCGATATTTGGGATATTTCAGCGGTGGCGGGATTTTTTAACATGACCAACCGGATTGCCAGCGCCACCGATATGCGCCCAAATGCTCAATACCACGCACAACACCGTTAGGACCCAGATGCTACGCCGCTTCGCCCTCTTGCTGCTCCTTCCATGTCAAGCTCAAGCACTTGAGCTGGACATGCCCATCGGTCTGGTGCAAAGCAGCCAAACTGAGCAGAGCTTGGCGACCCTGAATGTACCCACCGGCGTTTGGAATGGCTCCGAGGTGCCCAGCGTCACCCTCACAGGACAGGTCACAAAAACCACATTTCAGTCCAGCGAGATCCGAAAACCCGATGCGGTGGCGGCTGCAATTTGGCCACAACTGGACGCACAGGGCTATGACTTGGCCTTGCAATGCGCAGATCAAACCTGCGGCGGTTATGATTTCCGCTTTACCCTGCCGGTCGTGCCTCCCCCGCACATGTTTGTGGATCTTGGCGACTATGTCTTTTTATCTGGACTAAAGGACGGCACCCAGGGCCTATGGCTATTGATCAGCCGTTCTTTGGGTCAAACCCATGTGCAACTCACCCAGGTCAGACCAGCGGACGTACCGCCGATTGAGCTGTCTTCGGCATCGCTGACATCAGCCAGCGGCGTCTTGGAGACAGATCTCATCGCCACCGGGCGTTATGTGCTTGCAGATCTCACGTTCGACGCGGGATCGGCACGGTTGGACAAGGCGAGTTTCGCCTCGCTACAGGCACTCGGTGACTATTTGATACGCCACAGCGATCAATCCATCGCCCTCGTAGGTCACACGGATTCCAGCGGATCACATGAGGCCAATCTTGATCTGTCCAAACAAAGAGCCGAGGCGGTGCGGACAATGTTGCTCGATCAATTCCCTCTGATTTCGCCAACACGGGTGGGTTGTGAAGGGATCGGATATTTCTCACCCTTGGCCAGCAACGCCGCGCCAGAGGACCGCGAGATCAATCGGCGAGTCGAAGTGATCTTGGTGCCGACGCGCCCCTAGTTTCACGCCAACCCGCGCCGCACAACAGTTTTGAGCAGATCCAATTCCGCCCGCAACCGCGCGATTTCAGCACGTAAATCACCGGCCAATACTTCACCTGCGATCACCGTGAAATCACCGATTTTCTCACCCGTCTCCAAAGAGATGAGACAGCTGTGAACACCGTCAGACAGCATCTCAAGCGGCAGGGGGAGCTCCAAGCTCCAAATATTACCCGAAATGGGCGTCACGGACATATCCGCAATCTCAACCCCTTGGTAGGTCGCGATCACATTTGGCGCATCCGCGCTGCCTTCCAGCCGCCCTGACCAAATCCCATTTCTCAGCTCACAATGCGTGAGTTTACTCATGTTGCGGTCCTTTTCAATTAAATCTCAACCCGCGGTCGCTTGCTAAACGCCAGATCTACAAGTGAAATGCGGTTAAAATTCGGGGTCTCAAACACCAGATCCAGCCAAATTTTTTCCACGCGGTTCACATTGATTTTCAGATGTTCAGGATCAAACTCCAATCCAAACTCCGTATTGCTGAGGTCATGCACCTGAATGAGTTGCTCAGTATTGGGCCCGTGTTTGATGTTCAAGCGCACCGTAAATCCCGTTGGACGCTCCGCAACGATTGCCCCGGACAGACCAATCAACTCGTCTTTGGCAAAAGTCTGGTACAGCTCATCGGGCAGATCAATGGCGAGGGACAGAAAACTGCCCTCAAATTGAAACAGCTCCAAAGCCACCCCATAGGGTGCGAAGGCTTCTGACATGTCGTTGCGAAATTGCTGTGTAATAACTGCGCAATCCGCGTCATCAAAAAATACTTTGGTATTTAACTCAAGGCGCGCGCCGCTTTGGGGAACGGGGCCGGCCGCCGAGGGGCATGGCGCGGCCCAGAGCTCGGGGCGCCACGACCAAAGCATATTGGAGCCATGCCGATATGCCTTGGACCCACGCAGCCTGTGGTGCAATTCATCATTGATGCGGGGCAAGACGTCACCCAGCTCGCGCTGAAGCGCCAAGGCCTCGCGCCGCTGCTGACGGAGCTTAGCGGTCTTCTCCCCCGCAGCGCGCTGCAGGCGATTGCGCCAAAACTTAAGGTATACAGCCGATAGTGCCCGCCCTAAATAGCCAAAATAAATCAATTCAATGCCCAAAGTACTTCACAATATACTCCTGCTTATAGGGGAGGCAGGCGCGGAATTCTACAAATAGTTAAATATTATTCTGTTAAATTTACAGACTATTTACGACTCCTGCATATACTCGTCGAGGACGAAGGAAGAGCTGCGGGACAGCGGTGTTGACGTCACGTTTGGCTGTGCTGGCGGTTTACTTCGCTGGGTTTTCTGCGGTGAGCGTCGCTTGAGCAAAGGCGCGGAGGAGCTCTTCACCGTCAATTCCTGAAACGCTCGGGCCCAGTCCAGAATAGACCCCTAAGACCACCAGCTGATCTGCGACATTCACAAAGGCTTTCCAGCCCCGCGCGCCAAGATAGCCCGGGCGCGACCGATCTGTGAGCTCGACATAAAGCGCATTGCGGCTTCGTTTTACCACGTGAATCGACACGTCGTCGGCTTTTTCGCTCGCCGCAAGCCACCCTTTGCCCGCGTCCTTGCGGATAAATCCTGCGAGCGCCTGTAAATCACTTTTCGCACCAGCCGCTGCACCCGTTAAAAGATGTGCATAAGTGGGGTCGAACGCATCACTGCCGCGCAGCCTGACGCAGCTGGCAAAGACCACCGCACCGCGCGCCCGCTGCGGCCATCGCGGCAATAGCCTTTCGGCGCCCCAATTGTGAGCCCGCTGGGCAAGGATACGCGAGCACCGGGAGCGCCGGCGGGTTGTGTGTTTTCAAATAGATATGTTTGGCAGCCAGCCAGTGCAAAAATGCCAGCTGCCAAAAGAAGCTTAGAGATCAAAATACGCGTGACGCTCTGCTTTGCCGCCGGGATGGGTCACCGCCCCTTGGTAGGTTGGACCCACCAATTGCGAATATTTCCAAAGCGCGCCGCTGGCGTAGATGGTCTCACGCGGGCCTTTCCAATTGGCTTTGCGTTCGGCCAATTCTTCGTCGGTCAAATCAACATTCAGCTCACCAGAAATAGCATTGATCGTGACCACGTCACCCGTTTCAATCAAAGCGATCGGGCCACCGGCCGCCGCCTCAGGCCCCACGTGACCCACACAAAAACCGCGTGTCGCGCCGGAGAACCGCCCATCGGTGATGAGGGCAACTTTTTTGCCCATGCCTTGGCCAGAAAGCGCCGCTGTGGTGGAGAGCATTTCACGCATGCCGGGGCCCCCTGATGGGCCTTCATTGCGGATCACCAAGACCTCACCTTCTTCATAGGCACGCTCTTTCACAGCTTCAAAAGCGTCTTCTTCGCACTCAAACACCCGAGCAGGACCTGTGAAAATCTGATGCTGTGCGGCGATGCCCGCCACTTTCACAATAGCGCCTTCCGGAGCAAGATTGCCTTTGAGGCCCACAACGCCACCCGTTTTTGTGATGGGGGTTTCGACCGGATAGATCACCCGGCCATCGGCTTCACGTTCGATCAAGTCCAGCTCTTCGCCCATGGAGCGCCCGGTGGCGGTCATGCAATCTTCGTGCATCAAACCCGCTTTGCGCAGCTCCTTCATCACAACCGGAACACCACCAACCTCAAAGAGGTCTTTGGCGACATATTGCCCGCCAGGCTTCAAATCGACAAAATAGGGCGTATCGCGGAAAATGTCACAGACATCATCAAGATAAAATTCCAAGCCTGCCTCATGGGCAATTGCTGGCAGGTGCAAGCCGGCGTTGGTCGACCCGCCCGTACAGGCCACAACCCGCGCCGCATTCTCCAAAGATTTCAATGTCACGATATCGCGGGCGCGAATGTTTTTCTCCAGCAAGTTCATCACCGCTTCACCGGAGGCAACAGCATATTGGTCGCGCGATTCGTAAGGTGCTGGGGCGCCTGTGGAGTTTGGCAAGGCCAGGCCAATCGCTTCAGAGACACAGGCCATTGTATTGGCCGTAAACTGTCCACCGCAGGCACCTGCTGAGGGGCAAGCCACTGCTTCCAGTTTTTCAAGCTCACAGGTTGAAAGTTGACCGGCTTGGTGCTGGCCCACGGCTTCAAACACATCTTGAACCGTCACGTCTTTGCCGTTCATCGTACCGGGCAGGATGGATCCGCCATAGACAAAAACCGATGGCACATTGAGCCGCACCATGGCCATCATCATACCTGGCAAGGATTTGTCGCAACCGGCAAGACCGACCAGCGCGTCATAGCAATGCCCGCGCACGGTCAGCTCAACGGAATCGGCAATCGCCTCGCGGCTGGCCAAGGAGGAGCGCATCCCCTCATGACCCATAGCAATGCCATCCGTCACGGTGATTGTGGTAAACTCCCGCGGGGTTCCGGCGGCATGTTTCACACCGATCTTAGCGGCCTGAGCCTGGCGGTTGAGCGAAATATTACAAGGAGCTGCCTCGTTCCAACAGGTGGCGACGCCCACAAAAGGCTGTGCGATTTCTTCGGCGGTCATGCCCATCGCATAATAAAAGGAGCGGTGCGGCGCACGCGCGGGACCGACCGACACATGTCGGCTGGGCAGATTGGATTTATCGAAGGCAGGCTTATTCATTGCAGGACCCTTTATATATAGCTTTGCGGTTGTTTAAGCGCTTCACGAGCTTGGGACAAGGGTGAAGGTCAGCCAAGTTTTGCGCATAATTGCGTTTCACGCTGGCCAGCACAGCGCGCGCGCAGTATCTTATCTTATGTCTTACGAACCCTATGAAGCCCTCATCGCCCCGGCACGGGCAAAGGCGAGCCTTCTGAGGCTCATCCTCGGACTTGTGATCACAGCCCTACTCTACATGCTGCTCGTAAGTCTCAGTTGGCAGGTGCTTTTGTCTGTTATGGGTGAGGCTTGGTTTGAGCAAACCCTGCAACTGCCTGGCCCCAGCAGCCCAAGTCAAATGTTTGTCATATTGGGCAGTTTCGTGTTCATGACTGCTGCCGTCAGTTTCACGGTCTGGAGCCTGCATCACCACAGCCCGCTTTTGCTCATCGGCGATTTCGCCCGCGCAAGAGGGCAATTTTTCAGAACCATAGGCAGTTTATTCGTTATGGCCACGGTCGTGGCTGTCATCGCAAGTTATGGCACCACGTTCGTGCAAAACCTCCCGCTCAGCCAATGGCTCGGCCTGCTGCCCCTCACATTAGCGTTCCTGCTCATTCAGGTCAGTGCCGAAGAATTGGTATTTCGCGGATATTTGCAAAGCCAATTGGCAGCGCTTGGCCTGCATCGATTTATCTGGATCATGATCCCTTCGGCAATTTTTGGCCTTTTGCATTATGATCCCGCCGTCATGGGGGCGGCGGCGCCATGGATCGTTCTGTCGACAACCCTCTTTGGTGTGATCGCCGCCGACCTCACCGCGCGCAGTGGCACGCTGGGCCCGGCCATTGCGTTTCATTTTGTTTGGAACTTCTATGCCATTGTTCTCTGTGGGTTTCCAGACTACCTCGGAGGGCTGGCGTTTTTTACCTATGATTTTTCAATCATGGATGAGGAGCGGTTGATCTCACTCATGCCATATGATGCTGCCTTCCTCCTGCTGGCCTATCTCACTGTCCGCATCGCACTGCGCAGGTGAGTTGCAATTTTGCCCGTAGATGATTAACTGACCCCAAGTCGTATAAAACAGGAAACACACCCGTTGAATTGGATTTCTAATTACGTCAGGCCAAAGATTAATTCGCTGTTTTCACGCCGCGAAGTTCCCGAAAATCTTTGGACCAAATGCGCCGAATGCGGCACGATGTTGTTTCACCGCGAGCTGTCGGAGAATTTGAACGTCTGCACCCATTGCGATCACCATATGGGCATCAGCCCGCGCGCGCGCATGGAAGCTTTGTTTGACGGTGGCATCTTTGTTGAAGTGGATGTGCCAAAACCCATCACCGACCCGCTGCATTTCCGCGATCAAAAGAAATATCCCGACCGAATGAGAGCCGCGCAAAAGAAAACCGGCGAGGCAGAAGCCATGCTGGTCGTGGAAGGCGAAATGGGCCGCACAGGCATTGTCGCCGCGTGCCAGGATTTTGCTTTCATGGGTGGATCTATGGGCATGTATGTTGGAAACGCCATCATCGCCGCAGCCCAGCGCGCAGTTGAGCTCAAACGCCCGCTGATATTGTTCTCAGCTGCCGGCGGCGCGCGGATGCAGGAGGGGATTTTGTCCTTGATGCAAATGCCCCGCACCACCGTTGCCGTGCAAATGCTCAAAGAGGCTGGCCTTCCCTATATCGTCGTACTGACCCACCCGACCACAGGCGGGGTCACGGCCTCCTATGCGATGTTGGGTGATGTGCATATCGCCGAGCCCAATGCATTGATCTGCTTTGCAGGCCAAAGGGTCATTGAACAAACCATTCGTGAAAAATTACCCGAAGGGTTCCAGCGTGCTGAATATCTGCTGGATCACGGGATGTTGGACCGGGTGACACATCGCACCCATATGCGCGATGAATTGATCACCATCACCCGGATGCTGTTGAAACAATCCCCTGCTATCAAAGGGGATTTGCCGAAACCCTCGGCCGATGAGCCCTCTGCCGAAACGAATAGCGCGAAATGACATCAAGAAATTCTGACATCATCCTCGAGCGGATGATGGCCCTTCATCCTAAGGTCATTGATTTGACTTTGGACCGGGTGTGGCGGCTTCTGCGTGCTTTGGGCAATCCGCAAGATCGGCTGCCAAGCGTCATTCATCTGGCCGGCACCAATGGCAAAGGCAGCACGCAGGCCATGATCCGCGCAGGTCTCGAAGGGGCGGGGCGAACTGTTCATGCCTATACCTCGCCGCATCTCGCGAAATTCCATGAACGCATCCGCATTGCCGGTGAATTGATCAGCGAAGCGGCGCTCACAGAGCTGCTTGATCGCTGCTACAGCGCCAATGGCGGTGAGACGATCACCTATTTTGAAATTACCACATGCGCGGCATTGCAGGGCTTTGCCGAACATGCGGCAGATTATACCTTGCTGGAAACCGGCATGGGGGGGCGTTTGGATGTGACCAATGTGGTCGACAAGCCGGCGGCCTGTGTCCTCACACCCATTGATCTCGATCACCAACAATTCCTTGGCGACACGCTGGCCAAGATTGCCTTTGAAAAAGCGGGCATCCTAAAGCGCGGCGTCACCGCCATTGTGGGGCCGCAACCAGAGGAAGCCCTCGAGGTGATCGAACGTCAGGCGGCCAAAATTGGCGCAGATTTGCGCATCCATGGGCAGCATTGGCATGTCACCACCGAAGCGGGGCGCTTGGTCTATCAAGACGAAACCGGGCTTTTGGATCTGCCCCTGCCCTGCCTACCAGGTCCGCATCAAATACAAAACGCCGGCGCGGCCATCGCCACCCTTCGGCATCTTGGACAGGGCGAGGACGCCTGCACCGCGGCCATGTTGCAAGCCTATTGGCCCGCACGCATGCAACGGTTGCGCCAAGGCCGGCTCATAGACAGCCTTCCCGGCCATGAGATTTGGCTCGATGGCGGGCATAATCCCGCAGCCGGACGCGCCATTGCCGCCACTCTCGCCACCCTGCCCAAACGCGACACCCATATCATCTGCGGCATGCTCAATACCAAAGATGTGACAGGGTTTTTAGCGCCCATTGCAGCGCATTGCGCCTCGCTCACCACCGTGACGATTCCAAATGAAATCAACGCGGTTTCCAGTGCGGATCTGGCTGAAGTGGGCCGGAGCTGTGCCATTCCCTCCCGCGAGGCAAGCGATGTGCACGCAGCCGTTCAGGACCTGTCCCAAAGCCACCCGCAGGCGCGAATTTTGATCTGCGGATCACTGTATCTGGCAGGGCATGTCTTGCGCGAGAATGACGCGGGCCCCTAGCCTCGCCCCCATCCATCAGCCTGCATTTCGACCAAGCGCGAGGCGGTGCGTTCAAATTCAAAACTGCCTGTGCCACTGGGATAGAGCGCCTCTGGCATGGCCGCGGCAGAGGCGATAAACCCAATTTGCGCTTCATAGACCGCATCAATGAGCGTAACAAAGCGTTTGGCCTCGCTGGCATTTGCGCGCCCGAGCAATGGGATATCATCGAGCATCAGAACCTTGGCCTCTCTTACCAAAGCGAGATAATCCGCCGCCCCCAAGGCGGCACCACAGAGCTGTGCAAAAGACATTCGGGCAATTCCATTGCGAAATTCTGGAACCATCACCCGGCGGGATTTCACCTCAAGGGCAAAGGCTTGCCCCGGCCCCCCGGCCAGATCCATCCAGATTTGATCCATACGAGCCCGCGCAGCCGCGTCGTTGGGCGTAAAATAACAGCCCTGCCCCGCCATCCTGTCTTGGCGATAATCCGTAGGAGAGGCCAGCTCATGCACCACCATTTTTTGTTGCAACAGCGCGATGAAGGGCAAAAAAAGTTGCCGGTTTAACCCGTTTTTATAGAGATCATCCGGGTGACGGTTTGACGTGGCAACAATGACAATGCCCGCCGAAAAGAGCGCTTCGAACAAACGCCCCACCAGCATCGCATCGGTGATATCGGTGATTTGCATCTCATCAAACGCCAGACAGCGGATGCCGCTGGCCATCTCTTCGGCCACCGGTTGAATGGCATCCACTGCGCCTTGCGCCTTGGCCCGGGCGATCCCGGCATGAACCTCTTGCATAAATCCATGAAAATGCACGCGCCGGACAGAGGGGCCAAGACTGCGGGCAAACATATCCATCAGCATCGACTTACCGCGCCCCACACCGCCCCAAAGGTAGATCCCATCGGGCGCTGGCGCGGCCTTGCGAAACCACCCCCGTTTGCGCGGTTGGCTCAGCGCGAGCCGCAATCGCTCAAGCTCGTACAGCGCGGCTTCCTGCGCCGGGTCATGCTGGAACGCTCCAGAGGCGACGGCGTTTTGATAGGTGTCAGGCAAATTCATGCCCCTCCAATAGCTGCGCGCCGCGCCGGGTGCAATCGCGCGCCCATCGCTATTGCTCTTGCGAATACCATTTTACGCAGTACGGTCCGAGCATGAAATCAACTTCCCTCGTCACCCCCGTTTTAATCGCCGGCTGCATTATTGTGATGTTGAGCTTTGCGGTGCGCGCCTCCTTTGGTATTTTCCAAATTCCAGTGGCGGAGGAATTCGGCTGGCTGCGCACAGAGTTTTCCATGGCTATTGCCATTCAGAACTTGTTTTGGGGGATAGGTCAGCCCATTTTTGGGGCGATTGCAGAAAAGGTAACCGATCGCAAAGCCATTACGCTGGGCGGCCTGGTCTATGCGCTCGGGTTGATTCTATCGTCCTATGCGGTCACCCCCGGCGCAATGCAGGCCTATGGAATTTTGGTTGGCTTCGGCATCGCCGGTACAGGCTTTGGTGTGATTTTGGCCGTGGTGGGTCGAGCGGCCTCTGATGAGCACAGATCCATGGCACTGGCCATCGCCACCGCCGCCGGCTCAGCCGGACAGGTGATCGGCGCGCCTTTGGCAGAATATCTGCTGGGTTTCATGTCGTGGCAGCATGTTTTCATCACCTTCGCGGCTGTTATCATAGGCTCGCTGATCTTCTTGCCGATGATGAAGACCGAGCGCGTGGCCAGTAAGTCCGAACTGGAGGAAAGCATCGGTGAGGTGTTGATCAAGGCGTTCAAGGACCCAAGCTACACGCTAATTTTTCTGGGCTTCTTTTCCTGTGGCTATCAATTGGCCTTCATCACCGCACATTTCCCGGCCTTCGTCACCGAACTCTGCGGCCCCATCATGCCCGGTGGTGCGCTCTATTCCGTAGGTATCACCACCACCTCCCGCCTTAGCGCGCTAGCCATTTCTTTGATCGGACTGGCCAATATCGTCGGCACGCTTGCTGCCGGCTATCTGGGGAAACACTATTCAAAAAAATACCTCTTGGCGGGGATCTATTTGGCCCGGACGATTGTTGCGGCACTTTTTATCGCCCTGCCCATCACACCGATCTCTGTGATTTTATTTTCAGTGGCCATGGGGTCTCTCTGGCTGGCCACAGTGCCCCTAACCTCAGGCTTGGTCGCCCATATTTATGGGTTGCGCTATATGGGCACGCTTTACGGAATTGTCTTTTTCTCCCACCAGCTCGGCAGTTTCCTTGGGGTTTGGCTGGGGGGCAAGATGTATGACATCTATGGCACCTATACAGTTGTTTGGTGGTTTGGGGTGGGCGTGGGTCTGTTCAGCGCCATCGTACACCTGCCCATCAAAGAACGCGCCCTGCCACTCAATTCTACCAATCGGGCCACATCGGTTTTATGATGAGGACGAGCGGACCTGCGATGGTGGCAGTTTCGCAGTGATTTCAGCCAGCGCTGATACAGCAATCAGCGAGGCATTGCGCAGCGAGGGCACCAAGCCAATTGGTCCTTGGATTTGAGCACAGTCTGCCGCGCTCAACCCAACATGTCTGAGCCGCTCGATCCGCATGGCGTGGGTTTTGCGGCTGCCCAAAGCGCCAATGAAAAAGGGATGCTGCCGCGCCGCCTGCATCAAAATAGCCTGCTCCCATTCATGATCGTGAAAGACGAGAAGCACCGCCGAATATGAGTCTATCGGCAATTCAATCGCAGCCTTCGGTGTGGTCATAGACTGGCGTGTTGCCGGGTTCAGCTCCTCCAAGCTGGCAAGATCCTCAAGATCAGGGGAAGCAAGATGCAGCTCAAAATCCATATGCGCCGCCAGCTGGGCGGTGGTGCGTAAAATTGCCCCCCGGCCGGCAAGGATCAACGCAGGTTTTGGCGCATATTCGATCTGCACAGGCCCGTCGCGACCCGCAAAAGATAGCACAGTTTTCTGGCGACCGAGTAGGCGCGCCAAAGCCGCTTCAAGCGCGGCTATATCTGGCGCCGGATCAATCACCAGCTCCAAAGCGCCACCGCAGGGCAGTTTGAGATCCAAATAGGGCGAGCCTGCGCCATAGCGCAGATGTTTGAGCTGACCGGTGTCAATCGCGGCTAGGCCGTGATTGATGATATCGCGATCAATACAGCCATTGGAGAGGTACCCAATCATGTCTCCCCTGCCACTGATAACGGCCAAAGAGCCAAGCTCCCGCGCCGCGCCGCCTTCAATATTCAGACTGGTCACAAGGGCGCATGGGTCACCTGAGTGCAGCAAATTAAGGGTGGCGGCTAGAATATCCTGCGCATGTTCGGCATAAAGGATTCGCCCTTCAGCCGGCATTCTCGCCCCCAACCTGTTCGGCAAAACTGCTGAAGAACTTCGCTGCAAGTTTTTTCGCAGTGCCCTGAACCAACCGGCTGCCCAATTGCGCCAATTTACCGCCAATTTCAGCCTTGGCTGTATAGCGCAGCAGCGTACCTTCCGGATGGGCTTCCAAATGCACTTCTGCCCCGCCTTTGGCATAACCGGCCGCGCCGCCATTGCCCGCGCCTGTCAATGAAAACCGAGCCGGCGGTGCATCGGGGCTTAAGGTCACGGTGCCGCTAAATTTCGCTTTTACCGGGCCGACTTTCAGCACGACCTTGGCCTCCAATTCCGTATCAGAATGTTTGACCAACTCCTCGCAGCCAGGAATACAATGCTTCAAAATGTCCACATCATTCAATGCAGCATAAACCACGTCCTGCGGCGCATTGATGATGATGTCGTCTTTCAATTCCATTACTGTCACCCCACTGTTAACCACACATCACTATAATCAAAGCCCATACTGCAGCCGCCTGATCACGGGTTATACGAGCCACCAATGCCCGCAGGGCACTTGCGGCCCCTGTCTCACCCTGTGCAAGACTTTGTTAACCTTTGGTGTGCGCGTTGTGAACGAAATTGTCAAACCGCGTGATCCAAAAGACCTCTGCATAGGCAAGGCGCGCCCATCTGACCGACAGGCGCGTCAAGCGAGGTTTCAATGGCGGCCCCATGGGTTAGGGCGCAACACTTAGATAAATTGCAGATGCAAATTCACAGCAATGGCCATCAACAAGAGCCCAGAAAGCCAGGCCATAATCAGCCGCGCACGGGTGTTTTCATTGATGGATTTGGTCACAGTGCGCCCCAGTAATGCCATGACAATATCCGACGGAATAGCGGTCAGCGGCACCAAAATACCTAAGATCAACAACTGTGCTTGTACACTGGCCTCCCCCGCGCCTGCAGAGACAAAGGGCGGGAGGAACAGCGCGAAAAACAATACGGTTTTGGGATTCAAAAGCTCCACCCAGACCCCCTGCCAGACTATGGAGGAAAACGACAGGTTCTCCACAGCATGGACTTTTAGGATAACTTTGGAGCTCTTACTGGCGTTTAGTATCATCCCCGCCCCCAGCCAAATGAGATAGGCTGATCCTGCGTAGCGCAATGTGACCACAATCCACTCATAGCGTTCAAATATCGCGGCAAGGCCAAGTGCTGTGGCCACAGCCAATAAAATGCCCCCAAGACTGAGCCCCAAAGCAGAGGCCAGCCCCGCATAGCGATTTTGGCCCATACTGCGCGATAGAACATAAAGCATGGAGGGGCCGGGCGTGGCACTCAAGGCAAATCCCGCTAGTGCTACAGCTAAGATTGTTTCAATAGGTGGCATTTCTTAACTCTTTTTCTTGTTCAAGCGTTGTTCAAAGGGGTTTTGGATCGGGTTCATCTGCGCGGCCCTTCGGCTCGCTTTCAGTCGCCTCAGATAAGGAAAGTCTCGCATCAACATGCGCTCCAAGTGGGCACCGGCCATAAAGGGCTGATAAAGCTCCGGGCGCTCTTCGTTCACAAGCGCATCAAAGGGTTGAATGATCGTGCTATAATTTGCCGCGACGAAATAGGGCAGCGAGAACCGTTCCGGGCTGAGGTTGAGCACCCGATGCGGTGTTGAAAGCAACAACCCGTTGCTCCATGCTTCCAGCATATCGCCGATATTGACAACGAGCGCCGCAGGATCCACCGGAACATCCATCCAAGTGTCATCCTTGCGGAGAACCTGAAGCCCTTGATTTCGGGTGTGCAGAAGGGTCAAACATTCATAATCAGTATGGGCCCCCATATTAACCGATTGATGATCCTTGATATGCGGCTGACGCACATAATGCAGCAGTCTGAGCTGTGAAATGGGCTTGGTCATATGCTGTGTCATCGTGCCCGGAGCAAGTTTGAGGTGCATCTCTAAGGCACCGCAAATGATCCGACCCAAAGCCGAAATTTCATTGTAATATTGCGAAACCGTTTCTTGAAACCCTGGCACGTCGGGCCAAACATTCGGCCCGAGCAAACGGTTACCGGCAAGATAATCGGGATCATCCGCCGGCAGATCCAGCCCCAGATCAAAGGCCTCATAGCTTCGGTTCACCTCATCGGCATAATCCCCCTTTTCTGTGAAGGGAACGTAGCCACGGTGGTTTGAACTCTTGCCGATGTAATAGTCCAATTTCTGTGCGTCGCGCTGCGCAAAAAAGCGCCGCCCGGCTTCATATGTGGCCTCAATGAGATCCAGATCAATGCCGTGGTCACAAATTCTAAAAAACCCAAAATTGCGCGCCGCCTGTCCAATTTCTTCGGCAACTTCCAATTTACGGTTCTGGTCATCACCACGTAAATCACGGACACTGATCAATGGAATTTTTTCAGTGCTGCGCAACGATCCGTCCGTTTCAATGTTCATTTAACTTCCCCGATCTCTGTGTAACACCTTGTTAACCTTTATTCGTTAACAAGGTGTTAACCGTTACAGCTGCACGGGAAGAAACGAACCGGCTAGGATGTGGGAAAGTAAAGCTCGAAAGTTGCGCCCTGCGACACTTCAGGCTTGGCAATCACCGCGCCGCCAGATTGTTGCATGAAGCCCAAAACCATCGACAGCCCAAGCCCCGTTCCGGCTCCGACAGGTTTCGTCGTGAAGAACGGGTCAAAAATTTGATCCAATGCCTCCGGCGGGATGCCCTCGCCCTCGTCACTGACGGTCAGCTTAACGTAAGATCCTGGAACAATATTCTTTGAAAGACTCTCGTTATCGGCAACCCCATGCTGGATATTTTCAGTTTTGATATACAACGTCCCGCCATGTGGCATAGCATCTCGGGCGTTAATCATGAGATTCACAAGCGCAATTTCTGCCGCCGTGGGATCCACTTGCACAGGTAAGATATCCTCCACCAAATCCATCTGGATATCCCCTGGCAATCTCTGCCGATTTTGTGCGCAGATGGTCGTGATCATTGTGTTCAAATTGGTCCTGACCGGCCGCAAATGCATCCGTTGCGAGAAGGCGAGCAGGTCTTGAATAAGCTTGGCAGCCCGGCCGGCCGCTGTGCGGGCTTCATCCAAATATTCTTGCCGCTGCGCCTCATTTTCCGCCAATCCGACAAACTCCAGATTGCCGGAAATGACGGTTAAAAGATTATTAAAATCATGGGCAAACCCACCGGTGAGTTGCCCAACAGCCTCCATTTTGCGAACATTGAAAAATTCCGCCTCAAGCGCAGTGCGGTTCTGGATTTCCTCAGAGAGCTGCCTATGAGATTCCTTCAATGCAAGATATTGTGAATGCGATCGATCCACCTCAGCCAACAGTTCCAACTTCGCGGAGGTCATTGCCGCCACCGTGGTCAGAACCTCCAAATCGGCCGCATCAAACGCCCCTATTTCCGGGTGTTCGCTGTCAATCACGCCAACAACCCGCCCGTGTGACACCAAAGGCACGCAGATTTCAGATCGTGCAGGTTCGGAGTCCGCGATATAGGTCTGATCTTTCAGCAAATCATCGATGATGACCGCCGTTTTACTTTGCGCAACCCCCCCGGTAATCCCCTGACCAAATGGGATTTTCAGCGGATTCAAAATCTCCCGATCATGGGGATTTTTCGCACCCAACGCCGCCACCTGGATCAACTCAGTTCCGGCCTCATCCGCTTTATAAATCACGCAGTCCAAAAACTGGAGCCGCCCGACCACATTTTGCGCCACATACCAAAACAACTCATCTTCATCTGGCAGTGTGATCACATCCACCGCAAATGTATTCAGAGTTTTCAGGGTCAAAACATCTCCACCCTTATGGGCGGGGGGATTTTGTGCGCTTTCAAAATTATTCATTAATAAAATTCTCTATAAAAACCATTACTTAAACGCTATATATACCCATTTCTAGAGTATAGATAAAATTTTAACCTTTTTCATTTCACGCGACACGCTACGAAAACCAATGCCGTTTTATCGTATCAATACTAAAATATCATTTATATCCGATACTTAAAGGATCAGTCTATAGATAGCGTGATTTATTTGTCAACAAAAGCACCGCAACTCTCCCGTGCGATCGCATGTACAATATTACAATACGATCCCTTCACGCAGATCCAACGCCGCGCATTTCGACCGAAAGGCATATTGAACATAAAGAAGGATGGTGCTGTGAGAGAGGATTGAACTCTCGACCTCACCCTTACCAAGGGTGTGCTCTGCCACTGAGCTACCACAGCATCTGATGGGCGATTTAGACAGTCTTGGGCCCGGGCGCAAGTCCAAGAATGGGCAAAATCTGCAGAATATCGCCCGAAGCCCCGGCAAAGCGTTCCGGCGGCTGGACCGCGCGCAAAGCTTGAGTTAAGCCATCGAAATGGCAGACAAACACAAATCGACCCCTAAGTCAGCCCAGTCTGAGCGTGAAGCGCGCTTGAAGGCGGCACTGAAGGCGAATATGGGCCGCCGTAAGGCGCAGGCGCGGGCGCGGGCTCGCGACGATGGAACCGACAAAAAGGACAGCTGAATGGATTCGATTTTGGTAACTGGCGGCAATGCGCTGCATGGAGAAATCCCCATTGCTGGCGCAAAAAACGCCTGCCTGACCTTGATGCCCGCCACGTTACTCAGTGAAGAGCCCATCACTTTGACCAATGCGCCACGCTTATCGGACATTAAAACCATGGGCGCTCTGCTTGAGAGCCTGGGGACAGAAGTCACCTCCATGCAGGATGGCAAGGTTTTAACCATGTCTTCCCACAGCCTCGACAATTTGACGGCCGACTATGATATTGTGCGCAAAATGCGCGCATCTATTCTCGTACTCGGGCCAATGTTGGCGCGCGCGGGGCAAGCGGTCGTCTCTTTACCCGGCGGATGTGCCATTGGCGCGCGCCCGGTTGACCTGCACCTCAAGGCAATGGAGGCGCTGGGGGCGCAGATTGAGTTGCGCGACGGCTATGTCCACGCAAAAGCGCCGAAGGGTTTGAAAGGCGCGACCATCGAATTTCCCTTCGTCTCTGTGGGTGCCACGGAAAATGCGCTTTTGGCCGCAACACTGGCTAAAGGCACGACCGTATTGAAACAGGCGGCGCGTGAACCTGAAATTGTTGATCTCGCCGAATGCCTGATTGCTATGGGCGCACAGATTGACGGTCATGGCACCTCTACCATCACCATCGCGGGGGTGGACCGGCTGCATGGGGCCACCCATCCGGTTGTGACAGACCGAATTGAGCTTGGCACCTATATGCTGGCCCCGGCAATAACCGGCGGCGAAGTGGAATGTCTTGGTGGAAAAATTGAACTTCTGGCCGCGTTTTGTGAGAAATTGGACGAAGCTGGTATTAGCATTGAGCAAACTCAGCGGGGCCTCAAAGTGAAACGCACAAATGCAGATATCAAAGCCATCAACGTGACCACTGAACCCTTTCCGGGCTTTCCAACGGATTTACAAGCCCAGATGATGGCATTGCTTTGCACGGCCAAGGGGACCTCTGTTTTAGAAGAGAAAATATTTGAAAATCGCTTCATGCATGCGCCCGAACTCAGCCGTATGGGCGCGCAGATTGAGGTGAATGGTGGCATGGCGACGGTCACCGGCGTGGAGCGCCTAAAAGGGGCACCAGTTATGGCCACGGATCTGCGCGCCTCAGTCTCTTTGATCCTGGCCGGCCTTGCAGCTGAAGGCGAGACCCTGGTGAACCGCGTCTATCATCTTGACCGTGGCTATGAGCGGGTGGAAGAAAAACTTGGCAATTGTGGCGCTAAAATTGAGCGGATCACAGGCCAATGAGTGATGCCCGCTTTGAAGACGGTATGGACAAGCCTTTACGCTTGATCGCCTTTGATGCGGAAGATCTCCAAGTGCTCTCTGCCATGACCCAAGATGCAGTCTGGCCCGCGGCGCAGATGGTCCGGCACACCAAAGAGCGTCGTTTTGCAGTGCTGCTCAACCGCTTTCGCTGGGAGGCGCGTGGCACCTCCCAGGCCGAACGCGTGCAATCTGTTCTGAGCTTTGAGGATGTTAAAGCGGTTCAAACCCAAGGGTTCGACCGCACAGATCCAGATCTGATCCTAAGCTTGCTCAGCATCACATTCACCCCGGCGACGGATGGAACAGGCGCTTGCCTGCTCACTTTGGCGGGCGATGGCGCGATACGGCTTGAGGTGGAAGCGCTGGAAGCCGGCCTGCGGGATGTAACGCGTCCCTATGCCTCTCCCACCAACCGCGCGCCCAGCCACGATTAACCCACACAGATCGGCTTGAGGCTTGGGCGACATCGCGCTAAGTCAGGGCAATCTTGGGGGATCGAATGCCACAAACTTTGAATATCAATCAGGCTGATTTTGAAGCCTGCTTTCTGGCCTTGCTGACAGCGAAGCGGGAAGACAGCCCTGATGTGGATGCCATTGTCGCAGATATCATCGCAGATGTGCGCGCCCGCGGAGATGACGCGGTCATTGAGCTGACCGAAAAATTTGACCGGCTTAATCTGACGCCTGACACTTTGGCGTTTTCGCGCGAAGAGATTATGGCCCATTGCGCAACCGTGCCCACCGTCGAACGCGAGGCGCTGGAGCTGGCCGCAGATCGCATTCGTGCCTATCACGCCCGGCAACTGCCTCAGGATGCCCAATGGGAAGATGAAACAGGCGCAGAATTAGGCTGGCGCTGGACCCCCGTATCGGCAGCGGGTCTTTATGTGCCCGGCGGGCTGGCCTCCTATCCCTCTTCTGTGTTGATGAACGCAATTCCGGCCAAAGTGGCTGGGGTTGAGCGCTTGGCGATTTGCGTACCCACGCCAGACGGGGTCACAAATCCGCTGGTGCTTTTGGCCGCGCATATCGCCGGGGTCGATGAGATTTACCGCATTGGCGGGGCGCAGGCCATTGCGGCGCTGGCCTATGGCACCGAGACGATCGCCCCAGTCGACAAGATCACCGGGCCCGGCAATGCATTCGTTGCCGCAGCCAAGCGGCGGGTCTTTGGTAAAGTCGGTATTGATATGATCGCCGGACCCTCCGAAATCCTCGTAATCGCCGATGGGGATAATGACCCGGCCTGGATCGCAACAGATTTGCTCAGCCAAGCCGAACATGACGAAAGCGCGCAATCCATTTTGATCACCGATGATGCGGAATTTGGTGAGAAGGTGATGCAAGCCGTCACCCGGCAGTTGGAAACTTTGGAACGCCGCGTGATTGCGGGTGCATCTTGGCGCGATTTTGGGGCGGTGATTGTGGTCAATGATATGGCAGAGGCCGCGGCCCTGTCCAATCGGCTCGCGCCTGAGCATTTGGAGCTCTGCGTCGCGGATCCCGACGGCTTGGCGGCGCAAATCACCCATGCAGGCGCAATTTTCCTTGGCGCTTGGACGCCAGAGGCAATCGGGGATTACATTGGAGGGCCCAATCATGTGTTGCCAACGGCACGGTCCGCGCGATTCTCCTCCGGACTCTCTGTCATGGATTTCGTCAAGCGTACCACTTTGACCAAAATGACCCCGGCCTCATTGGCTGCCATAGGTCCTGCCGCTGAGGTTTTGGCCATTTCAGAAGGCCTTGAGGCGCATGGATTGTCAGTGCGCGCTCGGTTAGATAAACTGAACAGATAATGAGCTACATTTCAAAAATATCCCTGGACGACAGCAATCTCTCGCCCCCCACTCCTGAAATTGATCAAGAGCGGAAGGTGGCAATTTTTGACCTCTTGGAGGGCAACAGCTTTGCCTTGCCGGCCCGCGACGAAACCCCGCCACCCAGCGGGCCTTATGAGTTGGAACTGTCAATACGCGACCGGCGCCTGGTTTTTGATCTCACCACAGAAGATAAAGAGAAGGCCGCTGAATTTCACCTGTCCCTTGGCCCCTTTCGCCAAGTGGTAAAAGACTATTTTCAAATTTGCGAAAGCTATTTTGAAGCTGTGAAGACCCTCCCGCCCAGCCAGATTGAAACCATCGATATGGCCCGGCGCGGAATTCACAACGAAGGCGCGCGGGTCCTGCAAGAGCGCCTCAATGGCAAAGCCGATATTGATGAGCAGACGGCGCGTCGCCTGTTCACCCTTATTTGCGTTTTGCATTTCGGGGGATAGTTTAGATGTCGCGGCTTCCCCAATCTGTTTTGTTTTGCTGCGACCACAATGCCGTGCGCTCTCCGATGGCGGAAGGCCTGATGAAGAAATTCTACGGCCATGAAACCTACGTACAATCGGCGGGTGTTTTGGCCGATATGGATGTCGATGGATTTGCCATTGCCGTTTGCGCTGAACTTGGGATTGAGCTGGCACGCCACAAGACGCGGTCCTTTGATGAAATGCAAAAATTGGGCGATGAGCTCTCTTCTTTTGATCTCATCGTCGCGCTCTCCCCCGCCAGCCAACGTGAAGCAAAAGAGATTACACGCTTTTACGCGCTGCAAGTCGAATATTGGCCGATCACGGATCCAACCGCGACGGGCGAGACCCGCGATCAAAAGCTCGAAGCCTATCGTCAGGCCCGAGATCAGATCATTGAGCGACTGATTGCAAAATTTGGGGCCCCCAAAGAGGGTATCTAGGCACCATGACAGGCGATGATTTGCACCGATTTAGATGATTCTTCATCTTTGCGCCGCCCCCAAACGGGGTAAACCGGCCAAATTCACGCCTCACAGACGCGATTTCACAGAATTTACGCGGAATCTGACTTGAAAATTTGTGCAACTCCGCTCATTTAGGGGCACGCTTGGCATTAGGTCAGGCTTTTTTGAAGGAGAGACCATGGCGAAGGAAGAACCACTCGAATTTCCCGGTGTCGTAAAGGAGCTCTTGCCTAACGCGACGTTTCGGGTTGAGCTGGAAAATGGCCATGAGATCGTTGCAACAATGGCAGGCAAAATGCGCAAAAACCGAATTCGGGTTTTGACTGGCGATAAAGTACAAGTTGCGATGACCCCCTATGATTTGTCTAAAGGACGGATCAATTACCGTTTCAAGTAAACAACTGATCTTGGGATCAGGAAGCCCCCGCCGGCGTGAATTGCTGGCGGTCTTGGGCCTGCACCCGGCTGACGTGCGCGCACCGGATGTGGATGAAACCCCACGAAAGGGTGAATTGCCGCGCAGCTATTGTAACCGCATCACGGCATCCAAGGCCGAAGCTTTGCCTGCGGCTGCAGATGAGGTCATCCTCTGCGCAGACACCACGGTTGCGCTGGGGCGCCGCATCATGGGAAAACCCGCCGATAGAGACGAGGCGCGCGCCTTCCTGCAAAAGCTCTCCGGGCGTCGCCATAAGGTCATCACCGCCGTGGCCGTGAAAACCACTGAGCGTATTTGGCAAAAAGATGTGGTCTCAACCGTGCAGATGAAACCCCTCTCGCCGCAAGAGCTTGAGGGCTATCTGGCTACTGAGGATTGGCAAGGCAAGGCTGGCGCCTATGGCATCCAAGGACCTGCGGGCGCCTTCATCCCTTGGATTTCCGGCTCCTACCCTGCGATCATGGGCTTGCCCCTGCCACAGACCGTGCATTTACTGCAGGCCGCAGGGCTCAATATTTGGGGGCAATTATGAAGGGCAAGCAAGTTGTTCTGGGCCACATTGGCAAGACCAAGGTCGCAGCGCTTTTGGTCGATGGGATCGTGCAGGACGTTCTGGTCGAAGATCTTAATCGCCTGCCCCTCGGCAGTCTTTTACGCGCTGTGGTCGATCGCCCGGTGAAAGGCATCGGCGGCGTGATCCTTCGCCTGCCCAATGGCACAGGGTTCCTGAAGAAGGCCAAGGGATTGGCACCCGGTCAGACCCTCATGGTGCAAACTTCAGGTTTTGCCGAAGAGGGCAAAGCCGATCCGGTCACTCAAAGAATTTTATTTAAAAGCCGTTATGCGATTGTCACTCCGGATCAACCCGGTCTGAATATCTCGCGGCAAATCTCCTCTGATGATCTGCGCGATGCGCTCACGCTTTTGGCCAAATCCGCAATGAGCGGCTCCGATATGGGGCTTATCATCCGCAGCGCGGCGGCGGCAGCAGATCTTGAAGAGATTGGCGAGGACATTCAAACCATGCGCGCCACCGCTGAGGCCATCGCCGCGGAAACGGGGCCAGACCCCGAGGTTCTGCTCGAGGGCGATGATCCACATGTGCAGGCTTGGCGCGAATGGTCGGATGTGACAAATGTGCTGACCGCCGATGATGATCTCGAAGGCAGCGGAGCTTTGGATCAAATCGAGGCTGCACAGGAGGCTTGGGTGCCGCTGGGCAGTGGCGGCATGTTCATTGAGCGCACACGCGCCATGATCACCGTAGATATCAACACCGGCACTGACCTCTCACCTGCAGCGGCGCTTAAGGTGAACCTGGCCGCAGTAAAAGATCTGCCCCGCCAATTGCGCCTGCGGGGCTATTCAGGACAAATTGCACTTGATTTCGCACCAATGAGCAAACGAGATCGCAAACCGATCGAAGTGGCCCTGCGTGCCGCGCTGCGCAGCTGCCCTGTCGCCACTGAATTTGTCGGCTGGACTCCCCTTGGCCATGGCGAGCTGAAGCGTAAACGCGAGCGCCCTGTGGTGCAAGATGTCCTGATATGAGTTGCCCCATCTGCAAAAAGCCGACCGAACCAGAGCACCGGCCCTTTTGCTCTGCCCGCTGCAAAGACATCGACCTCAGCAAATGGTTGATTGGCGGCTATGTGATTGCAAATGATGATGAAAGCGATGGCTCTGAAGTAGAACCCGAAGCCGGCGACCCGGAGGTCTAGCCCCGCAGTGTAACCGGCCGAGGCAGAGGCCAGAGCATTTTAAATCCTGCAAATTTCATTTTCGACCTTTTTGCAAAGAAAATCCACGGAATCAGCTGGACAGTCCCAAGCGGGTCGCCTAAATACGCCTCAGCCTCGAGGAAGATCCTCACCCATGCCCGGGTAGCTCAGGGGTAGAGCAGTGGACTGAAAATCCTCGTGTCGGTGGTTCAAATCCGCCCCCGGGCACCACAAAATAAAACGAAAATAGACGTTTAACCTAGGTGGTCACACCAAGTTGTAGCTAGGTTATTCTGTCTAAATATAACCTTTTTGTCAAAGGGTGTGTGACCAGTGTGTGACCGTGAATGTGCGGACGATCACGGGCAGTGTGGGTGGGGTTACTGTGCCCAACCCATGCAATTGAGCCGCAGGACCACGGACCGGGGGCCCCTATCCCAGGGCCCCGCGCCTCGGACCACGGGGCTTTAGTATTAGCGTTGTAGATTCATTGAGGGGGAGTTTTGTTTGGTAACTGGATCGCCACTCACGCATCAATTTTAAGTTAAACCGTGCCGCTGCTCTCTCTGAGTGGCGTCAATTATTGAGCGCATAGAGTTAAATGTTACCTGCACTCCGAAGCGTGGTCTTATTAGTTTGACAGCAACTTTCACTTAATCCACTAAAGGCTCTATGGTTTGTACTTGCGGTTTTGTATTTAAAAATGATGGCCTGTCCTTATGGATTACCCAATACTTTTCCAAATTTGGGTATTTTGTCTTCCAATTAAATTTTATGAACCTTAAATCAAGATATTCTAAGCACGAAAACGCACACACATCTGCAATGTTAAAATGACCTCCCACAAAATATTTTTTATTACCAAGATGATCTGAAAGATATTTTGTTCCTTCATAAATCTTTTTTTCTTGCCTTTGAACCCAGTCATTACTGCGCAATGTTTCATTCCTAGAGTTTTCAAGAAAAACTAAAACGATTGCATCACAAACGCCATCTGCCACAGACTCAATCAGCCTTGCGCTGATATTATCTTGTGGATCTTTAGGGTACATGAGTTGGGCTTCGTTAATATGATCGAGGTATTGAACTATAACTTTGCTATCGAATAATGGTTCTTTGTTTTCCTCAATAAGAATTGGAATTTTCCCTAGTGGATTGAAGTTTTTCGTTATAGTACCCTTGTTCCAAGGAACATCTACGACCTCATTAAATTCAATATTTTTTTCACGCAGTGCGACCCGTACTTTACGTGCAAATGGACTTGGTGTGGCAATAACAAGTTTCATAAAAAGGACCTAAGTGGTGGCTGCATTCACGGTAGTCTAGCCGAAACTAACTAGGCATCAACCCGCAGTATGCATGTTGGCATGGGCAATATTGTCTTTTATGAGAACAACCGTGCAAAACAATGAATTTGCCTCGTTGTTTTTAATTTTTTTGTCTATTCTCGATGCGTGGTCCATAGCGGCATCATTAAGTTCCAAAACCGCATTATAAGCTTCATGCTGCTTAATACGATAAACATAAAACTGTACTACCTCTTGGCACGAGTAGTCTCCTGCGCTTATCCCCGATTGGATGGCCTCAATATTTGCATAGGCTAATGCGGGTTCCAATTCCTGATACCGATTGGAAAAATCATCAATACCAAAGGTATGAATAGTCTAATGAGCGTTTGTATTTTGAAATCTGTTCGTTGTCATGTTGAAGCGTGACTTGATCCAGATATTTATAATAAAAAACATAGCCAACACCTAAGATAACAAGAATTAATGCCAAGGTAGTTGATAGAAGAATTTTGAATATTTTTTCATGTGTCAATGCAACCTATCTACAGTCTGCTTTGTATTTTAGAGCTATTTAAATTAGCTTGAGCGTCGCAACCTTCGAATTGATAAAGGAATTGGTTAAGGTAAGTCTGAAATGGTCCTGCTTTTTAGGACAGCCTAGCGGCGTTGCTAGGATGTATCCGTTGGTTGATCATACCGCTATTTTTTCCTTTTCACCAGCAAAAATCCTTGATCTGGGGTTCGTTTTGCAAGGGCTGTGGGTGGGCGTTTGGCGTCGGTTGTCCCATGCTCAAAGAGACCTGATGTTGGCTTGTTTGGATGCGCCTGCCAAATTTATGTCTAGGATCGGGGCAGAGAAAACTCTAACATGTGCCTGACACGATGTGCGTAAACGGTTTCATGAAAGACAAATTCATATGAAAAAATTGGGGCTCGATGCTACGGATATCCGCATATTAAGTGCCGTTCAACAGCATGGACACCTGAGCAAGACGCGCCTTGCGGAGCTTGTGAACCTCTCACCAACCCCGTGTTGGGCACGGCTTGATCGTTTGAAATCCGCAGGTCTCATTCGCGGCTATCACGCAGATCTTGCCCTGGAGCGCATCATAGATTTCACCCAGGTTGTGGTGACCGTCGCGATGAGCTCGCACCGCAAAATTGAATTTGAACGCTTTGAGCTGTATATTCGAAACTTAGATGAAGTGACCCATTGCATCGCAACCGGCGGCGGAATGGACTATGTCATGACGGTCATAACGCCCAGTTTGGCCGCGTTTCAGCGCCTCATGGAAGAGATGCTCTCAGCCGATCTGGCGATTGAGCGCTATATGACTTACATCGCAACTCGCCAGGTCAAAAGCAGCTATCCTAATCTCGCAAAACTCACCACTGCATCTTAAATTCCCGGGCAAAAGACCAAATGGTCTAAGCCGGGCAGTAAATCAGTCTAATCTGCCGCATTCGGGTGGATTATCGGACTGTGAGCGTGACGGTATCGGATTAAATCTCAAGCAGAATTCACTTTTTCCTGGCCCGATTGGCCAGCAGTTCAGAGGGCGCAAAATGACACAGGCAGATGATTTTGGCTTCGGTACACAGATCCGCAAATCCCCTTACTTTGACGCAACCGTCCGATGGGGGGCACAGGGTTTTTCGGTCTATAACCACATGTATATCCCGCGTGATTTTGGGGACCCGGAACAGAATTTCTGGAACCTTGTGGATCAAGCGATCCTCTGTGACGTTGCCGTGGAACGTCAGGTTGAAATTACAGGGCCGGATGCCGCAAAATTCACACAGATGCTGACCTGCCGCGATCTGTCAAAGATGGCCGTTGGCCAGTGCAAATATATCCTGATCACCAATGCGGATGGCGGTATTTTGAACGATCCGATACTGCTGCGGTTGGCGGAAAATCATTTTTGGATTTCCCTGGCGGACAGCGATATTTTGCTCTGGGCACAGGGTGTGGCAGTGCATTCCGGCCTCAATGTACAGATCAAAGAGCCTGATGTTTCACCGCTGCAACTGCAGGGCCCGAACTCAGGCCTTATTATGCAAGAGCTCTTCGGAGACAGCATTACGGATCTAAAATACTACTGGCTGCGCGAGTTGGAATTGGAGGGGATCCCCCTGGTCGTGTCTCGCACAGGCTGGTCCAGCGAGTTGGGCTATGAGCTTTATCTGCGCGATGGGTCAAAAGGCGATCAGCTTTGGGAATTGATCATGGCTGCAGGCGCATCGCACGGGTTGAAGCCCGGTCATACCTCCTCGATCCGTCGGATTGAAGGCGGAATGCTTTCCTACCATGCGGATGCAGATATTGACACAAATCCCTTCGAGCTGGGATTTGATCGCCTCGTCAACCTCGATATGGATGCAGAGTTCATCGGCAAAGCTGCGCTGCGCAAGATCAAGCAAGAGGGCCCGATGCGCAAACAGGTCGGGCTGGTCCTCGACTGCGCCCCGCTGACCGGACCAAACACCACCTTCTGGGCCATCCAACAAGATGGCGCGACCATTGGAAAAGTGACCTCCGCAGTCTATTCCCCGCGCTTAAAGCAAAACATTGGCTTGGCAATGGTTGCCACCGATGCGGCCATTATGGGAGCCGAAGTGGAGGTTTTGACCAATACCGGAGCGGTGAAAGCCACTATGGTGGAGCGCCCATTCTATGATCCCAAAAAACAGATCGCAGCCGCGTAACATGCCATCGGCGGCCTGTCCTTGCATGAGTGCGGCAGGCCACCCATCTTTCCTATTTAAAACGAGATAGCCCTATGTCTGATCTTTCCATTGAGCTTCATTGGCAGCGCAAAACCCCTGTGTTTGCCACAGGAACCTATTCAAATTCTCACATCGTACAAATGAATCGATTGCATGAAATTGACGTGGATTCAGCTCCAGATTGGGGCGGTGATCCGGCGCATACCAATCCCGAGCAAGCTTTGGCCTCTGCCCTGTCCAGTTGTCACATGATGACCTTTCTCGCATTGGCGGCCAAAGCCGGATGGCCGGTGGCCAGCTATCATGACTATGCAGAAGCCCATCTGGGAAAAAACCCCAAAGGCCAGATGTCCGTCACCCGCATTGATCTGCATCCGGTCGTGCGCTTTGATACTGGTTTTGCGGTGGCCGATGAGAAATTGGCAGAGATGCAGGACCGCGCGCATCGCTATTGCTTTATTGCAAATACCCTGGCGGACAGCGTGGAAATCAATATCCGCTAAGTCTTGGCACAGAGCGCATATAGGCTCGGGCCACTTTTGGAATAATGAGGGGGGCTTTGAGCATCATCAAAGCCCCCGACTGTTTAGCCGAACATATCCGCGGTGATGCCTGCATACCAACCTTCGGATTCCTCGTAGGTGGCTTTGCGCACTTCGGCGGTCTCGCCAGTTGCTGAGATGAAACCATCGACCTTTGCAATCTTTTCATCGGTGGCTTCATAAGTTGCACCGACTTTCACACCATCATTGGTGTCAATCAAAGACCAGCATGTGTTCGAGAATTTCGCTGGGAAAACGCGAGATCCCGTCAACGCCCCGCGCACGGCATTGGCGCAGACCTTGGCTTGGCTATTTGCAGAGAAGCCTGACTTTGGCATGTCGCCTTGTTGAGAGGCATCGCCCAGAACATAGACATCCGCATCCGCTTTCGTGGACATGTCAATCGCGTTGACCGGGGCAAACTTGCCGTCGGTCACACCAGCAAGCTCGGCGATACGGCCCGCTTTCATGGCGGGGATCACGTTGCAGACGTCAACTTTGGTCACTTCACCATCAATTGTCACCGTCATGGCGCCGGGGTCCACCGAAACGTTTCCGCCGCCGAAATCATCGCCAATCCAATCGATCATCCCGCTGTAATGTTTGCCCCAACCTTCTTGGAACAAGCCTTGCTTCGAGAATTTCGGTTTCGGATCTGCCACAATGATCTTTGCGGTCGGATTATTAGCCTTCAGATAATGCGCCACCATTGAGACCCGCTCATAGGGCCCAGGAGGGCAGCGGTAGGGATTGGGCGGCGCGACCATGGCGAATGTGCCACCCTGGGGCATCGCGGCGATTTGCGCTTTGAGCAATTCTGTTTGTGAACCACCTTTGTAGGCATGAGGCATGGCGTTTTGCGACGACAGATCCCAACCGGCAACAGCCCCGTCGACAAAATCAATCCCAGGAGAGAGAATGAGCTTGTCATAAAGCACAGATGCACCACCGGCCAATGTCACTGTTTTCGCATCGCGGTCCACGCCAACAGCCCAATCATGCACGACGTTCACACCGCCGGCGGCCATTGTGCCGTAAGAATGTCCAAGATCATCAATGGTTTTGATCCCACCGAGATAAAGGTTCGAAAAGAAGCAGGTGTAATACATGCGAGAAGGTTCGATCAAGGTGACGTCAACCGCGCCTTTGCTGTCTTTGGCGATGTAGCGCGCCGCGGTCGCACCGCCGGCCCCGCCGCCAACAACCACAACCCGCGGCTTTCCATGGCCGCCGGCGAAGGCCATGGGCGCTGCCAAAGCGGTTGCCGCTGCTGCACCACTGCCCATAAATACACGTCTATTCAGTTTCATGTGTTCTCCTCCCAGAGTTTTGCCCGTTATTCCAGGTCACTAAAATACGCCGCAAGTGCTGCGATCTCTTCATCAGACAGACGCCCTGCCATCATTTGCATGACAGGGTGTGATCTAATTTTTTGTTTGTAGGCATGCATGGCGATCACAAAATCTTCTGTTGGCCAAGCGGTGATTCCAGGGATGCCATCATTGGACCCGCTGCTTTGATGACAGGTCAAACATTCGCTGGAGAGATATTCACCATATTCTGCGTCTCCCACCATGGCCAGTACCGAGGGATCAAGCTTTATGTCGATCCCCTGCCCTGTCTCTTGCATGTTTGACGCACCGATCGGACCGTTAGAAAACGACCGCAGATAAGCTATCAGATTTGCCCGATCTTCTGGATCCTTAAGGCCTCGGAAACTCATCCGAGTCTTGGCCACCAAAGATTTTGGACTCTCAAGAAAGCTGTCCAAAGTATCTTCAGACCAAACCAGCCCATCTTTCCCGGCTTGGATCATACTTTTCGAGTATTTGGCCCCTTCCAGCCCGCCGGCAGTGCGTCCCAAAATATCATTCAGTTGCGGGCCCACACGGTTTTTCGCCTGGTCGCCAACTTGATGGCACGATTGGCATTTCTTAAAAACAGCCGCGCCCAGAGCCGGATCTCCCATGCCGCTGGCCTGAGCCATTCCGGTTAAAAAGAAAGCCGCAAGCACAAAAAATGTTCCACGATTGAGGTGCAGGAACCCGTCCTCCCTTATTTACACCTGAACAGGAAACAAGAAACAAGCCAATAATGCAATCATAAATGCGCATGTATGAATGTAATATTATAAGAACTCTGCCCTTTGATCTATGACCCAAACCCTTCCTTTGAAAATTCGGTAAAATTTACAGGGCTTGTCAATCGCCGCATTTTGCATCTTCCTAAGCTGGCGTAAACTCACACAGGCTGCAATCCAAAGGGCCAGATTGGACAGAGATGACCGATAACATTCGCGGCATCGCGCTGAAAGTAACAGCGGTTTCGATATTCACCTTTATGATGGCGCTGATCAAAGCCACGTCGCAAGAGGTGCCGACCGGGCAACAAGTGTTCTTTCGGGCATTCTTCACGCTTTTGGTGGTGATTGGCTGGCTCTCGATACGCGGGGATTTTCCAAAGGCGCTGCGCACGTCCAATATTTTGGACCACACATGGCGCGGCCTGGCCGGCGCGGCCTCTATGTCCTTGCGATTTTTCGCTCTTGGGGTGCTGAGCTTTCCAGAGGTGGCCGCCCTGGGCTTTACCACGCCTTTGATTCTGACAGTTTTAGCCGCGTTGATCTTGGGAGAGACCGTGCGGGCCTTCCGCCTCACGACGGTGGCTCTGGGCTTCATTGGTGTGCTTATCGTCCTTTGGCCGACCTTAAACATGGACGGCGCGCGCAGCACATTAGAAATTATAGGTGCCACTGCAATCTTAGGATCGGCCGCTTTAGCGGCCTTGGCGCAAATTTTCGTGCGGCGGATGGTGGCAACAGAGGGGACCGCGCAGATTGTCTTTTATTTCTCTCTGCTCATCACCGTGTTGTCCTTGTTCACCCTGCCGTTTGGCTGGGTCAAACCCTCCTTTGAAGCAACCGCCATGCTGATCACCGCGGGTGTGATCGGCGGGATTGGACAGATTTGCCTCACCGCTGCCTATCGCAATGCACCCGCCTCAGTGGTGGCGCCTTTTGATTATACGTCGATGCTGCTGGCCTTGGCATTGGCCTATTTCTGGTTTGGCGAAATCCCAACCGCTTGGACCATAACCGGCGCCTTGGTCATCATCGCCTCCGGCGTGGTAATCCTCTGGCGCGAGCAGCGCTTGGGCCGCAACCGCAACCGCGGACAGGCCCCGCTATAGGCCAATCTAAAGCATAATTCCCGATCAAAAAAAATGTTTCGCATACCACGGTATACCATCGACCTTTGCATTCTTATTCGCTATGAGAGGGCAAATCTAGCCGCAAGGAATGCACAATGACTGATATTATTTATACAAAAGTTGACGAAGCGCCGGAGCTTGCCTCCGCATCCTTCCTCCCGATTCTCCAAAAGTTTTCCGCTGCAGCGGGCGTGACCATCGGCACCAAAGACATCAGCTTGGCTGGGCGCATCCTGGCGGCCTTTCCAGATTACCTCAGCGAAGAGCAACGCCAACCCGATGATCTGGCCGAGCTGGGCCGCTTGGTGAAAACGGCCGATGCCAATGTCATCAAACTCCCAAATATCTCCGCATCCGTGCCGCAACTGGTTGCAGCCGTGAAGGAATTACAAGCCAAAGGCTATGCGTTGCCTGACTATCCTGAAGCGCCGCAAACGGACGCCGAAAAAGCCGTCCGCGCAAAATATGATGCCCTCAAAGGCTCCGCGGTCAATCCGGTTCTGCGCGAAGGCAATTCTGATCGCCGTGCGGCCAAGGCCGTTAAGAACTTCGCACAAAACAATCCCCACCGCATGGGTGATTGGTCCGCCGACAGCAAGACACGCGTGTCCTCCATGAACGGTAACGATTTCTTTTCCAATGAAAAATCTGCCACCCTACCGGAAGATACCACCGCAAAAATCGTTTTGGAAACTGCCGATGGCGAAATCATCCTGAAAAATGATATCCGCTACACCGCCGGAACCGTGGTTGACGCCACCTTCATGAGTGCCGCGGCTCTCAAAGAATTTTTAGCGGCAGAAATTGAGAGCACAAAATCTGACGGCACTTTGTTCTCATTGCATCTGAAATCGACGATGATGAAGGTCTCCGATCCAATCATTTTCGGCCATGCGGTCAAAACCTTCCTCGCCCCGGTTTTCCAAGCCCATGGCAGCGCGCTTGCTGAGCTCGGCGTGAACCCCAATTTCGGTTTGGGTGACTTGCTCGAGCGCGTCAAAGACAATGCGGACATTCTCGCCGATATCAACAGCTGCATCGCCGCACGCCCGCCTATGTATATGGTCGACAGCGACAAGGGCATCAGCAATCTGCATGTGTCCTCCGATGTCATCATCGACGCCTCCATGCCCGCGCTGATCCGCGCAGGCGGCAAAGGCTGGGGTCCAGACGGGCAGGAATCAGACACCAATTGCGTCATTCCTGATAATTCCTATGCCCCAGTCTACGACGAGACCATCAAATTCTTTAAACAGAACGGCAAGTTGAACCCAGCTACCGCTGGCACGGTGCAAAACGTTGGCCTCATGGCTCAAAAAGCCGAAGAATACGGCTCACACCCGACAACCTTTGAAGTGCCAGAGGCCGGCACGGTCAAAATGATCCTGGCCGATGGAACCGTATTGCACGAACATACCGTCGAAGCTGGTGACATTTGGCGCTCGGCCTCAACCAAGAAAGCACCGATTGAAGATTGGGTAAACCTCGCGATTTCCCGGCAAAAAGCCGAGAATTGTAACGCGATTTTCTGGCTTGACGCCGACCGCGCCCATGATGCGGAATTGATTGCCTATGTCAAACCACTCTTGGACGCCAAGGGCGTGGCAGATAAGTTCGACATCATGACGCCACGCGACGCCACCAGGGCATCGCTTGAAATCATCACGAAGGGCAAAAACTCCATTGCCATCACCGGCAATGTTTTGCGCGATTACCTCACCGATCTGTTCCCAATCTTGGAATTGGCCACATCCGCAAAAATGCTATCGGTTGTAAAACTGATGAACGGTGGCGGTTTGTTTGAAACTGGCGCGGGCGGCTCTGCGCCCAAACACGTTCAACAGCTCAACGAGGAGAACCACCTACGTTGGGACAGCCTGGGCGAATTCTGCGCCTTAGGCGAAAGCTTGACCTTCCTGGCTGAAGCAAAAAACAACAGCAAAGCCCGTGTTTTGGGACAAGCCGTTGATGCGGCCACCCAGTCCATTTTGGACGAAAGCCGCTCGCCCTCCCGCAAGGTTGGTGAGCCTGACAACCGCAACAGCCATTATTGGTTCGCGCGCTACTGGGCCAATGCGCTTGCGACGCAAAACAGTGATGCAGAGCTCGCAGCCCATTTCGCGCCGATTGCAAAAGCTTTGACGGAGGGAGAGGAGGCCATTTTGGCGGAACTTGCAGCGGTTCAAGGTACGGCGGCGGATCTTGGCGGATATTATCGGACAGATGCCGATAAAACCGTTGCGGTGATGCGCCCTTCTGCCACGTTAAACGCCATCATCGACTAAACACGCAAAGACGACCGAGCGGGGCATGCATCCCGCTCGGCACAGCTTCAATTTTTCTCATCGCCTCCGGCGACCACAGCGGTCGGCTTTCGCATCAGGCGGCACTTCTGCGAACAATATTGCACCTCATCCCATGTCTTCGCCCATTTTTTGCGCCATACATAGGGCCGCGCACAGGTTCGGCAGATCTTCGAGGGCAGATCTGATTTCTTTTGCATTTTCATTTGTAATGCGCCCGCCGGCTCCCAAAATCATGCACCCTTTTGCGCCAGGCCCGGTAGCTGCCAGCTTTCAAAGTCTTGCGCATCAACAGCTTCACCTCTGCCTCGCGCAGCCCATGTAGGTTTCGGATATCAGAAAAAGACACATGGTCAGACAGGGCCATTTCAATAACCTCGCTGATGTCTTTTTCACTCAAAATCTTCGATGGGGCGCCCACAGTGTTTTTGTCCTCGTGCTTCACTTGAACGGTTTTAACTAAGATGCATCCGTTGAAAGAAAAGCCCAAGCGCAAAAGACTTTGAGATTTCAACATTGAGCGAAGCCTATGAAACCACAAGGATTTTAAAGTATTCCATTGTATTCCTTTACTTTTTACGACTCATCTCTAGTTTAACGGTCAACGGAAGCAGAAAAAAGGGACCGCAATGACAGTTCAGAACGCGCACCGCCTCGACCATACCGAAATCGACCGCATCGCTGCGGTGATGAATGACCGCTTGAAACACCTGACCTTTAAGAGCCGGAATTTAGACAATGCCTCAGCGATGAAACGTATCAATTCTGAGGTCTGCGAGATCAGTGTGCTTCTTGGCAAGCTTGACGCCCAGAAACAGGTCGGCGTGTAACCTCGCCCGATTTAGACACGCCCCCCGTGAGAGGACAGTACATGACAAAACCAAATGAAACCTTCACCCTGTCGGTCCGCGACTTGGAGATCATCGAAGACGCGCTTGGCGCAAAAGTGTCGCGCCGATCCCAGCGCATGATCGAAGCCGCAACGTCGCCGGACGCGTCTTTTCCTGACGAGATTAAGTCTGAGATCACCGAGTTGCGCGATTTGCTTGGACGTTTGTGGAACCAAAAAACCTTCTATCGCCCAACCGACCGTTTCGTTGGCGGCGGCTGAACGCGGCGACGCTTCGGCAGCGCGGCCGACAGGCCCTAGGGCGAGTGATCGATCAACTCAGCGTCGCAAGATCGGACAAGATTGGGCACGTGGGGCGGTCATCGCCGGCGCAGGCTTCGATCAGATGCGATAGGGTGTTGCGCATGGCCTGCAATTCTTTGACCTTGGCATCGATGCGCGTCAAATGTTCCTGGGCAATTTGCTTCACATCGGCACTGGCGCGCGTGTCATTTTCATATAATTGCAGCAAGGCCCGGCAATCTTCGATAGAAAACCCCAAAGACCGCGCCCGGCCCAGAAATGCCAATTTATGCACATCGCTCTCGCGAAAGCTGCGATATCCATTGGCGCTGCGCTTGGGCTGAATAAAGCCAATTTCTTCATAGTAGCGAATGGTTTTGATCGGCAAGTCCGCCATTTTTGCCACTTCACCAATATTCATATCGCGACCCTCCGTCTTAGCAATCCCTCACCTGGCTGCGCGAACATAGCGCAAGCGCAGCGCATTGGCCAAAACAAAGATGGACGACAGCGCCATAGCCGCTGCTGCAAGGATGGGCGAAAGGAGCATGCCAAAGGCCGGATATAGCGCACCGGCTGCCACTGGGATCAACGCCACATTATAGCCAAAAGCCCAGAATAGATTTTGCTTAATATTGCGCAGGGTCAGCCGCGACATCTCAATCGCGTTGACCACACCCAAAAGATCACCCGACATTAAGACGATATCAGCACTCTCAACCGCCACATCTGTGCCTGTTCCCAACGCAATGCCAATGTCTGCCGCCGCCAGCGCCGGAGCATCATTGATGCCATCCCCCACGAACGCCAATTGGCGGGCCTTGGTTTTCAGCTCCGCCAAAACGCGGCTTTTGTCAGCAGGAAGCAATTCTGCATGAACCTGATCGATGCCCAAATCTGCCGCGATTTGCAACGCGGCGTCCCGGCGGTCACCGGTCAACATAACCACCGTGATCCCGGCCGCTTTGAGCTGCGCAATCGCCCCTTGCGTCGACGGCTTCAGAGCGTCGGACACACCCGCAAGCGCAATCACCTGCCCCGCGCGCGCCGCGAAAATCACTGATTTGCCCTGGCTGGCCAAAGCCTCCGCCGAGCCATGATATCCCTTCACATCAATCCCGCGCTCCCGCATGAAGCGCTCTGTGCCAAGGATCACCTCCTCACCGGCAACATGGGCCGATAGGCCGAGACCCGCATAGGTTTGCCCGTCCTGGATTGGGAGCAAATCAAGGCCCTCTTCAGCTGCGGCCATCACGATTGCCCGCGCGATGGGATGATCTGATCCCTGTTCCACACTGGCCATCACCTGCAAGGCCGCACGGCGCCCAAGGCCATCTGCCACATCGAGATCTGTCAACACAGGTTGGCCGCGGGTTAATGTGCCGGTTTTGTCAAAAGCGATCACGTCCACATCTGCCAACAGCTGCAAAGCATCCCCTTTGCGAAACAAGACCCCCATTTCAGCCGCGCGGCCTGTGCCCACCATGATTGACGTCGGTGTTGCCAACCCCATGGCACAGGGGCAGGCGATGATCAGAACGCAAACCCCCGCCACAAGCGCATAGGGAAGCGCCGGTGCCGGTCCCCAAATCATCCAAACCGTGACGGTCACAAATGCCAAGGTCAAAACCATCGGCACGAACCAAAGGGTCAGACGGTCGACCAAAGCCTTGATGGGCAATTTCGCGCCCTGTGCTTGCTCCACCAGCTGGATGATCTGCGAGAGCGTTGTGTCGTGACCGACGCGGCGCGCCTCATAGATCACATGTCCCATGCCGTTGACTGTGCCAGCGGTGAGTGCGGCCCCCGTGGACTTCTCCACCGGTCGCGGCTCGCCGGTAATCATGCTTTCATCTATATAGCTTGAGCCCTCATGCACCACACCATCCACCGCCACACGCTCACCGGGCCGCAGGCTCAAGACATCCCCAACAACAATCTCTTCAATGGGACAATCCACAAATTCTCCCGCCCGGCGCACCTGCGCAGTTTTCACGCGCAGACCCAAAAGACTTTGAATGGCCTTTCCCGTGCGCCCTTTGGCGCGATTTTCGAGATCACGGCCAAAAAGGATCAAGACCACAATCAGGCTCGCAGGTTCATAATATACGCCCGACACCCCTTCGGGCAAAATTTGCGGCAGAAAGGTGGCGATGAGTGAAAAAGCATAGGCCGCACCCGTGCCCAGTGCCACGAGGGAATTCATATCAGGCGCCCCGCGCCAAAGCGCTGGAAATCCGCGGCGATAAAAATCCAACCCAGGCCCAAAGAGCACAGCGGTTGCAAAGATGCATTGAATGATCCAATTGGCCTTTTGGCCGATCACATCGGCAATCAACCTCTCAAAGCCCGGAAGGATATGACCACCCATACCGAGTATAATCACCGGTGCGGCCAGAAACACAGCCAGCCGGCTGCGCCGGCCATAGGCTTCGGCGAGCTGTTGTTTGCGCGCCTGCACTTGCCCATGGCTGTCCTCGGAATGCTCTTGCGCTGCATAGCCCGCCGCAGTGGAGGCCGCGATAAAATCGGCGCGACTGGCCAGATCTGGCGTATAGGTCACCTGTACCGTCTCGGTGGCAAGGTTCACATCTACCGCCAAAACGCCGGGCAATTGCCGCAAGGCTTTATCCACCCGCCCGGCGCAGGACGCGCAGCTCATGTTACTCACAGACATCACTAATGTATCAGGCGCGCGCATAAATCTCTCCTAGCTTCACCCCTCCTAAAGCCTCCACCCACTGGAGGGTCAAGCGAAACCTACACGCCGTTTAGCAAAAACAGATATGCGCTATTGCGCGGTCCATCCTCCGTCAATGGGAATGCTTGTACCTGTAACATTATGGGCAATCGGAGCGCAGAGCCAAACCGCCAAGGCACCAATCTCCGAAGGATCTGCGGTGCGCGCGGACGGTTGCTTTTCGGCCACCAATTCCGCCTTTCCTGCGGCCCGGTCACCACCATATTTCTCAGCCCGCGCCATGATCTGCGGTTCAATCAAGGGGGTATCGGTCCAGCCGGGGCAAATACAATTCACCGTCACCCCGCCAGTCTCAGCACTGCCCACAGCCGCATATTCCAATGCGGCCACTTTCGACAGGCCAACCAAGCCAAATTTCGCAGCCACATAGGGCGCTTTTTCTTTGGAGGCCACCAAACCATGTACGGATGCAATATTTATCACCCTGCCATAACCACGCCGCGCCATATTCGGCAAAGCCTGCCGCATCGTATGCAGGGCACCTGAGAGGTTGACCGCAATAATCGCGTCCCAGGTCTCGCGGGTCAAATCTTCTAAGCTAACAGTGCGTTGAATGCCTGCGTTATTGACCAATATATCCAAGGGGCCCCAATCCTCAACATCGGAGACCAAGGTTTCGATGGCATCGGGATCGCGCATATCCCCCTCAAAGAAGCGCACGTCACCTGCGCCAGCCGCGCGGATGATCCGGCTGGCCTCGGCAATCTGATCGGCATCCGCAAGCCCATGAAGCGCAATCCGCGCGCCTTGCTGGGCCAAAGCCGTCGCTATGGCCAGCCCAATGCCCTGAACAGAGCCTGTGACCAGCGCAACCCGTCCTGTAAGATCGTTATTCATCACCTTCTCCATTTTCCAATATAGTCCGAAGTTTTGTTTTCAAGATTTTTCCGTAATTGTTCTTGGGCAGCTCTGCCACAAACCGGTAGTCCTTGGGCCGCTTGAACCTTGCGATCTGCGCAATGCAATGCGCATCAAGCTCTGCGCGGGTCACCGCTTGCCCAGCCACCGGCACAACGAAGGCCACCACCACCTCGCCCCAATCGGCCTCCGGGCGTCCAACCACGGCCACCTCTGCCACATGTTCATGCTCCAGCAAGACCTCTTCGACCTCACGCGGATAAATATTCGAGCCACCAGAGATGATCATATCTTTCGAGCGATCATGCAGGGTGACAAATCCATCCGCATCCATCGCCCCCATGTCGCCGGTCCAAAGCCAACCCTCCCGGATCGTCTTGGCGGTGGCCTGCGGGTTTTGCCAATACCCGCGCATTACGATGCTGCCAGACACCAAAATTTCGCCAATTTCGCCAAAGGGCAGCGTTGCGCCCGCCGCATCAGCGATACGCACCAAAACCGGGCTCTGTGCCACGCCCACCGACCCCAAGCGCGCCTTCCAATTGTCATGGCTCCGGTCACTGACAAATTCACGGCGCAGGGCGGTGATGCCCATGGGACACTCCCCTTGGCCATAGACTTGCACAAATTTATCGCCCAAGACTTCGACCGCCTCCATAATATCGGCCATATACATCGGACCGCCGGCGTAGGTGATGGTCTTGATCCCCTCGCCTAGGCTGCCAGAGGCACGGGCCTGCGCCACCAAACGCTTGACCATAGTGGGGGCCGCAAACATCGAGATGTGACCAATGCGCGGGGCCAATTGCAAAATTTCCTCGGCGTCAAAGCCTTGGCTTTCAGGCACCACATGCCGCGCGCTTTTGATAACATGCATGAAATTATAAATCCCAGCCCCATGCGACATCGGCGCGGCGTATAGGATGGCATCCTGTGCGTGCACCTCATCGACGTCACTGAAGTAAGCAAGAGACATCGCGGTGATATTGCCAGCGGTGATCATCACACCCTTGGGCCGTCCCGTTGTGCCCGAAGTATAAAACAGCCAAAGCAGCTCATCAGCGCCAATCACCTCTGGTGCAGGCTGCGGGGTTTGCTGGCGCAGCTGGGCAAATCTGCGGCCCTGCACATCAAGCAGGTTTTTGAGGCAAGCAGGTGCGACCTCTTGCAACCCGGCCCCAGTATTTCTGGTGACAAAAACCAGCTCCGCCTGCGCATCTGCGATAATCCAAGCGGCTTCCTTGGCGTGTAATTTTGCATTGATGGGCACAGCCACAGCGCCGATGAACCAAATCGCATAGAGCGCTTCGAGATATTCGGTGCAATTGCTCATAAACACCGCAACCCTATCGCCCTTGCTGATCCCATATTGCGCCCGCAACCCGCCGGCTAAAGCAGCCACCCGATGCAAAAATTCCGCATAATCGGCCTCAAGCCGCGCGCCTTTGAACAAGGCCGGGGCCTGTGGCGTCAGCAGGGCCGTGCGGACAAGCCATTGCGCAGGGTTCATGGATAGAACTCCTGGACAAATATCACCTTTGGAAAATCTTGCATCTTACACCTCCGATGCATGAGCGCCGAAACTGGCCATCAGACCGCGCAGCTCGGCCAAGCCGCGCATACGCCCAATCAGCGGATAGCCCGGCGTGCTATGCCCGCCAAGATCACTGAGCAACTCTTGGCCATGATCCGGTCGCATTGGAATTTGCCAATCCGCACGTCCCTCGGCACGGCGGCGTGTTTGTTCGGCCATCAAGGCCCGCACGGTACCCACCATATCCGTATCACCCTCAAGATGGGGTGCCTCAAAGAAATCTGGCCGCGCAGCATCTGATCCGGCGATGCGTTTGGTATTGCGCAAATGGGCGAAATGGATACGCGGCCCATGGGTTTTGACAAAGGCGGGCCCATCAAAATCTTCCGCAACCCCCAAGGATCCAGTGCACAGCGTTGCACCATTGGCAGGCAGATCCACCGCGTTTAAGACCAAGCTGTAATCGGCACAAGAGGACATCACCCGCGGCAGGCCCAACAGAGAAAACGGCGGGTCGTCCGGGTGACAACACAGGCGCAGACCCAGCGCCTCGGCGCAGGGGGCGACTTCCGACAAAAAATCGATCAAATGAGATCTAAGCTGTGCCCGTGTGATGCCCTTGTAGCTGTGCAATAACGCGCGCACATCGCCCAAGCTCCAGCTGTCATTGGCGCCCGGCAACCCCGCGATAATATTGCGCTGAAGCTGTTTTTTCCCGTCATCAGAAAGGGCGTTGAATCGCTCCGCAGCCGCAGCGCGCTGGGCCTCACTATAGCTTTCAACTCCCTCTTCGCGCTGAAGAATATGCAAGTCGAAGACGGCAAAGTCGATCAAATCAAATCGCATCGCGGCGCCCCCATGGGGTTGCTTGGCGCGCAGATCGGTCCGGGTCCAATCTAAGATTGGCATGAAATTATAGCAAATGGTTGTGATGTTTGCGGCCGCGAGCGCTTCAAGGCTGGTCTTATAGGCCGTGATATGCGCCTGCATCTCAGGTCCTTGCGTTTTAATGGCTTCAGAGATCGGCAGGCTCTCCACGACATCCCATTCATAGCCCGCAGCCCGCAAAATCCTTTGCCGCTCGGAAATCTGAGCCGCGCTCCAGACCGTTCCCGGCGGCCTCTCATGCAGCGCGGTGACAATCCCTTCAACGCCCACTTGATGCAGTTCATCCAAGGGAATTTGATCCCCAGGCCCAAACCAACGCCAACATTGCTTCATGGCAACCATCCTTTGTAGAGCTCATGGCTCGGATCAAGTGGTAACTCCACCCGACGGCCGGTGCGGGCACTGTGGTAGATCGCCGTGACCAGCGCAACGGAGGTCGCCCCGTCTTCGAATGTCACCGCTTGGTTTTCATGGCCCGCCAAATCCAAAGCAATCTGCGCAAAAAAACCCTCAAAGCCAATCGGCTCATGCGGTGTTGTGCTCAAAGCCGCATCCAATTGCGCCTGCCTGTGTGGCGCGCGGGCCTGAAAGCTCCAGGGCTCGGCACCCGGCGCATAGGGGGCGGTGCCAGAGGTGGCTGTGAGATGCTTAAAGACAAACCGCAGCCGGGTTTCATCTGTGGCCGCGCCAAGCGTGATGCTGCTCGTGGCCAATGCACCTGAGGTCATGGCAAAGCTGATGCTGGCGCAATCTTCGGTTTCGATCTCATTGACACGCGTGGTGGTTAGAGCCGAAAGGCAGGCAATATCACCGGCGATATGGGTCAAGAGATCGTGATTGTGAATGGCATGTCCCAAAACCGCCCCACCGCATTCGCCTGCCCAGGTGCCGCGCCAAGGCACTGCATAGTAGTCCGCGCCCCGCGACCAATGGGTTTCAAGCGCAGCCACCTGCAGCTGTCCAGTCAAACCGCAAGTCATAAGATGGCGCAACTGAGCAAGCGAGGGGCCCCAGCGGTATTGAAATACCGGATAGACCTTGCGATCTGCAGCCTGCGCGGCCCGGCGGATTTCATCCACATCTGCCAAAGAGGTGGCCAGGGGTTTTTCACAAATGACATGCTTGCCAGCAGCTAAAGCCCGCTGCGTCACAGAGGCGTGCAAATGCGGGGGCAGGCAAATATCGACAACTTGCACCTGCGGATCCGCCAAAGCTTGATCAATGTCCTTCAACGCTCGAAAACTGTCGCCGTCTTGCCGGATGTCCTCTACCCGCGCCAGGTCTTGGTCCACAACAGCCCTGACGGTGAACCTGTCTTTCAAAGCGCGAAAGGCGGCCAAATGTTCCCGCCCAATGCCCGCGCCTAAGATGGCCACATTAATCATAACTCATCCGCCATCTGTTGCGCGCGCAGCGCCAATTCCATGACGGTGAAACAATGGGCTTGACGCATTGCTGTCTCACTGCGGTTCTCAATATCATAGGCCAAACGCGCAAAATAGGGCAGGCCCGCAGCGGAGGCATCGATTTTCTCACATCTGTCGCCATTGACCAAGATCACGTGATCCGTGCCTTTTTGCCCACCCACATCCACATATTTGCGCAGTTCAATATAGCCCTGCGTGCCCAGAATTGTCAGCCGCCCGTCGCCCCAATTGGGCAAGGCATCCGGCGTGAACCAATCCACACGAATATAACCCGTGCCCCGGTCACTGCGCAGATTGATCTCGCCAAAATCTTGCACCTCAGAATCACCGGGGTTTGCGTAATTGGCGGTGAACGCATGGGTCACTTCGGCCGTATCTGAGCCGGTGTAATGCAAAAATTGGTCAATCTGATGCGAGGCTATATCGGTCAAAATGCCACCAAAACAGGCCTTCCGAAAAAACCAATCGGGGCGTGTGGCGCGGTTGAGCCGATGCGGGCCCAGCCCCACGGTTTGCACCACCTGTCCAATCGCCCCCGCGGCCACCAGTTGCGACGCAAGAGTGCTGGCGGGGGTCTCGAAGCGTTCCGAAAAATTCACAGACCAAATCCGTCCGGTCTGCGCCACACAGGCTTTGATCTGCTCCAATTGCGCCAGCGTCGTGCAGCCGGGCTTGTCACTCATCACATCCATCCCCTGCTGCATCGCCTTGACTGTCAGCTGCGCGCGGTCAGATGGGATGGCAGAGATCAGGGCCAAATTGGCGCCGCATTCCAGCGCCGCTTGCAGGCTCTCAAATCGCGGCAAATGTGGAAATCTCTTGCGAAACCCGGGCAGGGTCTCAGGATCACCTTCGGTCCAATACCCTAGGCAGGTGACCCCGGCCTTGGCCATGTTCTCTATCATGCCATAGATGTGACGATGATCCAGCCCCAACGCGACGCATGTTAACCCCATTGCTGCACCTGTTGTTTCTGGCCGCTCTCACTGGACCGTTGCATTGCATCAATCACCGCGTGAGCTGCCAGCGCGCTTTGCCCAGTGGCCAAAGGTTGCCCCCCGCTCCGCAGAGCCTGGGCAAAGTCTTCGATCACGCTTTGGTGCCATTCATGGGTAAAGGCCATCGGATCTGCACCGCCGCCGGTGGCGCCCTCTGCTCCAACCCGCGTCTTGCGGCCGTCAAGATAAGAGATCTCAAGCACACCAGAGCCAACATGCGCCGCGGCTTTTGTGCCCTGCAACGCAATCGTCTCCGCCCCACCCGGATAGGCAGCCGTCGTCGCCAGAAGCGTACCAAAAGCCCCGCGTTGCATGTCAAATAGCGCGCCGGCCCAATCCTCCGCCTCTAAGTGGTGAAGTGCGGTTTGCCGCATCATGGCTTGCACCGCACTGATGGGGCCCAGCAACCAAATGGCCAAATCGAGCGTATGGATCGCCTGCGAAATCATCACGCCGCCGCCATCGCGCGCATAGGTGCCGCGGCCCGGTGCGTCGTAATAGCTTTGCGCCCGCCACCACTGCACGCGCAGATCCACGGTGCAAATTTCGCCCAACTCCTCGGCATCTAGGGCCGTCTTCAGGGCTTGGCTGGCCTCTCTGGCGCGGTGTTGCAGCATCATCGCGAGCGGAACGCCCGCCTGCGCGCAGATCTGCACAAGATCGGAGGCGGCTTGAACATCCCGTTCAATCGGCTTTTCCATCAAGATCGGCTTTCCCGCCGCCGCCAGCTCCTGCACAATATCGCGCCGGGCATTGGGGGGCGTGGCCAGAATAACAAAATCAATCGCCGGATCTTGCGCAATCTCCTGTACCGAAGCGAAGGCCCGCGTTGCATGACGGGCGGCAAAATCGGATGTTTTGGCTGAATCTCGGCCCCAAACACCGCTCAAATGCAGCTTTTCGGCGCTTTGAACCGCCTGAACATGCGTGGCGGCGACCATCCCCAAACCTATCAATGCAATATTCATCGCCCCCCCTGTCTTCCTTTAATTTTGACCCATTGCGCTGCAAAGATGCAAGCTGCAATATAAAGTCCAAAGGCAAATATCGCCGCCCGGGGGATGGACATGACAGGCACTCTAAGCACAACCGCTGAGCGACTGTATCTCAGCATGAAAGAGCTACCAATTGTGTCCCCCCATGGGCATTGCGATCCCAGTTGGTTTGCGCAAAACCAACCTTTCGCCAATCCTGCTGCGCTTTTGGTCACGCCAGATCACTATGTGTTTCGTATGCTCTATGCCCAAGGTATCCCCATGGCAGATCTTGGGATTGGCGCGCCTGGCGCTGAGGCAGATCCACGCGAGGTATTTCGCCTCTTCGCCGCGCATTGGCACTTGTTCCTCGGCACACCCACCCGGCTGTGGATGGAGTATGTGTTGAGTGAAACATTACAAATCTCGCAGCCCCTCACTGCGCAGACCGCAGATGCGATCTACGACGACATCTCGGAGCGTTTGCAGCAAGCGGAGTTTTTGCCCCGTGCACTGTTTGAGCGCTTTAACATTGAAACCCTCGCCACCACCGACTCAGCCTTGGATGATCTGGCCCACCACAAGAGCCTTCGCGCCAGCCATTGGCCCGGCCGGGTGATCCCAACCTTTCGCCCCGATGGGGTGCTCGATCCGCTCGATCCAAATTTCGCCGCTAACCTTGCGCAACTGGCAAAGATCACCGATCACAGCCTCGACAGTTTTGACAGCTATCTGGCCGCTTTGCGCATGCGCCGTGCGGAGTTCATAGACTGCGGCGCAACCGCCACCGATCATGCCATTGATATCTTGCACACCGAATGGCTCGCAGATCCAGGGCCGCTCTATCTCAGCGTGGCAAAGGGCACAGCCACCCAAGAGGAGGCCCGGCGCTTTTATGGCCATATGCTGATTGAAATGGCGCAGATGTCTATCGAAGATGGGCTGGTCATGCAGCTCCATGCGGGCAGTCGCCGCAATACCAACCGCACAATTTTAGACAGGTTCGGCCGTGACATGGGCGCCGATATCCCCCTCACCACCGATTGGGTGAATGGTCTGGACGCATTGCTCAACCGGGTTGGCAATTCAGCGGAGCTGCGCCTCATTCTTTTCACGCTCGACGAAACCACCTATGCGCGCGCTTTGGCGCCTATGGCGGGCCATTGGCCCTGCCTGCGGATTGGGCCACCTTGGTGGTTTCACGACAGCGCCAATGGGATTGCACGCTATTTTGATCAAGTGGTTGAGACCGCAGGTTATTTCAATCTTGCCGGGTTCAACGATGACACCCGCGCTTTTCTCTCCATACCGGCCCGCCATGACCTGTGGCGGCGCGGGGTGGCCCTGCATTTGAGCCATCAAATCGAACGTGGTGCTTTTGGCCTCTCGGGCGCAGAGGATCTCGCGCCGCTTCTGGCGGTTGACCTGGCGCGGCAAGCGTATCGGATCGAGGTTTAAATGCGGCAGATCGTTCACTTCGGCCTTGGCAATTTTGCCCGAGCCCATCTATTGGATTACACAGCCGATGCTGGCGGCGACTGGCAGGTCATTGGTGTCAATCTGCGCTCCAGCACCACACGCGATGGTCTGGCGGCACAGGACTATGCCTATGCGCTCAAGGTCCAAGGTGTTGGGGTCAAACAGATTGCAGTGATAAACACCATTCTTTTGGCCTCAGAGGGCCAACAGCCCATTTTACAGGCTATGGCACATGCCGATATCATCTCGGCAACTGTCACCGAAAAGGGGTACCATCTGGATCAACATGGCCAGCTTGACTTGCAAGACCCTGTGATCGCCGCTGATCTCACTAGCCTGCCCCTGCGCGGCCTCATCGGTTTCATTGCCCATGACCTTGCCCAAAGAGATCGGCCTGTCACGATCTTGAGCTGTGACAATCGCCCGGGCAATGGCGACGCCTTGCGTCAGGCCGTCCAGCAATTTGCGCAGGCAGCACATTTGACTATTGATTGGAGCCTGGCACGGTTTCCCAACGCCATGGTTGACCGGATCACGCCAGCAACCACCGACCTTATCCGCCAAGAGTGCAACGACCCAATGGCTGTGCCCACCGAGGCGTTTCGGGAATGGGTGATTGAAGATTGTTTTGCCGGACCACGCCCCGATTGGCCGGATGTGCAATTTGTCCAAGACGTGCGGCCCCACGAGCTGCGCAAATTGCGCATGCTGAACGGCGCGCATTCATTTCTCGCCTATGCCGGTCTCGCGCAGGGGTATGACTTTGTTCATGAGGCCATTTCAGATCTGCAATTGCGCCGCCAAGCCCTGTCTTTGATGATGGAGGCTGGCGCCACCTTGCCCCAAGACATCCAGGACCAAGTACCGGCCTATGCGCAAGCGCTGCTCGTTAGGTTTGACAATACGGAACTGGCCCATCGCTTGGATCAAATCGCAATGGATGGCAGTCAAAAACTTCCCTATCGAATTTTGGACACCCTGCGCCTGGGCGCTACACCCGTTATGATCTCAGCCGTACGCGCTTGGATGTCCTATTGCATCGCCCAAACCGCACTGGGTAAAAAGCTGAATGATCCTTTGGCAGAGGAAATCGCGAGGGCCGCAATCTCCGCTCGGCCAGAGCGCCAGTTGTTACAGCTGATTGGCGCAGAGGATTTGGCGCCGCTCATTTTGGAATGATCGCACCGCGATATTGCACCACCCGCGCCGCCAGCACATGCCCCGACTGGAGAGCCGCCGCTTGGCCCTTGCCCGACAAGAGCGCGCCCAAATAACCACCATTGAAGCTGTCGCCGGCCGCAGTTGTGTCCAGAACTTCTGTCACCGGTTCATATTGCGCCACAACCGGCTCCCCGAGGGATAAAGGCCCGCGTGCACCACGTTTCAGCGCCCCAGATTTGGCTTGTGTCAAAAACCGCTGCGCGACCTGTGCCTCTGTCTCACCAAACACTTCCATTTCATCATCAATCGATGGCAAAGAGATGTCGGCCCGCCGCCAAAACGCAGCTATGATTTTGCGAGCCGTCGCGCGATCCTCCCATAGGTGCGGCCTATAGTTGCTGTCAAAAATAACCTGAATCTGCGCCGCATTCAGCCACTCCAACAGGGCCAACCTTAAGGTTTGCGGTAAAATTGCAAGCGTGATCCCGGACAAATACAGGCCATCAAATTGCTCCAAAAAGTCAAAATCTGCATCTGAAAACATCTGGCGTGCGGCTGAGTCACTGCGCCAATAGGTGAAACTGCGCTCCCCATCTGGCGCGGTGTTAATGGCATAAAGCCCCGGTGATTTATCCGCGATACGCCGAATATTGGAATGGCCCAAATCATTGGCTGCAATAAAGTCCACAATGCGCTTTGAAAACATATCCTGCCCAAGACAGGTCACATAATCGACCGTTACGTCCGGCAAGCTGCGTTTGAGATAGATGGCTGTATTGAGCGTGTCGCCGGCCACAGCCAGGTGCGCCTGATCACCTTCCATCGACAATTCGATCATGGCTTCGCCTATGCAGGCAATACGCTTCATTTTTGCTCCCTGCGCCAAATGATCAACCCAGCGCTCATGATCACCATCGCCCCCAAAATTGTGCCCGCATCTGGAACCGTGCCGAACAATAGATAGCCCCAAATCGCGACGAAGACCAAAAAGGAATAGGTAAATGGCATCAGCTGATTGGCGGTGCCAAAGCGGTGGGCATTGGTCAAAAGCTGGTGACCGCCCCAGCCCAAGACCCCCAGGCTGACCAGCACAACCATGCCCCAAATGGTGTCAGGCTGTGTCCATGTCCAAATTGCAAAGGGTGCCATCAACGCTGTGCCGATAAACCCCATGTAGAACTGCATGGTCTCCACCGCCACAATGCCCGACAATCGACGCGTCATGATCGAATAGAGCGCCAGCGCGACCGCATTATACATAATCATCAGCATGGCCGGATGAAAGGCTGTCCCAAAGGGGCGCACAACGATCAAGACGCCGATAAATCCCAAGAAAATCACGCCCCAGCGCCAGGGCTCCACCCGCTCACGCAGAACGGAGACCGACAGAAAGCACACCACCACCGGGCTGGAAAACATTATGGCCGAGACCACCGTCAGGGGCAAAAACTGCAAGGCATAAAAGTTTGACAGGGTGGCAGAAACCAAGAGCAAGGCTCGGCTGATCACTTGCCAGACATGCCCTGTCTGGAACCGCTCGAGATTAAATCCGTCTTTAGAAATCACACCAATGGATATCACCAAATGCCCCGCATAGCGCATGAAGGCCAATTGAAAGGCCGAAAACCCTGCCATGGCCAACCATTTTGCACCGGTATCCACCCATGAAAACAAAAGCCATGCGGCCAGCATCAAAAGAATGCCAAGGCGCGGCAGGTCCGCCATGGATTTTGCGACAACCGCCATGGTTACGCTTGAAACCGCTTAACGTAAAAATCAACCATTTGACTAACCATATCCTCGGCTTGACCCATGTCACAAGCTTCATTGAGCGCGGCCAGTGGCCCTTTGGACATAAGGCTGTCGACACCAGCCTCTTCGGCCATGCGTGCGTAATATCCAACGTCTTTGGCGGCATTTTTGATTGCAAAAGCCAATTGTGACGGATCCCCATCCACCCCATAGGCTTTGACAAATCCCATCATGCCTGACTGGAGCGGTCCCGCCGCCATCACATCATAGAGCTGTGCGCGATCCACCCCAGCCACATCTGCCATAGCAAAAGCTTCTGCCATGGCATTGGCAATCGTCATACCGAAAAAGTTATTGATCAATTTGATCGTATGGCCAGATCCGACCGCGCCTAAGTAGAACACATTTTCGCCCTGATCTTGCAAAACAGGCTCCACCGCATCAAAGGCGGCCTTATCCCCAGAGGCCATAATATTGAGTAGCCCATCTTTGGCATGGGCCGGCGTGCGGCCTAATGGGGCATCTAAGAATTGCCCGCCGGCCTTAGCGACCTCAAGGGCAAGCGCGCGGCTGCTGCCCGGCAAAGAGGTGCCAAAGTCCACCACAACAGCCCCCGGACGCAGCCCAGCAATCACCCCATCCGCGCCGCGCATCCGGCTTTCAACATGATCAGACGTTCCCATGCACAACATGACGATGTCGCTGGCCTCAGCAACAGCCTTGGCCGTGCTGGCCTCTTGCGCTCCGCGGGAGATGGCACTGTCCAACTGACGGCGATCTTTGTTGCCCAATACCGTCAGCGCATAGCCGAGATCTTGCAGCCGACCCACCATTGCGCCCCCCATGAGCCCCAGTCCAATAAATCCAATTCTTGCTTTGCCCATGGTCGTCCCTTTTTAAAATTTTCTGAATGAGCGCATCACACCTGCACCCTGCCCATTTCAGATTGCCCGGCCAATTCAGCCTCTAAACTCAAAGCAACTTCCAAGGTTCTCGTGGCATCAGCCACATCGATCATTGGCTCTGCCCCGTCGATAACCTCTAAGAAATGATCCAACTGCGCGTCCAACGGCACTTTTACATTCTTCTCAGCGGTGGTGGAAATTTTTCTCGCCGCCTGCCCCCAATCTTCACCCTGCCATAGGGTCATTGAGGGGAAGCTCAAGGCCCCTTTGGTGCCCGTGATCCACATCATATCTTGATGGGTCGCTCCGATATTAGGATTTTCGCCGGTACCGGCCTCAAAGCCCCAAGGGCTTGGTGTGACGTCAGAAAAGGCAACCGTTCCAACTGCACCGGTCTCAAACCCAAATGCAATCGCACCGGTCTCGATCCGAACAGCGCCACGTTGCGACCGGCCCCGCAACGCTTTGGCTTGGACAATTTCACCAATCGCAAACCGCAGTATATCAATGTCATGCACCAGATTTATCATGACCGGGCTGCCGTCTTGGGTTCGCCAATTGCCCTGAAAATACGCATCAGGCTTGCGCATGGCCCATATCACCTGCACCGTCACCACCTCGCCGATCTGTCCGGAGTCCAAACACGACTTCAACTGCTGAACCACCCGATGATAGCGGCGGTGATGGCCCACGAGTGACGCAATTTTGTGGTCCTGTAAGACCTTCGCCAGCTCGCGCGCTTGCTGAAGACTTCCGGCCACAGGTTTTTCGATCAACATCGGCCAGCCCCGCGCGGCCGCTTCCATGCCATGGGCTGCATGCAAATGGGTCGGAGTGGCGATAATCACCCCATCCACCGACGCGGTGACCTCCGCCATAGAGGCAAAGCGCGGCGTATCAACGTCCAGCGACATATTCGGATCGGCCAATCCGACAAGGCTGCACCCGGGATGGGCTTTGACCGCCTCCAAATGCCGGAGGCCAATCAACCCGCCGCCAACCACCAAAATCCGTTTCACATGACTGCTCCAATTTGCCATGGAACAAATTCATAATCCCCGAGCCCCTGCGCCTCAGATTTAGTGACCTCACCGGAGGCCACGCGCAAAAACATCTCGTAGATTTCGCGGCCCTTTTGCTCAACGCTGACGCCTTTGGAGAGAATTTCACCGGCATCTATGTCCATATCTTCCGACATGCGCTTGGCCATTTCACTATTGGTGGCCACCTTAATCGTGGGTGCAGGTTTGGATCCAAACGCAGAGCCGCGCCCCGTGGTGAAACATACCAGATTGCAGCCACCGGCGATCTGGCCTGTGACCGAGGCCGGATCATAACCCGGGCTGTCCATGAAGGTGAACCCACGGCTGCGCACGGGTTCGGCGTATTTATACACCCCAGTCAGAGGTGACGTTCCGCCTTTTGCCGCCGCTCCAAGTGATTTTTCCAAAATCGTCGTCAAACCACCAGCCTTATTGCCAGGGCTTGGATTGTTATCCATGGAGCCATTGTTGCGCGCCGTGTAATCCTCCCACCATTTGATCAGACCAAGCAAGCGCTCACCCACCGCCGGGGTCACTGCACGGCGGGTCAACAGATGCTCAGCACCATAGATTTCAGGGGTTTCGGCCAACACGCCCGTCGCACCTTGGGCCGTCAACAGATCGCAGGCATAACCGAGCGCCGGATTGGCGGTCACGCCTGACCAAGCATCAGAGCCGCCGCATTGCAACGCGACCATCAAGTCAGAGGCCGGGCACTGCTCGCGGCGTGCTTGATTGGCAATTGGCAGCATAGCTTTGATTTTGGCAATGCCGAGCTCAACGGTCTGCCGCAGGCCTGCAACTTTTTGAATATTCATCGTTTGAAAGGTCTCGCTGTGCTTAAGCCCATAGGCCTCAAGCAACCAATCAATTTGGTTCATCTCACAGCCGAGGCCCACCATGAGCACCCCAGCATGGTTGGGATGTTTGGCATAGCCCCACATCACCCGCTGTAGAGCCTCAAACCCATCACCAGAGTCGGCCATGCCGCATCCCGTGCCATGCACAAAGGCGGCCACACCGTCCACATTTGGATACTCCGCCAGCACATCCGCCGTAAAATGATCCGCGATCATGCGCGCGGCAGTGGCAGAGCAATTGACCGAGGTGACGATGGCAAGGTAATTGCGTGTGCCAACCGTGCCGTTTTCACGGCGATAGCCCATGAAATAATCCTGCGTCGCGGCCGGTGCCACGGCGCGTAAATCTGTTGAGAACTCATAGTCTGTATCAGTATTGCGAAAGGCCACGTTGTGGGTATGCACGTGATCACCTGGCAAAATGTCACAGGACGCATAGCCGATGATTTGGGCATATTTGCGCACAGGATCCCCTGCGGCCATTGCTTGGGTGGCGACCTTATGGCCGGAGGGGATCGCGGAACGGATAGCGATCCGCTCAACTTCACTGTCAGGGGATAAACTGCGGGTCGCCGTCACCACCGTATCGGCTCGGTCCAATCGTACGAAATCCATCTCAATCCTTATGAGCAGCCCCACTTGGGTGGTCCAGTTTGGAAGTTAGTGCATGACTAGCCTTTGGTCCACCTGGATGTTGGCTTCTGGCGCAGGCGGTGTCAACTTCGGTTTCATTGGTGATATCACAGGGCAACACCAAAGCTTGGTTATGTTCCTCTGCAGTTTGCTGCAAGCGGTCCTTCGCGTCGGCCAACGAGGCCCACATGCCAGCCCTCTGCCAAGAACACCTTGGCACTTGCGCGGCCGACGCCGCTGCCTGCAACTGTGATGAGAATGGATGGCATGGTGAACTCCCCTTATGATTGCAGCCCCGAATTGGCGGTATTTTCACAAGTTGGCAATTTGGTATACCAAATGCAAGTATAATTCGCCGTCAAAAAAATGCGCGATGCCCCCATTCATGGGGCGACTGATTATCGGAAGCCCAAAAAGCTGACCTTGCGCATGAATTCTCCACGCACAACCATAGCATGGATCTCTGCATTTAGATGCCGACCGAAGGGGTTCATTTGCGAGCCATATGGTTGGAGTTATAGCCGTGAAGCCCACATTTTCATCACTAATCGGCGTGCTTATCGCGGTCCATGCGGTCAACGACAACTACGCACGTTGCAGCTTAGTCACATTAGATGCTGTCCATGGCATGCAAGAAGGCGATACGGTTCTCGCGATGCTTATCCAAAAAGGTGGCATCGGTTTTATGGCAGACAGCCCGATGCGATACCTTGTGAGCATACAAAACGTCCACTTGCCTGCGTGGTGCAAAGGTTTGAGCCACAATTGACCTATGCCGACTGGCCGAAGCATGTCGGACTTTATGCCAGCCTTGGCGACCAACTCGCAAAAAGCAGCACCATTGCAATGGCCGACATCTACGGTGTTGTCGTCGTGCCGTATTTCGAGAGTGGTCTCAAAGCTAGACGTTGTGGGCGCCGCTGAAACCGCGATGGCACCCAACGTCAGAAGCGGATTCAGCGAATAGCAACGCATTATTTAATTTACTGAGCGATGGCCGTGCCACAATGGACAACTGATCAGTCGCGGCCTTTGGCGGCCTCGACCTCCATGTCCATGCCGTTCATCCGCGCAACATGATCAATCAGCATCGGAACGTAATCAGCGCCCTGCCCCAAGGCCTCTACATGAGTAAAGTAATGTTTGGCTGCCCCTGCCATGACGTTTACCACGCCAGCCTCTGCAGCCATTGTATTTACATAGCGCAAGTCTTTGGACGCATTTTCGATTGTAAATTTATGAACCTCCCGATCCCGATCGACGGCGTAAGTCATGAATGTATCAAAGAACCCATTGGACAAGCGACTTGATCCAATCACTTCGCGCACTTTCGCAGGCTGCAAACCAACCGAAGCCCCTAAGACGGTCGCCTCAGCATAAAGCGCGGCGTAACCCATTGAAATGAAGTTCATCAGCAGTTTCATTTTGTGGCCACTACCAGTGCCGCCGACATGGGTGATGTTCCCTGCCCAGCATTCCAACACGGGTTTGATCTTGGCAAAGGTCGCCTCATCGCAGCCGACCATTGCATCAAGCGTACCGGCCTCGGCTTCCTTCGGCGTGCGCCCCAACGGCGCATCAACTAGCGTAGCCCCTTTTTCTGCCAACTCATCCACCAAAACCGCTGTTGAGTTGGGATCTGCCGTCGTGGCGTCGATAACGATAAGTCCGTCGCGCGCTCCCGCAAGAACACCGTCACAGCCACGGATCACCGCCTCAACTTGTAGTGAGTTCGACAGGCACAGGTGGATGATATCGCAGTGCTGCGCCATCTCGCGTGGGGTCGTCGCCTCTTGCGCGCCTTTGGCAATCAGACTTTCGAGCGGCTCGCGGTTACGGTTGCCTTTGATCCACATCGGATAGCCACATTTGATCAGATTACTCGCCATCCCGTGACCCATAAAGCCCACGCCAATAAAGCCAATTGTCATATCTTGCGCCATTTTTATTCCTCCAGGTGCGAGCCCTTGACAAGGGCGCATTAAATCACGTTGATGAAATGGTATACCATCACGGCAACGTTGCAAGCACGAAGCACATAATGTCATCAGTGCTAGGCACATAGGGGAATATGACATGAACATTCTGATACTAGGCGGTGGCGGTTTTTTGGGCCAAAAGCTGGCATTGAAATTAGGTGCCAGCCCGACGCTAAAGGGCAAGGCGATAACACAAGTTACGTTGGCAGACGTCATGGAACCGCCCACAATCGAAGCCCCCTTTCCTGTCCAAACCGTCACTTGCGATATCAGCGATGCCGCGTCAGTTGCTACCTGTGTGACAGCAAAAATTGATGTGATCTATCTGCTGGCCGCGATCGTCAGCGCCCATGCAGAAGAAGACTTTGACGCAGGTATGAACATCAACTTGTTCGGTACCTACAATGTGCTCGAGCGCTGCCGTGCCTTGGGAACAGTACCCATGTTGGTGTTCTCTTCTTCAATGGCTGTCTATGGAGGCGAGGCGAAGGATCCACTTGGCGATCACAGTTACCCCAATCCACAGACGTCTTATGGAATGCAAAAAGCAGCGGGTGAGTTGCTGATCAATGATTATTCGCGCAAAGGGTTCATCGATGGTCGAGCTTTCCGTCTACCGACCATATCCGTGCGTCCCGGCAAGCCGAACCGCGCAGCCAGCAGCTTCATGTCATCAATTCTGCGAGAACCGCTGAACGGCCGAGAAGCGATCTGCCCCGTTGAGGCGGACTTCTTACACTACTATCTTAGTCCACGCCGCTGCGTTGAAAATCTGGTCAAAGGTGCCGAATTGAACGCCGCAGACATAGGCCAGAACCGCGTCATGCAAATGCCTGGCAAGACATGGTCCATTGCTCAAGTCATCGACGCAATGACAGCCGTTTCAGGCCCTGAAGCAGCTAAACTAATCCAATGGGATCCGCAGCCCGATATTAAGCAGATCGTGTCAGGCTGGCGTTGGGACATCCACGCGGACAAAGCACTTCGTTTGGGCCTGAACGCCGACGACACATTTCAAGACAATATTCGCTACTACTTGGAAGACGACAAACCGAACGACTAATTCCGGTTCACAGTGCTCTTAAATGTTGCCAACGCAGCCGCTAACTCAGGGTGATCTTTGGCGTAATCTTCCACTCGCTCGCCTGCCTTTTGTGCGGCTGCAGCTTGGCGTAAACTAGTAATACCTGCAGCGGGTCCGTCCGGATGGCTCATGATCCCACCGCCTGCGCAGAACAGAAAATCGTCATTCCCGAGCAGTTCCATCGAGGGGCCTACTTGCCACGCGGTTTGACCAGAGGAAAATACCGGTAAAGCCACGTGTGGCCTAGCCTCGCTCAGGGGCGCTTGCACGGCGCGCGCGGAGTTAGTAACGACGTCATCATCCTCAGTGAACTTGTTGGCGAGACCGTTCACATGCAAATGATCGCTGCCCGCCAACCGCCACAGTTTTTGCATTACGGAATAGGCGACCCCTATGTGCGGCGAGCGCGACATCAAACCCCATCCATTGCGGTGAGCATGGATCGGAAGCGGGCTGTGGTCGCGCATCGCCCTCAGGCCAGCCATGCCGATAGAGTTTAGCGATATCATTGCACAGGTCGCACCAAGGCTTTCGAGCAGGTCAATGTTACGACGCATCGCGTCAATCTCGTCAGTGATATTGAAGGCATACATGACCTTGCGCCCTGACTTTTGCGCGGCACTATTCAAAACCTGCATCACCAATTTGGCGCGATCAGCAAACGGGCATGCGGGTCCGTTGCCTTGCAACTCGTCATCCTTGATGAAATCGATGTCCGCCTTCGCCAGATCACTAACAAGTTCGGCCGTTTGCTTAGCACTTAATCCAACGCTCGGCTTTACAATCGTCCCGATCATCGGCCCGCTTGGCACTCCCATCAGCTGTCGCGTGCCTGCGATCCCAAACTGAGGGCCAGGACACCCTGTTGCCAGCGCATTAGGTATACCAAGATCCACAAGCCGGATCGCAGAAAGTTCGGCCAGTTCAAATAAATTACCTGCAACAGTGGCAAGGATATTGGGCAAGGACGGGCCAAAGTTTTCCATCGGCCAACTAATGGTTACGCGGCCTTGCTCATAGTTCTCAGCACTTAACCTACACGGCAAAGCAGGATGACTAGAGGTGCCCGTGATTTCAATATGATCCAACCGCGCTGCGGAGCGGCCGCGCAATGCGTCGGTCTCAGATGCGAGACGCATGAAGGTGCCTGTCGATTGCTCACCAGCCATAACTTCAGCGGCGCGCTGTACGCCCACGGGGCTTTCGATTTCATAGGTTGCTTTCAAACGTGTCATTTTTGGCCACCTCCATTCAGAACCCATCCAAAGTAATCGCGGCTGCCCATCTGTCCGCCCTTCAGTGCCAACGTAAGCGGCCGCGTTCCGCCATGGGCAAAGCAAATTGCAGCGCCTGGAATGGTAGGGGCGGCGGCGGTAAGTGCATCGATGCCCAAGGCCCTGCACACATGCCCCGAGGTATCGCCACCCGAAACCACAGCGCGATCAAGTGCCGATTGATCGACGAGCCGCGCAAGGATACGTCCAAGAGAAGTGCCAATCTCATCGTTTATTTGTGCAAGATCGTCGCCAGCCGCCTCTCGTAATTGCATGACAGCCAGGTCATCTGTGCCACGCGCAGTATAGATTAGCGGGACTTGATCGCGCTCCAACGCGGCTTTCGCAGCAGCCAAAACACGGATTTCTTCGGCAGCAAGATCACCTTCACAAGCCCGTACAACATCCAATCTGATATCCACAAATCCGTTGTCTAGCGCCCATGCAATTTGATCCCCCGTAATTGGCGATACCGAACCTGACACCACAGCCATCCGCTTGGCGCGGCCAATGCCTTTGACGGCAGGTGACGCCGCAAGCACACCTGTCTTTTGGAAATACGCGACCAATGCATAGGCGATCCCTTGTGAGCCAACTACAAACCGATGCCCAGCGCCCCACAACAGCTCACCCGCAGACGTAACATCTGCGGATGTCATCTGATCAATAGTGATCCCACCCTGAGCAATGTCCATCGCAGCCTTAGCGCCTTCCAGATCACTCAAAACTTCAAAATTGAGGCAGTGCATCGCCATTTTGGTTTGTGCCGACAAATGCACTGCCACATCCGCTTCGCCCATAGGTGTCACGGGATGCCTAGCCATAACGGGGTGTCTGTCTAAACGGAAAACCCCTGCATCAGTTCCTGCAAACAGCTGCCCAAATGCTTGGTAACGGCGCATTTCAGGGGCTGCTATCATGACCGGGATTGTGTTGGTATCAAACGCCTTTGAACCGATGTCCATAGCTTTGCCGATTGATCCAATATGAGGTGCTGAATCGAGGGTTGAGCACGTCTTGTATTGCACCAATGTCGCACCTGTTTTTGCGAGAATATCGAATAGGACTGGCAATTCTTCATCCATACGATCAGCATCAAACGTACGTGCCATACTGGCGATACCGATCCCACGCATATCTGGAAAATCTTCCATCCGTTCTGGTGTTGGCGGGCGCAAGAACAACACTGCCGGCAAGCCAGCGAACGCCAGTACTTCCATGACGGCTGCGGCACCAGTAAAATCATCACCCAGCCACGCCAGAACAGGTTTTTCGCCAATATTCATTAGATCTATCAGTTTAGGTAATGCGTTGAATACTGGCGGCAATCTCGTCTGGCTCGAACACCCGCTTCCAGTCATCACGCATCAGGACAGGCTTGCCGAATTCAATCGCCTTGTTGCACGCGTCTGAAAACACTCCATCAACTTCCTCAAATATTACAGCACCAAGAATGTTCATATGGCCGAGTAAGAAGTCACGCGCAGCTTCCTTTGGCACGCCACGGCGTACAACTTCGTCCATGGCTTCACGCATGACGTCTAGCAAGGATGCGCAAACGGTTTCGGACAAGCCTGGCTCCAGCAAGGCCATCTGTTCGACCGTGACACGGTGGCTCCGCGCAACAGGCGCATAGATGGCGCGACCCACTTTTTCACCCAAAGCATAGTGATTCTCCGGGCCTTGCATCAGTGCGTTTACGATACCCTGTTCTGCGGCGATCCCACCGAAGTAGTCCTTCCGGCCAGCGTCTGTTTTTTCGTCGTTGTAAATCGGGGGATGGCAAGGGTGCGTAACAAAATAAGTAACGTCTTCACGAGCGGGTAGATGGCCAGCAAATGGACCCGCCGCATCAAGGCAGATAACCATCGCGCCACTTGGCACTTTGTCGATGATCGTAGCGGCGACGGCTTTGATAGCGGTATCTGGGACGGCCAGCAGGACGATGTCTGCACCCTCCATCGCACTGTCGATGTCGACGCAATCAACGCCCACAGTCTCTTTCAATCGAGCGCGTCCGGCTTCGGAGATTTCAACATGCGCCACGTCGAAATCGGTTCTCGCAAGGTTGGCGGCACTCCGTACACCCATCTTGCCGCCAGCACCCATAAGAACCAGTTTGTCAGTCATATTATTTCTCCATATTAGCCGTAGTCATAAGAACATGGTGATAATGTTCGGCCAGATCAGCAGGGTTGAAAGTGCCAACAGTTGCAAACAGATGAACGGCAAGAAACCGCGGAAGATATCTGTCAGCGAAATCTCGGGCGGCGCAACAGACTTTAGATAGAAAGCCGCGGGGCCAAAGGGTGGTGACAAAAAGCTGACTTGCATGTTCATACAGAATACAACGCCGAACCAGATCGGAATGTAGCGTGCTTCTATGCTGCCGAAGAGCCCGATTTCCTCAACTGGAAGTCGTACTACGATGGGTAGGAATACCGGCATAATCAAGAGCACGATACCGACCCAATCCATGAACATGCCCATGATCAAAAACACAAGCATCATCATCAATATGATACCCATCGTTGGCAGCTCTGCTCCAATGATCATGTTAGCTACATAGGTTGGTCCACCAACAAGCGTATAGGCAGCAGCCAAAGCTGCTGCACCGATTGTGACCCAGATAATCGTGCCTGTCGACTTAAGCGTACGGATCAAGCTGTCCCAAACGATATCAAACGTCATTTCGCGGCGGATGATACCGATGGCGAATACGGCGATCACACCCATGCCGGCAGCTTCAGTGATACCTGTAATGCCACCATAAATGGACCCTAAGACCACACCAATGACAACAATTGGGGCTATGAGTCCTTTACCCATTTTCCAACCACGTTGGGTACGTTCACGTCCAACGACCACGAACACAATTAAAGCAAAGATCACAAACGCGCCAACTATCCAAGGGATGTCAGCGACCATACCCAACGTGATCGGGTCTTCATTTTCGCGGATTGTATTGTCACCTGTCATGGTAAAAAAGACCGCGCGAAGGAACAAAACACCCGACACCCACATCGCAAAGCGTGAGATAAAGCCGAGGAACATCAAACCCTTTTCTGAGCCTTCGGGCTCGCCCGGGATTGGATCTGGCAAGGGGGCTAATGATGTGTTCGCTCGCGTGCGGATCAAAATATATAGAATGAAGAACGATGCTAGCATAAAACCTGGCAAAAAAGATGCGGTGAACAACGCCTTGATAGATGTCTCTGTTACAAGACCGTAAAAAATTAAAACTATCGATGGTGGTATCATGGTTCCCAGTGAACCAGACGCACAGATCGTACCAATAGCAAGATTGCGATCATAGCCAAGTCGTAACATCTGGGGCAAAGCGATTAAGCCAAGCAGCACAACTTCACCGCCGATAATACCAGACATCGCGGCCATTATTACCGCCATGATAGACGTAGCTATGGCGATGCCGCCACGCATCCGGCTCATCCAAACGTTGAGCGACGAATACATATCCCGCGCAATACCAGACCGCTCCAGCATTGCAGCCATGAATATAAATAACGGAACCGATATGAGCACATAATTCGTCATTTGCCGATAGACCGCCTGCCCCAGGACAGACAGCGGGCCACGCCCAAAATCACCCCATAAAAGATCAGGTGGGAACTTTAAAGAGAGGGTGACAACAGCCAAGAACGCCGAGGCAAACCCAAGAGGCATACCAATGGCCAACAGGGCGAACATACCCAGAAGAACGATAAGAGATAGTGTGCCAATATCGACCATTAGTTCTTTTCCTCAAGAGTACGGCGGATGTTTTCGATTTCCATTTCATCGATCTCGTCGGCCGGTGTGTGCGACTGCGGTGCCTTATTCCAATCGGCGAACAAGTTAGAAACAGCTTGAATGCAGACCAAGACAACAATGATTAGTAGTGCGGGTTTGACAATACCAGGGATAGGCGGATCCCAAGCCGTGCCAAAGGTCTCCATCCGCATGAAGCGGTTCTCGGCATCGGTATAGCCACCCCAAACAAGGGCGAAGGTGAAGGCAACGATCAACAGGACGGAGATACAGTCAGATGTTTTTTGCATCCACCAAGGCATTGTGTCGTAAATGATGTAAATTCGGATATGGCTACGTTGTTGCATGGCGTAAAGTCCTGCAAACAAAAAAACGAAACATCCGATCCACAGGGACAGTTCATTGGCCCAAAGTGTTGGCCGCGAGAATACGTAGCGCGAAACGACCTCGTAGAACATTACTAGCACAATAAAAGCTGTCATAATCATCGCAAGGCGCCCCAAAACCACGGACACAAGATCAAAAAAACCGTCAGGAGGCGTTTCAATTGCGCCTTTAGTGTCGGACAAAAAGATTGATGCAAAGATTAATGATATTGCTAAACAAGTGAGTGTTACCTGTACCAGCGGCTTTCCCGCAGGACGTATCATCTCAAACATACCGTAGGGTTCTACTGCGAACATTCGCTGCCCAACAAGAAACAGATAAAGCAAAAGTGTGAGGCCACAAAAGACGATCATTCCCGTCTTGATCGGCGCTCTCATGCGCCCTAAAAAAAGCGATTCTATCTGCATTTTTTGCTTCCTAATCTTTCTGTGATTGGACATCAAATTCGGGTCAAAAAAGGCGGGCACGGACTGCACCCGCCTTGATCATTAAGTGTTAGGGGCGGTCATCCAATATTACTTGATGAGACCCAGCTGGCGAAGGTAAACCTTGTGGCTTTCAACTAGCGCTGCTGCCTCCGGACTACGTGTGGCCCAATCGTCCCAAGCGGCCTGCGCTGCAACGCGGAATGCAGCTTTATCTTCAGTTGACCAATCATATAGGGTGACTCCCTGCTCTTGGAGCATAGCAGCCGCCTCAGTATTTGCCTTCTCATTCAACATTGCTATTTGGAACGATAACTTTTGCCAGGCCGTCTCCATGATGCGGCGCTGTTGTTCGGTCAGGCCTTCCCACACAGCTTGATTACAAGCGAGGTGGTCTGATGGCATAGAATGGAAACCAGGATAGTTCGCGTGCTTCACGATGTCGTAAAGACCTAGTCCCACGTTGTTGGCCAAGCCAGATGCATCCGCACCGTCGATGATACCCGTTTCAAGCGCAGTAAAGATCTCAGTAAAGTCCATCACGATTGGTGACGCACCCATTTTTTCGAATATCTCTGTCTCCATGCCTGGAGGTGAACGGAATTTCCAACCTACAAGATCTGCAGGGCCAGCAATTGGCTTAGAAGACGCAAACGACTCCTGACCATAAACCGCCCACCCAATCAACTGCATGCCCTGAGCGTTGTAGAGCTCCTGAGCCGCTTCGTAGCCGTCGCCATAGTATAGCCAGCTATACTGCTGCCAAGGGGTGTCGTACCCGCCCATGATGTCGCCAACGAATTGGAACGCGGGGTTTTTACCAGTTTGGTAAGCGCCGCCTGTTGCATCACAATCAAGAATGCCATTGATTGCAGCATCGAATGTTTCAACAGTAGCAACAACAGACGATGAATAGAACATCTCAATAGAGATCTCGCCTCCAGACATAGTTTGGACGTCATCTACCCATTGAGCCAACATCTTACCTGTAGGATGCTCAGTAGCATAGTGTGTTTGGATGCGTAAGGTTACGTCCTGTGCGAATGCCGCGCTAGCCAATGTAGCACCGGCGACGGCGGTCATAAGTAATGTTTTAAGCTTCATATTCGTTTCTCTCCCTTTGAGGCACTTTACGCCTAATTATTCTCACTAAACTTTGGAGTTAGTGATTTAAGATGGTATACCATCTCAGGAGATACCCTACTCATTTCCAAATCGGCACGCAACAGATTTCACTCATTTCTAAATCGACACGCAACAAATTTCGGTATACAACTTTCGAAATTTCAACTTATCAGAAAAAATGCTGGGAATAATGCAAGGGCCCCAAATGTCGGATCAAACTTTGCCAGAAAAACTTGCAAATCAGCTGCGCCGCGACATCTTGCGAGGTAATCTCACTCCTGGAGATTCTGTAAAAGAGCGCACCAGAGCTAATGATCTTGGCGTTAGCCGAACACCAATGCGCGAAGCAATCCGTATCGTAGCGCGCGAAGGTCTGATCACCTTACGACCTTCGCGTAGTCCCATAATTGCAATCCCGGATATCAAAGCCGTTACCGACGATGTCGAGGTTTTGATATCAATTGAAAAGCTATCAGGCAAATTAGCATGTGAGCGTGCGACTAACAAAGACATTGATGAAATTGCTGCAATCACGCAGCATATGTCCGAAAACTATAGCACTATAGACACCGTCGACATGTTCGAAATCGACATGAGTTTTCATTCTGCAATTGCTAAAGCATCGCATAATGAGCCCATCGCAGAAATCCACACTCGTTTCTTGGCGCGTCTTTGGCGAGCGCGTTTTCTTGCTGCAGTTAAGCGTCGGAATCGTAGTAATGTGATAGCGGAACATACTGCTATTCTAATGGCATTGCGTAATAGAGAGCCTTTGGCCCTTGATGCTGCCATCGGAAAGCACTTGGATCAACTATCACGAGATATCATTAGCGTGATCTCCCATGAAGGTCAAAATTTGAAGGCAGTGACAGATTAGGATGTAGGCCGAAGTTTGGGGATAAGCGGACTTTCGTGAAGGCACAAGCGGCGACACGTCAAAGCGAGGGGAATGACAATGAAGCAGCGAAGTAACGGTCTCGATGCATTCCAGATAGTGGTATTCTGATCGATGCCATTGACACCCAACCTCAACGCATATCTCTATTTCGAGACAGTCGCACGGCGCGGCACGCTTACCCGCGCCGCCGAGGAGCTTTCGGTCTCCCCTTCCGCTGTCAGCCAGCAGGTAAAACTTCTGGAGCAGCGGCTTGGGGTCAAGCTCTTTCGCCGTGACGGGCGCTTGCTCAGTCTGACCCTGGAGGGGGAGCAGTTGTTCCAGACTTCCAACACCGCCCTTAGGATGCTGCGCGATGCCGACCGGCATCTGGGCAAGACGCGCGATACCCATCGCCTTAATCTGCGGGTCACGCCCAGTTTCGGAGTGCGGTGGCTGGGGCCGCGTCTGGCTGACTTCGTAGCGCGCCACCCTGACTGGGAATTACGCGTCGATGCAGCACCGGACCCCACTGATTTCGAACGCGAGGTGATGGACCTCGACATCCGGTATGGCACGGGCGACTGGCATGGTTTGCACGCCCGCGCTGTTGTGCACGACCATGTGCTACCCCTGTGCAGCCCGGCATATCTTGAAAGTTTGGACGCATTGGATGACCCTGCCGAGATGCTCGATCAGGCTCGTCTGATCGACAGCGCACGGGCGATCTGCCAATGGGACTTCTGGCTGATGCACAACGGGATCGAAACCCGTGGCAACACTAAGTCGATCCTGATGGACCGCTCTTCTATGGCGCTGCAACTAGCCCTGGACGGGGCAGGCATCGTGTTGGAATCGCTTGCACTTGCATTGCCGGAAGTGACTGAGGGCCGGCTTGTTCCTGTCCTGCCGGAGATACCGGTGCTGATGTTTCCGTCGTATTGGGCAATCTGCCCGGCCCGTTTTCTCAACCGCCGTCCCGTAAAGCTTTTTCTCGGCTGGCTGGATACCGCAGTGTCGGAACATACTGCGCAGATCGAAACAGTGCTCGACCAACACGGATTGACGATCGAGGCATTCGATCTTGATCACGGCCAACTGGCGGCGCGATAGCTTCTTATCCTAATGAATGAGCGATCCGCCATTCACGTCCACTTCAGACCCTGTGACATAGGCCGACAAATCGGAAGCAAGGAACAAGGCACAGCCTGCAACATCCGACGCCTCACCGGCCCGGCCCATGGGAATACCCTCAAGTATCATGTCCATCATCTCGGCGGTCAACTTGCCCCCTGTGATATCCGTGGCGATGAAACCCGGACAGATCGCGTTGGAGCGGATGCCATCAGGCGCGAGTTCCCGCGCCATCGCTTTGGTCAGCCCCAGAATGCCGGCCTTGGCGGCCGAATAATGCGGTCCACCGAAAATCCCACCGCCGCGCTGTGCGGACACGGACGACATGTTTATCAGCTTGCCCGTCTTGCGCTCGCGCATATGTGGGATGACGGACTGGCTCATGTTAAGTGTGCCAAGCAGGTTTACGTCCATCACCGCGTCATAATTCTCGTGGCTGATATCCATGATCTTCAGCGGCTGCGTGATGCCCGCATTGTTCACGAGGATATCAATCTGCCCCAGTGCCTTGAGCACGGTTGCCACGGCATCATCACAATCCTGCTTGCGCGTCACATCGCAGGCCAGACCAATGTGCCCATGGCCGATCTCAGCAGCCGCATCCTCTGCCTGCGCCGCGTCCAGATCAAGGATCACGATCCTGGCACCGTGTTCTGCAAAGAGTTTCGCCATCGCCTTGCCAAGACCGCGTGCGCTCGCTGCGCCAGTAATGATTGCCGTTTGTCCGTCGAGAAGTTTCATGTGTTGGCGTCCTTTGTCGCGGAAATTTCCGCTTCAGTTTCGGTAACTCTGCACCCGGTCAGTGCCTCATAGGCGCGGATCACGGCGCTGTCGTCTGACCGTCCCAGTCCCATGCCACCCGCGCCCACCATCATCTGATAGGCCGCCGCAGCCAAAGGTACCGGCGCGCCACTATCGCGTGCGGATTGTACGACAAGGCCCAGATCCTTGATAAATATGTCGACAGTCGAGGTTGGGACCGGATCGGTCTGCATCATGCGCGGTGCGCGGTCGTCCAACATCCAGCTTTGGCCAGCAGAGCTCGAGACGATGTCTAGGAGCGTTTTCGGATCGCAACCCGCCTTGGTGCCAAATGCCATCAGTTCCGCAGCGGCCACCAGATGCACTCCGGCAGCCAGTTGATGCACGACCTTATAGGTTGCCCCATGCCCGGTGCGTCACCAAGACGGTGAACCTTTTTCGATATTGCCGCCAGCACCGCCTCGGCCCGATCAAACGCAGTGTCGGGGCCGGATGCCATGATGGTGAGTGTACCGCCGTCTGCGCCGACATGACCGCCAGACACCGGCGCATCCAGCATCAGGTGTCCTGCATCGTTCAATCGCGCCGCAATCGCCCGTGCCTCTGATGGGGCAACCGTGGAGGACAGGATGACCACGGCGTCTTTTGCCAGCGCATCCAAAACGCCATCGAAAAGCGCTGCCTCGGCCTGCGCGGCTGTCGCCACCATCACAAGCAACAGGTCACAACCCGAGACTGCATCCACCGCGCTGTCCTCGGCGATTCCCCCGGCGCCAGCGAACCGATCTCGCGCGGCTGTCGACAAGTCAAAACCACGCAGCGAAATGCCCGCCTGCATAATGTTGCGGGCCATGCCCTGCCCCATTGCACCCAGCCCGATAATCGCAGTACCACCCATTTTAGTCATCCATCCATATTTTGATCTGTGCAGTGATCCGCTCGACCGTGATACCGTACTGATCGTGCAGTGTGGGCAGCGCGCCCGCGTCAAGGAATTCATCCGGCAGCGCGATCTGTCGGAAGGGCACATGCACCTGCGCCCGCATCAACGCACCCGCGACTGCTTCGCCAAGTCCGCCGGTGATCGAGTGATTCTCGGCCGTCACGACCAGCCGTCCGCCCTTGCCTGCCTCGGCACAAATCATCTCTGCGTCCAGTGGTTTGATCGTCGGTGAATGCAGCACTGCACAGGAGACGCCATCGGCGGCCAGCGCCTTGGCCGCATCCAGCGCGCGCATTGTCATGAACCCTGAAGAGATGATCAGCACATCCGACCCATCATGTATCATCTGCGCCTTGCCAAGTTTGAACTGGTAGCCGTATTCGCCCAGCACGTTCGGCACCTTGCCACGCAACAGCCGCATGTAGACAGGGCCGGGCGAGTTCGCGATTGCGCGCGTCGCCTGATCAATCTCGACTGCATCGCACGGGTCCAGCACCGTCAGGTTCGGCATCCCGCGCATGATCGCCAGATCCTCAGTCGCCTGATGACTGGGGCCGTACCCAGTGGACAAACCGGGCAGCGCGCAGCAAATTTTGACCGGCAGGTTTTCCTCGGCAATTGCCATGGCGATGAAGTCGTAGGCGCGGCGCGCTGCGAACACGGCGTAAGTCGTGGCGAAAGGCACGAAGCCCTCACGCGCCAGACCGGCGGCGGCAGACATTAGCAGCGCCTCCGCCATACCCATCTGATAGAAACGGTCGGGATGGGCCTCGGCAAAGATATGCAGATCGGTATATTTCGACAGGTCCGCCGACAGGCCGACGATATCGTCGCGCGATTTCGCAAGATCGACCAGTGCGTGCCCGAACGGGGCCGCCACGGTATCGCGCCCTTCGGCATCCAGCGACGCGATCATGGCGCTGGTGGCAACCCTGTCGCCACCAGCCACCGTGCGGGGCGTATATTTTGATTTGCGGCGCGAGAAGGCGGGAATGGTCATAGCGGTTTATCCTCGTCCAGAAGGGCAATTGCCTTGGTCCACTCATCCGCCTCGACACGGATGAAGTGTGTGCTTTCGCGCTGTTCCAGAAACGGAATGCCCTTGCACATCTTGGTCCGGCAGATGATGACGCGTGGCTGTGCACCATCGTGGTTGCGTGCGTTGTCGAAGGCCCGAACCAGCGCGTTCAGATCGTTGCCATCGACCTCTTGGGCGTACCAGCCAAAGGCTGCCCATTTCGGCGCTTCCTCTTGCGTCGCCAGCACTTCCAGCGTCGGCCCATCGGCCTGCTGGTTGTTGAAATCAACGATGGCAATCAGGTTGTCGAGTTTCCATTGTACCGCTGACATGACTGCTTCCCAGGTCGATCCCTCCCCCAGTTCACCGTCCGACAGCATGTTGTAGACGAACGCGTTAGACTGCTTTCGTTTCAGCCCAAGAGCGGCCCCCACGGCGATACCCAGACCGTGGCCCAATGACCCGCCGGTGATCTCCATCCCCGGCGTATAGGCCGCCATACCCGACATCGGCATCCGGCTGTCGTCCATGCCGTAGGTCTCGATCTCGTCTTCGGGCAGGATACCGGCCTCGAGCAGTGCTGCGTAAAGTGCGATCGCGTAATGGCCGATAGACAGATAGAAGCGGTCGCGCCCCTCCCATTCGGGATCTTCTGCGCGGTAGTCCATGGCGTGAAAATAGGACGCCGCCAGCACATCCGCGACACCAAGCGCCTGTCCGATATAGCCTTGCCCCTGCACCTCTGCCATCTGCAGGGCATAGCGCCGGATTGCCCAGGCACGGCTGGCCAGGCTCACGTTGGAACCATTCATTTTGCTTCGATTTGGCAAACGGGTCGCCTCCCTATGGCACGGTCAATTTTGGCTATATTGCCACCGCGGTGGGTTCACACAAGCGGGAACTCGTTAACGACTATGAAGCACAGCTTAACAATACTGTGCGATATTGTGATGGTTTGACGCCCCCTCCCCTCGTATATTGCGTGCAACATCATTTCAAAGGAGCAATGCCATGAATTTGTCCACACTATTGGAAGAACGTGCGGCCGACGGGCACCCGGTGCGGATCGGATTGATCGGAGCTGGCAAATTCGGCTCGATGGTGCTGGCTCAGGCCCGGCACATCGCAGGTCTGCACGTCGTCGGGATCGCCGATCTGGATGTGGAAAAGGCCAGGGCATCGCTCGCGCGGGTGCAATGGGATGAGGAGCAGTTCTCAGCGGGCACTCTCGACGCGGCCGTATCATCCGGTGAGACGTGCGTCACGGACGATACAGCAGACCTTTTTGCCTGTTCCGAGATCGAAGTGGTGATCGAAGCGACCGGCCATCCCATCGCCGGCGTTCGCCACGCCCTCGCGGCCATTGATGCTGGCAAACATGTCGTCATGGTGAACGTGGAGGCCGACGTGATGTGCGGCCCGGCTTTAGCCGAGCGGGCGCGCAAGGCGGGCGTCGTTTATTCGATGGCCTATGGCGACCAACCCGCCGCGATCTGCGAACTGGTGGATTGGGTGCATTCCTGCGGCTTCGAACTGGTCGCCGCCGGTAAGGGCATGAACTTCTGCCCCGGCTACCGCTATTCGACGCCTGACACGGTCTGGGACTACTTCGATTTCACCGAGGAACAGGTCAATTCGGGTGACTTCAATCCCAAGATGTACAACTCCTTCACCGACGGGACCAAGGCCGCCATTGAAATGGCCGCCGTGGCCAATGCAACTGGGATGGACTGCCCGTCCGATGGGCTGGCCTTCCCGCCCGCAGGGCTGCAGGATCTGGCGGAGGTGTTCAAACCAGTCAGCGAGGGCGGACGCCTGGAAAAATCGGGTATCGTGGACATCGCCGCAAGCCGCGAACCGGATGGCCGCATGGTGCTGAACAACATCCAGTATGGCATGTTCGTCACCTTCCGCGCACCGAACGAATACACGCGCCAGTGCTTCAACCAATACGGTCTGTTGACCGACAAATCCGGCTGGTACGGCAGTATGTGGCGGCCGTTCCACCTGATCGGGCTGGAAACGTCTGTGTCGGTTCTGTCGGCGGCGTTGCGCCGGGAACCAACGGGCATATCGAAACGCTACCGCGCCGATGCCGTGGCCACAGCCAAGGGCGATTTTGCCGCAGGCGATATGCTGGACGGCGAAGGCGGCTTCAAGGTCTGGGCCAAGGCGATCCCCGCTGCGCAGGCCGTCGACCTTGGTGCGCTGCCTATTGGCCTTGCCCATCACGTCAAACTAAAAAGGGCGATCACCCGCGATCAGATCGTGACGCTGGATGATGTGGAGGTCATCGACGATCTGGACATCCACGCCCTGCGCACCGAGCAAAACCAACTGCTGGAAAGCTGACATGCCGAACATCCAGACCATGGCGGATGCAATCCGTTTTCTTGCCATCAACGCGATCCTGAACGCAGGCGAAGGCCATCAGGGCGTGCCCCTCGGCATGGCAGAGATTGCCGCGACCCTCTACGCCAACCACCTCAGGGCCGCGCCGAAAGACCCGCTTTGGCCTGACCGGGACCGGGTGGTGCTCTCGAACGGGCATGGCTCCATGCTGCTTTACGCGCTGCTGCACCTGTCGGGTTATGACAAGGTCTCGCTTGAGGCGCTCAAGTCGTTTCGCACACTTCACTCGGTCTGCGCGGGCCATCCCGAGATCGAACAGGATGCGGGGATCGAGATCACCAGCGGTCTGCTGGGACAGGGTATTGCCAGCGCCGTCGGCATGGCCGTAGCCGAGGAACGGCTTGCCGCCCGCTTTGGCCGTGATCTGGTGGATCACCGCACCTGGGCCTTTGTTGGTGACGGGTGTCTGCAGGAAGGCATGGGGCAAGAGGCGATCTCGCTGGCCGGGCACCTGCATCTGGGGCGGCTGACATTCCTGTGGGACGACAACCGGATCACCGATGACGGCGAAACCGCGTTGTCGATTTCCGAGGACATACCGGCCCGGTTTCGCGCCGCAGGCTGGCATGTTCTGGTGGTTGATGGGCACGACATTGTTGCGGTCGATGCCGCCATCACCGCCGCGAAGACTGATCCGCGCCCGTCGCTCATTGCCTGTCGGACGACGATTGCACGGGGCATCCCGCGCCTGCAGGGCCAACGCGGCGGGCACAGCGCGCCATTGACCTCGCAGGACGCCGAGGAAGCGCGGGCTGCACGCGGCTGGTCGCACCCAGCCTTTTACATACCGCAAGAGGTCTACGACGACTGGCACGGCGCGATGGACAGAGGCGCGCAGGCCCGCACCGACTGGTCCACGCGTCTGGCCGTACACCCTGAAAGCGAGGAGTTCACCCGCTGGATGTCAGGCACCCTGCCTGACGGGTGGGCCGATGCCCTGCCCGGCCCTTGCATGGAGCCGCGCGCCACGATCATGTCCTCCGGCGACGTGTGCGATGCATTGGCCGATACCCTGCCAGAAACCATCGTGCTGTGTGCCGATCTCGAAGCGCCGACCAATCACAAGCGCAGCCGCGCGGCCTTTACCCCCGAAAACCGCTCAGGAAGCTACCTGCACTGCGGCGTACGCGAGCACTTGATGGGGGCGATGGCGTATGGGATTGCCGCGCACGGCGGACTGCGCCCAGTCAATGTGACCTACCTGGCCTTTGCCGACTACGAACGACCCGCGATGCGCATGGCCGCCCTTATGGCATTGCCTACAACGTTCGTTTTCAGTCACGATTCAATTGGCGCGGGCAGCAACGGGGCGACCCACCAACCAGTCGAGACACTGGCAAGCTACCGCGCGATGCCGGGCATGCGAGTATTCCGTCCTGCTGATACGGTGGAGACAAGCGAAGCGTGGCAGATTGCGCTGGAAACCCCGGATGGTCCGTCGATGATGGCCTTGTCGCGGCAGGACGCGGTTCAGGTGCGCCGCGACACTTCCAAAAATCTAACTCGGCGGGGGGCATATATTCTGGCTGGGTCCGAACAAAATCGCGACGTGACCCTGATTGCCACGGGGACCGAGGTCGGGCTGGCCCTCCATGCTCGAAAGACGCTTGAGGCCCTAGGCATAAAAACCACCGTGGTCTCCATGCCCTGCTGGGAACTGTTCGAGGTTCAACCCCATTCCTATCGCTTGCAGATACTCGGCGGGGCCCCGCGCATCGCCATCGAGGCCGCGTTAAAGTTCGGATGGGAGCGCTGGCTCAGATATTCTGACCGGTTCATCGGCATGACGGGGTACGGCGCTTCAGCCAGGGCGCCTCAGCTCTACCAGCATTTCGGAATCACCGAGGAGGCAATTGTCGCTGCGGCGAAAGAAATGGCTGAACAATAATCCTACTGTCGGCCACCAGCAGCGCAATCAGATTTCTTTCGGAAGCCCCTTGTAAGAGGCGGCTGCAGGCAGCCAGATCGACTATAATTACCACCCCGACGGTACCGGCGCTCCGAAGGTGCTGCGCATAGAGCCAATGCTTTGGCACTCTTTATCGTAACCAATGCGCCGGCCTTACGAGCCTGTGATGCCACACGTCTAGATACCCCACCCAACTCGTGCCACGACGGCTCGCAGCAAAGGCTTCACGCCGACATCGCGCTGGAACCGAACATCTGGCCCGACGAGCCAGAAGAATTTCGGCCTGCCCCCTACAAAGACACCGAGCACGGCGGCGATTAACAGGCCAAGTGACCAAGGAACCCATGCAAAAGCAAGCGCCGTGATGCCTGCGACTAGTGCTGCAATAACACGAGGCCCTGACCGCACAAGTGGCGCTGTAAGCGCGATGAAACAGACAGGCGCCGCGAAATCAAGACTGAACGCTGTCGGGATCGCCTGACCGACCAGGGCGCCCATTAGCGTGAATCCGTACCAGAATGGACAGATCAGGGCCATGCAGCCAAAGTAGTAGGCCACCTTGGTCGGCGGTGTCATTTCGGGCCTGTCCTCTTAGGTGCGCACAGCGACGGCAAATGCCTGATCCACCATCAGGTAGGCCATTATGGCGCGTAGACCCAGCCGCGCATGACCGATCTGCGGGACGAGAGCAGCTGAATACATCGCCATGCGCAGGTTCACCGCAAGTGCAGTCGCGAGCGCGACAAAGACTGGAGCCTGATCTTGCAGGAGTGCGAGGGCTGTGAACTGCGATGCGCCAGCAATCACCAGTACCGACATTGCAATTGTCTGCAATATGTCCAGCCCTGCGTCGCGGGCGACTACACCAAACAGCATCGAATAAGGCACGACAATCAGAATGAAAGGAGCAGTTTCGTCAGCAATTGATGAAGGCAGATCGCAGATTTGATTTCATATCCAACAATATTCAGCAGCACAGCGACATATTAGAAGCCGCCCTAGCCGCAGACGAAGCCTTGACCCGCAAACGGATTCATGACCATTTGGCACGACATTTGACCGGCCAAACCGCCACATTAGCCTCAGAAAGTGACGCAGAATGACCCATCATCTTCTACAAATAGGGGGCATCACCCCAGACATGCGAGAGCGGCTTGAAGCGGCATTCACGATCTATCAATTGGATGATTTTGACCCGACCGCCATCACCCATGTGATCACAAATGGCCATGATGGCGTGAACCCGGAGCTCATGACCTCGCTGATCAATCTCAAAGTCATCAGCGGTTACGGCGTCGGTTATGATGCGATTGACGTCACCGAGGCGGTGCGGCGCAATATCCTTGTCGCTCATACGCCAAATGTGTTGAACCAAGAGGTTGCGACAACCGCGCTTTTGCTATTGCTGGCCTGCTACCGCGAACTTCTGCGTGATGATGCCTATGTCCGATCTGGCGATTGGCAGGCCAAGGGCAACGCCCCGCTCACCCGTTCGATGGACAAACAGACCGTTGGAATTTTGGGACTTGGCCGCATTGGTCAGGCCATTGCCAACAAGCTCGCGCCCTGGGATGCCACAGTTGTATACCACTCTCGCAGGAAAAAAGATGTGCCCTACCGCTACTTTGACAACCTGACCGAAATGGCACGCGCCTGTGATGCGCTCATCTGCATCACACCCGGCGGGCCCTCCACCCATAAAATCGTCAATGCCGAGGTATTGGAGGCCCTGGGGCCACATGGGACGTTGATCAATGTCAGCCGAGGATCTGTCGTCGATGAGGCCGCTTTGATCGCGGCACTGACAAGCGGCAAGCTGGGCTGGGCCGGGCTTGATGTCTTTGAAGCCGAGCCCGTGGTGCCTCAGGCGCTGCGCGATCTGCCAAATACTGTATTATTGCCGCATGTGGGCAGCGCCACAGTCGAAACCCGGGCGGCCATGGGTGCGCTCACCGTCGACAATCTGCTCCAGCATCTCAAAGATGGCACTGTGATGACACCCGTGCCGGAATGTGCAGATCTTTAAATATATTGCGGCCTGCACCCCTTCAGGCCGCAATACACATCACAAAAACAAACTTTTAAAACGATCAATACACAAGCGAAACCCGGCTTCAAAATCGCCATTGCCCGGGTGGTATACACTTTCAAACGACACCACCCCATCATAGTCATCCGCCCGCAGGGCCGCGGCGATGGGCGCGAATAGCTCGGCCAATTGCCCCTCCCCCATGCGCCGCACTTCGAGCAAGGCGCGTGGCGTGTCGACTTTGACATCCTTGATATGGATATGCCCAAGATATCCGCCCCGCAGTGTCTCATAACCATCTGGATAGGCCAATTCATGACACCAACAATTATTACCAGGATCCCAAAGGACCTTTAGGTGCGCTTTGGCGTCTAATTCGTCAATCAAACGGCGCGCCGTATAGTTGGAATTCACCAAAGTGCCATTGCCGGTTTCCACCACCAAGACCACCCCTTCGGCTTTGGCCAGCTCAACCGCTGGCGCGATCAGGGGGGGCATGCTGTCCCAGGCCCCATGGGCGACGTTCCAACGCTCCGCCCCATTCTTGCCCCACAAAATTTGTTCCTTGCGCTGGGTCATGATCCGCACCAAGGGCGATCCGACAATATGCGCCATCTCAATCACCCGCTTGAGCGCATCCATATGTGACACATGTAGCGCATCCCCGGGGCGATTGGCGGCACTCATGCCGGCGAATATATGCCGCGACAGGCAAGAGACCGGCTTGCCGCGATCGCGCAACAGCTGATCTATCGCCGCGATTTCCTGCGGGGTATGATCCCCCACTTCCGTATCGCCAACATATTGCAGCTCGGCATAGTCCAAATCAAACTCATCCATCACATCGACGGCATGGCGCAAATCGCGGCTGATCCCGTCGCAAATAACCCCGAGCTTCATGGCGCCACCTCGCGGTGCAACTCGGCGCCAACAATCTCCTCAATGACCCTTGTGCAGACCCAGTTGTCGCCATTGGGGTACTTGGCTTTCCCAGCGTGAAAAATTTGCATCGCAGAGCCGGCCGTATGAAGCGGCACGCCCAGCGCCTCACCCAATGCCATAGCAATCGTCAGATCCTTATGCATCGTATTGATGTGACTGCCCGTGCCCTCAAATTGCCGATCAATAATCTTTTCCAGCGCATTGTTCACCACCCCACAGCCCGCCGAAGAGGTGGAGAACACATCAAGCAGCACCTGCCCTGACACGCCAGCCTTTGCCGCCAGAGCGGCCGCCTCAAATGTTGCCGAAAATTGCGCACCGATCAGCGATTGCAGGCAGGCCTTCACCGTCTGCCCATCGCCCGGACGCTCGCCGACCCGGTGAATATTGGCAGAGACCGCTTCAAGAATAGGGAGGAAGCGATCCAAAATATCAGGTGGCGCGGCGGCCATAAGGGTAAGGCTGCCCCCCTGCGCCCCGGGAAATCCACCTGAGACCGGGCTGTCGATCAAATGCACCCCAGAGCCTTGCATTTGCGCGCCAATATCGCGCGCTTCCTGAGGTTTGATCGTCGCTGATAATACAATCGCACTGCATTGCGGCAAAGTTGCAAGCAGACCGTCAGGCGCAAATATAACAGTTTTCGCCTGCTCTCCCGTCATGACCATCACAAAGACCGCATCAGCCCCGCGCCCCACATCAGCGGGGCAGTCACCAAGCTGCCCACCCATCGCGCGAAATGCGTCTTGGCGCTGGGGCAAAAGATCGGCCCCTTGCACTTGAAACCCATGTTTCAATAAATTCTTCGCCAAACCGCTGCCCATATCGCCCAGTCCAACAACTCCTACAGTCTTCATAATTTTTCTCCCGTAATATGCAGGCGCGCAGAGGCTCCTACAGATAAAACCGATGCATAGCGCATCAAATTCACGGGGATTTCACGCGCATGTCTCAGCGCCGGGCGGGTCCGGAAGACACCCCGCTGCCCAGTTAAGTACATATAGGTAAATTGATTTTTTGAGCTCTCGCAAGTGTTTTCCACGAGAGCCCCGCGTTAGAGCGATGCTGTAATTCCACCGTCCACATAAAGGATATGCCCGTTGACGAAGCTCGCCGCATCGGAGGACAAAAACACCGCCGCGCCGACCAACTCCTCAACCGCGCCCCAGCGCCCGGCCGGGGTGCGTTTGGCAAGCCATGTGCTGAAATCTGGATCCGCCACCAATGCCGCATTCAAAGGCGTGTCGAAATAGCCCGGCGCGATAGCGTTGCAATTGAGCCCATATTGCGCCCAATCGGTTGCCATGCCCTTGGTCAAATTGCCCACGGCGCCTTTGGTCGCTGTATAGGGGGCGATGCCGGGGCGCGCGAGCGCGGTCTGCACGGATGCGATATTGATGATTTTACCGCCTTTGCGCGCGATCATATGACGGGCAACAGCCTGTCCGACATGAAAGACCGAGGCGATATTGGTCTGCAACAGGCGCTCAAAAGCATCGGGTGGAAAATTATGCAACTCGGTGCGATGCTGCATGCCAGCGTTGTTGATCAAAATGTCAATCGCGCCGACCTCCGCCTCAAAGCCATCCACTGCACGCCGTACAGCTTCGTGATCTGTTGCGTCAAACGCTAGGGAGTGCACAGTTGCGCCTTCATCGCCCAGCTCTTGCCGCGCGGCCTCAAGCTTGGCTTCATCGCGTCCATTAAGGATAATTTCCGCCCCCGCCCCGGCCAGTCCCCGAGCCAGAGCAAAACCAATGCCTTGGCTGGATCCGGTGATCAGCGCGCGTTTTCCTGATAAGTTGAACATTTCAAGCGACATTGCATTTTCCTTTGGTGCATTCCTCATTCAAGCTCTAGTCTACGGGGAAACATCATCTGGAGAAACACGAATGTTGCACAGCTGCTCATCAATCGTCATCCATGCCGCGGGTGACCTGCGCATTGAACCACAAGAGGTGGCCACCCCGGGCGCTGGTGAGGTGTTGATCCAAATGCAGGCGGGCGGCATCTGCGGCTCTGATCTCCACTATTATCATAATGGTGGGTTTGGACCGATCAAACTGCGCGAGCCGATGGTATTGGGCCATGAGGTCTCTGGCATAATTGGCGCGCTCGGAACAGACACCGGCGATCTGCAGGAGGGCCAGCTGGTGGCCATATCCCCCTCCCGGCCCTGTCATTCCTGCGCCTTTTGCACGAAAGGGCAGCACAACCATTGCCTGAACATGCGCTTTTACGGCAGCGCCATGCCCTTTCCTCATATCCAAGGCGCCTTTCAAGAGCACCTGGTCGTCAGCGCGGCCCAATGCGCCCCAGCAGACGGGTTGTCAGCGGCACAGGCCGCCATGGCGGAACCTCTGGCCGTGTGCCTCCACGCCGTTGCGCAGGCTGGGGATTTGACCGGCAAAACGGTGCTGATCACCGGCTGTGGCCCAATCGGTGCGCTGTGTATTTTGGCAGCCCGCCACGCCGGCGCCGCGCGCGTCATCGCAACCGATCTATCCGATTACACCCTCACTATGGCCCAGCTTTGTGGCGCTGATACCCCGCTCAATACAGCAATAAATCCACAAGCTTTGGAGGAGTTTCAAGCAGACAAAGGCCAGGTGGACGTGCATTTAGAATGCTCTGGCGCGCCGGCGGCACTGGCTGCGGGCGTGGCCTGTTTGCGGCCGCGTGGCATCTTGGTTCAGCTGGGGCTCGGCGGCGATATGACCGTGCCGATGCAGGCGCTGACCGCCAAAGAGATCACTCTGCGGGGCTCATTTCGTTTCCATGAGGAGTTTTTCACCGCCGTCAAGCTGATGCAATCTGGCGCAATCACCGTGGATCACCTCATCACCCATAGCTTCCCAGTCAGCGAAGCCGTGCAAGCTTTCACGACCGCCAGCGACCGCAGCCAGGCGATGAAAGTGCAGCTCCAGTTTTAGGCCTCGCCGAACCTGGGCCAAACCTGGCGCGCGGCTTTTACGTTTTCACCGCAACAGGCGGGTTGCCCGGTATGGGCAGGCCGCGCAATGCTTTGTTGGAGCGCATATATTGCGGCGCGTAGGCGGCCTCGGCGTTCAAGGCTTCTGCTGCATGCCAGGCCCAACGCGGGTTGTTGAGCATGCCGCGCGCGAGAGCCACCATATCGGCCTGCCCTGAACGGATCACCGCCTCTGCCTGATGCGGCTCGGTGATCTGCCCAACAGCCATCGTCGGCATTTGCGTCTGGCGGCGAATCTCCGCGGCAAATCCCGTCTGATAACCGGGCCCAACCTCGATAGTTTGCTCGGGCGAATTGCCCGCGCTTGAGACGTCGATAAAGTCACAGCCACGCGCTTTCAATGCCGCTGCGAATTGGGTGGATTCTGCGATATCCCAGCTGGAACGCGCCACCCAATCTGTCGCGGAAAAGCGCACGCCAAGGGCTTTATGCTTGGGCCAAACTGCGGCCACAGCGTCAAAAACCTCCAGCGGAAAGCGCATTCTTTTTTCCAAACTGCCGCCATAGGCATCAGTGCGCAGATTGCTCAAGGGGGACAGGAATTGATGCAAAAGATACCCATGCGCCGCATGCAACTCAGCCACCTCAAACCCAATACGATCAGCCCGAACAGCCGCATCAACGAAGGCCGCCTTGATCCGAGCCAGCCCCGCCTCATCTAGGGCCGCTGGAGTCTCCCAGCCAACAGGTGCATAGGGCGTGGCCGATGGGGCCTCGGTGGCCCAGCCTCTTGGGTCGGAGGCAGGAATTGGCTTGCCCCCGAGCCAAGGCAGATCGGTCGAGCCCTTGCGGCCCGCATGGCTCAACTGAATGCCCATCGTGGTGTTGCCAAATGTTTGACAAAAATCGACGACGCGTTTCAGACTGGCTTCCTGCGCATCTGTGCAAAGGCTCAAACAGCCCGGTGAAATCCGGCCCGCCATGTCTACGCCCACCGCTTCGGTAATAATCAAGCCAACGCCAGAGACCGCATATTGCCCCAGGTGCATCAAATGCCAATCCGTCGCGGCGCCCTCATCGGCACTATATTGGCACATGGGCGCCACAATGATCCTGTTGCGCAGCTCAATGCCGGCCAGAGTAATGGGTGAAAATAACTGACTGGCCATCTGGATCGCGCCCCTTTTTCATAGATTAAACGCTCCCAATTGAACACATTGGAAACCTCCACCAGCTTGCAAATTAAGTTGCAAAATAGCAAACCGTTATTTCCCTGCCAGGGTCCGCGACCCGTTTGCCCCCGGCTTATGCTAGGCCATTTGAACAGTAGGTTTGCGTTGGCGACGCGGACTCGGCACTCTTAGAGTAAGAATCAGCTGCCGGCGCCGCGCGCGCCGCAAAAGGACCGACATCCACCATGAATATTTTGTTCATCATGTATGACCAATTGCGCTTTGACTACCTATCTTGCGCCGGCCACCCGCATTTGCACACCCCAAATTTTGACCGCGTGGCCGCCATGGGCGTCAGGTTTACCAATGCCTATGTCCAATCGCCGATTTGCGGTGGCTCGCGCATGTGTTTTTACACCGGTCGTTACGCCTCATCCCACGGGGCGCAGTGGAACGGCTTCCCTCTCAGGGTCGGCGAAATGACCATGGGCGATCACCTGCGCAATTCCGGCATGGACTGCTGGCTGATCGGCAAAACCCATATGAAAGCCGATGCCGCGGGCATGGCTCGGCTGGGGTTGAGCCCCGACAGCGTGATCGGAGCACGTCAGGCAGAATGCGGCTTTGACACTTGGATCCGGGACGATGGGCTTTGGGCCTATGGTCCTGATGGGTTTTATGACGAAAAACGCTCGCCCTATAATGAATATCTCAGATCCCAAGGCTACCAATCAGAAAACCCATGGGCTGATTTTGCCAATGCCGGGGTGGGTGGCGATGAAATTGCCAGCGGTTGGATTTTCAGAAATGCCGATAAACCAGCCAATATTGCCGAAGAGCACAGCGAAACGCCTTGGTTAACCAGCAAGACGATCGAGTTCATCGAAACCCGGGACAAAGCGACCCCTTGGATGGCTCATGTCAGCTATATCAAGCCGCATTGGCCCTATATCGTGCCTGCGCCCTATCACAATATGTATGACGCCCGCCATGTGCCTCCGGCCAAGCGCCACGCGATGGAGCAAGAAGACCCCCACCCGGTTTTTGGCGCCTATCAGGGCAATAAGATTGCGCAAGCCTTCCAAAAAGACGAGGTCCGCCAAAAGGTGATCCCTGCCTATATGGGATTGATCAAACAATGCGATGATCAGCTGGGCCGGCTGCTCACCTATCTTGAGAACAGTGGCCGCCTTGAAGACACGATGATCGTGCTGACATCGGATCATGGAGATTACTTGGGCGACCACTGGCTCGGCGAGAAAGACCTGTTTCACGACGCATCGGCGAAAATTCCGATGATCATCTATGACCCACGCCCCGCGGCAGACAAGGCGCGCGGCACGACTTGCGATGCGCTGGTGGAATCCATTGATTTAGCCGCAACCTTTGTCGAGGCGGCAGGCGGGAAAGTGCCGGCGCATATCATTGAGGGCCAGAGCCTCATCCCCTGGCTGCATGGGAACCGCCCTGACTGGCGCTCCTTTGCGATCAGCGAATATGACTATTCCGCCACACCGCAGGCGGTGAAACTCGGGCTAGAGCCCCGCGACGCACGCCTTTTTATGGTCTTTGACGGGCGTTTCAAACTGATGCATGCAGAAGGTGGCTTTCGCCCGATGCTGTTTGATCTGAAAACCGATCCCGATGAGTTTATCGACCTGGCCAAAAGCGATGGGCACCAAGCAGAGATTGAACGGCTCTATGGGATGCTCGCACAATGGGGCCGAAGGATGAGCCAGCGGGTGACCAAATCAGATGAGGATATCAAGGCCATGCGTGGCCTCTCTCTTCGGCGCGGAATATTGCCCTTTTTGGCCGATGGAACCGAGGTGGATGCGGAGTTGTTGTCGAAATATCGCGGGACGGTGAAGGGCAAGACCGTGACGCGGCCAGACGAAGGTTGACCGAGGCTCACCCGTCGAAACACAAATCTATCGGCACACATGTTTGGGGTCTCTGTGCCGTATCATATGCCTGTGGCGGATCAAGAAGATAGGCAACCACCGGTGGGCCAGAAGGGCAGCTTTGCCTCTGACGGCTATCGCTCGCAGGCGGAAATCTCGGCAAAATCTGGGGAAGGCGCCGATGAGAGCTCTGTTTAAGAGGTTATTTTAGCCCATCGAAACGGGCTAAAATGCGTAATTCCAAAGCGGCAAGCAGGCGCTTACCTTTTGGATTATTACATTTTGTTCATTGTTGGTTCAGCTGCAACCGTGCGCGCTGCGCCGCTGTCGGCACCGTTGTTTGCGGAGCAAGCGGACAAAACGAGGGTCGCGCATACCAGAAGCATGGATCCAATTTTAGACATATTATTCCCTTTCCTAAGTGTGTTACTCTTCCACATATGTCAGTGTGTAAGGTTTATGGCAAGATAAGATGTGAATTGCCCAGCTGACATTCAAAAATTCGGGCAATTTTGCGTCAAACCTCGCAGCGTATCAAACACAAGAGTGTAAAATAATACTATACACCCCTACCCATTTCGAAAAGAGCAGTGCCTTGCCCATCCATCAGCCGCTCTACGCGCAAACGGTGGCCCAGCAAAAAAAGAGAAGTATTGGTGCGGTCGGGGGGACTCGAACCCCCACGAGTGTTACCTCACAGCGACCTCAACGCTGCGCGTCTACCAATTCCGCCACGACCGCGTGGTTTGACGCTGCATAGTCGAGGGCTGCCGGAGGCTCAAGAGGGAAAATTGCGCCACCTCAAAACTTACGCCCTCCCGCCACCGCGGCACGCGCCAGAAATTTGCGGCGATCCTTCAGGTGCCATCCCAAGAGGCAGGCCGCACCAGATATGATCACCACATAACCCATATCCGCGCTTGCATCGCCCAATACCGCTCTATTGACGAGGCGCCCCGGCAAAAAATTAAATAGCCCCGCAATCACCAGCCCATACCAATAGAGATTGGTCATGATGCGCCGGTGCAGGATCATGTTGCCCCGATAAATCTGCCGCATCGCCTCAAAAATTGACCAAAGTGTTAGGACTGACAGTAAATGGATCGGGCCAAAGCGTCCAAAGGCCTTCAAGCCTTCGATGAAAAAGGACGTTCCGGCCAAGAGGATCATCGAGAAAACCCAAAGGTATCCCGCCGCCCGGTGCAGCGCCTGCCGCGCATTGCTGTAGAGCGCGATGGGGCCGACGATAAAGGCGCAAAGTCCACAGATGACATGCACCACAATCACGGGATCAGAGTTGAAAAATTCTTGGAAATTCATCTTTACTCTCCTGTTTTTAATTCTTAAAATCCATCACACATCCGCATAACCACCCCAAGTAAAATGGCGTGAACCGCTCGGAGGCATTCGTGAACGACAGCTCAACGCAACAGGCGATGCGCGACATGCGGCGGGTGTTGGGACGACCAAGAACTTTTGGAGGCCTTGGCTTGGCCGCGGTCCTGGTCACGATCGTCCAACCCTTCGGGTTTCATGTCCCGGGCCCGATAGGTCTCACCCTGATGTACTGGCTGTTGATCATTGCCGTGACATTTCCTCTGGGATTTGTGATCAGCGCCGCCTGCGCGGCTCTCTTTCGCCACCGCTGGAGCGCCGCCCTGGCGGCCGCCTGCGCAATGGGCATAGCCGTGACGGTTTTAGCCTATGCGCTGAATATTGTGTTCCTCGGCTGGGGCATTTGGGAGCTGGAACGCTGGCGCGTTCTGACCGGCAGTGCCGTGCCCGTGGCGGCGCTCATCACCATTTTGATCCATATGATCCAAGCGCCAGTTGCGACAGCCTCAAGCCCGCCGCAGCCGCCAAAGGCTCCGGTGCCCCCCGCGCTGCTCAACCGGCTGCCATCGGACATGCGCGGCGCGATCCAACATTTATCCGCGGAGGATCATTATACCCGTGTCACAACCTCTCAAGGCAGCTGCCTTGTGCTGTTGCGGTTTTCTGACGCGCTGCAGGAGGTGGCACCCACCCCAGGTTTGCAAGTGCACCGTTCCCATTGGGTCAGCTTTGATGCCATTGACAAAGCCGAGCGCCGAGGGGACGGTGCCCGCCTAATCTTAGCAGGCGGCGCATCTGTCCCGGTCAGCCGGAGCCACATGCCACGTTTGCGTGCGAAAGGCATTGTGTGATGGTCGAATGGATCACCTCGGAAAATCCAGTGGGATATGAAGAGGCCGTGCGCTGGATGGAAGCGCGGGTTGCGGATATTTTGGCGGGCCGCGCCTCTGAGGCGATTTGGCTTTTGGAGCACCCTCCTCTTTACACGGCTGGCACCAGCGCCGATGCCAAGGATCTCACAGATCCGGATCGCTTTGACGTGTTTCAAGCGCAGCGGGGCGGGCAATATACCTATCACGGGCCCGGCCAGAGGGTGATCTATGTGCTGCTCGATGTTGGAAAGCGCGGGCGGGACGTGCGCAAGTTTGTGCAGCAATTGGAAGATTGGGTCATCCGAACCTTGGCCGAGTTCAACGTCACAGGCGAGATTCGCCCCGGCCGGGTCGGCGTATGGGTCACAAGGCCCGACAAGCCTCTGCGCCCCAGCGGCGCTCTGGCAGAGGATAAAATCGCGGCCATCGGTATCCGCCTGCGCAAATGGATCAGCTTCCATGGAATTTCCATCAATGTTGAACCCGATCTGGAGCATTTTTCCGGCATTGTCCCCTGTGGCATCGCGGAGCACGGGGTGACGTCCCTCGTAGATCTTGGCCTGCCGGTCACCCTTGCCGATGTTGATCTCGCCCTGCGCCGCAGCTTTGACGCGGTATTTTCAGAGCAAGCCGCCACGTAACGCGCATCGAAATCGGCGCTTGAGATTTGGCGCAAACCTATCGGGCGGCGCGGGCCTACCCCCTGCGCCATTTTAACCCATAGAAAACCTCCATCACCGCGTTGCGCTGCGGGCTTGTGGAATGTAGAGACTATAGCAGAAAGAGGCGGGACAGCTGCGAGTCGGCTGTTCTGTTTTGGTAGTCAATAAACGGGAGAGCCTGATGGCCGATGCAGCCGTACACGGACACGACCACGAAGATAACCGCGGTTTCTTCACACGTTGGTTCATGTCCACCAATCACAAAGATATTGGTATCCTTTACCTTTTGACCGGCGGCTTGGCCGGTTTCATTTCCGTCGCCTTCACCGTTTACATGCGGATGGAGCTTATGGAGCCAGGCGTGCAATATATGTGCATGGAGGGCGCGCGGCTCACCGCCGCTGCCGTGGGCGATTGTACACCCAACGGTCACCTGTGGAATGTCTTGATCACCGGCCACGGTATCTTGATGATGTTCTTCGTGGTGATTCCAGCGCTATTTGGTGGATTTGGAAACTATTTCATGCCCTTGCAAATCGGCGCGCCTGATATGGCCTTCCCACGCATGAACAACCTATCCTACTGGATGTATGTTGCTGGGACCACGATGGCGGTGCTCTCTGTGATCACCCCCGGCGGGAATGGACAAGCCGGCTCGGGCGTGGGCTGGGTGCTCTATCCGCCGCTCTCGGTCAATGAAGGCGGCATGTCTATGGACTTTGCCATTTTTGCGGTCCACCTCTCCGGGGCCTCTTCCATTCTGGGCGCGATCAATATGATCACAACTTTCCTGAACATGCGCACACCCGGCATGACCCTGTTCAAAGTCCCGCTGTTTTCTTGGTCAATCTTTGTGACCTCTTGGCTGATCCTCTTAGCCCTGCCTGTTCTGGCCGGTGCGATCACCATGTTGTTGACGGACCGCAACTTCGGCACGGCTTTCTTTGATCCGGCCGGCGGTGGGGATCCCATTCTTTACCAACATATTCTGTGGTTCTTTGGGCATCCAGAGGTTTACATTGTGATCCTGCCTGCTTTCGGCATCGTATCCCATGTCATTGCTACCTTCTCGAAAAAACCTGTCTTCGGCTATCTGCCGATGGTCTGGGCGATTATCGCAATTGGCGCTCTGGGCTTCGTTGTTTGGGCACACCACATGTACACCGTGGGCATGTCACTTACGCAGCAATCCTACTTCATGTTGGCCACAATGGTCATCGCGGTGCCGACTGGGGTGAAAATCTTCTCTTGGATCGCGACTATGTGGGGCGGCTCAATCGAATTTAAAACACCAATGCTCTTTGCAACGGGGTTTGTCTTCATGTTTACCGTCGGCGGCGTGACCGGCATCGTTCTGTCGCAGGCTGCGGTCGACCGGGCCTATCACGACACCTACTATGTGGTGGCACACTTCCATTATGTGATGGCAATTGCGGCCGCCTTTGGCATTTTCGCAGGGGTCTATTTCTACCTGCCAAAAATGGCTGGCCGTTGGTACAATGAAACCCTTGGCAAGATTCACTTCTGGATGTTCTTCATCGGCACAAACATCACCTTCTTCCCGCAGCACTTCCTCGGGCGTCAAGGTATGCCACGCCGCTATATCGATTATCCTGAGGCTTTTGCCTATTGGAACTATTGGTCAAGCTGGGGCGCCTTCCTCTCCTTCGCCTCCTTCTTGTTGTTCATCGGCGTCATCGCCTATGCAGTCTTTGCAGGGCGCCGGGTCACCGCGAACAACCCATGGAACGAATGGGCCGATACGTTGGAATGGACCATCCCATCACCACCGCCTGAGCACACTTTCGAAATTCTTCCAAAACAGGAAGATTGGGATAAAAGCTCCGCGCATTAATCGCCATGTGCTTGAAGCGATAGAAAAGGCCTCGGATTTCCGGGGCCTTTTTCATGTCATGCCTCAAACACTGGGGTCTTATGAAAAACCTCTGTATGACGCCATTTCAACAAAAAATGAGGGCAGCGCCGGCCTGGGCGGGCGCATCGTGTGGCCACCGGGCAAAGTGTTTTGGCCTGGCGGTTGAGTTACGCAGAGGCCTTTATGACATTATGGCGCAGTGGATCTTAGAGGTTTTCAGTTTACCTTCAGGCCATGCCCTATGAATGGTCCAGCCCTCCAGAATGCGCGCAGCTTGGCGCGGCATCCAGTCACCAGCCCGGTCTTCGGCTGTCGCTCAGCGCACATAATGCGCTCAGCCGGGAAGGGTTTGCTGGGTTCATTGGCGCCACTGCGGCCCTCATGGCTGTGCCGCTCTTGGCGTTTTTAGGCCATACGGTGCTTTGGGTCATCGCCGCAGCCCTTGGGAGCGCCCTTTGCGCGATTTGGCTGGCCCTCAAAGCCAGTTGGCGACGCGGTCAAGTGCGTGAAGAGTTTGAACTTTGGAGTGATCTGGCCATTTTGCGCCGCATCAACCCCAATGGTCAGTTGCAAGAATGGCGCGCTAACCCCTATTGGGTGGAGGTTCACATGAGCAAGGATGATGGGCCCGTTCCAGACTATCTCACCCTGCGCGGTGGTGGGCGTGTGGTGGAAATTGGCGCATTTTTGTCGCAAGAAGAGCGGCCGCTTTTGGCCGCTGATTTGCAATCGGCCTTTCTCAACGCTGCAAGGCAAGTGTGACTGAGGGGCTCAATCAGCCCCTGCGAAAGATGCGGGCCGATCAGCTCAGTTGCGCTTTCACCATGCCGCCAACTTTTCCAAAATCAAGCTGGCCTGTGTATTTGGACTTCAAAACGCTCATGACCTTGCCCATATCGCGAATCGAATTCGCCCCGGATGCGGTGATGGCCTCGGCAATCGCCTTTTCCACCTCTTGCTCGCTCAATTGCCGCGGCAAGAATTCTTCAACAATGACGATCTCAGCCCGTTCTTTTTCCGCCAATTCAAGCCGCCCGCCCTCTTCATAGGCCCGCGCACTTTCTTGGCGTTGTTTGACCATTTTGCTCAAAATAGCCAATAAATCGTCATCAGAGACCCCCGCATCGGTTCCCTCTGACCGCGCATCAATGTCGCGATCTTTAATCGCCGCATTGATGAGACGCAGTGTCATCAATCGCGTTGCATCCTTGGCCTTCATCGCTTCTTTCAGCGATACGCTCAAACGATCCCGCAAACTCATGATCCAATCATCCTCGATCTGTTAAGATCACAGTCTATAACCGCTGAACAATCGTTTTACAACGCCGATGGCGCCGCCTGACCCTTGACCCCCGACGCGTCAAGGACTAACACCAGCGCAATCTGCCAGGGGTATTTTCATGACAATGTCATCGAACCAAAAACCGACTGCTTGCCTTGTGCTTGCGGACGGATCCATTTTTTACGGCCACGGCTTTGGAGCCACCGGTACCACCGTTGCCGAGCTTTGTTTCAACACCGCTATGACAGGCTATCAGGAGATCATGACAGACCCCTCCTATGCCGGCCAAGTCGTCACCTTCACCTTCCCGCATATTGGCAACACTGGGATCACATCAGAAGATGATGAGACCGCAGATCCTTTTGCCGCTGGCATGGTGGTGAAATGGGATCCAACCGAGCCCTCAAGCTGGCGCGCACGCGAAGAGCTCGCCCCTTGGCTTGCCGCGCGCGGGCGCATCGCGATAGGTGGCATTGATACCCGCCGCCTCACCCGCGCCATCCGCCAACAAGGTGCGCCGCACGTGGCTCTGTGCCACAGTCCAGACGGCGTGTTCGATCTGGACGACCTTCTGGCGCAGGCCGAAGAATTCGCCGGTCTCGAAGGTTTGGACCTGGCCAAGGATGTCAGCTGCACACAGTCCTACAAATGGAATGAGAAACGCTGGGCTTGGCCGGAAGGCTATGTTGCCGAAGAGGCGCCCAAATATAAGGTTGTCGCCATTGATTATGGCGCAAAGCGTAATATCTTGCGCTGTCTGGCCTCCGTGGGCTGCGATGTCACTGTGCTGCCCGCATCGGCCACCGCAGAAGATGTTTTGGCGCACCAGCCCGATGGGCTTTTCCTTTCCAATGGCCCAGGCGATCCCGCCGCCACAGGAAGCTATGCTGTGCCGATGATCCAGGCGGTACTGGCACAAAGCACAATCCCCGTGTTTGGCATTTGCTTGGGTCATCAAATGCTGGCTTTGGCATTGGGTGCAAAAACCATCAAGATGAACCACGGACATCATGGCGCGAACCATCCTGTGAAGGATGTGCAAAGCAATAAGGTCGAGATCACCTCTATGAACCACGGGTTTACCGTGGACAGCCAATCTCTGCCTGAGGGTGTTTTGGAAACTCATATATCGCTATTTGATGGCTCCAATTGCGGCATTCGCATGGCGGATCGTCCGGTCTTCTCGGTGCAATATCACCCTGAAGCCAGCCCGGGACCCCAGGACAGTTTCTATCTGTTTGAAAATTTCGCAGCTGAAATGGAAAAGTCTCGCGCGGCCTAATTTCTTAAACCTTACCTTAACATCCAGCCCTCAAACTGTCGCAGCCAACCGCAGTTTGAGGGAAGGTCACTTTGGATTACAACACTCCTTCTTCCCCCACCGGCGCATTGCACCCCCCCCGCACCGGTCATTGGGATCCGCCGGATTTGCTGGAGTTCCTGACTGAAGCGAACCTGCTGCCCCCCGCGGCCTATCTGCAATTGCAAAACCGCGATATGGATGGCAACGCCTCTGAGAGCGACACATTAATTTCCCTTGGCCTCATTGACGCGACCCGCTTGGCGCAATTGCAAGCGGAACGTTTGGGGGAGGGTTATATCGATCTCACCTATTTCCCACCGAACCCAGATTTGCTCAAAATTCTTGGTCCGGCCAACGCCCTGCAAATGGGTGTGTTGCCTTGGCGCCTGAGCGCAGATGTGACTGTCATCTTGACCGATCGGCCCGAACATTTTGATGAAAACCAATCCTATTTGCGCCAAATATTTGGCCCGCTGCGCCGCGCCTTTACCTGCCCGGATCAAATGAGATCCTACATCACCACCACCGAAGACGCGGCGCTGATCCATCGGGCAGAACACCGCGTTGCCGCGCGTGAAAGCTGCCGCGATCTGAATTTCAAAACCTTTCATGTTGCCCTGTGCAGCTTGATCGCGCTGGTTGCCCTGGCGGGTGCCTTCGCTCCTGCTATTACATTTTTGGTCTTCGCCCTGTGGGGAACCCTCACTTTGATCGCCAATATGGCGCTAAAACTCGCCACCGCGATGCTGTTTTTACATCACGGAGCGCTGGCCAATCTTAAATATAGGGGCCGCACAACCGATGCACCCCTGCCCAAAATATCCATCATGGTGCCCCTGTTTAAAGAGAGCGCAATGATGAGCCATCTGCTCACGCATCTGCGCCAACTCGACTATCCGAAAAATCTGCTACAGGTGATTTTGGTGATGGAACGCGATGACATCACCACAGCCAAGACCCTCGCTGGCGTCAAACTCCCGCCGTGGATCACCACGATCAACGTGCCAAACGGGACCATCAAAACAAAGCCGAGGGCACTCAACTACGCCTTGGATCACTGCCGAGGGTCGATCATTGGCGTCTATGATGCCGAAGATGCCCCCGAACCGGGCCAACTGCGCAAAGTGGCCCGCCATTTTGCCGAAAGCGACGAGAAATTGGCCTGCGTTCAGGGCACTTTGGATTTCTACAATTCGCGCTCCAATTGGTTGTCACGCTGTTTCACCATCGAATATGCCACTTGGTTTCGCATTGTGCTACCGGGTCTTGCCCGGCTCAAGCTCCCCGTGCCACTCGGTGGAACAACCCTATTTTTTCGCCGGCATATCCTGGAAAAGCTCGGTGGTTGGGACGCGCATAATGTCACGGAGGATGCAGACCTTGGCATTCGCCTAACACGTTTCGGCTATCACACAGAGCTCTTGCCCACCGTGACCCTTGAGGAGGCCAATTGCCGCGGCTGGCCGTGGATACGCCAACGCAGCCGCTGGCTCAAAGGCTATGCGGTCACCTGGGCGGTGCACATGCGCGCGCCAAAAACCCTGCTGCGGGACCTGGGTCTTTGGCAATTTTTTGGTGTGCAATTGCTCTTCGCAGGAACACTGTCACAATTTCTATTGGCCCCAGTGCTTTGGACCTTCTGGCTGGCCTTTCTTGCTCTGCCTCATCCCCTGACGGGCTTCATGCCAAGCTGGGCCTTCTACACTTTGGGCGGGATTTATTTGATGTCCGAGGTCATCAACATCATCGTTGGCATGCTGGCCTGCAATCAGGCCAAGCACCGCCATTTGCTCAAATGGGTGCCCAGCCTGCATTTCTATTTCCCGCTGGGATCTATGGCCGCCTATAAAGGCTTTCTAGAGTTGCTCTACAAACCCTTTTATTGGGACAAAACCGCCCATGGCATATCGCTTGCCACTGCTCCGGCCGCTCCCCTTACCAGGCCTGAGCGCCCGCATCATGTTTCAGGCGGGTGACGAAGGCCTCGCTCAAATGCCGCTTCACCGCCTCATAGGCCGCCGGCCCATCCCGATTCGAAATTGCCAAAACAATCGCCTGATGCTCGTCCAAGGCCACAGGTCCCCGCCCCTCGACGGCAAGGGAGGTCGTCGCAAGGAGCGCCATGGAGCGATAAACCAAATCCAGCTGTTGCACCAAAAACCGGTTGTGCGACGCCAAATGCAATTGCTTGTGAAACCTCTTATTCGAGCGCGCCAAAGCGGCGGCATCCGACACCCGCTCGCGGTCTGCATCAATCATTTGTTGCAGCACATTGATCTCTTCAACCGACGCATGTTGCGCCGCCAAACGTGCCGCCAGCCCCTCAAGCTCTGTGCGCACCACATAGAGCTCAGCCATTTGATTGTGATCCAAAGAGGCAACAATCAAACTCCGGCCATCACGGGTCAAAAGGCTCTGCGTCTCCAGCCTTTGCAGCGCCTCGCGGATCGGTGTGCGTGACACGCCAAAACGTTCGGCCAATTCACTTTCCACCAAGCGACTGCCGGGCTTGTAGATGCCCACGTCAATCGCCTCCAAAATCAATCCATAAGCGTCCCCTTGAACGGGTCGGGATGCAGATGTTTCTAGCATAAATCGGCTCCTTATCGATCCTTTCGTCAACTATGGGCGAGCTGGCCGCGCCTCGCAAGCGTTTCGCCATTGAACCTGCCGCGCTATTTGGTACCAATTGCCCCATGGATTTTGACCAGTTTTCCCATATCGACACTTGGATCTTTGATCTCGACAATACGCTTTACCCGCCTAAGGTCCGGCTTTTTGATCAGATTGAAGAAAAAATGCGCCTTTTTGTCTCTGATTTTCTGGATGTTAGCCTTGAAGAGGCGGATGTGTTCCGCGCGCAGTATTGGCGCAGTCACGGAACAACCCTAGCGGGAATGATGGACCAACATGCCATGCCACCCGAGGCATTTTTGCATTTTGTCCATGACATAGATTTTTCACCATTGCCGCATTCGGCAGAGCTTTCATCGCTGATCTCCGCCCTGCCGGGTCGGAAAATCGTCTATACCAATGGCACGGAACCCTATGCGCGCCAGGTATTGCAGGCGCGTGGCTTGGAGCAAAATTTTGAAGCCGTCTACGGGATAGAGCACGCAAGTTATCGGCCCAAACCCCATGCTGAGGCCTTCGCAGAGGTCTTTGCGCGCGCGGCAGTGACCCCGCATTCCGCCGCTATGTTTGAGGATGACTCCCGCAATTTGCAGGTGCCCGCAGGCCTTGGGATGCGGACGGTCTACATCTCTCCCGACAGGGTCGCACCTGATTACGTCGACGCCGCGCATCAAGATTTGGAGGCCTTCTTGTCGCAATTGGTCGCAGCTTGCTTTTCAAAGCCAAGCGGCAGATTACATGAAGCTCATGGCCATATATAAAGACATTATAATCTCTGGCGGCGGCATCGCCGGGCTGACCGCCGCTGTTGCCTTTGGCGAGGCTGGGTTCGAGGTGCTTGGCGTCGATCCCACCGCACCTGTCACCGACCGAAGCCACCAAGGCGCCGATCTGCGCACCACCGCCTATTTGCAACCCGCGCAGGCCTTTTTGCAGCAAATTGGTCTTTGGCCTTTGGTCGCAGACCGCAGCGCACCGCTTCAGATCATGCGCATTGTGGATGCAGCCGGGGAGGCATTGGTCCGTAAGGATTTTAACGCGGCCGATATTTCAGATGCGCCATTTGGCTGGAACCTGGGAAATTGGGACATGCGCGAGGGGCTTTTGACACGGCTGGGCGCCCTTCCGAATGTCGACTTTCAGCCCGGCATTTCGACAATCAGCAGTCAGACGCGCAGCACCGAAGCGCGCGTTACTCTGAGCTCTTCAGAGCGTGTCTGTTGCAAAATGCTGATTGCGGCCGACGGCCGCGATAGCCCCATTCGGCGCGCTGCAAAGATCCGCGCGAAACGCACAGATTTTGGTCAATTGGCATTAAGTTTTGCGGTGAGCCACGACATCCCGCATGAAAATATCTCGACAGAGGTTCATAAAGCGGGCGGGCCTTTCACCTTAGTACCCCTGCCCGATTTCAATGGCAAACCCTCCTCCGCTGTGGTGTGGATGGACCGCAACCGCGCGATAAAAGAGATGCAATCCCAATCCATAGAGGCCTTTAATGCGGCCATAACCGAGCGTTCCGCCGGTGTTTTGGGACAACTGGAGGTGATCACTGCGCGCACCGCCTGGCCGATCATCAGCCAACTGTCGGATCATTTTTTTGCCGAGCGCACCGCTTTCATTGCAGAAGCTGCGCATGTGGTGCCGCCGATTGGTGCGCAGGGCTTGAACCTAAGCTTGGGGGATATTGAGGCGCTGCTTGACCTTGCCAAGGCCGCACCGGCGCAGATTGGTGAGGCTGATATGCTAAAGCGTTACCATCAAGCCCGCCGGCCGATTGCGCAATCACGGGTGCTCGGCGTCGGGGCGCTGAACCGCGCCTCCAAGGCCGAGGGCCCCATCGCCGCCAAGGCCAGGGCCTTGGGGCTGGACGCGATCCACCGGATCACGCCCCTACGCCGCCAGCTCATGCAGTTGGGGCTGGGTATCCGCTAGCGCGGGCTTACGCGGCGAGGACTTGATCCAAAGCCTGCTCTAGACGCGCCACGCTGGCGTCTACATCATAGAGCTTATCAAGGCCAAACAATCCCAGACGGAAACTGCGATACTCCGGACCCTCGTCACATTGCAGCGGCACACCGGCCGCGATCTGCATCCCAAGCGCGGCAAAAGGTTTGCCAGATTGCATCTCTGGGCTGCTTGCGAAACTCACAACGACACCGGGGGCGCCAAATCCATCAGCGGCAACGGAGGCAATGCCGCGCTCCGCCAGGGCTGCACGCACCCGATTGCCTTGCTCCCATTGAGCATCGGCCAATTTGCCAAAACCGTAATCCTTGGTTTCGAGCATTGTATCGCGAAACCCGGTCAAAGCATCGGTTGGCATTGTGGCGTGATAGGCATGACCACCGGCTTCATAGGTCTCCATAATGGACAACCACTTGCCCAGATCCACAGCAAAGCTGTTGGACTGGCTGGCTTTCACCGCTGCAATTCCGGCCTCGGACAGCATCACCAATCCCGCAGATGGAGAAGCTGACCACCCCTTTTGCGGCGCGGAAATCAAGAAATCAACGCCGACAGCGCGCATGTCCACCCAAGCACAGCCTGAGGCGATACAATCCAGAACGAACAATCCGCCGTAACTATGCACCGCATCGGAGACCGCTTTGAGGTAGTCATCTGGCAAGATCAAACCCGCTGAGGTCTCGACATGTGGTGCAAAAACGACATCAGGTTGATCCGACAAAATCTTGGCCACAACCTCATCGATCGGCGCAGGGGCAAAGGCCGCCTGCGCGCCATTGCCCACCCGCCGGGCCTTCATGACCGTTTCGCTGGCAGGAATTGAGCCGGCTTCAAAAATCTGGGTCCAGCGATAGGAAAACCATCCATTGCGCAGCACCATAACATTTTTGCCCACAGCAATCTGCCGCGCAACCGCTTCCATCCCATAGGTACCGCCGCCGGGAATCACAGCGACGCCATCGGCAGAATACACCTCTTTTAGAATGGATGAGATATCACGCATCACACCCTGAAATTTCGCGCTCATATGGTTGAGCGAGCGATCTGTAAACACAACAGAATATTCAAGCAGGCCATCTGGATCTACGGTATCAAGCAAAGCGGTCATTTGGGCATCTCCTTTAAGGTTGGCCCATTATAAAAACCTTGGCCACAGGATGCACGGTCTATTTTGGTATGCATCTAGAGCGGGCCAAGCAGACGCTCTTCACTCAAAAGCACATTCGCCTCCACATCGCCGATACCGCGCACGGTCATAATGCGGTGGCGCAGGACCCGCTCAAAGTCCGAAATATCCCGCGCCACAACCCGCAAGCGGTAATCATAGCGCCCGAGCACATGCTGAACGGTTTGCACCTCCGGGATGGCCGTGACGGCACGTTCAAAATCCTCAAGGCTGACCTGCCCGCGCGTGGCCAGTTTTACGCCCAAAAAAACCGTGACCCCGAATCCCAATGCCTCGACATTGAGATCCACCCGACGACCGGCCAGAACCCCCGCAGCCTGCAACCGCTTAATGCGCCGCCAGGTGGCCGGCTGGCTCAACCCCAATTGACGGCCCAAAACACCTGCCGATTGGGTGTCATCCCGCGACAAAGCCCGCAGAAGCGCAAAATCCTTGTCATCCCAGGCACTCATAGGGGCAGAGCTTCCGCAGTTTTCAGCGTCGCCACATGCATCAATGCCTCGAGCTCCGCGATATGTGGCAGATTGAGAATCTCACTGCGATACAGCTTTTGATAATCTGGCATGTCTTTCGCAATCACCGAAAGGCGCACATCCACGCGGCCCGAAAAGGTTTGTATGGCAATCACTTGTTTGATCCGGCGTGCTGCGGCTAGAAACTCATCAAAAGCCTTTGAATTTGTTTTGTCCAAAGTAAAACGCAGGCTGACCTCAACCCCATACCCCAACACCGCCCAATCAATCACCGCGTGCAAACCGCGCAATACGCCGTCTGCCTTCAACCGATCCAATCGGCGCGCCACAGTGGCCGGCTGAGAGCGGCAGCGTTCCGCCAGCTCCGATAGCGGTGCTGTAGGGTCAGATTGTAAAAACCGCAAAATGCGTCGATCAAGATCATCAAGCATGAAATTTTCATATATTAAAATAATACGAATTAAAACATGTATAATGCCGTTTTATTTAGCAAAATACATCCTTACGCTTGCGGTTCAAACTGATAGACACGCTCCAGAACACCCAACTATGAAAGGACGCCAAAATGCGCGTTTATTATGATCGCGATTGCGATGTAAATTTGATCAAAGACAAAAAAGTCGCCATCCTCGGCTACGGCAGCCAAGGCCATGCCCATGCGCTAAACCTGCGTGACAGCGGTGCAAAAAACCTGGTTGTGGCGCTGCGTGAAGGCTCTGCCTCTATCGCAAAGGCTGAAGGCGAAGGCCTGAAAACCATGGGCATCGCCGAAGCTGCCGCTTGGGCTGATGTCATCATGTTCACCATGCCGGATGAATTGCAGGCCGAAACTTACAAAAAATATGTCCACGACAATATCAGTGAAGGCGCTGCCATTGCATTTGCCCACGGCTTGAACGTGCATTTTGGCCTGATTGAGCCAAAAGAAGGCATCGACGTCATCATGATGGCGCCAAAGGGTCCGGGCCACACTGTGCGCGGCGAATACACCAAAGGCGGCGGCGTGCCCTGCCTTGTTGCCGTAGACAAAGACGCCTCTGGCAAAGCTTTGGAAATCGGCTTGTCCTATTGCTCCGCCATCGGTGGCGGCCGCTCAGGCATCATCGAAACCAACTTCCGTGAAGAATGCGAAACCGATCTCTTTGGTGAACAAGCAGTTCTGTGCGGCGGCTTGGTTGAGCTGATCCGCATGGGTTTTGAAACTTTGGTCGAAGCGGGCTACGCGCCAGAAATGGCTTATTTCGAGTGTCTGCACGAAGTGAAATTGATTGTGGATCTGATTTATGAAGGCGGCATTGCCAACATGAACTACTCCATCTCCAACACTGCGGAATATGGTGAATATGTCTCCGGTCCACGGATCTTGCCTTACGACGAAACCAAAGCCAAGATGAAAGCGGTTCTGACCGACATTCAAAACGGCAAATTTGTGCGTGACTTCATGGCTGAAAACGCAGTTGGCCAGCCCTCTTTCAAAGCCACACGCCGCATCAACGATGAGCACCAAATCGAAGCCACAGGCGAGAAACTGCGCGCTATGATGCCTTGGATTTCTGCTGGTAAAATGGTCGATAAATCCAAGAACTAGGCTTGTGATGGGCTATGGCTCACATTAGACCTTGGGGGCGCGGCGCGACTGGCCGGGCCCCTTTTCTTTTGCCTTCCACGAAAGCGCGCGCATGACATCTCCCGGAGTGATCAATTGGCTTCGTATTGCCTTTATCGCAATGATTTGGGGCGGCGCCTTTATGGTGGTGCGTATGGCGCTGCGTGATTTCCAACCGCTGACCCTGGCGGCAGGGCGGATCACCATCGGCGCCATCGCGCTCTATGGCCTGATGCGTTGGCGCGGCATTGCTTTGCCCAGCTTCAAAGACATCGCCCTCTGGCGCTTTGTCCTTTTGGTTGGGCTGCTGTCCAGCGCAATCCCCTTCGCACTGCTCAGTTGGGGCCAACAACATGTGCCCTCCGCCTTTGCCGGCATGACCATGGCAGCGCTGCCTATTTTCGTTTTGCCGCTGGCTCATTTCTTTGTGCCGGGCGAGCGGATTTTTTTACGCAAACTCATCGGCTTTGGCGTGGGTTTCCTGGGCGCCATGCTCCTGATCGGCACAAGCGGGCTTGGCGTGGCAGAAGGTCCCGTGGAAACGCTGGCGCGTTTCGCCTGCGTGGCGGCCGCTTTCTGCTATGCCTGCGGATCTATCGCCACGCGACAATGCCCGCCGATTAATGAGCTGGCCCTCTCCACCGGCTCGCTCATTTTGGCCGCTATGGTCTTACTGCCGATCGCCCTGCTGGTCGAAGGCCCGCCCAACCTGCCCAGTATCTCGGGTTTACTCGCGATTGGCTATCTGGGCCTCATTCCCACCGCATTGGCCTTTATCATCAAAGTTGCCGTGATCCGAAGCGCGGGGCCCTCATTCATGACACTCACAAATTACCAAGTCCCCGTTTGGTCCGTACTCGCGGGCAGCCTCTTTCTAGGGGAAACCCTTCCGGCGACACTCTTTGTCGCTCTGGCTTTGATCTTGTTGGGGGTGGCGATTATTCAAGCAGGTGTCTTGCGCCGCATCTTCAACCGCGGACAGCCGCCCAAAGTTTGAGCGCCTGAACCGTTTCGCGCACGTCATGCACACGCAAGATCTGCGCGCCTTGCCCAGCGGCGGCCAGGGCCACCGCAACCGAGCCTGCCATACGGTCCTGCGCCTTCTCTGCGCCAGAAATCGTGCCAATAAAGCGCTTGCGGGACGCGCCCAAGAGAATGGGGCACCCTAAGCCGTGGAATACCGCAAGACCGCGCAATAGCGCCAAATTATGCTCCAAGGTTTTCCCAAACCCAATGCCGGGATCAACAATAATATTTTGCCGCAAAATACCCTGTGACAGCGCAAACTCTATCCGTGCGGCCAAATAATCATAGACATCGAGTAGGACATCTTCGTAATCCGCCTTTTGCTGCATCGTTTTGGGATCACTGGGTGCGTGCATCAGGCACAGTGGCGCGCCACTGCGGGCCGCCACCTGCGCCATCTCACTGTCAAAACTCAAAGCAGAGACATCATTGATCCAATCGACGCCCGCCTCCAACGCGGCCGCCGCCACAGGCGCTTTGCGCGTATCAATTGACAAAGGCAAAGACGACACCTGCCGCAGATCAAGAATGGTGGGCTTGGTCCGGGAGATTTCCTCCTCCAATGCCACCAGATCGGCGCCGGGCCGGGTGCTTTCGCCCCCGATGTCAATAATATCTGCCCCCTCTTGCAGCAAGCGCACAGCATGGGCGCGCGCGCTTGCAGGGTTGCCAAATTGCCCACCATCGGAAAAACTATCCGGCGTGGTGTTCAAAATACCCATGACCTGCGGCCCTGCGCTTGCTTTTGTCCCCAAATCAGAACGCGCAGAGGTTAATCGATGCAATATGTCTTGCGGCACCTCATCGGCAGATATGAGCGCCGCCCGCCCCTGCCGCGATAGAACTTCAACCTTGGAAAAACGGCACCAGCCCCCTGCAAGCACATGCGTGCCCTGCTCTTCGACCAAGGGCCGATAATACAGCGTCATAGCAATGCCAAATCTGCCTGAGCCTGGCGGGCAATAGGCAAATTCCCTGTCGGAGTTGCGCCGACAAATACCAGCTGCGCGGCCTGCATTTCCTGCGCAAACCATTCGACCAGAGCAGAAATATCGACCATATCTGTTGGCGGACCATCGACGGCGTCCAAAACGATCTTTGACGGCGCCCAGAGGCTGATCTGGTCGTGGCGCATCCCCCAATCCAATTCTGTCTTGGTTCCCACCACCACACAGCGCGGATCGTGGCTGGCAAAAATCCAAGCATTTTGTTCAATCGCCAAAAGATCAATACGGCGCTGAACCATACGATGCGCCGCCACCTGCGGCGCTCTCGCCTCGGGCATGCCGACGCATATGATGACCGGGCGGGTGTTGTCTTCAGCCGCAGAGAGCCAGGCCTCCAAATGCCCCTCGTCGATCACATTATTTGCCAAAAATAGAACAATCGGATGCGGCGTTTCTTCGAGTCCCCGAAGGTTCGCATCAAAGACGCATGACTTTGAACGTACAATCTCCACACCCAAATTGCCGGGCCCACGATCCAGCTTTTCAATCCGCACAAAGACCCGCTGCGCTTGCGGCGCGAGCAATATACGCTCTGCAACACGTTCCGCCAAAGTTTCCAGCAAATTCAAGCGCTCTTCGGATAGGGCCGCTTCTATGGCCTCTGTGACCCGATCATAAGACAGAATGCGATCCACATCATCGTCGATCTCATCGCTCAAGGGCTGCACTTCCACCACCACATCAAACCGAATACGTTGCGTGGTGCCGCGTTCAGCTTGGAACGCACCAATTTCAACGGTCAGAATGTGGTCGCGTACAGAAATTCTGTCACAAGGCGCCTCTGCTGTCGCCTCTGACCGGGCGGAGGGATGAGCAAAAGCATGTTTTAGATCATCATCGGTCATTTTCGGCCTCTTGCCTTTTCCTCTTGCCCCGTCGGGCGTAGCGCAAACATTATTTCTCAGCAACGCGTCTAACGGGTTTATAGAATTTGTGTACCCCGATTGTGGCCACATGCTGAAAACTCCGCGCCCAAGACGGGGAAATGAAAGTGGCGTGATAAAAAGTGGCTCCTTTGGTCAAAGGCCGTGTCTTGCGGTCCATCGATACCCGCGCAACGCGTTTGGCTTTATCATAGGCTGACCCATTGGCGATATATTCCAACTTGCCATCACAATTATAACTAAATTGGCACGCATGTTTGCGCCCCGTGCCTTGGCGCACCACTTTGCAAATGCTGTTTGGAAACTTTGGGCTGTCGACGCGATTGAGAATCACTTCCGCCACCGCAAATTGCCCTTCGACCGGTTCCCCGCGCGCTTCGAAATAAATCGCTTCCGCCAAACAAGCCCATTGCTTGCCGCCAGTTGGCTTTGCCAAACTGCGCAGCCAGCGGCCAGAATATCGCACCTTAGAGCCCTTTGGACGCTCTTCAGGGCGCGGGGAAGTCAACACAGCGACGCGGCTCAAGGGCATTGCCGACACCATAGCATTTTCATGGCGCAGGGCGGCTTCTAACTGCACCGATGGAACTGCAGCGGATCGATCACTGGCCATGCCCGGCTGCAGGGCGAAAACCTGCAAAGCCAGCCCAATACAGATCGACATGACCGCGGTGCGTGAAGCTCCAAACCCCATTTATACCACTCCCAACAATTCGGGATGCTTTACTCAAATATGAGGGCTTCGTCCAGCGACCGCATAATTTGCGCAAAGCGATTTAATAAATGATTTTGAATCAGTTCTTTATCTTATCTGCAATAGCACATTGCGCAGCGGCCAGACGGGCAACGGGCACACGAAACGGCGAGCAAGACACATAGGTGAACCCACATTGCCGGATAAAGGCAATCGCCTCCGGATCGCCCCCATGCTCCCCACAGATGGACAGGACCACTTCAGGCCGCGCAGCTCGGCCACGCTCGGCTCCAAGCGTCAGCAACTCGCCGACACCTTCTTTGTCCAAGCGGTGAAACGGATCTTCTTCATAGACCCCCTGCTGAACATAAGAGGACATAAACCGCCCCGCATCATCGCGCGACAACCCATAGGTCATCTGTGTCAAATCATTGGTGCCAAAGCTCAAAAACTGCGAATAGGCGGCAATTTCACCGGCTCGCAAAGCCGCACGCGGGGTTTCGACCATGACCCCAAGAGAATAGCTAAAGCTTTGTCCACGTTCGACCCGCACCGCGGCGGCGGCGGCATCAATGCGCGCTTTGACCAATTCAACCTCACGACAGGCCGAGACCAATGGAATCATAATCTCTGGTGAGGCATCAACGCCACTGTCGATCGCCGCTTCAAATATCGCCCGCGCCTGCATCTCGTAGATTTCGGGAACCGTGATCCCAAGCCGCACCCCGCGCAGACCGAGCATCGGGTTATATTCCGACAATTGCTCCACCCTTTCGGTCACCCGCGACAGTGGCAGGCTGAGAGCTTCGGCCAAATCGCGCAACCCGCTACGATCGGCAGGCAAAAACTCGTGCAAAGGCGGGTCAAGCAACCGAATGCAAACCGGGCGCCCCTCCATTATTTGGAACAATTCGGTGAAATCGGCCCGTTGCATGGGCAAGAGTCGTTCCAAAGAAGCGGCGCGGTCCGCTTCGTTTTCCGCAAAAATCATCTCCCGCATCACAGTTAAGCGGTCCGCTTCAAAGAACATATGCTCACTGCGGCACAGGCCAATGCCGTCCGCCATAAAATTTTTGGCCGTTTGCGCATCACGCGGCGTATCCGCATTGGCTCTGATCCCAATATCGCGCAACTCATCTGCCCAGCCCAGTAAGGTTGTGACAGCGGTGTTGAGACCGGCTTCCACCGTCTCCACATGCCCCACCAATACCTCACCATGGGTGCCGTCCACAGTGATGACATCCCCTTCGCGCAAAATCTGTTGGTTGCGACCAATGACCGTCTTCTTTTGCCCGTCGATGCGCATGTCCGAGGCGCCAACCACGCAGGGTAAGCCAAGACCACGCCCGATCACTGCGGCATGGCTTGTGACCCCGCCCCGTTCGGTGAGAACCGCAACCACAGAGTGCATGCCGCGAATATCTTCTGGACCGGTTTCACGACGCACCAAAACAGCCGCCTCGCCGCGCGCGGCACTGGCTTGCGCGTCGGAGGCTGTAAAGACGATCTTTCCGGTCGCCGCCCCGGGGCTTGCGGCAATCCCCTTGGCCAATACGCTGCGCGGTGCATTGGGCGCCACTTGCCGGTGCAACAGTTCAGACAAAGCCTTTGGGTCAACCCGCATAAGGGCATCTTCGCGCGGGATGATCCCGTCGCGGGCCAGGTCCACGGCAATATGCACCGCTGCGCTTGAAGATCGCACGATACGCACCGCATCCAAAATCGCCAGCTTGCCACTTTCGAGCGTGAATTCAATTTGCATCTCTTCACGCAGGCGCTGCCGGGCCAAAACTGAATAGTCCAAAAGCTGTTTAAAAGCCTCGGGGCAGGTTTCTTCAAAGGACGGGCCACGCGGATCCTTGGTCAGATATAAAGATCCAACCTGACGATCCAAAGCCTCCCGCCCCTGAGATTGTCGCAGGTAGCGCCCGTGAATCTCGGGCAGGCCCGTGTCGGACGAGGCAAATTGTATCACACCCGAGCCACATTCGCCGCGGCCAACCCCAATGGCCATCGCCTGAACGACAAGCCCAAGCCCCGCATCCGCGGGGGCACCCTTCGCCTGGCGCAAAAGCCGGGCACTGGTGCCTTCCCAAGCCCGAGCCATAGAGCGCAACACATGGGCCAATTGCACATCCACCTCCTGCGGGAAGGGCTCATCGGCCTCGTCGCAATAGGTGGTCAAAGCCTTCATCACATCGCCCGCGGTCGGCGTTTCAGGATCATCGAAAGCGTCTGGATCCAGCCGCGCCACATGGGTCGCATAGGCGTTGATAAACCGCAGATAGAGGGTGGCCGCCGCCGTTTCACCGTGGCTTTCGCAGAGCTCTGAGAATTTCCGATCATTCATGCCAATATTCAAAATCGCGCCCGGCCCACCCCAATCAGGGCTTCCAGAAGACGGCCGCACGGAGAGCAAGGGCGCCGCGCCGAAATGTGGCAGGACCAAGCCAAGATCCAAAGCATGGCCCTGTGCCAAATCATGCACCGCCTTAAAGGAAAGGGCGACCGTTGTTGGAACCGGCATATCCAGCCGGATCAGGCGCTGCGCGCATTTGGCCCGCCCGCCATAGGCGGCGGCGGTCATTGGGGCTGTATTGGTAACCAATACAACAGGGGCGAAAGTTTGATCGTTCTGCACTGCGGCATCCTCATGTTCTGCTGCAGCATAGGCCCTTGACTGCGTAGTGCAAGAGGCACTTGTCAGCCTTCGACTTTGGTCAAATCAGCAACCGACAGGCAGGTTGTGCGAATCCGGCTCAAAAGGTTCAGCCGATTGCGACGGACCAATGTACTATCCGCATTGATCTTTACCGCTTCGAAAAACGCATCGATCGGACCACGCAATGTGGCCATAGCTGCCATAGCGGCGGCAAAATCCTGTGTTGCCATGGCGGGTTGAATCGTCTTATCCGCCGAATCCAACGCCGCGAAAAGCACCTTCTCCGCCTCGTTTTCCGCATATTTCACATCGGCGCCAAAGCTATATTCAACCCCATCCTTCTCTTCGGCTTGGCTCAAGATATTATTGGCACGTTTGAAACCTTGGATCAAATTTTCGCCATCATCTGTGCCCAGCGCCCCTTGCAGGGCCTCTGCCCGCTTGACCAAAAGTGCCAGATCGTCACTTTGCGGCATGGCGATGCAGGCATCAATCACATCATGGCGAATGCCCCGGTCACGCAGGTAGGTTTTGAGGCGATCTTGGAAAAATCCGAGCAAATCCGCGGCTCCAGCACCCGCGTCGGCAGCGGCCAGGCGATCCGCTAAAGGCAAAGTGAGGTGATTGTCCAAAATCAAGCGGATCACCCCCAAGGCTGCGCGGCGCAGAGCAAACGGGTCTTTCGAGCCAGTCGGCTTTTCATCAATCGCCCAAAACCCGGTCAACATGTCAAGCTTGTCGGCCAGCGCCACAGCAACAGAAACGGGCGCAGTCGGCACATCGTCAGAAGGCCCAAGTGGCGAGTAATGCGCTTCACAGGCCGCCGCAATGTCAGCCGACATGCCCGCTTTTTCGGCATAATAGCGCCCCATGAGCCCCTGCAATTCAGGAAATTCATAGACCATTTGTGAGCTCAGATCCGCCTTCGCCACCAAAGCGGCCTGCTCTGCCATATCCGGATCAGCGCCCACCACTGGCGCCAAGTCACGGGCCAATGCTGCAATACGCTTGATTCGCGCGGCCTGACTGCCCAGCTTGTTGTGAAAGGTGACGTTTTCCAAAGCCGCCTGCCAGTTTCCCATGCCCGCTTTTGCTTCGCGCAGATCGTTCTCCCAAAAGAATTTCGCATCGGCAAGACGCGCAGCCAGCACCTTTTGATTACCCTTCAATATCGTGGCGCCCTGATCGGCCGCCTCGATATTGGCCACGGTGACAAAGCGCTCAATGCGGCCTGTTTTCGGGTTGGAGACCGAGAAGAATTTTTGATGTTCCTTCATGGAGGTTTTCAAAACCTCCGGGGGCAGATCCAAAAATTCCTCATCAATTTGACCCATCAGAACAACGGGCCATTCCACGAGTCCTGCCACCTCAGCCAACAAGCCGGTGTCTTCCACCACGCTCTGGCCGAGCGCAAAAGCTTGGGTCTGGGCTTCCTGCCAAATCGCAGCTTGCCGCTCATCGGCCCGCAGGATCACTTTGGCGCGCTTCAGCTTGGTTTCGTAATCCTCAAAACCACTCACCGCAAAGGCATCTGGCGCCATGAAACGGTGACCGCGGGTCTGGTTGCCAGCTTTAATGCCGTCCACGTCGAGAGGGACAACCGAGACTTCGGCCTCATTGGACAAGACACAAAGGATCGATTGCAAAGGCCGCACCCAGCGCAGACTCCCAGACCCCCAGCGCATCGATTTTGGCCAAGGGAAATTGCGAATAGTCGCTTCTAACACCTCTGCCACAATCTCAGCCGCGGGGCGCCCGGGCTTGGTGATCTTGGCAAAATAGACCTGACCTTTTTTGTCATCGCGCACTTCCAGGTCATCCATAGACAAGCCCGCACCGCGCAAAAATCCATTGATCGCCTGCTCTGGCGCGCCGACTTTCGGACCCTTACGCTCTTCTTGCACCGTGGGGCTGGCGTCGAGCAAACCTTCCACAACCAAAGTGAGGCGTCGCGCTGTGTGAAAGGCTGACGCATTGGCATAGGTCAAGCCCGCCTCAACCATCCCATTGGTCAACAGTTTCTTGAGGTTCTGAGCCGCAGGGGCTTGCAAACCTGCGGGTATTTCTTCCGAAAAGAGTTCAATGAGAAGATCCGCCATTATTGATCCCTTTCCGGACAATCGTCAGAGGCCTGTGAGCCGTCATACAGTTTGTCGCCACACTCGTTGATTTGATGCCAAACAAAGCCGCGCCCGTCATCGTAAATTGCCACAATCCGGTCGATCCCAAACTCGAAATTCGCGGCCCCCAAATAGGCGGTCGCAATGCCGGCGTCGATGTCAGCGGCGATTTGGGCCGCGTCGAAACATCCAAACCACTCCGGCGCGTTGCGCGGCTCCGAACGCTCCAGCGTGGTGAATGTTTCGGTTAGCATGGCCGTGCTCAAAGGTGTTTTAAAACAGGCGCGATAGCGGATTGGGCTGCTGTCTGCGTCAATGCCCTCAAACTCCGTCACCGGAATGCGTGTTGGCGCGCCACTGACGATTGAGGTCAAGGCCACCTCGCCCTCGGTGAAGGTTTCATAATAGCCATAGACCTGCGCATAATAGACGCCAATCCCGAAGGCTGCTGTTATTCCTAAAATTCCGCCGCTGATCACTTTTCCACTGACAGCCATCAGGCCGCTCCCGCTGCTGAAGTCTGCACGAAGGCATTGGCGCATTTGGTCGCCAAACTCCGAACCCGGCCGATATAGGCCTGTCGTTCGGTGACGGAGATGACGCCGCGCGCATCCAGAAGGTTAAACATATGGCTGGCTTTGATACATTGATCATAGGCCGGATGGGCCATGATAATCCGCTTGCCGGTTTTGGGGTCAATCGCCTCTTGCGCCAAAATAGTCTCGCATTCTGCCTCAGCCTCTTCAAACTGGCGCAGCAAGACCTCGGTATTGGCCACATCAAAGTTCCAACGGGCGTATTCTTCCTCGGTTTGGCGGAAAATGTCGCCATAGGTCAAAGCGATAGGGGCGGAAGGGTCATTAAAGGGCATGTCCATCACATGATCCACACCCAACACATACATTGCCAAACGCTCCAGACCATAGGTCAGCTCCCCAGAAATCGGGTGACAATCATGACCTCCGACCTGCTGGAAATAAGTGAACTGCGACACTTCCATACCGTCACACCACACTTCCCAGCCCAAGCCCCAAGCCCCCAAGGTCGGGCTTTCCCAATCATCCTCTACAAAGCGGATGTCATGCAGGGCCATATCGATGCCAATGGCTTTGAGACTGCCCAAATAGAGCTCTTGCAAATTCGGCGGGCTGGGTTTGATGAGCACTTGATATTGGTAATAATGCTGCAAGCGGTTTGGATTTTCCCCATAACGCCCATCAGTCGGACGGCGCGATGGCTGCACATAGGCAGCCGCCCATGGCTTGGAGCCCAAAGCCCGCAGCGTGGTGGCCGGGTGAAACGTCCCAGCGCCCACCTCCATGTCATAGGGTTGCAAAATGGCGCAGCCCTGCGCGGCCCAATAGGTTTGAAGGCGCAAAATTATCTCTTGGAATGATTTTGGAGTGCTCATGTGTTCCTCGGCCGCTGATCTGGCGCCTGAATAGGCGCTGCACGGGCCAGCGTCAATCAAGCCACCGATGCCAAATCAGCGCAAATGCCAAAACTTTCCTGCACCGGCTTGATTTACGCGCCAATCCCACAAATAACAGGGCAAATTTTCAAAAGGTTCAAAGATGAGATCATCGCTTCTCTACAGCCTCATGGCTTTGATGTTGACCTGGGCACAGGCCGCTTTGGCGCAATCCACTCTGCCCCGGCAGGTTTGGATTCAGATTGAGACCCGACTGAATCTCGAGGCCAGTTTGGACAGTATTGAGATCTATGCCCGCGACTTGGACAACGTAAACGGATTTGAAATCAATGGAGGCTGGTTCGGCGTGGCCATCGGCCCATATGATCCAGAACAGGCCGATGCCGCTTTACAAAAATTCCGCGCCGAAGGGGTGATCCCCCGCACCAGCTTCACCACAACCGGCGCGTCCTTTGGCGCGCGCTTCTATCCGCCGGCTGTGGCGGCTCAACCCGCCGCAGACACTGATAGGGCCGCAAACACGGCCCCCCAAACCGCGCCGCCCACCGAAGAGCCCGCAGCAGAACAGCCAATCAGCCCGGCCGAGCAGCTGAAGCAAGCCAAAGCCTCAGAAAGTGCTATGACAGAGGCCGAGAAAAAATACCTGCAACGGGCACTCGCTTGGGCAGGGTTTTATGAAAGTGCCATTGATGGGCTTTATGGTTCGGGCACACGCGCTGCTATGAAGAGCTGGCAATATGCCAATGGCTATAACGCAACCGGTGTTCTAACCGCCGCACAAAGAGCTGAGCTTATCGCAGATTATCAGTTTTTACTGGCCGGTTTAGGATTTGAAGACGTGGTTGATGCGCAGGCTGGAATCACGCTGCGCCTGCCCAGCGCCCTTTTGGCCCCGGCCTCCTACGATCCGCCCTTTGCCACCTATGCCGCCAAAGACACAGGCTTGGCGCAGGTGATCCTCATCAGTCAACGCGGCGATAGAGACCGGCTTGCAGCCCTCTATGAGGTGATGCAAACCTTGAGCATCCTGCCCGAAACCGGCCCGCGCAATCTGGCGAAATCCAGCTTCACGATCGAAGCCTATGACGACCGGCTCCACACCACCGGCTTTGCCACATTGCAAGGCGGTGACATCAAAGGCCTGATTTTCGTGTGGCCGCGCGGGGACACGGCCCGCCGCGCGCGGGTGGAAGAGGAAATCTTCACAAGCTTTACATCTCTTTCCGGCACGCTGGGCGAGGCGCCCATTCTTAGCGCCGGTCTCACACCACAAGAGTCTCTGGGAGGCTTGACCATTCGCCAGCCAAGCTTCTCGCAATCGGGCGTCTTCATCAGCCGCGAGGGTCATGTTCTCACGGCGGCTCAAGACTTTTCGGAATGCGGAAAATTACAACTGCAAGATGGCCTCCCGCTCAGCATCGCGGCTCAAAACGCGGAACTTGCGGTCTTGGTTCCCGCGCAGGACGCGGCGGCCCCCTCGATTGGCCAGTTTGAGACCCGGAGCCCCTATGCGCCGCAATATGTTGCTCTGGGCGGTTATTCCTATGGTGGCAAACTCGGCGCGCCCTCCATCACCATGGGCCAATTGCAAGCGCTGACCGACCTCACAGGCCGTGCCGGTGTTTCCCGATTGGAGATCGACAGCCTGCCGGGCGATATCGGTGGGCCGATTTATGATCACTATGGATCTGTGATTGGAATACTGTTGCCGCCACCGCCGCAGGGATCTCGCCAACTGCCTGCAAACGTGCAGTTTATGGCCAATTGGCCCTTGATTTCTGAGACATTGATCGCGGCCAATGCAGCCGCCAGCACCGAAACGGAGACGGTTAAGTTGGAGCCTGTGGATCTCGCCAATCTTGCGCAAGAAACCGTCGCCTTGATTTCATGCTGGCCATAACCGGCCACAAGTATTTTCAAGTCTAACGCCCAAAGGGCGGGACATGCGAGGCCCAGTGGCCCCGCATTTTGTTATTTCACCGAAATACGGCCATCAAGATAGGGCGCATAGCTGCCCTGCTCGGCCATATATTCGGCCAAAACCACTTCGAGACCCGGGCCGTAATCATAGGCATTCAACCCGTCCCGAAACATTTTGTACCCGTCTCCGCCATTGCGCACATAGTTATTCGTCACAACAGAGTAGAGCGCCGCAGGATCAATCGGCACATAGCCGCCATCTTGCGCGACGAGTACCTCAACGATGCGCCCCTCATTGGGTGCAACCTTTGGGTCCCAAGTGTATTTCAGACCGGCCACCTGCGCAAAACGGCCCGCGACCTCCTCGACTTGGCTGACAGAATTTTCAAGCGCGTCAATCACCCCCTGCCCAGAAATCTGGAACGTTGCCAAAGTGTTTTGAAACGGCAGCACGGTGAGAACTTCGCCCATGGTCACCTCTCCAGCATCAATGCTGGCGCGCAGACCGCCTGAATTGGCAATGGCAATTTGCACGCCCTGATCGGCCACGCGCGCAAGCATCGCATCCGCCACCAGGTTGCCCATCTCACATTCTTGCACGCGGCAGACTGAGCGGTCGCCTTCAATCGCGGCCGCAGACATCGCCACGACTTGATTGCGGATCGCCTCCAACGGCTCGGCCGCCTCGGCAATGCGGTCCTTTGTGGCCCCATCTTCATCCACAGATCCATCCATGATCAGCGGCTCACCAATGGCCTCAAGGATGCGGCCGGCATCATCAAAGGTGACATTCAATTCACCTAAAAACTTGCCGTAGGCATAGGCTTGCACAATCGCCGTATCCCCAACCATTGTTGGATAAGCCCCATCAGCACGGTCATTTGTGTTGGACAGCAATGTGTTGGAATGCCCGCCGACGATCACATCGACGCCCGTGGTATTGGCCGCGACCCGCTGATCGACCAGATAGCCGGAATGCGACAGCACAATGATCTTATTGACGCCCATCGCCGTCAGACGATCCACCTCGCCCTGCACCGCTTCTGACGGATCGGAGAAGATCACATTCGGGCCGGGGCTTGCCAGCTCGTCGGTATCCTCAGGGGTGAGCCCGATCAGACCAATTTTCTCACCAGCCTGCTCAATGACCACTGACTTCTGGATCACATCGCGCAGCAGCGCCTCGCCGCTGATATCGGCATTGGACATTAGGATCGGGAAATTCACCGCATCGACAAAGCCGCGCAGCACTTCTGGCCCATCGTCAAACTCATGGTTGCCAACGGTCATTGCCGTATAGCCCATTTTGTTCATCATCTCGGCGGCCAGTTTCCCCTTATAGTAGGTATAAAACAAAGTGCCTTGGAATTGGTCCCCACCATCCACCAAAATCGAGTTGTCGGATCTGGCGCGCGCTTCGTTAATGGCCGTGACCAATCGGGCCGAACCGCCAAAGCACTTGCCTTCTGCATTATCTTCCTCACCGCAGCCGCTGTCATATTTTGACACCGGCTCAAAACGTGCATGGAAGTCATTGGTGTGTAAAATTGTTATCTTTATAATCGGCGACAGCCATCCCGGCACTTAAGGCCACAGCAGCTGCGCTGGCCAGCAATGTTTTCATCATCGTCATCCCCCTGAGTTAATCAATGAGCCATCGGCCCACATCTGCTGAGTCGAGTCAATTCCAACTGCTGGAAAAGCCCCTGCCCCGAAAGGACGGTTGACGATTTTCCCCTGACACGGCACAGGTGGGGGATGATGATTTACAAAATATTCCGTGCCGTTGAATGGCAGGCCCTGCAGACACAGGGCGAGACCCTTGGGGCTCCCGTCGATATCGCAGACGGCTATATCCATTTCTCCACAGCCCAGCAGGCCCAAGACACAGCCGACAAACATTTTGCCAATGCGGAAAATCTCTTTCTGGCAGCGGTCGAAACTGACGCTCTGGGCCCTGCGATAAAATGGGAAGTCTCGCGCGGCGGCGCTGAATTTCCCCACCTCTATGCCACACTCAAATTAACAAATGTTCTTTGGTGCCAGCCCCTGCCGCTGGTGGATGGACGCCATAAATTTCCCGAAGGCCTGACATGAGCCTGCGGGAAAAATTGGGCCTGAAGCTTCTGCATCAGTTGGATCCAGAGCGTGCACATGGATTGTCAATTCAAGCGCTAAAGCTGGGACTGGCCCCGCTGCACGGCGGCCCGGTTCAACGGGCGCGCCTTGAAACCTCTATGGGCGGCATTGCCCTGCACAACCCAGTTGGTTTGGCCGCGGGCTATGACAAAAACGCCGAGGCGCTGGCGCAAATGGCCAAGGCGGGATTTGGGTTTTTAGAAGTGGGCGCGGCAACCCCGAGGCCACAGCCCGGCAATCCCAAGCCCAGGCTGTTTCGTCTGACCAAAGACCAGGCGGTCATCAACCGCTTTGGCTTCAACAATCAAGGCATCGCCGAAATCGCCGCCCGTCTCGCGCAAAACCCAACCGCCATACCACGCGGTTTGAATCTTGGTGCCAACAAAGACAGCGCAGACCGAGCCGATGATTTTGGCCAGGTACTCACACAGGCCGCAGCCCATATTGATTTCGCAACGGTGAACATCTCTTCACCCAATACCGAAAAGCTCCGCGATCTTCAGGGAAAAGCGGCCCTAGAAGATCTGTTGGGCCGAGTGAACGCAGCCAATGCAAATCTGACCAACCCCCTGCCTATCTTCCTGAAAATCGCACCTGATCTGACGGATGCAGAAATCCAGGACATCGCCGATCTGGCGCGCGCAGCCGGGCTTGCGGCGATTATCTGCACCAATACCACGCTGGACCGGGACGGGCTTGCCTCTGCGCAGCGCAAAGAAACAGGCGGCCTGTCGGGGCGACCTTTGTTTGAAAAATCCACTCGCATTCTGGCCAAAATGCGCCAGGCCACACAGGGCGAGATCGATCTGGTGGGCGTGGGTGGTATTGGATCTGCACAGGACGCCTATGCGAAAATCACGGCCGGGGCCTGCGCCGTGCAAATCTATTCGGCCATGGTCTACCAGGGTCTATCCTTGGTGCCGCGCATTGCAAATGGCCTGGATCAGCTTTTGGCCCAGGACGGCCATGAGCGGCTCGATCAAGCCATTGGCACCACCACGCAAGACTGGCTCTAAAGCCAAAAGCCGGCTGATGATTAAGGCGCGGCGGCAACCCGTTCCAGCGCGGGATAGCGAAGCGCCAAACTGACACCGCGCAGAATGAAAAACCCATTCATCGCCATCCAAAGCCCATGGTTGCCGAAACTCGGCAAGAGCAAGAGCACAAGACCGCAGTAACCTAAAAACGACAGGATCATCATGTTGCGCATGTCCTTTGTGCGGGTGGCGCCGATAAAAACCCCATCAAGCATCCAGGCCAAAGCGCCCAAAAGGGGCGCGAGCGCCATATGCGGCAGATACAAACGTGCCGCCTGCTGCACAGCGGGATCTTTGGCCATCACATCAATCACAAAGGGCCCGACGATCCAAAATCCAGCGGCCATGACAATGGCCGAGCCAAAGGCCCAAACCGCCGTCACCGATGCGCCCCGTCGCAATTGCGCTACAGCCTTGGCACCCATAGCTTGGCCCACCAAAGACTCTGCCGCAAAGACAAAGCCATCCATGGCATAGGAGGCCAGATAAACAAATTGCAGCAAGACTTGATTGGCCGCCAAGGTCGCATCCCCGAGTTCGGCCCCAAAGAATAAAAAGCTAACGAAGCCCGCTTGCAGGAGCACTGAGCGGATTAGAATATCGCCATTCACCTGCATCATATAGATCACACGCCGCCGGTTAACGATCTGCTGCCACAAAAACAGCGCCAAACCGCGAAAGACCTGTCGGCAGAGGTAGAGGCCCAATACCAGCCCGCCCCATTCGGCAATCAAAGTCGCCACGGCCACCCCTTCGACCCCAAAGCCCAATCCGAGTACGAACCAGAAATCCAAAATGATATTTGTCACATTCATGAAAAGCTGAATCATCAGCACAGCGCGGGTGCGCTCTTGTGCAATCAGCCACCCGCTGAGGCCATAAATTGCAATCGCCGCCGGTGCCGACCAAACACGAATAGACATATAGGCCCGCGCCAAACCCTCAACTTCCTCAGAGGCTGGGGCAATCCAAAAGGCAGCAGCAAAAATGGGGATCTGAAACGCGATAAAACCTAGTCCGGCGAGTACGCCAATACCTGCGCTGCGAAAGAACAGCGCGCGGACCTCTTGCGCGTCCCCGCCGCCCAATGCTTGGCTGGTCAGACCCACGGTGCCCATGCGCAAAAAACCAAAGATCCAATAGAGCGCGCCCAAAATGATGGCGCCAATGCCAACCGCACCGATGGGCGCCGCTCCGCCCAATTGGCCAATCACGCCGGTATCTACCGCACCTAAGATCGGCACGGTCGCATTGGAAATCACGATCGGCAGGGCAATCGACAAAACACGCCGATGCGTTATGCCATATGTCGGGTCAGCCATTGCTCTGCGGCATCAAGAAATGTCCAGATGCTTGCGCGAAGAGGCGATCTCGATTGTCTTGCCAAGCCTCGACATGCACCGAAGCATAGCGCCGGCCCGAACGGTTGACCCGTGCCCTTGCATAGGCATCACGCGGCAGGCCGGTGCGTAGGTAGTCAACGGTAAAATCAATGGTTTTTGGCAGGACCAAGGCGCCGTTTTGGACCGCCTCGACATCCAATCTCTCCGCTTCGATATCATCCCAAAGCGTGCTCCAGGCCAAGCCGATGATCGCGGTGATCTCCAAAAAGGCCGCGGTTGCGCCCCCATGGAGCGCGGGCAGCATCGGGTTGCCAATCAGATTGTCATGGAACCCCATGGTTGCCGTCAACTCATCGCCATGCCGGTCAAAGCGCACGCCCAGAAACTCGATATAGGGCACTTGGCTGACGATTACGGACAAGGCGAGATCGCGACGACGTTTGACTTGGGTGACAGGTTCTGGCCGGCTCATGCGCTGGCCTTCGCAACAGTAAAAGCACCCGTCGCCGTAGCGACGGGGCGGCCTGTGTCTTCATCGCAGGCCGTGGCACGCACAAAGGCCACCGTTCGGGTGACATGATAGCACTCCGCAGTGGCCGTGATGGTCTGGCCTGGCGTTGCAGGCCGCATATAATCAATGCGCAAATCCAAAGTTGCCGTGCCCAGCCCCGCAAGAGGATGTGCCACCACCGCGGCCCCACCCGCCGTATCCATCAAAGCAGACACTGCGCCGCCGTGAATCACCTTTGTCACCGGGTCGCCAATCAGGGCGGAATCATAGGGCATGGAAATAATCGCACGACCATCACCCAGCTCTTCGAGCTGCATGCCCAATCGGCGAGAATGCGGGATTGCATCAATGAACTGACGCGCGGCTGTCATCTGGTCTTGTGTCATACAGCGGTTATTGTGCCTGCGCCGGTGATTGCCAAGCGCTTTATTTGCACTTGCGAATTATTCTCAATTGAAATACGAAAGCTGTCATGACCACAGACTCCAATGCGCAGACATTCATCGCGTCAGATATGCTCGGCCCATTTCGAAGCCGAAGACTGCTGGTCTTATGTGTATTTTTGGCTCTCGCGCTCGCTCCAGGACCCGTCGGGCATCTCACCCGTGGCTTGATGGTGGATGCCTATGTGCAGGTCTCAGCATTTGTCGCCGCAACCTTGCTGTTGTTTTACGGTGCGGAACGGGCGTTTCGATTTGATATCGGGTCAGCGCTGAAAAAATCCAAAGGGTTTCAAGTGCCTATGGCGGCACTTCTGGGCACCACGCCCGGCTGCGGCGGCGCTGTGGTTGTGGTGGCGGCTTATTCTTCGGGCAATGTCAGCTTTGGCGCCGTGGTCGCAACGCTGACCGCAACCATGGGGGATGCCGCCTTTCTGTTGATCGCAACCCGTCCAGATGCGGCGCTGGTTGTTTTGCCCCTGTCCTTTGTCGTCGGCATTCTGTCAGGATGGCTTGTCGATCGCTTCAATCGGTTTGATCTCACACCGAACACCTCTGGACATTGCGAAATTGCGCCGGTCATTGGGCGCACACGCTGGCAAGACTACGCATATGTCGGCCTGGCTCTGCCCGGATTAATCTTTGGCGTCACCCAAGTGGCGGGAGCAGACATTTTTGCACTTTATGGCACTGGTTTGATTTTCTCCGTCGCTCTTGCTGGCAGTTTTCTCGGGCTTTTCATCTGGGCAACCTCTCCGCTCAAAGCCATGACAAATATTGCCGATCACCCATTGACCCGCGTCGCAGAGGAGACCTCCTTTATCTCCATCTGGGTGATCATCGCCTATCTCAGCTATAGTTACGCCGAAACCTTTGGCGGGTTTGACCTGCGGGCCGCCTTTGGAACCATCGGGGTGCTGTTGCCGCTGATTGCGGTCTTGGTTGGGTTTGTTCCAGGATGCGGACCGCAGGTTTTGGTCGCCACGCTCTACCTTAATGGCGTCTTGCCCTTCGCGGCGTTGATCGGCAATGCGATCTCTAATGACGGTGATGCGCTCTTCCCAGCCATTGCGCTCAATCCACGTGCAGCTCTAATTGCCACAGGCTATTCGGCCATCCCGGCTCTTGTGGTGGCTTATGGGTTTTACATCCTCGCACCTGGCTTCATGAACTGATCTCTTGACCGTCCATTTCAGTGCAATACTATGCGAGTGGGGGAAACATGACACAAGAAAACCTAACATTCAAAGACATGTGCGCGCATTTCGATGTGACCCCGCGCACTCTGCGCTATTATGAATACATTGAGCTTTTGCAGCCCCAAAGGGTTGGTCGCGCCCGCTTTTACAGCCCGCGCGAAGTGGCGCGCATGACTTTGATTATGCGCGGCCGCCGATTTGGTTTTAGTCTGGAAGAACTGCGCCAATGGTTGCAGATCTACGACAAAGAAGGCAGCACGGCGCAGATGCAGGCCTGGATTCCAATCGCGCAAGAAAAATTAGCTCTGTTGAAACAGCAGCAAGAGGACATCAAAGGCGCAATTACAGATCTCTCGACGATGATTGACACGATTTCAGCAGAGCTGTCCTAGGCTCAAAATTTACAATAAATAGGCAAAATGCCGCCAAAAATTTGTATATTATGCCAATTTGCTTTACCTATCTCTTGATTAACGTCAACGTAAGGCATTGCTAGCAGCCCTATGATGAAACCTCGGTGGTGAAGAGATGGAAGAGACACAAACGATACAGCAAATGTGCGCGACCTTCGGCGTCACGCCACGCACCTTACGATTTTACGAATCCAAAGAATTGCTGTTTCCCAAGCGAGAGGGCACCCGGCGCCTTTTCACCCGCCGCGACAGCGCCCGGCTTAAGCTGATCCTGCGCGGAAAACGCTTTGGCTTTAGCCTCGAGGAAATCCGCCAGCTCCTGGATATGTATGACATTGGAGACGGGCAAGTCACGCAATTCCAAGAGACTTATCGCATTGCTTGCGCGCGCTTGGAGGATATGGAGCGCCAGCGCGATGAGCTCAATGAGGCAATTGACGAATTGAAAGCCCAATTAGACTGGGGCCGCCAATTGCTGCACCAAAAAACGCGCGCCACAGATTAAGTTTCCAGCCAAAGGATCCCCCATGCCAAGCTACAGCGCCCCCATCAAGGATCAGCAATTCATCTTGCACGAGGTGCTGCGGCTCTCTCAGTCCAATATTCCAGGCTACAGCGATCTTGATCCAGCATTCACCAAGGCAATATTAGACGAATCTGGCAAGCTGGCCAGTGCCGTCATGGCGCCCTTGAATGCGGTTGGTGATCGTGACGGCTGCACATGGGACGCAGGCAAGGTGCGCACGCCCGCTGGGTTCAAGCAAGCCTTTGAAGAGCTCAAATCTGGCGGCTGGGCTGGGATTGATATGCCGGAACAATATGGCGGGCAATCCATGCCCTCCGTGATCGGATCCGCAGTCACAGAGCATTTTATGGCCGCCAATCAAGCGTTTTCCATGTATCATGGCCTCACCCACGGCGCCGCCTCAACAATTTTAGCCCATGGGACAGAGGCACAAAAAGATCTTTTCCTGCCAAAGATGATTGCCTGCGATTGGACCGGCACGATGAATTTGACCGAGCCGCATTGCGGCACGGATTTGGGCCTGATGCGCACAAAGGCTATCGCGAACGCGAATGGCAGCTATGCGGTGACCGGCCAGAAAATTTTCATTTCAGCCGGAGAGCATGATCTGGCCGAGAATATCATTCATCTCGTTCTCGCCAAAATTCCGGGTGGACCGGAGGGCATAAAGGGCGTTTCATTGTTCATTGTGCCGAAATTTATTGTCACCCCCGAAGGCCGCCTTGGCCAACGCAACGGAGTGACCTGCGGGGCGATTGAGCGGAAAATGGGGATTCATGGCAATGCAACCTGCGTCATGAATTACGACGGCGCCACCGGCTATTTGCTTGGAGAGATGCACAAGGGCATGCGCGCGATGTTCACCATGATGAATGAGGCGCGCTTGGGTGTCGGCATGCAAGGATTGGCACAGGCCAGCGCCGCCTATCAAAATGCGGTCATCTACGCCAAGGAACGCCTGCAAGGCCGCGACGTCACCGGCATCAAAAACCCAGATGGACCCGCCGATCCGCTGATTGTGCATCCCGACATCCGCCGCAGCCTTATGGATCAAAAAAGTTTTATCGAAGGGGCGCGGGCGCTTGCGCTTTGGGCCGCCAGTCTGATTGATCAGGCACATCGTTTGCAAGACGCTGCCGCCGACGGGCTCATTTCGCTTTTGACCCCTGTGATCAAAGGGTTTTTGACCGATCAAGGCTATGCGATGACCGTGCAGGCGCAACAGGTCTTCGGCGGCCATGGTTACATCGAAGAGTGGGGCATGTCGCAATTCACCCGAGATGCGCGTATCGCAATGATCTACGAGGGCGCCAATGGGGTGCAAGCGCTGGATCTGGTGGGCCGCAAGCTGGGGCAAGAGGGTGGAAAATACATCATAGGCTTTATGGAGCATCTCGCGCGCTTTTGTGATGAGAATGCCAATGACGCAGCAATGGCCCCCTTCGTCGCCGGCATAAAAGCCGCCTCCAAAGATTTGCAGGCTGCGGTGATGTATTTCATGCAACACGGGATCAAAACCCCCCATCATGCCTTGGCCGGATCCAGTGATTTTCTACATCTGCTCGGCCATGTCTGCCTTGGCTTGATGTGGGGGGAAATGGCAAAGGCAGCCTCTACGGCACTGGAAACAGGCACGAAAGATCGGGCTTTTTATGCAGCAAAATTGACAACGGGTCAGTATTATATGGCCCGACACTTGCCGGCCACGGCGCTCCACCTTGCGCGGATAACCTCGGGCGGAGATACGGTAATGGCACTTGACGCGGAGGCCTTTTCTGGCTGACACTCCATTTGAGCAAAAAAACAAGATACAATCAGAGGTTTAAATGACGCTCAAATTACATTGCTTTGGCGAGAGCGGAAATTCCTACAAAGCAGCACTCACGCTTGAGCTCGCCGGCCTCGACTGGGAACCGGTCTTTGTAGATTTCTTCAGCGGCGGCGCGCGAACGGGCGCCTATCGGAGCCTTAATGTAATGGCCGAAGCGCCGGTGCTGGAACAGGGTGATTTTACCCTGTCGCAATCAGGCGCAATTCAACAGTGGGTGGTCGACCAAACCGGCAAGCTGGGTGGAGCGCCTGAGGATAAATACGAAGTGCTGCGCTGGGTGCTTTTTGACAACCATAAGATGTCCTCACAGGCCGGCGTTACCCGTTTTTTGATGAATTTCTTAGCCGAAGAAAAACGCCCGCAAGAGGCAATCAAGTTTATGCAGGGCCGCTTGCTTGGTGCCTATAATACATTGGACAGCCATCTCTTAGGGCGCGATTGGATCGTCGGCCAAAGCCTCACCATCGCCGATATCGCCAATTGTGGCTATCTATTCTATCCGGAGCCCTATGGTTTCATCCGTTCTGATTGGCCCAATATTGACGCTTGGCTCGGCCGGATCGAAGAGACGCCCGGTTGGAAACACCCCTATGATTTGATGCCAGGCAATCCCTCTGACCGGGCATAAAGGAACGATCTATGACTGAGGCTTATATCTACGATTGCATACGCACCCCCCGGGGCAAGGGGCGCGCCGATGGCAGCCTGCATGAGGTCACAGCCGCCCGGCTCTCTGCCGATCTGCTCAACGCGTTGCAACAGCGCAATCATCTGAACGGGCCAGTGATCGAGGATGTCATTTGGGGCAATGCCACGCAGGTGATGGAACAAGGCGGGTGTTTGGCCCGCACGGCGGTGCTGGCCTCGGATCTGGATGAGCGCATCCCCGGACTGTCAATCAATCGCTTTTGTGCCAGCGGCATGGAGGCCGTCAACCTTGCGGCCAATCAAATCCAAGGCGGTGCAGGCAGCGCCTATATCGCAGGCGGGGTCGAGATGATGAGCCGTGTGCCGATGGGCAGCGACGGGGCCGCCGTTGCGGTAGATCCCGCGATCGCCATGGCGCATTACTTTGTGCCGCAGGGCATTTCCGCAGATATCATCGCCACGGAATATGGCTTCACCCGCGCGCAGGCTGATCGTTTGGCCGTTGAAAGCCAGAAACGCGCCGCGCGGGCCATAGCAGAGGGGCGCTTTGACAACACATTGGTTGAGGTCAAGGATCTCAACGGCCTCCCCATTTTGACCCATGACGAATACCCCCGCCCCGGCACGGATATGCAATCACTGGGGGCTTTGAAACCTGCCTTCAAAGATATGGGCGAAACCATGCCTGGCTTTGATAAGGTCGCCCTGATGAAGTATCCGCATCTGGAACGGATCAACCATATCCATCACGCCGGCAACTCGTCTGGCATCGTCGATGGGGCGGCTGGCATCTTGATTGGCTCAAAAGCTTTTGGCGCGGCCCATGGTCTCAAACCCCGCGCGGTTATTCGCGCCACAGCTAAAGTTGGATCCGATCCTACGATCATGCTGACCGGACCGGTTCCCGTTACCGAAAAGATTTTGGCACAAAGCGGGATGTCCATTTCAGATATTGATCTGTTTGAAGTCAATGAGGCCTTCGCCGCAGTGGTGCTGCGCTTTATGCAGGCCTTCAATGTTGACGAGAGCCGTGTCAATGTAAACGGTGGCGCGATTGCCATGGGCCACCCGCTTGGCGCCACAGGTGCCATTATTATTGGCATGTTGCTCGATGAATTAGAGCGCAGCGGCAAGGGCACTGGCCTGGCCACACTCTGCGTCGCCTCTGGCATGGGCGCCGCGACGATTATTGAACGCATTTGAGACTAGAAATGGAGCATTCCCGTGGATGAAGTCGAATTTCAAGCTTTTTTAGATCGAATTTCCGCCTGTTGGGTCGATCGCGATTTTCAGACATGGGTTGATCATATCGCCTTGCCCTTCACCTCAATTACGCTCAACGGCCAGCTGTACAACGATTCAATTGAAAGCCTCCGAAAAGATTGGGATCTCTATTGCCAGGCGCTCGATACGCTGAAAATTTCGCAGATCATCCGAAAGGTCATGGTGATTGAAGCCAGCGAAGAGGACACGTTGATCGGCACCTATCAAACGCAAATGTTTGCCGAAGATCGGCGTGTTGTGGGACCCTATACCTCCTCTGCTATGTTAATCCATGATGGGAAGACTTGGCGGATCAGCTCAATAATGAACGCTCTGGGTCATCGCGATTGGACGACCCGGGAATACCTAACCTAGAGGCAGGATATATGTCCGATTTCACCCAATCCCTTGATGCCGATGGTCTGGCCACCATCACCTGGGACTGCCAGGCCCGGCCAATGAATGTCATGAGCAAGCAGGGTTTTGCCGATCTCAATGCTCTGATCGATGGGTGCCTCACTGATCCCATGGTCAAAGGGGTGATCATCACCTCCGCTAAGTCGGATTTTGCCGCTGGCATGGATTTGGCGGTGATCGCTGAGACAAAGGACATGCACCAAGAAAATCCCGCGCAGGGCTGTTTCGAGATGGTTATGGAAATTCACCAAATCCTGCGTAAAATTGAACTGGCAGGCATGGATTTCAAAACCAAAAAGGGCGGCAAGCCCATCGTCGCCGTGCTGCCCGGCACAGCACTTGGAATTGGGCTTGAGATCCCACTGGCCTGCCACCACATCATTTGCGCCGACAACCCAAAGGCGAAAATTGGCCTGCCAGAAATCAAGGTGGGTATTTTCCCCGGCGCAGGCGGCACAACACGCTTGGTGCGCAAAATGGGGGCGATGGCGGCAAGCCCCTATCTGTTGCAGGGCAAGCTTTGCTCACCATCGCAGGCCCAAGCGGCCGGGATCATTGATGCGGTCAGCACCACCCCGCTCGAAGATGCAAAAGCATGGATCTTGGCGGCAAAAGACACTGATTTGGTCAAGCCATGGGACGCAAAAGGCTATAAAATGCCCGGCGGCGCGCCCTATCACCCGGCCGGCTTTATGACCTTTGTCGGTGCGTCTGCCATGGTCAATGGTCAAACCATGGGTGTTTACCCAGCCGCGAAGGCGCTGTTAAGTGCGGTCTATGAAGGCGCCTTAGTGCCCTTTGACACGGCCCTAAAAATCGAGACCCGGCATTTCACATCGGTTATAATGAACCCCTCCTCTTCCAATATGATCCGCAGCTTGTTTCTCAACAAAGGCGCTCTGGACAAAGGCGCGGTGCGGCCCAAAGAGGTGCCAGATCAATCCGTACGCAAATTGGGCATTCTTGGCGCGGGAATGATGGGCGCGGGCATTGCACTTGTCTCGGCACAGGCTGGTATTGAGGTGGTGCTCATTGATCAAACCCAAGAGGCCGCCGATAAGGGCAAAGCCTATGTCGCCGACTATTGCGACAAGGGGATCGCGCGGCGCAAATCAACGCCGGAACACAAAGCGGCCCTGCTGTCACACATTACCGCGACCCCCAACCATCACGCTCTGACAGACTGTGATTTGATCGTCGAAGCCGTGTTTGAAGATCCGAACATCAAGGCAGAGGTGACCCAAAAGGTCGAAGCGGTCATCGGCCCCGACTGTATTTTTGCCAGCAATACCTCAACTTTGCCCATAACAGAGCTCGCAAAAGCCAGCACGCGGCCCGACCAATTTATTGGCATCCACTTTTTCAGCCCTGTTGAGAAAATGGCGTTGGTGGAAATTATCAAAGGCGCAGAAACCGGCAACCGAGCGGTGGCAAAAGCCTTGGACTTTGCGCGGCAAATTCGCAAAACGCCGATTGTGGTGAATGACGCTCGGTTCTTTTACGCCAACCGCTGCATCATCCCCTATATCAACGAAGGGCTGCGCATGGTGCAAGAAGGGGTTGAGCCTGCCCTGATCGAGAATGCCGCCAAGCTGATGGGAATGCCCCTTGGCCCGCTGCAATTGAATGATGAGACCTCTATCGATCTCGGGGTCAAGATCGCCAAGGCCACCAAAGCCGCCATGGGCGCAGATTACGACAATGCACAGGCCGATGAGGTCTTGTTTTGGCTGTTTGAGCAGGGCCGCCTTGGGCGCAAGTCTTCGGCCGGATTTTATGAGTATGATGCCAAAGGCAAGCGGCAGGGCCTCTGGCAGGGCCTGCGCGATCATTTCGGCAAAGAGGGCGGCAATCTGGAGCTATTAGATGTGCAGCACAGGCTCATGTTTGCCCAAAGCCTTGAGGCGGTGCGCGCATTGCAAGAGGGCGTGTTGATGGATGTGCGCGAGGGCGATGTCGGCGCGATTTTGGGCTGGGGTTTTGCCCCTTGGTCCGGCGGGCCGCTGTCTTGGCTCGACATGCTGGGTGCCGCCTATGGCGTGGCGCGCTGCGATGAGCTGCAATCACGCTATGGTGCCCGATTTGCCGCGCCCGAATTGCTCCGCACATTGGCAGAAGAAGGCAAGGGCTTTTACAGCCACTTCGCCGCTTGAATCCTCTCAGCTGCGGGCCACAGATGCCCTAATTGTCCGCCGCATTCGAACGAACAGCAATGACAATTCCGGTAACAATGATGACACCGATGCCGACAAACCCCAAGGCTCCAAGGCGATCACCGAACAACATCCAAGCGGTGGCGCTGGCGAAAATCAACATGGAATATTCAAAGATTGAGACATAGGTCACCTCGCCGATGAGATAGGCTTTCATGATGAACCCGATACCAATTAAGGAAAACACCGCCTGAATAGCGATCCACATCCAAACGCTTGCGGATGGCCAAACCCAACCCCTTGTGAGATAGCTGCTGGGATCTCCGGGGAAGACATGAAGGTAAATCACCCCCAAAGCTCCAAAGATCAGCATCAAAAACATATAGGACCAAAGCAAGGCCACAGCGCTTTCGCCTTCACACCATTTGCGCGTCGCCACATTGCCAAAAGCATACATAAGCCCAGCCGAAACCGGGATCAGATTGGCCCAGCCTAATCCGCCAACATCGGGCTTGAGCACCAAAAGCGTGCCCAGAAACCCTAGACAGGCCGTCGCGAGGCGAATTGGCCCAATGCGCCGACGCGACCAAACTGCATCGATGAACATCACCAAAACCGGTGCGGTGAAAAGGCCAGCCGCCACGGCCGAAATGGGAAAGAACCCCAAACAGCCAAAATAGACGAACATGGCGCCAGACAGGAACATATTGCGCCCCAAGACCGGCCATAGGCGCAGGGGTCGCAATGTCCAGCCAGCCAACAGACCGAAACCTACAATAGCCGGAACAGCGATCATGCTGCGCAGAAAGTGAAATTGCCACAGGCTCACTTCCACAGCGATATAGGTGATGAAGTTATCGATCACTCCAACAGTGGCCATACCGGTCACCATAAAGAGAATTGACGCAACTGTATTTGTTTTTTGATCCATTTGGTATGCATGGGCTCTTGAAATCATCTGCGCAAGCGCGATAGTGCGCAGAAATGGGAGGAATGCGACATGGGCTGGATGGCGGAAGAGACTGGGTTGGACAAATGCCAGGCAAATTATGTGCCGCTGACGCCTTTGTCGCATCTGCAACGCGCCGCCTCGGTCTTTGCCGAGCATATTGCGGTGGTCTACGGCTCCCATCGCGCCACCTACCGCCAATATCACGCGCGGGTCAGCCAATTGGCCAGCGCTCTGACAGGCCTCGGCGTCGAGCCCGGGGATGTGGTCGCAACGCTGCTCCCCAATATCACAGCGCAAATTGAAGCCAGCTTTGGTGTGCCCGCATGTGGCGCTGTCTTAAACACCATCAACACCCGGCTCGATGTCGACACGCTGACCTATATTTTCGAACATGGAGAGGCCAAGGTTGTTTTGGTCGACAGCCAATTTCTTACCCCGGTGGAGGCGGCAATTGCCGCTATGAGCACGCCCGCGCCGCAGATCATTGAGGTGGCCGATCAAGAGGCTGGCTTCACCGCCTCTGGCCGGCATCTGGAGTATGAAACATTGCTCACCCGCGGCGATGCTCTGGCCCCTTGGATCATGCCGGCGGATGAATGGGAGAGCCTAGCGCTCAATTATACATCCGGCACAACAGGCCGCCCCAAGGGCGTGGTTTATCACCACCGCGGCGCCTATTTGATGACTATGGGCACGCCGATCAGTTGGCGCATGACGCTCCAGCCGGTGTTCATGGCCATCGTGCCTTTGTTTCACTGTAACGGCTGGAACCACACTTGGATGATGCCCCTTTTGGGCGGCACGGTTGTCGGCTGCCGCGATATTTCAGCCAAGGCGATTTATGATGGCATCGCAGATGAAGGGGTAAGCCATTTCGGCGGCGCGCCCATTGTGCTCAACATGATCGTCAACGCCGCAGACGGCGAACGGCGCAGCTTTGATCATCAGGTTGAGGTCTTTACCGCCGGCGCCCCACCAGCACCGGCGACTTTGGCTGCCATCGGCCAATTGGGTTTTAATGTCACACAAGTCTATGGGCTCACCGAGACCTATGGGCATGTGGTGGAATCGCTTTGGAATCCGGCCTGGGATGCTCTGCCCGCCGAAGAGCAATCGGCCCGCAAGGCCCGCCAGGGGATCGCCATGCCGATGATGGATTTGACCACCGTCGTTGATGACAAAGGCCAGCAAATTGCAATGGATGGCGTGACACAGGGCGAAATCGTCATGCGGGGCAACTCGGTCATGAAGGGCTATTACAAAAATCCCGAAGCGACGGTGAAGGCTTTTGCTGGAGGATTTTTTCATTCCGAAGACATCGCCGTTCAGCATCCCGATGGCATGATGCAGATTGCCGATCGGATGAAAGATATCATCATTTCCGGCGGTGAGAATATCTCAAGCATCGAGGTCGAAGGCGCTATAATGGCCCATCCGGCCGTGAGCCTATGCGCCGTTGTGGCCAAGCCCGATGACAAATGGGGCGAAGTGCCCTGTGCCTTTGTTGAGTTGCTTGAGGGAAAATCGGCCACAGAGGCTGAGGTGATCGCCTTTGTGCGTTCCCGTTTGGCCGGGTTCAAAACACCAAAGCGTATCATCTTCCAAGAGCTGCCCAAAACATCCACCGGCAAGATCCAGAAATTCGAGCTCCGGGGCATCGCAAAAACAGCCTAGGGGCGAGCGGACATCAGCGCAAAACGGCACAGGCCATTGCCTAGATACTCGGATCAACCTATCTTGCGGAAAAGAGGCAGAGCAGGCCCACATGACCGCACTTAAAGCATATGAGCGGCTGGAATGTACCGGCCTTTGGCGCAGCGGCCCTGCGATGCAAAGGCGTGAGGTTGTTGTGTCTTGCGGCCAAGCCACCTTAATTTTGACGGATATGCAAAACCGCCCGCTGGCCCATTGGTCTTTGGCCGCGGTTGATGTCCAAACCCATAAAGAGGATGCAGCGACCCTGAGGCCCGCGCCGGGCTCGGAAGAAAGTTTGGAAATTTCCGACAAAACCATGCTTGACGCCCTGCTAAAGGTGCAAAAAGCTATTGATCGTAGCCGTCCACATCCTGGCAGAGTGCGTTTCATTCTTGCACTCTCAAGCGTCGTCCTTCTCAGCTTTGCAACCCTGATTTGGGGGCCGCAAGCCATGACCCGCTATGCAAGTAACGTCTTGCCTGAGGCCAAACGCATCCAGCTCGGCCAGGTGCTTGCACAGCGCATTGGCCAATTGGCCGGTCCTTATTGCACCAGCCCAGAAGGCATCCGCAGCGCCGCGCTCCTAGTGGAGCGCCTGGCACCGAATACCGCGCTTGAACTGCGCGTCCTCCCCGGGCAACGCGCCGCACCCATCGTTTTGCCCGGCGGCAAAGTGATAGTGTTTGACAATATGGTGGGGCAATCGGACGATCCGGCCGTGACGGCAGCCTATGTCGCCTCCGCCATTGCCACGTTAAATCAAGTCGATCCGCTCGGCATGTTCCTCGAAGACGCCGGACCATTGGTCTCCATCAGCCTGATCACCTCAAACGAGCTCTCAAGCCGGCAGGTGGACCAATTGGCCAAAATAGCCCTGTCAGATCAGCGCAGACCAGCATCCGCCGCACAGCCCCCCGCACCAACCGCCCTTCCCGCCCTTCCCGACGGCGCATGGCTCGGCCTACAGGCGATTTGCAACCCAGGGTGATATGGTGAGCGCTGGGAGAGAAGTTAGTACGGCCTTATTATTTTTGTCTCATTTTTCCGACGCCAAATTCCTCAAATTGCGACCAGGCGCTTTACCGCACCGCCCTAATAACATCCAAATTTTTTTACGAGTGTGTTTTCAAAAAACGATGCCCCAAGAATGTCACGTTTTGGCAATACAGGTGAAGTCATTTGAGTTTTCGCATTGAACTTCCGACAACTTCTGTCATATTTCCAGAGGGCCTGAATTTAAAGCCCGATCAGCGTTGTCTGGACTGTTAACCGCATCAGTGCCGGAAAACGGGAGGAAAGGAATAAGAATGAAATCTCCAAAAATTGTGGCCAAAGGTCGGCCAAAAGGCGATACATACTATAAAGATATTGCGAGCAATTACGAGAAAAAGCGCAAGAAACAAGCTTGGTGGCATGTCGAGCAGGAACAAATGGCGCAGCTCCTAGACCAGCTCCCAGATGGAATGTCGGTCGTAGACATCCCTTTTGGAACAGGCCGTTTCGTTCCGATGTACCGTAAAAAAGGGTTTAAAATTTCGGGATTAGATGCGTCTGAAGATATGATTTCGACAGCACAAAAAACATTAGGCTCTGATTTTGATGGAATTGATGCCCGCGTTGGAGATGCAGCGTCTTTACCATTCAAGGACAAAGAATTCGATTTACTCGTAAGCACACGTTTTCTGCGCGATATCGTTGTCTTCAGTGTTGCAAAGGAAATATTGCGTGAGTTTGCACGAGTTACAAAGAAATATGCAATTATCCAACTCGGTCACAACCGCAAAACAGGCTTCACCCCACATGAAAATAGTCCAATGGGAGGCTGGTTGTCGGAAAACGAACTCACCAAGCTCCTTAATAGTTATGGCTTTGAAGTCGTTGAAAAAAGTCTGGTTCTAGAGCATAACGACGAGGGAACAGATATCTATCATATCTTGTGCAAAATGGCACCGTAAATGTTGGTTGAGCTCTTAGGTTTGCCCGGTTCTGGCAAATCAACCTTGGTTAAAACATTGCTAGAAAAATCGGCCGACCACGCCATTAATATCGAAACATTAAACCAACGTGCCGAACGTGTTTTGCAACACCATAAAAGGAAACGTGGATATATTCGGCGAAAGAGGGGACGCGGATGGTTTTTCGCGACGTTTGAATTTGCGCATTGCTACCCAGAAATATTCAGAATCGTATTTGAAAATGCAATCTTACAGCAGGACAGAAATTTAGACTTTTTTGATCTCTTGGCTCAATATCACTTTTCCAAACAGGCCACAGACGCCGTGGGTCCTGCACTCTCTGATGAGGGTTTTTTGCACCGAGGCTCAGCGATTTTTCTGTATCCGAACACCTATTCGAATATCGACACCTATCTGAAACATGTCCCATGTTTTGACACGGTCATCCATATTGGATGCTCGATTGATTTGGCGATTGAACGGTGCAAATCGCGCCCCAAGGGGCTGCCAAAACGGTATCGGAGTTTTTCCGAACAGGAATTATCGCAATGTTATCAGAAATTGGAGCGGCTACATCAAACTTGTCTCGACCATCACAAGGACAGGGGGGGCAATATCATTCGGGTAGATGGACAAAAGCCCTGGGCCCAAACAACTCAGACAATTCTGGATATTCTATCTGACGATGGAGCCATAGGCGCCGTCCCTTTTGATATAGAGGTTTAGCGTGATGACAAAGAATATTCTCTTCATCAGTATGGACGACTGTGCGGCCTATTGGGACTATAGATCCGTATTCAAGGAAAAACTCCAAACGCCGAATCTTGATCGCATCTGCGAACGCGCAAGTGTATTTCGAGCCGCCTATTGTGCTGCCCCATTGTGCGACCCATCACGAGCCAGTCTTATGTCTGGCATAGCCCCGCATCAATCGGGCGTGGTTTCAAACAACGACTATGTCTTCAACCATATTTCCCCAAAACAGATGTGGAGTTTTGATCTAAAGACACACGGGTATTTTTGCTCCTCCGGTGGAAAAGTACATCATTACTTTGGTGCGATGGACGAAAAATATCACAAGGTCTTATATGATGATGCGCCAAAATCATTTCCGCTTTTCGACTGGACCCCGACCAAATTTAAGTCAGCCGTTGCGCTGGGTGGCCATCGCGGCGGATATGCAACCACAGATCCAGGCGAGGATTCACATTACTATGACGCGCATTCAGCCGACTCTGCCATTTCATTTCTGAATTCATATAACGACGCCGCACCGTTTTACCGCGAAGTCGGTTTTTACAGCCCGCACGGCCCTCGGGTGACCCCAATCCGGTTCAAAGACCTCTATAATGTTGATAATTTTACGCGTCCTGCCGAATGGGAGCAGGGATTTTCAACAAATGACTTTACAAAATATGAGCTGCGGGAAACGCCTGAACTGGCGAAGTCAGATCATAGCTGGTGGCAACATAGCGTTCGAAACTATTTTTCCGCTGTTAGCCATGTTGACTATCACATTGGTCGGGTCTGGGATGCGCTTCAAGCTTCACCACATGCTCAAAATACAATCGTTGTCATTCTATCAGACCACGGATTTCACCTTGGAAATCTAAACCGCTTTCAAAAGAAAACTCTTTGGGAACAGGCCGCCAGGGTGCCACTTATTGTTTTTGACCCCGCCAACCCGCAGGGGCAGGAGATTTATGATCCTGTCAGCTTGATTGATGTTGGTCCTACTGTTTTGGATTATACGGACAGTGTAGCACCCCGCAAGGATAGTTTAGGGAAGTCATTACGCCCATTAATTCGCGGCAGGCCCGCACCGCAAAGGGCTATTCCAACCTTCCTCCAAGATAATGTTGCAATTCGCTATGGGAAATATCGCCTTATTAGATATCGCGACGGCAGCACGCAGCTCTATAATCTCAAAAAAGACTACTGGCAGCAAAAAGTTTTGGGGATCGGACATCGCGGATTTACGCATATGGAAGCGCAACTCTACGAGACGTCCAAAGAGTGGGGCTTTGATATCCCAGAGCGAAAATTGGTACATCCGTTAGTGCCCATGGCAGAAATCGGAAAACCCATTCCAAACTACGGCCATAAAAACATTCCCCACGCAACCTTTATGGCAAATCTCAACACGGATACGGAAAACCACGCCATGAACACAGAACCGCTTTCAAAACACGGACAAAAACAGCCACTCGGCGTTTTGACCATGGTATACAAAGACTATTTTTTCTTGGAGCGCTGGTACAAATATTACAAAGATCAAATTGGTGCAGAGAATATCTACATTTATAGCCACGGAAACGACCCGAGGCACCGCGAGATCGCGCCCTTTGCCCATGGCATGAATGTCCCCAGAGACGAGTCATTTACATTATTTGAAGTCAACCGGTGGCGCATGATGGGTTTTTTTGCCAGCGCTATGTTAGAATTTTACCGTTACATGATTGTGTCAGACGTCGACGAATTTGTTATTGCTGATCCGAAAACCGGTGGAAACGTCTATGACTACATCCAAAAACACTACCTGACAGCGCAATCTCCTAAAAACATGTCTCCATTGGGATTGGAGATCATTCATATTCCAGAACACGAGCCACTCGCGATAGAGGATGGAGAAAGCTTCCTGTCGAGACGCCGTTTTTTCCGCCCTAATCGCAATTATTCAAAACCCTGCATCGTGGGCGGACCGGTTTCTTTTGGACCAGGTGGGCACAGAAATACGCTCGGACCCAGGCATATGCCCGAAGATCTTTATCTCTTGCACCTAAAGTACTTCGATCTGCCAACAATTGAGCGGCGCGCGCAACGGCAACTAGAAATCTTGCAAACTGCCGAAGACAGTGGCGGGATTGCGGTCAATGATCACCCTTGGGCACGGACTTTGCAAAATTATCACGCAATTATCCAGAATGCCGATTTCAAAGGAACCGATGTCGAATTGAAAAAATTCCGAGATCGAATGCGAACCAAGCAGACTGAAAAGTTTCCTCGTCAATACGTTTGGGGATACTTCAAGACTAAGGAAATTTATGAGCTACCGCAGCGATTTTCAACTGTTCTGTAGCCGGTTCCGTTCTGCTGAAAAATTGAAAGTTAAAAAGGGGGTATCCCCCTGAGATACATTCTATGATCATTATTGCATAAACCAATGCAATGTCCGCCAATTCTTCAAACAGTTCCCAGATGATGCAACCTGCCTAGAACACGTGTTCAACTCGCTGTTAGGTCAGGGTCACGAATGCCCAAAGTGCGAACGCGCCTGTCCTACCCCTCTAAAAGGCCTCTGCATAACGCTATTTCAACATGAAATGAGGGCAGCGCCGGCCTGGGCGGGCGCATATGAGCGGTGATGAAATCACTGCAAAATTTGAGCAATGTCCATATATACCACTATACCCAGATGGTGAATGCGCCTGCCGGGGGGCAGGCAGGCGCAGCCCGGTGTTACCACCGGGCAAAGTGTTTTGGCTTGGCAGTTGGGTTATGCAGAGGTCTTTTAATTGTTTGCCACTTCGTGGCGACTGATCGGGCGACGAGGTGGGTTTTTACCCTTGTCTGCAACAACAAGACGGCGGCCAACCGCCCGGCGCTTTCTGCGCGATCTGAAGCGTCCCTGCCCGGATGCGTCTTCATACAGTTCGGGCGGTTCAATGGTCGTGTCGAGGAGGTCTTGCAGAGCTATCATGTCCGATCCGATGAAGAAATCGAGGCGACGCTGCACCGTTACATTTGGTTCTACAACCAACAACTTCCGCAGTCAGCGTTGCGTAGCAGGCCGCCCTTGCAAGCGATGAAGGATTGCCATAAAATCAAACCGGAGCTGATCAAAAAGCAGCCGTACGACCTTCCGGGATGTGACAAATAATTAGGGGGCTGTAATGCCAGGATTTGAACTGATCGGCGAAGAAGAACGTGCAGCCCTAAATGAATTGATGGATGAAGGTGGCGTTTTATTTGCACATGGTTTCGGACCAATGCGCAAACGCTATCATGTTCGGGAATTAGAAGCAGCGTTTCGTGACAAACTAGGCGCGAATGATGCCCTATGCGTTTCATCAGGTACCGCGGCGATCAAAGTCGCGTTGAAGTCATTGGGTGTTACCTACGGGGACGAAGTAATCACGCAATGTTTCAACTTTATCGCGACGGTCGAAGCCATCGTAGACTGTGGGGCAACGCCCGTGATCGCAGGATCAGATGAGACCTTAAATATGGATCCTACCCAATTGGAAGGATTGATTACAAAAAAGACAAAAGCAATTATGCCGGTTCACATGTTAGGCGTTCCCGCACGTATGAATGAAATCAAAGCCATTGCTAAAAAATACAAACTGCCTGTGATCGAAGACGCCTGCGAGGCCGTTGGCGCAAAATATAATGGTCAATATGCTGGAACGTTGGGTGATGCAGGTGTCTTCAGTTTTGATTTTGGTAAAACAATAACAACTGGCGAAGGCGGCCTTGTGATTTTACAAAACGCTGAAATGGCCGAAAAATCGCGCTGGTATCACGATCACGGCCACATGAATCTAGAGGGTAGACCACGGGGATTAGATCGTGCAGGAATCACAGGCTTCAACTATCGTATGAGTGAATTGAATGCCGTCGTTGGTAAGGCGCAATTGGCAAAACTGGATTACATCTTAGAGGAATCTGGAAAACGCTTCAAAGTATTGTGTGATGGTGTCACGGTCCCAGCGTTTAAAAAACGCGCAATCCCAGAGGAAGCCGAACCTGCGTTTGACACCGTGATTTTCGAAGTCAAAGATAAAAATTTGCGCGATAGCACAATCGCCCTATTGAGTGACATGGGTTTTGGAACAAAAAATTTACCTGATGCTATGAATTGGCATTGCTCGGTATTTTGGGATCACATGGGGTTCGACACACGCACCCCTGCCGCGATGGAAACCCTCGCGCTTTTGGAACGACAAATCGCAATCCCCGTCGTTTTGGGCCGATCGGTCGAAGATTATGCAGCGCTTGCGGATGCATTGAACGCATTGGCAGACTAAGTTTTGTTAATCGTGGTACCAGCCCGGGCAGGATCCAAAGGAATTCCTGGAAAAAACACCAAAATCTTTCGCGATGCGCCTTTGGTGAATTGGTCATTTGCTGCTGCAAAATGGCTATCGAACAAATTAGATGCACAGGTTCTATGTACCACTGATGATCCCAAGGTGGCGGAGCTGGCTCGGGCAATGAATTTGTTGGTGCACAATCGGGCCAAGCAGTTGGCCAACGATACAGCCAGCATGGCGGAGGTAGTTCTGGATGTCTGTGAGGCCACGAACTCAAATAATTATATTCTGTTACAACCCACGTCGCCGTTACGGATAAAGGTCGATTTGGAACGACTGGTGTCAGCGTTGGAGAAGAATCCAACGGTCGTATCCTGTACCGCCCCTGCAGAAGCGCCAGAAGATATCATCGAATTATCATCTGGGCCGATCATAACTGGTCCCAAAACTGAAACACGCCAAGAGCGAGTCAGAGAATATCGTTTTGTGGATGGGGCGTTTTATGCTGGCTGTGTAACGAACCTTAAAAACGGGCTAGGTTTTTCACCCGCTGGCACAAAATTCGTAACACTATCCAATCCGATTGCTAATGATATCGATACACCCTTTGACTGGACGATGGCAGAAACCCAGCATGATTGGCTTGTATCGCAGGGAGTGGAATTTGTCCGTCCCTGAATTTGACCTCGTGATCGTGGGTGGTGGTTCCGCGGGGTTAGAACTGGCCCGCATGGCAACACGTGCAGAATTGAACGTTGCCTTGATTGAACAAGGTGTCAGCAGTGGGCGTCACATTTTCCAGCGTATTCCATTGATGGTCGGTAAAATTATAGGCAATTCGCGTTTTGTGGATGTTTGGCGATCTATCCCTTTGACGAGCGCTGGTGGATTTGCGCGGCCCATACTCGCTGGGCGAGGGTTGGGTGGATCCTCTCGGATCAATGGTAATGTAGCATATGCTGGGCCCCGCCATAGATATGCCCAAGTCTATGACAAAATTGGGTTAAATTTTTCAGATATCTTACGTGAGTTATCACCAGGAGCATCGAACGCTGCGCCGCGCGTTCACACATGGACAGATGGTCTGAGCGAACTGTTTTTGAAAGCGACGGTGGCTGACGGTGCCCGTTTGCTGGACGACCCTGATGATGATTTCTTTGGAGCATCACCCCTGCATGTGAATACGCGATGGGGTTTAAGACACAACCACTTGGAGGCATTTTACCGCCAAGCCAAAAAGTCAAAGCTCACGATCGTTCAAGGAACCGCAAAAGAATTAATCTTTACCGATAGTCGGGTTTCAGGAGTTGTTTTGGTAGATGGCGTTGAAATACACGCACAGGAAATCATTGTGTCTGCTGGTGCTATTGGATCCCCCACCCTTTTACTACAGTCTGGTATTGGTGATAGTGCGATGCTGCGTCGAGCTGGAATTGCGGGCAAATTGGATCAACCTCATGTTGGTCGACACCTAAAAGATCACGCAAATTTGCGCATCCCGTTTTCTTGCCCCGAACATGATACGCTGAATCAAAAAACCCGTGATTTTAAAGCGTTGGCTGAAGGGTTCAAATTTTTGACGGGTCAGTCTGACACCATTTTGCGCGGCCCAGGTGCATCAGCCGGTTTGAATGTCGAATGGGAAAATCCGTATCGCATTCAATTGGTACATTTCACCCAAGACCGATCACAAGTTGGCACAAAAGGGATCGTATTCGAAAAAGTACGGGGCGCTTCTTTGGGAATGTATGCACTTTGGCCCTATTCCGAAGGGTCGGTTGAATTGACATCAAAGGAATTACGTATTGATCCAGGATTTTTAGCCGACCAGCGCGATATGACAACAACACTGCAGGCGTTAAGCCATGCCCGTAACTTGATTTTCCAAATGGGATTTGCGCCGCATTCCAACCATATCGATGATGAAACATTGATCCGCACTGGTGTATATTCTGGTTATCATTTGATCGGGTCAAACCGTATGGCAACCACAGCGCGTGATGGCGTTGTCGCACCCGATTTTCGAGTCCATGGAATTGATGGCCTTTCGATTTGTGATGCATCTGTGATGCCGGATCATTTGTCATCACACAGCTATTTAGCTACGATCGCTCAAGCCCGGATGTTGGGTCATCAACGGGGCTGGATCTAATGTTTCCAAACCGTCTGTCAGATCGTCTTGTTTTATGTCTCTGGTCAATCCTTTGGCATTTGGCTTTGCCATTGATAATTTTATACCTGTGGTACCGTAGCCGTTCGGAATCTTTATATATAACAAATTTGCGCGAAAGATTTGGAGGTGGATCACCAGTACCACCAGACACAATTTGGGTACATGCCGTCAGCTTAGGAGAAACACGTGCAGCAGATCCGCTCATTCGCAGTTTGATAGATCGTGGTGAAACAATCTTGCTGACGACTATAACAGCAGCCGGGCGGGCCGAAGCGTCGAAACTTTTTGCAGATGATATTGCCGCGAAACGTTTATATCTGCGCTGGACCCCCATCGAATTACCCTGGGCCCTGCGTCGATTCATTTGTAATCATAAGCCTAGATTTGGCATGATTATGGAAATTGAACTTTGGCCACAAATGATTGCCCAAGCAAAACGTCTAGGGGTGCCTTTGATCATGGCACAAGCACAATACCCAGACAAAAGCTTTGCGCGCGATCAAAAGGGGTTTGGACGAATACGCGCACGTAGTATCCAGGGATTTGACTTAATACTCGCCAAATCTCAACGTCATGCAGAAAGATTTCGTCACTTCGGAGCCAAAAATGTTCGCGTAACAGGCGAATTGAGATTCGAACAAACTATCCCGCAAACACAGCTTGACGCAGCTGGTGCACTTTTGGAAACCATTGATCCAAAACGACTTCGCATTTGCCTTGCGAGTACGGCCCCCGACGAAGATCCAATGTTGATACCTGTAATTCAGGAGCTTTTGAAACATACAATTGGAACTAAACCGTTCATAATCTATGTGCCTCGCCATCCAAAGAATTTTGAAGAGACCAAGCAAAAATTGCGTAACGCAGGTTTAAATATGGCCGTCCGATCACGGGATTTTGCAGCAGACCTTTCAATGCTAACGCCCTTACCTGCTGATTGTGATGGTTTGTTTGGTGACAGTTTAGGTGAAATCAATTTCTACTACGCATTGGCCCAATCGGTGTTCGTTGGTGATAGTTTCAATGGCGAGGGGTCCCACAATATCATTGAACCTCTACGTCTACTGAATTCCGTAGTTGTAGGCCCCAGCATATGGGGCATCGAGTACCCTGGTTTAGAGGCAATCGAAGACGGTGTATTGATCAAATTAGCCACACCTGATGATCTGTTAACCCATTGGCGTAATTTCACCCCGAACGTCAACAATGACCAAATTTCGAATTTTATCCACAATCATGGAGGTGCAACGACACGCATTTTGAAAGAATTAAGTGAGCATTACTTGCCGAGCACCCAATTTCAGAGCCACTAATTTTCGACGTCTCTATTAGAGCGCGTTCATTTCAAAAGACCTCTGTATAACGCCATTGCAACATGAAATGAGGGCCGCGCGTGCCGTTGAACCGTTCGTTGTAGCCATTCTCCGCCAAGGCCGCGCGAGTTCCTCCGATGGCTAAAATCGTCTGTAAGGGGCCCGCTGTATCAGCGATAATACCGCCACCCTTCAGGTGTTTCAAAAATCCCCGCACGCCCTGACGGCCTGGCAAATCTGCCATGAAAGAGGCAAACTCTCTCCTTTGCAGAACGTCCCAGCAATCAATATTTTCACCGATAAAATAACTCAGTTCCTCCGCCTGCGACGAGGGGTCAACATCTCCCAAAAAATTGTTGGTATCGTCACGTTGCGGCATGGCCCCAAAACCATGGCCCGATTTTCCAAGGCGCATCGCGATGTCTTCAATCACTCGGTCTGACAATCGCATCCGCAAACCGGTTCGTCTGCCACAATCACATCCCCGTTTTGAGCCCGGATTATGGTTTGGGTTACCGCAATTTCAGTCGGTTCTATTACGGTCGTTGAGGTCGGTTTGTTGTTCATATAAAAACTTACATCAAAAAAATAATGAATATCTTATCGGGATCGCTCTAACGTGGTGAAACATGAATGACCTTCAGCGATTATGCAAGCTTTGCATTATTGGAACACATCCAACCCTTCACTTCGTCCCAAACATCCTGTCGCCCGCATCGCCAAGGCCAGGAAGGATATAGCCGATATCGCTGAGGCAGTCATCAACCGCGGCTGTTGTGATATCGACGTCAGGATGCGCCTCTTGCATACGGGCAATGCCTTCAGGGGCAGCTAAGAGGCAGAGGAATTTGACATTGCGCGCGCCCGCCTGTTTGAGCAAATCAATCGCCGCAACACTCGAGTTGCCAGTAGCCAACATGGGATCGACGGCGATCACAACGCGGTTTTGCAGATCATCGGGCACTTTGAAATAATATTGCACAGGCTGTAGGGTTTCTTCATCGCGATAAAGCCCCACAAACCCCACTCTTGCCGAGGGAATCAATTCCAAAACCCCATCCAGCAACCCATTCCCGGCCCTAAGAATAGAGACCAAGGCCAGTTTTTTTCCCGTCAAAACAGGCGCTTGCATAGAGCGCATGGGCGTTTCAATGTCGCACAGCTCCAGCGGCAAATCCCGCGTCACCTCATAGGCAATCAGATGGCTGATCTCGCGCAGCAATTGGCGAAACTGATTGGTCGGTGTCGACTTATCGCGCATCAAGCTCAGCTTATGTTGCACAAGCGGATGATCAACAATGGTAAGGGTCATAGGATTTAGCCAATTACAAGGATTACATGAGCCGATACTGGTGCAAAATTGCGGTTTTGACAATGCGCGGTTGCTTCAAAAAAACCTCTGCATAACGCCATTTCAACACGAAAGGCCTGGGCGGGCGCATATGTGCCGTGGTGAAATCACCGCAAAATTTGAGCCATAACCATGTATATCAGTATACCCAGATGGTGAATGCGCCTGCCGCGGGGCAGGCAGGCGCAGCCCGGTGTTGCCACCGGGCAAAGTCATTTGGCTTGGCGGCTGGGTTATGCAGAGGTCTTTGAAATGACGTTAAGATTGCCGCGGTGTGACACCAGACCCTAGTTTTCCAGAGTTTTGGCCAAAGCCTCTTTGGTGTCAGCATCACAAAACGCTGCATCAAGGGCTGTGGCATTGAGCGCATGGAAATCATCTACGCCCCAGCCAAACACCCTCTCCAATTGCTCGAACTCTTGCGTCATATCGGTGTGAAAAAATGGGGGGTCATCGGTGCTGACCGTGACCTTCACCCCTGCGTCCCGCAGCTTGGCGATCGGGTGCTGTTCCAGGCTCGGATAGACGCCAAGGGCAATATTGGAGCCAGGGTTTACCTCCAATACAAGTCCCGTTTCGGCAAGGTAATCGACCAACTTAGGGTCCTCAATCGCATGCACCCCATGGCCAATCCGCTCAATGCGTAAATCGTTAATCGTATCCCAAACCGATTGCGCTCCGCCCCATTCGCCAGCGTGGGAGGTCAAGCGCAGCCCAGCTTCGCGCGCCATGTCAAAAGCATAGGCAAAGTCCCCGGCTTTGCCGGCATCCTCTGCCCCGCCCATGCCAAAGCCGACAACCCAATCCCCCGCTGTCTCAGCAGCGCAAAGGGCCGTCTCCCGCGCTTTATCTGGCCCGAAATGGCGGATGCAGGTGACGATGCCTTTCAGCGTGACCCCCTCCACATGCGCCTCTTGCATAGCATGTAGATACTCGCGCCAAGCGCCCAGATCTCTGCCACCGCAGAAATCGGGGGAGACGAAGGTCTCGGCATAAACCACATTGTGCTCAGCAAGGTTTTCCAGCACCGATTGCGTCAGGCGCTGAAAATCTTCTGGGCTTTGCAATGCTTGGGTGGCCGCCTCATAGACCTGCAAAAACTCACCAAATCCGCTGTATTTATACGCGCCTTCCTCATCAAAAATCCCGCCAATATCGACAGATTTCTCTTGCGCGAGACCCCGGATAAAGGCCGGATCCGCCGCGCCCTCCAGATGCAGATGCAACTCAATTTTCGGAAATGTTTTCCAGCTCATAAGAAATTCCTACCCTGCCCTTGTGCCACAACACCCAAATGCGCGGCCACCGTTGCGGCCACATCTTGAAACGCAATCATGCGATCAGAAACCTGAGTTTGTGCCAAATTCTGTCCATGAACAAGCACAGGCACCTGCTCGCGTGTATGATCTGTGCCGCGCCATGTCGGATCATTGCCATGATCGGCTGTAAAGATCACCAGATCATCGGGCCGGCTTTGGGCCAGAATGGGACCAATCTGCGCATCGAACCATTCCAGCGCCCGCGCATAGCCTTCCGCATCGCGCCTGTGGCCAAAGAGCGTGTCGAATTCCACAAAATTGGCAAAGGTCAAACTGCCATCGGGCGCCTGCCGCATCTCATCGGCCAAATGCTCCATCAGCTGCGCGTCACTGCCCTTGCGGCAGCGCGTAATCCCGCGCATCGAAAAAATGTCTCCGATCTTGCCAATCGCATGGACGGGCCGGCCGGCCTGCATCACCCACTCGCAAAGGGTTGCAGACGGCGGATCCATCGCAAAATCCCTGCGATTCAGCGTGCGCTGAAATCCCGTTTCCAAAGATCCAACAAAGGGCCGTGCAATCACACGCCCGACCTTCATCTTATGCAGAATGCCCGCCATGTCTTGGCAAAGATCATAAAGATTTTGCAGGCCGAAATGCTCTTCATGGGCCGCAATCTGAAACACGCTGTCCACAGAGGTGTAACAAATCGGCAGACCAGAGCGCAGATGCTCGGCGCCAAATGCCTCAATCACTGGCATGCCAGAGGCGTGGCAATTTGCCAGGCTGCCGCCTGCAAAGTTTTGAAGCGCCGCCAAGACCTGCGGCGGAAACGCCGGCGTTTCATCAGGAAAATAGTGCCAATCCCAAGGCACTGGCACCCCTGCCAACTCCCAATGGCCCGATGGGGTATCTTTACCCTTGGAGATTTCGCGCGCCACCGCCCAGACCCCAGAACGCGCAGCCGGCCATGGAGAGGACATGCCGCTTGAATGTTGCAAAGCCTCCCCCAGGCCCAAGGCGGCCAAATTCGGCATATGCAGATCACCCTGACGCGCCTGAATGATGTGGCCCAGCGTATTGGCCCCCGCATCCCCAAACTCCGAAGCATCGGGCGCGCCCCCACAGCCCAGAGAATCCAGAACCACCAATAAAGCCCTAGCCATGTTTTGTCACCTTTGTTGGCGTAATCCGCTCAATGATCAGAGCCGGCAACACCGGAGGCTCTGCGCTCAAAGTCACGGCACCCTGAACAGCGCGCATGGCCATTTCGGCTTGTTTCGAGCTTCGGCAATGCAGCCGCGCGATCAGCGCGCCTTTGCGCAGATGCGTGCCCAGCGGGGCAATGTCCGACAGGCCAACGGAATGATCGATCCGATCATCTTCGCGTTGCCGCCCGCCGCCGAGGGCAACCACAGCCTGCCCCAGCGCAGCCCCATCCATCTCAGCTAGATAGCCTGTACCGGGTGAGCGCAGCTCATAAGCCGGAGCGATTTCCAGATAATCTTGCCAGCGATCTGCAAAATTCTCAGGCCCCCCCTGCGCGCTGACCATCGCCCCAAACCGGGCCTTTGCACTGCCATCTTGCAAGGTTGCCCGCAAGCCGTCCCGCGCGCCAGTCTCAGTTAGAAACATTTGCGTTTGCGCCAAAAGCTGCGTGCCAAGCTCAAGCGCCACCTCGACCATCGCCCCTTGCCCGCTCTCAAAGGCGCGCATCACATCGGCAATCTCAAGCGCATTGCCAATACTGGGGATCAGCGGTTGACTCATATCCGTCAAAACCGCGTTGGTGGGGCAACCTGCCCCATTGGCCGTGGCAACCAAAGCCTGCGCCAAATCTCGCGCTTGACCCAGATCTGACATCACAGCGCCCGAACCAGTTTTGACATCCAGCACCAAACCCTCCAGCCCAGCGGCCAGCTTCTTGGCCAGAATAGAAGCGGTGATCAAATCACGAGATCGTACGGTCCCTGTCACGTCCCGCACCGCATAGAGGCGTTGATCGGCCGGCGCGATATCCGGGCTTGGTGCCACGATTGCGCAACCGACCTTGGCCACAATGGCGCGAAATTCGGCCTCGGAGAACTTTGTTTTCAAGCCCGGGATAGCCTCCAATTTGTCTAAGGTCCCGCCCGTATGCCCCAATCCACGCCCGGAAATCATCGGAACATAGGCGCCAACCGCCGCCAGCATCGGCGCCAAAATCAAGGAGACTGAATCCCCCACGCCGCCTGTAGAATGCTTGTCGATCACCTTGCCAGGCAGATCCCAGTTGAGCACTTTGCCGCTGTCTCGCATACCCAGTGTCAGGGCCACGCGCCCCTCCTCGCTCAGCCCCTGCAAACAAATTGCCATAGCAAATGCGCCAGCCTGTGCGTCACTGATTTCATCCGCCCCCAAATTGGCCCCAAAAGCCTGCACCGCTTCAGGCGGCACGGGCCAGCCTTCTCGCAAAGCCAAAAGAAGGTCACGGGTCAGCATTAGGCTTTCGGGTCCTCAGCACCAGCTGTCAGATGATCTAAATCAAAAGCACCCGGCAGCAAATCCGCCACCTGTGTACGTTCTTGCGCGCCGCTGGTTGCCAGTAACGTCACGGTCACCGGCCCCTTGGCAAATTCCGCCAGCTTTTGGCGACAGCCACCACAGGGCGGTACGGGACGGTCTCCACCGGCAATAACAGCCACTTCAACAATCTCATATTCCCCCCCTGCGCACATGGCGGCAATCGCACCAGCCTCGGCGCAGGTTCCCTCGGGATAGGCCACATTTTCGACATTGCATCCAACATAAATTGCGCCGCTAGCACTGCGCAGCGCTGCCCCGACCGCGAAATTGGAATAGGGCACATAGGCTTTCAGGCGAACCTGAGACGCTGCGAGAATTAAATCATTGCTCATGATGATCACCTTTCAAAATCGACGCCCCGCGCCGCTCTTGCGCATTACATACCCAATGGCGAACCCCGTCTACCCTGCAAATGCCATTGCCGTTGACGGCTTAAACGCTGTCTTCCAAATGGGTCTCAAAGTCACCAGGCAAACTGACCTCCAAAAGCTCAAGATCCTCGGACGGTGCGCTATAAAGGCAAGCCATATCCGGCGGGATGACAAAAGCATCGCCTGCCACAAGGGTCTGCGCCGCCTGCGCCTTGCTTTGCAGCGTCAATTGACCATTCAGGACAAAAGTGAAGTGAATGTCGCTCGTGTGGCGGGCCCAAACAGGGCTGCCCGGCCCTGGTTTGACCACCTGAACCCCCGCCACCGCGCCTGTATTGGCACAAATCATCGTATCGCGCGCCACAAACCCTGGCAGGCGAAACGGGCGCCATTCGGTTTCATTCGCTTTGTAATGAACAAACCTTTGCCCCTCAAACAGCCGATCCGGGCGTATATGCGCGTTTGGCAGATCCATGTCATGATCTATCGTGGTGATGTGTTCTGCGGGCACGCCAATCTCAATCACCTCCAAATCCTCACTGGCAAAGAGCACACGATGACGAATTTCTGGCGGTTGGATCACGCAATTTCCAGCTTCGAGACGAAACGGCGGCCCTTGATCCTCATAGACCAAATCCACCCAGCCTTTGTAGCAATAGATCAGCTGAAATCCGACCGAGTGGAAATGTACCATATCCGGCACAGGCCCGCCGCCAGGAATACGGATATGGCTGGCGATGATTGAACCGCCCAAACGGCTGGGAATAAGATCGCGATAGTGCATGCCTGCGCGTCCAATGACCCAGGGCGCCTGATCGGCCATGCGGCGCATCACAAATTCATGCGCAACAGGCGGCATCACCACGGGCGGAGCAAGGGCGGCAATTTCGATGCGCGTGCCATTGGGCGCGGTCAAATGCGTCTGACCGTCCGCAATCAACATCGGATCATCACACAGGATGCGCAGCACCCCCGGCGCAGTCTGGGCGTCCTTTTGCACCCTCACCCGCAAACCATAGCCTGAAAACACCGCAACGCTGGGATCGTCGGCCGGAAAAATTTCATCCATCCGCATCCCAAGGGTCTTGGTGAAAAACGGAATGTCATCTCGCAATTGTTTGGTCGGCAACACCACTTCGGCGCGTATATTTTGCATGGTCTCTCTCCGATATCACAGTGGGTTAATAGCCATTTTCCACGAGAGTTCCGCATGATGCAATGGCGGATCATCGCATCCCAAAATGTTAGCGCAAGCCCAATGTTGCGTCCAAGCCTGTGATAGGTAATAACCTTCTCAAAACTGAAGTGGAGGCGATCAGATGTCCTATAAAGAAGTTTATGCCGGTTGGCAGGCAGACCCAGAGGCATTTTGGATGAAAGCTGCTGAGGCGATTGATTGGATCAAAGCGCCCTCCAAAGCTCTGTGGGATGATGACGCCCCCCTGTACGAATGGTTTAAGGACGCGCAGGTCAACACCTGCTACAACGCCGTGGATCGCCATGTCGAGGCCGGCAATGGCGATCGGGTGGCCATTATCTATGACAGCCCTGTCACGGGACAGAAATCCAAAACCACCTATGCAGAGTTGCAAGAGCAAGTCGCCGCCCTCGCAGGCGGGCTGGCTGCCAAAGGGGTCGTGGCGGGAGACCGGGTTGTCATCTACATGCCGATGGTCCCTGAGGCCTTGGTCGCCATGTTGGCATGTGTCCGGATCGGCGCGATCCATTCGGTTGTCTTCGGCGGTTTCGCCGCAAATGAGCTGGCCGTGCGTATTGATGACGCCACGCCAAAGGCGATTATTGCAGGCTCCTGCGGTATCGAACCCGGCCGCATTGTTGAATATAAACCACTGCTCGATGGCGCGATTGATCTGGCAACGCATAAACCTGAATTTAGCGTTATTTTCCAGCGCCCCCAATGTGAAGCTGAGTTGGGGCCTCAGGACATTGAATGGCATGAATTGCAAAAGGGCGTGCCCCCCGCGCCCTGCGTGGCAGTATCCGGTGATCATCCGGCTTATATTCTGTATACCTCCGGCACAACCGGCGCGCCCAAGGGCGTTGTGCGCCCCACCGCGGGACATTTGGTGGCGTTAAACTGGACGATGAAAAACATCTACAACGTGGTTCCTGGCGATGTCTTTTGGGCCGCCTCTGATGTGGGTTGGGTCGTTGGGCATTCCTACATTTGTTACGCGCCATTGATCCATGGCAACACAACGGTCGTCTTTGAAGGCAAGCCGGTCGGCACGCCGGATGCAACAACCTTTTGGCGGGTGATTGCCGAGCATGATGTGCGCAGTTTCTTCACGGCCCCCACCGCCTTTCGTGCGATCAAGCGGCAAGACTCAAAAGGCGAATCGATCAAAAATTTCGACATGAGCCGGTTGCGCGCGCTTTATTTGGCCGGCGAACGGGCCGATCCGGACACCATTGAATGGGCGCAAGAGGTCATGGGCGTGCCGGTCTATGACCACTGGTGGCAAACCGAAACCGGCTTCACCATCGCCGGCAATCCGGCGGGTATTGAGGCCATGCCGGTCAAGATTGGCTCCCCGACCGTGGCCATGCCGGGCTATGATGTGCAAATCTTGGATGAAGGGGGCCATCAGGTGCCAGTTGGCGAGTTGGGCGCCATTGCGGTCAAACTGCCACTCCCCCCGGGCACTCTACCCACCCTTTGGAATGCATCGGATCGTTTCATTAAGTCCTACCTCACCACCTTTCCTGGCTATTATGAAACCGGTGATGCCGGGATGATTGATGAGGGTGGCTATCTCTACATCATGGCCCGGACCGATGACGTCATCAACGTCGCAGGACACAGGCTCTCGACCGGTGGGATGGAAGAAGTTTTGGCCAGTCACCCGGATGTGGCCGAATGCGCCGTGATCGGTGTGAGCGATGAGCTCAAGGGGCAATTGCCACTTGGATTTCTCTGCCTCAACGACGGCTGCACCCGCACAGCTGAGCAAGTTGTCGCCGAGGTGATCACATTGGTCCGCGAAAAGATTGGCCCCGTTGCCGCGTTCAAACTGGCCTGTGTGGTGGATCGCCTGCCCAAAACACGCTCAGGCAAAATCCTGCGCGCAACCATGGTTAGCATCGCGGATGGCAAAGCCTATAAGGCCCCTGCAACGATAGATGATCCCGCTGTTTTGGACGAGGTGCGTTTGGCACTACAGAAATTGGGATATGCGCAACCATGAGATGCGCCGTCCAATAGTCCGGACGCACTCTTTGCCGCTTGATCTTAACGTGATGTTAAAAAATAAAAAGTTTTATCAACGCGTCTTGATTTTTGGTCACTTCTTGTCATCAATAAAATGAGGCGTGGCCTATTAGGGCCGTTCTCGACTCAAATGACGTCAATAAATTTAGATGGAGATCCATTATGAAAAAACTCGTTCTTGCAGGTGCATTCGCAGCATCTATGGTTGGCACAACCTCTTCTGCACAAGGTGCACTCGGTGCATCCAGCTTTGTAAACTTTGTGCCACTGATCGCAATCGTGGCAACAGTTGGCTTGGCGTCCTCTTCAGGCACCTAAGTAAAATTACAGCCGGGCCATGCATGCGGGCCCGGCTGTTACACCCAATTAGGCAAATTGCTCGCGAATGAGCCGCTCTTCTAACCCGTGATCCGGATCGAACAGCAAACGATGCGCCACATCCCCGGCGCTTTCAATCTCCACCGACATCACATTCTTGACCGAGCAATTGTCCGCATCAGCCATGACGGGCCGTTTGACAGGTTCGATCACTTCAAACCGCACCTTCGCAGCCTTCGGCAAGACCGCCCCGCGCCACCTACGTGGCCGAAAAGCAGCCATTGCCGTCAGCGCCAAAACCTCGGAGCCAATCGGCAAAATCGGACCATGCGCGGAATAGTTGTACGCGGTCGAGCCCGCTGGCGTCGCAACTAAGGCTCCATCACAGGCCAATTCACTCAACCGGAGCCGATCATCGACAAAAATCTGTAATTTTGCCGCCTGTGGTCCCTGACGCAAGAGTGACACCTCATTGATCGCCAGCGCTGTCTGGGTTTGGCCATCGACACAGGTTGCCCGCATCCGCAAAGGATTGATGACAGCCTCCTCGGCCGCCGCCAGTCGCGCAATCAAGCCCTCGGTTGAGAACTCATTCATCAAGAACCCAACGGTACCGCGATTCATCCCATAAACGGGCACGTCCAAATGCTGTGTCGCATGCAATGTTTGCAGCATAAAACCATCGCCACCAAGCGCCACGATCACCTCCGCCGCGCTTGGGTCGCAATCGCCAAAACTGTGCACAAATGTATTCCTTGCAGACTGCGCCAAATCTGCGGTACTGGCCAAAAAGGCGATGCGTTTATTCTCTGTCTTGTGCATTTCGGAAACTCCGTTTCCGCACCCTATGCTGGGGCAGGCTAAAAACGCAAGCCATGGCTAAAATAACCGGAATCAGGTCAAAAGGTCGCGGCAGGAACCTTTGACATTTCCGATAGGAAACACGCAATAAGACACAAACCGCCCAAGGAGCAATACTATGACATCCAGCCTCTCCCAGTTTTTCAATGCAGATCTGGCCGATACCGATCCAGCCTTGGCACAGGCCATTGATAAAGAGCTGACTCGCCAGCGCGATGAAATTGAGTTGATCGCCTCCGAAAATATTGTCTCAAAGGCCGTGATGCAGGCTCAAGGCTCTGTCATGACCAACAAATATGCCGAAGGCTATGTTGGACGGCGCTACTACGGCGGATGTGAATATGTGGACATTGCCGAGACCTTGGCCATGGAGCGGGCCTGCCAACTGTTTGGATGCGAATTTGCTAATGTCCAGCCCAATTCGGGCAGCCAAGCCAACCAAGGTGTCTTTCAAGCCCTCTTGCAGCCGGGCGATACGATCCTCGGCATGTCCTTGGATGCCGGGGGCCATTTGACCCATGGAGCCGCGCCCAACCAATCGGGCAAATGGTTCAATGCTGTGCAATATGGCGTGCGTAAACAGGACAACTTGCTGGACTATGATCAAGTTCAAGAGCTGGCCACTCAGCATAAGCCCAAGCTCATTGTAGCGGGCGGATCTGCCATTCCGCGGCAAATCGATTTCAAGCGTATGCGTGAGATCGCCGACAGCGTTGGCGCCTATCTGCACGTTGATATGGCGCATTTCGCGGGCCTCGTGGCGGCGGGTGAACACCCAAGCCCCTTCCCCCATGCACATGTGGCGACAACCACAACGCACAAGACCCTTCGTGGCCCTCGCGGTGGGATGATCGTGACCAATGACGCGGCCCTGGCCAAGAAGTTTAATTCGGCCATCTTCCCAGGCATTCAAGGTGGACCCTTGATGCATGTGATCGCCGCCAAAGCCGTCGCATTTGGCGAAGCTTTGAAACCTGAGTTTAAGACTTATATCCAAAACGTGATTGCCAATGCTCAGGCCCTGTCTGATCAGCTGATCAAAGGCGGTCTGGATACGGTGACCCACGGAACCGATACGCATGTTTTGCTGGTCGACCTGCGCCCTAAAGGCGTGAAGGGCAATGCCACCGAGAAAGCCCTCGGCCGCGCCAATATTACCTGCAACAAGAACGGCGTGCCCTTCGATCCAGAGAAACCAACTATCACCAGCGGGATCCGTCTCGGCAGCCCAGCGGGCACAACCCGCGGCTTTGGCGAAGCAGAATTTCGCCAAATTGCCGATTGGATCATCGAAGTGGTCGATGGATTGGCAGCCAATGGCGAAGAGGGAAATGCAGCTGTTGAGGCAAAAGTCCGATCCGAGGTCGCCAAGCTCTGCGCCCGTTTCCCGATTTACTGATCTACGGGACGGCGGGTGGGGCGCCTGTGATGCGGGCCTTGCCCGCCATCACACAGCGCCACCCGCCGGCCTATATATCCGACAAGCTTGGCACCTGCCGATGCACCAATACCGCCAAGGCTTCGGCCACATGCCGATCTGCAATCGCAGCATCCCCCGCCGCCACCCGAATGCGATGCGCCTCAAACAGCACCCGCGCATGCGACACCCCCTGCGGCGGCGTGAACTTATAAGACGCCAACTCAATCAACAGCCCCAAGGGCTCGCGAAAATAAATTGAGCTCATAAACCCCCGATCTTTCAAACCCGAATGTGCGATCCCAAGCGCATCCAGTTTTTCCGGCAAATGTATCGACACCGCTTGGCTGACCGAAAAAGCAATGTGATGCACGGCACCTGGCACAATCGGGGTTTTGCCCGGCAGAGGTGCCCGGGTCTCATCGCAAAACACTGTGATCAAACGATCATCCCCAGGATCAAAATACAAATGGCTCTCATCGGGGTTGTCGAGATTGGGCTGTTCAAAAACAAAGGGCATGCCCAAAATCCCCTCCCAAAAATCCAAGGTAATTTGTCGCCCTGCTCCGGTCAAAGTGATATGATGCAGGCCTTGCGTCGGTATGGTTTGGGAAAGCGTTGACATAGTGTATCCTCATTACAGCACAGCCACCCTAGCGGGGCTGGCGCAGAGTGCAAACCCAGATTAGATTGCCCATATGTTACATATGATCTCCCATGGACCTGAAAATGGCTCTGAAGCCGGCACCCCTTTGATCATCGCCCACGGGCTATTTGGCTCTGGTCGCAATTGGGGTGTGATTGCCAAACGATTGGCCAATCACCGCCGGGTTATTGCTTTGGACATGCGCAACCATGGGGCAAGCCCCTGGTCTGAGGACCACAGCTATCACGCTTTGGCCGCAGATATCGAAGAAGTGGCCACAACCTTGGGTCAACCGGTTGATCTTTTGGGCCATTCCATGGGGGGCAAGGCGGCCATGGTCGCCGCGCTTTCTGGCGCGCCGATCCGCCGTCTCATCGTTGCCGATATTGCCCCCGTCGGCTATAGCCATAGCCAGCAGCCCGTCATCGACGCCATGCAATCTGTGCCCCTCGACCACATCACCAGCCGCGCAGAGGCCGATCAAGCCCTAAGCGCCCATATTGAGGATCCAGCCCTGCGCAGTTTTTTGTTACAAAGCTTGAATGTCAGCGCGCAACGCTGGCGGCTCAACCTGCCGGCCCTCAGCGCCTCGATGGATCAAATCATTGGGTTTCCTGACATCTCAGGCCATTTCAACGCCCCGGCCCTGTTCCTGACCGGCGCCCTCTCGGACTATCTGCGTCCAGAGCACCGCCCACGCATCAAAGCCCTCTTCCCCAAAGCCCGTTTCGCCAAAATTCCGCAGGCGGGCCATTGGCTGCACGCGGACAAACCGCGTGAATTCGAAGCTGCGGTTCGTGTGTTTTTAGACGCCTAGCCGCTCAGCGCGCCTAACCATCCATCTTCAAGGCTGAAATAAACGCCTCTTGCGGAATGTCGACTTTGCCAAACTGGCGCATCTTCTTTTTGCCAGCCTTTTGCTTTTCCAGGAGTTTCTTCTTCCGTGTCGCGTCACCACCATAGCATTTCGCCGTCACATCTTTGCGCATCGCGCTCAGAGTTTCACGCGCGATCACCTTGCCACCGATGGCCGCTTGGATTGGGATTTTGAACATATGGCGGGGAATCAGATCTTTGAGCTTTTCAACCATCGCCCGGCCCCGCGCATCCGCACGGTCTCGATGCACCATTGTGCTCAGCGCATCCACTGGCTCGTCATTGACCAGAATGCTCATCTTCACCAAATTATCCTGCTGATAGCCGATCATTTGGTAATCAAAAGAGGCATAGCCTTTGGTCACAGATTTCAAGCGATCGTAGAAATCAAACACCACCTCGTTGAGCGGCAAATCATAAACCACCATCGCACGCGAACCCGCATAGGTGAGATCCAATTGCACACCGCGGCGATCTTGGCAGAGTTTCAAAACATCGCCAAGATAATCATCAGGCACCAAAATCGTCGCTTTGATCCGCGGCTCTTCAAGATGGTCAACTAACGTAAGGTCGGGCATATCTGCCGGGTTGTGCAGCTGCTCGATCCGCCCGTCGCGCATGTGGATGTCATAAATCACCGAGGGAGCTGTGGTGATCAGGTCAATCGCGTATTCGCGCTCAATACGGTCGCGGATCACCTCAAGATGCAGCAACCCTAAAAAGCCGCATCGAAACCCAAAGCCAAGCGCGGCCGAGGTTTCCATCTCATAGCTGAAACTCGCGTCATTCAGGGCCAATTTATCGATACTGTCGCGCAGGTCTTCAAATTGCGCCGCATCCACAGGAAACAGGCCACAAAAGACCACCGGCTGCGCTGGTTTGAAGCCAGGAAGCGCTTCTACAGTTTGCTTGTCATGGCAAATGGTGTCGCCGACGCGGGTATCACGCACCTGTTTGATCGAGGCGGTCAAAAACCCGATCTCGCCCGGCCCCAATTCATCAATCATTTCCATCTGTGGCCGGAAAACACCAATGCGGTCCACATGGTGGGTGCTGCCGTTGGACATGAACTTAACCCGTTCACCCTTCTTCAGCTTTCCATCGATGATCCGCACCAGCACGATCACTCCCAAATAGGAATCATACCAGCTGTCCACCAACATTGCCTTCAAGGGTGCATTGATATCACCCTTCGGTGCCGGAAGCTTGTGCACAATGGCTTCAAGCGTTTCAACAATCCCTTGGCCCGTCTTTGCGGAGACCTGTATCGCCTCTGTCGCATCTATGCCAATCACATCTTCAATCTGCTCCGCCACGCGCATACAATCGGACGCTGGCAGATCAATTTTATTGAGAATTGGGACAATCTCATGATCTGCATCAAGCGCATGGTACACATTCGCGAGCGTCTGCGCCTCAACCCCTTGTGAGCTGTCCACCACCAAAAGCGAACCTTCCACCGCGCGCATGGAGCGGGAGACCTCATAGGCAAAATCCACATGGCCCGGCGTGTCGATCAGATTGAGCACATAGCTCTCGCCATTGAGGGCCGTGTAATCAATTCGGACTGTGTTGGCCTTAATGGTGATCCCGCGCTCGCGTTCGATATCCATACTGTCCAACATCTGCGCCTGCATATCCCGTTCCTTAACGGTTCCAGTCTCCTGGATCAGCCGGTCAGCCAAAGTGGACTTTCCGTGGTCAATATGCGCCACGATGGAGAAGTTTCTGATATGAGATAGAGCTGTCATATGTGGGATATGGAATAGAGTAAGGGTTTGGTCAATGGGCGATCAACATCCGCACACCGCAGACGAGCGCCGTGCCAACGCGCAGGGTGCTATAGCTATCAGACCAATGACGCGCGATTGCCCCGCTCCGTCTAACGCAAAACACCCGTCTGAATGTATCGCCGGCAGAAAAATATAAAATATACCAGTGAAAATAGAATTAACCCATTGAAAATATGAGTTATTGTAGATTGCATATGCGCCATATTGGCCGCCTCAGACAAATAGGCCCAAAGCGCCGCAATAATAAACCCTACCAGCGCCAGAACAAAGAGGCGCAGCGCCTGCCTGCGCCGCAGCAGTAATAAAAAAGATCCGAGCAGTGCAGACCAAACGCTTATAGCCCAAACGCCGGTGAACCACACCGGTCGCCGGTCAAACCAATAGCGCAGATCTTCCGGCATAGCTTGCATATAGGCGGGAATTTTGTAGGAGATCATCACATAGTCCAAGGCCCCCATGGCGAACCACAAGGCACCCATGCAGGATAAAAACCAATAGCGAGTTGGAACTTTCAAAAATGGGTTCATGCTAAAATCCAGCAATATTAATACAGGAAATCTACACGATACTAACTTAAAATCAATTGCCTGTATCAAAAGCCCCTCGAAGCTACTCCTATTCGACAGCTCTGCCCGATTGCGCCCATCAGGCGGCCTGCAAAACGCAAAAAACCCCGCACAGGCGGAGCTTTTCGTAATCACATCGATCGCAGAGCTTAGGCGGTTGCCTGTGCCTTGGCGATATCTTTTTTGATTTTCAGCGCTGTGTCAGACAAGTCTGTGTCTTTAGCCTTAGCAAGGAAAGCATCCAAGCCACCGCGATGATCCACAGTGCGCAGAGCAGCTGAAGAAATGCGCAGCTTGAACGCACGACCCAAAGCATCGGAATGCAAAGTCAGCTCGTTCAAGTTTGGCAAAAACCGACGACGTGTGCGGTTTTTGGCGTGGCTTACATTGTTTCCACTCATTGGGCCTTTGCCCGTCAGTTCGCAGCGGCGTGCCATCTTATGCGTCCTTATTCAGATATTGAAAACCCGCGCCAAATGGCCTCGGGTGAAAACTCGTTGCCGGGGTTTAGGAGTATCCCAATGCGAGGTCAAGCCTTCTTGCCGTCTTCCGCTGCGCTTTAACAGCGGTTTTTAGGCTTTTCACGATTAATGTTGGAAATATCACCTCAAACATTCCCAAAATCTAGCCAGACCCCCGAATCGATAGCCCGTCTAGGCTTTGGGCCGCAAGAAGATATCCACCACTCGCTCGGCCGCCAGGGAGGGTGCGATGTCCCCCGCGTGAATAGCCTGTTGCAACTGCCGTGAGGCCTCTGCGGCCTCTGGATCATGTTCAAGCCGCGTCAACAGCGCGTGGCGCAATTCCGCATTGAACCAAAAGGCATTTTGCGACGCTCTTGTGCGAGCCCAAACACCCTTCTCACGGCGCCAAGCCACCAAGGCCTGCATCTCCTCCCAACTTTGCCGCAGCCCCGCGCCCTCCAAGGCAGATACGGTCAGCGCCTTGGGGAAGTCCTCAGAATCTTGTGACCGCTTGCGCAGCAAACGCAGCGCGCCAGCATAATCGGCGCAGGTGCGTGTAGCGGCTGATTTGAGATCGCCGTCGGCCTTATTGATCAAAATCAAATCGGCCATCTCCATGATTCCGCGCTTCACCCCCTGAAGCTCATCTCCGCCGGCCGGTGCGAGCAGCAGCACAAATAGATCCGCCATTTCAGCCACCATCGTCTCCGATTGCCCGACGCCTACGGTTTCAATCAGCACCACATCAAACCCAGCGGCCTCGCATAGGCTCGTGGCCTCTCGGGTGCGCCGGGCCACACCACCCAAATGGGTCTGGCTGGGTGAGGGGCGAATATAGGCGCCAGGATGGCGCGAGAGCTGATCCATACGGGTTTTATCGCCCAAAATAGATCCACCCGACCGCGCAGAGGAGGGATCGACCGCCAAAACGGCAACCTTAAGACCGCTCCCCACCAAGTGCAGCCCAAAGCTCTCAATAAAAGTGGATTTGCCAACACCCGGCGTGCCTGACAATCCAATGCGAATGGCTTGCCGATCCTTAAGCAGAGCTGCGAGTAAAGCCATGGCTTGCTGCCGATGATCAGGATGGGCACTCTCCACCAAAGTGATCGCCCGCGCCAGAGCCCGCCGATTGCCCTGCTCTATCAAACGGGCGGTCGCCTCTGGTGCGAATTCTGCTTTGCTCATCAGTCCTCCGGGGCGCTGTCCGGCACTCTAACTGCGGACATAATTGTTTGAATTGACCATCTACCGGGCCGCTGCGCAAATGCAAAGGCCCGGCGCGATGCAATTTATCCCCCCAAAACTCTCGCATGTCAAAACGCATCCGCCACAAACCAACCGCAAACCAACCGTGGACGCGCGAGATTTTCTCGCCGATAAGGGCGGGGTGAAGTTTGCTCTGCCGATAGATGCGGTCCTGCCGCAAGTGCTGGACTGTTTGACACAGTCTGGTCGGGTGGTTTTGCAGGCCCCGCCGGGGGCTGGCAAAACCACACGCACCCCCTTGGTCATCTTAGAGTCGGGACAGTGCCCCGGCAAAATTCTGATGCTCGAACCCCGGCGCTTGGCCGCGCGAGCCGCCGCAGAACGCATGGCAGATACGCTGGGTGAAAAATTGGGTGAAACCGTGGGATATCGCATCCGCGGGCAATCCAAAATCGGCCCCAATACCCGCATTGAAGTGCTCACAGAGGGCATTCTCACCCGCATGATACAGGCGGACCCAGAGCTGCCCGGCGTCGGCGCCATTCTCTTTGATGAATTTCATGAACGCTCCTTGGCTGCCGATCTTGGGCTGGCCCTGGCATGGGAGTTGCGCGAGACTCTGCGAGAAGACCTCTGGCTCGTGGTCATGTCGGCCACACTGGACGCCGCGCCCGTAGCGGCCCTGCTCGATGACGCCCCAATCGTCACGAGCGCCGGACGCAGTTTTCCCGTGGAGCTGACCTATCTGCCGCGCCCAGCGCCCAAAGACCTGTCCTTTGAAGCGCAAGCCCGCAGCCTGATCCTACAGGCCGTGGCCGATACAGAGGGTGGGATCTTGGTGTTCTTGCCCGGCGAGGCTGAAATTCGCCGCACCAAAGCTGCACTGCAAGATCACCTGCCCAAAAATTGCGTTCTGCGGCCTCTTTTGGGAAACCTGCCATTTGCCGAGCAGCAGCTGGCCATCCGGCCTGAGGCCCGGAAAAATCTGCGCAAGATCGTTTTGGCAACCGCCATTGCCGAGACCTCCCTAACCATCCAAGATGTTCGAGTTGTGGTGGATTGCGGCCGCGCACGCAGGGCCCGGTATGACCCTGAAAAGGGTCTGCAAAGGCTGGTCACCGAACGGGTCAGCAAGGCCGAAGCCACCCAGCGCGCCGGGCGTGCAGGGCGCGTTGCCGCCGGGCGCTGCTATCGCATGTGGGCGCGGGCCGAAGAAGGGGCTATGCCCGCCTTCGCGCCACCTGAAATTGCAATTTCCGATCTGGCCCCGCTGGCGCTTGAGCTGGCGCAATGGGGCTCCGGGCCAGAGGATTTGGCCTTTCTCACACCGCCCGCACCAGGCCCTTGGGCCCAGGCGAAGGCCTTGCTTGGTCAGCTTGGCGCGCTGTCAGACGGTCGCCTCACGCCCCATGGGGCGGCGCTTGCCAAGTTGCCGCTGCATCCGCGTTTGGCGCAAATGCTGCTGCAAGCGGGACCCCGCGCCGCGCCGCTGGCCGCACTTCTATCGGATCGAGACATTCTCTCGACCCAAAATTGCGATCTCACACCTGCCCTTACAGCGCTGACCAGGCCCACCGGCAACAAAGAACAGGCCGGCCCCATTCGCGATCACAGCGCGCTTGACCGGATCAAGCAGGAGGCCAAACGCCTCAGCAGACTGGCGCCGAAAGGCACGCGCGAGATCGCGTTAAGCCCAGCGCAATGCTTGGCGCTGGCCTATCCCGAACGTGTCGCCCAGCGTCGCCCCGGCCCGCAGCCACGCTACATCATGGCCGGGGGGAAGGGCGCAGTTTTGGCCAGAGATGATTCCTTGGCCAATGCGCGATATTTGGTCATTTCAGATTTGGGAAATCCGCATTTTAGCACGGGTCCAGACCCTAAAATCCGCAGGGCCCTGGCGCTCAGTGAGGCAGAGCTGCGGGAGGTTTTTGCCGATCAAATCACATGGGAGACCCTTTGCCACTGGTCCAAACGCCACCGCCGGGTCATTGCTAATCGCAGTGAAATGCTGGGTGCCCTGTCGCTTACGCAAGAGGTTTGGCGGGATGCACCCAGCGAAGCACTGGCGGCGGCTATGGTGGAGGGCGTGCAACAGATGGGTCTGCGCCTGCCGAAAGCCGCCCGGCTCTTACAAGCCCGCGTGGCGGCCGCACCACCCGGGCAATTTCCCGATTTGTCAGATACAGCCCTGCTCGAAGCCGCACCAGAATGGCTAGCCCCCTATCTGACGGGGCTGACAACAGAGCAAGATTGGAAAGCGTTTGACCCGCTGCCAGCCCTAGAAGCCTATATTGGCTGGGCGGCTCTGCGCCAGCTTGAAAAAATTGCGCCGGCGCATTTCACCACGCCGCTGGGCCGAAAAATCACGATTGATTACAGTGGCGACAGCCCGGCAATTGAACTGCGTATTCAAGAAATATTTGGCCAAACCCGCCATCCTATGATCGGCGATCACCCGCTAAAGGTGACCTTGCTGTCTCCGGCACATCGACCAATCCAAGTGACCACAGATATCCCTGGCTTTTGGACCGGAAGCTATGCAGATGTGCGCAAAGATATGCGGGCGCAATATCCCAAACACCCCTGGCCCGAAGATCCCACCCAAGCGGACCCGACCCTACGCGCCAAGCCCCGCAAGCGCTGAGCTGTCAGCCCGAATGCCACGGGCCATGATGCGACCCGTCTGCATCAACACGTTCAAAGGAATGGGCCCCGAAGTAATCGCGTTGTGCTTGGATCAAATCCGAGGTTCCGCGTTCTTGGCGGATCATGTCAAACCAACTCAAAGCCGCTGCCAATGCCGGCACAGGCAGCCCTTTGAGCGCAGCGGCAGAGACCACCCGGCGCAGCCCTGCGATATGGGTGGTCAGCAGCGGGATGAAATGGTCGGACAGCACCAAATGCCCCGCCGGGCGCGGACTGCGGAATGCTGTGGCAATGTCGTCTAACATGGCCGAACGGATGATACAGCCAGCCCGCCAAATCTCTGCGATGCGGGCAAAATCTAATGACCAATTGAATTCTTTGGATCCGGCGGCCAAAATCTCGAACCCCTGCGCATAGGCCAAAACGCGCCCAACGATTAAGGCAGATTGCAAATCATGCTCTGCGACTGGACTCATCGTATCCGTGCCCGCCGGCACCAGCACTCTGGCGGCGCGCTTGCGGGTGGATTTTTGCGCGCTCATGACCCGGGCGCCAACCGCCGCCTCAATGATGCTCACCGCTTGCCCCATGCGCAGCGCTTCAATCACGGTCCAACGGCCGGTGCCTTTTTGCCCGGCTTGGTCCACGATTAAATCCACCATGTCATCACCGGTCTGCGGATCTTTGGTCCCCAAGACCTCTGCGGTGACTTCGATAAGATAGCTTTCCAGCGGGCCACGGTTCCAGCTGCGAAAGACCGGCGCGATATCGCTGGCTGCCAGACCTTCGCCATCGCGCATCATGCCGTAAACCTCGGCGATCATCTGCATATCGGCGTATTCGATGCCGTTATGAACCGTTTTTACAAAATGCCCAGCCCCATCCGGTCCCAAATGCGCCACGCAGGGATCCCCGTCATAGCGCGCTGCAATAGCCTCCAGAATAGGCGCCATACGGCTGTAGCTAGAGCTTGTACCTCCCACCATCATGGACGGCCCCCGCCGTGCGCCCTCAGCGCCGCCAGACACACCAATCCCCAAATAGGACAGCCCCGCTTTTTCCAGAGTTGTCGTTCGGATCATCGTATCGCGAAAATCTGAATTGCCGCCATCAATGATGGTATCGCCCGCGGATAACAAAGGCCGAAGCGCAGCAATCGTTTGATCCACCGGCGCGCCCGCCGGGATCATTAGGACAATGGCGCGCGGCGCAGGCAGAGCCGCCACCAGATCGGCCAGGGTCTCGCAGCGCTGCAAACGAGCGGCCAGGCCCCCAGCGGAGGCGATCAGCCGATCAACCGCGCTCAGCTCAAGGTTCCAAAGAGCGACATCTTGGCCCTTCTCGGCGAAGTTCAACGCCAGTGCCGAACCCATCGTTCCAACCCCAATCACACCAATATGTGCCTGTGTCATCTTCACCTCCAGCGCCGAAGCACTTGTGTTATTTATCCGCGGTCAATTCAATCACGAGGCAGGGGCCCCGCAGCATTGGATGATTGAGCGTAAACTCACTCAACCCGACGCCACACCAGGCGCGGCTCAAATGATCTTGCATCGCGGCAAACAGATCCCCTTGCCGCCAATAGCGCGGCCAACCACCGGGAGGGTCGACCGCCTCAAATAAAGTTCCAGTTGGCAAAAAATTTGAATAATCAATTTGTTGATAAGTCTTCCCATCAGACCCCATCACCGCCAAGACCCAATCTTGCATCTGCCCATGCCATGCAATGCCACAAGCCGCATCCTCGCCCTGTGCTGTCGCGCAGGCTTCGATGACTGAGACCCGCGCGCCCAAAAGATCTGCAACCGAGGCGATAGCCTTGGCGCGCTGGGGGCTTGCGGTCCTGTCTGAGGGAGGGCGCATCCACATGCTGGCCGGCGCAGTTGTCACCTGCGCGCCCCAACCGGCCTCGCCCTGTGCAAACTCCTGAAGGCCGTAATAGCCATGCGCATCATCCGCGACCATGGCAACACCCTCGCCTAAGCCCTTAAGATCTTGGGATTGGCACAGTTTATTGAAAAGATGACTCATACCGAGACCCAGCCAAATCTCTTGGCTCTTCTGTGAGAATACAACCATGTGATGAGAGTCTTGGAAGTAATCGGGATGCGCCTCATCAACCTGTTCGGACTGGGCAGAAAACCCTTGGCGCTCCAACCAATCCAGAGGCGCTGGCGCGCGCCATCGCCCCATCCAATCAAATCTTCGAACCAAACATCCAATATTTAAGGACATGAAAGATCACTCTATGAGAAACGTCCCTCTCTCCTTAACCCTTAATCCGCAAACAACCAGAGCCAAGCAGCGACTTTACCTAAAATCATGCCCCAAGCGGCCTGTTTAGTCTAGACACCAGCGCATAATCGCTTTTTGCGCATGCAACCGGTTTTCAGCCTCATCGAAGACCACCGAATGCGGCCCATCCATGACAGAGCTGGTGACCTCTTCGTTGCGGTGTGCGGGCAAGCAATGCATGAAAAGAGCATCCGGCTTGGCCTGCGCCATCAACGCATCATCAACCTGATAGGGGCGCAATTGATTGTGGCGCCGCTCGCGTGCGGTTTGGCTGTCGTGCATAGAGATCCAAGTGTCCGTCACCAACAGATCCGCGCCGCGCACCGCTTCGTTGACGTCCCGCTGGATCTCGATCTTCACACCTTTGGCCCGCGCCTTCTCAACAAATTCCGCCTCGGGATCCAGCGTCGCTGGGCCGGCAAAAACGAAATCAAAGCCAAATTGCCCGGCCGCATGGATGAAGCTTGCACAAACGTTGTTACCATCACCCGTCCAGACCACGCGCTTGCCCCGAATAGAGCCGCGATGCTCTTCAAACGTCAAGATATCGGCCATGATTTGGCATGGATGGCTGCGGTTGGTCAGCCCATTGATCACCGGAACACTGGCATAATCGGCCATTTCCAGCAGGGTTGCCTCCTCAAAAGTGCGGATCATGATCATGTCCACATAGCGGCTCAAAACCCGCGCCGTATCCGCGATGGTTTCCCCATGGCCCAGCTGCATTTCGCTGCCGGACAAAACCATGGTCTGCCCACCCATCTGCCGCACGCCAAGATCAAAGCTCACGCGGGTGCGCGTGGATGGCTTTTCAAAAATCAACGCCACCATCTTGCCCTCAAGTGGCCGTTCAGCATCCAACATGCCTTTGGACAGGCCGGCACGCGCCGTCTTGATCCGCGCGGCCTCATCCAAAATGCCACGCAAATTTTGGGGATCAACCTGATCAATATCGAGAAAATTCTGCATCTTTAAACTGTCCTATAGGCTGGCGGCGTGCAGTGCTGCACCATCCGCCGAAATGTGAAAAGCCACGCTGGTCATTGCGCAGATTGAACCGTTTGCGCCGCCGTCTCCAACCGCTCCAGCGCCTGAGCAATCTCCGCGTTTGAAATAGTCAACGCCGGAAGCACACGCACGACGTTTTCGGCCGCAGGGACGGTCAACACCTCGCAGTCATATCCGGCTGTGACCACATCCATATTGCTCGCCTTGCATTTCAGACCCAGCATCAACCCCGCGCCCGTCACGCCCTCAAACACATCAGGATATTGCGCGACCAGGCCTTCAAGACCTTGGCGCAGCGCCCCAGCTTTGCGGCTCACCTCTGCCAGAAATTCAGGAGCAGCCACCTCATCCAAGACAGCACTTGCCACCGCACAACCCAAGGGATTGCCACCATAGGTCGAGCCATGTGTCCCTGCCCCCATTCCGCTTGCAGCCTCTTCATTCGCCAAAACCGCCCCGATGGGGAAGCCCCCACCAAGACCCTTGGCCACCATCATAATATCGGGATCAATCCCTGCCCACTCATGGGCAAACAACTTCCCTGTCCGTCCCACACCGCATTGCACCTCATCGAAAATCAGCAAGATCCCGTGGCTGTCACAAAAATCGCGCAGGCCTTTCAAACAATGATCCGGCACAGGGCGGATACCGCCCTCCCCCTGGATCGGCTCGATCAATATGGCGGCGGTCTTTTCATTGACTGCCGCATGCAGCGCGTCGTGATCTGCAAATGGCAATTGCACGAAACCGGGCAGCAAGGGCCCAAAGCCTTTCGTCAGCTTCTCCGCACCAGCAGCTGCAATCCCTGCGGAGGAGCGCCCATGAAACGCCCCCTCAAATGCAATAATTTCCACGCGCTCTGGCTGACCCTTGTCATAGAAATATTTGCGCGCCATTTTCACGGCCAATTCACAGGACTCCGTCCCAGAGTTGGTAAAAAACACGGTATCGGCAAAGGTCAGATCCACCAGCTGATCGGCGAGTTTGTGTTGCGCGGGAATATGGTACAAATTGGACGTATGCCACAATTGACCCGCTTGCGCCGTCAGCGCCGCCACCAGTTTCGGATGCGCATGTCCCAGGCTGTTGACCGCAATCCCAGCGCCCAAATCCAAAAATCGCCGACCGTCATCGCTGGTCAACCAGCTGCCTGAGCCAGAGACAAACGAAAACGGAGCGCGATTATAGGTGGGCAGAATCGAAGGGATCATCGGAAAGCCTTTCTAACGAGGAGGGAGTGAGAAAACCAAAATTGAGAAACACGCATGGGAGCGCAGAAACACGAGGGGCCGGCCGCGGTGCAGCGGTCATATCAGCGACGTCGGCGTCGCAAGGTGATTTCAATCATCGTTTTCATGCCCTTACCATACCAAAGCCCCCCGGCCATGAAAAGTCCAAATATCCGCTGCGGCAAATCCCTTTAAGATTTCAACCGATAGCCCCGCGCCAACCAAAACCAGGCCAAACCAACCGCACAGATATTGGCACCGCAAATCACGGCCAAAGCCATCCATGGGCTGCCATCGGAAACCCCCAAAACACTGTAACGGCCGCCGTCGATGATATAGAACATCGGGTTCGCATGGATCAGTGGCTGCATCATTGAGGGCAAAGCTTGGATCGAATAGAAGGTCCCCGACAAGAAGGCCAAGGGTGTGATCACAAAATTTGAAATCGCGGCCATCTGGTCAAACTTATAGGCATAGATGCTGCCCAAAAGCCCCAGCGCGCCCATGAACATCCCGCCCAAAACCAAAAAAGCCAATGTCCAAAGCGGGTGGGCAACCCAAATGCCGAGGCTCAGCCCCATCGACAGACAGAGCACCGCACCAATCACCAATCCGCGACCAATTCCGCCCGCCAAGAATCCCACGGTCATCTCCAAAGGCGACAGGGGCGGCATCAGCGTGTCGACAATGGAGCCCATGACTTTCGCCGAAAGCATGGAAGAGGAGGTATTGGCAAAAGAATTTTGTATCACCGTCATCATCAACAAACCCGGTGCCAGAAAGCTGACATAATCAAACCCCATGACATCCGAGCGACCCGGTCCGATAGCAATGGAAAAAACCAATAGAAACAAACCTGCCGTGATCAATGGTGCAAAAATTGTCTGCTGCCAAATCGTCAAATAGCGCATATTTTCGCGGCGAATGAGCGTCCAAAGGCCCAGCCAATTGACCCGTCCAAAGCGTCTGACGCCGAATTGAGAAACATTTGCCACAGTTTATCTCCACTTGGGTGGTTGTCCTTAGCCTCAGTTGAGCCTAAAGTAGGACGCTGCATGGGTATCACCCGTTATTGCTACGAAATTCAAGGGGGGGCGTGATGTCCTGGACTGATGAACGCGTCGAAGTTCTGAAAAAAATGTGGGGCGAGGGTCAATCGGCCAGTGTGATCGCCAAGGAATTGGGCGGCGTGACCCGCAATGCGGTGATCGGCAAAGTGCACCGTTTGGGCCTGTCCAACCGTGTGACCTCGACCACGGCCAAGCCGGCCGCCAAGGAAAAGGCCAAGACGCAGGCCAAGGCAAAGCCCGCCGCGCCCACAACACCAGCCGCGCCGCCACAACCGGCCGCGCCTGCGCCCGAAACCATGCGGGTCACCCCGCCGGCGGTGCGCAAGATCATTCCTGCCGGCCAGCCTCTGCCGCCGCAGCCTTCGGCCAATGAGATCAGCCCGGAAGCTCTGGCCAAGGTCAGTGAAGTGGAAAAGATCGCCAAGAAGATCAGCTTGATGGAATTGACCGAGAAAACCTGCAAATGGCCGGTCGGTGATCCGGCGACAGAGGATTTTTGGTTCTGCGGTCTGGCGGTGAAGGCCGGAAAACCCTATTGCGAAGCGCATGTCGGGGTGGCCTTCCAACCCATGTCCAGCCGCCGCGACCGCCGCCGGTAAGCCAGCCCCCTTGAAATCCCCCAGCCTCTTGATATTCTGAAAAGAAAATTTTGAGCGCGGGGATGCCGTGGAAATTGTTTTAAAGCTGTTGGATTGGAGCCTGCGCCAAAACTGGGCGCTCGGCGGGCCGATTGTCTGTCTCATGGTTTTGATGTTCATACCGGCACTTCGCAACACCGCAGATAACCCAAGTGATCGCGCATATTGGCGTGATCTGCTGCGCCACGATCGCCCGGCGGAACGCTACCGTTCGGTGATGCGCAAAGGGTTGAATTGGCTCGACTCCCGGCTCTCCGCCCATGAGGCGCCGCAAGGCCCGGCGCAAAAGGCTTGGAGCTATGGCCTGCTCAACGCCACCATGGCCCTCGCCCTTGCCTATCCCATTTTGGCCATCACAATCCAATTGCTCTGCGGCTCTGCGATTGATTTTGGCGGTCAGGAGGTGATGGCCGCCAGCCCGCCGCAGGCGCGGATATTTACCGCGGTCTGGCTGGGATCGTCGGTCCTTGTTTACCTTTTTTCCGGAGCGTCAAAATCCCGATGGCGCTGGACATTGGTTATCCTCGCCACCGGGATTTTGCTCTTGGGATTAATTTTCGCTGATGGCTTTGCTGTGCCAGGAAATATCGCAGTCGCAGGCACAGTCGCAGTCGCAAGCGTAGGCGCAGGCACAGTCGCATTCACAGGCCCCGTCGCATTCGCAGGCGCAGTCGCAGGCGTAGGCGCAGTCGCATTCGTAGTCGCAGCCACAAGCGCAGGCACAGTCGCAGGCGCAGAGGAGCGCTCTTCCCGCCCGATGGCCCGGCGCTTACTCTTTTGCGGCGTTTTGGTGGCCCTTTTGATCGTGGCGATCAAAATGCCGGATGATTTTGGTGCGGGCCAGCGTAACCAGGCGGTTTTCTTCATGTTGACCATGGGCGTCCTGCCGCTGGTCAACGCGGTTTTTGATTTCGCCTCTGTTGGTTTGACCCGCTACCTGCTCCGCCTGGGGCTTGAGCAAAAGCGGGCGGCTTGGCCGGCGGTTTTGGACGGGCTGGGCGGGATTGCCATTTTCTTTGCCTTGGGATGCACGCTCATCGCCTTTGTCACCTTTGTTGTCCCGGCCGATGGGGTGCCGCTTGTGGATTTGACGCAGCTTTTTGCCGATATGCGCAGGGCGCCCGGCGATTATATCTGGTTGATGGTGACGCTGTTTTCCACGCTCATACCCACCCTATTGCATCTCTCTGTCGCGGTGCTCACCCTAGGGCTGCAATACCCTGCAGGGGTGCGCAATTTTGTGGCCGGTCTTTTGGAGCGCGGCGAGCAGAGCGGGCAAGCGGCCCTCCTCTCCGGCATATGTATTTGCGCCATGATCACCATCGCGCTTTGGTGTCCGATCTGGATCTTTACCTTCGTCATCACCCATGACCACGGCGCGATCGTCAACGCCGTGCTTTGGGGTTTTGAGGCCTTCGCTTGGGCCATTGGCGGGATATAGGCTCGGCAATCTGCCATCTACACATCTGTGCAATCTCTGCTATAGCGGCGCTATGGCACAGAATCCTCCCCACCTCCGCCCTGACCTCGCGCCCAAAGCGCGGATTGAAACCCCGCGCCCGGGCCAGCCGACCATCGGCATGGTATCGCTGGGCTGTCCCAAGGCTTTGGTCGACAGCGAGCGCATTTTGACCCGCCTGCGCGCGGAGGGCTATGCCATCAGCCCCGATTACGCCGGCGCAGAGGCGGTCATTGTCAACACCTGCGGCTTTCTCGACAGCGCCAAGGCGGAAAGTCTTGAGGCGATTGGTGAGGCGCTGCATCAAAACGGCAAGGTGATTGTCACCGGCTGTTTGGGGGCCAATCCGGAGTATATCACCGGCGCGCATCCACGCGTTTTGGCCGTCACCGGCCCGCATCAATATGAGCAGGTTTTGGATGCCGTCCATGCCGCCGTGCCGCCCGCGCCTGATCCTTTCGTGGATCTTCTGCCCGCCTCCGGCGTCTCTCTCACCCCGCGGCACTACAGCTATTTGAAAATCTCCGAGGGCTGCAATCATAAGTGCAAATTTTGCATCATTCCCGATATGCGCGGCAAATTGGTCAGCCGCCCGCCGCGTGCGATCCTGCGGGAGGCGGAGAAATTGGTTGAAGCTGGTGTGCGCGAACTCTTGGTGATCTCCCAAGACACCAGCGCCTATGGCATTGATATTAAAACGACAGCCGAGGGCGATCTGCGCCCGCATATCACCGATCTGGCCCGCGAACTGGGGCAATTGGGCGCTTGGGTGCGGCTGCATTATGTCTACCCCTACCCGCATGTGCGCCATTTGATCCCGCTGATGGCCGAGGGGTTGATCCTGCCCTATCTCGACATTCCCTTTCAACACGCCCATCCCGATGTGCTCAAACGCATGGCCCGCCCCGCCGCAGCGTCCAAAACGCTCGATGAGATTGCTGCCTGGCGCAAGGATTGCCCAGAGATCACCCTGCGGTCGACCTTCATTGTTGGCTACCCTGGCGAGACGGAAGCCGAATTCCAAACCCTGCTGGATTGGATGGATGAGGCACAGCTCGACCGCGTTGGGTGCTTTCAATATGAGAATGTCGCCGGTGCCCGCTCCAATGATCTGCCCGATCATGTCTCCGAGGAGATCAAGCAGGACCGCTGGGACCGGTTTATGGAAAAGGCGCAGGCCATTTCCGAGGCCAAACTGGCGGCCAAACTGGGCCAACATATGGAGGTTATCGTCGATGAGCTGGACGCGGAGGGCATCGCCACCTGCCGCACCAAGGCCGACGCGCCCGAGATCGACGGCAATCTATTTATCGACGAAGGCACAGAAGCCCTGGCGCCCGGCGACATTGTGACGGTCGAGGTTGACGAGGCGGGCGCCTATGACCTCTGGGGCCGGATTGTTTCTTAAACATAGCCTCTGCATAACGCAGCCGCCAAGCCAAAAGCACTTTGCCCGGTGGCAACACCGGGCAGCGCCTGCCTGCCCCCCGGCAGGCGCTGCCCTCATTTCATGTTGAAATGGCATTGTGCAGAGGTCTTTAAAACATGCAAATTTTGCCAAGGCCTTTGCGCTAAATTTCCAAAAGAACCGTCCCGATCATTCCTCTGAAAGACCTTTGCATAACCCAGCCGCCAAGCCTTAGGATGCGGGATGATCTAGGTATAGGCGCGTTGCCTCTTGCACATGGCGGAAGCGGTCGCCGCCGAGGTGTTTGCCACCGTACCAGCGGGTCACGATGATCAGCTCACCGCTTCACTCGGCCCGCTCCAACATGCGCAGAATGACCATCCCGGCGCCGCTTTCTCCATCATCTGACTTCAGCGGCACCCCATCGAGCAGAACGCCCCAGCTGTTATGGGTCGCCTTGGCATATTTCTTGTCCCGCTTGAGATCTCGGAGCGCCGCATCAACCTGTGCCCGATCTGCAACCCGGCAGCCTGAGACCGCATATTTCGAGCCGCGGTCGCTGAGGATCACGCCCAATTTCCTCACAATCACGCCCCTGGGGCAAGGGTCAGGGCGGCGCGTCCGGTCATAGCTCGGCCACCGCCGCCTTCACCCCGGCAATCCGATCTGCGTTGCGCGGGTGAGTGCCAAAGAACCGATTGCCCGCATCTGGAATGCGCGTGAAATAGGCCGCACCACGCACCGCATCAAAACCCGCTTTCTGCGTCATCTGCGCGCCGAGGCGGTCCGCCTCAAGCTCAAAGGTTTTTGAATAATTGCGCCGGCCCACCGCCTCGCCAATTTCAGAGGCCGCATCGACCGATCGATTGGAGCCGCCCAAGGCCGCCGCCAGCACCTCAAAGAGCGTGGCCCCGCCGCGCGCCAATTGATCTTGCCGCTCCAAATGCCGCAAAATATGATGGGCCCCCTCGTGACCGATGACAAAGGCCACCTCATCGGCATTGTACATATCTTCCAGCAGGGTCAGGGTAAATGCCAAGATAGGCTGCCCCTCTTCATTCACCGTTTGAAACGCATTGGGCGCGCTGTCGGGACTTGGATCAATAGCGATTAAAAAGTCGCAATTCAAATCTGGGCTGGTGGTCCTGCAAGTCTCACGCACCACCGGCCGCATCCGGCGCATGGCCACGGCAAAACGCTCAGGCACATCCTCGGCCTTCAATACGCGCGGCTCATCGGCCCCCTCCACAGGAGATTGCGCCACTGGCTTGAGTGTGCATCCAGCCAGAACCAACAACACTATCAGGGGAATGATCCGCATTCCGCTCTCCTTAAACCTCTTGGGCAGCTTACCCATAAAACCGCTGCAAACCAACCCTTTGATCCGTCCACTCAGGCGAGAAATTGCCCGCAACGCTTGTCCCTTGCGCCGTGAGTAAATCTGATTAATGTTAGCATATGTTTACCATTGAACATGGCTTTGAAGCCACCTCTATCACTTTGATCGATGACACGGTCGGGGCTCTTTTGGAAGATGTGTGTATCAAGTCCTATGAGGACCGAATTGTCATTGAGCAATGGGACGCCGCCCGCGACCGTATGCACAAGATCACACTCTCTATGAACCAAGCCCGCGACCTTGCCGCTGCGCTGGACTTGCCCGAAGGCGTCTACCAAAGGGCCGAACCTTAACTGAGAAAGAGCCGCAGATGACCACCGGATTTTATTGGGATGAGCGCTGTTTTTGGTTTTCTGGCGGCAATTATGCCTTCACCCAGCCCGTGGGCGGCTTGGTGCAACCCCTCGCGGCTGGCGGCATTCCGGAAAATCCCGAAACCAAGCGCCGGTTGAAAAATCTGATGGACGTCACCGGGCTGACCCAGACCCTCGCCAGCCAGAGTGCGGATATGGCCAGTCGCGAAGCGCTATTACGGGTGCACCCCAGCGCCTATCTCGACGCTTTTGAGGAGGCCTCAAAGGGAAGCGGCGGCGAGCTTGGCCTCCGCGTGCCTTTCGGTCATGGCGGCTATGAGCAGGCGGCGCTGTCCACGGGTCTCGCCTGCCGGGCGGTGGCGGATGTGATGGCAGGGCGTGTGCGCAATGCCTATGCTCTGTCGCGCCCTCCGGGGCATCATTGCTTGCCAGATTGGCCAAATGGATTTTGCCTTTTGGCCAATATCGCTGTGGCGATCGAGGCCGCCCGCAGCCAGCAGCCGGATTTGAAAGTGGCCGTTTTGGATTGGGATGTGCATCACGGGAACGGAACAGAGGCGATTTACATCGACGACCCAGCCGTTCTAACCCTCTCAATCCATCAAGAAAGAAATTATCCACTAGACAGCGGAGACGCCGATACCCGCGGCGTGGATAAAAGCAATATCAACATCCCCCTGCCGCCCGGAGCGGGCCATGCCACCTATATGCAGGTTATGAAGCGTATCGTTCAGCCTGCCTTAGAACGGTTCAGACCAGATTTGATCGTTGTGGCTTGTGGCTATGATGCCGCAGCCATTGATCCCTTGTCCCGCATGTTTGCCACAGCCCAGACCTTCAGCGCCATGACAGCTGCCATCAAAGCGAGCGCGGCGGAGCTCTGTGACGGCCGTTTGGTTTTGGTGCATGAGGGCGGGTATTCAGAGGTCTACGTCCCCTTTTGCGGCCATGCCACCATCTCCACCTTGGCCGACAGCACGATTGAAGCTCCTGATCCCTTTGAGGAGACTTTCGCCAAGCGCCAGCCGCGTGGCCAGTTTGCTAAGTTCCTCGCCACATATGTCGATGATTTGGCCGCATTCCATGCACCCTAAATCACCGCCCACCCTTGCGAAACGCCCAGCAATGCCCCACATCATAGCGCATGACAGATGCATTGACCTTTTTGAAAACCCGCCGCTCTCGCCCAGCGAAAGTGTTAACCGCGCCAGTTCCTGACAGAGACACGCTTGAGGCGCTCCTTTGCGTCGCTGCACGCACGCCAGATCATGGCAAGTTGGAGCCTTGGCGGTTCATTGTTCTTGAGCAAGCCGCATTGCGCCGCCTGGGCGTGTTGGCCCGCAACTTGGCTGCGGCCGCCGGACCAGAAGTGGTTGATGCAGACAAAGCAAGCCAGCAGTTTGAAACCGGGCAATTGGCCGTCGTGGTCGTTGCCAGTCCGAAACCCTGCGACAAGTTTCCACAAATCGAACAAACCTATTCTGCCGGTGCTGTCTGCCTATCGCTGCTGAACGCAGCTTTGGCCAGCGGTTGGGGCGCCAATTGGCTTTCTGGTTGGGCCTCGCACAACCGGGAGTTCTGCACCGAAGGTTTGGCACTTGCACCGCATGAACATGTCGCCGGAATTGTTCACATCGGGACCGGCCCGGCTCAAATGCCCGACCGTCCGCGTCCTGATGTTGCCGCTATAACCCAATGGATTCATGAATGATTTTATCAGATTTTCTTAAATCTGTCGCTCAATTTGACGACCCGAAATTTCGCCGCGTGCTGTGGCGCGGAATGGGGCTTACCATTGCGCTGCTGATCGCCGCTTGCCTGTTGGTAAACTTTGGCATCAACCAACTGTTGTCCTCAGCCTGGGCGGCTAACCTGATCGGCGATCAAAGTTGGCTGGGCGCGCTGATCAATATCGGCGGTGTCTTGTTCACCATCGCGCTGTCAATTTGGTTGATGGTTCCCGTGACCTCAGCGATTATCGCATTGTTTCTCGATGAGGTGGCGCAGGCGGTTGAGGCGCGGCACTATCCGCATCTTCCGAAACAGACGGCCACCAAGCTGCAAGATCAAATTCTGGTCGGCATCCGTTTTTTGGGAATTTTACTGCTCGCCAATATCGGCGCATTGATCCTATCGATGATTTTACCACTCTTGGCGCCCTTCGTGTTTTGGGCCACCAATGGCTATCTTATGGGCCGGGAATATTTTCAAATGGCCGCCATGCGCCGGATGCCGCGCGCGCAGGCGCAAGAGCTGTACCAGCGTCATCAGGGCTCCATTTGGACCGCTGGGATCTTGATGGCTATTCCTATGAGTATTCCGCTGGTGGGCCTCTTTATCCCGATTCTAGGCGCTGCCACCTTCACCCATCAGTTCGAGAGACTTCGGGCGTGGCCATCCGGTTGAACCAGTCAATGTCGCGCACTGAAATCACGCCGCTGATGATCGTTCCCGCAACAACTGCCCAAATCACCAGGGCGACAACGGTTGTCACCATGAAACGCTTTTTCATTTGTGGATTTTCAGGGCTGCCCGCATGGGTGCCGGGTTCGATTTCCCCGACATCCCCTTGAGTCTGCAAGCGCAGCGGCAAGACAATGAATAAGGTCAAAAACCAAATGACGGCAAAAAGTACGAGCGCAGAGGTGATCGGCATGAGAATTCCCTGATAATTTATCTAAACTTAGACTTGTTCTAGCTCGATGAGGCACCCCGTGAAGTCCTTGGGATGCAAAAAGAGCACGGGCTTGCCGTGGGCGCCAATTTTTGGCTCACCGCTGCCCAATACCCGCGCTCCCTGGCTTTGCAATTGCGCGCGTGCCTCCAGGATGTCGTCTACCTCATAACAGATGTGATGAATGCCGCCAGACGGGTTTTTATCCAAGAAATTCTGGATCGGAGAGCCCTCACCCAGCGGGAACAGCAGCTCAATCTTTGTGTTTGGCAACTCGATGAAAACAACCGTCACACCGTGATCGGGTTCATCTTGTGGCGGGCCAACTTTTGCACCCAAAGTTGATTCATATTGTGCCGCAGCCGCCTGCAAATCAGGCACTGCAATCGCCACGTGATTCAGCCGTCCAATCATTTTCATCTCCTGTTTTCCGTCTTGTAAGGCCGTACCCCCAAATAAGGCAAGCTGCATTAACCAAGCATTAGAGTCTTTGAGCGCAAAACGGGGCCATGATCTGAAAATAAGGGGGCGATCATGACCGGGATGTCGAACACATTACATTCACTCAAACCCACCAGCCGGAGACCATTGCATGGGTTGATGGTGCTGTTGGTGGAAGACAGCCTCACGGCGGGCGAGGCCGTGCGCTTGATGTGCATCACCTCTGGCGCACGATTAAGACGCGCTGACTGTATGGAGAGCGCGCGGAGGCACCTTAGAATTTATCGTCCGGATGTGGCCATTGTTGATATGGGCCTGCCAGATGGGGATGGTGCTGAGCTGATCTCAGAGCTGGCGCAAGCCACTCCGCGCACCTAGACAATCATTGGTCTTTCCGCAGATCCAAGCCGCGCCACCGCTGCGATGAAGGCCGGCGCGGATAGCTTCATCGAAAAGCCCCTCAATTCCATTGCCGGATTTCAAAGTGCAATCTTGATGAATCTCCCAAATCATCGTCGCCCAATGGACATTCGTCTCTTGCCAGATTTGGCATTTGAGGCGGACCAACGGGCCCTGCAGGAGGATTTGAACCATGCGTTGGAATTGCTCAACAAAAACGACAAGGAGGACGCGCAATCGGGATATCTTGCGGCCTTTATCTCTGGCGTGGCCCGGACCGCCTCAGATCCTACGCTGGAACAAGCAGCCGAGCGATATTCCACCACGCAGAACAGATCCGATCTCCGCGCTGCCTTGACGGATTTTTTGGCCGAGAAAATAGCGGTCTGAGGGGGCCAGAGGGCGCAAGCCACCCGCGCCCATCCAGCCGGCCCTAACCGATAAGCGTTATTCCGGAGCGATAACCCGAAGCGACAATTCCCGTAGTTGCTCATTCATTGGTTCAGACGGGGCGGCCATCATCAGATCTTCTGCCCGCTGATTCATCGGGAACATGATCACTTCGCGAATATTTGCCTCGTCAGCCAAGAGCATCACAATTCGGTCGATGCCAGCGGCACAACCACCGTGCGGCGGGGCCCCGTATTGGAAGGCATTGACCATGCCGCCGAACCGCTTTTCAACCTCTTCCTTGCCATAACCAGCAATTTCAAAGGCTTTGAACATGATCTCTGGGCGGTGATTCCGAATCGCACCGCTGAGCAGCTCATAGCCATTGCAGGCCAGATCATATTGATAACCCAACACCTGCAAAGGATCACCCTCAAGCGCCTCCATGCCGCCTTGTGGCATCGAAAATGGATTGTGTTCAAAATCAATCTTGCCGGTTTCGGCATCTTTCTCATAGATCGGGAAATCAACGATCCAGGCAAAGGCGAAACGCTCTTTATCCGTCAAGCCCAATTCATCGCCAATCACCATCCTCGCCTTACCAGCAACCCCTTCAAAGGCTTTCGGTTTACCGCCCAAGAAGAATGCCGCATCGCCGACGCCAAGCCCCAATTGCTGGCGAATGGCCTCTGTACGTTCGGGACCTATGTTTTTGGCCAAAGGCCCTGCGGCCTCCATGCCTTCGCCTTGGTCGCGCCAGAAGATATAGCCCATGCCAGGCAGACCTTCTTTTTGGGCAAAAGCATTCATGCGGTCACAGAATTTTCTGCTGCCACCTTTCGGAGCAGGAATAGCGCGAATTTCCGTGCCCTCTTGCTCCAAGAGCTTTGCGAAAATGGCAAAACCAGAGCCAGCAAAATACTCAGAAACCACTTGCATCCTAATCGGGTTGCGCAGATCTGGTTTGTCGCTGCCATACCAAAGGGCCGCATCACGATAGCTGATTTGCTCCCATGTTTGATCCACTTTGCGACCGCCGCCAAACTCTTCGAATACGCCGGTCAAGACAGGTTGTATTGTGTCAAAAATATCTTGCTGATCGACAAAAGACATTTCTAAATCAAGCTGATAGAAATCTGTTGGCGAGCGATCCGCGCGGGGATCTTCATCGCGAAAACACGGGGCGATCTGAAAGTATTTATCATAGCCCGAGACCATAATCAGCTGTTTGAACTGCTGCGGCGCTTGTGGCAGCGCGTAAAATTTACCCGGGTGCAAGCGCGATGGCACCAAAAAGTCCCGCGCGCCCTCGGGGCTAGAGGCGGTGATGATCGGCGTTTGAAACTCGCGAAACCCTTGATCCCACATCCGGCGGCGCATCGAGGCGACAACATCGGAGCGCATTTTCATGTTCTTTTGCAGCTTCTCCCGGCGCAAATCGAGATAGCGATACTTCAACCGTGTCTCTTCGGGATATTCTTGCTCGCCAAACACCATCAAGGGCAGCTCCTCCGCAGCGCCCAAAACCTCAAGGTCGCGGATGAACACCTCAATCTCTCCGGTTGGAATTTTGGGGTTCACCAATTCCGCGTCGCGGGCTTTGACCGTGCCATCAATCCGAATGCACCATTCGCTACGCAGTTTTTCCACCTCTTTGAACACCGGGCTGTCCGGGTCACAAAGCACCTGTGTCATCCCATAATGATCGCGCAGATCGATGAAGAGCAAACCGCCATGGTCGCGCACGCGATGCACCCATCCCGAAAGGCGAATGGTCTCGCCAACATTTTTGATGGTCAAGTCGGCACAGGTGTGGCTGCGATAGGCATGCATGGGTCAGGCTCCTTCAAGCGGTCGCGCTGATACATCCCGACAGGCGCGTAAAGTCAAGCCAATCCGCGGATTTCTGCCCTGCCCAGGGTAAAAATTCAGCCCTGAGAGGAAGATTGCGCGTCAAACAGCTTTCTGGCCGTCATTTTGGTGTAGAGCTTGAGGATAATTTGGCTGGAGGTCTTTTCAAATAAAAAGGGTAGGATCGCATGGATCAGAGCACAGATCGCAGCCGCCAAGAGCATCACAAAGTAATAGCCCGCGTGCAGAAAATGCCGCCCGTAGCTCTCGTCAACCTCTCTCAAATGCGCGTTAAAATAATTCGGTGAAGGGGTCATGTCAAAGCTCCAAAAAATCCTGATGACAGTGTAAACCATCCGCGCTCAACTTTTTTCCCAAATTTTCTTTGTTATGTCCATTTACTGTGATAAAATTTCGCAATGTCAGATAAATTCGTAACATATGATGATTATGACCGCGCTATATTGCAACAAATGCAACGTAATTCTGCGCAATCCTTGGAGGAATTGTCCGAAGCGGTCCACCTGTCACGCAATGCGGTTTGGCGGCGGGTCAAGCGCCTGCAAGATAGTGGCCTTTTGAAGGCGCGTGTGGCGCTTCTGGATGCGCAAAAGATTGGGCTTGGTCTTACTGTCTTTGTGTCAATCTCTGTGCGTAGCCACAGCAAAGATTGGGCAGATCAATTCACGAAGGTCATTCGCAGCCTGCCGCAGGTACAAGCGGCCTATCGCACTTCGGGTCATCAAGACTATTTGATCAAAGCCCGGGTTCGCGACGTGCAAGCCTATGATGATCTTTATCAGCGTCTTATTTCGCGTATCGAATTGGCAGATGTCAGTGCCAGCTTCGTCATGGAAGAGCTGAAAGATACAACCGAATTGCCCCTGCCCTAGGGCGCGGCACGACCGGCTTGTGGCAATCTCGGACTCTGGGCGTCGCAAACTGGCCTTGAATATCACAAAGCCCCTTGCACCCATGACCGCCTTCCCTATAAGGCAGGACAGTTTGCGCCCGACACTGAAGGATAGATTCATGCCGAAGAGAACTGACATTAAATCCATTATGATTATTGGAGCGGGCCCCATCGTCATCGGTCAAGCCTGTGAGTTCGATTACTCCGGTGCCCAGGCCTGCAAGGCACTGCGCGAAGAAGGCTACCGCGTGATTTTGGTCAATTCAAATCCTGCCACCATCATGACCGATCCGGACATGGCCGATGCCACCTACATCGAACCCATCACACCTGAGACCGTCGCAAAGATCATTGAGATTGAGCGCCCCGACGCGCTGCTGCCGACGATGGGTGGACAGACCGGCCTGAACACCTCGCTTGCGCTTGAGGAAATGGGCGTCTTGGACAAGTTTGGCGTAGAGATGATTGGCGCCAAGCGCCCGGCGATTGAAATGGCCGAAGACCGCAAACTCTTTCGCGAAGCCATGGATCGGCTTGGCCTTGAAAATCCACGCGCCACCATCGCTGAGACGATGGAAGAATGTATGGCCGCGCTTGATGACATCGGCCTACCCGCGATTATTCGCCCGGCCTTTACATTGGGCGGGACAGGCGGCGGCGTGGCGTATAACCGAGAGGACTACGAGCATTTTTGCAAAACCGGCCTGGACGCTTCCCCAGTCAGCCAAATCTTGATTGATGAAAGCCTCTTGGGTTGGAAAGAATATGAAATGGAAGTGGTGCGCGACACCGCCGACAATGCAATCATCGTCTGCTCTATTGAGAATGTGGACCCGATGGGGGTGCATACCGGCGATAGCATCACAGTCGCCCCTGCCCTCACGTTAACCGATAAAGAATATCAAATCATGCGCAACGCCAGCATTGCCGTATTGCGCGAGATTGGCGTTGAAACCGGTGGCTCGAATGTGCAGTGGGCTGTGAACCCAGAAGATGGCCGGATGGTGGTCATCGAGATGAACCCGCGCGTGTCACGCTCATCGGCGCTCGCCTCCAAGGCAACTGGATTTCCAATTGCGAAAGTCGCAGCGAAATTGGCGGTTGGCTATACGCTGGATGAGTTGGACAATGACATCACCAAAGTCACCCCAGCCAGCTTTGAGCCCTCCATCGATTATGTGGTCACAAAAATTCCACGCTTTGCATTCGAAAAATTTCCAGGATCTCAAGCGGTGCTCTCCACAGCGATGAAATCTGTTGGCGAGGCCATGGCCATCGGGCGCAGTTTTCACGAGTCGGTGCAAAAGGCGCTGGCTTCTATGGAAACTGGCCTGACTGGTTTTGATGAGGTCGAGATCGACGGCATGCCCGGCGAAGATGATCTGGTCTTGCGTGACGGAATCTTAGTGGGCCAAAACCCTGACGCTCAAATGGCCATCGACAAGGCCCTGACCCGCGAACTTGCGATCCAGTCTCCAGATCGGATGCGGGTCATTGGTCATGCGATGCGCTTCGGATTTTCCGACGACGAGCTGCACAGTATCACCCGCTTTGATCCGTGGTTCTTGGCGCGCATTCGCGAAATCATTGAGATGGAAACCGTCATCAAGGCCGAAGGTCTGCCCCGTGATGAACAGGGGATCCGCCGCGTTAAAATGATGGGCTTCACCGATGGCCGTCTGGCGATTTTAACAGGCCGCACAGAGACAGACATCCGCGAAGCGCGGCAAGCGCTTGGTGTTGTTGCCTCCTTCAAGCGCATCGACACCTGCGCAGCCGAATTTGAAGCGCAAACCCCCTATATGTATTCCACCTATGAAGCCCCAGCGATGGGCTCAACCGAATGCGAAGCACGGCCCTCTGACCGCAAAAAAGTGGTGATACTGGGCGGCGGACCTAACCGCATTGGTCAAGGCATTGAATTTGACTATTGCTGCTGCCACGCCTGCTATTCTCTCACAGATCAGGGCTATGAGACCATTATGGTCAACTGCAATCCTGAAACCGTGAGCACAGATTACGATACGTCAGACCGCCTGTATTTTGAGCCTCTGACCTATGAGCATGTGATGGAAATCTTGCGTGTCGAGCAAGAGAACGGCACGCTGCATGGTGTGATTGTGCAGTTCGGCGGGCAAACACCGCTGAAGCTGGCCAATGCCCTCGAGGAAGCAGGCATCCCAATCTTGGGCACCACACCCGATGCAATCGACCTGGCCGAAGACCGCGAACGCTTCCAAGAGCTGGTCAATACCCTCAAGCTCAAACAGCCCAAGAATGGCATTGCCCATTCTGACGCTGAAGCTCTGGCAATGGCGGCCCAAATCGGTTTCCCGCTGGTCATTCGCCCGTCCTATGTCTTGGGCGGTCGCGCGATGGAAATTGTCCGCGATCAAGCCAATCTTGAACGCTATATTTCTGAAGCCGTTGTGGTCTCGGGCGATAGTCCGGTGCTGCTCGACAGCTACCTCTCGGGTGCGGTTGAGATTGATGTGGACGCGCTTTGCGACGGCACGCATGTACATGTTGCCGGCATCATGCAGCATATCGAAGAGGCCGGCGTGCATTCGGGTGACAGCGCCTGCTCTTTGCCGCCCTACTCTTTATCGCAAGACATAATTGACCAATTGAAACAGCAAACCGAAGCCTTGGCGCTGGCCTTGAATGTTGTCGGTTTGATGAATGTGCAATTCGCGGTCAAGGATGGTGAAATTTACCTGATTGAGGTCAACCCGCGCGCCAGCCGCACCGTACCCTTCGTGGCCAAAGCCGTGCGCAGCCCGATTGCAGCTATTGCTGCCAGAATTATGGCCGGTGAACCCTTGAGCAATTTCGACCTGGTGGATCCCGCCAGCATCAAAGGCTTTGCGGTGAAAGAGGCGGTTCTGCCCTTCGCACGCTTCCCCGGTGTCGATACGCTGCTTGGGCCAGAAATGCGCTCCACGGGCGAGGTCATGGGATTTGACAGCAAATTCCACCGCGCCTTTTACAAGGCACAATTGGGCGCAGGTACATTATTGCCCACCGCTGGCAAAGTCTTCCTATCCATCAAGGATGACGACAAAGGGCCGATGTTGATCGAAGCGGCCGCCTGTTTGGCGGATATGGGCCTCAGCCTGACCGCCACCGCTGGAACCGCGGCTTTTCTTGCTGAGGCTGGGATCACCAGCACCGTGGTCAATAAGGTCTATGAAGGCCGCCCAAATATTGTGGATCAAATCAAAGATGGCGACATCGCCCTCATCTTGAACACGACCGAAGGCGCACAGGCCGTAGATGATAGTCGCAGCATGCGGGCGGCGGCCTTGATGGACAAAATTCCCTATTTCACCACCTTGGCCGGCAGCCATGCCGCCGCTTTCGCCATCAAAGCCCATGCAGAGGGCGATGTGGGTGTGAAAGCTTTGCAAGGGTAAAAGCGCCCAGAGCCCATCCCCGCGGAGTGCCCGCTTGGGGATGGGGCTGCCTAGATCATATGTCTTTCAATGAAACGCGTTTGTGCAGCTCTTCCGCCGTCTCGACGCGTTCTGAATAGCGATCCACCAGCATCTCCTTGCGCCCACGCGTCATAACGGTGAAACGCGCCAGCTCCTCCATCACATCCACAACCCGATTATAAAAAGACGATGGCTTCATCCGCCCATTTTCAAATTCAAGCCAAGCCTTGGGCAAAGAGCTTTGGTTCGGTATTGTGATCATCCGCATCCAACGTCCCAAGATCCGCATCTGATTGACCGAATTAAACGATTGCGAACCACCAGAAACCTGCATCACAGCAAGAGTCTTCCCTTGTGTCGGGCGTAGGCCACCAATGGCAGACAGCGGGATCCAGTCGATTTGTGTTTTTAAAATCCCAGTCATCGCCCCGTGCCGCTCAGGACTGGACCACACCATTCCCTCGCTCCACAGTGCCAATTCGCGCAGTTCTTGCACCTTGGGATGGCTATCGGGCGCCCCATCGGGCAGGGGCAAGCCAGTGGGGTCGAAGAACTTTGTCTCACAGCCCAATGCCCGCAGAACCCGCGCGCCCTCTTCGGCCACCGCACGCGAATAGCTTTGCGGCCTCAACGACCCATAAAGCAGCAAAATGCGCGGCGCATGCCCATCATCTTCCGGTCCGGCCAGAGCCGAAAAATCAATCGGGCGCAGCATATTGGGATCATAAAGTGGGACGTCAGTTTGGGACATTTTCCCCTCCTCCGGTCAATCTATCGCTCGCAATTAACACCATCTCAGGGGCAAGGAAAGCTGCGATCACCTCCCAATGGATAGGCCCTCACCCTCTTGCATCGGCTCCGCGCTCGGGGCACATAACTGTATGGCTAAGCTCTATTTCAACTACTCCACGATGAACGCCGGCAAATCGACTTTGCTGCTGCAGGCGTCGCATAACTACAAGGAGCGCGGTATGCAGACCTATCTGCTCACCGCGCAAATGGACACAAGGGCCGGTCAGGGTAAAATCGCCTCCCGCATCGGCATTGGCGAAGAGGCGGACACGTTTACCACCCAGGATGACCTCTTTGAGAAGATACAAAATCGACTGGCACAGGGTCCCGTCGCCTGCGCCTTTATTGATGAAGCGCAGTTTTTGACCAAGGAACAAGTTTGGGCCCTGGCCCGCGTGGTCGATGACCTTGGCCTGCCCGTCATGTGCTATGGCCTGAGAGTGGATTTTTTGGGGGAGCTGTTTCCGGGGTCCGCCGCGCTTTTGGCGCTGGCTGATGAAATGCGCGAGGTACGGACCATCTGCCATTGCGGCAAGAAGGCGACAATGGTCGTGCGATTTGACAGCACTGGCAAAGCCGTCACGGCCGGCGATCAAGTGCAGATAGGCGGCAATGAAACCTACCTTTCGCTTTGCCGCAAACATTACCGCGCCGCAGTGGCGGACGATAGGTCCCCAGAGCTGCCAATCTAAGACACAGCCAGCTCTGGGATCAAACCGATCCTCTGGTGCCGTTAACCAATTTTCAACCATATGTTATTAATTGATTTATTAAGACGCCTATATATAGTGCAATCACGCTTCGGAAATTTCCAAGGCATTTTAATTGAATTGTCTCAAAAATATTTTTTACTCTAGGGAGGAGACTATGGAAGCACTCACAAAACTCGTTGGTGACCTCAACAGCATCGTCTGGGGCGTACCAATGCTGATCCTAATTTTGGGAGTCGGGCTGTACCTCACATTTGGCCTCAAACTGTTGACCATCATCAAAATTCCATTCGGCTTTGATCTGCTTTGGAAAGGCCGTATTCCAGGGGACGATAAGGGCATCAGCCCCTTCAACGCCCTTATGACATCTCTGGCCGCCACGATTGGCACTGGAAATATTGCTGGCGTCGCAACCGCGATTTTCCTCGGTGGGCCGGGTGCGGTGTTCTGGATGTGGATGACCGCCCTCGTGGGCATGGCCACAAAATATGCAGAGGCCGTTCTGGCTGTACGCTTCCGCGAGACCGATGAACGTGGCAAGCAGGTCGGTGGGCCCATGTATTACATCCAGAACGGGCTCGGTGCGAATTGGAAATGGCTGGCGATATGTTTTGCCCTATTTGCCGGGATTGCCGGCTTCGGCATCGGAAATATGGTGCAGGCCAATTCCATCGCCAATGCGTTAAACGCCAATTTCTCCATCCCAGAATGGATCACAGGCGTGGTGCTGGTGCTTTTGGTCGGGGCTGTCCTTTTGGGCGGTATTGACCGCATCTCAACCGTGGCCGGAAAATTGGTGCCCTTCATGGCCGTGGCTTATATCGCTGCTGCAACCTTGGTCTTGTTGATCAATGTTACGGAAATTCCAGCGGCCTTTGGCTTGATCTTCACCCATGCTTTCACCCCCTCCGCAGCCACTGGCGGCTTTGCCGGCGCGGCTGTCTGGGCGGCTATTCGATTTGGTGTGGCCCGCGGCGTATTTTCAAACGAAGCAGGTCTTGGATCGGCGCCCATTGCACATGCGGCCACATCGACCAAAGGCCCTGTGAGCCAAGGTCTTGTCGCTATGCTGGGCACTTTTATTGATACGATCATCGTCTGTTCCTTCACCGCCTTGGCCATCATCGCCTCGGGGGCTTGGACCAGTGGGGAAACCGGTGCTGCTTTGACATCCCATGCCTTCGATCTGGCTCTGCCGGGTGTTGGAGGATATATCATCGCCATCGCCCTAACGATTTTCGCATTCACAACAATTCTGGGGTGGAGCTACTACTGCGAGCGGTCTTTGCAATATCTGTTCGGCGTGAAAATCATCATGCCGTTCCGTGCGGTCTGGTCTCTGGCTGCGCTTGTCGGGGCAACCTTGAAGCTCGGCTTCGTTTGGCTTTTGGCCGATACGCTCAACGCGCTTATGGCCCTTCCGAACTTGGTGGCCTTGGCCTTGCTCAGCCCAATCGTCTTTAAGATTACCAAGGAATTTTTCGACAGCCGCGGCAAGTCAGAAAACAATCCGTTCTAATCGCACAGCGGCGCTATAAAAAGCGCGCCGCGTTTCAAAAATTTAGGCGGGGGGTGAACGTTTCACCTCCCGCCTTTAATTTGCGCATAGGACTGTAACCAGAGCTCAGCGCTTGCCGTAGTAAAGCCCCACCACATGCTCCGCCTCGGCGAAAAAGAGCCAGCGCTGTGCAAAGGTGCCCAGCGCATGGCAGATCACAGCCAAACAAATCATCAGCGCGCCACTCGAGATCATCACCAAAACTAAAGGCGCCGCAATCATCAGCGCAAAAGCGATCAGCCGCAATTTCACCGCATGTTTGCGCCCCACCTGATGGACCATCTCTTTCAACAGATAGTTGTTGCCCGTATGGGGCGGCTCAAAGGCGCGCACGACGCCGCGCACCCCCAAGCCCGTTGCGGTGCCGATATCCGTGCCCCGTTCCTGAAAACGCCCATCACCGGACAGCCAAGCAAAAAGCTGCATAACCCCAGCCAAAGCCAAAAGCCCGATGGCGGGACCCACTTGCCCCGCAAGCAACCCACCGCCACCAAGCGACAAAGCTAAAAACAGGACCGGGGTGCTCCAATGGTTCCAACGCGGCACGGTCTTCAGCTGCGCATAGATCATCGACGTGGCAAACACCGTCAAAACTGATAAAGCCGCGCCAATATAGCCCAAAGGCTGCCAAGTGGCATCGTAAAACACGGCCCCCAGGGCAAAAAGCCCCATGACCAGCAAACAGGCAACGGCCAAACAGCCCTCACGGCTCAGCCAGCTGCTGCGCCATTGCGAGAAGGCCCTCAGAAACCGCTGCGGATTGCCCAAATGGAAGGTCGAGGCCAAAAGCCCACCCACCGCCAGCGCAAAGGCCAAAGCATAGTAGAAAAACGCCGCCCAGCCGCGCACATCTGGCAGACCAAGCCCCAGCCAGGTGAGCAGGCCAAAGCCCAATCCGGAAGCGACAGTGAAGAGTATTACAGAACCAGCAGGATGCATCAGAGTTTCTCCAAAGCTTTGTCGAGCCACCCAAGGAAGCCTTTTTGCGTGCCAGAAACTGGCTCCAAATAGGGGGCAAGGATATCGAGATCAGCCGGCACATCTTTCGGACGTGGCGGCAGGTATTTGTTCACCGGCTTGGTGCCCAGCTCAGGCATCAGATCCATGCCCCCACGCGCCGCCACCAATTGCGACACCTCAGAGCTTTCATCGCCCAAATCGCCAAAATGCCGCGCGCCGGAGGGGCAGGTGCGCACACAGGACGGAACGCGGTCCTCCTCCGGTAGGTTTTCATTATAAATCCGGTCGACACAGAGCGTGCATTTCTTCATCACACCCGCCGCTTGATCCATCTCCCGCGCCCCGTAAGGACAGGCCCAAGCACAAAGACCACAGCCAATGCAGGCATCCTCATTGACCAGCACAATCCCATCCTCACTGCGCTTATAGCTCGCGCCGGTGGGGCAAACGGTCACGCAGGGCGCATCTTCGCAATGCAGGCAGGATTTTGGAAAATGGATCAACTGCGCCGGGCCGGTCTCAGGCTGCACCTCATAGGAATGCACACGGTTCAAGAAGGTGCCCGAAGGATCTGCCCCATAGGGATCTTGATCCGACAGGGCCGCGCCATAATTCTCGGTGTTCCAGCCTTTGCAGCTGACCACACAGGCATGGCAACCAACGCATGTGTCAAGGTCAATGACCAAGCCCAGCTTTTTTGCGGAGGTTTCGGGTAAGGTTGTCATAGGGGACCTCCTGAAATATGGGCTGCGGATGAACCGCGCGGGATGGGCGCGAAGCAGCGGGTTGCGAATGCGGCGAGGTCGGTGTTGAACGCCGTGGCTTCCTCCCAAAAGGGCGAATGGTCGGAATTGTGATAGATTTGCCCTTCCGCATTCGGGAAATGCGCCAGGGCTTGTTGCCCCATTTCCGCCGGGGCCAAGCGCTCATGTGCGCCCCAGGCCACCCAAGCGGGTTTAACCGTCGCCTCGGCGACAGCCCGGCGATCTTCTTGGCGCAACCGCGCCGCGGCCCGCACCTGCGGCGGCACGAGCATATTATACCCCACCGCCTGAGCCAGAGTACCCGCATCGGGCTGTTGATGGAAACAGACCGAAACGAAGGCCTGAACGGCGGCCAGATTTTCCGCCAGATCCTCGGAATACATGCCCACAGCCTTTGCCGGGGGATCATTGCGCACCTTGGCGGCCGCGGGCGGCAGATGCGCCCCGGTGGTGATGGACGAGCCGATCAGACCGACACCCGCCAAAGCCGCATCGCCAAAATGCTCCAGATAATCCATCACAACCCAGCCACCCATCGACCACCCAACCAATAGGGGCGCATCAAGGGCAAGGCTGGTGATGATCGCCTGCATATCCTCCGCCCATGGCCGGCTGTTGTCGTAACAGGCTGGACCCAGAGGTTTATCCGATTGCCCATGGCCGCGCAGGTCGGGCAGGATCAGCCGAAACCCTTCGGCCAGCGCCGCTTGCCGCGCAAACGACAGGTGGCATTGCGACCAGCCATGCACCAAAATAATCGCCGGCGCCGTTTCAGGTCCGAGATCATGCACGCACAGCTGCACGCCGCCATGGCCCGTTATGGAATGCTTGCGGTTCATTCCCCAACTTTCCACTGCATCGCTTTGGGGCCTTTTTCAACCGGCGAGGTGATCGGCTCAAAGCGTGGGCTGCTTTCGGACTGCGCCTCGGCCCTCTCGATTTTCACCCGCAGATCGAACCAGGCCGCTTGGCCAGTCACCGGATCGGAGTTCGACCACCGCAGCCCGTCGCCCTTGGGCGGTTGCAGCTCATGGATCAAATGGTTGAGCAGGAAGCCTTTGGTCGCCTCAGGCGCCTTTTCATCCAAGGCCCAAGCCCCCTTGCGCTTGCCAATCGCGTTCCAGGTCCAAACAGTGTTTTCGTTCAGCGCAGCCATATGTGCAACCGGCACCACAATCGAGCCATGGGCGGAGGTGACCCGCGCCCAGTCGCCCTCGGCAAAGCCATTGGCCTGCCAAATCTTGGTCGGCACAAACAGCGGATTTTGCCCATGGATTTGCCGCAGCCAAGCGTTTTGCGTCCCCCATGAATGATACATGGCCATCGGGCGCTGGGTCAGCGCATGGACGGGGAATTCCTCCACATCGACCGCGCCATCCTCAAAGGGCGCATACCACATCGGCAGCGGATCCAGCGTCTGCTTGATTTGCGCGCGCAGATGCTCTGGCGGTTGACGCTCTCCATGGCCTTCTGCCGCCAGTTGGAAGCGGCGCATGGGTTCGGAATATATGTCAAAAAGATAGGGTTGCGGCGCGTCATAAATGCCGATTTTCACGGCCCAATCTTGGTAGGCCGCGTTCCATGGTTTGTAGTAATCTGCCCCTTCGGGCACATGGATCTCATAAAAACCGCCATTGTCGATATAGGCCTGCATTTGATCGGGGTTCGGCGCGCCGCGGCCTTCCTCTTGGCCCGTCTCGCCGCGGAACCCAATCAGCGGCCCCACGCCAGGGCGACGCTCGTGATTGACGATGTAATCTGCATAGTCTTTGTATTTCGCCGATCCGTCGTCATTGACAAAGCCCTTGAGCCCCATGCGGGCGCCCAAATCGACCAGAACAGACTGAAAGCCGCGCACATCGCGGTCCGGCTCCACCACCGGCCAGCGAATGCTGTCCGCCGCACCGCCCGCCTCACAGATCGGACGATCCAGCAAGGAAATGCAGTCATGGCGCTCCAGATAGGTCGTGTCTGGCAATATCAGATCCGCATAGGCCACCATTTCCGAAGAATAAGCGTCCGAATAGATGATTTTCGGGATCACATATTCGCCGTTTTCATCCTTGTCGGTGAGCATCTCCATCACACCACTGCTGTTCATTGAGCTGTTCCAGCTCATATTCGCCATATACATGAACAAGACGTCGATTTTATAGGGATCGCCGGCATGGGCATTGGATATCACCATATGCATCAGGCCATGCGCCGACATGGGGTTTTCCCAAGTGTAGGCCTTGTCAATGCGGGCCGCGCTGCCGTCGTCTTTGAGACACAGATCGTCCGGCCCCTGAACATAGCCCAAATGCGGCCCGTCCAGCGCGGCGCCGGGGGTGACTTTGCAGTGCGGTTTGGGATGCGCAGAAACGGGTTTTGGATAAGGCGGCTTAAAGCGAAACCCGCCGGGCACCTCAACCGTGCCCAGGATGATTTGCAGCAAATGCAGGCTGCGGCAGGTTTGAAAGCCATTGGAATGGGCAGATACGCCCCGCATGGCGTGAAAGGACACCGGGCGGCCAATCATCTTATCATGCTTATTGCCGCGGAAATCGGTCCAGGGTTGGTCAAGCTCGAAGGCCTCATCAAAGGCAACGCGGGCCAAATCTGCAGCGATGGCCCGGATCCGATCTGCGGAAATCCCGCAGCGCTCCGCCACGTTTTCAGGCGCATAGTCATCAGACAGATAACGCTCGGCCAGATGTTGGAACACCGTGCGATGCCCTTCATAGGTGGCGGCCAAATCTGGCGTGATGCCCTTGGTGTCAAAGGCCACAGGCTTTCCGCTTTTGCGGTCAATAACCAGCAGCTTGCCATCTGCACCGCGCAGCAACATGCCTTTATTCGGCCCCTCGGTGCTGTCCACCAGTGCAGGCGCATTGGTCAGCTGAGCAAGGTAATTCAAATCCACTTTGCCAGCTTTAAGCAGCAAATGCACCATGGATAGGATAAACAGCCCATCTGTGCCCGGTGTGATACCCACCCATTCATCGGAAATCGCATTATAGCCCGTGCGGATCGGGTTGACGCCAATCACCTTCGCGCCGCGTTCCTTCAACCGGCCCAGACCCATTTTGATCGGGTTGCTGTCGTGATCTTCGGCAACGCCAAAGAGCATGAACAATTTTGTCCGCTCCCAATCGGGTTGTCCAAACTCCCAAAAGGCGCCGCCCATGGTGTATATGCCCCCGGCGGCCATATTCACCGAACAAAAGCCGCCATGGGCCGCGTAGTTTGGCGTGCCGAACCCCTGCGCCCAAAAGGAGGTGAAGCTTTGAGATTGATCCCGCCCAGTGAAAAACGCCAGTTTTTCGGGATTTTCTTTATGAACCGGCTCCAGCCAATCCTGCGCCAGCTGCAGCGCCTCATCCCATGAAATTTCTTCAAAAGCCCCAGAGCCTCGCGGCCCAACCCGTTTGAGCGGTACGCGCAGACGCGACGGGGCGTTGACCTGCATAATGCCTGCCGAACCTTTGGCGCAAAGAACCCCCTTATTCACCGGGTGATCGCGGTTGCCCTCGATATAGGCGACCTTACCCTCCTTCATGTGGACATTGATCCCACAACGGCAAGCGCACATATAGCAAGTGGTCTTGCGGATCTCATCACTCACCTTGGGTGACAAGTTCAGTTTTGGTTCTTCAAATCCCATGGGTAGGACCCCCTATTGCCTGCAGTTCAGGTATTTTTTTGAACGGCCGCTTGAGCTGCCGTTACACAAATCATGTCAATGATATCATCCGCAGTACAGCCGCGTGACAAATCATTCGCTGGTCTTGCCAGGCCTTGTAAAATCGGGCCAATGGCCTTGGCGCCACCAAAACGCTGCGCAATTTTATAGCCGATATTGCCGGCATCCAAATTCGGAAAGACAAAGATATTTGCCTGCCCGGCAACGGGTGAACCGGGTGCTTTCGCGGCACCGACCGATGGCACCATGGCCGCATCGAATTGCAACTCACCATCAACCACAAGATCCGGTCGCGCCGCCTGCACCATGGCGGTGGCCTGGCTCACTTTGGTGACATTGGCATGTTTGGCACTGCCGCGCGTGGAGAAAGACAGCATCGCGATTTTGGGCTCCAGCCCGGTGAGACAGCGCATCGATTCCGCAGAGGAAATCGCAATATCGGCCAATTCTTCAGCGCTGGGGTCAATCACCAGACCGCAATCGGTGAAGACGTTCACCGGGCTGGGCAGATCCGGGCGATCTTCGAAAAGCATAAAGAAAAAAGACGATAAAAGCTTTGTACCCTCCGCCGTGCCAATCACTTTGAGTGCTGCGCGGATGATATCGGGTGTGGAATAGACTGCGCCACCAATCGTACCATCGGCATCCCCGGCCGCGACCATGGCGGCTGCGAAAAAGTTGGCTTGGGACAATTCAAGCTGGGCTTTTTCGGGCGTCATGCCCTTGGCCGCACGCTTGCGCACATAATCTGCAATATAGCCGGGCAATCGCGGGCTTGTGGCGGGGCCTTCGATTGCGATATCGCCCACTGAGCCCGCCGCAGCAAGCGCCGGTTGCACCAAGGCCGGGTCGCCGATGCAAATAATTTTTGCCAAATTAGCAACAGAAGCCGCAACCGCGGCTTCTGCAACGCGAGGGTCGGCGCCCTCGCTCAATACAATGGTTGGTGTTGCGCCAGAGGTGGCGGCAAGAATATCGCGAAATGCCGCCACACCGAAGCTCCTTATTCAGCCGCCATATCTGTCGAAGACACGCCTGCAACTTGAACAGGTTTTTTCATTGCGTCCCGGCGGAAAGGCTCACCCAATTCTTGGTTCAACAAGACCTCGATCAAAGTGGTTTTATTGTTTTCCATTTGGTCTTTGATGGCTTGGTTTAACACATCGGTCAACTCTTCCATGGTTTTCACTTGCACACCAATCAAACCACAGGCCTGCGCGATGCCGGCATAGGAGACTTTGGTGTCCAACTCAGTGCCAACAAAGTTATCGTCGAACCAGAGGGTTGAGTTGCGCTTTTCTGCACCCCATTGGTAGTTGCGGAACACGATCTGTGTCACAGCAGGCCATTCGTCCCGACCAATGGCCGTCAGCTCATTAACCGCAATCCCGAAGGCGCCGTCACCTGCAAAACCAACCACAGGAACGTGAGGTTGGCCAATTTTCGCGCCAACGATTGACGGCAGACCGTAGCCACAGGGACCAAAGAGACCCGGAGCCAGATACTTTCGGCCTTCATCAAAGGAGGGGTAGGCGTTGCCGATGGCGCAGTTATTGCCAATGTCTGAGGAGATAATTGCCTCTTTTGGCAGAGCCGATTGGATAGCACGCCAAGCCATACGCGGAGACATCCAATCTGGCTTGTCCGCACGTGCACGCTGGTTCCAAGTGGTGCCTGGATCATCATCTTCGTGATCCATTGAAGTCAACTCTTGCGCCCAAGCTGATTTGGTTGTCGCGATCAAGTTCTTGCGCTCCTCACGACCCGCATCGCCGGCCGTATCAGACAGGCGCGCCAGCAAGCCTTGCGCCACTTTTTTCGCATCCCCAACGATGCCCACGCTTACAGGCTTGGTCAAACCGATCCGATCTGGGTTGATATCCACCTGAATGATTTTCGCATTCACCGGCCAGTAATCAATCCCGTAGCCCGGCAGTGTTGAGAAGGGGTTAAGCCGTGTGCCCAGCGCGACCACGACGTCAGCCCGTGAGATCAGCTCCATGCCCGCTTTTGAGCCATTATAGCCCAAAGGACCGGCAAACAAAGGATGCGAGCCAGGGAATGCATCATTGTGCTGGTAGCCCACACAGACCGGTGCATCCAAACGCTCTGCCAAAGCGGCAACATCGTCAAACGCATCGGCCAGAACAACGCCGGCGCCATTCAAGATGACCGGGAATTTCGCATTCGAGATCAACTCAGCCGCTTCCGCAACCGCGCTCTCCCCACCTTGTGGGCGCTCGAATGCAACGATTTTTGGCAACTCAATATCAACAACCTGGGTCCACATATCGCGCGGAATGTTGATCTGTGCCGGGGCGGAGGCCCGATGCGCCTGCATAATGACACGGTTCAGAACTTCTGCCACCCGGCTCGGGTCGCGAACTTCTTCTTGGTAGGCAACCATATCTTCGAACAATTTCATTTGTTCAACTTCTTGGAAGCCACCCTGACCGATGGTTTTATTGGCCGCTTGTGGTGTGACCAACAGCAGGGGGGTATGGTTCCAATAGGCGGTTTTGACCGCAGTAACGAAATTGGTAATGCCAGGACCGTTTTGTGCGATCATCATGGACATTTCGCCGGTGGCGCGGGTGTAGCCATCCGCCATCATCCCAGCGGACCCTTCATGGGCGCAGTCCCAAAACATGATTCCAGCTTTTGGAAAGATATCAGAAATAGGCATCATGGCAGAACCAATGATCCCGAAAGCGTGGCGGATACCGTGCATCTGGAGCGTTTTTACAAAGGCTTCTTCAGTGGTCATTTTCATGGGGCAGCTCCTTAAAGGGATTGAATATGCCACGGTTTTCTCTCGCAGCATCTCTGTGGGTTAATGTCTGCCCTTCTATTAGGACATAGGCAATGACATATTTAGGGCCAGTTCCGACCCTCAAATATATCCACATCGATATTTTCACTCAGATGTCGTTTTTTGAGACCGCCGGCGCAATATTTCTTCGAGCCAATAGTCAGCTGTCCCTGGTTTTCCAAGAAAATACCCCTGCGCATGGGTGATTCCCACTGCGCGCACGAGGTCTAGTTGATTCTGAGTTTCGATTCCCTCTGCAATAATTTCAAAGCCCATAGTTTTGGACATCTCAACAAGTCCGCGCATAATCCCCTCACGGCTTTCTTGTGTCAGGCTTTGCACGAAACTTCGGTCAATTTTCAAAATATCGATCGGATATTCCAGCAATCGCTCAAGGTTGGACATACCAATGCCAAAATCATCTAAGGCAATCCGCACGCCCTTGGATCTCAGCCTATTGATGAGCGTTTTGGTGGCCTCGGGATTTTCAATCACGGTGCTCTCGACAATTTCAAAAACTGTCATTTCTGGCGGCAGGCCGTTGAGCAAGGCTTTGAGCCATTCCGCGTCTGCGCCCGGCAGTACAGTATTGTTCAGAAACTTGCTCGAAATATTCCATCCGCAGTAGATCGGCGGGTCCAATTTGGAAAATCCAATTGCAGCCGCATTGGCCTCCTCAAGTGGTGGCCGGACGCCGCGTTTATAACTGTCCGCCATCAGATCCAAAAATTGGCCTGGCAATAATATCTCACCATCCGGCTTGACCCATCGGATCAAAGCCTCAACCCCTTCAATTCGATCCTGTTCCAAATCAAAAATTGGCTGAACAAAATAGGTGATTTCCCCATTTTCCAAAGCCGCTCCGACCTCCTCAGCAGAAGGGCGTGACTGTTTTTGCCGCATGCGGAGCACAACATCTTGATCCGCTACTAAAATTTGATTCTTACCCTTAGATTTCGCCTCATAGAGCGCCGCGTCGGCAACATTCAACGCATCTTCCATGCTCTGATCTGGCCGCAATTCGCACACGCCAATGCTCGCGGTGCGGATCACCCGGCGCCCCGCGACCTCCATATCGGCCTCCACCACCGCTTGCAAAAAGCGGCGCGCCACCTGCCCAGCGCTCTCCAAGTCACAGCCCTTAAGAAAGACGCAGAACTCATCCCCACCAAGTCGCGCGACAAAATCTCCAGGACGACAAGCCGCCACCATGGCATCAGTCACCTTGATCAACAACGCATCCCCGACATCATGGCCATAGGTGTCATTCACGGTCTTGAACTCATCCAAATCCACATAAAGCAGCGCGTGGGTTTCGCGGCGCTTGTGGCGGTCGATCCGATCCACCAAGTACCGGCGCGATTGCGCCGCAGTCAGGTCATCAAGATCAACATAGCGAGAGAGCTTGGAGTTCGACAGGCGCAACCGGTCAATAAGGCGGCGCATTTTCCGGCGCTCAACGCGACCGCGGTGAAGCATATAAAGCAAGAAAGCCAGCGCCACCAAGAGCAAAACTAAAAATAATACATGAAATATCAATGTCATAATGGAAGTATTAAAACCCATCTCCCGCCCGTAGCGCAAGACAAAATCGTGCAAGACGCAGTCTGCCCCCTGTGCAGGCCCAATCTCACCCTACGTCACATCTCCCAATATTCTCGAAATTTCAATTATATATGATGGTAACGCATGAAATTCCATGGCGCAGACGCTTGAGCTATGATCCATTGCGCGATAGCAACGACGCTGAAATCTTGCCCAGGAGCACACTCATGGCTGACTATAAGTTCGACACCCTATCGCTTCACGCCGGCCAAAGCCCCGATGCGCGCTTTGGCAGCCGGGCCGTGCCTATTCACCAAACCACCAGCTATGTTTTTGACAGCACGGAACATGCCGCTGCCCTGTTCAATATGGAAGTTGGCGGGCATATCTACTCCCGCTTGACCAATCCCACCGTCGCCGTGCTCGAGCAACGCCTGGCCGCTTTGGATGGCGGGGTTGCAGCCATTGCAACGGCCTCTGGCATGTCAGCGCTGTTTGTGACCGTTCTGGCACTTTGCTCAGCCGGCGATCACATCGTCAGCTCCTCGCAAATGTATGGTGCGAATATCAACCTGTTTGAGCATACGCTGAAACGCTACGGGATCGAGACCAGCTTCGTGCCACCGAATGACCCCACAGCCATTGCTGAGGCCATTCGCCCCAATACGAAAATGGTCTTTGGCGAAGTGATCGGCAATCCCGGGATGGATATCATGGACGTGCCGGCTGTGGCCAAAATCACCCAAGCCGCGGGCATTCCCTTAGTCATCGACGCCACGTTCAACACCCCTTGGATGGTCAAACCGATCGAATTGGGCGCAAATGTCGTGATCCATTCGCTCACCAAATGGATGGGTGGCCATGGCATTGCTTTGGGTGGTGCCGTGATTGACGGGGGCAATTTCGATTGGGGGCAAAATGATAAATTCCCCATGCTCACCACCCCGCATTTCGGCTATCAGGGCGCGATTCTTTGGGAAGAGTTTGGCCCGGCGGCCCTGTCAGTACGCATCCGCACGGAAGGCATGATGAATGTCGGCCCCTGCATGTCACCGCAAAATGCGTTCTACATCTTACAAGGCCTGGAAACGCTGGGTCTGCGGATGGAAAAACATATGTCCAACACCGCAGCCATGTTAGAGTTTCTCGTAGGTCATGAGCAAATCGCCTGGGTCAAACACCCCAGCTTGCCTGATCATCCAGATCATGACACCGCCATGCGTCTCATGCCCAAAGGCCAAGGCTCAATCATTGCCTGCGGCATCAAAGGCGGCCGTGACGCGGGTCGTGCCTTCATAGAATCTGTGCAGCTGGCCAGCCATTTGGCCAATGTGGGCGACGCCAAAACGCTGGTGATCCACCCCGGCTCCACCACGCATTCACATCTGACCTCTGAGGCCATGGCCTCAGCTGGGCTGACCGATGATTTGATCCGAATTTCAGTGGGCTTGGAAGACCAAAAAGACATTATCGATGACTTCAAACAAGCGCTGCGCACGGCTGGAAAATTAACCGCTGCCAAGGCAAAAGGAACAGGCGCATGAAACTGACGCTGAATAATGTCGAAATTTTTGCCTCAACCGGCGGGCGCGATTTTGATCCATCATCAGGACCGGTTGTGCTCTTCGTGCACGGCTCCGGCCAATCGCATCTTGGCTTCATGTTGCAACATCGCTTTTTTGCCAATCGTGGCTTTCAATGCATCACGCCCGATATGCCAGGACATGGCTTGTCGAAGGGCGAGGCGCTCACAACAGTGGAGGCCATGGCCGATTGGTATGCACAATTCATGCAAGCGCTCGGCATCCCCAAAGCCATTTTGGTCGGTCACTCCATGGGCGGTTTGATCGAATTGGAATTGGCCAGCCGCTACCCTGATCTCGTTGCCAAGGCGGCCTTTATCAGCACGGCGCTGGCGATCCCGGTCAATGACGCTCTGATCAATCTGGCCGCAACAAACGAAAGCGCGGCCATTGCCGCGATGATGGACTGGGGCCATGGCACAGCAGGGCATATTCATGACCACACAATGCCCGGCACCTCGCATATGCTTTACGGCAGCCGCCTTATGGCTGGCAATGCGCCCGGAACACTTCACAAAGATTTGGTGGCTTGTAACGCCTATGACAATGGCCCCACCGCTGCGCAATCTGTCACCTGCCCCACCTTAACCGTGGTCTGCGGCCAGGACCGAATGACGCCCCGTAAAACTGGATTGGCCCTGCAGGCTGCGCTAGGGGGTGAGCTGGTCGAAATTGCCCAATCGGGCCATATGTCGATCACCGAACACCCTTTTGACGTCAACAAAGCCCTCCGGGCATTTTTCTAACAGGCACATCGAGCATGACATTCAAACGCATCGCAGTGATCGGCGCTGGCACCATGGGCTCTGGCATCGCCGGCCAAATCGCCAATGCAGGCCAAAAGGTTCTCCTCTTGGACCTCACAACCCAAGCCACCGATTACGCTTTGGAACGGCTGCAAAAGTCTGAGCCCGCACCTTTGCACCAGCGTGGCAATGTTGATCTGATTGAAACTGGCACCATCGAGGCCGATTTTGACAAGCTCGCCGAATGCGATTGGATCGTTGAAGCGGTGGTCGAACGGCTCGACATCAAACGCGATCTGTACAAACGGTTGGATGCGGTGATCAGCGACGACTGTATCGTCACCTCCAACACCTCCACCATTCCAATCAAACTATTGGTGGCAGAAATGCCTTTGGCCTTCCGGCAAAGGTTTGCCATCACCCATTACTTTAACCCCGTGCGCTACATGCGCCTTTTGGAGCTTGTCCGCGGCGCAGACACCCGCGCCGATGTGATGGAGCGCCTGTCGCGCTACAATGACGAAATTCTCGGCAAGGGCGTGGTTCCTTGCAATGACACGCCAGGATTTTTGGGCAACCGCGTTGGGGTCTTTGCGCTGCAAGTGGGTATGGACGAGGCCTTTAAACAGGGGCTTTGCATCGAGCATGCCGATGCTCTGATGGGCCGTCCCATGGGCATTCCAAAAACGGGGGTGTTTGGTCTTTACGATATGATTGGCGTGGACCTCATGTCCGATGTGGTGGACACTTTGGGCGATATTCTACCAGAAAATGACGTATTTCACGCGGTTGGACGCTCCAACAACCCGGCAAACGCCCTGATCGATAGGATGATCTTTGAAGGTTTCACCGGCCTGAAATCAGGCAAGGGCGGGTTTTATCGCGAGGATCAAGCCCTTGATTTGACCAGCGGCGCACTGCGACCGCGCATCACCGAGCTGCCAGCCTTGGCACAAAAAGCCGCCAATGCGCAGCAAGATGGGCTCGAAACCCTTCCCATGATGATCGAAGGCGCAGAGCCGCATCACAAATATTGTCGCAATTTCCTCGGCCGCGTGCTGGCCTATGCGGCCGCTTTGATCCCGGATGTCACCGGCACGCCGCAAGACATTGATGACGCGATGAAGATGGGATTCAACTGGATCCGCGGCCCATTTGAAATGATCGATGCTTTGGGCGCTGACGTGGTCATAAAATTGGCCCAAGACGCCGGCTGCACCATTCCCCAAGCCCTGCAAACATCCGCAGATCATGGCCCGTTCTATCAGGTGCAAGAGGGCACTTTGATGGTCCGCAATTTTGATCAAACTGCATCACAGCTCAAACCCGTGCAGCTGCCCGAAGGCACAGAGCGCTTTAGCCTCACGCGCCGAACTCTGACCCCCATTGCCAGCAACCGCGCAGCCAGCCTTTGGAGCCTGCCCGGCGGTCTGCGCTTGGTGGAGTTTCATTCCAAAGCCAATGCACTCACAGGTGAGAGCATGGCCATTGTGCGCCAAGCTGCCGAGGATCACGGCACAGGCATTTTGATCCATAACGACGCGCAGCACTTCAGCGCAGGGGTTGATTTGAACCGCTTTGCCGATTTCATTGCCCGCGAAGCCTGGGGGGAAATGGACGCCTTTCTCAATGACTTCCAACAAGCCGTTGCGGCGCTGAAATATTGCCCCGTGCCAGTTGTGGGCGCGCCCTCGGGTCTCTCGCTTGGCGGAGGCTTCGAAGTGCTTTTACATTGCGACCGACTGCTCACCCATGCCAATTCCGTGCTGGGATTGGTGGAAAGTGGCGTTGGGGTTGTGCCCGGCGGCGGCGGGGTTAAAACCACCTACCAACGCTGGTTTGAGGCAACGGGCGATGCAGAGACCGCCGCTTGGGAAACCTGGATGCAAATCGGTTATGGAAAAACCGGCGAAAGCCCTGAACAGGCTACAAAACTTCGGTATTTCCGGCCCGGTCATGACGAAACAGTGATGAACCGCGACAAGCTCATCACCCGCGCCAGCGCGATGATCCGCGACATGGCCCCGGGCTACACACCGCCAGAGCCACCAAAAATGACCCTGCCAGGGCAAGCCATCTTTGCAAAAATGGACGCCTTCATGGCCGATGGCCTGGCAAAGGGCTGGTTCAAACCGCACAATAAAACCACGGCCATGGAAATCGCGACCATCGTGGTCAACACCAGCTCCGATGCGCCGCTGGAGGTCACAGAACAAGATATGTTCGACCGCGAGCGCGCCGCCTTTCTTCGGCTCGCCAAAACCCCCGAGACCAAAGGCTGGATCAACGCCATGCTCAGCGGGGCCGCAATCGAATAAAACTATCGCTGCGGTGGCAGTTGGATGTCGAAGGCCGCGCGAATACGGGCATCGGCTTGGGCCGACAAATAGGTCGGATGCCGCTGCAACAAAGTGCGCGCCGTGGCTTTGGCCCGGGTCTGCGCATCCATGCTGCCCCGTTCGCGCCACGTAATCGGCGCCTCTCGATCGGCGGTCTCAGGATAGAAATAATCCCGCTCCATCGCCGCCATCGTTTGGGGATGACCTAGGAAATGCCCCTCCCCTTGGACCACGTCCACAATCACATCAAAACCGAGGTTCTCATCGGTCACCTCAACCCCGCGCAGCATGCGATAAATATTGCCAAGCATATCATTGTCGAGAACAAACCCTTCGAAAGAAACCCCGAGCAAAGCCGCGGTCATGCCGGCGCTTTCGTAGATCATATTGGCACCCGATAAGGCTGCAGCGAGGGCCGTCACCCCTTTCTCCGCACCATATTGCGCATCAATCGCCTTGGAATCAGTCATCGAGCTGGCGACACCGCTGACCAGGCCCAACCAATTTGAAAGCTGCGCTGATGCGGCATTCATGAGGGCAATCTCACCACCTCCGCCCGAGAACGCTCCACTGCGCAGATCAATCACAAATGGCCAGTTGGAAAAAATCATCGGATGGCCAGGCTTCATCACATGCACCATGGCCAGAGCCGCCAATGTTTCCGCCAAAGATTGCGCCAAAAATGCCGCGGGGGTGGCCGGCGCTGTTGCCCCTGATTGTGCCGCGGTGATGCAGCTGACCGTGATATTATGCGCCACGCATTCAAAACACACCTCGACCGCATCCGCGCCAAATCGCAGCGGTGAAATCATCGGGCTGATATGGGCCGCCAACCACGGCCGCTCCGAAAACGCCCCCTCGCGCCCCTCCGCCATATCCATCATCTTAACGATGGGCGCCACATGGTCCGCTAAGGTGAAAGAGGTGGCCACAGGTTTGCTGGTGCCTGCGAGCAAGGCATAGGCTGTATTGATATCCAAAGCCTCCTCTCCAACCAAATCGGTGGCAACGCAGCAACGGGTAAACCAGCTGACATTGGTCAATTGGTCCTGAAGCCGGGCAAAATCATAGAGGTCCTGCAGCGTTGATGCACGATAATCGCCACTGTCCAAATCCAAAGTCTGCACCGCCGCGCCTCCGGTGCCAAAATGCACCCGATCCCCACCCACTTCGATGCTGCGCGCGGGATCCCGGCCGTGCAAAGTGATGGTTTTTGGAGCAGCGGCAACGGCCTGCGCAATCAAGCGACGCGGTATATAAATCCGCCCAGATTCGAATCGAGCCCCCTGCTGCACAAAGAGATCCCGCAAGCGGTCCGGCACCTCGCCAACCCCAAGCTCTTCGAGCAAGCGCAGGGCGACATCGTAGATCTGCTCCATATCAGACATACTCAAAGGTTTATATTGCCCGCCAAACCCGCCGGGGGGCGCGGGATTTATCGGCAAGGCTTTACTGCGCCGCAGATGTCGCCCCGCTCTGCCACCTGTTGCGCGCGCCATAACACTCCCTTCGATTACTTTTGCAGGCACCGTCTCGCGCACGCGGGCTTCGGTCAAGGAAAATAACCGCGCTGGCAGACTATCAAATGGTGGAAAAATATTTTCAAAACCCCTTCCAATGTGCCAGGAATAAGGTGCGGATCAGGAGGCAGGCAATGAAATCTCAAGCACGCGTTGTGGTTATCGGCGGCGGAATCGCCGGTTGCTCAACCCTTTACCATTTGACCCAGGAGGGGTGGAGCGATGTGGTTCTGGTGGAGCGCGATGAATTAACCTCCGGCACCACCTGGCATTCTGCGGCGCAGGTCACCAATTTCGGCATGTCGCAGGTGATGATTGGTCTCAAAAGCCATTCGATCAAACTCTACAAAGAGCTGGCCGCAGATCCTGAATACCCGGTCGGATATAACTTTGGAGATGGCGGCATCCGTCTGGCCAATACGCAAGCTCATATGGACGGATACGCGCATTTCACCAGCCTGGCCAAGGGCATGGGGGTTGAGTTCGAAGTGCTGGATGCACAGGAATGCGCGCGGCGGCATCCGTTGATTTCGACCGAAAACCTAATGGGCGGCCTCTGGGATCCAAGTGACGGGCATATCGATCCGGCCCAGCTCTGCCAAGCCTTGGCACGCCGGGCCCGCGCCGCCGGTGCTGAGGTCTACCGTTTCACCTCTGTCACGGACCTGACGCAACATGCCGATGACAGTTGGACGGTGCACACGGACAAGGGCGATATTCGCGCAGAGATTGTCGTCAACGCCTGCGGGTACCGGGTCAATGAGGTTGGCGCTATGATGGGAGTAGAGCATCCAGTCGCAAGCATGGAGCATCAGTATTTCATCACCGAAGATATGCCGGGCGTTATGGAGGCCGGGCATCGGATCCCACTGCTGCGCTGCCCGATTTCAGACTATTATTCGCGGCAGGAAAAAAATGGTCTCTTAGTCGGGTTTTATGAACAAGGTTGCAAGACCTGGGGCATGGATGGGATTGATCCCAAATTCAGCAATGATCTGTGCCCGGATGACTTGGACCGGGTTATGGATGTGTTGGAAGGGGCAATCTCCCGTATGCCCGCCCTTGCGGAAGTTGGCATCAAACAGGTGGTCAATGGCCCCATCACCTATACCATCGACGGCACCCCTTTGGTTGGGCCGATTCCCGGCAAGCGCAACGCCTTTTGCATCATAGGTCTCAGGGCCGGGCTTGGTGAGGGCGGTGGTCACGGCTGGCTACTGGCACAGCAAATTGTCCATGGGGAGGCCTGTTATGACACATGGGCCTTAGATCCACGGCGTTTCACCGGCCATGCCACGCAAGAATTGACGTCCCTTTACGCCATCCAAGATTATCAAAACGAGTTTCGCTTTCATCTGCCCCATGAGCACCGCCCGGCGGGGCGCCCAGCCAAAACCACACCTCTGACCCCGATCTTGGAGCAAGCCGGCGCACATTTCACTGTGGTCAATGGCTGGGAGCGGTCGGACTATTTCAAACCCACCCCCGATTTTGTGGAAGACTATGGCTATAGATACACAAAGGTGCATGAGCTGGTCGCAGCCGAGGTGGCACGGGTGCAAAATCATGTGGCGCTTGCGGAAGTGAACGGGTTCAATCGGATTGAGATCACCGGCCCAGGTGCGCGCGATTGGCTGGATTATATGATCTGCTCTCGCGTGCCGCGCAAAATTGGAAAACTGGGGCTTGGGTATCTTCTCAATGATTATGGCAATGTGAAAGCAGAAGCCACAATCGCCAATCTCCCAGATGGCCGCATTTGGTATGGATCGGCCGCAGCCGCAGAATTCCATGATATGGATTGGTTGAGCAAGCATCTGCCGAAAGATGGCTCCGTCACGCTGCGCAGTTTGACCAATGACCACACGATCTTAGTCTTGGCCGGGCCAAAATCCCGCGCCGTGCTCAGCGCTTGCGCCAGAGGCGATTGGTCAGCCGCAGGCTTTCCTTGGCTTTCGGTCCGCGAGGCCCGCATTGGACATGCGCCGGCAATCGTCATGTCGGTGAGCTTTTCAGGTGAATTGGCCTATGAAATCCACCTTCCCAATTCCGCGCTCTTCGCCGCTTACTCGGCGCTGATGCGGGCCGGCGCCGCCCATGATATCGGACATTTCGGCGCGCGCGCCGTGGACAGTATGCGCATGGAGAAAGGCTATCTCCACTGGAAATCAGATCTGATCACTGAGTTTGACCCCTATGAGACTGGACTCGACCGGTTTGTCTGCCGCGACAAAGACTTCCTCGGAAAAGCAGCGCTCATGGCCCGCGGCGACAAGAAACGCCGCCGACTGCGGATGCTTGAGATTGACGCCACTCACGCAAGCCCACAACCCAGCGACAGCCTTTATGCCGGCGGGCGGCTGATAGGCTCGGTCACCTCTGCCGACTGGGGGCACCGCACGGGCAAGAATATCGCCTATGCCTTTATGCAGCCCGATATCGTCGAGGGCATAACTGTTGATATCATCGGCAAGCCCTATGCGGCCAGACTTCTGAACGGGCCAGTTTACGACCCAGACAACAGCCGGGTTAAATCTTAAAGCCGCATAAAAAACGGGCCCATAGGGCCCGTTTGATAAGGTCTTAAACTTTACCTTTCCAAGGCACCAGCCAGCCTTCAAGCTTGCGGATTCCAATGTCGATGGCAAAACCGATCACACCAATGAGGATAATCCCGACAATCACGATATCTGTCAGCTGAAACTTAGCCGCGACCATGATCATCATGCCAAGACCTTTTTCCGCCGCCACCAATTCAGCCGCCACAACCGTGCCCCAACACACGCCCATGGCCACCCGTGCGCCGGTAAAAATCTCAGGCAGGGAGTTTGGAATGATCACCTTACGCAAAATTTGCGATTTTTTGGCACCCAAGGAATAGGCCGCATGCACTTTGGCAATGGCCACACCGGACACGCCAGAGCGCGCCGCGATAGCCATGATCCAGAGCGCTGCAAGAAAGAGCAAGATCACTTTGGACGTCTCACCAATGCCGAACCAAATAATCATCAAGGGGATCAAGGCCAAGGGCGGCACAGGGCGCATAAATTCGACAATCGGATCAAACCAGCCCCGCGCCCAATTGGTCAGCCCCATGGCGTAACCGAGGGGAATACCCACAAGCGCGCCAAAGATAAAACCAAGCAACACACGTTGCAAAGAGGCCCAAGTATGCTCAAGCAGGGTGAAATTGCGATACCCTTCACGATTCAGCTGTAAAAAGCGGTTCGTCGTCACTTCCGGAGCAGGCAGATAGAGCCGCGCCATGCGAAACCCGGTGGAGGGTTCGAAGAACGGTGTGCCTTTTTCGGTGAGCGCCAAGCGTCCCTCGGACAAGATAATCTGCTCACCAGGTGTGAGGGCCTGTCCATTGAGATGGGTCACGATGGCCCCATCTGATTTTTTGAACTCATCATTTTTGAACACAGAGACCAGCTTTGATCCATAACGCGGGATGACCAATGTATCGTTCTTTGCGAACCCTTCGCCGAGATCGACGTCAGGTTTGTTCGGAATTTTCCCTGGCGCTCCATTGGCATCTTCTGTCAGTTGAACATCTTCAGGGTAGACCAAAATGGAAACGGTTGCGTCATCGCTGCGTCCATCAGGCAAGGTAGAGGTATAGGTGAATTCCACCATACCCTCGAACGGACCTTTGGCCTTGAACAAAGGCAAGGATGAATTGGTAAAAGCCACCCAAAGGGCGAAAATCGCCAGAACCGAAATCACTGACGCGGCCCGGTTCGCCTTTACAGCGCTTTCATCGCCAAAGGTCACCGTCTTGAGTGAGGTAAAATCAGCGCGGGTAAAAAATCGTTTTGTGGCCCAAGCTACAATCACCATACTAACCGCAAAAATCGCGATATATACGGCAAGAAGGATCAAACCGGTCATGCGCTTTCCTCCGTGCGGCCCATTATTTCTTCTTCCATTTCCCAAATCATCGCCAAAATCTCCTCACGGGTTTTGGCGTAATCGGGATGTTTCTTAACCGCGCGTAAATCCGCGCCAACACCCATTTCCGCAAAGGGCAGGCGATACTCTTTGTGAATTCGGCCAGGGCGCGGCGCCATAACCAATAAGCGCTCGCCCAAAAGCAACGCTTCTTCCACGGAGTGGGTGATCAAGATAATGGTTTTGCCGGTCTCTTTCCACAGATCAAGCACCAAGGATTGCATCTTTTCGCGGGTCAAAGCATCCAAAGCGCCCAAAGGCTCATCCATCAAAATCACATCCGGCTCATTGGCCAGGCAACGGGCCAAAGCCACGCGTTGCTGCATGCCGCCTGAGAGCTCATAAACCGCCTTGTCTTTAAAATCCTGAAGCCCCACAACTTCCAACAAACGATCGACGATCTTTACGCTTTTGATGCGCGGCATTTTCTTCATATCTGGTCCGAAAGAAACATTCTCCCGCACGGTCATCCATTCAAACAACGCGCCTTGCTGAAACACCATGCCGCGCTCAGGTCCGGGTCCCTTGACCGCATGGTCGTTGACAACAACCTGTCCCTCTGTGGGCGCCAAGAACCCGGCCACGATATTCAGCAAAGTGGTTTTGCCACAGCCTGACGGGCCAAGAACACTTAGCAATTCTCCAGATTTTATATCCAAGGTTACGTTTTTAAGCGCTTGGACCGATCCACCATTGGGCAAATCGAAGCGCATAGAAATATTGTCAATAAGCAGGCCTGACACCTGAAGCTCCCCTCTGGCCAAAATGCTTGGCCTTCTCTTATGTTAACGGAGGATTCCCGCGGACTAATCACACAGTAAAAAGAGAGGTAGGCGATCTGAAACCGCCTACCTCATTCAAATATTACATGCCTTTAGCGGAAGCCAAAGGACCAGTATTTACATTGTCAGCATAGCTGCCTTTGGCGCTGTCGATTGAACCTGCATTCACGAAAACATCCGCAACACCTTTCATGAAGGTCTGCGCATTGCCACCGAGCCAAGACTGAGACAATTGGGTGTCAATGTCTGGGAACACAAATGTGCTCATGGAGCTTTTTGCATCTTCAACGCTCATACCGGCATCTTGCGCAATCATGTTGGCCATGAATTCAGGCTGAGAGGTATTCCATGCGGTGTTAGCATCAGCAGTCACAGCCAAGAATTTCGCCACAATATCGGCATTTTCAGCGACAAAACCAGAAGGTGCTGTGGTCACATCAAAGACCAAAATACCCAGCTCAGTTTTTTCCGCACCTGTCAGCAATACGTTGCCAGATTCTTTCATACGGCGCAGCGCACCGCCCCAACCACAAGCCATGTCGACAGCACCTTGAGCCAAGGCCGCTTGGCCTTCAGCAGGTGCCATGTCCACAACTGTCAGGCTGTCCAAGGATACGCCAAAGTGCTCCATTTGTTTCAAGAAGCCGTAGTGCGCCGCTGTGCCCAACGGCACGGCAACTTTCTTGCCGGCCAATTCGCCTGCGGAGTTTTTGTCGATTTCCAAACCGGACGCGACCACACAGTTGTCGTTGTCCGCATAGGACACAGCCACGTCAACAATTTGCAGATCTTGACCTGCTGATGTTGCGACTACGAAAGGTGGAACACCCTGAGACACGGAGATATCAATGTCACCGGACGCCATGGCTGCGGACATTGCTGTGCCTGTGTCGAAAGAAACCCAGTTTACCTTCATGCCCAAAGCAGCGTCATAGGCGCCAGAAACTTTTGCCGCTTGGAATGGCATTGGCCACTCTAGAAAATAAGCGACGTTCAACTCGCCGTGGCCGCCTGCAAATGCAGCGGAGCCGGACACCAGAGTTAACCCAGCAACAGCACTCTTCAATGCAGTTTTCATTTTCATATTACTTTCTCCCAGTTGCGCTGGCGTTTGATGGCCAACTTGTTTTCTTCATTCAACCTCGCCAAAATGAGACCGGCTTGCATGGTCAAAATGGCGAAATTCAGGAGTATACCGAACCATAAAATACAAGCCGCGCAAAGCATATTCTTGATTTTTTTTGAATGATATCGCAATATCACTTAAAATATTCAGAGAAATATTTACTCAGACTCGCACAGCTTTTATTTCGGTCTCTCCCAATTTCACAACGAGCAGCCGCTGCTGATCTTCACGCCAGCACGACGGCATCATCCGCGCAACACTGCAAACAGTCGTTGCATCCAGCAAGCAGAAATGCTTTTTGGACATACAAAGGATATATATCTGGACCTATTTTTGGCACAGCTTTTCTGCGCTGATAGGTGTCGAAGAAAGCCTATAGAAATTGACCATTCCAAAACATCTGAAAAAGGAGTATGCCCCATGGACGGCAATCTGCAAAATGACTTGAGTGAAGTTGTCGCCAACGACAAAGCCCATGTTTGGCATCACTTGATCCAACATAAAATGTTCGAAACCGCTGACCCCAATATCATTGTCGAGGGCAAGGGCATGCGGGTTTGGAATCAAGCCGGCAAAGAACATTTGGATGCGGTCTCAGGCGGTGTTTGGACCGTCAATGTTGGCTACGGGCGTGAAAGCATCGCCGACGCAGTACGCGATCAACTGGTAAAAATGAATTTTTTTGCCGGAGCCGCCGGCTCTATCCCTGCAGCCAATTTTGCAAAGCGCTTAATTGAGAAAATGCCAGGGATGAGCCGCGTTTATTTCTCCAATTCTGGATCGGAAGCCAATGAAAAAGGCTTCAAGATGATCCGACAAATCGCCCATAAAAAATATGGCGGCAAGAAGAATAAAATTCTGTATCGCGAGCGCGATTATCATGGCACCACCATTGCGACGTTAGCTGCCGGTGGCCAGCATGAGCGCAGCGCGCAATATGGCCCCTTCCCCGAAGGTTTCATTTCCGTGCCGCATTGCCTTGAATATCGCGAAGCTGCCCAAGACAACCTTGGACAAGGCGAAAGCTACGGGTTGCGTGCCGCAAATGCGATTGAAGATATCATCCTGCGCGAAGGTCCGGACACCGTTGGCGGTTTGATCCTTGAGCCTATCACAGCAGGGGGTGGCGTTATTGTGCCTCCCGAAGGCTACTGGCCACGCGTGCAGGAAATTTGCAGAAAATACAATATTTTGCTTATGATAGACGAAGTGGTTTGCGGCCTGGGGCGCACTGGGACCTGGTTTGGGTATCAACATTACGACATCCAGCCAGATATTGTAACAATGGCCAAGGGTGTCGCCTCCGGCTATGCGGCGATATCGTTGACCGTCACCACTGAAGAGGTTTTCGAGCAATTCAAAGACGCCAGCGATCACATGGGATACTTTCGTGATATCTCCACTTTCGGCGGCTGCACTGCAGGCCCGGCAGCAGCGCTGGAAAACATGCGCATCATTGAGGATGAAAACCTTCTTGAAAATTGCACAGCCCGCGGAGCGCAATTGATTGCTAATCTCGAAGCCTTGGCTAAGAAGCACAGCATCATTGGCGATGTCCGTGGTAAAGGCTTGTTCTGCGGCGCAGAGCTGGTGACGAACCGCGAAACCCGCGAACCGGCACCAGAAGCAAAAGTGCAGGCGGTGGTCAAAGACTGCATGGCGCAGGGCGTCATCATCGGCGCGACAAACCGCTCCTTGCCAGGGTTCAACAACACTCTGTGCCTGTCACCGGCGCTGATTTGTACAGCCGAAGATATCGACCTCATCACCGATGCAATAGATCAGGCCTTAAGCCGAGTCTTTGGCTAATCCTCCCAAAGCCTGACTAAAAAGGCAGGGCCTGTCCCTGCCTTTTTTATACCCAGCCAAATATTTCCAAACATGCCACCACTTCTAGACCTTGCGCCCCTACAGAAAACTCGGCATCAATAGATCCAAAAGTCATATAGGTTTAGGTCCAAAATGGCGATTTCTGAAGAGACTTTCTTTTTGCCGCCCGATGCGGAAGGCACCCTACAAAACCAAATCCAACAACTGGTCGCCGAAGCGATTCTCAGCGGAAGGTTTCGGGCCGGCGAAAAAATGCCCTCAAGCCGAAAATTGGCGACCCATTTGGGGGTGAGCCGGATCACCGTGACCCTCGCCTATACAGAGCTTCTGGCCGATGATTATCTCACGAGCCGCGGTCGGTCCGGTTATTATATCAGCACGAATGCACCGCAGCCGCCAAAATTCCCCATCATGCCCCGCGAAGACAAAGTGGATTGGGTCCGCGCCATTGGTCAAAAGTTTTCCGGCGGGGTGACACTTACGAAACCCTCCGATTGGGGCAGTTACAAATATCCCTTCATCTACGGCCAAGCCGATGAAACCCTGTTTGATCGGTCGAATTGGCGGCTCTGTGCACTTCAAGCTCTGGGCTCGAAAGATTATGATGCGCTGACCAGTGATTACTTCGATCGGGATGATCCAAAGTTGATCGAATTCATTCTGCGCCACACCCTGCCGCGCCGGGGAATCAGGGCCGAACCAGATGAGGTTTTGGTCACCATGGGGGCGCAGAATGCACTTTGGTTAACTGCGAATGTTCTGCTGAACCAAAGACGAACAGCGGCATTGGAAAACCCCTGCTACCCATCCCTGCGCGATATTTTAACCCAGTCGCGCTGCCAAGTGGCCAGTGTTGCGGTGGATGCGGCAGGCCTGCCGCCAGATGCCTTGCCATCTGATGTTGATGTGGTCTTCACCACCCCATCCCACCAATGCCCGACCGCCACCACAATGCCACTGGAGCGCCGCCGGACACTCCTAACTCGCGCGGCAGAGAAAGATTTTTTAATTGTTGAGGATGACTATGAATTCGAAATGTCCTTTCTCAAAGCACCCTCTCCAGCGCTGAAATCCTTGGACCGTGAGGGGCGGGTGATCTATGTTGGCAGTTTCTCTAAATCGCTATTTCCAGGGTTGCGGCTTGGCTATTTGGTGGGCTCCAAGCCATTCATCCGCGAGGCACGCGCGCTGCGCTCAACCGTGCTGCGCCATCCCCCCGGCCATATTCAACGCACGGCGGCCTATTTCCTGTCGCTCGGCCATTACGACGCGCTGATCCGCCGGATGGGTACAGAATTTCATGCACGGCGCCTGGCCATGGAGGAGGCCTTCGCCCAAAATGGCCTGACCGTTGCCGGGCAAGGCGCCTTTGGCGGTAGCTCCTTTTGGATGCGTGCCCCGGCCAACGTCGACGCCGAGCAGGTTGCAGAGCGGCTGCGCAGCAAGGGCGTCTTGATCGAACCGGGCCGGCCGTTTTTCACCCAGCAAGATGCCCCGAAAAATTATTATCGATTGGCCTATAGCTCGCTTCCCGTTCGAAAAATTGCAGAAGGCGTGGCGCTTATTGCCAGCGAGATGCGCCCGTGATGCAAGCGGTCTTAGCAGCCTTGGCCCTGCCGCCGGATCACCTTGCATTGCTCGGTCTGATTTGCTTAATTGCCGGGTTGGTTCGCGGCTTTTCGGGCTTTGCACTGTCCGCCATGGTCATGGCATCCGGCGCCTTGATCCTGCCGCCGGTCCAACTGATACCCGTCTGTTGGTGGCTTGAGATGACCGCCTCGCTTTTCATGCTGCGCGGCGGCTGGCGGGAGGCCAATCGCAAGGTTGCGCTGGGTCTGGCCATTGGGTCAACCATTGGCGTGCCTTTTGGTCTGGCCCTTACAACGCAGGTGGATGTCGAAACCTCAAAGCTGATCGCGCTTGCCGTCATCGCCAGTCTCGCCGCCCTGCAGCTTGCCCGGGTGCAATTGCGCTTTTTGGCGAGCAACTGGGGACTTTACGGATCGGGCTGGATGGCCGGCGTGGCCACGGGCCTGGCGAGTGTTGGCGGCATGGTTGTGGCGCTTTACGTCTTAGCGCAAAATGCGCCACCGCGTGAGATGCGCGCCTCTTTGGTGTTATTTTTGTTTCTGGGCAGTGTCACGACGGCGCTTAGCCTGCTGGCTTTTGGACTAATGGACCGAACCGCCATAGCCCGCGGATTGGCCATGGCTGGACCCACGGCTCTTGGGGTTATCCTGGGGCAGCTGTCATTCAGCTCCAGGTGGGAGCATTTTTACAAGCCGTTTTGTCTTCTGCTTTTGCTGGCTCTGGCCAGCTGGGGCATCCTGCGGATGATCTTTGGAATTTAACACCCCAACGCGGCGCGCCCTATCGAATGCGGGTTTCACTGGCCGCATCGAACAGACGGGCAGAGGCAGCGTCAAGTATTAGCCCCACAGTATCGCCCTCCGTTGAGCGGATTTCACCGCGCTCTTCCACAACAATTTTCTCGCCGGAGGCCCCCTTCAAATAGGCGTAGGAGACGCCACCAAGGCTTTCGGTCATCTCGATGCGATGAGTGGTGCCCTTGGGATCAAGGGTCAAATGCTCAGGACGCAGACCAATTTCAACCGCCGTCCCCTCAGCCGGCAGGGTGACGGGCAGATCCACCGAGGTCTCCAAGCCAGGCACATCCACCAGACCATCTTTCACCACAGCTGAAAGGAAATTCATTGCCGGACTGCCGATGAACCCGGCCACAAATTTATTGTCCGGATTACGGTAAAGATCCATTGGTGCGCCGACCTGTTCAATCACCCCGCCCCGCAGAACGACGATCTTATCCGCAAGTGTCATGGCCTCAACCTGATCATGAGTGACATAGATCATGGTGGCGCCGATTTCCTTATGCAGTCTTGCGATCTCCACACGCATCTCAACCCGCAGTTCTGCGTCGAGATTCGACAAAGGTTCATCGAACAGAAATACCTCTGGCCCGCGCACGATGGCCCGGCCGATCGATACGCGCTGCCGCTGCCCGCCCGAGAGCGCCGCGGGCTTTCGCTTGAGGTAATCATCAAGTTTCAAAATCCGGCTGGCTTCGGCGACTTTTTGCGCAATCTCATGCTTTGGATGGCCATTCATGCGCAGGCCAAACCCCATATTTTCCTGCACGGTCATATGCGGATAGAGCGCATAGGTTTGGAATACCATCGCCACGCCACGCCGCGCTGGGTCTTCGCGGGTGACATCGCGTGTGCCAATAGAAATGGCGCCGCCCGTGGTGTCCTCGAGCCCAGCCACCATCCGCAGCAAAGTGGATTTCCCGCAGCCAGACGGGCCGACAAAAACACAAAACTCACCATCTTTGATCTCAAGATCAATCCCATGTATGACCTGACTTTCGCCATATTTTTTGGTGATATTAGATAGAGTTACACCAGACATTTATCTCGTCTCCCAATCGGTCAGCTCCATACCGGAACCTGCCATAATTCTGCATGGGCCCCAATGGAATTTGCGGTGTCACGCAAAGCGGGCCAATGTTTATTCAATTCATCAATGCCATATCGGTTGGTGGAGGTGGCAATGGACAAAGCGCCAACAACTTGCTCCTGCCCGGTCAAAATCGGGCAGGCTATGGAAATTATTCCAAGTTCGTGCTCTTCGCGGTCATAGGCCACCCGCGCTTCACGGATGGTCAACAATTCCGCCGCTAAAGTTTTCTGATTTCGGTGAGTATTGGGGGTATAAGCAACAAAAGATTGTTCTTCCAAAGCGCGTTTTTGTGCGCGCTCCGGCATGAATGCCAAGATCACTTTCCCGACACCTGTGCAATATCCCGGCGCTATTTTTCCAGCCTGCGCCAAAGTATCAAATTTGTCAGTCGCTTTGTATTTGTCAACAAATAGAACATGGCCATTGTCGATTTGCGCCAAGTGAATCGCCTCACCGATCTCCTCCGCCAAAGCCTCAATAAATGGGCGGGCGACGGAGGCAAGGGAGCTGTGCCGCCAAGCCGCGTGCGCCAAACGTACCAGCCGAAGACCCATGGAATAGGTTTGGCGTTCAGCATCAAAGGCCAGCATCCCCTGATTGGTTAGGGTTTGCACAAACCTATAAAGCGTCGGCTTTGGAAAGGGGCTACTGGCCAATAACTCAGAAAACCGCACCGGACGTTCAAAAGACGCCACTTGGTCCAAGACCTGCATCGCCTTGCCAACCGTTCCATCTGAATGCGGTGCGTCATACATTTATAGTATCAGTCCCAATATTTGCCCAATTCACTTAATTTGAAAATCAAAGCCGGGCCAGGAAGATTTTCTGACGCCAACGCCGACGAATTTGTTGACAAGCATATGCGAGTCACGATTAAAATATCAATATGTAAAACCGAGTATCATTATTTGAAACAAAAACGCGGAAACACTAGGGAGAATACCATGCGTTCCATTTTGAAAGCGACAGCTGTGTCGCTCGCAACACTCGTTGCACTGGCTGGGCCTGCATCTGCAGAATTGACTGGCAACCTAAAGATCAATCTCGATACGTCGAACCCGGCGCCCCGCGCGACCATGGAAGCATTGATTGCAAAATTTCAGTCAGCCAATCCTGCACTGAACATTACAACTAATATTATTGATCGCGAGGCATATAAAACGCAAATTCGCAATTTCTTGTCGGCAGATGCCCCAGACGTTCTTAATTGGTATGCAGCCAATCGAATGAAGCCGTATGTTAATGCTGGTTTGTTGGAAGATGTCTCCGACATGTGGGCTGATGGCACGTCTATCGCCAACGAGTTGGCTTCTACTAAAGGAGCACTCACAATTGATGGAAAACAATGGGGCGTTCCTTACACCTACTATCAATGGGGTATTTATTACCGCAAAGACATTTATGAAGAGTTAGGCCTGAACGAGCCGGCAAACTTTGATGAAATGCTATCGAACTGTGAAGCAATGCTTGCCTCTGGCCGAAAGTGCTACACCATCGGTAACAAATATCTATGGACCGGTGCAGGTTGGTTTGATTATCTTAATCTTCGTACAAACGGTTTTGATTTTCATATGCAAATGGCCGCCGGTGAAATTGAATGGACAGATCAACGAGTTCGCAAAACATTCGAAAATTGGGGCAAACTTATTCGTATGGGTGCATTCATTGACGACAACCAAAACAAAGCCTGGCAAGAGTCGTTGCCGTTTATTATCGATGGGTCAGCTGGTGCAATCTTAATGGGCAACTTTGCTGTAGCCCCTATGAGGGATGGCGGGTTAACTGATGACCAATTAGATTTCCACCAGTTTCCAGCTATCACACCTGGGATTGCTATGGCAGAGGACGCGCCAACCGATACTTTCCACATTGCAGCAAAGGCTAAAAACAAGGATAATGCTCGCGCTTTCTTAGCCTATATTGTTTCGGCAGACGCTCAAACAGAAATGAACAATGGCGCTAACTTAGGTCAGCTTCCAATAAACTCTGAAGCGTCAGTGGACGATGATAAATTCCTTAAACAGGGCTTTGAAATGTTATCCTCCAACAGCCCCGGTGGTGTAGCCCAATTTTTTGACCGTGACTTCCCCGCAGAAATGGCACAAGCTGCCATGGAAGGGATGCAAGAGTTCATGGTTTTCCCAGACAACTTAGATGATATCCTAGAGCGTTTGGAATCTGTACGTCAGGACGTATACTAAGACCCATCGCTGGGCCCACCGGTCCAGCGGTGTTTTACTCATGGGATGCACGGACCTCCGTGTATCCCACCTCACCATCAGCAGTGACAAGCGCCAAAGCGACGTTTCTCTGTGCTGATTTTGACCTTCACAACTGCGGAGGCGCCCGCATGGACACAACAACTCAAACCCACCCCCCTCTTGCCAAACAGGGCTGGTATAGACGCAATGAAATTGCGGTGACGCCATGGCTTTTTTTGGTGCCAGGGCTGATCATGTTCGTAGTCTATGTGATTTTCCCAATCTTCCAGAGCTTTCGGATCTCACTGTATAAATGGGATGGGCTGGGCACGCTGGCCACCCATGCTGATTATGTTGGCCTGGCCAATTTTGAGAAACTGCTCACCCGCGACCGAGCCTTTAACACATCGCTTTGGAACAATCTGAAGTGGCTGGTCTTTTATCTCGCGGCCATTCCGGCTGGCTTGTTCATTGCTCTATTTCTAAATCAAACAGTGCGCGGAATTCGCCTGTATAAATCTCTATTCTTCTTCCCCTTTGTGATCTCACAAATTGTTGTGGGACTGGTGTTTACCTGGTTTTATGATCCACAATATGGGCTATTCAATGGCATTATTGGTTTCATTGGCTTTGAGCCGATCAATGTGTTGGGGGATCCCACACTCTCGACTTATGGCATTATCGCTGCTGGGATATGGCCTCAAACAGCCTATTGTATGATCCTCTATCTCACCGGATTAAACTCAGTAGATCCTGAACAAATCGAAGCTGCACGGCTGGATGGGGCAAAGGGGCTGCGTATGCTTTGGCATGTCATTCTTCCGCAATTGCGCCCCGCGACCTTCATTGCCTTTGTAGTTACGGTAATTGGCTCGCTGCGCTCATTTGACCTGATCTCAATCATGACCAACGGCGGCCCCTTCGGCTCGTCCCGCGTTTTAAGCTTTTACATGTTCGAGAAATCGCTCTCTGAATATGGTTTCAAAATGGGGTATGGCGCCGCGATTGCCGTCATTTTGTTTTTGATCATGATGGTTTTTATTGGGTATTTCCTCTGGCGCATGTATCAAGATGAGAAAGCCGCAAGTCGATGAGCCGAAACAATCCATTTTGGAGCCCTCGCTGATGTTTCCCAAACCTATCGAAAAATCTCACCGCGCCTGGCAAATTGGATACCAAGTTCTCTTGCCAATCGCGATGCTTTTGTGGCTGGCGCCGCTCCTAGCGGTGGCGTTGTTCTCGATCCGCCCGGACTCTGATTTTCTAATTGGCAATTACTGGGGCTGGCCATCATCTTTTGAGATGACCAAAAATTATGGTATGGTGTTTGGCTCCGCAATGCCACGCTACATCATGAATTCCTTTTTCATCACCATCCCAACGGTGATTGGAGCGGTCGCGCTCAGCTGTATGACCGGCTTTGCACTGGGCGTTTACAAATTCCGCGGCAATTTACTGATCTTCTTCATGTTCATTGCCGGCAATTTCGTGCCCTTTCAAATCCTCATGGTGCCCGTGCGCGACCTGACCCTTGATATGGGGTTGTATAATACCAAGACCGGGCTCGTCTTATTTCACATCGCGTTTCAAACTGGATTTTGCACTCTTTTTATGCGCAATTTCATCAAGGCCTTGCCCTATGAGCTGATCGAAGCGGCCCGGGTTGAAGGGATCGCGGAATGGCGGATATTTTGGTTTGTGGTCCTGCCGCTCATGAAACCCGCGATTGCGGCGCTGTCGGTTTTGATCTTTACCTTCATCTGGAATGATTATTTCTGGGCCATTGTGCTGACCCAGGGCGAAAATGCCCAGCCTGTGACCGCTGGGATCACCAGCTTTAACGCGCAGTTTCGCGCCATGTATCACCTGATGAGCGCCGGCTCGATTGTTGCAGCGCTGCCGCCTGTCTTGATGTTCTTCCTCATGCAGAAACATTTCATTGCCGGCCTAACCCTTGGCGCGGTCAAGTAACCCATACCCTAGCCGCCAAGGAGCACGCTATGTCACAGTTTTGGCGCTTAGATGGGCCCCTTCAAACCTTCATTCTTGCGGCGCAGCAGGAGCGGCTGCCGCAGGTCATCTATTGGGGGCCACCCCTGCCCACATCCGACGATTGCGCCACGCTCGCCGCTGCCCATACAATGGATGTCACGGGCGGTATGCTCGATGCGAACCCAGAGCTGTCCATCTGCCCCGAATCCAGCCAATCCTTTCCCGGTCAACCGGGTCTCATGTGCCGCGATGCGCAGGGGCGCGTGCTGCGCCCAAAGTTTCGCTTTGTGAAGGACCTGGCGAAAGAGCACAGCCTATGTCTCACCTATGCAGACAAAGATTTGGGCCTGACCTATGAGGCGCATTTTGAACTGACAGCCAGCTCAAACATACTCACCTGCTGGAGCCGCTTGGAGGCGACGCAGCCGCTCATGCTGCATTGGCTGGCCGCCCCAGTGTTTCCCGCGCCACAGTTAAGTGATTCCATGATGAGCTTTTCCGGGCGTTGGATCGGCGAATTTCAAACCCACTCAATCCCTTGGCGCCCCGGCATTCACAAGCGCGAGAGCCGCACAGGCCGCAGCGGGCATGAACATTTCCCCGGCCTCATCCTCCCCGAGATTGGCGCGCGCAACACAATCGGCCGGGCCTATGGGTTTCACTATGGCTGGTCAGGTGGGCATCAAATGATCGCCGAAGAGCTGCCCGATGGGCGCCGGCAAATCCAATTTGGTCATGCCTGCGACAGCCACAACGGCCCGGCCCAGAGTTTTGAAACTGCGAAACTCTATGCTGTGTTTTCCGACAGGGGGATCAATGGCTGTGGGACAGGTTTTCAAAGGCACCTGCGCGATCATATCCTAACCTTCCCGAAAGCCTCCCTGCCGCGTCCGGTACATTATAATTGCTGGGAAGCCATTTATTTTGACCATGACTTAAGCAGCCTAAAGGACATCGCAACCCGCGCCAAAGATCTGGGTGCCGAGCGGTTTGTTCTCGATGACGGCTGGTTTGGTCGCCGCGATGATGACAACTCCTCCCTTGGCGATTGGCAGATTGATCCGCGCAAATATCCGAGCGGTTTGGATCCGCTGATCGATCATATCACATCTCTGGGCCTGCAATTCGGTCTTTGGGTTGAGCCGGAAATGGTGAACCCCGACAGCAACCTCTATCGCGCCCATCCCGATTGGATTCTGGGGCAAAAAGACCAACTGCTTGGGCGCCAACAACTGGTGCTCGACATGGCGCGCGATGAGGTCATAGCCTATCTGTATGACTGCATCTCCGCCATACTTGAGACCTATGACATTGGCTATTTGAAATGGGATCACAACCGGACCTTGCCCCTGTCCGATGTGACCCAAACCGAGGGCACCTATGCGCTTTTGGCCCGCTTGCGCGCCGCTTTTCCCCATGTGGAGATTGAAAGCTGCGCCTCTGGCGGCGGGCGCATTGATTTTGGCATATTGCAGCACTGCCAGCGGGTCTGGCTGTCAGACAGCAATGACGCGCTCGAACGCAGCCGCATTCAACATGGCGCAGCGTTGTTTTTGCCCGCCCTCGTAACCGGCAGCCACGTTGGTCCACGCCTGTGTCACACCTCGGGCCGCGTGTTTGACATGCGATACCGCGCTTGGGTCGCCGCACAAAGGCATATGGGCTTTGAAATGGACCCGCGCGAGCTGGACGCGCAAGAGGCGCAGATCCTCACCGAGGTGACCCAATGGTACAAAGACAACCGAGACTGGCTGGCCACAGCGGATATCCTACGCTTGGATACCGCCGATCCCTCGGTTCTGGCAGAGATGCAGCGCGCAGCGGATGGGTCGCGCTTTGTGGTGTTTTCCAATCAACTGGACAGCGCGCAACACATTCTGCCCCGCCCGCTTTGCTTAACCGAGCTTGACCCGAAAGCCCAATACAGGCTGCATCTGCGCAACCGCAATGAGGCGACGAGCCTATCACGCGGGGCGCCCCTGCTCAAATCCCAAGACCTGCAAGCCTCTGGAGCTTGGTTGATGGCCCATGGGGTGCAGTTGCCCTATGCCATGCCTGGCTCAATATGGGTTGTTGAAGGCCGAAAACTCTGACTTTATTCTCACAAGACACAAAGACCGCCGCAAGGAGACCCATCATGCCCAGCGCCCAGTATAGCGATCTCAAAGAGGCCTCCGTCTATATCACCGGCGGTGGCTCTGGCATCGGCGCGGCCATCACTGAAGGCTTTGTCGCCCAGGGCGCCAAGGTGGCCTTTATCGGAAGATCCGACGCCACGGCTTTCGCCAATGATCTGGCTGAAAAATACGGCAACCCGCCGCTATTTATTCAAGGTGACATCACCGACACCGGCGCGCTCAAAGCTAGCATGGCGCAGGCCAAAGACGCGCATGGTCCGATCACCTGCCTGATCAACAATGCGGCCAATGATGAGCGGCATAGAACGCAGGACGTCACTGAAGACTTCTGGGATTGGATGGTGCAAATCAATCTCAAGGCCTACTTCTTTGCCTGCCAAACGGCCCTGCCGCAGATGCAAGCGGCCGGCTTTGGCTCGATCATCAATTTCAGCTCGATCAGCTATATGATGGGAAATGCGGGCTATCCGATCTACACCGCCTGCAATTCGGCCATCAACGGCATGACCCGCAGTCTCGCACGCGAATTTGGACCCGATCGAATTCGCGTTAATGCCTTGGCACCGGGCTGGGTGCTGACGCAAAAGCAAAAAGATCTCTGGGTCACAGAAGAAGGTTTGGCGGCCCATGTGGCAAGGCAATGCCTGAAAGAGACTTTGGAGCCAGAGGATATCGTTGGCGGATGCCTGTTTCTGGCCTCTCAATCCTCGAAAATGATGACCGGCCAAGCCTTGGTCATAGATGGCGGCGTGGTCACCACAGGATGACTATTGCAGCCGATTGGATCGCCGTGGATTGGGGCACAAGCACACTGCGGGCTTGGGCGATGAGCCATGATGGGCAGGATTTGGCCAGCGCCTCAAGCGCGGATGGCATGGGGCAATTGACCTCAGAAGAGTTTGAACCGGCGCTGTTGCGGCTGATCGAGACTTGGCTTGCAGAAGACACGCCGACCTCGGTTATCGCCTGCGGCATGGTCGGCGCCAAACAAGGCTGGACCGAAGCCCCCTACGCGGCCACCCCCTGCCAGCCGCAATCACGCTTCACGGCGGCTCCAACCCGAGATCCGAGGCTAGATGTGCAAATCATCGCCGGTGTCAGCCAATCCGAACCTGCCGATGTCATGCGCGGGGAAGAAACGCAAATTGCCGGGTTTCAGCGCCTGAATCCCAAATGGGATGGGGTTATTTGCCTGCCTGGCACCCATACCAAATGGGTGCAAATGAGTGCGGGCGAGATCGTGAGCTTTCAAACCTTCATGACCGGCGAGATTTTCGCCCTTCTCTCCACCTCCTCGGTTCTGCGCCATTCTGTGAGCGGCGAGACTTGGGAGGATGACGCCTTCCTGACAGCTGTGGACGAGGCCATGTCGCGTCCAGAAGCCTTAGCCGCGCGGCTATTTGGGATCAGGGCCCAGGATCTTCTCCATCATCTGCCCCCCGCCTCCGCCCGCGCGCGCCTATCTGGCCTCTTGGTCGGCGCGGAATTGGCCGCTGCGAAACCCTATTGGATTGGGCAATCCATTGCCATGATTGGCGCACAAGAGCTCTGCGATGGCTATGCAGCCGCGCTTGTAGCGCAGCACGTGCCGGTAACCCGCACCGATGCCAGCCAAATGACCCTCGCCGGTCTCAAAGCAGCCTATGCCACTTGGAAGGAAACCCAATGACCCGTCCTATTATCGCCATTCTGCGCGGGGTGACGCCAGAGGAGGTCTTGGCGGTTGCCGATGCCATTTTGCAAGCGGGTATTGAAAAAATCGAAGTGCCGCTGAACTCTCCCTCGCCCTTAGACAGTATCGAAGCTCTGGCGAAGGCCTATGACGATCAGGCCTTGATTGGTGCCGGAACGGTGCTGACACCGCAAGAGGTCGCGCAGGTGCATCAGGCCGGGGGCCGTTTGGTGGTGTCGCCAAATTGCGATGTTGAGGTCATAAGGGCCACGACCGCCGCTGGTCTAGAAAGTTGGCCCGGAATCTTTACCCCAAGTGAGGCCTTAACAGCCCTCAAAGCGGGGGCAACGGGCTTGAAACTATTTCCCGGCGACATGGTACAGCCGCGCGGTCTAAAGGCGATGCGCGCTATTTTGCCAGCCGGGACGCAGGTCTATGCGGTGGGCGGCGCTCAGCCAGATAATTTCGCCGATTGGATTGCCGCCAGCGCTGATGGCTTCGGCCTTGGCTCGGCCATTTACAAACCCGGCGACACGCCACAGAGCGTTAAACAAAAGGCGCGCGCCATTGTGGCCGCATTCGATGCTGCATGGTAAGCGTTTTTGACACCCGCCCCTGCAGCCTCGGCGAGGGTCCGCTCTGGCATCCCTTGCGCGGCGAGCTGTTCTGGTTTGACATCAACGCCCATCAATTGCTCAGCAAAACCGACATGTGGCAATTTGATGAATTTGTCTCTGCGGCTGGATGGATCAGCCGCGATGAGTTGCTCATCGCCTCTGAAAGTCAGCTGTTTCGCTTTCACCTGAGCGATCACAGTCAAACAAAACTCTGTGACCTCGAAGCGGACAATCCAATCACACGTTCCAATGATGGGCGCTGTGATCCGCAAGGTGGGTTTTGGATTGGCACGATGGGCAAGAAAGCAGAGGCCAAGGCCGGCGCGATATACCGATATTATCGCGGTGATCTGGTGCAGCTGTTCCCTGAGATCACCATTCCCAATGCCATATGTTTTGCACCAGATGGGCAGACCGCCTATTTCACCGACACCCCGCTCCGGCAAATTCTTGCGGTCGATCTGGATGCAGATGGCTGGCCATGCAGCGCAGCGCGTGTGGCAGTGGATTTGACAGCAACAGCCGAGAACCCCGACGGTGCCGTGGTGGATGCGCAGGGCAATATTTGGAACGCGCAATGGGGCGCCGGGCGCCTGGCCTGCTATAGCCCGCAAGGCGCTTTGTTAGAGACCCTGGACATTGGCGCGGCACAGGCCACATGCCCCGCCTTTGCCGGAGCCAGCGGCCGAATTTTTTGCACCAGCGCAACAGAAGGCATCGCGCCGGCAGAGCTCACGGCATATGATGGCCAAACCTTCGCTGCCGAGGTCGCCGCTGTCGGACAGCTCGAACATCAAGTCATTTTGTGAGGTCCCAATGAAACGAAGCCTTGGAGTTTGTTACTATCCAGAGCATTGGCCCGAAGAGATTTGGGCCCTTGATGCGCAGCAGATGGTTGAAACCGGTCTCACTTGGGTGCGGGTTGGCGAATTTGCTTGGTCGCGGCTTGAGCCGCAGCCTGGGCAGTTTGACTGGGGCTGGCTGGACCGCGCAATTGCGACTTTGGGCACTGCCGGGCTCAAGGTTATTTTGGGCACACCCACCGCCACCCCGCCACGCTGGATGCTCGACAAATATCCAGACATGCTGGCCCGCAACAGCGCGGGCGAGGTCCGCAAATTTGGCTCGCGGCGCCATTATTGTTTTAGCCACGCAGCCTACCGAGACGAAGCACGGCGGATCACGCGCCTCATGGCCGAACGCTATGGCGCGCACCCCAGTATTGCTGCATGGCAGACCGACAATGAGTATGATTGCCACGATACAGCCATTAGCTATTCTGCCCATGCCAAACACGCCTTCCAAGACTGGTGCGCCCAGCGCTATCAAAGCCCACAAGCGCTCAATGCGGCTTGGGGGAATGTGTTTTGGTCCATGGAATATGACAGTTTCGACCAGTTGGATCTGCCCAATCAAACCGTGACCGAACCAAACCCCAGCCATGTCTTGGCCTTTCGCAGGTTCTCATCCGATCAAGTGGTATTGTTCAACCGCGTGCAATGTGACGAAATTCGCAAATATTCTGATCGTCCCATCATTCATAATTTCATGGGCCGCATCACCGCCTTTGATCATTATGACCTGGGCGCAGATTTGGATATATCCTCTTGGGATAGCTACCCTATGGGGTTTTTGCTGGACCGCGTTGGCGCTGATGAAACCGCGCAGGCGCATTATTTGCGCCAAGGTGACCCAGACTTTCAAGCCTTCCACCATGATCTTTACCGCGCCACCTCCTCGGGGCGCTGGTGGGTGATGGAGCAACAGCCCGGCCCGGTCAACTGGGCGCCATGGAACCCCGCCCCCCTACCCGGAATGCCGCGACTTTGGGCTTGGGAGGCTTTTGCCCATGGCGCAGAAACCGTGTGCTATTTCCGCTGGCGGCAAGCGCCATTCGCCCAAGAGCAAATGCACGCAGGCCTTTTGCGGCCCGACCGCAGCCCCGCCCCCGCCCTGGCTGAGGCAGCCCAGGTCGCAAAGGAGCTGGCAGAGGTGCCAGATGTTGGCACGGCAAAAGCCCCAGTGGCACTGGTGTTTGATTATGACAGCGCCTACGCTTGGGAAAGCCAGCCGCAAGGCGCAGATTTCGATTATTTCCAGTTGGTGTTTGACTGCTACCGCGCTTTGCGGCGGGCAGGGCTCTCGGTGGATGTCGTGCCCAAATCTGTGGATCCCAGCGCCTATGAAATCACCTTCGCCCCTGGCCTTTTGACAGTACCAGAAAGCCTGCAGGGCGGTCTGGTTGTGGCGGGGCCGCGGGCGGGGTCCAAAACCGAAGAGATGACGATCCCGGACGGTCTTGGACCTGATATTACAGGCCTGTCCACAAAGGTCACCTTTGTCGAAAGCCTGCCGCCTTTTGCGCCGATGACCCTCGCCGGCGGTGGGGCTTTTATAAAATGGCGCGAAGCTCTTGAGACAACAGACACCGTGATCTTGCACCTTGAGGAGGGCGCGCCCGCGGCTGTGCGCAACGGACAGATGATTTACATCGCAGGATGGCCAGATGCCGCCGGCTGGCGACGGATTTTGGAGATGCTCGCAGAGCAAGCCGGGCTCGATCTGATGGATTTGCCGCCAGATCTGCGCCTGCGGGAAACAGACAGCCATAGATTTTGGTTTAACTACGGCCCGCGCACTGTCGCCTACCAACATATAACCCTGCCAGCCGCAGCTGTGCATTGGGAGGCCAAATAATGCCAATCGCAAGCTTTGGGCAGACGGCCGATGGGCGCGAGGTTCAAAAAATTTCCCTGCGCTCTGAACAGCTCACCGTCACGATCCTGACCCTCGGCGCGGTGATCAATGATGTTCGGCTGACCGGCGTGGCCTGGCCCCTCACGCTCGGCAGTCCAGATGTGGCGGGTTATGAGGGAAAATTGAGCAGCTTTGGCTCCTTCATGGGGCCGGTCATCAATCGGATCAAAGGCTGCACCGCCGAGATTGATGGACAACGCTATACGTTTGAAAAGCACCATTCTGGCAATTTGACCCAACATTCCGGCAGCACCGGCATGCATCGGCAGATTTGGAGCATCGCCGAACATGGGCCCGACTATGTCGTTCTAACGTTGAGTTTATCCGATGGATTGGGCGGCTTTCCCGGCAACCGCGACATCACGCTGCGCTATGACATTGAGGGGGCCAGCCTGCGTATGACCGCCACGGCCTCCAGCGATGCCCCCACTCCTTTCAACCCCGCCAATCATTCTTATTGGTCCTTGGACCCCACGCCTGGCTATGGGGGGCAAAAGCTTCAGATTGCCGCCGATCACTACAGCGAGCCGGATGCTGAGTTGATGCCCACCGGACGTATTTTGCCCGTGGACGACAGCCCCTATGATTTCAGCACCGGACGCAGTTTGGCAGGCGATGCAAGCGAATTTTATGATCTCAACCTCTGTCTTAGCTCAAGCAAAGCCGCGCTGCGCCCGATTGCGAAGTTGACCGGGCGGGAGGGGGTTTGCATGGAGATGGCCACAACCGAATGCGGGCTGCAACTCTACGACGGAGGGACAATTGACGGGCGCGATTATCCAACTCATCACCGGGCACCCTATGGGCCCTATGCCGCTCCTGCGCTCGAGGCACAAAGCTGGCCGGGCTCATTGGCGCAGACACATTTCCCCGATATTATTTTGCGCCCGGGCGCACCCTATCGGCAAATCACAAGCTGGACCTTCTCAGCCAAGCAGATAGGCTAGGTTTGAAGTTGAAAAGGTCTGATTCATGAATGACATCCTCATCCAGCCCCTAACCCAAGACGCTTTCGCGCCTTATGGTGATATTCTCACGCTGAAATCCACGCCCGATAAGCTAATAAATCAAGGGCTTTGCGGCCGGCACCATGATTTGGCAGCGATGGATTTTGGACCGGACGGTCGGGCGGGTGTCAGCCTTTTTGACGCCACACCGCGCAGCCTGCCCTATGTTTTAGAGCTGGTGGAGCGGCATCCAGAGGGCTCGCAAGCCTTTATCCCCATGACCCAAAATCCTTTTTTGGTGATTGTGGCTCCAGATGAAAACGGCATTCCCGGCCGCCCCTTGGCCTTTCGCACAGAAGCTGGACAGGGTATAAATTTTCACCGCAATATCTGGCATGGTGTATTAACCCCCCTGTTCGCCCCTGGTCTATTTGCGGTCGTGGATCGGATAGGCAATAGCGCGAATTTGCAAGAATACTGGTATGAAACACCCTTCACCGTCTCAGGAGATGTGACATGAAAGACATTCAAGAGCTCAAAGACCTCAACGCAAAGCAAATATGGCACCCGATGGGTCATCCCGGCGATTTACAAGCCAATGCGCCCACGATCATTGATCGCGCCGAGGGCGTTCGCATCACTGACATTGATGGCCATGAGACGATTGATGCCGTCGGCGGCCTGTGGTGCGCGAATTTGGGCTATTCCAATGATGTGGTGAAACAGGCAATCTCAGACCAACTGTCCAAGCTTCCCTATTATTCCGCCTTCGCTGGCACCAGCAATGCCCCTGCGATTGAAGCGGCCGAAACGGTGGTGAATTTCTTCAAACCCGATGGCATGGCACGGGCATTCTTCACCTCTGGCGGCTCTGATTCGGTGGAAACCGCCCTGCGGTTGTCGCGCCAGTATCATCGCTTGCGCGGACAACCTCAGCGGATCAAGTTTCTCAGCCTTAAGAAAGGCTATCATGGCACGCATTTTGGCGGCGCCTCGGTGAATGGCAATGCAAGGTTCCGCACAGCCTATGAACCTTTGCTGCCAGGCTGTTATCACCTGCCGTCACCCTATAGTTATCGCAACCCGTTCAATGAAAGCGATCCGGCCAAATTGGCGCAATTGGTGGCGCAAACCATGGAAGATGAGATCTTGTTTCAAGATCCCTCCACCATCGCCGCTTTCATCCTCGAGCCGATCCAAGGCGCAGGTGGGGTGATCGTTTATCATGAGAGCTTCATGAAACTGGCCCGCGATATTTGCGACAAATATGGCATCTTGATGATTTCGGATGAGGTGATCACTGGCTTTGGTCGTACGGGCGATTGGTCGGGCGCGCGCCATTGGGGCGTGCAACCGGATATGATGACCACGGCCAAGGGCATCACCTCCGCCTACTTCCCAGTTGGAGCCACTTTGCTGAATGCCAAAGTCGCCGAGACCTTTGAAAGCGATCAATCCGGTGAGGGCGGAATTTTCCATGGCTATACCTACTCGGCCCATCCCGTGGGCATGGCGGCGGTCAATGCCTGTTTGAGCGAGACCCTGCGTTTGGATCTCAAGAGCAACGCCGCAGCCCGCGGCACCCAGCTTTATAACGGATTAAAGACGCTGCAAGAGGAGTTTGATGTTATCGGCGATGTGCGCGGCGGACATGGGTTGATGGCCGCGATTGAGCTGGTCTCTGATCGGGGCACAAAAACGCCGATGGACATGCCCAGCCTTAAACGCGCCCATAAAGCCTGCTATCAATCTGGCACAATGGTGCGCATGGGCGGCAACAATCTTTTAATGTCTCCGCCCCTGACACTGACAGAGGCGGATGTGTCCAAAATCTTGGATGATCTTCGAGTGGGCCTCAAAGCCATCTAAAAGACCTCTGCATAACGCCATTTCACCAAGGGAATGAGAGCAGCGGTCAAAGTGTTTTGGCTCGGCTGCTCTGTTATGCAGAGATCTTCAGAGGTTGCAACTTTGCTTAACCCGCGCCCCAGCCGCCGCCGCCTGGGGTTGCTAATCCGAAAATGGATCCTGCGGGCAGGTCAATCTCGTCGTTTCCTTGCAAGGCGATCTTCCGACCATCCGGCAATTCCGCCCAATTTTCGCCCGTCGCGCCAGCGCCGCCGCCAGCAGCTCCGAAAGGTGGGATGGTGCGGTGAGAGCAGAGGGTTGTCACGGTCACATCGGTTAAAAACTCCAAACGCCGCAGCGCCCCATGCCCGCCGCGATAGGCGCCAGCCCCCCCTGATCCCCGCCGAATAGCAAAACTGCGCAGGCGCACCGGAAAACGGCTTTCCAAAATTTCAGGATCCGTCATTTTTGTGTTTGTCATATGGGTTTGCACCGCATCACAGCCATCAAATCCTGGCCCAGCGCCCGTGCCGCCGGCAATGGTTTCGTAGTTCTGGAACTCCGCATTGCCCCAGACAAAATTATTCATCGTGCCCTGGCTGCCAGCCATAATACCCAGCGCTCCGATGAGGGCGTTGCAGGCCGCTTGGCTGACCTCCGTATTGCCTGCAATCACCGCAGCCGGATAGGCAGGGTTGAGCATCGAATTTTCCGGCACGATAATATCCAGCGGCTTAAGACAGCCCTCATTGAGCGGAATATTTTTACCCACCATCATGCGGAAAACATAGAGCACCACCGCTCGAGAGACGGCAAAGGGCGCGTTGTAATTGCCCGGATGCTGCGCACTGGTGCCGGTGAAATCGACGCAGGCCCGGCCAGCGGCATGATCAATCTTCAGGGTAACTTTAATCTGTTGGCCAGTGTCCATAGGATAGACAAAGCTTCCGTCCTTTAGACCTGCGATGACTGCGCGCACGCTCTGTTCGGCATTGTCTTGCACATGCCCCATATAGGCCGTGACCGCCGCCGCCCCATAGCTGTCCACCATGCGCAACACTTCGCGCCGCCCCGTTTCATTGGCGGCAATCTGCGCCTTAAGATCGGCCATATTTTGCGAAATATTGCGACAGGGGTATCGGCCGGATGACAAGACGTCGATGGCGGCAGCCTCGCATAGGGTTCCGGCGCGGACCAATTGCACATTGTCAATCAGAACACCCTCTTCGTCAATATGCCGGCTATCGGGCGGCGCAGATCCCGGGGTGCGGCCACCAATATCCGCATGATGCCCCCGCGAGCCGAGCCAATAGGCCGGTTTTCCCGCGACAAAAACCGGCGTGACAACAGTGACATCTGGCAAATGCGTGCCGCCGTTATAGGGTGAGTTCAGCATGAAGGCATCGCCCTCTGCAATCGACGGGTTTTGCTGCATGACAGTTTTGATGCTGTCCGACATTGAGCCCAAATGCACCGGCACATGCGGCGCATTGGCCACCAAATCCCCTTGTCCGTCAAAAATGGCACAGGAAAAATCAAAGCGCTCTTTGATATTCACCGACCAGCTTGTGTTGGCCAATGTGGCGCCCATTTGGTCTGCAATAGACATAAAGCGGTTCGACATCACCTCCAAAAGGATCGGATCGACCTTGGTGCTGGCCAGATCGCGGGGCGTGCGGGCCACATGCTCCAAGATCAAATTCCCAAGCGCATCTTGCCGTGCTTGCCAGCCCGGCTCCACCACATTGGTCCCGGTGGGCTCAATAATTATGGCCGGACCCGAGATCACCTGATCTTTCCGCAAACGACCGCGATCATAGACTTGGGTCTCATGCCAGGTTTTGCGATACAGCCGGCTTTCACCAATAGGCGCGCCCGCGCCAAAGCTCTGGGCTGGGCTCGCCGCCTGGGTCATCTCGCCAATCGCCTCAACACTGAGCATCTCATATTGCAGCTTACGATCGGGCGAGGCGAAGCCAAAGCGCGCCATATGCGCGGCCTCAAAATCTTGGACCATCTGCTGTTGCGTGCCATAGGCGACGCCCAAAGATTGATGAGAGCCCTCATAGCGCAAATGCGCCGTGATTTCGAGCCGCGGATCGGTGATGCCTTGGCTCAGCAACTCGCCGCGTGCCGCCGCTTGCAAGGATGCCAACCGAGCCACCACCTGATCCTCATCCGACAAATCGCAGTCCAATTGCCCTTCTCGCAGACAGCGCACATCGGCCAGCCCCATGCCATAGGCAGAGAGAACGCCCGCAAAAGGATGGACCATCACCCGCGACATACCCAGCGCTTCGGCCACCAGACAGGCATGCTGCCCTCCGGCCCCACCAAAGCTCTGAAGCGTATAGGAGGTGATATCATGGCCACGCTCTACGCTGATTTTCTTGATCGCATTGGCCATATTCTGCACGGCGATGTCCAAAAATCCCTGCGCCATATCTTCCGCAGTACCCTCCAAACCATGCCGTGCCGCCAAGGCTTCGATCCGCGCAACAGCCGCCTCGGCATCCAAGGGCAAGGTGCCGCAGGCCCCAAAAACAGCCGGGAAATAATCCGCCGACAAAGCGCCCAAGATCACATTGCAATCCGTCACAGTCAAAGGCCCGCCCCGACGATAGCTGGCCGGGCCAGGATCGGCGCCGGCGCTTTCGGGTCCCACTTGGAATCGGCCGTCGCGGTAGCTACAAATCGAGCCGCCACCAGCCGCCACGGTGTGAATATCCATCATCGGCGCCCGCATCCGCACCCCGGCCACTTCCGTCTCAAAACTGCGCTCAAATTTGCCCGCAAAATGACTGACATCGGTGGAGGTGCCGCCCATGTCAAAACCAATCAGCTGATCAAAACCGGCGTGTTGGCCGGTTTGCACCATGCCGACAATTCCCCCTGCCGGACCAGATAAGATCGCGTCCTTGCCTTGGAATTTACGCGCATCTGTGAGCCCGCCGTTTGACTGCATAAACATCAATGCCTGGCAATTTCCCCCGACATTCAAAGCCCCCGCCACCTGATCGACATAGCGCCGCAAGATTGGAGAGAGATAGGCGTCGACCACGGTGGTGTCACCGCGCCCAACCAGCTTGGCCAGACCAGAGACCTCATGGGAGGCCGAGACTTGCGTAAAGCCAAGCTCGGCGGCCAACTGTGCCAATTGCTGCTCATGCACCGGATTCAGATAGGCATGGAGCAGCGCGATTGCGATGGAGTCGATCCCCGCCGCACGGGCCGCCTCCATATCGGCGCGCGCGCGGGACAGGTCCAAGGGTGTCAGAACTGTACCGGCCGCATCAAGGCGCTCGGACACCTCGACAACGCTGTCAAAAAGCAACTCTGGGCGCGAAATTTGCATGGCAAACAAATCGGGTCGGGTCTGATATCCGATTTCAAGCAGATCTCCAAAACCCTCAGTGATCATCAAAAGCACTCTTGCGCCCTTACGTTCCAACAAAGCATTGGTGGCCACAGTTGTGCCCATCTTCACCGCGGCAATATCGGCCTCTTCCAGCTCTGTATCGGCGAGTATGTGACGTATTCCAGCGACGGCGGCATCAATGTATTGCTCTGGGTTTTCAGACAAAAGCTTGTGACTGTGAAGCACGCCAGCCGGATCTTGCGCCACGATATCCGTGAACGTGCCTCCGCGATCGACCCAAAATTCCCATGCCATTGTCTGCTCCTTCTGTCTGTCCTGCACAAAGGCCGCAAACGCCCCTCGGGTCAAGAGGAGGATCCCCGAAATGCAGCCGTTTGGATTTCAACTAAATTGTTCACATTTGAAACCAGAGGATAAGGTCTCATTAATATTTATCTGTGAGAAAGCTGCCAAGCGCATTTTGGAGACCTGTTGTGGGAAGCTTTCAGTTTAATGGGGCAATTTCGGGATCCATCCTGAACAACCCGCTTGGGGATGCGCGATTTTACGAACATAATGGACAGATTACCCTCGCCAGCGATGGTGGACAGGGTGTTGTGACGCTCACAACCGGCGCCAATCAGGCCGCAACCCTTGCCCACAGCGTGCCAATGAGTGCCACGGCTCCCTCCCAGAATGTGGCCCTTGGCGGGCGCGTGATCTCAATTTCGGATCAAGATTTGACCGCTGTACTCAACAGCAGATCCGACAGTTCGTTAACCCTGCATTCGGGCAATTCAGGCCGATATTCAGATCGCTTCGAGGCGGTACATCTGCAGACCGGCGGAACGGGCCTTGTGGTGCTCGCAGACACGACCGGCAATGGATTGGCCACCTTTCAAGTCGACAGCAACGGGACGATGGTGGAGCAAAACCAAGTGGCCAGCCAGCAGGCCGCATTCACCGGTCAAATTTCCGCGCTGAGCGTCGTAACCCAAGGCAGCAACAGCTCCGTTTTGGCCGCCTCCGCCAGCAATCATAGCATCACCGCCTATGCTGTCTCCTCCAACGGCACCTTGTCGCCCGCGTCCACTTTGGGCGCACAGCAATTTTTGCCCATTGCCACACCGCAGGATATGGCCACGGTCTCAGTCCAAGGACAAAGCTACATTGTCCTGGCCAGTGCGGGCACAGGGTCCTTAACCGTCCTGACCCTAGATTCTGCGGGTGTCTTATCGCCAGTGGATCAGGTGGCAGACAGTCTCAACACGCGATTCCAAGGGGCCCAGGTTCTGGAGAGCTTCACCCATCAAGGAAATGCCTATGTCATCGCTGCGGGACAAGACAGCGGCCTGTCGTTGTTTCGGTTTTCGGACGATGGGCAGCTCGTACATCTTGACACCATCGCCGATCAACTCAACACACCGATCAACAGCATTACAGATATCTATGTCGACATCATTGGCGGTGACGTTCAATTGTTCACCGTCTCGGGATCGGAGGCGGGCATAGGTCATTTCACCCTCAGCCTGAGCACAACGTCCAGCGCACAGGCTGATGTTTTATTTGCACAGGATACCGGGCAAGCCCTCAATGGCGGCGCAGGAGATGACCTGCTGCGCGATGGGGCGGGTGTGGATCAGCTCACAGGCGGAACTGGAGCGGACACATTCATGTTGATTGGGGATGGTGGCACCGATCGCATTACCGATTTTGAGCTTGGGCAGGATCGTTTGGACCTGTCCCATTGGGCCGGCTTCACCCATGTCCAACAATTGACCGTGACCAGCACAGCAACCGGAGCAATTCTAAGTTTCAACAATGAACAGCTCGTGGTGGACAGCGCCAATGGCCTTACCCTGTCTGCCACAGATTTCACCAACGCCAATGTCATTGCCCTGCCCCAAACTGACCTCAGCGCCACCCTCGCGGCCGAAACAAATTTCACCGTTTCGCACCAAGCACTTACCACCGGCCTGACAGTCCAGCATAATTGGGCGGTGCAAACCCACACAGCTGCGGCGGTTTATGCCGCACAGCAAATGGCAGGCCAAACGGCAGCCACAGCCAGCAGTGACAGTTTTGTTTTTCTCCCCCAAGGCATGCCGCTTGCCACAGAGCTTGAGGCCACGATAGATACGCTGGCGTTGCAGAACATCCAAGGGCTGCTCGATGAGGGCTCTGACCAAACGCCCACTGCTGGCCCCGCGCAAGCCACCCTCATCAGCGCCGCCGCAGAATTTCGCATCGCCAATTATGACGCCGCAGACATCGATCAGTTTGTATTTTTTCAGAGCTAAAGATCGCTGGCGTGGATCCTAAATCGCCGCGCGGATCGCTCTTATGTTCTCACCATAGGGCGCGGGATTTGCCACTGAGCCACCTTTGAAAACAGCTGAACCTGCCACCAAGACATCGGCCCCTGCACGAATCAACCCTGGCGCGGTCAGCGGTGTGACACCCCCGTCAATCTCAATATGGATGGGTCGGTCGCCAATCATCGCCCGCAATTGCGACACTTTCTTTTCTAGTGGGATAAACGACTGCCCGCCAAAACCGGGATTCACAGTCATCACACAGACCAAATCCACAATATCAAGCAAATGCTCAACTGCGCCGGCGGGCGTGCCAGGATTAAGCGCCACCCCGGCCTTGGCGCCCGTGGCTCTTATCGCTTGCAGGCTGCGGTGAATATGCGCGCCAGCTTCGACATGGGCGGTAATCACATCCGCACCGGCCTCGGCAAATGCCTCGATATACGGATCAACCGGAGCAATCATCAAATGCACATCCATCACCGTTTTGATATGCGGCCGGATCGCGGCACAGGTTGCTGGGCCAAATGTGATATTAGGCACAAAATGCCCATCCATGACGTCGACATGAATCCAATCGGCGCCTTCTGCCTCAACACAGCGGATTTCTTCTCCAAAGTTGGCAAAATCCGCAGAGAGGATTGAGGGTGCAATTTTTACAGATCGGTCGAAAGACATAGGCTCACCTTTATATCGTTTCGCAGCAATTATCGTGGCAGAAGGCGATTGTCACGCGCTAGAATGCTTGAATTGCAATGCAATCCCATGCACACAAGCGTTATGGAACAAATTACGACGACAGTGACGCAGTTGCCTCAGACACTCGAGCCGCGCAATCCGGGATTGCCGCTTGATTTGGATTGGGCCCTTTCCGTTCAGGCCAATACCTCCGCCATTGAAAGGCGCTGCGCCAGCCTGCCGGGACGGCGCTCTGTCAAAAAAGATCATCAAGCCGCTTGGCTCGCGCGGGCAATCAGCTGCATTGATCTTACCACCCTGTCGGGCGATGATACTGCGGGCCGGGTCAAACGTCTCTGCGCCAAAGCCCGCCAGCCGGTACGTCAAGATATTTTGCAACAGATCGGCCTGCCGCATCTGACCACTGGAGCGGTCTGCGTTTACCATGATATGATTGAGACCGCAGTGACCGCATTGCAGGGCAGCGGCATTCCCGTGGCCGCCGTCAGTACCGGCTTTCCCGCGGGCCTATCGCCGCTGCATCTTCGCATTGAGGAAATCCGCGAGAGTGTAAAAGCCGGGGCCTCGGAAATTGACATCGTCATCTCGCGCCGCCATGTTTTGACCCAAAATTGGCAAGCTCTCTATGATGAAATGGCCGCCTTCAGAACGGCCTGCGGTGATGCGCATGTGAAGGCCATTCTTGCCACAGGTGAGCTTGGCAGCCTGCGCAATGTTGGACGTGCCAGCTTAATCTGCATGATGGCCGGAGCTGATTTCATCAAAACCTCGACGGGCAAGGAAAGCGTGAATGCGACCCTGCCGGTGACTTTGGTCATGCTGCGCGCCATCCGTGCCTATTATAATCGCACAGGTTTTCGGGTCGGCTATAAACCAGCGGGCGGGATCTCAAAGGCAAAGGACGCCATCACCTATCTGGCTTTGATCAAAGAAGAACTGGGCGACCGCTGGTTGCGCCCCGATCTGTTCCGCTTTGGCGCCTCCTCTTTGCTCGGTGATATTGAACGCCAGCTCGAACATCACCTCACTGGCGGATATTCTGCCAATCACCGCCACCCGATGGGATAATCCGATGCCTATTGAAACAATTTTTGACACAATGGAGTATGGCACAGCCCCTGAAGATCGCAGCGTAGCGCTTCAGTGGATTGCCAATCACGGCGGCCTTATTGGCCCTTATGTCAATGGCGCCTTCGCGCCTGCGCGGGACGATCTGACCATTCGCAATCATGCGACAGGCGAGAAGCTTGCAGGCATGACCCTATGCACAAAAGATGAGGTGACAGAGGCGGTGCAGAGCGCCAGAGCTGCGCAACCTGACTGGCAAAAAGCAGGGGGGGCGGCGCGCGCCCGCGTGCTCTATGCCCTCGCACGTTTGATGCAAAAACACGCAAGATTGCTCGCCGTGATGGAATCTTTGGACAATGGCAAACCCATCCGTGAAAGCCGGGACATTGATATCCCTCTCGCCATTCGACATTTTTACCATCACGCCGGCCATGCACAATTGATGCCCTCGGCCCTATCGGATCGCGTGGCTTTGGGTGTCTGCGGGCAAATTATCCCGTGGAATTTCCCGCTTCTCATGCTCGCTTGGAAAATTGCACCCGCCTTGGCGATGGGCAATACGGTTGTCCTTAAGCCCGCCGAATATACGCCGATGACAGCTATGATCTTCGCCGATATTTGCAGCCAGGCCGGCGTGCCCCCAGGTGTGGTGAATATCGTAACTGGGGACGGCAGCACAGGCGCCGCATTGGTCGATGCGACCGTGGACAAAATCGCCTTCACCGGCTCAACCTCGGTCGGGCGGCAAATTCAAGAGGCAACGGCCGGCAGTGGCAAATCCCTCACCCTCGAATTGGGCGGAAAATCTCCCTATATCGTCTTTGATGACGCCGATATCGACAGCGCCGTCGAAGGGCTCGTGGATGCGATCTGGTTCAACCAAGGTCAGGTCTGCTGCGCGGGGTCTCGCTTGCTCATTCATGAAGCCATTGCCGATGATTTTCACAACCGTTTAAAGGCGCGGATGGATAAATTACGCATCGGCGACCCGCTCGATAAATCCATAGATGTCGGGGCAATAGTTGATCCCATTCAACTTCAGCAGATCCAAGCGCTGGTGCAGGCCAATACAGCTGGGCAGACCTATCACGCACAAACGCCCGTGCCAGAGGGCTGTTTTTACCCGCCCACTTTGATCACCGGGTTGCATCCAGCCGATACCCTTATGCAGGAAGAGATCTTTGGTCCCGTGCTGGTCTCAACCACCTTCCGCACCCCGGCGGAGGCCGTGGAGATTGCCAACAACAGCAAATACGGTTTGGCAGCGACGCTCTGGACCGAAAACATCAATCTTGCGCTGGAAATCGCCCCTAAGCTCGTGGCCGGTGTGGTCTGGGTCAATGCGACCAATCTATTTGACGCTGCAGCCGGGTTTGGCGGCACGCGCGAAAGTGGATTTGGCCGCGAAGGCGGCTGGGAAGGGTTGCAAGCCTATAGCAAGCCAAGACAGCCCTTGCCCGAGCCGGCCCAAGTGACGCCTTTCACCGGACAAGGTGCCGCTGCCGATGATATTGATCGAACCGCGAAACTCTTTATCGGTGGCAAACAGGCCCGGCCGGACGGAGGCTATAGCCAAGCGATTTTTGGCCCCAAAGGGCAACTGCTCGGCCACGCGCCCATCGCCAATCGCAAGGACATCCGCAACGCCGTGCAAGCGCAATTGGCCTGCGGCTGGGGCAAAACCACTGGTCACTTGCGGGCACAAATTCTCTATTACCTCGCCGAAAATCTAGCGGCCCAAACCAATAGGTTTGCTGAGCGCTTGGACGCGATGACGGGCTCGACCACAGGCGCTGAAGAAGTGCGTGCGGCGGTCGATGTCTTATTCACCTATGCCGCTTGGGCCGATAAATTCGAAGGCCGGGCCAAATCTGTACCGATGCGCGCAGTGGCTTTGGCCATGCGTGAACCCGTGGGGACGATTGCAGCTCTTTGTTCAGATCAACATCCCCTTCTGGGCTTGGTCACGCCCATGGCTGCCGCTCTTTGCACGGGCAACTCTATAACCCTCTGCGCCAGCGCGCCGTTTCCCTTGGCGGCCACAGATTTCTCGCACATCCTTGAAGCATCTGACGTGCCGGCCGGGGTGGTGAATATCCTCACCGGACCTCAGGCGGACCTTGCGCCACATCTGGGCGCGCATATGGGGCTGGACACTGTGTGGTGTTTATCAGGCGCAGAGCTCACCCAAGAGGTGCAAGCGCGCGCCAGCAGCAATATCAAACGCGTTTGGCAAGGCGCGGCACAAGACGATCACGACAGCTGGCTAGATGCGGGCACAGAGATCAAAACCATCTGGATCCCCTACGGCGAGTAATGCTGCATTATTTGCGGCGAAACCACCCTTTGACGCGGTCCGTGGTCTCCTCTGCCGCCGCATCAATCCGGTCAATGACCGGATCCACGCGCCGCGCCCAAAACCCACGCAGGCGCACATAGACCGCCCAAATCAAAGCCGCCAATAGGACCAAAAAGACAATGTTAAACCAAGGGATCAACCGGACATCCGGCCCGGCGACCGGCGTGAGGCTAACGGCATTGGGGTAAATCGACCAAAACGTGTTGCGCCACCCATAATGCCGCAGAATATACCATTCTGGCGCCTCCTTGCTCGAGACAGCATCTTCGGCTTCGGCCTGGAGGTTTGAGCTGTCAAACTTGAGATAGGGCGGCCAGTTAAAGCCCGTGTCTTCATTGCGATACACGCTCACCTTACCATTGGCCCGGACGGTATTAATCAACCTCAAATCACGGTTCTGAGTTTGCGCCTCACCACTTTGTGCTGCCGCATAGAACATGCCAGTCCAGCCCGATAAGTCTTTGCGCAAAATCTCTGTGCCCGTGATGCGCACAATATCGCGTTGGGGTAAATTATAATGAAACACCGCAAGCACCAGCAAAGCCAATAGCACTTTCAAAATCCATCTCATTTTGACCAGCATACAAACCGCTCCTTTGGGGGTGTCTCACCTTTGAACTATATAGGGGCACAAAGTGCCAATCAGAAGCCCCTTGGCTATGATTTCCCGCGCGCCTTTATCCCGCGCGCCGGATTTTCAGCGCCGTAATGACATAGCAGATCATCAAAGCTGGCACCCAAACGGCTCCGGTTCCAACGGTCCAAATCACGCCGGAAAGGGCTGTATCTTGCCAAGGGGCTGGGATAGTTGAGGTGATCCAAAGGCAATGCCAGAGGAAAACCACCACAAAAGCCCAGGAAAGAGCCACAGCCGCTTCTTGCCAAAATTCCCCAATCCCTTGCGGATCCCGCCGCCCCGCACGGCGCCCAAGAAACAACGCCGCAAGCACGGGAAAAGACAAGGAGAGCAAAAAAATCATCGGCGCGTTAGACCCTGTTGTGAGCTTTTATGCGCCAAGTAATACGCTGCAGAAGAGAGGTGTAAAGCGTCACCGCTGTGAAGTTGCGCCGCAATCTGCTGGCACGCATTCTTGCGGGAGGATTTATATTGCCAATGCGCGCCCAGTTGCGCATCGTGAGATCATCACAAGGGGGAGGCAAAATGCGACTTCATGGAAAAACCGCGATTGTCACGGGGGCAGGTTCAGGCTTTGGAGCCGGAATAGCTCAACAATTTGCTGCCGAAGGTGCAACAGTGATGGTCGCAGATATCAATCTGGATGCCGCGCAAGCCATCGCAGAACCACTTGCAGCGACGGCGCAGCATGTGGATGTCGCAAGCGACAGCTCTGTCGCTCATATGATCGGCGCGGCGCAGGCCCTTTGGGGACGGATTGATATTTTGGTCAACAATGCTGGCATTACCCATTTGCCGCAAGCGATGGATCAGGTCAGCGAAGCAGAATTTGATCAGGTCTTCGCCGTGAACGCCAAATCCGTTTTCTTGACCGCACGCCATCTTGTGCCGCTGCTCAAGCGCCAAAGGTCGGGCGCCATCTTGAATATTGCCTCAACCGCCGGTGTATCGCCCAGACCCAATTTAAATTGGTATAATGCCTCAAAAGGCTGGATGATTACCGCGACCAAAGCCATGGCCGTTGAACTGGCGCCATTTAACATTCGGGTCAATGCGCTCAATCCTGTGGCCGGTGAGACTCCATTGCTCGCCAGTTTCATGGGAGAAGACACGCCGGAGATGCGGGCAAAATTTCTCTCGACTATTCCGCTTGGACGTTTTTCAACGCCGCAGGATATGGGACATGCCGCCAGCTTTCTGTGCTCTGATGAAGCCAGTATGATCACCGGAGTGGCGCTGGAAGTTGACGGCGGGCGCTGCATTTGAACCCGCCCAGTTCTATAGGCCAAACGGCGGATATTTATGCCGGGCGCTTTGCCAACCAACGGCAAGTGTTCACGCATCTGCGCGGCGCGGCCGGCACGGCGTTTATTCCAGATCGTGTCGAGGTGATCTGCAACGAAAACCCAGAACCGAGACTGGCGCATTGGTTCTCACAAGGCGATAGCGCAGCCATTGAAGATAGTTTGGGGCTCAACACCACATGCGTCATCATCTTTGAACATGCGCAAGCTGAGCTGGACACGGCTGGAACAGATCGCTTGACCTATCTTGGCTCTTTCGTGGCTTTGCGCAACAGACCCTAAGGCGCCCGCCCCAGTAGTGCATCCAGCAGGTCACTTTCGGGATCTTCCAGGCCAGCGATGATGTCGAAATGATGTTTTTTGGGCTCAATTGTCAGGTCCGATTGCCAATTTTCTGCCAAAAGCCGCGCTTGTTCTAAGAACGCCGGCCGCTCATCCGCGCCAACCCAAATATGTGCGCGCATCGTTTTGGGCGCCGGGTGCAAGGCCGGACTTTCCGCCTTGGCAATATCCTCGGTCAGCGCCAGTGGCCCGCTCATCTGCGTCTGCAGTAACGGCCGCAAATCGGCAACCGGCGATATTGGCACAATGCTCTGGATCCGCGCGCGAACCTCTGAAGACAGGCCGCTGTCCACCTGCCCCATACGCGCCACCAAATGCCCCCCGGCAGAGTGACCTGCCAAAACAATCGGTCCAGGGATCCGATTGGCAATCTGACCTATGGCCAAGGCCACCGACTGCGTGATCTCAGGGATCGATGCACCAGGGGCCAATGGATAACTGGGCAAGGCCACGGCCCAATCGCGCGCGCAGGCGCCTTGGGCCAAATGAGAAAAATCTCGCCGTCCGAATCGCAACCAGTAGCCGCCATGCACGAAGATCATCAGGCCCAGCGGGCGTCCCGCCGGAAAGAACAGGTCAAAAGCTTGGTCTGGATGCGCCCCATAGGGCTGGTTCAACTGTGCCCGGCCCAGCGTATGCTCGGCGTCTCGATAGCTGCGCGCGGTTTCATCCCAATAGGTTAAAAACCCGTCGGCATCGGGAATATAGGCGGCATTTGCATAGGCATCATCAAGGCTCACTTCGCTTCTCCTCTGGACAAATAAGCGATCAAATGGTCTCACATCCTTAACCTAGGGAGGCCAAAATGCTTGATTCATCCACAGATCTAAAATCCATGCTCTCAGATCCTAGCTTGCTGCAAACGCAAGCCTTCATCAACAACCAATGGGTTGATGGGGAAAATGGTGCAACCTTTGACGTTTCAAACCCCGCGCGCGGTGATGTGATCGCGCAGGTCGCTGACCTTTCGCGCGCTGATTTGGCACGGGCGATTGACGGCGCTGAGGCCGCACAAAAGAAATGGGCCGCGCTGACCGCGAAGGAACGCTGCAACATCCTGCGCAACTGGTATAATTTGATGATGGAACATCAGTCTGATTTGGCGATGATCCTCACGGCGGAAATGGGCAAACCCCTTACAGAAGCCATGGGAGAAATTTCCTATGGTGCGTCCTTCGTCGAATTTTTCGCCGAAGAGGCCAAGCGCAACTATGGTGAAACCATTCCGGGTCACCAGGCCGATAAGCGGATTACCGTTATAAAACAGCCCATCGGTGTTGCGGCTTCAATCACGCCTTGGAATTTCCCCAATGCGATGATTACCCGCAAAGCGGCACCCGCTTTGGCCGCAGGCTGCGCGTTCGTCGCCCGGCCCTCAGAATTGACCCCATTGTCCGCTTTGGCTCTGGGGGTCTTGGCCCAGCGCGCGGGCTTACCTGCGGGGATATTACAGATTGTCCCCTCCAATGACGCATCCGCTTCGGGCAAGGAGTTTTGTGAAAACTCGAAAGTGCGCAAACTCACCTTCACCGGCTCAACCCGCGTTGGACGCATTCTTTTGGGTCAAGCCGCTGAGCAGGTGAAAAAATGCTCCATGGAGCTGGGCGGCAATGCCCCCTTTATTGTCTTTGATGATGCAGTTCTTGATGAGGCGGTGATCGGGGCCATGGCCTGTAAGTTCCGCAACAATGGCCAGACCTGTGTCTGTGCCAACCGGATTTATGTGCAAGCAGGCGTTTACGAGGAATTCACCAAACGCTTTAAAGTGGCGGTTGAAGCCATGAAAGTGGGCGACGGGTTTGCCGGTGCAGACCTTGGCCCGCTGATCTCTAAGCCAGCTCTGGCAAAGGTCGAGGATCATATCGCCGATGCGCTGTCCAAGGGCGCGGTTGTCGCAACTGGGGGCAAGCCGCATGATCTGGGCGGCACCTTCTTTGAGCCGACCATCCTGACCGGCGTGACGCAAGACATGACCGTGAGCAAGGAAGAGACATTCGGCCCCATGGCGCCTCTGTTCAAGTTTGAAAACGTAGATGATGTGATTGCCATGGCCAATGATACGATTTTCGGCCTGGCCGCCTATTTCTATGCCAAGGACCTGAGCCGTGTGTATAAAGTGGCCGAAGCGCTAGAATACGGCATTATCGGCGTGAACACAGGCATCATCTCTACTGAGGTCGCCCCGTTTGGCGGTGTTAAGCAATCCGGTCTTGGCCGGGAAGGCAGCCGTCATGGCATGGATGAATATCTAGAGCTGAAATATATCTGTATGTCGGTCTAACTGGGCCATCCTAAAAGAAAAGGCAGGGATATCCCTGCCTTTTTTGATTAAACCCTGCGATCAGATCATGCCGGGCTGGCTTCCACCTGCAACGGAGATTTTGATTGAATTTGGATGCGGCGAGGTTTGAGAGCCTCTGGCACCTCGCGGATCAAATCAATATGCAGCATGCCATCCTCATAGCTCGCGCCGACCGCGCGCACATGGTCGGCAAGATGAAACTGCCGCTCAAAGGCGCGCGTGGCGATACCGCGGTGCAAATAGGTCTTGTTATCTTCAGCTTTCGGCTTGTGCGCCGAAACGTTTAAGGTTTTTTCCTTAACTTCAATTTCCAGATCCGCCTCTGAAAATCCGGCAGCCGCAATGGAAATGCGATATCCATCTTCTCCAGTTTTTTCGATATTGTAGGGCGGGTAGCTGGATTGTCCGCCCTCATGAGCCGACACACGGTCGAGCAGGTCAGCAATCTGATCAAAGCCAATGCTGGCACGGTAAAGCGGTGCAAAGTCAAACGAACGCATAGGAGTATCCTTTCAAAAGCGAGTCCAAGTCGGCCACCCCATTCGGGCGTAGCCTGATAAGTTCTAGATCCCCGTCTGGGCGATCTTCACTATAGGTGGGAATCGGGGCGTCACAGTTCAAGAGCTATAGGTGCGTGATAACGGCAAAAAACGAAAGGTGTGCAGATTCCCCAGATGATTCACAAAAACGAGCAGGTGATCCGAGCGCCGAGCTGCGGAAATGTTACAAAACACGGTTTGCCCGCCAAGCGCTTCTGACAAGTTGTTACATTTGAGGCCCAATCTACGCGCCGGCCACCGGCAGCACGAGCGATGGGGAGGGTCGAGCCTGCTGTTATCAGGTAACCTTGGGTAAACTCCATGTTTTTATTGCAAATACGCACGCTAGTGCAATGAGAATAATGCCAATCAAAGCGAAATTTACTCCCTTTTTCAGATCAAAATTTGCAGGATCCACACCCCGAGCACTCACGCAATACCTCACAATTTTGACGAAAATTCTAACCTATTTCTCACAGAACCTCACAAGTCCGTGTGATCAAAGCATCCACGTTGATTTGGAAAATACCGACCATTAGGACTGACTTATCTCGCATGGTTTCGAGTGGTTCACATCGGAACTCATGCAGAAAATGCAATTGAAGCAAATACTTTGAACGATCTAACTAGAAAGGGACGTATTAAAATGACCACGAAAAAGAAGATAAGTTTGGCTATGGGCTTGCTGCTCGCCTCGACGGCGTTGCAAGCTCAAGAAGTCGTAAACCGCGGAATTGATATGTCGGTGGTAACCGGCGGTGTGGCCGTACCAACAGGTACCGCCTCCGGCGTTCAGCGCAATGTAAAGTTTTCTGATCGGAGCTATCAGATCCCAGAAAACTTCGAATTGGGCAGCTATTATGCAACTTGGGGCATCTATGGTGGCCGTGATTACTGGCCTGCTGACGTTCCTGTAGAGCGTTTGAGCGAAGTTTATCTCGCTTTTGGCGCTATTTGTGGTCTCAATCCCGGCGCTTTCGAAGGCGGTGCGTCGCTCGCAAAATTCTGCGAAGACTCTCATGCAAATAGCGACAGCGGCAGCTATTATTTGCCACACATTACATCCCTTGAAGATGGTGAAGCCAGCTTCATTGATGACCCATGGGGCATGTTTGACAAAAAAGACCCCACCGCCACAGACGCGCTAAGAGACACACAGTTCAAACAGATCCTTGATTGGAAAAATCGCAATGCAGATTTGAACGTCATCGTATCAGTCGGTGGTTGGAGCTATAGCCGCCCGTTCTTCGAGATGATCTCTACACCCGAGAACCGCGCAAAATTCATTGACAGCCTTGAAATGTGGCTGAAAACCCCTGCATTTGGGTTAATTGATGGTATTGATTTCGACTTTGAGTTTCCAGGCGGCGCCGGTCACGACGAAGATGTTGGTGATCCAAGTCACGATCACAGACCGCGACCCTTGGAGCAGGTATATTTTTTACAGCGCCAGCCGTCGAAACGAAGGGACTCGTAAATACCTTGTGTCCTACAATGGGGCAATATGGCAAAATCAATGGGACACCCAAGGCGAAACGCCCGGCGTCTCAGCGGTCTGGGCCCCCGGCCCTTAAGGGCCCGCATATAACGAATGAGAGGTAAAATATGAAACTTAAAACCTATCTCTGTGCAGGTGCTGCCTTTTGCAGCCTCAGCCTTGCGGGCAGCACCGCCGCAGCCGTTGACTTTGCCTTTTGCAAAGGGGGTTTTGAGGCCACCGATCTCAGTTGTTTCCAGCAAAGCCAATATGGCGATAACATCACCATGGTCGAAAAATCTGTTGGGGAAATGTACAACCGGGGCTGGACAGTCATTTCCGTCTATTTAAACAGAGCTGGCATGTCGCACGACACCGCGAAAGATCCAGAGGCTGTGCTGTATTATTACTTCGAAAAATAACGCACAATAGGCCACCTCGGGCTTACGGCCGCAAAAAATTCGCGCCACGGGACGGCAGGATCACCAATTTCTCACCCGCCGCCGCACCCAGGGAGATCGGCTCTCCGGCATGTGTGGATTTGGCAGAAATGACCGAAATTATCATCGGCATGCCAAGGTCCAAACGAAACACCGGTGCGCCGGAGGAGCCGTAGTCGACCTCACAACCAAACACTTGGGCCTTCTCTTTACGCCCCAAAATGGTGCAGCCTTGGTGCACCTTCGGCCCCTCACTGCGGTCATGAGCATAAGACACCACAGCGACACGCGCGCCACGCATCGGCATCTGTGCGACTGAAAAGGGGATGATGTCGGGATGCGCAATGGGGGTGCGCAGCCGCAGGATGGCCAAATCACTCGCCACCCGTTTGAGCCCCTCTTGCTCGGCAAAGGAAAAATCTGGGTGCACCCTAACAGCCGCGATCTTGCGATAAGATTCGGCCTGCCCATCCTGCCAACCGGCCCGAAATTCCAGATCATCAACGTCCACGCGGGCTCCGGATTGTGCATCAAAAACACAATGCGCAGCTGTCAACACATGCAACTCTCCGATCAATGTTGCGGTGCAAAACCCGCCGCCTGTCACATTGAGCCGCCCGACAGCGGGCCATTGCCTATCCATATCTGTTGCCGAGGCGGCAGTTAAACCCATCACCCCCGGTAAGAATCCGATGACAAGACAAGCCCGCTTCAAGAAATGTTGCATCCTACCCCTATCGCATCTGCAGCTATTATTGGGCAATCCATAACCGCCCGCGCTTGGCGCTCTTGGTGGGCGATCCATCATGCCCAAGTATAGGCCGAAATTACTCTATGCCGAAAACCAAGCGCCAAAGGAATCCCCAATTTTCGCCACGCCACCACATGAGTTACCGTAGAATTGGAACCTGACCGGCTGCCGGTTGACCTGACAAAGCGCGAGGTTTTGGGCCCCCGGTGGCCCAATCGAGCAATTCCACCGTATGCATAATCGGAATATCCGTACCACTGCCGATTTGCATCATACAGCCAAGATTTCCCGCCGAAATGGCATCTGGCGTCTTGGCTTCAAGAGTCTCAATTTTCCGCGCTTTGAGTTGACCAGAAATCTCAGGCTGTATCAAATTATAAGTGCCCGCAGAGCCACAGCACAGATGGCTGTTTTCAGGCTCCAAGACCTTATAGCCCACGCGGCGCAGAAGGTCTTTCGGAAAGGTCTTGATCTGTTGACCATGTTGCAAAGAGCAAGCCGCATGATAGGCAACTCTCAGGCCTTGATCTGGCAGTTTTGGCAGGTCCAGCTCCATCAAAACTTCGCTCACATCGCGCGCTAATTGCGCCACACGCGCGGCCTTGCCCTCCAAAGGGTCGCCCTCAAACATATGGCCGTAATCTTTCACGGTGGTGCCGCAACCAGAGGTGTTAATCACCACTGCATCCAATCCGCGCGCGGCGTCTTCGGCGGCAAAGGCTTCGATATTCACCGCCGCTGTTCGGTGGCTTTCGTCCACCTTGCCCATATGATGGGTTAAGGCGCCGCAACAGCCCTGCTTGAGCACAACCACTTCCGCACCGTGCCGAGTCAAAAGCCGAATGGTTGCGTCATTGATATCCGTGTTCAATGCACGCTGCGCACAGCCTGTCATAAGCGCCACACGCAATTTCAACTGGCCCTGCGCCGGAAAAATTTGCGCGTCATCATTGGGGCTGGGCGCGGGAATTTGCTTTGGCGCCATGTCGAGCATCGCTTTCAGCCGAGGATCGGGCACCAAGTGGCGAAAGGGTCGGGCGATTTTTGCACCCAACAGGGCCAGTCGAAAGCGGTTGGGATAGGGCAAAATTCGCGCCAGAACCCACCGCAAAACACGATCCGACCAGCTGCGCTTATAGGTTTGCTCAATATAGGCCCGCGCATGATCTACCAGATGCATATAATTCACACCCGAGGGGCATGTTGTCATACAGGCCAAACACGACAGGCAGCGATCTATATGTTTAACCGTCTTTTCATCCGGCGTCCGCTGATTTTCCAGCATATCCTTAATAAGATAAATTCGGCCGCGTGGGCTGTCCAACTCATCACCCAGCACTTGATAAGTGGGACAAGTCGCCGTGCAAAAGCCACAATGGATACAGCTGCGCAGAATATCATTGGTGCGTTTGATTTGCGGGTCCAACAGCTGCGTTTCGGTAAAATGTGTTTGCATCAGCTCATCCGTCCCGGGTTTAAGATGCCACGCGGATCAAATTTTTCGCGCAGGGTTTGAGAAACATGCTCAATTGCGCGTCCGAGCGGCTGGAAGTGACACAGCTCTTGATCACGCAAAAGACCCGATTTCACCAAAGTCGCATGACCACTCAGCTGCGCCACATGTGTCTGCAAGGCCTGATGCAATGCTAGGCCGGCCTGTGCATTTGCAATCTGTGCCGCCTCCAGCCCAAGCCAGATCAATCCCCCGCCCCAATCCAATTGACAGTGAAATCCGGGTTCTTTCTGCAGGTCTTGCATCAGATCAATGACCCTCAAACTGTCTGTAGGACGCACTGAAATACGCCACACTGTGTCGAGGGCTGCCCAAGACCTTAGGTCTTTCACCTCAGCCCAAGGATCATCAACCACATCAACCGCACCAAATTTCGCAAGGCGTTGCGTCAATTCGGACGCGCGGTATTGAACCGAGGTCTCAAACCCCTCAACCCGGATCAAACAGTCAAAGCCGCCGTCTTCCGCCTGCACGGTTGCAGCGCCACTGACATCAAACGGCGTGCCCAGCGCCGCGGACATGCAGCCGACCGCATCTGCCCAGGTGGTGACGTGAATTTTCAAAGTGGCCTGGGTCTCGCTGACAGGCAGAACCTTCAACGCTACCTCAGTGAGCACCCCAAGCGTGCCCCAAGAGCCGGACATCAATTTCACAAGATCATAGCCGGTGACATTCTTCATCACCCGGCCACCGTTGCTCAGCACTTGCCCCGTCCCATCCACAAAGGTCACGCCCAGCGCAAAATCACGCGCGGCGCCCACTTGAATGCGGCGCGGACCCGAGACATTGGCGGCGATCACCCCACCAAGGGTTGGCTGACCCGATGTGCCCAAGATCGCGCGGTGATCCATCGGCTCAAAGGCAAGTCGCTGCTTTTCCGCCGCCAGAACGGCCTCAATGTCTTCAATAGCTGTCCCAGTTTTGGCCACCAGGGTCATGGCGCCGGGTTCATAAAGAGTGATCCCCTGCACGCGACGCGTACTCAGGGCTTGCGCCGGCGCAATACGGCCAATTTGGCGTGTCCCGCCGCCCATGATCTGCAAAGGACCCCTGGCCTCACGGAGCGCAGCGGCAAGGGCCGCCTCATCTTCAGGATAGAGTATTTCGCTCATGACGCCCGCCGCGATTGGGAAACCGACAGGGGGAAGACTTTGGAGGGGTTGAGAAGCCAGCCGGGATCAAACACATCTTTGACCGCCATTTGGATCTCCAGATCTTCTGCACTATATTGGTCTTCCATCAAATCGCGTTTTTCAATGCCCACGCCATGCTCACCGGTCAAACAGCCGCCCACCTCAACACAAAGCCGCAACACATCCGCCCCCATCGCTTCACAGAGCTCAAGATCGCCCTCTTTGTTGGCATCAAACATGATCAGCGGGTGCATGTTGCCATCGCCCGCATGAAACACATTGCCAACACGCAGGCCATAATGATCCGACAGCTCTTTGATCCGCCGCAGAACTTCTGGCAAGGCAGAAACAGGAATGGTTCCATCCAAACACATATAGTCTGCAACTTGGCCCACCGCGCCAAAGGCGGATTTTCGGCCCAACCAAATCGCAGCACTTTCCGCGGCAGATTGGCTTTGACGCAGTTCGACCGGATTGTGTTGTTGCGCAATCGCACTGATGCGATCCAGTTGATCTTGAATTTCGGCCTCTGATCCCTCGACCTCGACAATCAACAGCGCTTCACAGTCTGGATATCCCGCCTTGGCGAAATTCTCACAAATTTCAATAATTGGACGGTCCATGAATTCAATTGCGACAGGCAAAACACCGGCTTTGATAATGTCCGCCACACAGGCACCTGCCACTTCATTGCTGTCAAAAGCGATCATCACCGGACGCGCGCCCTCGGGTTTGGGCAAAATCCGCAAGGTGGCCTCTGTGACCACGCCCAGCTGGCCCTCTGACCCGCAGATCACCCCCAGAATATCGAGCCCAGAGGCATCAAGGTAGCCACCGCCGATCTCAACAATCTCACCATCCATCATCACCATGGTCACGCCCATCAGATTATTGGTGGTCACCCCATATTTCAAACAATGCGCCCCGCCGGAGTTCATCGCGATATTGCCGGCAATGGCGCAGGCCAATTGGCTGGAAGGATCGGGGGCATAAAAGAAATCTTCTTCCTCCACAGCGCCAGACACGCTGAGGTTGGTCCGGCCACTTTGCACCCGGATCAGGCGGTTCTCGTAGTCTGTTTCTAAAACTTTATTCATCTTTGCCACGCCCAGGATGACGCAATCTGCAGTCGGCAGCGCACCGCCCGCCAAAGATGTGCCCGACCCCCTTGGCACGACCGGCACGCCTTCGCGGTGGCAAATCTTCAAAACATCTGAGACTTCCTGCGTGGTTGCGGGCAAGACTGCGATCATTGGCGGGCAGCGATATGCGGTGAGCGCGTCACATTCATAGGCCCGCGTTTCAGAAGGGTCATCAATCACCGCATCATAGGGCAAAACAGCACGCAACGCCGCCGCAATTTTCGCCTTTTTCGACAGGATTTCCGAATTTGGTTGTGGCATTTCCATGTTTAACCCTCCAATTGGTAAATAATTATAACCAATTTTGAGGGATCGCAAGGGCAAATCCTCTGCTACACTGAAGGCATGATATTTGATGTAATCCTCTCCCAACTCACCACTTTAGATCTCTTTGTCGTCGGATTTGGCCTTCTCGCCACCTTTCTGATCGGCCATGTGATCGAAAACCCTCCCAAGTCACGCGCTTCAGTCACCGCCCTGATGTCCTATTATCGGCGCGCTTGGATGCTCAATTTCGTAGACCGCGATCCCCGTATTTTTGATTCTCAAACACTGGCCTCTCTGCGCCAAAGCACTGCCTTTTTTGGATCCACAGCTTTGATTTCCATTGGCGGGCTTTTGGCAATCATGGGCACGCCAGATCGCCTGCTTGAATTTACCCATGCCGTCACCCAATCGCAGGAGGCCACTGCGCTCAAATTGCAATTCAAATTGGCCTTTGCCGCTCTGTTTTTGGTGCATTCCTTTTTGAAATTTGTATGGTCCAGTCGCCTGTTTGGCTATTGCGCCGTCTTAATGGCAGCCGTGCCGAATGATCCAGATCATCCCCAAGCGATCCCGCGCGCTATTATGGCCGGTGAGATCAATATCCGCGCTGCCTTGAGCTTCAACCGCGGGTTGCGCGCCATGTATTTCGCGCTTGCATCTCTGGCCTGGCTGGCTGGCGCCCCGGTTATGCTGGCGGCCTTTGTGATTACGCTTTATATGCTCTGGAACCGTGAGTTTTCCTCACAGGCCAGCGCACTTTTGAAAACCGGGATAATGGAGACCGACACATCATTTATCCCAGCGCCCTTCGCGCAACCAACCGATCAAAAGACCAAGAGCGGCAAAAATGAGGTAGACCCAAGCGGGTAAGAACTGCCCAATCTCGACGCCCTGCACCACATAGGCCTCGTGCGAGACAAGCCCGATCCACCCGCGCCCATGGGCCGGCCGGCCACTGCGCACATTGCGAAATTTTGGCAGACCCTCAGATACAGCCAAAGCTCCCCCATTGGTTTCGGCCAAAATGGGCGCCATCACCCGATCGGTGGCGATGGTCTGTACAAACTCCCGCGGTGCTGCCGGCCCCAGCGCAGCCACGATCTGCAAATCCCCTGAGCTCAAACGATAAAGCCCGAGATCCTCACTGACTATTTCAGCCCTATACCGACCGGGCGCCATAGGTTGCAAAGCTACGGTAAACCGCTCGCCGTTTGGCGTTACCACCTCAAGCGGCGCAAGCGGGCCTTCGGTCAAGCTGCGACGCGTGACCTGTAGCCCACTCTCGCTTGGCTCTGCCAATAGCGCCTCCTCCTCCAGATCAGGCTCTTTCATCGACCAATGCGCCACGCGGCGCAGCAATTCCGCCTGGGGTCCACCCCCTTCATAGCCACGATCCCAAAGCCAAGCATGATCCGAGGTCAAAAGCGCAACCCGCCCCTTGCCCACACGGTCCACAACCAGCAAAGGGGAGTCCCCGCGCCCTGTCATCAGCACCTGACCCGAGGTTGCCTCGACCTCAATCTGCCGCAACCATCGGCCCCATCCGGTGTCTGGTGCCAAACTCTCCAAGCTTTCACTGACCGGATGTTTCAGGCCAAACTCTGTCACCTGCGGCAAGATCGGTTCTTCAAAGACCCGTGAGGTCGGCCGGCCCGGCAGAATTGCCCCAAGAGGCGAGCGATAAAGACTATTGACCCCCGCATAATCCGGTCCAGCCGCCACCAAAACCGCCCCGCCTTGGCGGACGTAATTGGCGATTGACTCGAAATACTCTGCTGGTAGCAATCCTCGGCGCTTATAACGATCAAACACAATCAGATCGAACTCGCCAATTTTTTCGAGAAACAATTCGCGGGTGGGAAAGGCAATCAAAGACAATTCCGTCACCGGCACGCCATCTTGCTTTTCCGGTGGGCGCAAAATTGTGAAATGCACCAAATCGACATTGCTGTCTGACTTTAAAAGATTGCGCCATGTGCGCTCGCCCGGATGCGGCACCCCCGAGACCAGCAAAACGCGAAGCCGGTCACGCAGGGCATTGATCTGCACAACCGCAGCATTGTTGCGATCGGTCAACTCACCGCTCATATCCGGTGTCGAAAACTGCAAAATATTCATGCCGCCGTGACCCAGCGACACATCGACCTCAACCTCACGGTTCACTGGAATTTGATACCGCTGCTCTGGCCCCCCATCCACCGACAGGATGATATCTGCCAAAGCCGCTTGTGGCGCGGCCCCTTGATCCTCGACCAAAAGCGTCAGGGTGATCGGCTCGCCCAAAATCGCAAAACCCGGTGCATTTTTGACCAACAGTCGACGATCCCAATCGCGCGATCGTCCCGTAAGCAACAGATGTAGAGGCGCAGGCAAGTTTGGGGCAAACTCCGTATCGTGAATCTGCCCGTCTGAGATCACAATCGCACCGGCAATACGATCCCGCGCGGTTTCAGACAGGGCCTGCACCAAAGCGGTCATAACTTCCGAACCACCCGGCCCAGCTGCATCCGCCACCTCCACCAGCCGCATCTCGGTTCCCGGCCGATCCGCAAGCTGTGCCGTGACATGAGCCAAGGCCGCCTCTGTTTGCGCCTCCCGGTCCGACAGCCTCTGACTGGACGAGCGGTCGACAACCACGAGGACATTATCCGCTTCCGCTTGGCGTTCTTCGGTTTTCAGTGAGGGATTGAGCAGAGCCAAAAAGACACAGATCACAGCAAAGCCGCGATAGGGCCAGCCCGCGAGCCGCCGAAACGCCGCCAGGGCCAAAGCCCCCAGCACAGCCAGCGCCAAAGCCACCATAAGCCAGAGCGGCAGAAGCGGATCAAAAAGCAATGCATCAAGCCTCATTCGCCCAACCTCTTGAGAAGTTCAGGGACATGCACCTGATCGGATTTATAGTTGCCGGTCAAAACATGCATGATCAGGTTGACTCCAAACCGTAGGGCAATCTCCCGCTGCCGCTCTCCAGCCATGCCGCGCCCCACGGGCAGGAGAGGCTCCCCGGCCTCATCCACGGCCCAAGCCGCCGCCCAATCATTGCCGCCAATCACGACCGGGGTGACCCCGTCATTGAGATTGCGAAAGGGCATGCCTTCCACCTGCACGCCGGAATTTTGTGGGGCTTCCACCCAAATTCCCCCACGCGGATACCGGCCTGGGAAATCTTGCAGCAGATAGAAACTGCGCGTCAGCACATGATCCAGCGCGATCGGCGCCAAGGGCGGCAGGTTCAGCCCAGAGGCCAGTTGTTGCAATACACGGCCTTCCTTGGTCGTCTGGCCAACCCGCGCAATGTCACCATCCCTTGTGTCGAATAGGATCATCCCGCCGCCTTTGAGGTAGCGATTCAATTTGCTCAGCTCCTCAAAGGACAAAGCCTGTTGCCCCAAGGTGATCGGCCAGTAGAGAAAGGGGAAGAACGACAATTCATCACGGGCCAAAGACAGCCCCATTGGCGGGGCTGGTTCAATAGAGGTGCGTTGAAAAAGCGCCTGTGACAGCCCAAGCAAACCGGCGCGGGAAATCTCATCCTGCCGCGCGTCCTGGGTTTCAACATAGGCCAAAACCACCGCGCGACTGGCTGCTATGGCGCGGTCCTGCGACATTTGCGCCAATGCGTTCTCAGGGGAAATGCTTGTCAGGAGGGCTCCTGTAACAGCCGCCAAGACGCCACCCCGCAGCCGGCCCGAAAGCCAAAGCGAGGCCACAACATCTGCGGTCAGCAAACACAAAGCCAGCGCCAAAAACCAAGCGCCCAGACGATGCGAGCGCGCTTGATCTTGCCCTAACAGCCGCACCTCATCCGGCCAGCGCGCAGGGGTTAATTGGCTATCGTCAGAAAGGATATTGCGCGCCCAACGGCGATCTTGCCCTTGGTAGAGGCCCGCGGGAGTCTGCGCAGAAATCGCGGCCTGTGCCAATTCAGCGCCCGCAATTCCGGCACGATCACCCACCCGCCTCAACTCCCCGGCACCATCCATCTGCTGTACCAATTGCCATGTACTGCCAGCTAAAGACTCCGGTTCGAAATTCGCAGCACTTCCGATGACAGACAGACGCTCTAACATGGATACAAAGAGCCCTGAAATCGGCAGGTTTGACCATTCTGTATTGGCGGTCACATGAAACAGAACGACCTGCCCTTGCCCAAGCTGTCTGCGGGTCACCAAGGGGGTGCCATCGCTCAGGCGCGCGATCACATGGGATGCCAAATCCGGTCCAGGTTCCGCCAAAACCTGTGCGGTAACGGTGACCTCATCGGGAACCGGCAAGCCATAAAATGGCGTATCAATCTCAAAGCTCTGCAAAGTTTTCGGCGCGCCCCAAGACATAGCCCCACCGACCGTGCGCCCACCCGCCCGCAGCTTCACCGGCAAAAGCGGATCACGCGTTTGCGCCTCAAATTGTGCCGCTGCCAAACGCGGCCCCGCAAAGCGCAGCAAGGTGCCCCCCTCCGCCACCCAATCGGCCAGGGCCTCTTTTGAGGCAACCTTGGCGACATCGGCTAGAATAATCGCATCCGGGTTGGCCAAGAGCACATCATCCAATGTCCCATCAATCAAATCCGCAACGGGCGATAGCGCCTGGGTCAGATAGTGATCTGGTGCAAAAAGGATCAGGCCTTCGCGGTCAGAAGTCTCCCCCGTGAGAATAGCAATTTCTGGGCGTTGAATGCGATCATCTGTTAATCGCACCGCCGCTGCTGATTTATGCCCGGCCACCACAAGCCGCGAAATTCGGTTGCGCATCTCCAGTGGCAAATCCATTGTGGTGGTTGCACGCAAATCCTGCGCAGAAAAGCCCATCTCAGCACTTTGCAATCGGCGCTCCACGCCAGAGGGGTCCAACCCCAAGATATCAACCACAACCCCCTGTGCCTGTCCGGCTGTCATCCGCACTGCCGAAATCTCAATCCCCTGTGCCGCAGCCCGCACCGGCAAGAGACCTACGGGGCTGCTGCGGCTCATGGCGACCTCGACGGATCCGTGGCGCAGTAAATCGCGGACCAATCGGTCTCGGCCAGGCCAATCGAGCGGTGAGGCCAGCCAATGCGTGTCAAAATCTCCCAAAGAGTCAAACTGGCCTTGCCAGTTGCGCTTCGGCAACCAGGCGTTCGGCTCAGCGGCCTTAATAGCGCGGGCGGCTTCGGAGGCTGCAGAAAACACCAGATCTTTTTGTGGCGCCGTGAGCTGCAAAAATGCCACGGGGCGCCCTTGGTTGCCCGACTGTTGCACCACCTCCAGAGCCGCAAGTTGCTGCGCCTCCCAATCGCTGGCATCTGCCCAACTGCCCTCCAGGACCACAAGCAGCTTTGACAAATTTTGCCCCTTGGGCGCCGGGTTCACAATCGGACCGGCCAGACCAATAATCAAACAGGCCATCACCAAGGCCCGCAACAGCAAAAGCCAGCACGGGGTCCTGTCCGCTTGCACGGTCTCATCGTTCAACCCCAAAAGCAGGGCCACGCCAGGAAAAACCCGTCGGATCGGAGCGGGTGGCACAGCCCGCAGCAAGATCCACAACAGCGGCAAAGCAAAAAGCCCCACAAGCAACCAAGGCGCGGTAAAACCAATCATGGAAAAGAACGTCATCGGCGGTATTCCAAAGCGTGATAAAGATCCAATAGGGCGCCGGTTGCGGGTTGATCTGTACTGTGCATGAAAAATTGCCAGCCCAAACTCTGCGCCAAATTTGCCACCTGCGCCTTGCGCTCTTTCAAAGCCTCAAAATAAGGCTGCCGAAGATCATCCGCCTTTTGACTTTCATGGCGCAAACTGCCGGCCATGCTTTCAAAAAGGGTGCGGCCTTGAAAAGGAAAGTGAAGCTCCTGAGGATCCAAGACCATCAGCAATACACCTTTCACGTGCTGACCTGCGGCCCGTGTCACCATGTCGCGCAGCGCGGCCAAGTCCCCGAAAAAATCAGAGGCAAACACCGCCAAACTGTTCGCCGTCAGACCCTCAATTTGTGGTGCACCAAAATCATGCGACGCTTGGCGCGCCAAAGCCTGTGCCAAAGCAGAAATCTGCGCCCGGCCCGTTTGCGGCGGCAATCCGCCATCGCTGGTGCCTATGCGCTCACCGGCCTGGTTGAGGAGAATAGCAAGCGCCAGAGCGATCATCGCCGCCCGATGCTGCTTACTCTCTCCCTGACTGGAAAATTGCATCGCAGCGGAATTATCAATCCAAAACTGCACCGCTTGCGCCGCCTGCCATTCATTTTCGCGCACAAATTGCTCATCTGCGCGCGCAGACCGCCGCCAGTCAATCGCGCGCAAAGCATCGCCTGCCTGTGCCGGGCGGAACTGCCAAAAGACATCCCCCGGCCCAGCGCGCCGCCGCCCGTGCCCGCCCAGTGAAAAACTCTGAGCAAGCTGTTGCGCCTCTGCCAAAAGCTGTGGCCAGTCAGACGCCAGCTCAAAGGCCGCGTTTAAGGGCGGGTTTGAATTCAAGACGCCGCCTTTTTGTCTAAGATCATCTGCGTGACATCGCCAATCAGCTCAAGCTGAGTGATGCCGCGTGCTCGAGCGCCAAATGCCAATGCCATACGGTGGTTGAGCACCGCAGGCGCCAGATCCGCGACGTCCTGAGCCGAGGGTGCATAGGCCCCACGCAACAAAGCGCGCGCGCGCACGGCCAGCATCAAGGCCTGCGCCGCACGTGGCCCCGGGCCCCAGCGCATATTCTCGCGAACCCGCTCCGGCGCTGTTGGGTCTTCCGGCCGGAACGCCCGCACCAGATCCAAAATAAGCTCCACAATCGCCTCGCCCACAGGCATGCGGCGAATCAAAGCCTGCGCCGCCAGCAGCTGATCGGGGTCAAAGACCGCAGAGACCTCCGCCTCCTTCGCGCCGGTGGTCGCCAAAAGAATATCTCGTTCCGTGGCCCGATCCGGATAGGGCACTTGGATCTCGAGCAAAAACCGATCGAGTTGCGCCTCTGGCAAAGGATAGGTGCCCTCCTGTTCAATCGGATTTTGCGTCGCCAGCACATGAAAGGGAACCCCAAGCGGCCGGTCGCGCCCCGCGACAGTAACAGATTTTTCCTGCATAGCTTGAAGCAGCGCCGATTGCGTCCGTGGACTGGCGCGGTTAATTTCATCAGCCATCAACAATTGGCAAAATACGGGCCCTTCGATAAAGCGAAATTGCCGCGCGCCATCGGATGCGGTCTCCAGAACCTCGGAACCCAAGATATCAGCGGGCATCAAATCTGGGGTGAATTGCACCCGATTGCCGCGCAACCCCATGACAGTGGACAGCGCCTCAACCAGCCGGGTTTTTCCAACCCCCGGCAGGCCAACCAAGACCCCATGCCCGCCACATAACAAGGTGATGAGCACCAAATCCACCACCCGCTCCTGTCCAATGAACACCCCGCGGATCATCTCGCGGGCCTCTGCCAAACGGTGGCCTAGGTCTTCAATTTGTGGCGCCAGCGTATCAGCTTTGGTCATAAGATTGCCTCGCAATAATTTCTATGTGGTATATATCTAGCCTACCTTAAGAAAAAGAGATGACAACTGATATGAGCGGACAAAATATCGTGACCCCATCGGCAGAAAACATCGCCGCCAGTGTCTCAGCCGCAACCCGTGGCAAAGGCTTGCCGCCAGTTCACCTATGGAACCCACCGTTCTGCGGCGATCTGGACATCAGAATTGCACGGGATGGCACCTGGTTCTACCTTGGCACCCCCATTGGCCGACCAGCGCTTGTGAAATTGTTTTCGTCAATCTTGAAAAAAGAGGCGGGGAAATATTACCTCGTGACCCCAGTTGAAAAAGTCGGAATCCAAGTGGATGACGCCCCCTTTGTGGCGGTGGATGTGGATCATCGCGACGGCGATTTGCATTTCACCACGCAGGTCGGCGACACAATGATCGCCGGCCCTGACCACCCAATCCGTGTGGAGCGCGACCCCGAAACCGGCGAGCCGTCGCCCTATGTTCTGGTGCGCAGCAATCTGGAAGCCCTCATTGATCGCAAAAGCTTCTACCGCTTGGTCGACCTGGGCCTGCATGAGATATGGAAGGGTGAAAGCTGGTTCGGCCTGCGCTCCCAATCCACATTCTTCCCTGTGATCCCGTCGAAAGAGCTGACTATTTGACGGAAAATAAGAATACGGCTCTAGAATTGCATCAAGTGCTTATACTCACCCGGCTTAAGATCTCCTAAATGCCACTCACCGATTTGCGCTCGGATGAGGCGTAGGCAGGGGTGGCCTATGGCTGCGGTCATGCGGCGTATTTGGCGATTTTTGCCTTCGCGAATGGTCACCTCGATCCAGCTGTCCGGCACCGACTTGCGCACCCGGATCGGCGGGTTACGTGGCCAGAGGCCCTCCGGTTCGTCCATCAGCCGCGCTTTGGCCGGTTGGGTGACACCGTCTTTCAACTGCACCCCGCGGCGCAGGCTTTGCAAGGCGCTCTCTTGCGGGGCGCCTTCGACCTGGACCCAATAGGTTTTTGCCATTTTATGTTTCGGATCGGCAATCCGGGCCTGCAATTTGCCATCATCAGTTAAGAGCAACAGCCCCTCACTGTCCCGATCCAGCCGACCGGCCGGGTAGACATGCGGAACGGGAATATAGCGCGATAGGGTCTCGCGCCCGCTGGCCGCAAGGCTTTGATCTGTGAATTGGGACAGGACATTGAACGGCTTGTGGAACAGGATCAGCACGTTAACGCCTGTTCCAAATCAGCGCATAGATCCTGCACATCCTCAATGCCAATCGACAGGCGCAGAAGAGACTCAGGAATGCCGGTATGAGGCTCAATCGTGTGGCGATGTTCCACCAGGCTTTCCACCCCGCCCAACGAGGTGGCTCGGTGAAACAAATTCAATTGACCGGCCACCCTCAGGGCCTCCACCGCCCCGCCCTTCACGCAAAAGGACAAGAGCGAGCCAAACCCACCTACCATTTGCCGCTTGGCCACACTATGCCCGTCGAAATCAGGCAGGCCGGGATAAAACACTTGCGCCACCGCGTCGTGACTTTGCAAGAATTCTGCCACAGCCTGCGCATTTTGCGACATACGCTCCACGCGCAAAGGCAGGGTGCGAATTGAGCGAATGAGCAGCCAAGCCTCAAAACTGCCGATCACCGCGCCGGCGTCATGGCGATCTATGGCGATCGCTTGCCAATGCGAGTCGGCCGGCGCATTGGTCGCCAAGACCCCAGCCAAGACATCCGAATGGCCATTGATTCCTTTGGTCGCCGAATGCATGACAATATCGGCCCCAAAATCCAAGGCGCGGGTCAAAATTGGGGTTGCGGCCGTGGCATCAACCACCAGTCGCCCGCCTGCCGCATGGGTGGCCTCTGCCACAAGCGCGATATCCGTTGTCCGCAGCCACGGGTTTGAAGGTGTCTCAATAAAGACCAAATCCGGCTGGTGGTGGGCGCAGAGGCTTTGCGCCTGCCCAATATCGCTCAAATCCGCCTCGATCAGGGTCACGGACCGGCGGGCACAAAACTCCCGCAACCACTTCGTTGTGCCCCAATAGATCTGTGACTGCACCAAGACCGTCGCCCCGCCCGGCAAAACTCGAAACACCGCTGCAATCGCCGCCATGCCATTGGGAAATAAGAGTGCGGTCTCAGCGTTGTCCAGTTGCGCCAAAAGAGCTTCGGCGATGCGGCCCACATCATTGTCATCACGGGCATAAATATTGCCCGTGGGATGCGGCTGGTAGCTACGGTCCCGTGCGAAGGTCGTACTGGGCTGAATGGGCGGTACAACCCCGCCGCTGGCCGCGTCAATATATCCGCCCGCCTGCGCCGCAATAGTCGCCACTGATAGGCCACGTTTCGCCATGGATGTCCCCTCTTTCGCCTCAGACTCTAATGCGCGACCGCCCAATTTGGCCCAGATCCGGCCTCCACAATCAACGGCACATCCAGCTTGACCACTGGCAAGCTGGCCCGTTCCATCACCTGTTTGGCAACTTGGGTAAGGGCCTCGACCGCACCGTCCTCAACTTCAAACAGCAATTCATCGTGCACTTGCAACAACATTTTGGCCGGTAAATGCGCAATCGCTTCGGGCATGCGGACCATCGCGCGGCGGATCACATCTGCTGCGGTGCCTTGGATCGGCGCATTGATTGCAGCGCGTTTGGCAAAACCTGCATGCGGGCCTTTCGCCCCAATGTCAGGCGTGTGAATGCGGCGTCCAAACAGCGTTTGCACATAGCCATGTTCTTTGGCGAAAGCCACCGTATCATCCATATAGGTGCGAATGCCCGGGAAGCGCTCAAAATATGTGTCGATGAACGCCTGGGCCTCCGCCCGCGGAATGCGCAGATTGCGCGCAAGCCCAAAGCCAGAAATGCCATAAATCACCCCAAAGTTAATGGCTTTTGCCTTGCGGCGCACCTCAGAGGTCATTTGATCGAGCGGCACATCAAACATCTGACTTGCGGTCAGCGCGTGAATATCAATGCCGTCGGCAAAGGCCTGTTTCAGAGTTGGAATATCGGCAATATGGGCGAGAATGCGCAGCTCGATTTGTGAATAATCCAAAGCCACTAAGGTTTTGCCGGTCTCCGCTACAAAAGCCTCCCGAATTTTGCGGCCCTCTTCCGTCCGGATGGGGATATTTTGCAAGTTGGGATCAGTTGAGGCCAAACGCCCGGTGCTCGCGCCGGCGATGGAATAGGACGTGTGCACGCGGCCAGTATCGGGATGAATATGGTCCTGCAGCGCGTCGGTATAAGTGGATTTCAATTTGCTCAATTGACGCCAGTCTAAAACCCGCCCGGGCAATTCATGCTCCGTCGCCAGATCTTCCAAAACATCAACCCCAGTGGCGTAGGCGCCCGTTTTGCCCTTCTTACCACCGGGAAGCGCCATTTCATCAAAGAGCACTTCACCAAGCTGTTTGGGGGATCCCACATTAAAGCTGCGCCCGGCCATCTCGTGGATTTCAGCCTCCAGCCCCGCCATCTTCTGCGCGAAACCATTCGACATGCGGCTCAAGACATCTCGGTCTACTTTGATCCCGTGCATTTCCATATCTGCCAATACCGGCACGAGGGGGCGTTCCAGGCTTTCATAGACCGCTGTCACCCGATTAAGATGCAAGCGCGGTTTGAGATACTGCCAAAGGCGCAGAGTGATATCGGCATCTTCTGCCGCATAAAGGCTGGCCTCATCAATGGGAACGCGGTCAAAGGTGATTGCGGATTTCCCACTGCCCAGCAGTGTTTTGATCGAGATGGGCGCATGATCGAGATAACGCTCGCTCAAAAGGTCCATCCCATGATTGTGCAAGCCGCCATTTTGCGCGTAGCTCATCAACATTGTGTCATCGATCGGCGCCACTTGGATGCCGACCCGCGCCAAAATCTTGGCGTCATATTTCATGTTCTGACCAATTTTCAGAATGGTGGAATCTTCCAGCATCGGCTTGAGCATGGCCAGAGCGGTATCGAGATCCATCTGGCCCTCCGCCAAAGCATCAGTGCCGAAGAGATCATCAGACTGCCCTGCGCGATGCGCGAGCGGCAAATAGGCCGCCTCACCGGCTTGGACGCATAAGGAGACACCCACCAAATCGGCGCGCATTTCATTCAAACCGGTTGTTTCCGTATCCACGGCCACATAACCGCGGGCATAAATCCGATCAATCCAAGTTTGCAGAGCCGCCGCATCTCGGATGGTCTCATATTTACTGGTGTCAAAAGCCGCCGCCGCGGGGGCCTCAATCACGGCCTGCTGCACCTCGGGCTCGGCAATAACCGGGGCTTGAACGCCCAGTTTATCCGCCAGCCTTTTGCTCAAGGTGCGAAATTCCATTTGTGCCACAAAATCCAAAAGCTCTTGAGGATCGGGATCGCGCACCTCCAAATCCTCAATGGAGAAATCCAGCTCCATATTGCACTCCAGCTGAACCAGCTGTTTGGACAGTTCGATCTGCGCCCGGTTGTCCATCAAGCTTTCGCGGCGCTTGGGCTGTTTGATCCCTCCTGCGCGATCCAAAAGCTCTTCCAGAGAGCCATATTCGTTGATCAGCAAGGCCGCAGTCTTAATGCCAATGCCGGGTGCACCGGGCACATTGTCAACGCTGTCCCCTGCCAATGCCTGCACATCAACCACGCGCTCAGGGGCAACACCAAATTTCTCAACAACACCGTCTCGGTCAATCACTTTGTTTTTCATGGCATCCAGCATCACAACACCGCCGCCCACCAGCTGCATCAAGTCCTTGTCAGAGCTGATGATGGTGCACGCGCCCCCAGCGTCGCGCGCGCGGCAGGCCAATGTTGCGATGATGTCATCCGCCTCAAACCCTTCGACCTCTTTACATGCCACATTAAAAGCCCGGGTTGCCGCGCGGGTGAGTGGGAATTGTGGGATCAAATCTTCCGGCGTGGCGGAACGGTTCGCCTTGTACAGATCATACATATCATTGCGAAATGTCTTGCCAGAGTGATCAAAGATCACCGCAACATGGGTGGGAGCATCGGGGCCAGTATTGTTTTCCACATATCGTTGCAACATGTTGCAAAACCCGGCCACAGCGCCCACCGGCAAACCATCTGATTTGCGCGTCAGCGGCGGCAAAGCGTGATAGGCGCGAAAGATGAAGGCTGACCCGTCGATCAGATGCAGGTGATGTCCTTTACCGAATGCCATGATGATGCTATCCTTGGGTCATTGATTGAGATTGTTTGTGGCATGAAAAATTTATACCTGCCAGTGCTGCTGGCCTTGATTCACACATTTGCAACCGCAGCTACGCCGGATTCCTGACGAAAATTGCATAGATATCCCCGATAGCCGCGACAGTTGCTCGCCGCTCCTGGCTTGTTTTGGCAATAGCGGCGAGTATTTTGCAGGCCGGGCTTTGGGTTGGGATGAAGGGACCTTAGCCGGGGTGACCAATTTTGGCGCGATCTGCACGGGCACTTGGGTCTCTCGCAATTTTATCGGAACATGTGAGGCCAATTTCGAATGCGACAATGGCCATTGGGGCAAGGTCATTTTCCAATATCGTGACGGTGTGAGCGGCACGGTCAAAGGATTCGGCTTCACCAACCACGGCGTGAGCATAAGAGCCTGGTCCGGCCATTACATCCAAGATTTCCTTGATGGACAGAGCGGTCAGGTGGACAATAAGCTTATGTGCGGTGAGGTCGAAATTCCGCTCAGTTAGGACAGTTTACTTACACCTGTCCCTCAAAGTCTTTATGCACCATTTTTGCGTCACAATAGGGGCATTCAACCCAGCCGTGCTCATTGGGTATTTGCAACCAAACGCGTGGGTGCCCCAAAGCGCCTTCACCACCATCACAGGCCACGCGATAGGCCTCTACAATTTTTGTCTCAGGTGCTTGAGTTGTCATTTTTTTGCCTTCTGGTTGCTGTTGGGCCTTGCTGCGCATATGTCGCTGGCTAAGATACCAAAACACGCGCAACCCACAAGCACTTTGAAAGGCCGACTATGTCACAAAATGCGATTGAGCTGCGTGGTTTGAAGAAAACCTATGCCGCGACCAAGAAAACTGAGGCTAAAACGGCTCTGTCCGGCATTGATCTGGATATTCCGAGGGGCTCCATCTTCGGGCTCTTGGGGCCCAATGGTGCGGGCAAATCGACCCTGATCAATATTCTCGCCGGCTTGGTGAAAAAATCTGCAGGCTCAGTCAATATCTGGGGCTTTGATCAAGATGAAAACCCGCGGCAATCGCGCGCCGCAATTGGGGTGATGCCCCAGGAATTGAACCTTGATCCGTTTTTCACACCGGGAGCCTCGCTTGATATGCAGGCCGGCCTATATGGCGTACCGAAAGCGCTGCGTAAAACCGATGAAATTCTGCGGTTGATCGGATTGGAAGACAAAGCCAATGCCTATGCACGCAGTCTTTCAGGCGGGATGCGCCGGCGATTGCTTTTGGGCAAAGCGCTCGTGCATAGTCCGCAGATCTTAGTGCTTGATGAGCCCACAGCGGGGGTGGATATCGGTCTGCGCCAAATGCTTTGGGACAATGTACGACAACTCAATGCCGACGGCATGACTGTGATTCTCACCACCCATTACCTCGAAGAAGCGCAAGAAATGTGCGATCAAATCGCCATTATTCACGAGGGCGCGCTGCGCGCTTTGGACACGACAGCGAACCTATTGTCCAAACTTGACACAAAAACCTTGGTTGTTGAGACCGAGAGCGCGGCAGAGATAAGCCTGCCGGCCGGGGTGACACAAAGCCAGCGAGCCGATGGCACCTTGGCCTTCACCTATAGCCGCAGCGCTATCTCTCCTGGTGAAATTTTAGACGCGCTGCGCCTCGCAGGTGTCAAGATTTTGGACATCCAAACCGAACAGCCTGATCTTCAAGACGTCTTTTTGGACATCACCAAATAGGCAGGTATCCTCTCCCTAGGCTTCGCGCAACATCCGCCCAAGCGGCCGGCCCGCAACGAGATGCACATGCAAATGTGGCACCTCCTGCACCCCATGGCGACCTGAATTGGCCAAAAGGCGATAGCCGTCACCTCCGGTTCCGGGATCAACCTTCAAGGCCGTCGCAACCTGACCCACCGCACGGGTGAAATCAACAATCTCTTCCGCAGTGGCTGAATTGGCAAAATGATCAAAACACACATAAGGACCTTTGGGGATCACCAAAATATGTTCGGGCGCTTGGGCCTGAATATCGCGAAACGCGAGGCTGTGTTCGGTCTCTAATACGGTGGTGTTGGGAATTTCCCCGCGTAGAATCTTAGCGAAGATATTTTGATCATCATACTCATATGCCATCGACAGGCTCCTAATCCGAAAACAACTGGTCCGATGCCAGTATGGCACGAGCCTTTTCCGTAGAGATACCCAAAAATTCGGCCAATGGCACGGCATTTTCCTCAAGCCCCGCCTCTTCGTAGATCTGATAACTTTGCGGGAATTGCGCATCTATTAATTGATGGTGCTCATGCCACACATCTTGGCGCAGGGTTGGCAGAAGGCGCTCAATAACTTCCGGTGGCGAATCTTTCGCCATAAGACCGATACGTTGCGCATGACCAACTAAATAAGCGTCATTAAACTGGCACATCATCACCAGTGTTTTGATTTTGGCGCTATCTTTGTATAGGTCCTGGATCAAGTCCATACTCGCGCTATCGACACAGATCAGCAAACGATCGGTCTGCTTTTGATCGAAGACCATATGTAAAAATGATCTGACGTGCCGGCGGCGCTTTGGCAAACGGCTTTCGGTTCCGCCCAAATCAGGCAGGCCTGCGTCATGCTCGTGAAAAAGAAATTGGGACGAGGCAACATCCACCTCTTCACCAATCCGCTCGAGCAGGCGCTTCGCGACATGCCATTTTTTACACACCACCACCCGCAGCTCCCGGGTTCGACCAATATTGGCTTGCTCTTCCCAAACCCGCCGCCCAAACCGTAGCCCCTCACGGCCCTTGCCGGTCAAAAAGGCAAATAGTTTCGGGCCCTCTTTTGAAATGTGAAACTCACGGCCTGTTTCCGCATAGAGGCGTGCCAAACGCTCTTTGAGGTCAAGGGCCTCGGGGCTTATTTTGCGGGCAAACAAGTAATCCTAGCTCAACAATAGGTCGTAGTGATCATTATAAAATGTCGCCGGCATTCCATAATCTGTGAACATCAAAAATGTGAGTGGACGGGTTTGAATTTCATGCGCTGGCACCAAGTGCCGGACCAATGTTTGGAAAAACGTCTCATCCGGGATCCAAGTGGTCGAGAAGAACCGCAGCACATCTCGACGCTTTTTGACAAAGTCCAATATTTTTTCAATGGTCTGTCGGCGCAAACACCACCATTGCGAACCAATCATCACCTGCAGATCAGCCGGTATTTTCCGGGTCAAGCCAAAATATCTTTGCAGCTTGAAACTGTTGTAAAACAGAAATGGCTGGCGCCGTTCGTTGAAAAAATGGCGATAAATTAACCGCGCCTCTTTCATACCCGTTTTGATCCAATCACTCTCAAAAAAATCAAAACTTTCAATGTAATCACGATCATGTTGGTCCAAAAACTGATGTGCATATTCTGCGGTCTTGATGGTGTGGCAGTCACCTGAGATCATGTAAAAATGTGTCGCATCTGCAAAGGTATCGACCGCAGCTTGCAGCGCATTTAAGCTGGCTTGTACCAAAGACCACGCACCCCAACCGCATTTTACGCGTTTCTTTGCAAAACAAATGTTGGGATTGTCCGCAAGGGCCTCGCGAATAGCCCGAAACTCAGAACTCCGTCCACCGGCGTCAAAATGAATGGAAACGTAATCTCCGGCCATCGCAAGGCGCCGCGCTTGCTCAATAATGGAGCGGCTGTCCTTGTGACATAACAATATAAATGCGACTCTCACCATAAAGTTACTGATGTCTCTATTGCTGAATAAATATTTCGGTCATAATAAATTTACATTATATTGATTTAGTTTTCGTTGGTACAGTGCCAATAGGTTTGAAAGAAAGTAATTTATATGGGTTTTCCTGGAACTTGGATGACTGAGTCCGAAAGTGTTGTATATCGGGTCGTGCCGAAATGTGCCTGTTCAACCATTGGGCAGATCATGTTTTACTCGGACCACGGCGAATTTTTTGACGGCGATATTCACGACTGTAAAGGTGGATTGCAAAAGTGGTCTCAGGAAGACTCGAAACCAAAAATCACGCAGAATGTGGTAGAGCATCGCAGTTATGCATTCACCTGTGTCCGCAATCCTTATACGCGGATATTAAGCTCATTCTTTGACAAAATTTGCGGCATTCAGCGCAATGGAAACTACTATCGTGGCAATCTTGTCCCACTTTTGATCCAAAAATATGGAATCGAAGTGGGCAATCCGGACGATGACTTTCAATTTGATCAGATCAAGAGTTTTCGGCGATTTCTACTTTTTGCCAGAGACACCATAAGATGGCGCAAACCGATGGATCCTGATATTCATTGGTCGGCGACCTCGGGCCATGTCTCAACTTTTGTGGCCAATGGTGGAACCTATGATCACATTTTTTGGACCGAAAAATTCAATGACGGGATGCAAAAGGTCTTAGACGCCATTGAAACACCCAATAAGGTCGATTTAAAGACCATTCCAAAGTTCAACGAAAGCGAAGGGCACGGCCCCAAACGCGCGCATCCCGTGGAGGATTATTTCGACGATCTGTCGATGCATTTGGTTTATGAGATGTTCAAACGTGACTTTGATCTGTTCAAATATAGTTTTGAAGATCCCGCCAATAAAATGCCCATTGGCGAGATTGATCTTGATGAGATTCACGCAAAATTGGGCGGAACCTAAAGGCGGCTTTTAAACAATACCCTGCTTTTTGAGCATCTCAGCGATGGAAGTGGCTGGGCGCGGACCGATGTGACCGATCACCTCTCCGGCGGCAATACCACCGATCTTGCCGCAGGTCTCCAGATCAAACCCTTGCACCACCCCATATAGGAAGCCAGCGGCAAATTGATCGCCTGCGCCTGTGGCATCCACCGGGACAACCGGGACAACCGGAAAGTCCCAGCGCTTATCTGCTTGGCATATCGACACGCCCTGCGCCGAGCGCGTGCACACCACCAACTCACAATCAGCGGCCCCCATTTTGAGCGCTTCTGCCAAGTCATCAGTTTGATACAGCGACTTTAGCTCTTCTTCATTGCAGAGGAAAAAATCCAACGGGCCAGCTACCAACTTACGAAAATCATCGCGATGGCGATCCACGCAAAATGGATCCGACAAAGAAATTCCAGCCCGCGCACCCGATTGCCGCGCCAGTGATGCGGCCTTGCGAAACGCTTCCTTGCCAGGGGCCTTGTCAAAGAGATACCCCTCAAGGAACAGAATTTCACAGTCCGTGATCACCGCATCGGATACGTCTTCCGGTCCCACATCCGAGGAAATTCCAAGATAGGTGTTCATCGAACGCTCACCATCGGGCGACACGAAGATCATTGAACGTGACGTTGGAAGCTCCGCATTACGCACCGGCGGGTTCGGAAAATCCGTACCTTCTGTTTGCATTGCCAATGCGTAGGAATGACCCAAATCATCATCCGCAACCCGGCCAATAAACGCCGTACGAAGACCCAAAGATCCCAACCCGGCAATCGTATTGGCCACAGACCCACCTGGCGTTTCTGTTCGGCTGCCCATCGCTGCAAAGAGCGCTTCGGCGCGCGGCTGGTCCACCAGCTGCATGATACCCTTTTCAACCCCATGCTCAGCCAAAAAATCGTCGCTGCTGGTCGCAATAACGTCCGACACAGCATTTCCGATACCAACCACCTGATAGGCTTTGCTCACTGGGTTTTCTCCTCAAATTGGCATAAATCACTGATAATGCAGGCGCGGCACTTGGGTTTTCGCGCAACACAAATATATCTCCCATGCAATATCAGCCAATGATGTGCGTGCAACTGAAAATCCGCAGGTACATTATCTTCAATTGCCCGTTCGACCTGATCAACCGTTTTGCCCGGCGCAATGCCTGCGCGGTTTCCCACCCGGAAAATATGCGTGTCGACCGCCTGTGCCGGCTGCTGCCACCACATATTCAACACGACATTTGCAGTTTTGCGTCCAACACCCGGTAGGCTTTGCAAGGCAGCCCGCGAATTGGGCACCTCGCCGCCAAATTCTTCCACCAAAATCTGCGCCATCTTCATCACATTGCGGGCTTTGGTTTTGTAAAGGCCGATGGTCTTGATATGGGCGATCAACCCGTCCTCGCCCAGATCCAGCATTTTTTGCGGCGTATCTACTGATTTGAACAGGGCCTCTGTGGCCTTGTTGACGCCCTTATCGGTCGCCTGCGCCGAAAGCGCCACGGCCACCACGAGCGTGTAGGCATTCACATGATTAAGCTCCCCCTTTGGTTCAGGTTCGCTGTTTTCAAACCGCGAAAAGATTTCGCGCATGACCGGGTAAGGAAGTTGTTTCGCCATGACAGCTCTATAAGAAAAATTCACACAAAACTAAACCAAAATTCTGGCGTGTTCTTGCGAATAACCAGACAAGTATGAGCGAAGCCTTGCCGCCGGCAAAATACGTGAATTGCGGAAAGCTGGGAATCCCTGCATAACAAAGCGCTACAAGAAATTGGCCTGATTAAAGGAGCTCACCATGAAATTGTTATCTTCTGCACTCGCAGGATCCGCATTGTTGATTCTTTCGGGCTGCGTCACGCCAGAGAGCGCGGCCAATAGCAAGCCAGGTGACAACACCACCGCAGGTACGATCATGGGCGGGCTCATTGGCGCCATTGCTGGAATGGAAATGTCGCGCAAAGGTGACCGGAAAAAGGGGGCGATTATTGGCGCTATTGTGGGCGCGGCGGCCGGCAATGCAATTGGTCAAACTTTGGATGAACAGGCCGCAGATTTGCGCCGTGATCTGAACAATAATCAAGTGAATATCACGAACACTGGGTCCGAGCTGATCGTCACGATGCCACAGGACATTCTGTTTGCCTTGGATAGTGCCGCTGTGCGCAGTGATTTGCGCCGCGACCTGGGCGTTGTGGCCGGAAACTTACAGGCCTACCCAAACTCCACCATCTCCATTGAAGGCCATACGGACAACACCGGAACCGCCAATTACAATAGGATTCTGTCGCAACGGCGCGCAAATGCCGTGGCGGACATCTTGGTGAACAATGGTGTGCCACCAGCACGCTTATACGCGGTGGGCCGCGGCGAGAATGAACCGGTGGCCAGTAATCTTTCCGCCACTGGGCGCGCACAGAACCGCAGGGTCGAAATTGTGATCCGACCAAACGCATAGCCAGGCCTTAGGCCGTATGTGCGCCTGTCGGTTGAAGTGACGCAACGCTGCTTCTCAGTGACGGTTGCCTTCTCATAGACTGGTCATATAATTTGACCAATCTACTGGGGGGATTCATGCCGTTTCAAAGAATTGATTCAGAAAAATTGTCCAAATCTGTTGTCCGGCAGGTAGAGCAGCTGATCCTGCGTGGTATTTTGCGTCCAGGCGAGCGCCTGCCCTCAGAGCGGGAACTTGCCGAAAAGCTTGGGGTGTCGCGACCCTCGCTTCGGGAAGCACTGAGTGAGTTGCAGCAGGCGGGGCTTCTCACCGCGCGCGCAGGTGCCGGGATTTTTGTAGCAGAGGTTTTGGGATCGGCCTTCTCCCCCGCCCTCATGCGGTTGTTTTCAACCCATGATGAAGCGGTTTACGACTATCTGGCCTTTCGCAAGGATTTGGAGGGCCTGGCCGCAGAACGTGCCGCCCGCATCGGATCTGATACGGACCTCAAGGTCATCGACGCCATTTATAAGAAAATGGAAGCGGCACAGTCCAAGCGCTCTACCGAAGAGGAGGCGCGATTGGATGCGCAGTTTCACATGTCGATCTGCGAAGCGGGGCATAATGTGGTGATGCTGCATATGATGCGCTCGATGTATGAGCTCCTACAGACCGGGGTGTTTTACAACCGCAAGGCAACATTTCGGCAAAAAAGTGGCAGATCGCAACTTCTACAACAGCATGGCGCAATCAATGATGCGATCCAAGCGCGCAACCCAGAGGCAGCACGGCATGCGGTGCATCTCCACTTGGATTTCGTAGGTGGCGTTTTGCAAGAACAAGAGCGCGCCAACAAAAATGAAGAGGTCGCCAAACTGCGTTTTTCACATGCTTTGGAACGCCCCTAAAAGCCCGGTTGAAGATGAGCTCTTCCAAAAGACCTCTGCATAACGCCATTTCAACACGAAACGAGGGCAGCGCCGGCCTGGGGGCACAAAAAAGCCCAAGGTTCGCACCTCGGGCTTTTTTAAAATTCAAACCACCAATTAGTGTAGCTTTGTACCAACCTGATCAATGGCATCGTCAATCAAACCATTGCCATCAGCAGCAGTCATTCGATTTGCAATGATGTCACGCGCTGCGGCCACAGCCACAACGATCGCTTCATCACGCACATCTTTGATCGCTGAAGCTTCGGCGGATGCAATCTGCTCCTCCGCAGCCACCATGCGGCGCGCAACAGAGTTTTTGATGTCAGCCTTGGCTTGCTCGGCCGCCGCAGCGGCCTCGACACGCGCGGCCTCCACAATCCGGTCGGCTTGCGCTTGGACTTCAGCTTGCTTTTTCTCATAAGAGGCCAGCAAAGCCTTCGCCTCTTCACGCAAAGAACGGGCTTCTTCCAACTCTGCGCGAATACCGTCCGCGCGGGCGTCCAGCATCTTGCCGAGCATTTTCGGCACACCAAGATACAGAACCAAAGCCACAAAGCCGATGAACGCCACTGTGACCACGAAATTGGTATTGTAGAGCGAGAAGAATGGACCACTGGCGGCAAGCGCCGGTGAGGCCATAAGTGTCAACAATAGGGCTGAGAGATGTTTCATGTCTTAGCCTTTCATCCGTTCAGTCACGGCTGCTGTGACGGTTTTGGCATCTGCCTTACCGCCCATCGCTGCAACGATTTCTTTTGCCGTGGCTTTGGCGACGGTCTTCACATTGGCTTTCGCCGAGCTGCGAATTTCAGCCAGCGCTGCTGCCGCTTCTTCAGTCCGAGCAGAGATCTCAGCATCGGCCTTGGCCAATTCTTCGTCTAGCTGACCTTGAATCTCAGCGCGCATTGCGACGTTGATATTCTGAGCATCGGCACGAGCATCGGCAAGCGCCTTTTCATAGGCCTGTTCAGCCTCAAGCGCTCGGCTCTTCAAGTCTTCCGCTTCAGCCAGATCATTCGTGATCGTACCCGCGCGATCCGCCAAAGCGCCACCGATACGCGGCAGGGCAATGCGCGACAAGACGAAGTAGATCACAACAAGCGTTATGACCAACCAAAAGATTTGGTTCGAGAAGGTCGAAAAATCGAGCTGTGGCATGCCTGCTTTTGCAGCACCGGCCACGGCTTGACCCGCATCTGTTGTCTGTGTTGCCATATCAATTCCTCCAATACCTGAGGGCGAACCGGGACCTCATTGAGGCCCCAGAACCTTAAGGAACGGATGGATTATACTGCGAACATCAGCAGCAGAGCGACGAGGAATGAGAAGATCCCCAAAGCTTCTGCGAACGCAATACCAATGAACATCGTTGCAGTTTGACCGCCAGCAGCGGAAGGATTGCGCAAAGCGCCGGACAGGAAGTTGCCCACAACATTGCCCACACCAAGAGCCGCGCCGCCCATGCCAATACAAGCCAAGCCAGCACCGATGTAAGCACCCATTTGTACGATATCGCCAGTCATTTCATAGTCTCCTTGATTACATTATAGATAGATTAGAGTTCAGACCTTAGTGGTGCGGATGCAGCGCATCTCGCAGATACACGCAGGTCAGAATTGCGAAAACATAGGCCTGAATGAAGGCAACGAGCACTTCCAAGGCGTATATTGCGGTGATCGCGAGGATCGACAGCGGTGTCACCACCAGACCGATGCCCGTCGAAATAAGAACCAAAGGCGCAAAGGCTGCGAACACTTTGATAACAGCGTGGCCCGCCATCATATTACCGGCCAAACGAATAGAGTGGCTGACAGGGCGCACAAAGTACGAGATAACTTCGATCAGCGCCAAAATGGGGCGCAAGATGAGCGGAGCAGATGAGATCCAAAACAGGCTCAGAAATCCAAACCCGTTTTTCACAAATCCTAAAACCGTCACGGCGAGGAAAACCGCCAGAGCCAAAACAGCTGTCACCGCAATGTGACTTGTCGTGGTAAAGGCCAGTGGCAGAAGGCCAAGGAAGTTTGCCATCAAGATGAACATGAACACTGTCATGATGTATGGGAAGTAAACGACACCGTCTTTGCCGGTCACATCTTCAACCATTTTATACACCAAGCCATAGGCCAATTCGGCAATCGATTGGCTACGTGTCGGCACCAAGGCCCGACCACGCGCGCCAAATACCAAAAGCGCAACAATGGACAGGACTGTGAGACCCATCCAAAGGGTCACATTGGTGATTGTAAACCATTCTACGGTGCCACCACCAAACAATGGTGTGACTTGGAATTGATCCATCGGATGAAATACGAGGCCGGCTTCTGCTTCGCCATGTGTTTCTGTTGCCAAGGTCTTAACCCTCTTTTTCGTCTGCGGCTTGCGCCATGTGCATGTTTTGAACTTCCTGGGCCGTGCGCATCATCGTGCGCACACCGGCCACAAAGCCCAAACCTATAAACAAGATCAGGAAAATTGGCAGTGTGCCAAACAGCCAGTCCAGGCCGTACCCAATCCCAAATCCAATGGCGATACCCGCCACCAATTCTATCACCATACGCCACGCCATATTGGCCATTGTATAGTGTTCCTCTTTGGCAGGTTTCGGTGCCGTCGCAGCCTTCATCCTCGCAATGCGATTTTCGAGCTCGGTGAGCTTCTGCGGATCTGGCGTCGGCACATAAAACTCCTGTCCAAGAGTGTTGCGGGGGAGATAGTCCCCTCTGCGCGCAGAGTCAATTCCAGTTCGCACCCAGGACTTCAATATAACCTATTGTTTTTGAATTATTTTGAATAATGGTACTCCTGTAGCCGCCCATGCCGCAGGGCCAAATCCCTCAAATCCCATCAAAAGCGATATTCAACCAATTGGTTGACGATTGCGACGCCTTGGGTATCAGTCAGGTCATGGCCAGCTCTCTTGATCTTATCTTTTCCGCTCTCTCAGACCCCACAAGGCGGCAAATCCTCACCTTGCTGCTGGAAGATGACATGGCGGTGACCGATGTGGCGGAACCTTTTGAGATGTCTCTGGCGGCGATTTCCAAACATTTAACTGTGCTCACCAACGCCGGGCTGATCCAACAAGAACGCAGCGGCCGTGTGAAATGGTGCAAACTCGACCCCGACGCCATGCAAGCCGCCTGGGCTTGGATGCAAGGGTTTGGCCAATTTGACGCGCTCGATCTCGATGGGCTGGAAGCCTATATCGAGAAGACACTCCAAGATTCGTAACGCCAACAGCATCTATTCGCACCCCACGCACCCGTCACAACACGAAACAAGCCGCTGGTGACCCAGGCAGGATTCGAACCTGCAACCTGCCCCTTAGGAGGGGGCTGCTCTATCCAGTTGAGCCACTGAGCCACGTCTTTGTTTTTTCATGTATAGTTACACATGTCAATCAATATACTTGCTAAAGATTAATCAATATCCTAGAAATACGATACACAGAATAGATAAAAGCTATACACACCGTGCCAGACCATAACATTCCTTTCTTAACTGTGACCGCCAAAGGAGGGTGGTACGGGTATCGCAGGCGGATACCAAAAAAAGTTAGACACCTATTTGAGAACAAATCAGAGTGGATAAAATCATTTAAGACTAAGAACTTAGATATAGCGCAGCTTGAATTGCGCAAGATGAATGAATGGTATGAACATATAATAGCAAGTCACGGTGGCGCTGAGAAAATTAAAGGCCAACTTCCACGAGAACAGGTTCGTGCTGTTGTGACAGACCTACTTGAGCGGGGTCTTCACCCAGACGATCAACCAGAAATCAACGTTCACAGTAGACCAGAGGAAATAAACAAACTTCTGAACGATACGCTGGAAGTGCAGCTTTTGCAGATACAGTTTCAGGAGGACAAGATATCAATAATCGAACTGAAAGAAAAAGTTGCCGCGTTAAACCTTGAGAATACGGCGCTATACAAACTCAAGAAGTTTGGTAGTGAGCGCCGCAAACTAAAAGAGACATTGAGCTACAAGTATCTTGATATGGAGCGCATGAATGCGGAGAGCATCGATCCAAACATAGATTGTGATGCCACCGATTACGTTATGCCTCAACTCGTTTGGGACGAAACTGATCCAGAGGTCATTCGATACAGAGTTATGTGTGGTGAGAACCTGTTACCCGACCCAACATGGCAGAATGCGCTAGACGATTACCTAAGACGGAATCTCACGATTAAGCTCAGAAACCCAGAGCAAATACAAAAACATGAAAACGCTACCATTAGTCTAGCACAGAAGCTTGCCACGGCGTTCCCCAAGGGCATGAATACACCCATGAAAGACGTTGAGACGTACATGGTGGAGGAGTTTGCAGCGGTTGCGTGGCCCAACTATTCTACACGTGTTCGTAATCTGAGAACGCTTCGTGCTGTTTGGCGTAGCTGGGACAGAAATAACCAAAGGCAAAGGATTGAGTTTGATCCCTTCGTTACTATCATACACGACAACCAAGGCCGTATTCAGCTACATGAAACAAACCGCCGATCATTCACACCCGAAGAGTTTCAATACTTTTGTACGAGTATCTTGGATGAGCCAAACAATGAAATAAAGCTCATTGGGATGATTATGGCCTACTGTGGCGCACCAACGGGGGAGGCTGGTGGACTGCAACGGCAGGACGTTATGGTTAGTGGCGCAGTACCGTACATCTGGTTCAGAGATCACAAAGATAGAATCATGGGCAAGAAACGCCAGCAACGTATTGTTCCGCTAGTTGATCCTTTGCTCGGATTCTTATGTGATTATCTCAGCACAGTAGAACTAAACAAAGACGATCCAATCTTCCCTACTTATGGAGTGGGAAGGCATTCCTCCTCTGAGCGCTCAAAGAAACTAAACAAGCACATAGTGAATATGCGCAGTCACTACGATGAAAGCCAGTTAAGCCCCTACTCTTTACGCCACACATTCAGAGACAGAGCGGCAATGGCTAGAGTTCCCAGTTCGGTTACGGAGTACCTCATGGGGCATAGATCAAAGGATTCCAGTGGAGTTCATAAGCGCTACGGAACAGGATTACCCCCGCAGGAACTTGTGGAGTGGATGACTGCCATACAAGAGGTTCAAGATCACGGTCACTTCCACGGTGATGAATGAGGCAATCCCGACGTTAGCGCAGCCGCCGATAGATCGTAGCTTTAGGATTAACAGTCCCCTGCTTCCCCTTCTCATAGGTCTCTATCAGACCCAGTTTATGCAGTAGCTTTACGGCAGGTAGGGCCGTTGCCTTTCCTGCGCCTAACTCTTTCAGCAGTTTAGCTTGTGACAGTTCCCACGTATCACCAACTTCACAGTTAAGCTTACACAGGCCATATAAATGGAAGGCATCTTTGGCCAACTTCTTATTATCATTACGCAGTATTGCGGCTTCGCCTTCAGAGATTGATTGTTCCATTGCTGTCCTTTTATTGGTGAAGATTGACCTTAATGTTTTCATCTCATCTGCTGAAAGCGGCGCTTTGCTGCATTTAGATACAAGCCCCTCAAGAAGTTCTGTAATCAGAGGCTCACCGATTCCCATATGAACTGAAGCTACCGCCGCTTTCATTGTCATGCTTACGAGACGGTTGTTATCTATGAATGCCTCGCCTTTGGCTGCATACGCTTCCTTAGTTGAAGCCTTCTTCGCTTGGCGTTCCTTCGCAGCTACTAAGGCTTTGCCACGCTTGCGATGTGTGACTTCACCCCGAAGACGGTCATAGAAGACATCCAGTGCTTTTATCTCACCGCTGACGAGCTTGAGATGTATATCGTGTAGCGCCTTTGCCGCAGGATTCTTCTGGTTCCTTTTACGATAGGTTTGGTAAGTATCACTCCACCGTGTCCACGAAGTCCCTATGCTTCCAAACGCCTCTTGAATCAGTCTACGATCCTTCCCAAACACTAGATAGCGATAAGCTTCCCACTCTATGAAACGGAGGTGATGCTTGGCATTGCTATTCGTAATGTACAGTGTTTCATGCATGGTTAACGAGTCCATATAGACCTACTATATGATTATATCATATACTATGTTTTTTTGAGTACAAGGGGGAGAGGGTATTAACCAAAAGTATAAGCCCGTCTTGGGGACGGGCATCCTCTGGCGGAGTTAAAACTCTTTGAGTAATACTCTATCCAAGGTTCTATCCGTAAAATGTTTTATTGCGTACAGTATATGCGAACATATTCATGACCCGAATAAGTCCGTTCCACTACTGTTCGTAAACCCTCTAGCGTCACAATACCCTTAAAGTTCGCATTGCAGATTGCTGCGATGCTTCCTCAAGAATTGGTGTGACCTTGAGGTGCAAGACACCGAACTTGCTAAGCTTGAAGCACGAATAGCTAACCATGCCGCTAAAGAGCCAATAGACTTCACACAGCTAACCAACGATGATGCGCAGATCATAACCCTAATCACAAGTTAATGGACAAATACCAACACCGATGTTGATGGTTGTCCCGTTTTGATATGTGCATAATGTAGAGCCATTATTGGACCTATGCTGTCTTGAAAGAATAGTCCGCACACCGCCGCATCTGTAACCTTTTAATTCATTGCCGTTTTGAATGGGCCGCCATCCTTTTGCAGGGTCGACTTGCTGTCCAGTATTAGGATTAAACCAACCACCTCCTAATGACTTACTCGTTATATATGCACCCAACAAATTATTCACGGATTGTGCTGGTGCATTTTGGCGTTGTACATAGTTGTTTATAATATTTGTGAATACTTGAGAGTGTGAAATGCCCTTCACATTTTGTGGTTCAGAACGCCGTAGTCTACCGTAAGCGGCTTGAGTAGCAGGACCCCATAAGCCATCAATAGTGCCGGTGTATTGGTATGCTTCCTTTAGTACTAGTTGAACAACTTTTCGCTGATCCTTGCTGAAGCTATAAAATGCTGACCTAGTATGATTTACCGGCATCGCTTTAGTTGTAGGCGAGGCCAGCTTCTGTGTGCTTGAAACAGTTGAATCAGTCTGATTATTTTTATCTCGCCCAAAGTCAATCAAGTCCAAAGTGCTTAGACAGTAGAGAGCAAATGTAGCGAAGATTAAAAACTTAAACATCCCAGCTTTGCGTTTTAGTCTGGTCCGCAGGAAATTTATAACTGGTGTACTAAGCTTGCGCCCGGTGAAACCATTTTTTATGTCACTATTTGTTTTATAGTCATTCTGTAATGTTAAAAGGATATTGCCGCAGGTTCCACAATTCAGAGTCAATGACGCACCGATAGCCTTACTGAAGTCTACAACAAGTGTGTTCTCCGTTCCACATTTTATACATCGAATCTTTTCCATCTCCCATATTATAAAAGAATAAACCTATATCTGCAAAGTACAGAGCCACGCATTCAAGTATCCGCAACCCGCCATGCTTTATGCTTAATGTTCAAGCATGACGAGATGGTTCATCGTGATATGTTGTAGCTGTGTCATTCGTTTCGTTGGCTCATCTCACAGCCTATTCGCTGCGTTCAACGCTCTAAGAACCGCTTCTTAAACGCTATAGCTAAGTATTCTTTCGATGCTCTGATGTAATCCTTATGGGCTTGCTCAGCTTTCTTGGTTTGCTCTGGAGTCGCCTCATCAGCAGCAGACACCTCGTCACTTAACATCTGCCACGCATCACGAGTTCGCAAATAGCGGCGCTCCACTTCATCACTCAAAACAGAGCAAACCTCATCAATGTACTTCATGTTTTTCTTAAGCCCTTATCGCACTAATGATGCGATATAAGCTTGTCTTGCTTATCTGCAAGTCCCTGCAGATCTGAGCTTTACTGACACCCTCATCCAACGCCAGCTTAACCATATCAGTCTTCGCACGAGCAGTTGGCTTGCGCCCTTTGTATTTACCCTCAGCCTTCGCTTTGGCGATACCCTCACGTTGGCGTTCAAGCATCATCTCCCTCTCAAACTGTGCGACTGAGGACATAACATTTAGTATGAGCTTTCCTGTTGGGTTGGAGGTATCAACAGCAGTCCCACCCATGTCCAATATCACCAGTGATGCACCTGCTGAGTTGATACGCTCAATGATCTGACCAAGGTGTTGGACGGAACGAGCCAACCGATCCAGCCTAGTCGTTACAAGTTTATCGCCAGTGCGTAACATGCTGAGCGCAGCTTCCAGTTGCTCACGCTCTGCAACAGATGAGACTTGCTCTTTAAAGATACGCTCACAGCCATACGCTCCTAAGTCACGTATCTGCGCTTCAAGCCCTGCAACTTGTTCAAGAGTAGATGTTCTCGCTAACCCAATAAGCATCGGTGTTCTCCCAATAGAGTTATAGACTATGTGGTAAATAATACCATAAACACCTAATGTAAACCCTATTGGTACTATTCTACCTTAGACCACTAGAGCAGGGCCTATTGGTACTGTTTGGTATTGGATGCCTTGCATGGGCTTACGCCATAAGAGCGCTGGGCAACAAAGTTTATGCTGCAGAATACGAGATGGGTTCAACTTGAGAGGGTGCTGCGGGCAGGCTCCAGTGGCACCCCACCCGTTACTTATAGATGTAGACCCACATGCACGAGGTTTGGAGGATGGAGAGCTTAAAAGCATCCACTCAAGTAAAAAGGCCCCAACAAAAAGTGAGGCCTCTTTAAGTCGTAATAGATAAGCTTATGCGTTTGTGTCGACACACTGCTTTGCTTCTGCGTCCCAAGCTTGGCCTGTTGCGCAAGACATTGAGGCTTCTTGTTCACCGTGCATTCCGCATCCATCTGCGAGAGCGAATGGAGCAGAGAGAACCAAAGCGAACAGTGATGCTGTAATCGTTTTCATAGTTTTCTCCTTTTGGTTGTGAAGAGTATGTGTTGCTGACAGCATTGCATACAAGAAACATATTGTCACAGCAGAAAAAAAGGCCGAGCTACGACAGCCCAGCCTTAAAGTTTATACATTTGCTCAGGGAAGAGAAACGTTACTCTCTTTACGCTGCAACGGAGCAAGTGGATCACTTTCATCTCTCACAATAAGACTTCACATTAGGAATAAGCTTTGTTTAGTTGGTAGCATGACCGTGAGATGGCTTTTACAGATATGCTTCACAGTGATGGCTTTGCTTGGCAGTGCTTCTGTTAGCTCAGCAGCAAGCTGTGCTGATGACCCTTGGTTAACCTATTTATCCGTATGTCTCTCAATAGAGTATTAAAAAGATTGTGATGGTAAAATGTCTGTTGATAAATCAAATGAGTCCCTCATTTATATGGCACAAAGTAAACTAAACCGTAAAGAAATTTATATCGGGAAAACCCATCAAGATATTGAGAGGCGGAGAGAACAGCATGAAGAAGCTGCCCTCAAGAGGGATGGAACTAAATTTCATGGTGCTCTGCTGAACGTTGGTTTTGCTAACTGGGATTGGCAGGTGATTGCTAAATGTCCAATAGATGAAGAGTATGAAATTGAACAAGAGTATATAGCAAAATTTAAAGCCGAGGGTGTTGATCTACTCAACACAACGCACAATAAACAAAAAGTAAGTACCAAACCTCAATCTAAATTAGTAAATAAAAACCTTGCCAACAATAAAACCCCCGGACCTGTAAAAAGTGATATGGGAAAGCTTTTTCTTAGAGAGGCAGGCAAAATTAAACCAGTGATAAACCTTACAACAAAGAAAATCTTTGAGAGCGTTACTGAAGCTGCCAAATTAGAAAACCTACCCAAATCAACAATAAAGTTAAGTTGTGAAACAGGAAAAATGCTTAAAGACAGGACTAGATATGCGTATCTTGATTTATCAGACCAGCCCGTATTGTTTGAAGGACACCACCAAGAAATCTATGTTGGATCAAAAACGAAAAAGGTGAAGAACCTCACTACAGGGAAGGTTTTTGATAGCCTTAATGAAGCAGCGGAAGCTTATGATTTATCGGTAAGCGCACTACAAGGAAATGCCAGTGGCGAATACACGACACTCAAAAATAAGTGGGTCTTTTGCTACCTTGATGCGAATGGCAGTGAACTAAGAACAGAGCGTCATGAAAAAGGGTTGGAAAAATTAAAAAGTATTGATGTGACAAAGTACATTGCGTGGCACATAGACGATTTGACTTGCAAAGAACCTCATTACTTTAAAAGTCTGGATGAAATTTATAACAAACTCAACCTCCGCTCAAAATCACATATCAAGGGAGTATGTGATGGTGCGAGGTCACACACTGAGAAATGGCGGATTGCGTATTTTGACAACGAAAAACAAGAACCAATACTTACTCAGAGGCATAAGGAAAAAGCAAAAAAAATTGTACGGAAGATTATTTGTTTAGACGACAAAAAAATATTTAAAAACGCTTCTGAAGCTGGATCGTCTTACCAAGTAATAGCAAATCAAATAGGCCTCTGCGCTAAAGGGGTTTTAAAATCTGTCACGTCAAAAGGGCAAAAATTGAGGTTTGCCTATTTAGATGACAATAATGAGCCAATACTTACGGACATGCATCACGAACCTCTAGGCTGGAGAGGTAAATACAGAGTTTTACACATACAGACAGGCAAGAAATATAATTCCTTGAAGGCCTTTTGTGATGAAACTGGTGTTTCACAAAAAAGAGCTAAAAGATATATCGAAGATAAGACCATTGATTTGCTCGGACACGAATTTGTTATCTTAGAGTGACCGAGCAGTAGGTGGGATGCAGCTCGTGCTGTGTTAAAGTCATGCATGGCTAAGTATGGCTGGACGAAGTAGTAACTATTAAGCCTGCTCACAGGGCGATTACTTCAGTTAGGCGGTGTGGGTCAGCAAAGTATCTTAACCTGAATCTGAGCAGCCTTTAGGAGCCTCTACGGGTAGGTTGCAATAGGTGTGCATGTGACCAAACCTGTTGGTGATGGAACTCCACTCAACATGGTAGCTAAAGCCCCGCCAATCAGGACGTAAGTATCGCTGAAGAATGTACTGAATGTTATCAGGGCAGCGTATAATACGGTAGAGCTTGCAGTCAGAATACCAAAGTACTGGGTAGTCCTGATGCTTCTCAGGCAGGGTTATGACTTGATGCTTCACGACTGCACCGCAAACTTATCGTAATAGTCTTGCAGCGAAGTACCTAACTCATCAGACGGATTGTACTCACCGTTGCTTCGCACAAACTTCTTCATTCCGTGCTTACCACCCAGATGTGCCACTGCCCGAAGCCCATCACGATCATAGCCATCTGTGTTGATGCCAAGCCCATCAATGGTTTTATCAATATCTGCGATATGCCATGCCGCTACCTTGTCCTGCAGTGCGCTATCAGCTTTGAACTCATCTTGCGTAAACGAAGAGCCAGTGGCTTTCTTGTAATCCAGCAACCTAGCATCACCGAATTGCAAAGCACCCACGTAACGCCTACCGTCCTTTATGGTTATCTCAGCATTACTATCACCACTGCTTTCGCTTTGAGTCAGGCGCTCAAGGAAGTCAGCGTTCATTTGTTGTGGCTCTTTAGGCGCTACCTGCATCTCAGGACTGTCATAGAATGAACTTGTCACATCTTCTCGTGGCTTTTTGATGTGCGTTGGCTCAAAGTCCAACGGGTCTGATGCATCAAGTATCTCTGCAACCAACCTGCGCTTGCTAGGGCTAACCTTACCATACATCTGTGTGACGAGGTCATAGTAGCCTTGACTTTGGTCACCTGCTGCTATGCGCATCTGCATTACGGCCTGCACCATCCTCGAAAGCTGCATCATAAATGTACGATCACTGTCGGTTAGTGCTGCCAGCCGTTGCTCTAATGTCAGGGGTTGCTGTGGTGCTAGGCTATTTAGGAACTCCGCAAGCACGGGTGTTCGCTTTGTTGGTTGTGCATTGGTAGCCATCAAGCCTTTCTTTGTTTCATATTCCATGTGTTCTTCCTTTTGAGATTGTAGATGGAGTCCTGCTTACACACGTGTTCCGTGAGTTTTGGAGCTATTTGATTGTGAGGGTTTTCCGGGTGATACCCGCCGTAACAGAAGGTATGAAATACAGCCTATTAAGGGATACTAAAGAGCATCAAGCTACTGATATAATAGTGATTTTATTGGAAACTTGTATACCACACTTGAAACTCTTTTACGGTGTTAGGCGAGTGTAAGATGTGTTTCATCAAGATAGGCTTCAATAATCTCACCAAGAGCTAATGCGCCTTTTGCTTTGCCAGTCTGTGATACGAGCAAGCCCTGCTCTACTGCAGCGTCAAGATACTCTATGATCTTGGTGGAGTAACCATAGTGATGCCAGTCACCCGCACGTCTGATTGCCACATCAATGGTGGTGTCGGTGTCATAGGCTTGAACGATCATAGCTGCCACGCTCTTGTGGAGGCTGCCGTTGAGCGAAGAACGCTTGTGTGGCAACACACCTGCTGATCTCAGAATGCCCAGCACGGTATCGGCCTGCTCGTGGTACAGTGCGTCATTGGTTGTGAGCCTATCAGCGGCAAACTCAAGCAATCTAAAAACATTCATAGGCTTTGATCCTTATGGAGATCGAAGAAAGCTGGGCCGTGGTGGATATACGCCTTTGCCATCTGAGCTGCTGTGACAGGGAGCCAATACTGGTTTGGGTTCTTACGCTTCATGGAGAGGAAGTCGCTGAATAGCGGAATAGGTTTAGGGGCCATCTGATGATGTCCTTTCTGTTGTGATGTGGGGGGATTGGAATAGGGGCCGTGGATTGACACGGGTAGCCTGCGCTCTAGGGACAGTTATACACCATTTCCTATCCCATGTCAATAAAAGCCATACACAAAAACACACAAAACAATACACATAAATATACTATCACATAGCAAGCAATAATAATATTACATAAAAACATGATGATAAAATAACTTAAGTAATTTTATACTCCCCTTAGGAGGGGGCTGCTCTATCCAGTTGAGCCACTGAGCCACGTCTTTGTTTCTGCATATATAGTTATACATGTCAATTCGGGTTGCTTATGGCCTACTGTGGCGCACCCACTGGCGAGACAGGACGTTATGGTCAATGGTGCAGTACCGTATATCTGGTTCCGGAATCACAAAGAAAGGATAGTGGGGAAGAAGCGATTAGAACGTATCATCCCACGGGTTGATCCACTACTCGGACTCTTCGCTGATTATCTGAACAGGGCAGACTTAAATAGAAACGAACCAATCTTCCCGACTTATGGAGGGGGCAGGCACTCCTTCGCTAATCGCTCAAAGAAGCTAAGTAAGCACATAGTGAATATGCGCAGTGGCTTCGATAACAGCCAGCTAAGCCCATATTCACTGCAACACACATTTAAAGACAGGGCAGTCGTGGCTGGGGTTCCCAGTTCGGTTACAGAGTATTTTATGGGCCACAGAACAAAGCAATCAAGTGCGATTCATGAGCGCTACGGGACGGGATTACCACCGCAAGAACTTGTAAAATGGATGGTCGCCATACAGGAAGTTACAGAACATGGACACTTTCACAGAGAGTCTCTGGGCTAAAAATACTTTATATAACAATATGTATTTAAATCATTATATGGGTTATCGGTATAGTGTACTAAAGTAAGTAACACTCTCTGGAGCAGGGAAGGCCTCAAGCCTGACCGTCTTACTTTCACTCGTAACAACCAGCCAGCTTAAGCGTGTCTAAGCCCAACTCTTCAATGGTCAAACGCACCTCGATGTTAAGGATTGGGTATGCTTGATGGCCTGCTCATAAAATAGGTCACTATTAGTTTATGCTTGATCGGAGGTGTTCAGTAATAGAAGCATGTAGATATGAAGCTAAAACTCCATCATATTAATCTTTGCTCCACGAATGTTAAAGCGATGGATCGCTTTTACAGAGATGTGCTAACGCTGGGCGATGAGAAACCTTCTGAGTTGCCGCCACTGAACCAAGATAAAAGCTTAGTAGGCGATGTGTCATTCGTAACTGATGGCGCAATACAAATGCATTTAACACCAAAGGATGTGCTTAACAGCTTCAAGTCTGGTCAAGTCGTGAATCCCTTAGAGCGCGGTCATATCGCCTACAGAACTGATGATATTGAAGCCTTTATGAAGCATTTGGATGAGCAAGCTGTTCCCTATTCTGACTGGGGAAGTGATGCCGTAAAAGGATGGCATCAGGTGTTCTTTTATGATCCAGATGGAAATGTAATTGAAGTACATCAAATAGTTAACAAGTGATTAAGAGCTACTGCCATTAAGAATAACCAAGCAGCCTTCATCCATCAGCTTCACTCACAGCTTACCGTTACTCGTATAGAGAAACTGGAGAGTGGATGCTCTAGTAACAATCTTCGAATGCATCAACGGCTTCTAAGGAGCTTGATACAATCCTCCACATTTCACAATGCAGAGAGGCACCAGCTTTGATATGCCCAGCGCTAAATACCCTCAAACTTTTTAAGCCACTCTTTCGCTAACTCAGGGTTGTAGTTGTCGAAGCTGAAATCTTCATAGAGGATCGCTAGTCCACGAGCCGCCCAAGTGACGCCATTACTGTATGCTGCCTCATAAAGCGAAGCGGCCCTCTCGAGGTCTTGCAGCATAGCATCGCCAAAGTGATAAAGCGTAGCGAGTGCAAATGTTGCCGCCGGGTACCCCATATCATGAGAACGCCTTATATCACTAATCGCTTGTTCGTATGACCCACCACGCAAATGGCCTCTAGCCCTCAGCAGATAATATCTTGCAACATTATCGTTTTGGTCTTCGATGGCTTTAGTGCAGGCATTTACAAGCTTTGTACTTTGTATGTCTTGGAAATCCACAGGTTCAGAGATTGAGAGTGGGTCAGCCTCTAAAGATCCAAGAAGGTCACAGTCCCCAGCGGCATAAGCCTTATTCGCGAGTAAAGTACATATGGCTATGATAATGGTACGCTTTCCGTCAGTCCAAACGAAACACTTTTCGCCTCTTTGTATCGGTATTATACGCAACGAATTCTCCGCTTCCTACAGATGCCCCAGTGACCGCATTGATAATCACCTGATGTGTCACCATCAAAGTCACACCTTTGGTGAGCGCCTCAAGCTTGAGACTTAACATTTCAAGTGTATCTTGCCTGTCCGCATGGCCCTGAAAAAATGAGTTCAAACCCGGAAAGAGTCTCCACTTGCCCAGTTTCATAAGTTCAGTTGTTTCTTTGCAACGACACCACTCACTGGAGAATACTTGCGTAAAACGAAACCCACTATGCAGGATGGCGGCGCCAATATCACTGGCTTGCTGTCGACCCTTAGCGTCCAAATTCCTCTGAGTATCACACTCACTCAAAGAGAAATTATCTGGATCTCCATAGCCCGGCGCCAATGTGTGCCTCATGAACACGACATTGGCATCAACCGCTGCTATTGCGTTTATGAGATCGTTTCGGCTGTCAGCTGTGACATGGCTGGCTTGCATCACAAGAAATGCTAGGATTGGGATTAGGCGCATTAGCATAGCTGCACTTTAACCTCAGCCCCATCCATCGCAATGTCAAAATTACGCCTGCAAGCGATCTGATAAGTGTTGTGGCCCCTTACGCCGAAGTTATAGCGTCTGGCTCTTTAGCGTTTTTCGTGGGTTGGGTCAGAGCATACGCGAGTTATAAAGCTCACCTAATTGTATGAAAATATTCAAGTTCAAATGTACTCAATTGTATTCGTTTTATTTTTCAACATTCTGACCTATATTTTATGAAAGGGAGAATCAGACATGCAAGTAATTTTGTTTAACACAAGCAATGGTAGTGCATTCGAAATGCAATTCTCAAACGCAAAACAAATGAAAAACTATCTAGAGAAGAATGCTGAGGTTGAATTCTTAAGCGACGCCAATAGTTATTTACCAACCCGTCACCAACGGATGCAGCAGTCGGGTTGAGAGGTTAGAGCCGCATTACATGTGAAGGGGTAATTCACCTAACCCCAGCACTATAGAAAGCAACATTAGAGTTACCTGTGTTAGCGATCTGATACGGGTTGTTACCTTTAACCCCACAGTTATGACATCTGGCTCTCGGACATATCGCGTGGACTATGACCTTCTGCTTCAAGATTTAAACTAGTCATAATTTAGGTTTCATGGAATCTTTTGAATACTCTCGTTTAAAGAACCGAAGGACATAAAAATGAAAGTATTCTTTTTAGGAGCATACAGTGACAAAGGCCGTGAAGGGATGATGGCAAGCAGTTACGATGCTAGGGTCAAAGCCGTAAGTGCTATGGTCGAAAGAGCTGGAGCAAAACTCGGATCCGTTGATTACCTACAGGGTCCATTCGATGTCATTGCTGATGCTGAGGTTGATTCATATGAGACCGCTTCTGGGCTTCAAGCCGTGATGATGGCTTCTGGCGGCTGGGACGAGCTTTTGCTTTTGCCGACCATGGATGTCGACAAAGCTTTGAATGTCGCAAGAACAGTTGGCGGTTATCCAATGCCGGGTAATGAATAAACCAATAATCAAAGCCCCTTAAAGACTGATTGCCTCATGGGCCATGGTGTCATCTCCAAAGACATCAATCAGAATTGCGACCTCAAAAAGCCTATGGTGCACAGTTGATGCAAGTCATTCAGTGTCAGGAATAAAGACCTCTGCATAACGCCAGTTCAGCACGAAATAAGGGCAGCGCCGGCCTGGGCGGGCGCAGCCCGGTGGTGCCACCGGGCATAATGTTTTGGCGTGACGGCTGGGTTATGCAGAGGTCTTGAATATACCTAAACCGTTTCGGCCTAATCTCGAGTACGGAACTTTTTATTCAATCTTCTAACGCTCTAAAAACGTCTTCTTAAACACTCTCACATAGATTTCGGCTTATTATTGGAGAGCTTAAAAGCATCCACCTAATAAAAAGGCCCCAACAAAAAGTGGGGCCTCATTGGTTCCGCATAGATAATCTTACGCGCTTGTGTCGACACACTGCTGTGCTTCTGCGTCCCAGGCTTGGCCTGTTGCGCAAGACATTGAGGCTTCCTGCTCACCATGCATTCCGCATCCATCTGCAAGAGCGAATGGAGCTGAAAGAACAAGAGCAAACAGTGATGCTGTAAGGGTCTTCATAGCTTTCTCCTTATATCTTTATATATACGATGTAATCTGAACTGCCGCCGTAGCAAGACACACACTGTCACAGCTCAAACAAAAGAGCCTAAGCCATTACAAACAAAGCCCTAAAACTTATGCATTTAAGGCTGCACACACAATCCCATGCGCGTTCTCATTCGTCTGACAGCATCAGTTTAATCCGACACTACCTTCCGTTCTTCTCGCTCTGCCCGGCCTGCGGTTCCCGCCACCCTAAAGAAAGCACCACCCCGACCAGCGTGGCAACAGCAGCACCCACGATCAAGCTTTGCCCAAAGGAAAATTGAAAAACAACAAAGGAAACGCCCATGGACACAATGCTAAACAATGCGGCTACGGCAATGATTCCAGAAGATTTAGGTGCAGTATCTTTCATGTTAAACTCCAACAATCTCATCTCATGGACTCATAAAAACATTATTTAAAGTCATAAAACAAGAATTTTAGGCAATGTCAGACTGAAGTTTCCTGAGATTGATAGGATCAATTTGTAAGGTATCTAAATGGCAAAACACTCAGCATGTCTCGATCCACGCTGCAACTTGTGAGTTTGGTTGCATTCGGATTGACGTGGTTTTTTGGCCATTTGAGCCAAGCCCTCACCAGGCTGCCTTAGAGTATCTATCCAGCTATACTGGGTGCAACAATGACGTAGATCTTAGCCAACAAAGCAGCAGCTATGATGATTATACAGATTGGTGTGGTTCGGTTGCGCATGGGCGGAGCTTAACACAGAGTAAGGCTCATCCAACCCGTTAGAAAGCTTTGCTGTACATGTTGGTAAAGGATCGTTAGCGTTATCAAATAACTTTCTTACGATTAGCACACTGATCTAGATACCGCATTTATGCGTACCATTAAAAAGACCAACAAACTGGAATGATATACGATGGATACGCATGAAGAGTTTCTGAAATTCTCCGCAGTTTTGAGCCACTGTTACCAGAAAGCTCAGGCGAATAAGCTGGGTCTCACCGTAGCCTATGGGAGGAAGACAGGATTATTGAACGAGAGCAATAGACTATCGCCACTAGGGTCTGTGGTGGGCAATGTTCTAATGCTCAAACAGTCATAAGTCCTGCAGGTAAGCCGCCAATCACAACCCAGCGCCACAGTCTGACTGCCACAGACGCGGGTAAAGCTTGTGATGCTCTGGCCGGGTTATTACCTGATGCTTCACGACTGTTGCCCGCTTTAGCCTTATTCGGGTCAGGCGCATACTAGGCTTGGACATTCCCCATTTGCTTGGGTAACCTTTCAGAAGGTAATTATGGATCAAGACATGAGTCAACAAAAGCGCCCCCTGACCCTCCGCGATGTTTCTGAAGTTTCAGGCGTGTCAGAGATGACGGTGAGCCGAGTGTTGCGCAATCGAGGCGATGTCTCGGCCGCAACACGGGAGAAAGTGTTAAACGCAACCAAAACTCTGGGCTATGTGCCAAATAAAATTGCCGGGGCCTTGGCCTCGCAGCGGGTGAATTTGGTGGCGGTGATTATTCCGTCTTTGTCAAATATGGTTTTTCCCGAAGTGATGACCGGGATATCCGACGCATTGGATGACACCCCCTTGCAACCTGTCGTTGGGGTGACAAATTATCTGCCAGAGCGCGAAGAGAAAGTGCTCTATGAAATGCTCTCTTGGCGTCCCTCCGGCGTGATCATTGCCGGGCTTGAGCAATCGGAGACCTCGCGGGCGATGCTCATCAACTCGGGAATTCCTGTGGTGCAAATCATGGATATTGACGGCGAACCCATTGATGCGATGGTCGGCATTTCCCACCGGCGCGCCGGCCGCAAAATGGCGGAAGCTATTTTGAAATCTGGCTACCAAAATATCGGGTTCATGGGCACGCAAATGCCTCTCGACCACCGAGCCCGCAAGCGCTTTGAGGGCTTCACCCAGGCTTTGGGCAAACAGGGTGTCGAGATCATGGATCAGGAGTTTTACACCGGCGGGTCAGCTTTGGCCAAAGGCCGCGAGATGACCGCCGCAATGATGGAACGCTCCCCAGAACTAGACTTTATGTATTATTCCAATGATATGATTGGTGCAGGCGGGCTTTTACATCTGCGTGAACAGGGCATATCGGTTCCCGGGCAAATGGGTTTGGCGGGATTCAACAAAGTCGAACTGATTGACGGGTTACCGCAAAGGCTGGCCACGATGGACAGCTGCCGTTTTGAGATTGGTCAAATGGCGGCCAAAATTATCGCCTCGCGCAATGATCCCACGCTGGAGCCTATGAGCAATGTGATCGAGCTATCACCCAAGATCGCCTATGGTGACACGCTGCGACGCAAATAATCACGCCGGGCTTGGAAACAACACAGGTGGATCGCCGACCTGCCATTTGGGGTATTTTGTCATGATCGCGGCAAAACGATCCGACGCCAAAAATTCAGAGAGCCAGCGCTGCAGATTTGGCCAGGGCTGCGCGTCAAACCAGCTGCGGTCACTGTTGGCAAATTGCCGCACGAATGGCACAATTGCCATATCGGCCAGGGTGCATTTTGGGCCAAAAAGCCAATCTGAACCGGCAATTTTCAGATCTAAATCCGCCAAAAATTCCGCCGCCCGTCCGCGCTCTTGTTCAGGGTCTAGCTCGGGATAGCGCACGGCGTATTTCGTGTGATCCAATGCGGTTTTGAACGGCCCATCACAGCGCGCAATCCAATCATATCCCGCCTCTGGCATGGCCAACCAACCTTCTGGATCTGAGCGTTCCAAAGCCCAGAGCATCACGTCAAAGCTCTCCTCAATCACCACGGTGGGCGTCACCAAAACGGGCACGGTGCCCTTGGGGGAACTGGCGAAAAATTCTGGCGCCTTCTGCTGCAACACGATCTCGCGCAGCTCCACGCTCACACCCGACGCCAAAATCGCAAGCCGCGCACGCATGGCATAGGGGCAGCGTCGAAAGCTGTATAAGACAGGTGGCGACACATCCAAGCTCACGCGGCCCGCCCGTGCAATTGCGTGCCAGAGGTCGATGTGATCTCCGCAGAGATAATCTGACCTTCCTGTTGCGCATGATCAAAAGTCACTTCGGCAAATTGCTGTGTTCGGCCCATAGTGGGCCTCTCCATCAACACGCTGTGCGTTTGTCCGATCTGAGCCGCCAGATGGCGCGCAACCTGGCGCTCTCCGGCCTGGCGAAGACGGGCGGCGCGGTCTTTGATCGCGCGGCCGTTAACTTGCGGCATGCGGGCCGCAGGGGTTCCGTTGCGCACCGAATAGGGAAAGACGTGTAGCCACGTGAGGTTGCAGTCTCGAACCAGCGCCAAGGAATTCTCAAAATGGGCTTCGGTTTCAGTTGGGAACCCTGCGATAATATCCGCCCCAAAGGTCATCTCAGGGCGCAGGCGCAGCGCCTCCTCTGTGAACCGAATGGCATCATCGCGCAAATGTCGCCGCTTCATGCGCTTCAAAATTAGGTCGTCGCCATGCTGCAAAGAAAGGTGTAAATGCGGCATCAAACGCGGCTCTGTGGCAATGGCCTGCATCAATGCTGGATCCACTTCAATGGAATCAATTGAGCTGATCCGCAGGCGGGGCAAATCTGGAACCAGTTTCAGGATCCGAAGCACCAAATCCCCCAAACGCGGGGTCGCCGGCAGATCTGCGCCCCAACTTGTCATATCCACACCCGTCAGAACAATCTCCGCATAGCCGCGATCCACCAGTCTTTTGACTTGATCCACCACAACCCCAGCCGGCACAGAGCGCGAATTGCCGCGACCAAATGGGATAATGCAAAACGTACAGCGGTGATCACAGCCATTTTGCACTTGCACATAAGCGCGGCTGCGGGTTCCGAAACCGTCGATCAAATGACCCGCCGTTTCGGTAACAGACATGATGTCATCGACCTGCACCGGCTCTGTGCCATACTCTCCGGCCAACCCGGCCCAAGTGTCTGGCTGCATTTTTTCCGTGTTCCCAAGCACAACATCCACTTCGGACATCTGCGCAAAGGTCTCAGGCTCGGTCTGCGCAGCGCAACCGGTTACGATCAACTTGGCTTGCGGGTGTGTGCGACGCAGCTTGCGTATGTCTTGCTTGGCTTTGCGCACCGCCTCCGCAGTCACAGCGCAGGTATTCACCACCACCGTATCAGTGAGGCCCGATTGACCTGCCAGCTCTTTCATCGCCTCGGTTTCATACATGTTCAACCGGCAGCCATGATTTGAAAAGATTGGCGCATTCATTGGAGGCTCTCCAAAAATTGCGCAGTCAGCACGCCGTCAAACACATGCATGGTTGCGCCCGTCATCCAGACACCATCTTCACGCCAATCGATGTCAATCAAACCGCCGTCGAGCTGAATTTCGACCCTCCGCCCGGTGAGGCCAAGACGCGCCGCCGCAACCGCCGTGGCGCAAGATGAGGAGCCAGAGGCCAAAGTCACCCCCACACCGCGCTCCCAGACCCGCATCCGCAGGCGGTTCTGTGCCATAACATGGGCAAATTGCACATTGGTGCGCTCAGGAAACAGAGGGTCATGTTCAAACCTTGGTCCCAATTGCGCCAAATCTACCGCTTCGGCATCTTCGACAAAAAACGTGCAATGCGGATTGCCCATGCCTGTGGCCGTCGGTCGACCTTCAAGCGGCAGATGCAAAGTCTCCATTTCCCGTGCCAAGGGCACCTCATCCCACATCAGCATGGGATGACCCATATTGACGCTCACCAAAGCGCCCTCCTGACAAGCCTGCAAGACACCGCGCTCCGTAATCAAAGAGAGGGTCTTGCGCCCCAAACGCTGCATCTCATATTGCGCAACGCAGCGCGTGGCATTGCCGCAAGCGCCCGCGGTCGAGCCATCTGCGTTGAAAAAGGTTAAGGCGACATCCGCCTGCGGCGAATCACTTATCACCGCCAGTTGGTCAAACCCCACACCCAGATGACGATTCCCTAATCCGCGGGCAATTTCTGCCGAAATCACTGGCCCATGCCCGCGCGAATCGACAATAACAAAGTCATTGCCGAGCCCATGCATCTTCATAAAGGAAATCTGCTGCGTCATGATGGCCATATATCGGTGTAATTAAGAGGAATCCAGCAATAGATCAGAAAAGCCCTTGACCCCGCCCTCTACCCTTTCTAGACACCGCCGCAGTGGGCCCTTAGCTCAGCCGGTAGAGCAACTGACTTTTAATCAGTAGGTCGATGGTTCGAACCCATCAGGGCTCACCACTCATACAAAGGCTTAGGCTTAGCGGCCTAAGCCTTTTGTCTTTCTCAGAGAGACAAAGCGACATGGAACGATCTGCCGCCAAGGCTAGAGGCCCTATGTCACTCAATTCGTGCTGCTGTTTTGGGGGCTTGAACACCCAAGATTGGGGTGTTGCTTGGGGGCCATGCAATTTCGCGCATCGCCATGGGTTTACCAGATCTGATGGTGCTGCAAATTTCTCACGGCCGGCGCTTGTGCAATCAGACCAGCCGGCGGCAAAAATAAGTTGAAATTTCAGATTGGTCCGTTCATTAGTTTGAAAAGGGGGTGTGAAATCAAACATTTTGAGCTGAAATTACCACCAAAATCCATCGTAAATGTTTACGCAGGCTCAGGCGTTGGAGCTGCTATTGGTGTGATAGTATCTGTAATAGTGGGTGGATTTGTCTACCTTGTACACTTCGCTCAAAATATAGATTTGTTTGTGGATGCGCGTTTTATACAACTGGGCATATTCACTTTAGATATCAAGATATGCGTTTTTATAATATTGGCAGCATTATCAATTTTATTTTTGAGAAAGATCTTCGGTATCTCAAAGTGGAATGGACCGGCAGACTCTATTTATGCCGCTCATCAAACCACCAATGAATTGGATATAAAGACAGGTATAGCATCGACGATAGCCGCATTGGTTTCGGCCGCTGGATATGCCTCGGTTGGTCAATATGGCCCTTTGGTTCATTTTGGTGCCACGGCTGGCACGGCCGCAAAAAAGCTACTCAACCTAAGGATTGGGACGGATGTGGTCATAGGTTGCGGTGTCGCTGCGGCGATTTCTTCTGGTTTTGCCGCTCCGATTGCGGGTGTAATTTTCGCGCATGAGGCAATTTTAAGACATTATTCGCCAAGTGCGATGGCTCCGATCGCGACAAGTGCGATTGTGGCGGCTGCGATGGAGAGTTATTTTTTTAATATACCGCATCCGCTCGAAATAGTGGAAGTCGGTCCGAGCTTGGTAAGTGCATTTTTACCCGTTGCCATCGCTGGGGTCGTCTTTGGATTGGTGGCGATCATTTTCATGCACAGCTTGCGGTATTTTGCCAGCTTGAATGCTCGATTAAATTGACCTGTTTATCAGACTATTTTTATCGCCGTGCTGGCGGTGATTACGGTTAGCCTTTTCATACCTGAGGCCCTGGGACTTGGCACCGAGGTCTTGGCCTCGATATTAAATACCCAGGGAAGTTTGGTTTTTGTATTAACCCTGTTGCTGGTCAAAATCTTAATAACGAGCCTGTGTCTTGGCTTTGGTTTCTTCGGCGGCGTGTTTTTGCCCTCGCTCTTAATTGGTGCAGCAATCGGCGCCGTATTGGCCAAATGTTTCGCCCTTATCGGTTTGCCGGGTTTGGGCATGGCTTTGGCTTTAGCGGGTATGGCGTCTGTTGCGGCCTGCGTCGTTGGCGCGCCATTGGCGACGATATTTATCGTTTTAGAACTCACGCTTTCCTATGAGTTCACGCTCATTACATTGCTTGCGGTGATCGTGAGCCAAGTTATTTCTTCCAATTTATTCGGAAATTCATTTTTTGATCGCCAGCTTTTGGATAGGGGAATTGATCTAAGATTTGGCCGTGGCAAGTTTAGCTTATCTCAAGCGCGCGTGATTGAGCGCGCTCATAATGATTTTGTATCCACGCCTTCAAATTCGACGGTTGCCACCGTGTTAAAACACCTCAGCCAAGCAGGGAAAACCGAGGCATATTGCCTGTCTCAAGAGGGTAACTTGGAAGGTAAGTTGTCGATTATTCACCTGATCAAGGCTGATAAAGATCAGGCGGTGCGGGAGATCATGGACCGCAGGCCATTGCGTTTAAAATCAGATCAAAACATGCTCGAAGCCATAGAAGTGGCGTCAGGTTTTGTTGGCGAAACGATCCCGGTGATTGAGGAACCGAGTAGAAAAATGATCGGTGTTGTGAGTGAATCCGATTTATTTTCTGCATATTTGGAAATCCAAGAGCAAGTTCAGGATGTCGAAAAGTAGGACATGAGTTGACCGCAAGGAATGTGCGTAAGGATCCTTGCGATTCTTACGCCATACCTGGGCGGGTATCGCCTCTTGAAAATGGACAGTAAATCTCATAAAATCATTTCAAATCAACGCGGCATGGCGCTTCCGGTGCCCCTTGACCGCCAGCAAACCAACGGAGCCGCCATGCGTCGCCGCCGCTTCCTTGCTCAGTCCTTGGCCGTATGCGCCGCCCCAGCTCTGCCTGCACATACGGAGGTGGCGGGGGTGCCGCCTGGGTTCATCGTGCCGGCCGAAGACACCCCACACGATGCCACCGTGATGATGTGGCCAGCCAGTCGTCAGATCTATCCTAACCGGGCCTTTCGCAGTTTGCTGCAGCGCTGCATCACAGAAATCGCCAATAGCATTGCCCTCTTCGAACCCGTGATTCTCTGCGCGGACGCAGCGCTGCACAGCACGATCCGTCCGCGTTTGAGCGCCGGCGTCACACTCTGGGATATCCCAACCGAAGATCTCCGGGCCCGCGACGCTGGCCCTCTGATTGCCCGCAACACAGCCGGTGAGCGCGTGCTCAGCCACATTCAATTCAATGGCTGGGGCCGCAAACAGTACCATCGCTATGACAAAGAAGTGGCGCAGGCTACGGCGCAAGCACTGGGCTTTGCAGTCCATGACAGCGGCCTTGTCGGTGAGGCCGGCGGCGTAGAGCAGGATGGCGACGGCACGTTGATCGCCCATGAAAGCAGCTGGGTCATCGACAATCGCAATCCAGGTCTCAGTCCTGATCAAATCGCATCCCGCTTGAAAGCGGCCTTTGGGGCAGAGCGTTTGATATGGTCAAAAGGCGTTAAGGGGCAAGATATCACTGATTATCATATCGACAGTCTGGCACGGTTCACCGGTCCGAGCCGGGTATTGCTCAATCTACCGCCCACTCCCGATCCCAATGATCCGTTCCATAGGGAGGCTCAGGAAACATATGACACGCTGGTCAGTGCCGGCCTTGCAGTTGATGTGATTCCAGAGCTCAGCCATCACCGCAAACGTCTTAAGCTTGATTTTGTAGCCTCCTATGTCAATTTTTATGTCTGCAACGGTGCGGTGATTGCCCCACAATTTGGCGATGCCACGACCGACCGCATTGCCCAGCTGGCCTTGCAACGCCATTATCCCAACCGCGAAATTGTCACGCTCAATACAGATCCTTTGGGGGAAATTGGCGGAGGCATCCATTGCGCCACCCAGCAGATCCCAAGTTGACAAAACCGACGGCGCCACGGCCCGCATGTGGAGGGTGACTTGACCACCACCTCAACCGCCACAATTGCGATATCGACTGCTAAGGCATTCCTGCACTAAGATTTGCGCAGTCAAAATTTCGTAGGGCTCAAGATCACCTGCCAGAGAATCTCGCCAAAATGCGGCGGCTTTATTTCCGTTTGAAAAGGCAATGCTGTACCACATATGCGCCTGCACCCTGCTTTGCGCCACGCCCTTTCCAAATTCGAACAAGAGTCCCAAGCGGCTTTGCGCACCGCGGTGCCCATTGGTGGCGGCCAATCGGTACCAACTATGGGCCTTGCTATAGTCGAATAATACGCTGTCTTGGTCCTCGTACATTTTGGCCAGATTGTATTGCGCCTCAACGTCCCCTTGAGACGCAGCCCTATGAAACCCCGCAAGTGCCTTTGCAGGGTCTTGCAAGCCGCTGTGACCATGTTGATACACCCCGGCAAGCTTGGTCTTTGCGACTGCAGCACCCATGGTTTCACCGTGCCGATTGTCCTGGGCATAGGCGCGCGGCGCGCAGGACAATAAAAGGCAGATCACCGCTGAAATTCGGTTAAAATGTTGCATGGCATCCATTAAAATTAATATTACTCAATGGCTTATGTTTTGGGCCAATCGAGGTGCAGGGGAATTTGTCAACCCGATATTAACTTGATGGCGAAATGCGATCAACGAAACTCAATGGAAATGAGCCGGAAAAGTTACTTTATGGTTAATGTGGAAAGGCGCCCGAAGGCGCCTTCCTAGATGCCCTAAGCTTTGGCGCGCGCGCCTGTCGGATCGTAAAGCGGCTTGAGCGACGCTTCCGCCACAACCCGCGTTCCAGCGACGTCGATTTCATAGGAGGAAGCCAGAACCTCTGCCGCGCTCTCACCCGCGCAGGGCACATATCCCAAGCCAATCGCGCCACCAAGATGATGGCCATAATTGCCAGACGATAGGTAACCGACAATCTCACCATCCCGCAGGACCGGTTCATTGTGGTACAAAAGCGGCTCTGGATCGGTCAGTTTGAACTGTACCATGCGCGCATCAAGCCCCGCGTCCTTCTTGCGCAACACCGCATCGCGGCCGATGAACTCAGCTTTATCTGTCTTCACCGCAAAGCCCAATCCCGCCTCCAGAACATGGTCCTCGCAGGTGATGTCATGGCCAAAATGTCGGAAACCTTTTTCGATACGGCAGCTGTCCATCATATGCATGCCGCAGAGTTTAGCCTCCATCTGTTGTCCCGCCTGCCAGATCGTTTCAAAGGCATGGCCCGCCATATCGGCGCTGACGTAAACCTCCCAGCCCAGCTCGCCCACATAGGTGACCCGATGCGCCCGCGCCAGCCCCATGCCCAGCTCAATCTCTTGCGCCGTCCCAAAGGGATTGTGGGCATTGCTGAAATCATTGGGAGAAACCCGCTCTAAAAGTTTGCGGGCATTTGGCCCCATAACGGCCAAGACAGCTTCCCCTGCGGTGACATCCGTTATCACAACATTGAACGCCCCTTTGTGGCGCATCATCCAGGTTTGATCCGCCAGACGGGTCGCGGCAGGGGTGACCACCAGATAACAAGTTTCAGACAACCGGGTAACGGTGACGTCAGCCTCGATCCCAGCCCGGTCATTTAGAAATTGCGTGTAGACGATCTTACCCAAGGGCACATCATATTGACCGCCACCGATGTAGTTCATGAACGCACAGGCATCCGGCCCTTCCACCCGAATTTTGCCGAAAGAGGACATATCATAAAGCCCAAGGTTGCTGCGCACCGCCTTGTGTTCTGCAGCCACATTGTCAAAGAAAGTTTGCCGCTTCCAGCTATAGGCATAGCTTGGATCTTGTCCGGGATTGGCAAACCAATTGGCCCTCTCCCACCCGGCCAATTCGCCAAAGACCGCGCCATTTTCCTTGAGATGATGATGAAACGGCGTGCGCCGCACACCACGGGCTGTCTTTTTTTGCAGATAGGGGAAGTGATCGGCGTAAAGCAGGCCAAGCGTTTCCTTTGAGCGTTCAAACAAATAATGTTTGTTTCCCTGAAACGGTTGCATCCGGCCAATGTCTACATCCCCAAGATCAAAAGGTTTTTGACCATCTTCCATCCATTGCGCCAGAGCCTGCCCCGCGCCACCCGCAGATTGAATGCCAACAGAGTTGAACCCGGCCGCCACCCAAACATTGTCCATCTCCGGCGCCAATCCGAGGTGATAGGCATCATCGGGGGTAAAGCTCTCTGGTCCGTTGAAAAACGTATGGATCCCCGCCGAACCCAACATCGGCATGCGAGAGACAGCCTTTTCCAAAATGGGCTCAAAATGGTCGAAATCCTCCGGCAATTGATCAAATTCAAAATCAGCCGGAATGCCCTCCATGGCCCAAGGCTTTGAAACCGGCTCAAAAGCCCCAAGGAGCATTTTGCCCGCATCCTCTTTATAATACGCACATTCATCGGGCACGCGCAGCACCGGCATTTGGCTCAGCCCCTCAATCGCCTCACTGACGATATAAAAATGCTCGCAGGCCTGGAGCGGAACATTAATGCCCAGCATCCGCCCAACCTCATGGCCCCACATGCCACCACAGTTGATCACATTCTCGCATGCGATGGAGCCGCTTTCGCCCTGCCCATTCTGCCACTGCACCGCTGTGATCCGGCGACCCGCGCGTGTTACACCCATGGCTTTGGTTTGCTCAAACACCTGCGCACCCATCTGACGCGCGCCCTTGGCCAGAGCCAGCGCGATATTGGCCGGATCGCCTTGGCCATCCAGAGGCAACCAAACTCCACCGGTCACCCCATCAATATTGAGATGCTCGTATTTTGCTTTAACCTCCGCGGGGGTGATTTCTTCGACATCCACCCCAAAGGCCCGTGCCATAGCCGCTTGACGATAAATTTCCTCCCGGCGCTCTTCGGTCAAAGCCACAGTAATCGAACCGCAGCGTTTGAACCCAGTGGCAACGCCGGTTTCCGCTTCCAAATTGCCATAAAGTTCTTGGCTGTATTTCGCCAATTTCGTCATATTGGCCGTCGCCCGAAGTTGCGCAATCAAGCCCGCTGCGTGCCATGTGGTGCCTGAGGTCAATTGTTTGCGTTCTAGCAATACAACGTCACTCCAGCCCAATTTTGCCAAATGATACGCCAATGAGCAGCCAATAACCCCGCCGCCAATAATGACCGCACGCGCTTTTGTAGGAACCTCAGCCATTTCCATCTCCTATGGAATTTAAATTGATGTGCAAGATGATCCCTAGGGATACATCTTCGCGTATTTTTCTTTGTAAAGAGCAATCATTTCCGCCTCCGTCACCCCATCATCATAGGGCGGGGTGGAGAGCGGTTTGACCTCGCTCACTTTGATCACAACAATGGCCCGTATGCGCGCGGATAGGTCTGCCCAGAGCGCGTCCCACTTGGGAAAGATCTCCTCAAAATCCGCACTGCCACGGCGCAATATTTGCGTGACCCCGCGCATCCGCCAGCCCTTGCGGCGAAAACTATCAACAAAATTGACCTCCACCTCGGGGCTGTGACCAATGTTGCTGATGGTGCCGGGCGAGCGAATTTCGGCAAAAGCAATCTTGCGCTCATCCAAAACCACAAAGGTTCCTTTCGGTGACACAGAGGGCCGCCCTCCCGATGTCACAGAGGCCACAAACCCCAATCGCACCTGTTCAATACAGGCCACTGCGGCAGCATTAAGCATCGAATTAATCTCCCAGTTCCTGTGCCAAAAGAGCGATATGTGCCGGTCCCACCTCACAGCAACCGCCAATAATTTCCGCCCCGATTTTGGCCCACTCCTGGGCAAAGGCGAGATATTCCGCCGGACCCAAATCTGTTCGAGATTTCAGCAGATCCACCGTCGCATGGATCGAATTAAACTCCTCATGAATGCCTGTGAATCCATTGGCATAGGCGCCCAGGGTAAACCCGTGGCCGGTCAAGATCGGCAAGCCCTGCGAGACCGCTTCAGGCAAGGAGCAATTGATCAACACCGCGGCTGGGTTAAACGCCCTGAGCATCGCAATCGCATCAGCCAAAGGCTCCCCTGACCGCAGCTTGGTGCCATCGCTGTCATCCACAGAGAGGGAGACATAGATCGGTTTGCCCGTCACCCCGGCGCCCATCAAGCCCCCGCGCGCTTGATCTACCGAGGCCATGGTTTCCAGAAGATGGAAATCTACATAATCCGCATGAAGTCGCGCAATGTCTGCATAGATTTCGGCAGCCTGCTCGGCCGGTGGTGCCTTGTCTGGTTGATAGGAGAAGCCAATCGGACCCAATGAACCGGCAACCTGCCCGGATCCATGGGCATCCCGAGCGGCCACAGCCATTTCGCAGGCCAAGACCGTCATCGGGCGGAGTTTATCGGCCAAGCCTTTGCTCTCCAGCCGGTCTGGCAGAACCGAATAGGTATTGGTGGTGGCAATCTGCGCACCGGCAGAAAAATATTCGTCATGCACAGCACGCACCATTTCCGGGCTGTCGAGCAAGGCCTGCATTGACCACAAATCCGTGGCCTTTCCGGCACGTTTGACCAATTCTTGGCCCATACCACCATCGAGAATTATCATCACATTCGCTCCTTATCAGCTGCGCAAGCGCTCATTTTTTGGATCCCAAAGCGGTTGATCATCCTGCACCACGGCCTTGCAGCGTTGCCCAAAAATTTCAACTTCAACCTCTGTTCCTGGCATGGCCAAATCGGGGCGCAACATGGCCAAGGCGATGGACTTACCAACACGGTACCCAAAGTCACCCGAGGTGGTTTCCCCCACCACCACACCATCATGCCAAATCGTTGACATATAGGGCGCATCATAGGCACCCGCCTCCACAATCAGGCTGGCAAAAGCCTTTTTGCGACCCTGTTGTTTTTCGTTCTGCAAGGCGGCTTTGCCAGGGAAATCTTGGGGCTTGTCCAATTTAACAAACCTCTCAAGCCCCGCTTCCAAAAGACTGTAATCGGTGGACAGATCGCCTTTCCACGCGCGGTATCCTTTTTCGATCCGCAGGCTATTGAGTGCATACATGCCAAAGGGTTTGGCCCCAGCTGCAATGACTGCATCATACAATGCTGGCATATTGGCATTTTTTGCATGAATTTCCCAGCCAAGCTCACCGGCAAAAGACACCCGCAGAAGCGCGCACTCTTGCCCGGCCACCTGTGCCGTTTGATGGGTCAACCACCCCAAAGACAGATCCGCATCCGTCCCCATTTGGATCATAACATCGCGGGCTTTGGGACCCGTGACAATCAAAGTTGAAAAGTCTTTCGTATGGTCCACCAGCTCCACACCACCAGGCAGATCCGAATTGAGGACATCGTAATCATGCCATTGCGCACTGGCGGCTGTGATCAATGTGAAATGCTCCTCCGCATGGCGCACAACCGACATCTCCGTCAAAATTCGGCCCCGATTATCTGCAAAATAGGCCAGATTCATGCGGCCAATCTTCGGCAATCCGCCGGTAATTTTACCGCGCAAGAATTCTGCAGCGCCGTCGCCTGTCAGATTAAAACGGCTGAAGCCGGGCAAATCCAAGACACCGCAATGATCGCGCACGGCCTCGGCCTCTTCGCGGATCCGCTGGGCCCATGGGCCCTGTCTTTCCCAAGTCTGAGTGGCCTCATGGGAGGTGTCATCTCCGGGCTGAGCAAACCAATTGGCGCGTTCCCAACCATTATAAGCCCCCATCATGCCGCCCGCGGCAATCACCTTGTCATGCACCGGCGAGAGTTTTTTGTCCCGCCCGGCGGGCCATTCGTGATGCGGGAAATGCATGGCATATTCGTGACCATAAACTTCCATGGCTTTGCGGTCACAATAGTCTTGATCCGTGTAATCCGTATAGCGGCGCGAATCGACCGCCCACATGTCCCATTCTGTTTCCCCTTCCGTGATCCATTCCGCCAAGACCTTGCCGGCTCCACCCCCTTGGGTGATGCCAAATGTGAAGACGCAACCTTCATAGGCGTTCTTCACACCTGGCATGGGACCGATCAGCGGAAGCCCGTCAGGCGCATAGGGGATAGGGCCGTTGATCACCCGGCCCACGCCTTGAGATCCCAAAATCGGAACCCGCGCCATGGCGTCTTCAATATACCACTCCAAACGCTCGAGATCGTCAGGATAGAGCTGGAAGCTGAAATCCTCAGGCATAGGATCTTCGGGCGTCACCCAATGGGCTTTGCAATTGCGCTCATAGGGGCCAAGGTTCAACCCGTGTTTATCCTGCCGCAGGTAATAGGAGGAATCCACATCCCGTAAGAGCGGCACTTTGCGCCCATTGGCCTCTGTCCATTCCTTCAATTCAGGAATTTCTTCGGTCAGAAAATATTGATGACTCATCACCGTCATAGGCACAGTACGACCACCATAGGGTTTGAACCATTCCCCTACGCGTTGAGCATAATAACCGGCGCAATTGACCACTTTCTCGCAGCGGATATCGCCTTTGTCTGTGTGGACAATCCATTCATCTCCCACCTGCGTGACCCCTGTCGCCGGGCAAAACCGCTGAACACTGGCACCCATATCCCGGGCACCTTTGGCTAGGGCTTGGGTGAGCTGGGCTGGGTCAATATCCCCGTCATCGGGATCCCAAAGCCCGCCAGCCAGATCATGCGTTTCCAAGAAGGGATAGGCATCTTTCATATCTGACACGGACATCATCTCAATGCCCAAGCCCTGATAGCGGCCCATCGTGCGCGCACGCTCAAACTCCAGCATCCGGTTTTTGTCATGAGCCAGGCGAATAGAGCCCGTCACATGATAATTCATCGGATAATCCACCTCCTCAGCCAAACCGGCATAGAGGCCCAGCGAATAGCGCTGCATATTCATAATCGCCCAGCTGGTTGAGAAGGACGGGCAATTGCCCGCCGCATGCCAGGTTGAACCGGCGGTCAGCTCATTTTTCTCGAGCAAGACACAATCGGTCCACCCGGCTTTGGCCAAATGATACAGGGTCGACACGCCAACAACGCCGCCTCCGATAATGACAACCCTTGCCGTGGTTGGAAAATCACTCATTTTGGTCTCCCTCAGTCGATGATCAAACGGGCCGCCAGCCCGCCGAGTAAAATTGCAGATATTTTGTTCAAAACGCCAGCGCGCGCACCCAGCGCAGCTGCGAAATAGCCGGACCCTGCACCAAGGCAGAGCGTGAACAACGCCCCGTTCACCAGAAATATTGTACCAAGGATCAAGATTTGCACCCATATCGGGCCAATGGCGGGGTCGGTGAATTGCGGAATAAAGGCAAAGATAAAAAGTGCGGTTTTCGGATTCGATACATTGATGAAAAACCCACGCCGCGCCGCCTGCCAAACACCGCGGCCGCTGCGCGGGCGGGCCAGGGTGCTGCTGCTGCGCCAAGCCTGCACGGCCATCCAAGCCAAATAAGCCGCACCGCAGAGTCGGATGGCATCATAGGCCGCCGGATGCGCCAATAACAAAGCCGACAGCCCAGCGGCCGCCGCCAAAATATGCACCACAATACCAAGGTTCACACCCAGTGCCGCTGCCACGCCCATGCGCGGACCGCCCGACAGACCACTGGACGTAATAAACAGGAAATCTGCCCCGGGTGTGAGGTTTAAGATCAAACCAGCGATCACAAACCCGGTGATCAGAGCAGGCTCAAATCCCCAAAGGATTTCCCAGATCATCGCAACGTCTCCCTCATGCCGTGCTCCGCATGGAGCTGCCACCAAGCAAAAGCCCATAGACGATAAAGCAAAGCGCCAGCCCGCGCCGCAAAGAGACATTGAAGACTTTGGCCATGGCCGATTTGCCGAAAGCGGCACCCAAAGCCGTATAGCCCGTATAGGACAGTGCAGTCAGACCCAAAGCTGTGGGCATAATCACCGCCATTTGATCCCAAATGGGCACATCAGGCTGAACAAATTGACTGAACGCAGCCAAATATCCTGCCACCGACTTTGCATTGATCGTCGCAATCGCCAAAGCACGCCCATAGATGGAGCCGGCCGCTGGATTGAGCTTGGGCGGAGTGGCTGCCATGATCCAACCGCGCATGCCCAGAAAGATCAAAACCGCCGCACCGATCAGCTTGGCCGCAAAAAATGCTGTGGGTGATGCCAAGAGCAATGCGGTGATGCCATAGGCCGATAAGATCAGGAAAGCAGTCGCTTGCGTTAAAATCGCCAACACAGCCCAAAGACCCCGGCGCAGGCCAAAGCTCATGCCATTGCTGATGCAATTGACGGCATTGGGACCGGGTGTTGTCACGAAAACCACCCAAAATCCCGCAAATATGATCCAGCCCTGAAATGTCATCAATACACCGGCGGCGCGATTACCCAGATCACCTGGCAGGGCTTGTCTGTGGGGTTTTCCCAGCGGAAAAATTCGCCCTTGATCCGAAAACTGTCACCGGGCGCCAAAAGATAATCTGCATCGCCGATCCAAAGCTTCAATTGCCCAGAAAGAATATATCCCACCTCCTGGGTGGGGCGGGAAACCGCAGGATTTAGCTTTGCACCCGGTTCAAATGTGGAATGGAGCATCTCGAAGTCATCTGTCAGATCGGGAGACAGCAGTTCTTCGACCAAACCGGCTTCGCGGCTTCCAATTGGGCGTCTGCTGTTTTTGCGCACGACATAGCCAGCCTCATCGGCCGGCGCGGGACCAGACCCAAACAGAGATGAAATCGACACATCCAAGGCCCGGGCCAAGTCGCGCAAATCATTAATCCCAGGCTCGGACATATCCCGCTCAACCTGGCTCAACCATCCCACCGAACGCCCAAGGGTTTGCGCCAACTCAGCAAGGGTCAATCCCCGCGCCTTACGCAGCGCCCGAATGTCGGCTCCAAGGGTGTTTAGATCTGTCTGACCGTGCAGCATTGCGTGAAATTTTCCAGCATTTTTTCATTCTCAAATTTATGGTTGGCAGAAGCCATGAAAAAAAGCAATAAATTTTCACGGGTGTTTACATGCTAAAAACCGAAGCCAGAATGGCCTCCAAAGCCTTTGCATCCTCGTGGGTAAATGCATCAGGTTGATCGCTGTCGATATCGAGCACAGCCATCACATCACCGGCGCTGTTGAACACGGGCAAAACCAACTCAGATCGAGTCGAGCTGGCGCAAGCAATATGGCCCTCAAAGGCCTCTACATCCGGCACCAATTGCGTGGCTTTCAAGCGCGCCGCTGCCCCACAAACTCCGCGTGAGAACGGGATTTGCAGACAACCATGCCCACCTTGATAGGGGCCAATCTTGAGCATTTCCGGTCCGGTTACACGATAAAACCCCGTCCAATCGAAGCGATCATCGCTGTGATGCAGCTCACAGACCACACTGGCCATAAGGGCAATCACATCGTCCTCGCCAGCACAAAGGCTTGCGATGGTTTTGCTCAAGTCTTCATAATTTACCCGTGCCATATCCGCGGCCTTTACATGCGTTCAATGGCAATGGCAGTGCCCTCGCCTCCACCGATGCAAATCGCCGCAACACCGCGCTTGAGATCATGCCGTTCCAAAGCGTTTAGCAAGGTTACCAAGATTCGCGCGCCCGAGGCGCCGATCGGGTGACCCAAAGCGCAAGCACCGCCATAGACATTTACAACATCCGGAGAAAGTTCCATCTCATGCATAAAGGCCATGGGCACCACAGCAAAGGCCTCGTTGACCTCCCATAAGTCTACATCCGCAACGCTCCAGCCGAGACGATCCAACAGTTTTCGGGCCGCTGGCACGGGGGCGGTGGTAAACCAACCGGGCGCTTGTGCATGGCTGGCGTGGCCCATTACGCGCGCCCGCGGGGTATAGCCATAGGCCGCAAGACCAGTGGCATTGGCCAAAACCAAGGCCGCCGCCCCATCAGAAATCGACGAAGAATTGGCCGCCGTCACCGTGCCACCCTCACGGAACGCGGGTTTCAAATGTGGAATTTTATCTGGCCGCGCAGTGCCGGGTTGCTCATCCATGGCAACCTCAACCTTCGCTTTGCGCCCCGCCACTGTCACCGGGGCAATTTCGGCCGCGACCGCGCCGCTAGCCTGCGCGGCCAACGCCCGCTCGAGGGAGCGCAGCGCATAAGCATCTTGTGCGGCGCGTGAGAATTGAAAATGCATCGCGCAATCCTCAGCAAAAGTGCCCATCAACCGCCCTGTGTCATAAGCATCCTCAAGGCCGTCGAGAAACATGCTGTCTTGCACTTGGCCATGTCCCAGCCGCGCACCACCGCGCATTTTGGGCAAAAGGTAGGGCGCTTGGGTCATACTTTCCATGCCGCCCGTGACCATCACCTGACCGTGACCCAACGCCAATTGATCATACCCCATCATGGTGGTTTTCATGCCCGAGCCACACATCTTGTTGATCGTGGTTGCGGGGACATCTTCTCCCAATCCCGCAGCAAATCCCGCTTGTCGGGCTGGCGCTTGGCCCTGCCCAGCGGGTAAGACGCAGCCCATAAGCAACTCATCCACATCACCCGGTGCAACGTCGCCGGCAGCAAGCGCCGCTGCAATCGCGACACCGCCCAGCTGACTCGCGGATGCATCGGCCAAAGCCCCCTGCATCCCACCCATCGGCGTGCGGGCCGCTCCTACGATATAAACATCTTCCATAACGCGCCTCTTTGAAACAGTTGCTGCCCACTTATGACGCGCCCAATGCCTTGGGGGCAAGGCTTTGCATCAGAAAATCATAAACCCGGCACAGCCCCCTCGCCTCCGCCGCATTATCCGCTATGTTTGGATAAATTCAATTTATAAGGCTCAACAGCACATGCGCGATTTTCACCTTCCCGGCCGATCGGCCGTCTTTGCAACCAACGGCATGGTCGCGACCTCTCACCCTTTGGCCGCCGCTACAGCGATTGATATCTTGAAAGCGGGCGGTAACGCGGCGGATGCAGCAATTGCAGCGGCGGTCTTATTAGGCATCTGTGAGCCACAAATGACTGGCATTGGCGGAGATATGTTTGCCCTGATCCAAAAGGATCCAACCGCAAACGTTGTCGCCCTCAACGGATCGGGACGCGCGCCGGTGGCTGCCAATGCAGCCGCCCTGCGAGATGCGGGCCATGGCACGGTGCCGCTGCACAGCGTCGATGCCGTGACAATACCCGGCGCGATAGACGGATTTTGCACCCTGGCAAAAGATTTCGGCGCATTGCCATTAAAAGACACCCTAGCACCCGCCATTCACTATGCCCGCGCGGGCGTGCCAGTTGCCCCAAAAGTCGCCTTTGATTGGGCGCAAAACACGCAAGCGCTGCAAGGATCCGCGCGCGATAAATATCTAACCGCTGGCGCTGCGCCGAAAATTGGGCAGCTCTTCGCCGCGCCCGGGCAGGCGGAAGTTCTCGAGCGCGTGGCCTCCGAAGGCCGCGATGGGTTTTATACCGGCGCTGTTGCCGAAGATATGCAAACGAGCCTGCGCGCTGCGGGGGGCTGTCACAGTCTTGAAGATTTTGCCGCGACCAAATCCACCTACGGCACACCATTGCGCGCCTCCTACAAGGGTATTGAGATGCTGGAGCATCCGGCCAATGGTCAAGGCGCAACGGCGCTTTTGATGCTCAATATGATGAAGCATTTTGACATCGCCGCCATGGCGCCCTTTGGGACAGAACGGGCCCATATCGAAGCTGAAATTTCCAAACTGGCCTATGATGCGCGCAATCGCTTTATAGCCGATGGGGATTATGCCAGCCGTGTCGATCATATGATGGCACCCGAAACCGCCGCGCAGCTGGTTGGATTAATCCACCCCAACCGCGCCATGGCAGATCCTCATGGGCTGTCAGAAGCGATTCATAAAGACACGATTTACATCACCGTTGTCGACAAAAACCGCATGGCCGTTTCATTGATCTACTCAATCTTCCATGCCTTTGGATCTGGACTCGCGTCAGACCATTTTGGAATCTTATTTCAAAATCGCGGGGCGGGCTTCTCGCTTGAGGCGGGCCACCCTAATGAGCTGGCCGGCGGCAAGCGCCCTATGCACACCATCATCCCCGGTATGCTGGCCGAAGGAGGGAGGATCACCATGCCCTTTGGGGTTATGGGCGGCTCCTACCAATCCAACGGCCATGCGCGTTTTCTATCAAACATGGTAGATTTTGGCTTGGACCCACAGAAGGCAATTGACGCACCCCGCTGTTTTTCCGACGCAGGCACGATGAAAGTTGAGCGCGGATATGGGCCGCAGGTCGCTCAAGAGCTGTCAGAAATGGGCCATAAGGTCGAAATACCTACCGGGCCGATTGGCGGCGCTCAGGCAATATTGATCGGAGCGGATGGGGTGCTGCAAGGCGCATCTGACCCCCGCAAAGACGGTTGCGCCTTGGGCTATTAATTTAGCTGAAACTGCAAAGGATAGGCGCCGTTTTCGAACGGGCCGAAGATATCCTCAATATCGGGGTGATCCACCGGGTCCCCCGAAATATCGGCCACAAGATTTTGCTCGGACACATAGGCAATATAATAGCTTTGATCATTCTCGGCCAACAAGTGGTAATAGGGTTGATCCTTCACCGGCCGTGCCTCTTCTGGAATAGCTGCATACCATTCATCAGTATTGGAAAACTCTGGATCCACATCAAAAACGACCCCGCGAAACGGGTGTTTCTTATGCCGCACGATTTGGCCCAAATGATATTTCGCTTCAGCTTGCACAGGTCACCTATTCATTGAACCTCCTTTTACGCGGATTTGGATCAAAATGTCTATGCGGTCACGCAGAATTGATGCCACTGCGTGCTATAATTCCGCAGATAGGCGACAGGCGTCCAAAACCGCCGCACCATTGCAAAATTTACGAAGTAACGCTATTGATATTCGCAAAACTTAGGCAATTTAACAAAAAGCGGCCACAACCATGAGCAGTATTCTTCGCAGCCTCGTTCTGATCACCCTTCTTGCGGGGTGCTCTTTCTCTGGAGGCAATAAAAATCCGCCTCGGAATTTGGACAACGCCTGCTCGATATTGGACCAGCGCCGCAGCTTCCTGCCAGCCTTTCGTGCCGCCAAGCGCAAATATGGCGTACCGATTTCGACACAAATGGCGATCATCTGGCAAGAAAGCAAATTCAAAGCCAACGCCAAGACGCCAAAGAAATACAAACTTTGGATCATTCCCGCCGGCCGTCAAAGCTCAGCCTATGGCTATGCCCAGGCGCTGGATGGCACTTGGAAAGAATATAAGAAAAGCGCCGGACGCTGGGGGGCCAGCCGCACAAATATCCGTGATGCCGCAGATTTCATGGGCTGGTATATGGCGCAAAGCCGCCGCTCTTTAGGCATTGCCATGTCCGACACCCGCAACCAATACCTCGCCTATCACGAAGGCCGAACAGGGTACCGCCGGGGATCTTATAAATCCAAGCGCTGGCTGGTAAATATCGCAAATGGCCTCGACCGCCGGGCGGCGATGTATAAGCGGCAATTGATCAGCTGTGGCAAGGGATAGGGGCCACAGTTACCCGCAAACCACAGGATCATGAAAGGCGGCAGGTTGAATCGCCAAGCCTTGATGTGAACAAAAACACCTCTGCATAGCGCCATTTCCATACGGAAATGGGTTGTTCAAAAGTTTTTGCAAATCAATGGACGCGGGTCATAATCCACCCTGGTCACAGCTCATTCGCTGCGTTTTTGCATCTCATATTGGATGTTGAACAGCACATTCGACACACGGCCGCCTTCGGTCAGGCTGTCTAGGACGATTTGAGTTCGACCACCGGAATTGTCTTGCACGACCCATTGGCGCAGCTGCACCGGGTTGTCGGTGAAAATCAGCTGAATGAACCCATAGTCGGGGTTTTCCGGGTCTTGCAGCGTCACGGCAGTTTCAGATCCGGCCTCGAAATGCGCGACCACCATATCGCGTTGCGCCAAATCTACCTCCCGCTCCAAAACCAGATTCAGCGGGGAATGGCGCAGGGGAAAACGCAGCGGCTCATCGCGGGATTTCGGATCGAAGACGGCCACCTGACCGCCGCCCACCACAACCAAAGTTGCGTCTGGCGGGTCATATTCAAAACGAATGCGACCCGGCCGCCGAATATACAGCCGCCCTGTCGTGGTTTCCCCCGTATCAGAGAACTGCGAAAACTGGGCTTCTGCCGTGACCATATCATTGAAATAAGAAGATATTTCATTAAGGCTGATTTTTTCAGCTGCAACTGGATTGGCCAATATTACGCAAAGGGAAGAAATGAGTCTCATGTCACAATCCTAGCCTGTTTCCAAAAAGACGGGAAGCCCGCCCGCATCACGATTGCGTCACCGCAGCACCTGCTCAATTGTGCTCTGGCATCAAGATTTCCCTTTTACCCACGTGATTTGCGGCGCTGACCAGCCCATTCTCTTCCATCTGCTCCACAAGCCGCGCGGCTTTATTGTAACCAATCGCCAGTTTTCGCTGGATGTAGCTGGTGGAACATTTGCGATCTTTGGCCACGATTTGCACGGCGGTGTCATAGAGCGCATCTTCCGAATCCGTATTGCCACCGAGGCCAAGCACCGCATCAATATCGCTCTCAGCCCCCTCGCTCGGACCCTCCAGAACCCCAGACAGGTAATCTGGCGGACCGAAGGTTTTGAGGTGATTAACCACGTCTTCCACTTCTTCATCAGAACAGAAGGGGCCATGCACACGCGTGACTTTACCGCCACCGGCCATGTAAAGCATATCGCCCATGCCCAAAAGCTGCTCTGCGCCCATTTCGCCCAAAATGGTCCGGCTGTCGACTTTTGAGGTCACTTGAAATGAGATGCGCGTTGGGAAGTTGGCTTTGATTGTTCCGGTGATCACATCCACAGACGGGCGCTGGGTCGCCATGATAATATGAATGCCTGAGGCCCGCGCCATCTGCGCCAAGCGTTGGATACAGGCTTCAATTTCCTTGCCCGCAACCATCATCAGATCCGCCATCTCATCAACAACAACAACGATATAGGGCAGTGTTTCCGGCTTGAACTTTTCGGTCTCGAACAGGGGCTCGCCCGTGCCTTCGTCAAAGCCTGTTTGCACCGTGCGGCTGAACATCTCTCCTTTGGCCTGGGCATCTTTAACGCGGCTGTTGTAGCCATCTATATTGCGCACACCCATTTTCGACATCTTGCGATACCGCTCTTCCATTTCCCCGACAGTCCATTTCAATGCCACCACCGCCTTTTTAGGATCTGTGACAACGGGGCTGAGGAGGTGGGGAATACCGTCATAAACGCTGAGTTCCAGCATTTTTGGGTCAATCATAATCATCCGGCATTCTTCTGGCGTCAAACGATAGAGCAAAGACAGGATCATCGTATTAATCGCAACAGATTTTCCGGAACCCGTGGTTCCAGCGATCAGCAAATGCGGCATTTTTGCGAGGTTTGCCACAATTGGCTCGCCACCGATATCTTTGCCAAGCGCCAAGGGGAGACGCATATTCGCATCACCAAAATCACGTGCGGACAAAATTTCACGCAGAACACACATCTCACGGCTTTCATTGGGCAGCTCAATCCCAATCACCGACCGGCCCGGCACTGTGCTCACCCGCGCTGAGAGGGCGGACATAGAGCGCGCAATATCATCCGACAGACCAATCACCCGGCTTGCTTTCAAGCCAGGGGCCGGCTCCAATTCATACATTGTCACAACCGGGCCGGGGCGCACGCTGACGATCTCGCCTTTGACGCCGTAATCATCCAGCACGCTTTCCAACATGCGCGCATTGCTTTCCAACGCATCGTCACTCAAGACATGCCGCTCCACGGAAGATGGGCTCATCAACAGGTTCAGAGGCGGTTTTTCATATGTTGGATCCGCAGCTTGCGGTTCCAGATCCAAAGTTGGCTGCGCTTCAGCGATTGCTTGGCTGGACGGTTTGATGGCCCGACGCACGCCATGTTGCACCACCTGCTTATGCGCAGCGGTGAGCGGGGGCTCGGCCATATAGTCAGGTTGCACAGCAGCCGGCTGGCGCTCCTCAAAACTCTCAGCTTCATCCTCCATAAAAGGCGCTTCAGGCGCAGGATGCTGCAATATTATCGGAACAGGACCCGTAGGCCGACCGGGTTTGGCGGTGACAATGGGAGTTTGCCCCTGTGCTGCTATGGCCGCTTGCGGATCGCGCGACCGAATAGCCTCGACAATTTTCCCACGAATACGATCCTGCATTGGATCAATCGCCCCACCCAAAGAGCTCTCCACAACTGGCTCCATCGGGGATTGCGCAGACTCTGGGGCGACCCCGCGCTTCAGGACCCGCGCGAAAAGTGATTTAGGCTGCGGTTGCGCCGGCAAGGCAGGACCCACAGGCGCACTCGGCATCACGGGATTGGCTCTAATCACAGATGCAACACGCTCCGCTTCACTCTGCGACAAGGGATCCATAGTCGGATCACTTCGTTCAGAGGCGCGGCGCTCTTGACGGCTACGCAGCCCGCTCCAGCCACGCGCCAAAATGAAAACCAATCCCAGGATAAGCCGGCTGAACAGCAAGCTGGTGACACGAAAAAAGGTTTTAATTTCGCCAAAGATCAACCCAGTCACATAGCCGCCCAGGATCACGACTAAAGTGCCCAAAACCAAAGCCACGATATTTGCACCCAAGGTCACCGACCCCGGCAGCAATTGCAAAATCATGAAAAGCACCGTGTCACCGAACAAGCCGCCCATTGAAAAACTATGGGACCAGCTGCTGATAGGTGTGAGGGTTGCGGAGTAAAGGGCACACAGCGCCCAAAAAATTGGTGCATAGATCAGGCGCATGGCCATGCGCTCCGCACCGGTATGCGCGATCAACCGCAGGCCCCATGCCAAAAATGTCAGTGCAATACTCCAGCTGCCGAGACCCATGATCTTAATGAGGGGCGCCGCGACGATGGCGCCAATCTGCCCAAGCCAATTTTGAATTTCCGGACCACCAGCAGAAATCCAAGCAGAATCCTCAGGTGCATAGCTGGCCAAAGCCAGGGCAAAGGCCACGCCCACCGCCGAAACGAACAAACCGAGCGCTTCAACGCCGCGTCTTTCTAAAAAAGCCTGTGTCCCTGCGTCCAAAAACGGATCGCGTCCGCGGGTTGGATAAGCCATATGTACCTCAACATCATTTATATAGGCAGTCACGCAAAATGGTTAATCCGCGCTGCATTTCTTCTTTTGGAGCCACCAAAGCGACCCGAACGTAGCCAGACCCAGGGTTCTGCTCATTTGCGATTTGCCCCAGATATGATCCTGGTAGCACCCGCAACCCCGTTTCGGTCCAAAGTTTTAACGCAGCGGCTTCGTCATCTTCGACGGGCAACCACAAGAAAAACCCAGCTTGTGGCGAATTATAGGACTGAATTCCGGCAAAAATACGATCTGCCGCCTCAAATTTGCCACAATACAGTTGCCGATTAGCAACAACATGATCCTCGTCTGACCACACCTTAGCAGAAACATGCTGGATAGGTCCAGCCACCGGACAGCCAGCATAGGCGCGCAGCTGTTTGATTCGTGAGATGTTTTTAGGTCCCGACGCCACAAAGCCCGACCGCAACCCCGGAAGGTTCGAGCGTTTCGACAAGGAATGAAAGGCCACCACCCGCTCCGGATCTGCCCCCATCTGCGCCGCCACCTGCAACGCACCGGGCGGCGGGGCAGCCCGGTAAATCTCGCTGTAACATTCATCTGCAAAAATTTTGAAATCATAAGTCTCCGCCAGCGTCAGCAGTCGCGACCAATAGGCCTCCGATGCAACAGCGCCTTGAGGATTAGAGGGTGAGCATAGAAAAAAGACCGAGGTTTGGTTGAGCTCTTCGGGCGTCAACGCATCCAAATCCGGTAAAAATCCACTTTCTGCCCGCGCTGGCAAATACACCGATTGCGCCCCGATCGCCATAGCAGCGACCGTATAGACTTGATAAAATGGGTTTGGGATCAATATTTTGGACCCCGTCTGACCCAGAGCCACCACCGCATTGAACAACCCTTCGCGTGTGCCATTGAGCACCATAACCTGATTGTCCATGTCCAAATCAATCGCGTAGCGTCGCTGCAAGAATCCAGTGATTGCCCCGCGCAATTCGGGCGTGCCATTATTGTCCGGATAGCTGTTGAACCCCTCCATCGCCTCAACCAATGTCGGTCCGACCCAATCGGGAAATTTATGTTTTGGCTCGCCGATGGTCATATTGATGACCGGGCCACCCGCTGCGTGACCATCCAACAAATTGCGCAGACGCGGCCAAGTCGCGGTCGGCAAAGCATCAAAACGGGTGGGCATCATGAACTGTCTCCTCTTGCGATTAGGCGTAAGCCAGCCAGACGATCACTGCAAATCAAAACCATCACTAAGCCAACGCATTTTCCACCGCAGCGCCCAATCGGAGCAGATGATGTTCTTGCATCGGCGGACAAACCATCATGAGGCCGCATGACGGAACGCCCGTCGGCAGCGTCAAAGCGCATGCGCCCATTAGGTTTCCAATGCGGGTGTTGCGCAGCGCCAGCAGGTTCTCCGCCACATAATAGTCATGATCCCGTGCCAATCTTTCCATATTTGGCGGAAGGATCGGTGAGCTGGGCATCAAAACTGCATCAAACTCTCGGGTTGCCGCGTAGTAGTCTGCGCGCAGCCCGTCTAACTTTTGCCAAGCCGCAACATAATCTGGCGCCGAAACATCCGCCCCACCTCGAAACCGCATCAAGATCTCTTCATACATGAGGTCTGGATTGGCCTCTATTGTATCTTTCCAGGTGCCATAGGCTTCGGCCGCAAACAAAACGCCCGACAGGTACAAAGCCTCCTCCACCTGCGGAATGTCAACCCGCTCGACCACAGCGCCCATCGCCCGCAGACGGTCAATCGCCTTGTCAAAAGCGGCGCGCGGTTCCGGGCGCAGCGCATCCAAAGCCACTGTGTCACAGATCGCCAAACGCCGCCCCTCCAATGTGCTGTTGGTCAGATCCGCGGGTTTACTGCCTTCTAGAGCCGCAAGCGCCAAAGCCGCATCCTCAACCGAACGGCACAGCGGCCCAACCGTGTCAAAGCGCGCGCAAAGCGGAACCACCCCCTCCAACGACAAGCGCCCGCTCGTGGTTTTCAAACCTACCAAATCATTCCAGGCGGCCGGGATCCTCACCGAGCCCCCAGTGTCAGATCCAATCGCCAAGGGCGCCAAGCCAAAGGCCACAGAAGCAGCCGCTCCAGATGAAGACCCGCCTGACACAGCGTCATGATCATTCACACAAGGCGGGGTCGCCGTTCTGGGGTTATACCCCAAACCTGAGAAGGCCAACTCGGACAGATGCGTTTTCCCCAAACAAACCAAGCCCAATTCGGTGGCGCAGCGCAGCACCTCGCAATCCGCTGTCGGCGTACGATTTTCAAGCAAAACACTGCCGGCTTCTGTCGCCACATTTGCGCTGTCAAACAGATCTTTCCAAGACACCGGAACCCCATCGAGCGCAGATTTGCGTTGTCCCAGACGCGCCCGTTCAGACGCCGCCTGCGCCTCAGCCAAGGCCCGGTCGCGCGTCACTATGGTGTAAATGCGCGATCTGAAAGGATGGGCATCAATCGCATCAAGATAGGTCTGCGCCAGATCGACGGGGTCTATATCACCCTTGGCAATTGCGCGGCCCAAGGCTGCGGCACTCATGGTTAACCATCGTTGCATCTCTGATCCTCCTGCTTCACCGCCACGCTAACGATGTCGCACCCCCTCGACAATATCCCTTCTCTGCCCCATGTCTTACCTATGGATTATGACGTTATCATCGCGGGTGGTGGGCTCAACGGCCTGACCTTGGCTTTGGCCCTGGACAGCGCGGGCATCACAACCGTGGTGATAGACGCCTATGCGCCACAAGAGAGTCTAAGCCCAAAATTTGATGGGCGCTCATATGCGCTTTCCGCCGCCAGTCAAAATATGCTCGACGCGCTGGGACTGTGGGAAGATCTGGCAGATCACGCCGAGCCCATGCTGGAGATCAAAGTAAGCGATGGCGCTGCCGGCGAAACCCCTTCGCCCTTTGTAATGCAATTTGGCGATGAAGATTTCAGTCAAGGTCCGATGGGATATATGGTGGAAGATCGCCACCTGCGGGCGCATTTGGCAGAGGCAGTGGAGGCCTCCAATGTGGTCTTCCGGGCCGGACAGACCATCACCGGACAAACCGTCCATTCCACCCATGTCACCGTCACCGTTGAAGGGCATCCCCCGCTTACAGCTGCAGTTTTGGTCGGGGCTGACGGGCGCAGCTCACGCACCGCCAAGATGGCCGGTCTGACGCGCACAGGATGGGATTACAACCAATCCTCTTTGGTCTGTGCCATCGCCCATGAAAAACCACATCACGGAATTGCACATCAATATTTCATGCCCTCTGGCCCCTTGGCCATCTTGCCCCTAACGCAAAATCGCAGTGGCATTGTCTGGACCGAACAACGACAGGTCGCGCAAGACATTCACAACCTGAGTGATGAGGATTATCTCAGCATCCTGCGCCCAAGGTTTGGCGATTTTCTTGGTGAGATTTCTCTGGCAGGCGCGCGGTATATCTACCCTTTGTCGCTGTCCACAACCCATCGCATGATTGCCACTCGGGTTGCTCTTATCGGCGATGCTGCCCATGCGGTGCATCCGATTGCCGGGCAGGGGCTCAATTCTGGCTTTAAAGATGTCGCAGCTTTGGCCGAGGTGCTTTGCGACACCAAGCGCCGAGGTCAGGATCTTGGCATTCATACCACGCTTGCCGAATACCAAAAATGGCGCGGATTTGATAACGCTCTGCTGTGCACAGCGACCAACAGCTTCAACAGATTATTCTCAAACAACAATCCGATTTTGCGCGGCATTCGTGATCTCGGCATGGGGCTCATCAATGCCGCGCCCAAATTGCGGACAGGTTTTGTGGCCACAGCCGCAGGCGCCGCGGGAGATCCACCGCGCTTGCTGAGGGGTGAGCCTCTTTAAGGATTAGGCTCATCAATTTCGCGGGCTTCGCTCACCAACATGATCGGGATAGCTTCGCGAATTGGATAGGCCAAATGTGCAGATTTTGAAATCAGCTCCTGAGCGCTTGCATCATAGATCAAAGGCCCCCCCGTTTGGGGACAAATCAGCGCCTCCAACATTTTTCCATCTATGTCACTCATTGTAAGAAATCCTCATCAGCCCCACCGCGCAGGGCAAATTCAAGCAATGTGGTCAATGTTTCACGCCGGGTGCTGAGGCTCGGCGCTTCGAGCAAGGCCTGTTTATCTTCGGGTTCAAACGGGCAAAGCATGGACAATGAGTTGATCAGCAACTCATCATCTGCCTCCTGCATCGTGTCCCAATCGGTCGAGAGCTGCCGATCATCAAAATAGCGTTTCAACGCGGCCATGAAGCTGGCTCTATCAAAGTTTTCGTCTCGTTCAATCTTGCCCAAGTCGCGCTCAAAACCGGCCCAGGACACATGGCATCGGCGGTATGGGGTGAACCCTTCCACCTCATCTTTGATCCGAAACCGGCTCATGCCAGAGAGCGTGACCATATAGCGGCCATCTTCGGTTTCCGAAAATTGATTCAGCCGCCCAGCGCAGCCGATAGAATGCAGCCGTGTCTCGCCATCCCGCGCCTGATAAGGCTGCACCATGCCGATCAATCGGCTCGAGGTTTTCATGCAATCCTCAATCATGCTGAGAAAGCGCGGCTCGAAGATATGCAATGGCAGTTTCGCACGCGGCAAAAGCAGCGCCCCGGGCAAAGGGAAAACGGGGATCACATCGGGCATATCGAATTTAAAGGTCATCAGTCTTAGCTAGCTCGGCTTGGGCATCATGCAAATATTAAAGACGATAGTTTACGACGCCCGTTCAAAACAACGGGATCATTCGCGGGCAATGCATCAAAAATAGTAAAAAGCTGGGTTTTTGCTGCAGCGTCATTCCATTCTCGATCTCTGCGGAACAGCTCCAAAAGATGATCCACCGCCGCCTGCGCATCACCCGCCGCGTGGAGCGCAATGGCCAAGTCGAGCCGTGCTTGATGATTATCACCCTCTGCCTCAACCGCAGCTTGCAATTCGCCCAACGGTCCGGCCCCTGCCGCTTGCTTGGCCAGCTCGAGTTGCGCATAAAGCGCCTCAAGCTCGGGTGCCTTGCTGATCTCTGCGGGAGCCCCATTCAGGGTCGCTTCTACTTGCTCCAAATCACCCTGCGCGAGATAGCATTGCGCCAGGCCAGCATAGGCGCCCACCGTTGAAGGTTCTTCTTCCAAAATCGCAGCAAAAGTTTGTGCGGCATCTTCAATATCACCATCCGCCAGCATCTCTTGGGCCGCGCTCAAAGCATCGGCAAGCCCGCCGTCTGGAGCACCATTGCCCATAGTGGACACACGATCCACGAAGGCTTGGATTTCCGACCCGGGCACCGCACCTTGAAAGCCATCAACCGGTTTTCCCTGCCAAAACGCATAGACGGTTGGAATGGATTGGATTTGCAGCTGACCAGCAATGGCTTGGTTTTCATCGACATTCAGCTTCACCATCTGCACGGCACCCTGCGCCGCCGTCACAGCAGCTTCCAAAGCCGGGCCTAAAGTTTTGCACGGCCCACACCATGGCGCCCAGAAATCCACAATCACCGGCACGGACTGCGATGTTTCTATCACATCTTGCATAAAGCTCTGTTCTGATCCGTCTTTGATCAACGCGCCGGCGTCGGTTGTCGGGGCGGCAGTGTTCAGTTCCAACATGGTAAATTCCTTTAAAGTTAGGCTCTATATGAGTGTCTCAATGGCATTTGCCAAGAGCCCTTACAGATCAAAGCTGGCAAAAACGGGCGCATGATCGGAGGGTTTCTCCCACCCCCGCGCCTCACGCAGCACCCGGCTGGAATGCGCCGCGGCAGAAATATCGGATGTGGCCCAGACATGGTCCAAGCGGCGCCCTTTGTCCGCTGCATCCCAATCTTTGGCCCGATAGGACCACCAACTGTAGAGCAAGCCATCGGGAATATCCTGCCGGGTCACATCCACCCAATGGCCTGCAGACATCACCTCATTGAGATGCGCCACCTCTATGGGCGTATGGCTGACAATTTTGAGCAGCTTCTTGTGATCCCACACATCATCTTCACGAGGGGCAATATTCAAATCGCCCACCAGGATGGACCGCTGAGGTTTTTGTGCCGCAAAAATATCGCGCAGCTCGGTGAGATAATCGAGTTTTTGTCCAAACTTCTCATTTTGCGCCCGATCCGGCACATCGCCTCCAGCAGGTACATAATGATTGTGGATGGTCACCCCATTGGGCAAACGGGCCGCCACATGCCGGGCATGCCCCAGTTGTGCCAGATCCAAACTCCCCGCATCCTCCAGCGGAATTTTGGACAAGATGGCCACACCATTATATCCTTTTTGACCACGCGCCACCATGTGGGGATACCCCAAGTCTGCAAAACCTGCGGTTGGGATCAACTCAACCGGGCTTTTGCACTCTTGCAAACACAAGACATCGGGCGCCTCCTCGCGGAGCAATTGCAAAACAATCGGCTCGCGTAGGCGGACCGAATTAATATTCCAAGTGGCCAGGGTGAAGGACATGCGTGCAGCTCCGTTCAAATTTAATTCCGATTACCTATAGAGCATGAGACCCGGCAACCAACCCGTTTTCATCAAAAACTTTTGCGCAATGGCATATCAGATCGAATGGGCGTATTGAGAGGCCATGACACAATTGCCAACATATGGCCATGAACGCATTCTTCAGGCGCAAGGCTACCAGGTGATTGCCGGCGTCGATGAAGTCGGCCGCGGCCCGATCAGCGGCCCTGTCTTTGCGGCCGCTGTTATTTTGGACCCAAAACATATCCCCATAGGATTGAACGACAGCAAAAAACTCTCCGCCAAAAAGCGCGATGCCTTGCTTGAGAGCATTCTGGCCCATGCGGATGTTTCGGTGGCCAGTGCCTCAGAACGTGAGATTGAGCAGATCAATATCCTGCGGGCCGCGCATCTGGCAATGGAACGCGCTGTGGCAGGGTTGAAGCAAACACCAGATCACGTTCTGGTGGATGGCAATATCATTCCACGCAATCTTGGAATTCCCGCCACGGCTTTGGTCAAAGGGGACTCTCTGTCAGTGTCGATTGCGGCCGCGTCAATTGTGGCAAAAATTAGGCGTGATTTGGTCATGTGTGATTTAGCGCAACAGTTTCCCGGTTATGGGTGGGAAAAAAATGCCGGGTACCCGACAGCACAGCATCTAAAAGCCCTCCAAGATTTCGGGGTGACCCCACACCATAGACGAACCTTCAAACCGGTACACAATATCTTGTATCAAGGAAAAAATTTAAACTGCTGATAAGAAAAAGAAATTGACGCCGAATCGTTCCTGACTCATCCTATGCTCAACCAACGAGTGCGAAAATGCACCATGGGCAGAGGCAGAAAAATGAATCAAAAACCAAATGAATCGGCAGTCGATGGGCTGCCGCTGAACACAATTATCGATGGCGACTGCATCGATGTCATGAACACACTCCCGGAAAACAGCGTCGATCTTATCTTCGCCGATCCGCCCTACAACTTACAGCTCAAGTCAGATCTTCACCGCCCGGACAACTCCAAGGTGGATGCAGTTGATGATCACTGGGATCAATTCGACAGCTTTGCAGCCTATGACAGCTTCACCCGCAACTGGCTGAAAGCGGCAAGGCGCATTCTCAAGCCCAATGGCGCGATCTGGGTGATTGGAAGTTATCACAATATTTTCCGGGTCGGCACAGCCTTGCAAGATGCGGGCTATTGGATCTTGAATGATGTGGTCTGGCGCAAGTCAAACCCCATGCCAAACTTCCGCGGCAAACGCTTTACCAACGCGCATGAAACCATGATCTGGGCATCCAAAGCTGAAGGGTCAAAATATACGTTCAACTATGAAGCGCTCAAAGCCATGAATGAAGGCATTCAAATGCGCAGCGATTGGGTGCTGCCGATTTGCAACGGGCATGAGCGGCTAAAGGATGAAAACGGTGACAAGGCCCATCCGACGCAAAAACCAGAAAGCCTGCTGCACCGGGTTCTGCTTGGGACCACCAACCCCGGCGATGTGGTGCTCGATCCATTCTTTGGCACAGGCACGACGGGCGCTGTGGCAAAAATGCTGGGCCGTGACTTTATCGGAATTGAGCGCGAAGAGGCATACCGCAAAGTTGCCCAAAAGCGGATCGACAACCTGCGCAAATATGACAGCGACGCCCTGGCCGTCAGCCTGTCCAAACGTGCAGAACCCAGGGTCGCCTTTGGTCAGCTCGTCGAGCGCGGTATGTTGCGGCCGGGTGAAGTGCTCACCAGCCCACGCGGCAAAGAGGCCAAAGTGCGCGCCGATGGCACATTGGTCAGCGGCGAGGCCGCTGGCTCCATCCATCAAGTGGGTGCGGTTCTGGAAAATGCACCGTCCTGCAACGGGTGGTCTTATTGGAACTTCCGCCGCGATGGCAAAACGGTCTCTATAGATCTTCTGCGCCAACAAATTCGCTCGGAAATGCGTCAACGCCCCAACTAAATCCATCCGAACACACAAGTTTCGCCTGTGCTTGCATCTCTATGCCAAGCGCCACCTTATGCCCTGCCCTTCTGGTGGGGCATTTTTTATCGCGGCGCCGGATTTGTAGCCGTGTTATACGGAGCCCAATCCGCAATCTCCGGATAATACATTTTCCGCCAGCGCTGCACCTTTGGATTCATGAACCGGCGAAACCGCCAAGGAAACATCGCCATCATGGCCATAATCGGATACCCAAAGGCCAATTGCGGGGCCTCCTCAGGCGCATAGGTTTGCAGCAAAGGATAGGGGCGGTCTGGTTTATAGTGATGGTCAGAATGACGTTGCAGATTGATCAGCAACCAATTGGACGCCCGATGTGCCGCATTCCATGAATGGCGCGGCAAGACATGCTCATAGATGCCATCGCCCAAATGTTTGCGCGTCAACCCGTAATGCTCAACATAGTTGACCAGTTCCAGCTGCCAAACAGCAACAAAAGCCTGAAAGGCAAAGAGGAGCGCCCCGGCAAAACCGCCGATACCAAAGGCCAAAAGCACAAAGCCAACCTGCAACACAACATATCGCAACAGCGGGTTCTTTGGATGGAAAAACCCGCGCCCGGCCCGGCGCAGCATGGCCCTCTCGGCGCTTATGGCAGAAAAAAAGCACTGCTTCAGCACCCTGGGAAAGAACCGGTAGAAACTCTCATTATAGCGCGCCGTGACCGGATCCCGCGGGGTTGCGACATAGAGATGATGCACCAACAAATGCTCACTGCGAAAATGCGAATACAGCACCATCGCCAAAAGCAGATCTGCCATCCAGCGCTCAACCGCAGTTTTTTGGTGCATCATTTCATGGCTATAGTTGATGCCAATCGTACCAGACATGACGCCCAAACTGTAAAAAAGCCCCAATTGCTCCCAAAAATTCAGATGAGCCGAATGCGAGACATAGATCAATAGGCCAAAAATACTGACAAACTGCAAAGGCGCCCAAAGCAAAGTGGCCCATCGGTAACCTGCCAAAGCCGAGACATCCGTTGCCGGATCCTCATTGGCGTGAGATAGACCAAACGCCAAGTCAAGCAGTGAGAACAAATACCAAGCCAGCACCGGGGCAAGCAATACCCACCAGCCGCCCAGAATCGCGCTCGCCCAGATCAAAGGGAACAGCAAATAAGACACCCAAAAGGGTAAAACCTTGCGCCATTGCCCAATCTCCGGCGTCAGGCTCAGATCAGCCATTGTTCAATCCTTTAAATCTCAGGCACATAACGGCCCTTAAGTCGAAAATACCGCGCCAACGCGGGGCAAAAAATATCTTTTCAGCACAAAGGCGGCCCGGAATGATGCCACATTAAAAATCTATGCCCATGATTCAGACTAAGGTTTGAGGTTCTACCTGACAAGACCGGCTAGGTCTCTGCCTCTGCCATGCTCCAAATCTTGCGCATAACGGTGGGAAGATCTGCCGGGCGGAAGTTCTCAGCGGCGGTGAATGTTTGATTGGTTTGCGGGGCATCAACCTGGGCCACCATCACCCGCAGACGCAGATGGAAATGCGTGAATGTATGGCGCACCTCACCCGGTGCCTCTACCCAGTCTGCCTGGATCGGAGGGATCGCATCCAGCGGCGTCTCGCGCCATTCACTGCCGGGCCAGCCCAACATGCCGCCCAGCAAGCCGCGCTCTGGGCGCTGCTCCAGCAAGACAGCCCCGTCGCTGCGCCGCGCAACATAAGCGGTCCCAAAGCGCGTGGGCTTTTTCACCTTTGGTAATTTCTTCGGCAATTCCGCCGCAGTGCCTGCTTTTCGCGCCGCGCAAATGTCATGCCATGGGCAAAGGGCGCAGCGCGGTGATTTTGGTGTGCAAATCGTGGCGCCCAAATCCATCACCGCTTGTGCATAATCGCCGGGCCGCGCCGGGGGGGTTAGACTGGCGGCATAGGACGTCAGCGCGCCCTTCGCCTGTGGAAGCGGCGCGTGGAGATCAAACAAACGCGCCATGACCCGCTCAACATTGCCATCCACCACCGTTTCCGCATGATCAAATGCGATCGCAGCGATAGCGGCGCTGGTATAGGGGCCAATGCCCGGCAGGTTTTGCAAGGCCGCGCGATTTGCCGGGAATTGTCCACCATGCTCCGCCACAATAACGCGGGCGCATTTCAACAAATTGCGCGCGCGGGCATAATAGCCCAGCCCCGCCCAAGCTGCCATCACATCGGCATCTTCAGCGGCCGCCAAATCCACCACCGTGGGCCATGCCGCTGTAAACTTCAAAAAATAGGCCTTCACCGCCGCCACAGTGGTTTGCTGTAACATAATTTCAGAGAGCCAAATACGGTAAGGATCGGGCAGCTGCCCGGCCACGCGCGCGGCCGGGCTGACCCGCCAAGGCAACTCCCGTGCATGGAGATCATACCAGTTCAAAAGCTCAGTTGAATTCATGAAATCACACAAGTTTGAGTAGCTTTCTACAAAAGTGGTGGCGTTGCGCCCGGCTTCAGGTAAAATAGGGTAAATCAGGAAGAGTCAGCAAAATCGATGCAAAAAAATGCAAGCGGATCTGAAAAACGCAGAGCGGGCTTTCGGCGCACCTCGGCTTTGGTCGAGCAAAAACTTCGAAATGCAGGTGAATCGCGTGGTTTTGCAATCACACGGCTGCTGACCCATTGGTCGGAAATTGTTGGTGCACCTATCGCGGAAATATGCACACCGGTGAAAGTCAGCTATGCGCAAAAGGGGTTTGGTGCGACATTGGTTGTCCTGACCACTGGCCCACAGGCTGAAATGCTGGCCATGCAAGTGCCGCAACTGCGCGAGAAGGTGAATGCCTGCTATGGCTACAACGCGATTTCCCGCATCCGCATCACCCAAACAGCCCCCATCGGATTTTCTGACGGCAAAGCCCGGTTTGGAGCCTTGCCGAAAACTGCGCCCCCAGCGCCCTGCCCCGCCACGGCTCAAAAAGCCAAGGCCATTGCTTGCGAGATCAAAGACGACGGCCTAAGAGCAGCTTTGGCAGCCTTCGGTGAAAACATTATGAAACATGAAAAGAGATCTTGAGATGAAAAAGACCTATGTGATCGGATTGGTATTTGTAATCGCCTTGGGCATCGGTGCTTATACGGTGAAGGCACCCACGCCCTCTGGACTAACGGCCCCAGGCTTTGGTGCCGCCAATGCAACAGAGGCCGGTGAGATTGACACATCCTCTATTCTCGAGATGACACTTGGCGCCGAAGACGCGGCAATTCAGATGACAGAATATGCCAGCTACACCTGCCCCCATTGCCGCACTTTCCACAAGGATGTGTTTCAAAAACTCAAAGCGGATTATATCGACACGGGCAAACTGCGTTTTACTTATCGCGAGATCTATTTTGACCGCTATGGCCTCTGGGGGTCCATCGTCGCACGCTGCGGCGGGGCTGATAAGTTCTTTGCCATCTCAGATCTTCTCTACACCAAGCAATTCGAATGGACCAAAGGCACCCCGGCCGAAATTGCAGAGAATTTGCGCCGCATTGGCATTACCGCCGGCCTGTCGCAAGAAGATGTTCAGGCCTGCTTTACCGATGGGGAAAAAGCACAAAACCTGGTGGCTTGGTATGAGACGAACCGGGCCGAAGATGAAATCTCTTCCACCCCGTCTTTCATCATCAATGGTGTGAAATATGCCAATATGTCCTACGCAGAGTTGCAAAAAATTCTCGATGCTCAATAAAATCAAAGTCCAAGGTTGATGAGTTTTTCATCGATCTTGGACCAATCTTGGATCTCAAGCCGCACGGGCAAGGCCAAAACATCCCTTTGATATTGAGCCGGTAACCTGGCCGCATCTTTTTCTGTACAAACCAACTGCGCATTCAGCGACCGCGCCTTTGCAGCCAGCCGTTTCATCAAGGGCAGCGACAGCGGTTCGTGATCCGATAAGGCTTCACAGCCCAAAACATTGGCGCCAAGATCGCGCAGGGTGGCAAAGAATTTTTTTGGATGGGCAATCCCGGCAAAGGCAAAAACCGGTAGCCCCTGCCATGGCATGCCTGTCAGCAATGGTTTGATCTGGCCCTCAACCCGCAAATGCGCATGGTCTGGCCCCAAAGCCTCAAACCGCCGCTGCGCTGCCGCCTCACCAATTGACAGGCAAAGATCCGCACGCGCCAAACCCTTGGCCAGGGGCTCTCGCAACGGGCCGGCCGGCACACAAAACCCATTGCCAAATCCAAGGGCGGCATTGACGACAACGATCGAAAAATCTTTGTGCACAGAGGGATCTTGGAAGCCATCATCCATCAAAATTACATCTGGGTTTTGCGCCAAAGCTAGGGCCAAACCTTCGGCTCTTTTGCGCGCCACCACCACAGGGCAAAAGGCAGCAATCAGCAAAGGTTCGTCGCCCACCTCCCCCGCCCCATGTGTTTTTGGGATCACCAAAGTTGGCGCGGCGACAGTGCCGCCATAGCCGCGCGACAAGGCCACAACCTTCCGGCCACGCGCCGTCAGATGCTCGGCCAATGCAATAACCACGGGGGTTTTTCCCGTGCCGCCGGCATTGATATTTCCAACACAAATCACGGGGCAGCGCGCATGATGCGCCTGCGACGCCTGGCTTTGCCGCCAAGCCGTTGCCGCACCATAGAGCCAGCCCAAAGGCCATAGACCATAAGCCAAGACCCCCGGCGGTTGATGCCAAAACTGCGGCGTGCGTATCATTGTTGCGCTTCCCCAAGACCCAGTTTTTGCAAGGTTATCTCCACCAAACGATCCGTCACCTCTGCCCCTTCTGAGACAGCCTCCCAACCCGCCGCGGCCATCTCGGCGCATTGGTCAGGTTCCATCAACGCCGCCACGCGGCGGCTCAAATCTTGTGCCGTCTCCAAAGGCTGCGTGGCTCCGGCCTCCCGCAAGCGATCATAGGCATGTTGATTTTGGCCAATAGCAGGCCCGTGCACAACTGCGCTCCCTAAAGCGGCCGCCACCATTGGGTTGGGCACATCGCCGCTCGTCAGGCTCCCGCCCATATATGCAAGTGCCGCCAACCGATACCAAAGGCCCGTGTCTTCACCCGATTCCGCGAGAAAGACTTGGGTCCGCGAGTCGGGCTCACCCTCCTCGGCCCGTGCATGTACGGTCAATCCCAACTCAGCACAGAGCGCCAGGCAATCCTCTGTGCCTGCAGGATCAAGAAAATCCAAAATCAGGAGCATCCGATGGGCCTTGCGCTGGGCTTGCATAAAGGCATCAATCACCACGCGCATCTCCTGGTGGGGCACCCTATGCGCAAACCATACAGGCCGCCCCGCCAAAATTTCGCCAATCCGGTCCCGTTCACTCTCATCACAGCCTGGCGCCAAGACACCGCCAAGAAGTGGCCCTAGGACCTCTATATTGCGGGCAGGCAAGCCAAGATTTCGCAGACTCCCCGTTGACGCAGCTGAGGCAACAAAAGCATAGAACACAGGTTTCAAAGTCTGCCGTGCGATTGTCTTTCGCCAAAGCCAGGTTCTGCTCCACAGGGGTCGGGTTTCAGCATTGATCAAGAGGGTCGGGATTGACCGGCGATGGTTTAATCCAAACAATGCAGAGGCAACGCTGGCCTCCGCCCAGAGACACAGATCCGGAGAGCTCTGTGACAACCAAGCCAAACCCGCTTGAGAATCTGCCTCATCCAAAACCACAACATCGGGCGCATAAGTCACCTCCGAGTCTGGGGCCGTCAGAACATAAGATAGTGTTGGCTCACTCAATTTCGCGCGCATCAAGACCTCACGGACCGCATCTACCGCCGCGGGTGTATTGGCATGAGCCCATATGAGCGGGTGATCTGTTCTGGTCTCTGTCGTCATATTCGCCCCTAGGTCAGACCCGCCAAAAGGCCGGAGTGAATATCGCGATTGCTCGCCACCATTCCGTTCAGCTGCGCCGCCCCGCTGTTAAAAAGGGGCGCAGCTCCAGTTTGATCTGTGGACAGCCCACCCGCCTCATTCACAATCAAACTTCCAGCCGCCACGTCCCACTCCCATGTCGGTCTTAAAGTCAGCATGCCATCGAAAGCGCCATTGGCCACCAAGCACAAACGATAGGCCAAGGAAGAGCGGAAACTGCGTTTTAAATCAGGAAAACCACCGGGCCAAAACGCAGGGTCAAAATTAGATTTGGCAGAGAGTATATCCGCCCCCCGGGTCGCGGCGCGCGGCGAGACAGAAATCGGCGCGCCGTTAAGAAAGGCTCCTCCGCCCAAACATGCACAAAACATCATGTCCAACACCGGCAGATAGACCGCAGCCGCTTGAATTTGCCCCGCTTTGGCGATAGCTATGGAATGCGACCAATGTTCTGTTCCGGCAATAAAAGCCCGCGTTCCATCTATCGGATCGACGATAAATACCTGGTCTTTATGTAATCTTTCTGCACCATCTTCCGTCTCTTCAGACAGCCAGCCATATCCGGGGCGCGCCGCGCGCAACTCCGCAGACAGCATTTTGTCAACCGCGAGATCGGCCTCGGTCACCGGGCCGGCATTGTCCGATTTATCCCATATCTCAGGATCTTTTTGAAAAAATCCCATGGCAATATCCCCGGCAGCGCGGGCAGCTTGGGTTATGAGTTCAAGATCATTCACCAGCAATTGCCATCGATGGAACCAATAAGGACGGCACAACCCGCGATAGATACCCCCGCCCGTCATTGGCCGGAACAATGCTCAGCAGCATCTCCCGCAAGTTTCCTGCGATGGTGCATTCATTGACCGGGTAGGCAATCTCACCATTTTCCACCCAGAAGCCCGAAGCGCCACGCGAGTAATCTCCAGTCGTGGCATTAATCGACGCGCCAATCAAAGAAGTCAGCAATAGGCCCGTGCCCATGTCGCGTATCAAATCTTCACGACTTTGCTGGCCTGGCGTCAGCATTACATTACCCACCCCCGGTGACGGCGGCCCGGACGGACCGCGCATGGCAGAGCCTGTGCTCTTCAGCCCCAATTGCGCGGCCGTGGACAAATCAAGCGTCCATTCTTGCAAGACCCCATCCGCCACAATCGCCCGCTCTGCCACTGGCAAGCCTTCCCCATCAAAGGGGCGTGAGCCACTGGTGCGTTTGCGATGTGGGTTTTCCAGCAATGAGATCCCCTGCGGCAAAACAGAACTGTGCATCGCATCTTGCAGCCAGCTGGCGCCGCGCGCCACGGCCGAACCATTGCTCGCGGCCAGTAGATGTCCAATCAAGCCGCTGGAAATACGCTCGTCATAAAGAACCGGAAAAACGCCCGTTGGGGGTTTGCGCGCGCCCTGGCGCGCCACGGCCCTCTCCCCTGCACGGCGGCCAACCTCAGAGGCCGCACGCAGATCTGCGCGAAAAATCCGAGAGTCGCCATCATAATCGCGTTCCATCTGTGAGCCGGTGCCTGAAATGGCGACACAAGAGAAGCCATGATCTGTTCGCGCGTAACCGCCGCTAAATCCATTCGACATGCAAAGGTGAATGCGCCGTGCGCCAAAAGCCGCCCCTGCCGATTGGCATTGCATAACCCCTGCAACCTCGAGAGCCGCGGCTTCCGCCTCCAGCGCTGTCGCCTGTAATTGAGCCGCCGATGGCTCCTCAGCCGGATCGGACAGCTCAAGCGCTTGCACGTCCCAATCACCGGCCAGTTGCTCCGCACTGGCCTGACGCAGATAAGCATCATCAGGCGCATGGCGCGCCATTTCGACGGCGCGCTGGGCCATAAGCTCTATGGCTTCCGCACTGATATCCGAGGCCGAAACACAGGCCTGGCGCGCGCCCAGCATGACCCGCAACCCGATATCAATCCCCTCCGCACGCTCGGCTTGCTCAAGCTGTCCGCCGCGCACTTCAATAGAATGCGACACCCCGTCAACCGCCATGGCATCGCAGGCATCCGCCCCAGCGCGTTTCGCGGCATCCAGCAGCTGTTGACCAAGGTCGACCAAAGATCTTTTCATTATATGTCCTCTTCTGCTCCCTTGCTAACCAGCAATCGCCGGCCCTACAAGTCGGAGCGATTTCCGAATGCCGCATCGGCGGATTAAATGCTGCTTTGGTTATAATGCGCCAGTCTGGGCTTGAATGACCGCCATAACCGCGTATCAATTCGCGAGATATCTTGCAGGCCTATTCCTGCGGTGGACTTAAAGGAAAAGTTGATGACAAAAATCGGTCTTTTAGGCGCAGGGCGCATTGGTCAGGTGCATGCCCGAGCCGTATCATCGGTGCCCAGCGCTCAGTTGGTCGCAGTTGCCGATCCCATGCCCACAGCGGCAGAGGCGTTGCGTGACACCTATGGCTGCGAGATTCGCACGATTGCGCAAATCAGGGACTCGGCAGATATTGACGCTGTGATCATCTGCACCCCGACCGACACCCATGCAGATTTGATCGAGGATTTTGCCCGCGCAGGCAAAGCTATTTTCTGTGAAAAACCGGTTGATCTGGATCTGTCGCGCGTGAAGGCCTGCCTTAAAGTCGTGGATGAGATGAAAGCCACGTTGATGGTTGGCTTTCAAAGACGCTTTGATCCAGACTTTCAAGCTCTGCGCGCAGAGATCGATGCAGGCCATATTGGCGAGGTCGAAATGGTCACTTTGATCAGCCGCGATCCAGGCGCGCCTCCTTATGATTACATTGAGCGCTCCGGCGGCATCTTTCGAGATATGATGATCCATGATTTTGACGTGGCGCGCTGGATGCTGGGCGAGGAGGTCGAAACGGTGCAGGCGGCCGGCTCCGTGCTCACCGATCCTGAGATTGGCAATCGCGGCGATTTTGACAGCGCAAATGCCATTTTGCGCACAGCCAGCGGCAAACAATGCACCATCAGCAATTCGCGCCGCGCCACCTTTGGCTATGATCAGCGCATCGAGGTGCATGGCTCGGGCGGCTCTGTGGCTGCCGACAATCATCACCAATCGCGCGTCACCCTAGCCAATGGCGCCGGCTATACCCGCCCGCCGCTACTCGATTTCTTCATGACCCGCTATATCGCGGCCTATGCGGCAGAAATTGAACATTTCGTGGCCTGTTTAAATTCAGGGCAGACCCCTCGCACCAGTGGCTATGACGGGCTTATGTCTCTTGCCCTAGCCGAGGCCGCCTTGGAATCGGCGCGCACGGGTCAGGCGGTACGGCCGGCAGATCTTTTGAGCCGCAGTTAAGCCGGCGCGCAGCCACCCAGCAGATAATCCCCCTCTTTGAAAGGTGAATGAAATGAAATTGATTATGGCAGAAGCCTCCCCCTTTGCCCGCAAAGTTCGGGTTGTGTTGCGCGAGACCAACCAGCTGAAAGATGTAGAAGAGGTGAGCATCGCGACCTCCCCCTTTCAGGTCAATGAACAGGCCAAGGCCGCCAATCCGACCGGGCGTATCCCCTCTTTGAGTCGCGCCGATGGACCTGCGCTCTATGATAGCCGCGTGATCACGCGTTATTTGGACGCAAAAGCCTCTGCCGGGCTGTATCCGGAGGCCGGGCTTTGGGACGTGCTCACGGTTGAGGCCACGGGCGATTCCATGATGGATAGTGCCGTGAGCATCTCCTATGAGCTGCGTTTGCGGCCAGAGGAGAAGGTCAGCACCGAATGGACTGAGGCCCAATGGGCGAAAGTCATGGGCGGCTGCGATGCTTTGCAAGGCCAATGGATGGATCTGCTGAACGGCCCACTCACCATGGCGCATATCAGTGTTGCTTGTGCTTTGGGCTATCTGGATCTGCGCCATGATGCGCGCAATTGGCGGCAAGGACATGACGCGCTGGCGGCTTGGTTTGCAGATTTCTCAAAACGCTCCAGCTTTCAGGACACACATTTCGACGGGTGAGCCGGGCCACAACCGGGGCAGCCCGGTGCAATTGTTACAAAAATGCGGCAAATTTGCACCTTGCAGACTGCGCCCGAATGTCCGCTGGACGCGGCGCTGTCCCTGAGCTAGGAACCGGATCGAGTGACCCTACTTTTGTGGGGTCCGAGTCTTTGGGCCAGTCCTGACTGGCAATTAATTTGGAGGAACCTCGTGGCGCATACAGATGAACACGAAGGCACCCGTAGAGATTTTCTCTACTACGCGACGGCAGGTGCAGGCGCAGTAGCAGCGGGCGCAGCGGTTTGGCCTTTGGTCAACCAAATGAACCCCTCAGCGGATGTTTTGGCCTTGGCCGCAATCCGCGTGGATGTGGCCGATGTTGAACCGGGTACACAAATCACCGTTCTGTGGCAGGGCAAGCCCGTCTTTATTCGGCGTCGCACAGAGAGCGAAATTGAAGCGGCACGGGCCGTGGATATGGGCGATTTGATTGACGGCAATGACCGCAATGACAACAAACCAGATCTTCCTGCGACCGATGAAAACCGCGCCCTTGACGAAAATGGCGAATGGTTGGTCATGCTGGGCGTTTGCACCCACTTGGGCTGCGTGCCCTTGGGCGATGGCGCTGGTGAGTTTGGCGGTTGGTTCTGCCCCTGTCATGGATCACATTACGATACAGCTGGCCGAATCCGCAAAGGTCCAGCCCCAGAAAACCTCTTGGTGCCAGTGGCCCGTTTCGACGGCGAAACTGAACTGGTTATCGGCAAGGAGAACGCATAATGGGCGGTATTCCACACGATCATTACGAACCAAAGTCCAAGGCGACAAAAGCGATCAATTCGCGTCTGCCAATCATTGGTCTGCTATATGACACATTGATGATCCCCACTCCAAAGAACCTGAACTGGATGTGGATTTGGGGCATTGTTTTAACTTTCTGTCTGGCCATGCAAATTGTCACAGGCGTTGTTCTGGTGATGCATTACACCCCGCATGTCGATCTGGCCTTTGCCTCGATTGAGCACATCATGCGCGACGTGAATGGCGGCCATATGATTCGCTATTTCCACATGAATGGCGCGTCTTTGTTCTTCATTGCAGTTTATGCCCATATGTTCCGTGGCCTTTACTACGGCAGCTATAAAGCCCCGCGTGAAATCACATGGATCATTGGTATGTTGATCTATCTGTTGATGATGGCGACAGGCTTTTTGGGATATGTTTTGCCTTGGGGGCAAATGTCCTTCCACGGTACAGCTGTGATCACCGGCTTGTTTGGTGCGATCCCCTTCATTGGTGAGGCGCTGCAAACCTGGCTCTTGGGCGCCGGCGCCGTAGGTCAACCGGCTTTGAACCGCTTCTTCAGCCTGCATTATCTCCTGCCGTTTTTGATTGCCGGTCTCGTGATCGTGCATATCTGGGCCTTTCATACCACAGGCAACAACAACCCAACCGGGGTTGAAGTGCGCCGGGGTTCGAAGGCAGAAGCGGCAAAAGACACGGTACCATTCTGGCCCTATTTCGTGGTGAAGGATCTCTTTGCCCTGGGTCTTATCATGACCGTGTTCATGGCGATCGTCGGTTTCATGCCAAACTATCTTGGCCATCCTGACAACTATATCGAAGCCAACGCATTGGTGACACCGGCGCATATTGTGCCTGAATGGTATTACCTCCCATTCTACGCCATTTTGCGCGCTTTCACATCCGAAGTATGGGTTGTTCAGATCGCAAGCTTTGTCACCGGCGGCATTATTGACGCAAAATTCTTTGGCGTTTTGGCCATGTTCGGTGCGATTGCAGTTATGGCCCTTGCGCCATGGCTCGACACTTCAAGCGTGCGCTCTGGTCGGTATCGCCCCATGTTCAAATGGTGGTTTGGCATCTTGGTTGCAGACTTCATCTTCTTGATGTGGCTCGGTGCGCGTCCTGCGGAAGAACCCTATGCCTCTTTCTCTTTGATTGGTGCGACCTATTGGTTTGCCTACTTCCTGGTTATCTTGCCCTTGCTGGGCGTGCTTGAGAAACCCTCAACACCACCTGCAACCATCGAAGATGACTTTAATGCCAAACACGGCGCAGCGGGTGCAGCGGATGCTGCTCACCCGGCAGAGTGAGAAGGGAACGAAATATGTTCAAGAAACTCACAACAGGTCTCACACTGGCTTTGCTTCTCGCCACTGGCGGGGTGCAGGCTGCTGGCAGTGAAGGCCATGTTCATGACCACGCTTTCTCTTTTGAAGGTCCGTTTGGCTCCTATGATCAAGAACAATTGCGGCGCGGATTGAAAATCTACACGGAAGTTTGTTCCTCTTGCCACGGCATGAAGTTCGTTCCCATTCGCTCCCTGAGCGATGAGGGCGGGCCGCATCTCAGCAAGGAAGAAGTACGCGCCTACGCCTCTGACTTCATCGAAGTTTGGGATCAAGATCTCAATGAGGGTGAAGGCGATTACCGTACCGCGGTTCCAGCCGATCACTTCCCCAAGGGTGGCAATGCCAACGCGCCTGATCTGTCTTTGATGGCCAAAGCCCGCGCAGGTTTTCATGGACCGGCTGGCACAGGCATCAACCAGCTGGTTAAAGGCATGGGTGGCGCCGAGTATATTCTGTCTTTGCTCACCGGCTACACAGGCAATGAAAAAACCTCCGCTGGCGTAACGCTGTATGAAAACACCGCCTACCCTGGCGGCTGGATTTCCATGGCGCCACCGTTAGAAGACGAGCTTGTTGAGTTTGAAGATGGCCATAAGAACGATCTTCAGCATCTCTCCGAAGATATTTCGGCCTTCTTGATGTGGACTGCAGAACCAAAACTCAACGACCGGAAACGTGCCGGAATGGTTGGGGTTTTGATCTTGGGCTTTTTGACCCTGCTGCTCTATCTGGCCAATAAGGCGCTCTGGCGTCCTATAAAATATAGAAAAGACTAAGTCTTTTGACACAGAAAAACGCGCCTCCTCGGGGGCGAGTTTTTTTATGGGCTCAAGGGGCCCGCCGCCCCAAATATGACTGCAACGCCGGGGGGGGATGGTCAAATAGGGGTCCAATTGGCGCAGGTGCCTGGGCCTGACCTTCGGCGACTAGAATGGCATACTCCGCAAAGCTCAATGCATCTTGTGGGTCATGGGTGACCATCAATGCGGTAATACCAGCCTGCTGAACAATCTGCCGCGTTATTTCAAGCATTTCATCCTTCAGCGCTGGGCCCAGAGCCGCAAAGGGTTCATCAAGCAGCAAAAGCGGACGTTGGCGCAACAATACCCGCGCCAATCCCGCCCGACCCTGCTGCCCGCCTGAGAGGTCACGCGGATAGGCCATTGCCTTGTCCCCCAGTCCCACCTGATCCAGCGCCGCTACAGCCTGTGCCTTCTGAGCTGCAGACAAACGCATGTCAGGTCGCAGGCCGATCGCCACATTGTCCAGCACGGTGAGATGAGGAAAAAGATTATGATCTTGAAACAGAATACTGAGCGGCCTTTCGCCGGGGTGGTCTGGCATGGGCTGCCCGCCCCAAAACATCTGCCCGGCCCTGGGAACAAGAAACCCAGCGATCCCATTGAGCAAAGTCGACTTACCCCCACCGGAGGGACCAATCACCGCCACACGATCCCCGGCTGCAATTTGCAGATCCGCCGTGAGAGAGAACTCATTGAGCTGATAACACAGCCTATCTAAGTGTAGCATGTCCGCGCCCTCCACGATCAAACATCCAAAACAAAAACAAGCTCTGCACCACGAGCACCACCGCTGTGGCGGCGGCCTGGTCCATACGGTATGCGCCCATTAAGCGATACAGCATCAGCGGCAGGGTTTGCAGATCAGGATCCGCAAAAAGCGCGATCACGCCAAGATCCCCCATCGAGAGCGCCGCCGCAAGGCCGGCGGAAAACCCTATTGGGCGACGCAGGCGCGGCGCTAAGATCCGTGTCATCCAAATCCAGCGCCCCATTCCAAGACTCATGCGCAAATGAAGATAGTCGCCATAAGTCTCTCGAACCGCTGGCATCAAGACACGCAGAGCAAAGGGCAAAGCCATCATTGCATTGACCAAAGCGGTGATCGGCAAGGCAAAAGCCATGGGTTGCGCATAAGGGAAAATCAACACAAAAAGACCAGTTCCCACCACCAGCGGACTGCTGGCCAGCCCTAAAATGCCCGTGGCCTCCGCCAAGCTGCGGGCCAGTGATCCGCGGCGGGAAAAGGCCAGTGCGAGCGTCAAAGCCATCGCCAGGCAGAGGGCAGTTGATATAATAGCGATGGTCAATGACGTTAAGCTGGCCACGAAAATTTGCGGTGGCACCTCGAGCATATGCCGCAACCCACGCATGAGAACAGCACCAAGCGGCAGCACCAAAAAAGCGCTGGCGACAGAAATCCATAATCCATCCCATATCCGATGCTGCGGCCCATCCAAGCGCTGCACAGCCCGATCAAGCCCAAGGCCGTCGGTTTGCGGCAACGGTACGAGAAACGCCAGAAGTGACACGGCGCCGCAAATTGTAAATTGGACAAGAGCAAGACTGGCCGCCTTTCCTAAATCAAAATCCAAGCGAAACGCCTGATAAATGGCGAGCTCGATCGTTGTGCCCTTTGGCCCGCCCCCGACCGCCAATGCTACAACAAAGCTGGTGAGGCATAGTAAGAAGACAAGCAGGAAAGCCCCTGGAACCGTAGCGCGCAGCATCGGCCCTTCGATCAGTCGAAAGTAGGCCCATGGCGTGGCACCAAGGCTTTCGGCCACTCGAAATCGCTCTGCCGGGATCGCCGTCCAAGCTTGCAGCAAGAGCCGCGTCACCAAAGGTAAATTGAAAAACACATGGGCCAGAATAACACCCGGCGCGCCATAGATGGATAGTTTGGCAAACCCGGCCCAGTCCAATGCAGCGCTGATCCATCCTGCTCGGCCAAAGACTGCCAAAAGGCCCAGGACACCGACAATCACTGGCAGAATAAATGGCGCGCCCAGAAGGGTGATCAAAGCTTGGCGTCCAGGGAAGCTTTGCCGTGCCAAGGCCCGCGCCACAGGAATCGCCATTGCGGTGCTCAGAACTGCCGAGAGGCTCGCTTGCCATAGGGTGAATTTTACGGCTGACCAATCGGCACTGTTCAGCGCAGCAAGCCCGCGCCCCTGCAGGCCAACAACCAAGGCTGTACCAAGAGAAAAGAGAAGCAGGGCAATCAAGACCGCCCCACCAAAAACAATGCGTAACATTATCGTGCCAGAGCGCTCTGCCATTCCTCCAAGGCCGCGCTGCGCTGTGCTGCGGCCTCCTCTGGTGAGAAAATCAAAGATTGCTCAGCTCTCAATGCCTGCGGAAAGCCATCGGGCAACCCCGTTTTGGGCGTGACTGCGGGAAACATCCAATTGGTGGTGGGGATGATGCTTTGAAATTCATCAGAAACCATGAATTGCAAGAATAGATCTGCCAGAGCATTTTGATCTGTCGTTGCCAATTTCCCGGCCACTTCAATTTGCATGTAGTGGCCCTCGTCAAACAAAGCGAAGGTTTTGGAGGCATCCGCCTCGGCAATCACATGATAGGCTGGCGATGTGGTATAGGAGAGCACCAAATCCGCCTCCCCCTCCAAGAACATGCCATAGGCTTCGGACCAACCCGCTGTCACTGTCACAATATTATCTGAAAGATCAGCCCAGATATCCCCTGCCGCATCGCCATAAGCCGCCTTGACCCACAGCAGGAGCCCCAAACCGGGTGTGGACGACCGAGGGTCTTGGATCACGATTTTCAAATCGCTCGCGGCCAAGCTGCGAAAACTTGTCGGAGCTGTCAGATCGGTATTGTGAACAAAAGCAAAGTAGCCCCAGTCGAATGGCACAAAATGCGTGTCGCTCCACCCCCCCGGCACCGCATAGTCTGCAGACAGTGACATCGGGGAAAACAGTCCGGTTTCCGCTGCTGCAGCCGTGAGATTGGTATCCAAACCCAACACGACATCGGCCTCTGTGCGGGTGCCTTCGAGCCTGAGGCGCGATAACAATGCCGCCCCATCGCCCGCGCCAATCATCTGCAAATCACAGCCACATCTGGCCTCGAAAGCAGATTCAACCGCCGGGCCGGGACCCCAATCTGATATAAAACTGTCATAGGTATAGACCGTCAACACAGGCGTTTCGGCAACGGCCGCGCTTGTGAAAAACAGTCCTGCGAAAAGGGAAGTCAATTTCATCTTTATCTCCATATCGCCGAACGGGGTCAGGGATTGGAGACGTCCAAACCTTCCCTCCGCCGGTACTAGCCGGTTCAGGTTCTACGGGTTCGCTTTCGCATCTCAGCCCATAAGGGCGCCCCGAGGTAGGTACTGGATAGTCTTGACGAAAGGATTTTACAATCCCTTCCAGTGCAAAAGCCCCCCAACAATCACACAGTTGTCGAGGAGCATTGACGTCAGTTGGAGGATTTTTAGTCTATTTCTTGGCTTGCCGTTCACCCTCAGCGCGGCAAAGCGCATCGGCCTCTGCAACATGCATAACATGCGGCATATGAATTGCGCGATCGAGAATAACAGCTTTTTTGTCATACAATTGGCAAATGACGTCACCTTCGTCCGTTTCCAACGTGACCGGCTCCGTTTCATAAGCGATAGGTGAACAGGCTGTTACAATTGCCAGAGTTGCCCCCAGTAAGCTCAAACTCAAAAATTTATTCATTATAATTCTCTCTCATCTAATGTTACGGTCGTCTCATTTGGAACCAACCAAACCACCAACCGTTATAAAATTTCTTAAAATCACAAAAATGCACTCGATAACTTTAACTAAGTTTTATCTGCCCTAAGTGTGCACTCGTTACATTTGAGATCACCAAACCTGACGCTTTGTAGAAAATTTTAACCGCATTTTAATCTCCTACGGAATGCTATTCCACCAAAGATCACTCATAGTGTTGCAAATTTTCGACATATATCTCCCGCTACGCAAGAGTTTTTCTCGTTCAGCGGGAAAAAAAATCGCTTCATTCCAGAACCATGAAACTCATAAACGCATTAATTAACTGATTATTCTATATTATTTACAGTATTTGCTCAACTAAAAGTAAATATTTGGCATTTGTCGAACCATTTTGGTAATATCCGACATCCATCGTCTCCGAAATCACGTCAAAGTTGTTCAAAATACCGCAACTTAAACGTGCCGGTTGTATGGGTGAGCCCGCGCTATAGGCCTTGCTCCAGGGTGCACGCAGCGATATTGCAAGGACAAAGGAGATGCACCATGAGCTTAAACAGTTTTGGACATTTATTTCGTGTCACGACTTGGGGTGAAAGCCATGGCCCTGCCCTTGGTGCGACGGTGGATGGCTGCCCTCCGGGCGTCACGATTAACGAAGCTATGATCCAGCAGTGGCTCGACAAGCGCAAGCCGGGACAGAACAAATACACCACGCAGCGGCGAGAAGCCGATCAGGTGAAAATTCTTTCCGGCGTATTTGAAGGCAAAACGACTGGCACGCCCGTGCAATTGATGATCGAAAACACCGATCAGCGCTCCAAAGACTACAGCGATATCATGGATAAATTTCGCCCGGGTCATGCCGATATCACCTATTGGCAGAAATACGGTATTCGCGATTACCGCGGCGGTGGACGTAGTTCCGCACGTGAAACCGCAGCACGTGTGGCCGCAGGCGGATTGGCGCGGGAAGCACTTAAATTGCTCGCGCCATCGCTTAAAATTACCGGCTTCATGTGTCAGATGGGCCCCCATAAAATCAACCGTGACCAGTTTGACTTGTCGCAGATTGACCAAAATCCCTTCTGGACTCCGGATCCGCAGGCCGCTCAAGATTGGGCGACCTATCTAGACGCGTTGCGCAAATCCGGCAGTTCTGTCGGCGCAGTTATCGAGGTGATCGCCTCAGGAGTGCCAGCGGGGCTCGGCGCGCCAATTTATGCTAAGCTCGACACAGATTTGGCCGCAGCCATGATGAGCATCAACGCTGTCAAAGCTGTAGAAATTGGCGATGGAATGGCCGCAGCGGAACTGACCGGTGAAGCCAATGCCGATGAAATTTCAATGGGGCCGGACGGGCCAATTTACAGCTCGAACCATGCGGGCGGTATCTTGGGCGGCATTAGCACGGGTCAAGATGTGGTGGTGCGATTCGCGGTGAAACCCACGTCGTCTATCCTTACAACTCGAAAAACCATCACAAAATCTGGTGAAAACACAGAAATCATCACCAAGGGCCGTCATGATCCCTGTGTGGGGATTAGAGCGGTGCCTGTTGGTGAGGCAATGATGGCCTGCGTGCTCTTGGATCACCTCTTGTTGCACCAAGGCCAGGTTGGCGCCAATCAGGGCAAAATCGGCAAGTAGCAGCGGTCTTACGGACGCTCGATCACTTTGAAAGTCACATCTAGGCTGCCAGACGTCTCAAAAATCAAAGTGGCCTTGATATCGTCGCCGACGCCCCACCCCTCTTTGAGCCCCATGAACATGACATGATAACCGCCAGGAGCGAATTCTATTTGGCCCTGCGTCGGAACCACCACGCGCATCTGGTGTTCCATTGTCATGACGCCATCTTTCATCATGGACTTGTGGAGCATAACCTTTGGGTAATCTGCTTCAACGCCCAAAAGCGCATCCGCTGCACCTTCATTGCTCAAGGTGAAATATCCGGCGCCGCTGCGTCCGGTGGTCGGATATGAAAAGGCATCTGTTATGGTCAAATCACCCAATTGGTAACTCTGTGCGGAAACTGACCCACAGATCAAAATAAAGGCAGCTACCAAGTGTTTCATTTCTTATCTCCGTTTCATCTGCCTTCTTTTGAAATATTCCCGCACACAACCCAAGGGTTTAGAATGTCGCAGCCGCGTGGTATCGGGCTATCATGGCTCAAATTCCTTCACAGGCGGACATTCTCGAATGGATCCGCGCGCACCCCGAAAAATCCTCGAAACGAGATATTGCCAAAGCCTTTGGCATAAAAGGTGCTGCACGCATCGATCTCAAACAGATGCTGAAAGAGCTTGAGGCCGAGGGCCACCTCATGCAAAGGCGGCGGCGGTTCAATGATCCCAATAGCTTACCCCCCGTTTCCGTTCTGCAAATGCTGGGCCCGGACTCGCAAGGCGATATGTTCGCCGTGCCACTGGAATGGGAAGGCACGGGCCATTTGCCCAAAATACTCATGCGCAGCCGTCAAGGTGATCCAGCTTTGGGACAGGGTGACCGGCTTTTGGCGCGACTCACCCCCGTACCCGATGAAGATAGCCATCAATATACTGGCCAATTGATTCGCGCGATTGGGACCAATCCAAAACGCCTCTTAGGTATTTTCCGCCTCACCGCGGAAGGCGGACGCATTGTCGCGATTGATAAGGGCGAAGGCAAAGAGTGGCTTGTTGCTGCGGATGCAGCGGGTGAAGCCAAAGACGGAGAATTGGTCGAAGCCGAACAATCCGGTCCGAAAGGCCGCCTTGGCCTGCCCCGCGCGCGTGTGGTGGAGCGGCTAGGAGATCCTTCTGCACCCAAAGCCGTATCGCTAATTGCCATTCATCAACATGGAATTCCCGACGCCTTTCCCGATGCGGTGATGGCGCAAGCGGATGCAGCCAAACCGGCAACATCAAAAGGCCGCGTTGATCTGACAGACCTACCTTTGATCACCATCGACCCAGCCGATGCACGAGACCATGATGATGCCTGCTGCGCTCTTCTGGATGAAGATCCCAAGAACCCCGGAGGCTTTTTGCTTTGGGTCGCCATCGCCGATGTCGCCCATTATGTGACAGCCGGATCGGCTTTGGATGCAGAAGCACGCAAGCGCGGAAATTCCACCTACTTCCCAGACCGCGTTGTCCCCATGTTGCCTGACCGCCTATCAGGCGATCTTTGCTCGCTGCATGAAGGGGTCACAAGACCCTGCATCGCGGTCGAAATGAAACTCTCATCAACAGGCGAAAAACTGTCGCATCGGTTTGTGCGGGGGCTGATGCGCTCGCCGGCCTCGCTGTCCTATGAGGAGGCCCAAGCGGCCGTGGATGGGGATCCCTCCGAACGCGCCGCACCTTTGGTTGACACTGTGCTCTCGCCCCTATTTGGTGCCTACGCTGCCCTGAAACAGGCACGCGAAGCCCGGCAGCCGTTGGAACTGGACCTGCCTGAACGCAAAATAATTCTATCAGACAGCGGCAAGGTCGCTTCGGTCAATTTTTCAGAACGCTTGGACGCCCATCGCTTGATCGAAGAATGTATGGTGCTGGCGAATGTGGCGGCAGCAGAAACTTTGATCGCCAAGCAACAGCCGCTATTGTTCCGTGTTCACGAAGAACCAAGCCCCGAAAAGCTAGACTCTCTGCGCGAAACGGCAAAATCTGTGGGGCTGGTCCTGGCAAAAGGTCAGGTATTGCAAACGCGGCATCTTAATCAATTATTAAAGGTTGCCGCCGGAAAAGATGAATCAGAATTAATCAATCTTTCAACATTACGTTCCATGACTCAAGCCTACTATAGTTCTCAAAACATGTCGCACTTCGGATTGGCACTTCAGAATTATGCACATTTTACATCGCCCATACGGCGCTATGCGGATCTTTTGCTGCACCGTGCCTTGGTTTCAGCCCATGGGTGGGCAACCGATGGCCTGTCACCGCAGGATATCGAAATGCTAGACGAAACCGCCAAACATATCAGCGAGACAGAGCGACGCTCGATGCTGGCAGAGCGCGACACAACCGACCGTTATCTTGCCAGTTTCATGTCAGAACGCGTGGGAAATGAATTCAGCGGGCGCATTTCAGGCGTTGCGCGGTTTGGCATATTTGTGAAACTGGATGAAACAGCTGCAGATGGGTTGGTGCCTATTCGCTCCTTAGGACGGGAGTATTTCGAACATGATGCTGACAGCCAAACCCTACGCGGTACGGACAGCGGCACGGTCATCAGCCTTGGTCAACGTGTGGTTGTGCGATTGGCAGAAACCACCCCAACCACAGGGGGTATCTTGCTCGACTTGTTAGAGCTTGAAGATTCAAAGTTGCAAACACGGCCGCGACAACGCAAAATTGCGTCAGCAAGCAACCGGCGGGGGCCCAAGAAGGGCAAATCCAGAAAGGTTACCAGAAAACGGCAATGACGTTTGAAAGCTGGAAATCTGACTTTTTGAGTCGCGCCGCAGCTTATGGTGTTTCACCTGCAATATTGACTGAGGTTTCGCCCTATTTGACCACTGCGCAGAATAGCGCACAGGCTGATATGCGCCAACCCGAAGCCCGCAAAACCCTGCAAAGCTATATCGAATTAACCGTCAGCCCGGCGCGCATTGCACAGGGCCAAGCAGCCTTGCAAAAACATGTAGAGGTTTTTGACCAAATTGAGGCGGACTATCAGGTGGATCGCCATGTGGTTGCCGCAATTTGGGGATTAGAAAGCAATTACGGCAGCATTCGCGGAGATGTGCCCGTCATTTCAGCCTTGGCAACTTTGGCGGCACAAGGCCGCCGAGCCGCCATGTTCGAAGCACAGCTTTTGGCCGCCTTCGAAATTGTCACCCGGGGCATAAAATCACCCGATCAAATGCTGGGCAGCTGGGCCGGAGCCATGGGCCACACGCAATTCATGCCCAAATCTTACATTGATTTCGCCGTTTCTGCCAGAAATGGCCGGCCAGATATTTGGGCAGAAGATCCTGCAGATGCGCTGGTCTCAACGGCGCATTTCCTCGTCTGCCACGGCTGGAAGGCAGATGTGCCTTGGGGTACGGTTGTCCAGCTGCCAGAGCCGGCGGATTTGCACATGCTGCGCCATCTGCCGCCACGCTCACGAGACGCCTGGGCGCGCCTAGGTGTGCGCTTTATGAACGAAGACCAGCGCACCTATGACTCCAAGCTGATTTTGCCCGGCGGGGTTAACAGTCTTGCTTTTGTGGTTTCAGAGAATTTCAATGCCTTTCTGGGCTATAACAATGCACAAAGCTACGCGATTGCTCTCGGGCATTTGTCAGACCGCCTTCAGGGCGCGCCGGCGTTGCAGTTTCCGCCCGGCGGCGATGCCCGCGGCCTCACGCAAGCCGAGATGAAATTCATCCAATCCCGCTTGACGACATTGGGATTTGATACCATCGGCGCAGATGGTTTCACCGGACCAAATACGGAAATCGCCATTGAGGCCTATCAAGCCTCACAACATCTGCCAGTGGACGGGTTTGCTGGCCTATCGCTGCTCAAGCGCCTGCAATCAGCCTAGCAAGGCAATCTTATTTTGTTAACTGCACCTGCTCGGGCCAGACAGCCATCCGCGTTTTTTGCCCCATAAACTCCATCAGCAGCCAAATGCGCTGTTCGGCATCAATCGTTTCAATGGTCGCAACATATTCTGCGAAGGGTACACTCATAACTTGGAGCTCATCGCCCGGCGCAAATTGATCTGGCGGCAAGACTCTGCCCTGAGTGTCACAGCGCGCCATGAGGCCAGCGATAAGATCTGGCGGCAGGGCCTTAGGCTGGCCATCGAAGCTAACCAACCGCGCTACACCGACAGTTGAATTAATCTTACGCCATGGCGCGGTGTCCAAGGCAAAAGACACAAACATATAGCCGGGAAAAAGAGGGCGCCTCTGCTGAACAAATTTTGTTGAATGCCGTTGGGTGACATCTTGCATCGGCAGAAAGGTTTCAAACCCCTGACGATGTAGATTGCGCAAAGCTAGGCGATGAGAATTTGGTTTATATTGTAATAAGAACCAATGTTTAGTGCTCATATAAGGCACTCCAAATATATCGTTCGTTAAAATAAATTATCAAATGCCTTAAGGCCAAAAATGACCCTGTCACAGGGAAGGTAAATCCATCGACCCACACCCGCAACACATATTTTCTATTTCAGATACCTATCTGACTAACCGGAGATGAGAGTCTGAATGGGCGGGCCTGTGCTTCACAATCAGATCTGGCTTTTGATCTTCCGACGCGCCCAAGACGGTTGGTGCCGCCGGACTTTGTCCCATGCCAGGCGTCAGGCGGTGGCGGATTAAGGCCACGGGATGCGCGCGCAGGGTCAGGCGCGTAGAAACATAATCTTCCACCACCTCCTCCCCCTCTGTCATCTGCGGCAGATAGGCTGGATCCTCTGCAATGCTTTCCCCTTCAAGGTCTTGCGCAAAGAGCGGTAAAGGGCGCTCTGCGGTGAGGGCCTTGGCGGCCCAAAGCGCCTCGCGGCGCGACAACCCAAGGCTGTGAAACGCGTCCGCTTCCGCCAAGGCTTGGATCATTTTAGGACTCACACCGGCTTTACGCCAAACCGCTTCTACGTCCTGATATCCATTGCCGCGCGCGGCCGTCAGCCATGCAACATCTTCCTCACGCATCGCTTGAATTTGCCGAAACCCAAGCCGCAGGGCCAAGCCGCCAGTGCCATCGGGCTCCATCACATTGTCCCAATAGCTGGCGTTGACGCAAATGGGGCGCAGCTGCACCCCATGGGCGCGGGCATCACGGACAATCTGTGCCGGCGCATAAAACCCCATGGGCTGCGCATTCAACAAAGCACAGGCAAAAATGCCTGGATGATGATATTTAAGCCAACTGGACGCATAGACCAAAAGCGCAAAACTGGCGGCATGGCTTTCAGGAAACCCATAGGCGCCAAAGCCTTCAATTTGCGAAAAACAGCGTGCGGCAAAATCCTCGTCATAGCCATTGCGCTGCATGCCGTTCATGAAGAGTGTTTTAAATTCACTGACATTGCCATGCTTTTTAAACGTCGCCAAAGATCGCCGCAGCCGATCGGCTTGCTCTGGCGTGAAGCCCGCTCCCACGATTGCAATTTGCATGGCCTGTTCTTGAAATAAAGGCACGCCGAGAGTTTTGCCCAAAACCGCGCCCAAGGCATCAGAGGGAAAGCTCACCGGTTCCTCACCATTGCGGCGCCGAATATAGGGATGCACCATGTCCCCTTGAATCGGGCCCGGACGAATGATCGCCACCTCTATAACCAGATCATAAAAACAGCGCGGGCGCATGCGCGGTAAGAAATTCATCTGCGCCCGGCTTTCCACTTGAAATACGCCCAGGCTGTCCGCTCGGCATAGCATATCATAGACCGCTGGATCCTCAGGAGGCAGGGTGGCCAATGTGTATTCCACACCGTAATGCGCCGAAATCAAATCAAAGGCCTTACGAATGCAAGTCAACATGCCCAAGGCAAGAACATCCACCTTTAAGATGCCCAGACTGTCGATATCATCCTTGTCCCAGCAAATGACCGTACGCCCTTCCATACTGGCGTTCTCAATCGGCACCAACTCATCCAGCCGGCCATCTGTGATGACAAAGCCCCCGACATGTTGAGACAAATGCCGTGGGAAGCCAATCACCTCATAGATCAAAGCCATCGTTTGGCGCAAACGCGGATCGCTGGCATCCAGACCGATCTCAGCCATACGCTCCGCCTCCAAGCCTTTGGTAGAGAAAAACCCCCAAAGCTGCGAAGATAAGGCGCCGATGGTATCTTCCGATAGGCCCATAGCGCGCCCCACCTCACGGATCGCCCGCTTGCCCCGGTAATGCACCACCGTGGCACAAAGGCCTGCGCGGTGACGACCATAGCGCTCATAAATATGTTGGATCACCTCTTCGCGGCGCTCATGCTCAAAATCCACGTCGATATCGGGTGGCTCATTGCGCGCCTCTGAGACAAAACGCTCAAACACCATCGTCCCAATCTCCGGGCTGACCGAGGTGACACCTAAGCAATAGCACACGACCGAGTTGGCCGCCGATCCACGCCCTTGGCACAAAATACCCCGGCTGCGGGCAAAGGCGACTATGTCATGTACAGTCAAGAAATAAGGTTCATAATTGAGCTTGGCGATCAGCTGCAACTCATGTTCGATGATCTTTTTTACCCGCGCAGTGGCACCACTTGGGTAGCGCCATGCGAGCCCCTCATAGGCCAAACGGCGCAACCGATCACTGGGGTTTTCTCCTGCGTTTAATTCCGAAGGATACTCATACCGCAACGCATCCAAAGAAAATGTAAGCTGCTCTAGAACCTCTGCCGTTTTGTGCAATGCCTCTGGATAGGCTTGAAACAGGATGGCGGCCTCCTCAGGAGAGCGCAGCCGTTGCTCTGCATTGACCTGCGCCGACCGACCCAAAGCATCCACCCGCACCCCAAGACGAATGGCGGTGAGCGTATCGGTCAAGCGGCGTCGCGCGCCATGATGCATGATGGGGGCGGCAGAGGCCACCAGTGGTAAGGAGTATCGCTGCGCTAGTGCGGCGATGCGGGCAAAATTCACCTCATCTTGCCCATCATAACAAGGGTATAAGAGCAGCATCACATCTGCAGCAAAGCGGCGCGTCAACCTCCGAAGATGTGACACCCATGAGGGCGCGCCGGGCTGCACCTCTAAGGCAGGTGGCGCGTGCAGCAAAATCAGCTGATCACTGCCAAATTCCAACAGGTCATCAAATTCTAAGTCGCAACCGCCTTTGTCCGCCCGCAAACGCCCACGGGAAATCAAACGACACAGCTGGCCCCAGCCGACCCGCGTTTTGGGCAAAAGCGTTGCGGACAGACCCTCCCGTAGAACAATCTTAGCCGCCGGCAGCAAACGTGGTATGTTGTAAATATGCGCCGAAGCGCTGCGCCGGAAGCCTGGCGGCGCAGGCGGGCCAATCAACCCAATGGTGCGGTCAAACTCTTGCCGCTCAGCCACCTGCCGAGCAATCTCCCGCGCTCGAGTATGTGCCCGCACGATGCCCGCCACAGAATTTACATCTGCGATAGCCACCGCCGACAACCCCAAGAGCGCCGCACGATCCATATATTCCTCCGGGTGCGAGCCTCCGGTCAAAAAGGTGAAATTCGAACAGGCTTGCAGCTCCGCCCAAGCCAGACGGCGATGTGGAAAAGGAAGGACATCAGAACAGGGCATAAGATCAGACTCAGCAACAGACTCCCATATGTTCACATTTTGTTCTCACTTGCAATTCCTATGCTCCCAGCCAAGCAGTCAAAGTTCTTTACGCGGCGGCACGTCCAAAAAAGCCTCTCTACTTTCACCAGATTTACTTTAGACTGGATGAAACGGAGGACAAAATGACAGATATCGTAATTCTTGGTGGCGCACGCACAGCTATTGGCACTTTTGGCGGCAGCCTCGCGGGTGTCAGCCCAATTGATCTAGGGGCAATCGCGGCCAAAGCCGCGCTCACCCGCGCGGAGGTTGCAGCCGAGCAAATCGGCCATGTCGCCTTTGGTCATGTCATCAACACCGAACCGCGCGATATGTATCTGTCCCGGGTCGCCGCCATGGAGGCTGGCATCTCTGACCAAACGCCGGCCATGAACGTCAATCGCCTTTGCGGATCGGGTCTGCAGGCCATCGTCTCTGTGGCGCAATCCTTGATGCTTGGCGATGCAGATTTTGGACTGGCTGGCGGCGCAGAGAATATGAGCCGCGCACCCTTTATCATGCAGGCACAGCGTTGGGGCCAGAAGATGGGGGATGTCAAAACACTCGACATGATGCTTGGCGCATTGCACTGCCCCTTTGGCACAGGCCATATGGGAATCACCGCCGAAAATGTTGCACAAGAACATGCCATCACCCGCGCTGATCAAGATGCCTTTGCTTTGGAAAGCCAGAACCGCGCCGCAGCGGCGATTGCAGACGGGCGCTTTGTCGACCAAATCACCCCCGTGCCGATCAAAGTCAAACGCGATATGGTGGATTTCATCACCGATGAACATCCCAAAGCCACCAGCGCAGAGGTTTTAGCCGGACTGCGGACGGTCTTCCAAAAGGAGGGAACCGTCACTGCTGGAAATGCCTCGGGCATAAATGACGGAGCTGCCGCAATTGTCTTGGCGCGCGCTGACGCAGCCGAACGCGCCGGCCTCACTCCAAAATTCCGCCTGCTCGGCTATGGTCACGCCGGTGTGCGGCCCGAAGTGATGGGCATTGGGCCGGTGCCTGCGGTGGAAAACCTGATGGCGAAAACCGGATTGACCATCCATGATTTTGACGTTGTTGAGAGCAATGAAGCCTTCGCGGCACAGGCTGTCGCGGTTAATCGTGGCCTTGGCTTGGACCCTGCACGGGTCAACCCGAACGGCGGTGCAATTGCTCTGGGTCACCCAGTGGGGGCGACAGGCGCCATCATCATGGTGAAGCTCATGGCCGAATTGGAACGCAGCGGCGGCTCAAAGGGCCTCGCCACGATGTGCATCGGCGGTGGCCAAGGGATCGCCGTGGCAATTGAGCGGATTTAGAACCCAACACGGGGTGCCCCTGACAACAGCGGCGCCCCTCAAAAATCAAAACACCGACCGCCTACTTGCTGCCGATACTATACAAATAAGCATAAATATTGCGCGCGTCTTCTTCCTTCCGCACTTTAAAGCTCATTTTCGCCCGAGCTTTTTTATCGTCGAGAAATACCTTTAAAAAATCCTTTGGATCTTGGACATAGGCCGAAAATGTCTCTTCTGTCCAAATCAAACCCAGCTCTGCGCCGGCCTTCACCAAAGATTTTCCGTAACGGTAGCCCGGTACGGCACCCGCTGTTGCACCGGCGATATTATACAGATTTGGGCCAGATTTACTGTTGCGCCCCGCCAGCTTTTCGCCGGCATCCGTCACAACCACATGACAGGCAACACATTGCTTGTTAAAGGCCACCTCGCCTGCGGATGCGTCACCAGAGGCGCTGTGACCATCCGCCAAAGCCCCAGAGGCCAGAACCCCTGCGAATAATGCAAAAATAAACCTGTTCATATCATTCTCCCTTAAATTTCATGACGATCAAAACGGCGCTTTAGGCGGCCACATGGGACACAGCACATTGTTTCCACAGCTCAGACAGGGCCACGACCAAGTGATCCACATCAGCATCACTGTGCAAAGGCGAGGGTGTAAACCGCAGACGCTCAGTGCCTCTTGGAACGGTCGGGTAATTAATAGGCTGAACATAGATGCCAAAGCTGTCCATCAAATAATCGGCCAGCATTTTGGTTTTTACAGCATCTTTGATCATCACCGGCACGATATGGCTGTCATTTGCCAAATGTGGAATCCCGGCTTTATCGAGCCCAGCGCGCAGACGCGCCACCTGTGCCCGTTGACCCATCCGCTCTACGGAGCTGGTTTTGAGATGCGCAATAGAGGTGCGCGCCGCGGCTGCGACCGCAGGAGGCAGGGCCGTGGTAAAAATGAATCCCGAGCCAAAAGACCGGATAAAATCGCACATCGCTTCTGAGCCGGTGATATAGCCACCCACACAGCCAAAGGCTTTGCCTAGGGTGCCCTCAATGATGTCGATACGATGCGCCAAACCTTCACGCTCACTGATGCCACCGCCACGCAGGCCATACATGCCAACCGCATGAACCTCATCAAGATAGGTGAGCGCCCCGTGTTTTTCACAAACATCCAATATCGCGGCAATCGGTGCAATATCCCCATCCATAGAGTAGACGCTTTCAAAAGCGACAATCTTCGGCCGGTCTGCGCAAGCGGTCAACTTACGGTCGAGGTCTTCTACATCATTATGTGCCCAAATCATTTTTTCGGCTTTAGAATGGCGAATGCCTTCGATCATCGACGCGTGGTTTTCGCTGTCTGACAAAATCACCGCATTGGGGATTTTCGCTCCCAGCGTGGCCAATGTTGTCCAGTTGGACACATAGCCAGAGGTGAACAAAAGCGCGGCCTCTTTGCCGTGCAAATCCGCCAGCTCAGCCTCAAGCAGCAAGTGGTCGTGATTGGTTCCGCTTATATTGCGCGTGCCACCCGCGCCTGTACCGCAGCGCCCGACAGCCTCTTGCATCGCGGCAATCACCGCAGGATGCTGGCCCATGCCCAAGTAATCGTTGGAACACCAAACCGTAACATCCCGAGTGCCGCCCTCAAAATGATTGGTGGCCTGAGGAAACTTACCGGTTTTCCGTTCAAGATCGGCGAAATACCGATAATTGCCATCCTGTTTCAACTGCTCAAGTTGGTTTTTGAAAAAGTGATCAAACGACATGGCGTATTCTTTCTGCTGGTCCAGTTGATGCAAAGGCGGATGACAAGGCCGCTGGCTCTGCTCCCTGTGGTATATAGGCTCGGTGCTTCATATTTCTGCACCTATAGGCAAGTTTTGATCGAATTGCCCGCGACATTTCCGCCCCCGTGATATGAAATTCAGAGCTTTTGAACACCATAGGCAACAAAGCCGCCCTATCACCGCTTTTGCAGAGGGATATTTCGCCCTATAGGAGGCGCAACACCTAAGGGCAGAATGAATGGACATAATGATTCCCGCATGGATAGACGGTCAGTTGCAGCCAGTTCAAAAGCTGCAAACCCATCTGCGCGGATTGAAGCATAAAGCAGTGTCTGTTTTTGTGATGCGGGGTGCGGAGACATTGTTGCAACGCCGCGCCATGAGCAAATATCACACCCCCGGCCTTTGGGCCAATGCCTGCTGCACACATCCGCAATGGGGCGAAGCTGGTTTTGACTGCGCCCAGCGCCGGCTTGAGGAAGAATTAGGGCTGGCGGACCAAATCCCTGTGTACCGCGGCACGGTAGAATATCGCGCTGATGTGGGCGGCGGTATGATTGAGCATGAGGTGGTGGAAATTTTTACGCTGCAAGTCACCCAGATCACCATTCGCCCCAATCCCGAAGAGGTGATGGATCATCGCTGGCAAAATCTAAAGGATCTCACCCATGAGATTGCAGCGCAGCCAGAGGTTTTTACCCCATGGCTAAAAATCTACCTCAGCCAACATGCGAAAGCCATATTTGGCGCCTAGGCGGGATAATCACGCAGGAAGACCGGTTTTTCTGGCGTGGATTGCTCAGGTTGATAGGCATATCCACCCAAATCAAACTCCACGATTTGCGCAGGATCTGACAATCGGTTCTGGACAATAAATCGCGCCATCGCCCCGCGGGCTTTCTTGGCGTAGAAGCTCACAATCTTCGCCTGACCCTCTTTCAGCTCCAGAAATTGCGGCGTGATGATCGGCAGATGCAGCGCCGAGACATCCACAGCACCGAAGTATTCTTGGCTGGCACAGTTGACCAGCGCCTGCGCACCGGTCGCCTTGGCCTGTGCGTTTAACGCCTTTGACAACTCCTGCCCCCAATAGGCATAAAGAGATCCGCCGCGATCCGTTTTCAAGCGGCTGCCCATTTCAAGCCGGTAGGCTTGGATTTGATCCAAAGGCCGCAAAACACCGTAAAGCCCAGAGAGAATGCGCAGATGCTCCTGTGCCCAGCGCATGTCATCCTCGCTGAAGCTCGCCGCTTCCAGGCCTTGGTAAGTGTCTCCCGCAAAGGCCAAAGCGGCAGGACGTAAAGCTTCATCCGCTGGCTTGTCCGCAAAGGCCACGAAGCGCTCGTGGTTCAGCCGCGCAAGATTTTCGCTGATCGACATCAGCTTTTGCAACTGTGGCACCGAAAGATCCCGCGCCGTTTTCGCCAAGTTCAAGGCATCCGCAGAAAAATCTGGTGTGGTGGCATCTGAGCGCGGCGCCTCTGACCAGTCCAGCTTTTTCGCCGGTGAAATACAAACCAACATCGTGTGTCTCTCCTCTGAACCCTTAACCTAGAGCAGTCTTGGCAGACTGCAAGATTTCTAAAAAGGCCAAGCCAAAACGTTCAGTTCGGGCGGGCGTCATTCCGGAAATTTGCGCCAATTGTTCTAATGAGCTTGGTCGCCTTTGTGCGATCATACGCAGGGTTGCGGTCGAACAGCTCAACGGTTTTTCCCCATCAAAGGCCCCACGGGCCAATTGCAATTGCCGCTCTAGAAGCTGATCAAAAAGCTCCCCCTCTGGGCGCCCGGCCATTTTGCGCCGTGCCGGGTGGACCGGGGGCTGCTCTCCTGTGATCACCGATAGAAAGGCCTGCCCATAGCTTTCCAATTTCTTCGCCCCCACACCACCAATTGAGGCCATTTGATCCAAGTTCTGCGGGCGGCGTTCTGCCATTTCAATGAGGGTTTTGTCATTGAAAACAATATAGGCCGGGACTTTTTGTTGTTCGGCCAAAGCGCGCCTCTTGGCTTTAAGCGCGGATAAAAGTGGCGCATCTTCCTCTGACACCAAGGATTTGACCGCGGGACGCCGTTCTTGACCTGCGGCGGTGATGCTGTCCTTGCGCAACTGAATTTGAGCCTCCCCCTTCAATAGGGGCCGGGCGTTCTGGGTGAACCGCAGACCCCCATGGCGCTCTGGGTCTGGGCGGATAAGATCAAACCCCATCATCTGCCGAAAAATCGCCTGCCATTGCGCCTTGCTGATGGCCTTTCCAACCCCAAAGGTCGGCAATTCATGATGGGCGCGTTGCCGTACTTTATCAGTGGCATTGCCGCGCAATATATCAATCAAATGACCTGTCCCAAACCATTCCCCGGTGCGCAAAATGGCCGATAGCGCCATGCGCACTGGTTCTGTTCCGTCAAAAACTTCAGGCGGCGTATCACAAAGATCACAATTGCCGCAGTTCGATGCTGTTTCGCCAAAATAGGTCAGCAATGCAGATCGGCGGCAACTCAACGCCTCCGCCAAACCCAACAAAGCATTAAGCCGCGCATGATCTGCCATTTTGCGATCCGCAGGTGCCAGCCCTTCATCGATTTGCGCACGGCGCAGGCGAATGTCATCTGCGCCAAAGAGGGTCAAAGTCTCAGCCGGCGCGCCATCACGCCCGCCTCGGCCAATTTCTTGATAATAGGACTCAATAGATTTGGGCAAATCCGCATGGGCCACCCAACGGATATCCGGCTTATCGACCCCCATACCAAAGGCGACAGTGGCCACAACGATGAGGCCATCTTCTTGCTGAAACCGTGTTTCGACAATTCGGCGATCTTCGGCATCCATACCGCCGTGATAAAAACAGGCCGAATGCCCCGCCTCGCGCAGCGCTTGTGCCAGGGTTTCCGTCTTGGCCCGCGTGCCGCAATAGACAATGCCTGACTGCCCCTTTCGGGCCGCTGCAAAGCCAAGAATTTGTTTGCGCGGTTGATCCTTAGCGGCGAAAGCCAGATGGATATTGGGGCGATCAAACCCGTGTAAAAAGCTTGCCGGGGCCTGCCCATCAAACAGCTTGTTGACGATTTCTGCTTGGGTTTCTTCATCGGCTGTAGCGGTGAAGGCGGCGAGCGGGACATTCAGTGCCCGGCGCAACTCGCCAATCCGCAGATAATCCGGGCGAAAATCATGGCCCCATTGCGAGACACAATGCGCCTCATCCACCGCGATCATCGACACGCCAACCCGCCGCAACATCCCCAAAGACGATCCGGCCGCCAGCCGCTCCGGTGCGATATACAAAAGTTTGAGGGTGCCTTGCTCCAACCCTTCCCAAACCGCATCTGTCTCCTCGGGCGTATTACCAGAGGTTAGAGCCCCCGCTCCGACCCCGGCGGCCTGCAAAGCGCGGACTTGGTCGCGCATCAAAGCAATCAGTGGCGAGATCACCACCGTCACCCCATCGCGCATCAAGGCGGGCAACTGAAAACACAGGGACTTCCCACCCCCAGTGGGCATTATAGCCAGTACATTTTGCCCTTCCGTCACCGCACGCACAATCTCCTCCTGACCGGGACGAAAGGCATCGAATCCGAAGACATCCCTCAGAAGGGTGGTATAGGGCATAACAGGTCCGATGGGTCAGCGGCCGTAATAGGCCAAAGTATATTGCAAAGCGGCCACGATCAGCAGCGCGATCAAAGGCGTCAAATCAAGCCCGCCCATATTTGGCAGGAACTGCCGAATGCGGCCATAGATCGGATCTAAAAGACGGTTCAACCCCGACCAAATCTGCGCAACAATGGGCTGATACAGGTTCAAAACATTGAAAGCGATCAACCAACTCATGATCAAATGGGCAATGATAAAGAACCAAATGACGTTCAAAACCATGTAAGGTATCGCGAAAATAGGAGCCATGTGAAACCTCGACAGAATACGTTTGCTTTTACCTAAGCGCTTCGGCCCCCATCGGCAAGTCGCTTGACAGATCGGGTTCAAAATCATGGGTTGACCTGCGGGCCTGCGCGCTCTTTTGTGACCAAAATTTGGAGAGCCTTCTATGTACCCTTTCGTCCGTCTCGCTTGGCAATTTTTCATTCACCGCAAGACGGGCTCGCTTGCCATTGGACAAACCCACTATAGCACGCATTACTGCCTGCCTTGGGACTTGGATCTTTGGCGCGAACTCAACAATGGCCGCACCCTGTCGATCTATGACATGGGCCGCCTGCCCATGGCGCGTCGCTCTGGCTTATTGGCGATTTTGAAACGCAAGGGCTGGGGCCTGACCATAGCCGGCAGCTCCGTGCGCTACCGCAAGCGCATCCGTGTGTTTGACAAAATCGAAATGCGCAGCCGCGCCCTTTGTGCCGAGGCGCGGTTTATGTATCTGGAGCAAAGCATGTGGGTGAAGGGAACCTGTGCCGGGCACGCGCTTTATCGCACCGCGGTGACCAATGCCGATGGACTCGTGCCTATTGAAAACCTGCGGGCAGAACTGAACCCAAACACGCCCCTGCCTCCAATTCCCGAATGGGTCGCCGCATGGATCACGGCAGAGGACCTACGCCCCTGGCCACCGATGCAGGACACCCCTTAGGAAACCCTTGCTTTGGCCATTTCTCTCAGCCAAACTTGAAGTATTATTAGGGGCGCCATATGTCGAAATCAACAAAAGAGCAGGCCATTTTAGTCAAACGCGTGCGCGGCTGGATGATGTTCGACTGGGCCACGCAACCCTTTTACACCCTTGGTTTGACATTCATCTTTGGGCCCTATTTTGCCGGTGTTGCCGCAGAGCATTACCTGTCCAGCGGATTGGATCCCACCAGCGCCAAAGCCAACGCGCAATCGATATGGTCTTGGGGTCAGGCTATGGCCGGCTTTATCGTTGCGATCATAGGCATTCTTGCCGGTGCCTATGCCGACAGTACCGGTCGGCGAATGCCTTGGATTTGGGCCTCCTCATTGGTCTTTGTGATCTGCTCTTGGATGCTCTGGTACATGGTGCCAGATGGATCTGCGATGTGGTCCTCTTTGATCTTCTTCTCCATCGCCTTCATCGCCGCTGAGCTCGCGCTTGTATTCACCAATGCCATTCTCCCCAGCCTGGGAGACCGGCGGGAGGTTGGAAAAATCTCAGGCAGTGGCGCCGCACTGGGCTATGCCGGCGGTATCATCAGCCTATTTATCATGCTGTTTTTCTTTTTTGACGAAGGCGGCAAGACCTTTCTGGTCGGATTGGAGCCCGGCTTCGGGTGGTTGGAAGCCCAAAGCCGCGAAGGCACGCGGGCGGTCGGCCCCTTGATCGCAATTTGGTTCGTCATTTTTATGCTGCCATTTTTCCTTTGGGTGCAAGAAAGCAAAACCCCCAATCGTCAGGGCGGGTTGCAACGATCGCTTGCGGACTTAACAGACACGCTCAAGAGCATGGTTAAACGGCCGAGCCTCTTTGCCTTCATGGGCGCGCAAATGTTCTATCGCGACGCCCTCAACGGGCTTTATGCCTTTGGTGGGGTTTATGCGGTTTTGGTCCTGGGCTGGGGGCAAACGCAGCTTGGTGTTTTTGGAATACTCGGCGGATTATCTGCTGCAATTGTCACCTGGATTTCAGGAAAATTTGATCGGAAGCTGGGGCCGCTGCCCGTGATTTACTTTCACATCTATGTGCTGATCTTTGTCTCGCTTTGCATCATTGGCATGTCCAGAGACAGCTTTTTTGGTCTCGCCTTGCCGGAAGGCTCCGCACTGCCCGATATCATTTTCTACATCTGCGGTGCGGCCATTGGTGGCTCCGGCGGAGGGATCTATGCCGCCAGCCGCTCCATGATGGTGCGCCACACCAATCCTAACCGTCCAACGGAAGCCTTTGGCCTATTTGCCCTCGCCGGAAAGGCCACCGCCTTTTTGGCACCGCTTCTTATCGGTTTATTTACCTACTTGCTGAACGATGCCCGCCTAGGCTTTGCTCCCGTTGTGGGACTGTTCGTCTTAGGGATGCTTTTGCTGCGCTGGGTGAACCCAAATGGAGATCAAGAGACGTGAGACCGATTGTCGTCAGATATTTTTTTGCACTGGTGCTCTTCGCAGCCTGCCTGCCCTTTGCGCTTCAAGCACAAACGCAATCAGACCGTCCGCAAGCGCGGACAGATCGGGCTATGACCGTGGCTGCAAAAACCCTTTTCGGTGCGGCTGAGATCGGATCAAAACATGCATCCGAATCCTTTGGAAGCTACGCTAAGGGCTGTTTGGCCGGCGGGGCCGCTCTGCCAGAAACTGGCCCCACATGGCAGGCCATGCGCCTGTCACGAAACCGAAATTGGGGACAGCCCATCACGATTGACTACCTAAAAGATCTCTCGCGCAAAGTGGCCCAGAACACGTCTTGGTCGGGTCTTTACATTGGAGATATTTCTCAACCACGCGGTGGGCCGATGCTGTCAGGCCATGCCAGTCACCAAATTGGCCTAGACGCGGATATATGGCTACGGCCAAAAACGGATCGCGTTTTAACCCGGGCAGAGCGGGAAGAGATTTCCTCTATATCCATGCGGCGGGCCTCTGGCGCTTATACCAATGACCGCTGGACAAAAGACCATGAAACGGTTCTCAAATTGGCCGCCTCAGATCCACGGGTGGCACGCATATTTATTTTCCCAGGCGCCAAGGTCGCTATGTGCAAATCAGCGACAGGCGACCGCAGTTGGCTGCGCAAAATTCGTCCTTGGTACGGGCATCACTATCATTTCCACGTCCGCCTAAAATGCCCAGAAGGCCAAGAGGATTGCATCAACCAGGCCCCGCCACCGCCCGGCGATGGCTGCAAGGAGGCGGCCGGATGGGTCAAACGCATCTTGAATCCCCCCCCACCTAACCCGAATGCCAAGCCGCGCAAACCTAAGCCGCCGATCACCTTGGCCAAATTGCCCCAACAATGCAGCGCGGTTTTGTCAAACCTCTGAGGGCCCGCTGTACGGAAATCGCTTGCAATATGTCCTATGGGCTCGTATCCGAGCACGTCAAATCTGACCAAGTCGCCGCTACCTTGGCTAAAAAACGGAATAAAACATGAAAACTCTCTATCTCCCTGGCATTCTTGCCATGGCTGTCGTCGTTGTGGCCTCCAACATCCTGGTTCAGTTCCTTCTTGGAGACTGGCTGACCTGGGGTGCATTCACCTATCCCATCGCCTTTCTCGTCACCGATGTGATGAACCGCGTCTATGGTGTTGCTGCCGCGCGCCGTGTGGTCTTTGCCGGCTTTGCCGCTGGTGTTCTTTGTTCACTCATTGGCACGCAAGTCATGCTGCAAGGGGATGGCTATAGTTTCCCAGCGGTCACACTGCGCGTGGCTTTGGGATCTGGCACCGCCTTTCTGGTGGCTCAGTTGCTGGATGTTCAAATCTTCGACCGCTTGCGGCATGGCACATGGTGGCGGGCCCCGCTGGCCTCAACGCTGATCGGCAGTGCTGTGGACACCTTCCTCTTTTTCAGCATCGCTTTCTCTGCCCTCTTTAACGGACTGGAAACCAGCAATGTTCCAGACTGGGCACAGGGTGCTGTGCCGCTGCTCGGCGCGGGTATGGAGCTGCCACTTTGGGCTTCGCTGGCCGTTGCAGATTGGCTTGTGAAACTGTCCTTGGCTCTCATCGCTTTGGTGCCGTTCCGATTCTTGGTGCTATATCTTGTGGGACGTACAGCAAAAAACCATTGACTTTGTGTCTCTCTCTGGCAAGCTGTGGGTAAATGTAACAGCTGAAAGGAGGTGATCCAGTGTCGAGAAAGGTATTGGAGAATGGAGTCGTAACAGGTTTGGAGGCGAATTTCTGAGGCAACCCTTGGAGTTTTAGCGCCAAGCTTGGGCAAACGGTCCTAAACGACCCGCCCTCCGCACAACTTTCGAAGGGCCGTCCTCTCTGGGCGGCCCTTTTCCTTTGTGGCATAGTAGCCCCATGTTGCAAATCAATGATGAAATAATGATTCACGATTGGGAGCTGACCGAAAGTTTCACCCGTGCGCAGGGACCTGGAGGACAGAACGTCAATAAAGTGTCGACCGCCGTCGAATTGCGCTTCGAAGCGGCCCGCAGCCCAAACCTCCCGGGCCCGGTAAAAACCCGACTCAAAAAATTGGCCGGCCGCAAGTGGACCTCCGATGGCGCCATAATTTTTCGCGTCGAAGACACCCGCTCACAGGCACGCAACCGAGAGATTGCAAAAGAGCGCTTGAAAGAGCTGATCCTTCAGGCTTTGATACGGCCAAAGCGCCGGATCGCCACACGCCCCACACTCGGATCGCAAAAACGCCGCCTGGCAGGAAAAGTTCAGCGCGGCGTGGTCAAATCTCTGCGCGGAAAGGTGAAAGATGTCGAGTGATCTCGCGGCGCGGCGTGCCGCAGTTTTGGGGCCAAATGTGCCCACATTTTATGAAACCCCAGTGCATTTGGTCAAAGGTGACGGTGTTTGGGTGTGGGATGCAGACGGGCGTAAATATCTCGATTGTTATAACAACGTGCCGCATGTCGGCCACTGTCACCCCCATGTCGTCTCAGCCATCGCCGCACAGGCCGCTCAGCTGAACACCCATACCCGCTATTTGCACGCGGGAATTGTGGAGTATTGCGAGCGGCTCACCGCCAAATTTCAAACGCAATTGGATCAGGTCATCATGGTGTGCAGCGGATCAGAGGCCAATGACATTGCCCTGCGCATGGCCCAAGCTGTGACCGGGAAAACTGGCATCATCGCCACAGATAATACCTACCACGGCAATACGATGGCCGTGTCACAGCTCTCGTCGCGCAAGCCCCCCATCGGCGGCTATGCCGACCATATCCGCCGCATCCCTGCGCCGGACACCCTGCGCCCGGTTGGTGGCACTGCCGACGATCAGGCCGCGGCTTTTGCACGGGAGCTGCAAACTGCCATTGATGATCTTGAGGCCTCAGGCCACGGGTTTTCGGGTTTTCTATTTTGCCCGACCTTCGCCAATGAAGGCCTGCCAGATTTGCCGCAGAATTTTATGAAGCCCGCCGAGCAAGTGGTCAAAGCCGCCGGAGGGCTGTTGATCGCAGATGAGGTTCAGCCCGGGTTTGGCAGAGGCGGCGAGACTTGGTGGGGCCATGAATGGCTTGGCCTGTCACCTGATGTTGTGACATTGGGCAAACCAATGGCCAATGGGCATCCGGTTGCAGCAGTGGTCGCACGCCGGGCCGTCATGGCTGAATTTCGCAACGCCTTTGGCTATTTCAACACCTTTGGTGGCAATCCAGTAAGCTGCGCCGCGGCTGCGGCCACTTTGGACGTCATTGAACAGGACAATTTGGTAGATCACGCCAAAAACGTCGGTGCTGTATTTTTGCGCGAGCTGCACTCTATGGACCACCCCAGCATCGCCAGCCGGCGCGGACGTGGTTTGTTTTTCGCTTTGGAATTGGAAACGGATGGTGCTGCCGATGAAGCCTTGGCCGCCCATGTCGTCGAATACGCACGCAATCATGGCCTGTTGATGGGGCGCTCAGGGCGCAATCGCAATATTTTGAAACTGCGCCCACCTATGCCGTTTTCCAATGAGAATGTCGCCATGGCCTGTGACATCCTACAGGCCGCCTTCAAAGCATGAATGAGCTTTCAGAAATCGCCGCCAAATGGGGCGCGAATGGTCAGATAGAGTTGATCGCCGAGCGGGAAAACGCAGTCTATAAGATCCTGCGCGACGGCACACCGATGGCGCTGCGCCTGCATCGGGCGGGATATCAAAGTGAAGCGGCAATCTTGTCAGAATTGCGCTGGACGCTGCGGCTGGCGGAGGCGGGTTTTGCCTGCCCCAAACCCCTCGCGCAGGCAGATGGATCCTTATTGGCAAAGTTGGCCGATGGACGCTTTGTCTCTGTGATCACCTGGGTGGAGGGCGCGCCAATTGGGGCTATGGACACCCCCGTTGGTACGGATGTCACCGCCCATTGTGATCTTTATCACCAATTGGGCCGTCTCTTAGCTCAGCTGCATGAGACCAGCGATCGCATAAAAACCGACGATCTCACACGCGCCGCCTGGGATCTGCCGGGCCTGCTGGGAAAATCTCCCTTTTGGGGGCGATTTTGGGACAATCCATCGCTGTCGGCCAGTGAAAAAAAGTTCATGGTTTATACCCGACAGACCGCTCACGCCCATTTAAGCGCCATGAAGGGCGCGGATTTTGGCTTGATACATGCGGATGCCTTGCAAGAAAATGTCTTTCAAACAAAGTCAGGGCTAACGCTGATTGATTTTGACGACGCGGGATTTGGCTATCGCGGTTACGATCTTGGGGTCTGTGTGTCGCAACATTACGCCGCAGGGCATTTGAACGATCTGATCGCCGCGGTTGCAGAGGGCTATGGAACACTCCGCAAAGCCCCATCGATAGATGATATCAAATTTTTCCTTATGTTGCGTGGGCTTGCCTCTTGCGGATGGGTGATTGCGCGGCAGCCTAAAAAAAGCCCTGTCCAAAGGCGCTATGCAGAACGCGCGCTGCATTTGGCACATCAATGGCTGACAACCGCTTAAACGATGACGCTTTGCGGGTTTTGGCGTCCAACTTCGAACACCCGTTTGTAGCGCGCAATTTCATCTGCTGGACCCATCGCCTTGTTGGGATTGTCGGACAATTTGACCGTGGGTTTGCCATTGGCTGACACGGCTTTGCAGACCAAAGAGAAGGGCTTCAACCCATCATTTGGCACCAAACCACGGAAGTCATTGGTCAGCAGCGTGCCCCAACCAAAAGAGACTCTGACCCGTCCAGCGAACAATCGATGCAGCTCGGCGATCTTCTCCACGTCCAAACCATCAGAAAAAATCAGCAGTTTTTGACTGGGATCTTCATTGCGGCTTTTCCACCATTTAATCGCATGTTCTGCCCCTTGAATTGGATCACCAGAATCGATGCGCATGCCCGTCCATGTGGCAAGCCAATCAGGCGCATTGTCTAAAAACCCTTCTGTGCCATAGGTATCTGGCAAGATGATCCGCAGGTTTCCATCGTGCTCCTCATGCCAATCAGATAGAACGTCATAGGGGGCCTGGCGCAAGGCTTGATCATCGGAGGCCAGCGCAGAATAGATCATAGGCAACTCATGCGCATTGGTCCCAATCGCCGCCAAGTCCCGATTTTTCGCTATCAAACAATTGGATGTACCAATAAATTTGTCTCCCAATCCTTCGGTCATGGCCTGCACAGCCCAATCTTGCCACAAAAAGGAATGGCGCCTGCGCGTGCCAAAATCCGCAAGGCGCAAGTCCTGAATGTCGCGCAGTGTCTCAATTTTTTCCCAGAGCTTGGCCATGGCCCGCGCATAGAGAATTTGAAGCTCAAAGCGGCGCATGTCTCGTAGCACCGCGCGGCCGCGCAGCTCCATAAGAACCGCCAAAGCCGGAATTTCCCACAGCATCACCTCGGGCCAACTGCCTTGAAACGTCAGCTCATATTGCCCATCACGTTTCTCAAGGTGATAGTCAGGTAATCTAAGCGCCTCGAACCAATCCATAAACTCGGGCGTAAACATCTGGCGTTTGCCATAGAATGTATTTCCGCGCATCCATGTGCTTTCGCCACGCGACAGGGACAAAGAGCGCACATGATCCAACTGTTCGCGCAGCTCTCCCTCATCAATCAATTCTGCCAAGCGAATATCGCTTGACCGATTGATCAAACTAAAGGTCACCTCCGTTTTTGGGTGATTGCGGAGCACCGATTGGCACATCAACAATTTATAGAAATCATTGTCGATTAACGACCGCACGATAGGGTCGATTTTCCATTTGTGATTCCACACTCGGGTGGCAATATCTACCATTACAAAAGGCTCACTTTCGCTGCCACCATGTTGCGCCGTGCTTGGTCCAGCGATCCGCCCATATCAATGGCGCGGCATAGGGCGGTGTCGACGCTGACCACAAAGCCCAGCCGCGCCGCATCCAGCGCTGAATAAGCAACGCAATAATCCGTCGCCAATCCAACGAAGGTCACATCCCGAACCCCGCGGGTCTTCAAATATCCTTCAAGCCCGGTCGCTGTGCTATGGTCGTTTTCAAAGAAAGCAGAATAGCTGTCGATGCCTGGACGATAGCCCTTGCGCAGAATCAAATCTGCCCGATCCGTGGCCAAATCTTTGTGAAAGGCTGCACCAAAACTGCCCTGCACGCAGTGATCTGGCCAAAGCACTTGGGGACCATAGGGCATTTCAATGCTGGAAAACGCATCGGCCTTATGGGAGCTGGCAAAGGAGGAATGGCCCCCAGGGTGCCAATCTTGAGTGAGGATCACCGCGTCAAAATCAGCCATGCGGCTGTTAATCTGTTCTACAATCTCATCACCGCCGGCAACCGCCAAAGCGCCGCCCGGACAAAAGTCGTTTTGAACATCAACCACAATCAGAGCACGCATTTGGACCCCCTATCCAAGCTTCGCGCACAGAGGTAATGATCCGCGCCCATAAGGTCAATGTTATCAAAGCACCCATAAAGCGCTAGCGGAGCTTTAGCTATGTATCTTGCAGCAAAGATAACTTCAGATTATGACGCAGATCATGTTTACAGTCTCCGCTCTTTATCACTTCACCCGCTTTGACGATCCGGGCGCTCTGCGCGCGCCGATGGTGTCACTTTGTGAGCATGAGGGCATCAAAGGCACAATTTTGCTCGCCAAAGAAGGAATCAACGGCACAGTCGCTGGACCCAAACAGGGAATTGCCCGGCTTTGGGCGCATATCGCCGCGCTGCCTGGCTGTTCGGACTTTGAACATAAAGAGAGCACGGCCAGCATCATGCCCTTCAAACGCATGAAAGTTCGCTTGAAAAAAGAGATTGTCACAATGGGCCAACCCAATGTCGATCCGCGCGCGGGCACAGGCCACTATGTCGATCCCCATGAATGGAACGCGCTGATTGCAGCTCCGGATGTCGCGGTGATTGATACGCGCAACGATTACGAGGTGGGCATCGGCACGTTTGAAGGGGCGATTGATCCCAAGACCAAAACCTTCCGCGAATTTCCCCAGTGGTGGGCTGAAAACAAACATCGTTTTCACAACAAAAAGATTGCCATGTTTTGCACCGGCGGCATTCGATGTGAAAAATCTACTAATTTTCTGCTCGGTGAAGGGGTTGAGGAAGTCTATCACCTTAAGGGTGGAATCTTAAAATACCTTGAAGAGATGCCGCAAGAAGAGAGCACCTGGCGCGGTGAATGTTTCGTCTTCGACAATCGCGTGTCCGTCGGTCACGGCTTGGCCGAGGGCAGTTTTGATCAATGCTATGCCTGTCGCAGACCGATCACAGAGTCGGATAAAAATCGTGTCGACTATATCAAAGGCGTGCAGTGCCACCAATGTGTAGACGAATATTCTGATGAGGACCGTGCACGTTTTGGTGAGCGCCAAAGGCAAATCGACGCCGCCGCAAAATAGGGCCGCCTCACTGAGATTTGATCCAAGCTCCAAGCCGCGCAAGATGCGGTGCATGGGCTTTGCCATTGGCTTCTGCCCGATCTGCGGCTTTTAACATCGCGTATAGACCGCGCACCGCCATCCACCGCAAAGGCTCACGCTCCCAAGCACGAACCGCGCGGTTGACCCAAGGCAATTCGGTCAAAGCCGTAGGCTCTGATAGCACCAAGTCACGCAGCGTGCGCCCAGCGAGATTCGCCGAGGTCAAACCGACCCCCACATATCCGCCCGCCCAACCAATCTTGGTCTCAGGATCCAAGCCAACAGTGGCGCACCAATCGCGTGGAACCCCCAAGACCCCCTGCCAAGCATGGGCCAAGGGGACATGGGTCGCCGCAGGAAACAGACGCGCAAGAATCCCCCGCAATTGGGAAATTGTGCCCGCGGTGGGTCGGCCATCGGGTTGAATTTTGGAATTCAAAAGATAGGGCAGCCCACGGCCTCCAACCGCAATGCGCCCATCTGCTGTGCGCTGGCAGTAGCAATAGGCATGCGCCATATCTCCAATCAGCTCCGCACCCGACCAACCGATGTCCCGCCACAGCTCTAAGGGCAAAGGTTCCGTCACAATTTGAGCGGAGTTGAGAGGCAGCCAATCCCGCTCATATCCGGGCAATTGGGCGCTATAGCCTTCGGTTGCTTTCAAGACCACCGCGCAGGCCACTCGGCCCTTATGGGTTATGACCTGACCTTTGGAAATTTCATGGGCCCGGGTCGCTTCGTAAATCGTAACTCCTAATCGCGCCACTGCATCAGCCAATCCGCGTACCAATTTGGCCGGCTGCACCCGTGCCACACCAGAGGTCACAAGCGCGCCCTTGGCGCTTGGAATGGCAATCCGCGCACGCAATTGCGCTTCACTTTCAAGCCGGCTGCGGTGATCACCCCAGTGGTGCAACCGCTTCAGCTCAGGGGCAAGGCACTGAAATTGATACGCATTCGTGGCAATGGCCAATTCCTGTGTGCGGTGGATATCAGCATTGATGCCTTCCATCTCAGCCGCGGCAATGACCTCATCAACAGTTCCATGAAACGCCTCTACCATGGCCTTGACCTGCTCGGCCGTACCGCTGCTCAGATATTTTTCATGCTCCCAAGCAAAATTACCCGACAGCCAGCCGCCATTACGACCAGATGCGCCAAAACCGGCGAAATGCTCTTCAACAATAACAATGTTCAAAGATGGGTCGGCTTTTTTAAGATAATAGGCGGCCCAAAGCCCGGTATAGCCCGCCCCAATGATGCAAATATCAGCGCTTACAGAGCGGTCCAACGCCGGGCGCGGCTTTGGCAACCCGCCCAGCTCTTGATACCAAAAGGAAACGCCACCGCGTTGCATTGCCCCATGCACCCCCTGTTTGGTCAGTTTTAGAAATCCAAGTTGGACACATTGAGCGCGTTATTTTGGATGAATTCCCGACGCGGCTCCACCACATCGCCCATCAGCTTGGTAAACAGATCATCCGCTTCCGCGACATCATCAACCCGCACTTGCAACAATGTCCGCGCATCTGGATCCAATGTGGTTTCCCAAAGCTGATCGGGGTTCATTTCACCCAAGCCTTTGTAGCGTTGCAGCGACAGCCCCTTCTCACCCTCTTCCAAAATCGCGCTCAGCAGCGTGAGGGGGCCATTGACCACCTGCACCCGATCTTTGCGCACCAATGTGCACGGGCCGCTGTAGGTATCTTGCAAACTTTGGGTCAACATCCCTGTGCGACGCGCTTCGCCGGACCGCAGCATTGCCCCATCGAGATTGCGCACCTCTTCCACGCCGCGCAAAATCCGCGCCAAGCGCATGCCGCGGTCCTGGGTTGGGCGACCTTGCCAACCCCGTTCATACTCCAAAGCAATGAGATCGAGCCGGCGCGCCACGGCGTCCGCCATGCCCTGCAAGTCACGATCAACCGCCCCAGGCACGAAAGCCCCGGCGATTGCCGCTTGCTCCAAAATATGACGTGGGTAATGGGTGGGGAATGCGTCAACAATGCGCTTCAGCTGACGCGCCTCTTCCACAACACGCATCAAATCGGCGCCAATAATTTCTTCGCCATTGGTCAAGCGCAGCAAAGCGCCCTCAATGCCTTGTTCGATCAAGTATTCATCCAGGGCTGGCTGGTCCTTGAGATAAACTTCAGAACGCCCCCGGCTCACCTTAAACAAGGGGGGTTGCGCGATATAGAGATAACCACCTTCAATCAATTCTGGCATTTGACGGAAAAAGAACGTCAGCAAGAGCGTGCGGATATGCGCACCATCCACATCGGCATCGGTCATGATCACGATTTTATGATAGCGTAGCTTTTTGATATTAAATTCATCGCGCCCAATGCCAGTGCCCAGCGCCATAACCAAGTTGCCAATTTCTTGGCTGCCCAGCATCCGGTCAAACCGCGCGCGCTCCACGTTCAAAATTTTCCCGCGCAATGGCAAAACCGCTTGGGTCATGCGGTCACGTCCAGTTTGGGCAGAACCGCCGGCGCTATCGCCTTCGACCAAAAATACTTCAGTTTTTGAGGGGTCTTTTTCCGAACAATCCTTGAGCTTTCCTGCCAAGAAGTTCACATCCATCGCTGTCTTGCGCCGGGTGAGGTCGCGGGCCTTGCGCGCCGCTTCACGCGCCATAGCAGCCTCAACAATCTTGCCAACAATAACCTTTGCCTGCGCAGGGTTTTCCTCGAACCACTCGGCCAATTTCTCACCCACCAAACCCTCAACCGCCGGGCGCACCTCTGAGCTGACCAATTTATCTTTGGTCTGGCTGGAGAATTTGGGATCAGGAACTTTGACGGATAACACGCAGGTCAAACCCTCGCGTGCGTCATCGCCTGTGAAGCTGATTTTCTCTTTTTTGGCGATGCCGCTGGATTGCGCATAGTTATTGATCGTTCGGGTCAAGGCCCCTCGAAAGCCCGCCATATGGGTGCCGCCATCACGCTGTGGGATGTTATTGGTGAAGGGCAGGACATTTTCGTGATAGGTGTCATTCCACCACATCGCCACTTCAACACCGATATCATCACGGGTGCCTTTGACATAAATCGGCTCTTCCATGATTGAGGATTTGGAACGGTCGAGATATTTCACAAATTCACGCACACCGCCGTCGTAGTACAGCTCACTGCGCAAAGGCTCTGCCGGGCGCAGGTCTTCAAGAATAATCCGCACCCCAGAATTCAAGAATGCCAATTCGCGCAGGCGCTTTTCCAATATTTCAAATTTATACTCAAGATTTGAAAAGGTCTCTGTCGACGCCAAGAAACGGACTTCCGTGCCGGTGCGATCGCCACACTCGCTCACAACTTTTAGGTGCTCTGCTGTGTCACCATGTTCGAACCGTGCGACATGCTCTTTGCCTTCGCGCCAGATGCGCAGTTCCAGCCATACCGACAAGGCATTCACAACCGAAACCCCAACCCCGTGCAAACCGCCAGAAACCTTGTAGGAATTGCTGTCAAACTTACCACCCGCATGCAGCTGGGTCATAATCACCTCAGCGGCAGACACGCCCTCTTCTTCGTGAATTCCAACTGGAATGCCGCGACCATTATCCGCGACCGAAACCGAGCTGTCGGCATTGATCCGCACCAAAACATGATCCGCATGGCCAGCCAGCGCCTCATCGATGCCATTGTCCACAACCTCATAAACCATATGATGCAAACCGGAGCCATCATCCGTGTCACCGATATACATCCCCGGCCGTTTGCGAACAGCCTCTAAGCCCCTAAGAACCTTAATGGAATCTGCGCCATATTCTTCAACATCCACAGTTTGCTCAGACATCCCGATACCCTTTTTTGAGTTACACAACAAATAGCGGAATTCGAGATGAATGTCACGCAAATGGCACAATAGATTGTGGTTCAGGCTACGATTTTTTAAAGCAACAAACGCGATATCATCTTTCGCAAAAAAATGCTTTTTCCAAGTGACTATGCAAAGGGAATAATGATCCCAACAGCGATCAAAAGACCTCCGGAAATGCGGTTGATTCGCCGCACCGCCGCCGGTGTTTGCAACAGCTCACGCGCGCGATTCACAAAGCCAGCAATGGTCAAATTCCCCAAAAGCGGGGTGAGGATGGAGACCACGACAATGGCCAAAACATCCCAGGCCGTGACCTGCGTCAGGTCAAAAAAGCCCGGCAGAACGCCCATGTAAAACAAAATGGCCTTTGGGTTGCCTAATATCACCACCACGCCTGCGATAAAGCCCGCCCACATGCCCGGTCGCGTTAGGCGCCGGTCACTGTTCAAAGCGACATCGGCCTTGAGGATCAACAATGCTCCCATGGTAAGGAAGACCACGGCCGCGCCATAGCGCAAGATGATCATGATGCCGGCAATTTCATTGACCACCCAACTCACACCTAGGACGGCCAAAACCGGCCAAACCGCATCGCCAATCGCCACACCCAATGCCAAAGGCCAAGCCGCCTGAAAGCCGCCCGACATAGCACGCGCCAAAAGTGCGACCCAAACCGGGCCGGGCGTAATGAATAAAATAAAAACAGCTATGGCATAAAGCGCCAAATCAGAAAAAGCCAAAGTCATTGTAGATCCACTTTTGATTTCCCCTCAACCTCTGTCACCAAAAGATGCTGCGCCCTATCGCCAAGTTCTTCAAACAATTCAGGCCCTGTGCCACTCATCCAGGCCTGAGCACCCAGCGCGCAAATTTCGTCATAGAGCGCCGCTCTGCGGGCAGCATCCAAATGCGCTGCCACCTCATCCAAAAGTAAAATCGGCGGCAGGCCGGTTTGTTCTTTCAGGGCACGACCGTTGGCAAGGATGAGCGAAATCAAAAGCGCCTTTTGCTCGCCGGTGGAGCTGTCTTTGGCTGGAACATCTTTTGCCGCAAAAACACCGAAAACATCATCGCGATGCGGACCGGCAAGGGTACGACCTGCGGCCAAATCGCGACTGCGATAATCGGCTAGAAGTTCCGCGAGATCATCGCTATTGGCTGAAAATTCTATGTTTTCCGGATTGGTCAGGGTCAAATGCGCAGTTGGAAAGGCTGTTTCTGCCTGATCTTGCGCCGCGTGGATATACTCCAAAGCCTCCTCCCGAGCTTTTCGGATCTTCACGCCTGTAGCGGCCATTTGCCCCTCAATAGCCCGATACCAATGGGCATCGGTCACCTGGTTTTTCAACAGACGATTGCGCTCGCGCATGGCTTTTTCATAGATGAGCACCTGCTCACCATGGTTTGGATCAAATGAGAGCGTCATGCGATCCAGAAACCGCCGGCGCCCCTCCGCACCTTCAATCCAGAGACGGTCCATCGCAGGGATCAACCACAGGACACGGGCAATGCGCCCCAACATGACTTGAGTGGCCGCTTTGCCATCAATCCGCAACTGACGCGCCGCACCATTTTGCGACCAGGTTTCTATCTCATGCAGCCGATCTTGCGTGCGCAGAACAGCCGAGACCTTCCAGCCCAGCGCCTCGGGACGGCGGGTCATTTCTTCCGCACTCGACCGCCGCACGCCGCGACCAGGCGAAAGCAAGGATATTGCCTCTAAAATATTGGTCTTGCCAGCCCCATTGGCGCCATAAATCGCCACAGGTCGCGGGTCACACTCGATCTGCACTACATGATGCGACCGAAAGTGCGAAAGGTTTAAGGATTCAACAGCAAGATTGGGCATCTGCGCCCTTCACATTCACGCCAGCTTAAACGCGCATGGGCATGACGACATAAATGGCCGATGTATCATTGCCCTCACGCATCAAGGTTGGGTCCCCTGACGTGTTGAATAAGAACACCGCATTTTCCCGATCAACCTGACTGGCAATTTCGAGCAGATATTTCGCGTTAAAGCCAATTTCCAATTTTTCATCACCATAGGCAACGGCCAATTCTTCTTCGGCAGCGCCACTGTCTGGTGCATTCACCGACAGGATCAAGCGATCTTCATCCAATGCCAGCTTCACAGCTCGCGACCGCTCTGAGGACACCGTGGCCACGCGGTCAACTGCCTTGGCAAATTCGGCCGCATCCACTTCCAACTTGCGCGTATTGCCCGAAGGAATGACGCGCGTGTAATCTGGGAAGGTGCCATCAATCACTTTTGAGGTCAGCGTAACATTTGGCGTGGCGAAGCGCACTTTGGTTTCTGAGACTGAAACGGCAATTTGCGCGTCATCGTCATCAAGCAATTTGCGCATTTCACCAACAGTTTTACGCGGCACAATCACGCCGGGCATATCTCCGGCATCTGTTGGCAGATCCGCATCAATCCGCGCCAATCGGTGACCGTCGGTGGCGACACAGCGCAATTTTTGACCCCCATCACCCTCAGCCACATGCATATAGACACCGTTCAAATAATAACGGGTCTCTTCGGTGGAAATGGCAAACTTCGATTTATCAAAGAGCCGGCGCAAGGTCATCGCAGAAGCGGTGAAATTAGAGGTATATTCCGAGGTCGCCATAACCGGGAAATCTTCCTTCGGCAGCGTCGTCAAAGAGAAATTTGACCGGCCGGCCTCAACGGTCAAACGGCCAGAGGCGCCGTCATCTGTCAAGGTCACCAAAGCCCCATCTGGCAATTTACGCACAATCTCATGCAAGGTCACCGCAGATACCGTGCTGGCTCCTGCGCGCTCCACCATTGCTGTCACACGATCCACAACCTCGATGTCCAAATCTGTCGCACGAAAAGACGCATGATCGCCGCTCGCCTCAATCAATACATTTGCCAAAATTGGAATTGTATTCCGACGCTCCACAACAGACTGCGCTTGGGACACAGCCTTCAACAAAGTTGCGCGTTCAATAGACAGTTTCATTGCCGTTCTCCGTCACGTATATGAAGACAAACCGTAAAGAGTTTTCCACAGGACACAAGAGTGTGTTAACGGGTTTTAACCCTTAATGGCTTTGAAAGGCCACTAAGCCTCCAATGAACGTCGCAAGAGATCCAGGTCGTCGGACATTTGACTGTCTTTATTCCGTAAATCCTCAATTTTCCGCACGCCATGCATCACCGTCGTATGGTCTCGACCGCCGAACCTACGGCCAATTTCCGGCAATGAGCGGCTGGTCAATTGCTTGCACAGATACATCGCAATCTGGCGCGGCCGTGCAAAGCTGCGCAGGCGCTTTGGTCCCAGCATATCTGACAGGCGAATATTATAGTGATCGCTCACTTTACGCTGAATTTCCTCAACCGTAACCTTGCGATCCGAGGCACGCAATATATCAGAGAGACAGTCTTGGGTCAGCTCAACGGTAATTTCACGCCCCACCAGTGAGGCAAAGGCAAAGAGCCGGGTCAAAGCGCCCTCGAGCACACGCACATTGGTTGAAATGCGATGTGCTAAAAATTCAACAACTTCCTGACGCACGTCAATGCCCGGGTAGCTGGACTGATACAGCTCAATTTTAGACTGCAAAATACCAAGACGCAGCTCATAGGTGGTGGGATGCAAATCCACCACCAAACCGCATTGCAAGCGGCTCGCGATGCGATCTTCTAATTGCTTTATTTCCCCCGGGGCACGATCAGCCGAGATGATAATTTGCTTGTTTTGATCAACCAAGGCATTGAATGTATGGAAAAATTCTTCTTGGGTGCTGTCTTTTCCACCGATGAATTGCACATCATCCACCATTAGGACATCGACCGAGCGGAACAGCTCTTTAAAATCCATCATCTTGCGCTCGCGCAAGGCCTGAACGAACCGATACATGAATTGTTCAGCAGAGAGATACATCACATTGATATCGGGACGATTTGATTGCAGCTCCCAAGCGATGGAATGCATCAAATGGGTTTTTCCCAAGCCAACGCCACCGTATAAAAAGAGGGGATTAAAAGTGACTGGCCCCGCTTCCGCAACACGTTTCGCCGCCGCATGAGCCAACTCGTTGGGTTTGCCCACAACGAAATTGTCGAATACGAAGCGCTTGTCGAGCTTTGCCCCTTGGATTTCGCGCGGCTTTACGGGCGCGACCACAGCGGGGGAAGACGGGCGCGCGACAGGTTCTTGATCCAAGCGCCCTACGGAAAATGTCACACGGGTCACTTCAAACCCAGATTCGCGCATTTGATAGAGGATTTGATCTTCGAAATGCTGCCGTACGTAATTTCCAAAAAAACTGGTCGGCACGAAAAATTCTGCCGTACCGGCCGATTCTCCCACAAGTTGCAGGGGTTCGATCCATGACTTGTAGTTGTTGTTCCCGAGAGACTTGCGCAAGCGATCCGCGGCGATATCCCAAAACTCTAGTGCCATACGTTTCACTTAATCCCAATACAAACGACCATTCATCCGGCCCGACTTCAACGCGGCCCCATGACAACGTCGCTCAAATTTTAATGCCACTGCCCACCGA